>DAOQVR010000007.1:0-191093 GCA_035341665.1 Anaerolineae bacterium
ATTGCAGTCTACCCCATCGGGTGATCCGCATCAAGTATCGCTAATAGGAGACCGGGCGCGAACGGTGGCTTGGGAAGGCAGGGGAACGATGGCAGACTCAGGGAAGAAGAGACAGGCACGGCCGCGAGCGCTGAGCACCCTGGCCGTGCACGCGGGAGAGGAGCCCGATCCGACGACCGGCGCGCTGACGCCGGCTATACATATGTCTGCTGCATTTCGCCTGCCCGGCTTCGGGTCGAGCCTCTTCGACGCGCTCACCATGGAATCCACCGAGCCTCCCTTCGCCTACGCGCGATGGGGAAACCCGACGGCGCGGGCGCTGGAGGAGAAGCTGGCTGCACTGGAGGGAGGGGAAGCGGCGCTCGCGCTGGCCACCGGCATGGCGGCCGTCTCGGCGCTCTGTTTCACCTTTCTCGCGGGCGGCGACCACGTCGTCGCCAGCGAGGTCTGCTACGCGGGCTCCGTCGAGCTCTTCGGCGTGCACTTGCCCCGGCAGGGCATCGAAGTCACGCTGGTGGACACCAGCGACCTGAAGCAGGTCCGGGAGGCGCTGCGGCCGAACACCCGTCTGGTGTACGTCGAGACGCCGGCGAACCCGGTCCTGCGCATCAGCGACATACCGGCCATTGCCGCCATAGCACACGAGGCCGGGGCCCTTCTGGCGGTGGACTCTACCTGGGCCACCCCCTGTCTGCAGCGGCCGCTGGCGCTGGGTGCGGACTATGTC
The DNA here is from genome assembly GCA_035341665.1 of Anaerolineae bacterium. Classification (GTDB taxonomy): domain Bacteria; phylum Chloroflexota; class Anaerolineae; order JAAYZQ01; family JAAYZQ01; genus DAOQVR01. The sequence continues at coordinate 728 of DAOQVR010000007.1, forward strand.
GTGCACAGCGTGACCAAGTACCTGAACGGGCACGGCGACGCGTTGGGCGGGGCGATCGTTGGGCCGGCGGCCGGCCTGCACCGCATCCGCAAGGAGGCGTTGGTGCATCTGGGCGGGGCGATCAGCCCGTTCAACGCCTGGCTGATCATGCGAGGCTTGGCGACGCTGCCGCTGCGCATGGCGCGCCACTCGGAAACCGCGCTGCAGGTCGCCCGCTTCCTGGAGGGCCATCCCGCGGTCTTGCGCGTGGTGTATCCGGGACTCGAGAGCCACCCCCACCACGAGCTGGCCGCGCGCCAGATGTCGGCGGGGGGCGGGATGCTCACGTTCCAGTTGAAGGCGGGACTCGGCGCGGCCATCACACTGGCCGAGAGGATCCGGCTCTTTTCCTACGCGACGTCACTGGGCCACGCGCGCAGCCTCCTCTTCTACTACCCGGCGGACCTGTATGTTGACGCCGCAGGATACCTGGGCGCGGAGCAGAAAGCACGCATCCGCGAGTGGACGGGAGAGGGGCTGGTACGCGCCAGCGTAGGGCTGGAGGATGCCGGCGACCTGATCGCCGACCTGGACCAGGCGCTGCGCGCGCGGTCCGCCAAAGGACTCGTGGGGCCGGCCGCGTATGCCATGCTCAAGCGGATCCAGGCGCGGTCTGCGCAGGGCGCTGAGGAATAGCCGGTGACGGCTGCAAGGTCGCGACCGAGGTCGCGACAACGGGCAGGAGGGGGAGGGAGCATGGAAGAAAGAGGCAAGAAGCGTGGGCCGGTAAGCCTCGGATACCTTATCTTTGTCATCGCCGTGCTCATGCTGGTCAACACCATCAAGGTGGCCGACCGGGAGCTATTGGGGCCGATCTTTGAGCCGCTGAGCAGGGACCTAAGCCTCAACGACTTTCACCTCGGGCTGATCCGGTCGGCCACGGATGCCACGCTGATTGTAGGCGTCATCTTCTTCGGCCTGTTGGGGGATCGGTGGAAGCGGCGCAACGTCATTGGCATCGCTGTGCTGTTCTGGTCGGCCATCACGTGGGTGACGGGCCGGGTACAGAACCTGGCGCAGCTTCTGCCGGCGCGGGCGGGGATGGCCTTTTTCCAGGCGGCCTTTACGACATCGGCGTACCCGATGATGGGCGACCTGGTGCCGCGCCGGTCGCGCGGGGCGGTGATGGGGCTGATGGGAGCCACCTTTGCCCTGGGCAGCGTTCTGGCGCTGGCCATCACCGGGCTGCTCGGAACCGAGAGCTGGCGCCGCTTCTTTGGCATTTTTGGCCTCCCAGGGCTCGTCCTGGGCGTCCTGATCTTTTTCTTTGTCCGGGAGCCGGCACGGGGTGCCTCCGAGGACGAGGTGCTCGATGGCGGCGTCTACTCCGGCCGCTTCACCTGGCCTGCACTGAAGCGGACGCTGCGCATTCCGAGCGCCTGGCTGGTCTACCTGCTGGACGGCTGCCAGGGCTCGACCTGGTGGGCCTTTTCCTTCTGGGCACCCGCTTACCTGGTGCGCAGGCAGATTGCGCCCAACTCGGACGTCGCAGCGCTGGCCCTCCTGCCGGCCGTTCTCGGCTTTGTGGTGGGCACGATCCTGGGCGGCTGGATGATCGACCGCCTGCGGCGCCGGACGGAGCGCTCGGCGGTGTGGGTCGCGCTGCTTTCGACGTCGGGAGCGCTCGCACTGAGCATCGTGGTATTCTCCCTGACCGACCTGACCGCGGTGCTAGTTGCCGGCTTCTTCCTGGGGCTCTTTGGCTACCTGATCATGCCGGCCATCAATGTGATCCTGTACGATGTCGTTCCGCCGGAGACGCGCTCTTCGGCGACTGCGGCGGATGGCGTGGTAATGAGCGCCATCTCGGCACTGACAGGCTTTGCGATCGGCGCCGTTAGCGAGTATGTAGGCGCACAGCAGGGGTTGGCGGAAGGCAATCTCCGGGTTGCCTTTCAGGGGGCCGCCACTCTTCTCCTGAGCGGCGGGATCATCGTCTCTCTCCTGCTGCTGCGCATCGCTCCACGTGACATGGCCGCGCTGCGCAGGTATGTGGCCGAGCGGGCTCAGTCTGAGCACCGCGGCGCTCCGGAGGAGCCGCGCGGCCTGTCGTAGGGTGCAGCCCGGCCGGCGCGGGGTGGCTGCGCCGGGAGGTCGTGGGCAGCCGATCAGAGGAGGGGCAGGATGAAGTTGGCGGATGCGTCCCGGGCCTGGCGGCGTGCGCGCGCGCATGTGCTGCCGCCCGTCGAGCACGAGCGGGTGATGGCCGGCTCCCACATGGAGCGCCACGGCCGGCTGACGGCCCTGTACCTGAGCGGTAGCCCGTATGAGATGGGCTATCAGCAGGGGACGCTGGCCCGTGACCTGATCCATGGCTTTCGGCAGGCAGCCTACGCCTACGTGACCAGCCAGGTGCCGGTACCGCGGGTTCTTGCACGGCCGATGCTCTTCTACTACGCCTCCGCCTATCGGCGCACCCTGGAAGCCGAGCATGCGGCTGAGATGCAGGGCATCGCCGACGGGGCCGGCGTGCACCTGGTGGAGGCACTGGTCAGCACGGCGATCTGGGAGATCCTCCTCGTCTCTGGCTGCTCCGAGTTTGCAGCTGTTGGGCCCGCCACGGCGGACGGAACGCTGCTGCACGGCTACAACTATGACCTGATGCAGCCGGAGCACGCGCTCATCCAGCCCTACCTCGCCATGCTTCTGTACAATCCCCACGAGGGCATCCCGTTCTTTACCGTGAACACCGTGGGCACGGTCGGTGCCAACGCGGGGATGAACGACGCCGGAATCTCGGTGGCATGGGACAACACCTACCTCAGGGACCATCACCTAGTGCAGGGCGTGCGCCTGCCCGTGGTGCCCTTTATCCTGACCCTTCGCCGGCTCCTCCAATATGCCGCCACGCTGGGTGAGGCGGTAGATACCATCGTCCGCACCCTGCCCCGTCCCTTGGCGGACATCGTGATCGTCGGCAGTGCCCGCGAAGGCCGGGCAGTGGCGCTGGAGACGGCCGGTGGCGTGCACGCGGTGCGCGAGATGGAGGGAGACACTATCTGGTCCACCAACTGCTTTCGCTCGGATGAGCTGGCGCCGCACGACCGGCGGGGAGACAGCCGCCGGCTACCGGAGTCGGCGGCGTGGGTTTGCGTCCCCCGCTTCACGGCCTACGATCAGCTGCTTTCCGCTGCGCGGGGGCAGATCACGCCCGCCACATGTGCCCGATTCCTGCGCGATCCTTACCCGCGCGAGGGAGAAGGGTTCCTGCACCCCAATCCAGCCGCGCGGGCGACAATCTGCCGCAGCCTGACCTCTTGGTCGCTGGTGATGCAGCCGGGGCTGGGACGCTTCTGGGTGAGCGACACCGAAGTCCCCGGCAGCCAGGGTCGTTACTACGCCTTTGACCTGCAGCGAAAGGCGCGCTTGCCGGAGATGGACCTGCCGGCCAGCGGTTTCCACGAGGCACTTGCTGCTGCCCTGCGATACCGTGAGGGCGATTTGCCGGCGGCCGAGAGTGCGCTGGAGGGCGCGCAGGCTGCGGACGGCCCTTCCGCTCCCCTTCTTCTCATGCGGGCAGTGTTGAAGGGCTTGTCGGGGGAGGAGGGGGAGGCTGCCGGGATCCTTCGCCTGGTAGAGGCGCGCTGGGCCGGCACAGCCGCGGCGGCACTCGCCCAGGCCTGGATGGGGAGAGAGGCTGATGGGGGGGTATCGCTGCCCTTCCCGAGCGCGATCCGGCCTCTCGTCAGGCTCAGGGCGGCCGAGAGTTGGGTCGGCAGAGCCGTGGCGTGCGAGCCGCCGGCGGCAGGCTCGACGCCACCGGTTGAGGCGTGCCAGAGCGCGGAGCGGCCCTGATGTCGGGCGTGCATGCCGTCAGCGCCGAGCAGAGCCGTTTTCGCCGGTGGACGTTGTACCTGTTTGCGCGCTATATCGAGCTTCCGGCGCTCGGCTGGGGTTACCAGCTGCTGCGCGGCCGGCATCGCCGCACTGGCGAGAACCGTCTGGTGCGGGAGGTGCTGCGCTGGGCGGTGGCGGCGCCCTTCGGCTACCTGGGAGACACCGGGCGCCCCATGCCGGCGCCGAGGGTGCTGGAGATGATCGACGGGCTGGAGGGTGCCATGGCCGTGGGGCCCTGCCGCTGCCGCGGGACGCACCATGGCTGCAACCACCCCTTGGAGACCGACATCGTCATCCGCACCGGCGTGGAGGCGTGGCGGCGCGCCTTCCCGCAGGACTACCGCGAGATCGGCAAGGAAGAGGCCAAGCAGATCGTGGAAGCGTGCCGGAGGCAGGGCCTGTGGCAGATGGTCTTTGTCCACTGCCCGGTGAACCAGGAGAACGAGTATGTCATCTGCAACTGCTGCACGTGCGGGTGCGTGCCATACCTCCTGAACCGTGAGCTGGGGCAGCGTGCCTATCCGCTGCTGCGGGGCGACTGGACGGCCGTTACGGACGTGGGGCGGTGCACCGGGCACGGGGCGTGCGTGGATGTCTGCCCGTTTGGCGCACGGGCGCTGCGCGACGGGAAGGCGGAGCTGGCCGGCGCCTGCTTTGGCTGCGGCTTGTGCGCGGATGCCTGCCCCGAGGGCGCTATTGTCCTGAGTCAAAGTGGGAGGAGCTAGTGTACCGTCCCTACACGCGTGCGCCGTTCGACTCGGCGTGCTGCACCGGCTGCGGAGAGTGTTTTCACCAATGCCCGGTGATGCGCCTGCCGCTTCCGGAGGCCAGGGCGGAGATCGAGCGGCTGCGGGCGATGGACCAGGGATCGGGGGCCATGGATGGCGACCCGTCATCGATCGTCCTACGCAACTGCACATCGTGCCTGGCGTGCAACCAGGTGTGCCCCGAAGAGTGCCGGCCCGCCAACCTCGTCCTGGACCTTTGGCATGCGGCCTACCTGCGCGAGGGGCTGCCGGCGCGGGCCGCGTGGTTTCTGCCTCACGCGCGCCCTAACTTTCGAACGTACATCCTGGATCGCCTGCCGGGGGACGAGCGCCAGGCGGTCGCGCGCTGGCGGCAGGGCGGCCCGGCGCGCGAGTTCCTGTATGCGGGCTGCAACCTAGTCACGACGCCCTACCTGACCTTTTCGCGGCTATTCGAGGGGCTGGAGATCCGAGGTGGGCTGGACTATTGCTGCGGGGAGATGCTCTTCCGCATGGGGCTGTACGAGGCGGTGGAGCAGGTGGCGCGGCGCCTAACACTCTGGTTCGGGCAACTCGGCGCCGAGCGGGTGTACCTGGTGTGCACGGCGGGGCTCAACCTCCTGCGGAATGTCCTGCCGCAGTTTGGCGCCGATTTCGGCGGGATCGAATTCCTCCCCTTCCAGCAGATCCTCCTTGAGCGGCTGCGGAGCGAGGGGTATTGGGGGCTGTCCAGAAAGCACGAGACCTGCCACGCTGAGCGCGGCGATGCACCTTGTTCTACTGCGTTTCGGGCGCACGCAGAGATTCCTCGGTCGCTACGCTCCCTCGGAATGACAGCTCCTGAGCAGCCCTCGGCCCGGCCCCCGTACCGGTCGGTCACGGTGCAGGACTCGTGCCATGCCCGAACCGTGGCGCCGGGCTTTTGCGACCTGCCCAGGCAGGTGTTGGAGGCGTGCGGCGTGGAGGTGCGCGAGGCGCCGGGCCATGGCGATACCCAGCTATGCTGCGGCATCGGCGGGGGCTTTGCGCACGCGTCGGCTTATGACCCCTTCCGGCTCCTTCTTGCGGCGCGGCGCACGTCGCGAGAACACCGGCAGATGCCGGCGGATGCCACGTGCGTCTACTGCTCGGGCTGCCTGGAGATGATGTCGTCTGCCCGGTTCGTGGATCCGAGCCGGCGCCCAGTGGTGCACCTGCTGGAGATAGTGCAGTGGGCCATGGGCGAGACGCCGCGCCGGCGACAGGGCACGCTGGCGCGGCAGTTCCTGGCCGGGGCTCTGCGGAACCAATTCCCCAGTCTGATGAGCAGAGAGCGGTTCTGGCTGCCCGACATCCCGCCCGAGCCTGACCCGGCGGAGGCCCGATGATCGACGTGATGAGCCTGGACCCGCCGCCGGTCGGCGTGCGCGTCCTGCGGTTCGCCGCCGAATACGCTGAGACAGAGCCGTTCACGGGGGTGTCGTACTGCCAGGCCGTCTGGCTGGCAGGCGAAGGAGCGGCGCTGCGCGTGATGGCCGGATCGATCGAGGTCTGCCGGTGGGCGCCGGTTGTGCTGGGCCTGAAGCCGCCCGATGGGCACTTTGAGGAGCACCTGGCTCCCAGGCTTGCGTTCCCCACGCAGGGGCTTCTGCTGGCGCCGCTGGCGCGCTTCCCCGGGCAGCCGGATGTGGTCCTAGTGCGCGCGACGCGCCAGGTGCTTGAGTCGCTGGTGCGGGAGGCGGGCCGCGACCGGCTGTGGCAGGGGCACGGCGGCCGGTTGGCGTGGTCGGTCGTGCCGCTCTTTGCCGGCGGCAGCGTCACCCTTCACTACCGCGCGATCGGCAAGGCAAACGCCCTTTTTGCATCCCTGGCGCGTTCCAAGGGGTGGCAGGCCGCCACGCACCGGTTGTTCCGCAGCCGCCTGGTCACGGCGGCCTACGATGCGGTCATCTCGCGCACTCTGGCGGACATGTCCGTCTGCCGAAACTCGACGGTGATCCCGCTGCAGAGCGGGCGGGTCAACGTCTCCTTTTTCTGTAGCGGAGGCATCACGTGGGGGTTGAACAATCCCAATCACCTGACCTCGGGTTGGCCGTGGCGGGTGTTCCGAAGGCTGGTCAGCCGGGCATCGTGACCGGGCTGCCGCCGCGGCCCCTGTTCCACGTATTCCCCGGCCTGCGGGACCGTGTGCGATGGCTTCCGCTGGCGGACCTGCCGACGCTCCTGGAGCGAATGGAGCGCCTGTCGGCGGAGGTGGGCGCCGACCTGTGGGTCAAGCGCGACGGCCTGACGCACCCCGTCTATGGCGGGAACAAGATCCGCAAGTTCGAGTTCGTCTTTGCCGATGCCGTGCAGAAGGGGGCGCGGGCGGTGCTCACTGGCGGCGGGCTCGGATCGCACCACACGCTGGCCGCGGCGGTGATCGCCCGCCAGTTGGGAATGCGGCCGGTGTGTTCGTACTACTGCCAGCCGATCACCGACGAGGCGCTCAAGAACCTCCGGCGCTCGCCCCCGTTGGGCATCGACGCCCACTTTTGCGGGGACTATGTAGGGCTCGTGCTCTCGTTTGTGGTCGAGTATGGGCGCTGGCTGGCCAAGACCGGCCGGCCGCCCTACTTCATCTACCCAGGTGCCTCGGGAACGCTCGGCATCCTGGGCTACGTAAACGCAGCTCTCGAGGTCCAGGCACAAATCAGGGAAGCCCGGGAGAAGGAACCGGATGCCATCTTCTGTGCGGTCGGCTCGTGCGGTACCTTTGCCGGCCTCTTGCTGGGGGCACGGCTGGCAGGCCTCTCTTCCAAGGTCGTGGGCGTACGAGTCATCGAAGAAGACCAGGCCGACAGGGCTAAGATAGCGCGCCTCGCCAACCGGGCGGCAAGGTTCCTGAGGCAGCGCGATCGGGCAGTGCCAGAGGTGGTCCTTGAGCCGGACGACGTCCCCCTACTGGACGGCTACATGGGCGTCGGCTATGCCCACCCCACGGAGAAAGGAATGCAGGCCATGCGGCGGGTGCGACTGGCCGAAGGGCTGCCGCTGGAGACCACCTACACCGGCAAAGCCATGGCAGCGCTGCTGGATTATGCGGAGGCCCATCCCGGTGCACGGCTGCTCTTTGTCGATACCTTTGTGGAAGCACCTGCCCTCCCAGAGGGTGACTTTCGGAACCTGCCCCGCCCCTTTTGGCCGGCCTTTGACCGGTCCATGCAAGCGCGCTGTTGGTGCCTCCGTGCCAAGCGCGACCCCGGCTTTTGCTGGAAGCGGACCAGGTAGGGATAGGGGAGTCCAGGGAAGCCCGGTCGCCAGCATTGTTTGACGCCTCTCGTTTCTTGCCGTAGAATAGAGGTTCGGATTGTGTGCGCGGATGAGAGACGAGGCGAACCTTGTTTGAGAACCTGTCGGACAAGCTCCAGGCTGTGTTCAGCCGCCTCTCCAGCCGGGGCAAGCTAAGCGAAGCGGATGTCGATGTCGCCCTGAGGGAGGTGCGACTTGCCCTGCTGGAGGCAGACGTCAACTTCAAGGTGGTCAAGGAGTTCATGGCGCGCGTCCGCGAGCGCGCAGTGGGCGCCGAGGTGCTGCGAAGCCTGACGCCGGCGCAGACGGTCATCAAGGTGGTGCACGAGGAGCTGATCCGCACGCTGGGCGAGCCGTCGCGGTTGGACCTGTCTGGACCTTCTCCGCACGTGGTCATGCTGGTTGGTCTACAGGGCTCCGGCAAGACGACGATGGCCGCCAAGCTGGCGCTCAGCCTGCGCAAGAGCGGGCAGCGGCCGCTCCTGGTCGCGGCGGACACACAGCGTCCGGCGGCTATTACCCAGCTCGAAGTGCTGGGGCGCCAGCTTGACATCCCGGTGCACAGCGAGGGGAACAAGGTGTCACCGCCCCATATCTGTGCCAATGCCGTCAAGCGCGCGCGGGAATCCGCATACAGCGTCGTGCTGTTGGACACGGCAGGCCGCCTGCACATCAACGAGGAGTTGATGCACGAACTGGAGCAGGTCAAGGCACGGACTTTCCCCAAAGAGGTCCTGCTGGTGGTGGACGCAATGACCGGCCAGGACGCCGTCCGGGTAGCGGACGAGTTCAACAAGCAGGTGGGGATTACCGGGCTTATTCTCACAAAGGTGGACGGCGACGCACGCGGCGGTGCGGCCATCTCGGTTCGCTCCGTCACGGGCGTGCCGATAAAGTACCTGGGTGTGGGCGAAAAGACGGATGCCCTCGAGGTGTTCTACCCCGACCGCCTGGCGGGTCGCATCTTGGGCATGGGCGACGTCCTCACGGCGATCGAGAAAGCGCAGGAGGCGGTCGACCCGGCACTGGCCGAGCGGATGGGCCGGAAGCTGACCAAGGGCGAGTTCGACCTGGAGGACTTTCGCGACCAGCTCCAGCAGATCAAGAAGATGGGGCCGTTGAGCCAGATCCTGGAGCTCATCCCCGGGATGTCGCAGCTGACCAAGGGCGTCGCGCCGGATGTGACCGACCAGCAGCTCAAGGCAATCGAGGCGATCATCAATTCCATGACAGTGATGGAACGGCGCAACCCGCGGATCATCAACGCCAGCCGCAAGCGCCGTATTGCCCGCGGCTCGGGCAAGTCGGTGATGGAGGTAAACGACCTCTTGGCGCAGTTCCGGCAGATGCAGCGGATGATGAAGCAGCTGGGGGGCGACGGCAGACACGGCCGTCGGGGCGGGCTGCGGGGGCTCCTGGGCGGGATGCTGGGAGGCCTCGGGGATTAGCGTCGCTGTGCCGCCTCGGGATACGGGAGTAGGGAGCAGACGGCGGCCGATGTGTTGGGCTCCGTCCGGGATGACAAGCCGGACAGAGTGTGGTATAATAGGCTGTGCACCAGCCACCAACCAGAACCGGATAGATCGTAAGGAGGAAACGAACGAGATGGTAAGAATCAGACTACGCCGAGTGGGTGCCAAGAAACAGCCTCATTACCGTGTGGTGATTGCGGACGGCAATGCACCGCGCGAGGGTAGGTTCATCGAGGTCATCGGCACATACAATCCGCGGACCGAGCCGCCCGAGATGCAGATCGACGCAGAGCGCGCGCTCTATTGGCTAGGTGTTGGAGCCAAGCCCTCGGAGGCGGTACAGCGCATGCTGGACAAGCTGGGCATCGTGGCCCGTGCCCAGGCAGCCGCACCCGAGCCAGCGCCGGCGGTGGAAGTGCCCCAACCGGAGGCTGTCACCGACGAGATAGAGCTGCCGATTCCCGAAGAGGAAGAGGTCGGCGAGGAGTTCGAGGAGTTCGATCTGAGCGAAGACGAGGACCTTGAGGTCGACGACGAGGATCTTGATTCGGAAGACGAGGACTAGTCTGAGCTCGCCCGAGACAAGCCAGAAGGAGAATCAGAACATGAACCTCAAAGAGCTCATAGAGTACATGGCCAAGTCGCTGGTGGACGATCCTTCCCAGGTGCACGTGGAGGAGATCGAAGGGACAAACGCAACCATCTACGAGCTGCGTGTTGGCGCAGAGGACATGGGACGCGTCATAGGAAAGCAGGGCCGCGTGGCCAATGCGATGCGGGCCCTGTTGCGGGCAGCAGCCGCGCGCCAAGGCCGGCGCGTCACACTGGAGATCATCTAGTGACCGACGCCGCACAACGGCGGACCCGACAGAGGGACCGGGGCTCAGGGCGGCTTGCACGCGCTCCTGAGCCCCGTTTCTTGGCGATCGGGCAGGTCGCAGGCGCTCACGGCATTCGCGGTGAGCTGAAGGTGGAGATCTTGACTGAGGAGCCGGCCCGGTTTGGCCGGTTGAAGCGGGTCTATCTCGGCCGGGAAGGGGAGGACCCGCAGCCTCGCGGGCTGGAAGCCTTCCGCCTGCACCTTGGCAAGGCACTCCTAAAGATCGAGGGCTGTGACGACCGGACCGCAGCCGAGGCGCTGCGCGGCGCGCTTCTCCAGGTGCCGATCGAAGAAGCCATCCCCCTGAAAGAGGGCGAGTACTACGAGCACCAGATCGTCGGTCTGCCAGTGTGGACCACCGCGGGCGAGTCCCTGGGGGAAGTTGACGAGATCCTCTACACGGGGGCAAACGACGTGTACGTGGTTCGCGGAGCGGGCGGTCGAGAGATCCTGGTGCCTGCCATCGCCGGGGTGATCGTCGAGGTAGACCTCGAGGCAGGCAGGTTGGTCGTGGAGCTGCTGGAAGGCCTGCGCTGAGCGCGGCCAATGTCCCCCGTTCCTCCGTTGGCTGCAAAGCCCGGCGCGCGAGCCTCCCAGCCATGTTCTGGGAGGGAGAGATAGAGCATTTGCTGCAGGCCGGCCTCTCTGGTACAATGGCAGGACCCAAGCTAAGGAGAAGACCGACTTGTCCGGCAACGACCTTCGCTATTGGATTGGCTTCAACAAAGTATCCGGCATAGGAGCCGTCCGGCTTCGCACGCTGCTGGACCACTTTGGCACCATAGAGGCGGCCTGGAAGGCACCGGCCGAGGACCTACAAGCGGCAGGGCTGGACAGGCATTCGGCCGGGCGGCTGGTGCAGGCCAGACGAGGGCTCAACCTGGATGCCGAGCTCGAGAGGCTGGCCCGCGGCCGGGTGCACGTCCTGACCTGGGACGACCCCACCTATCCCCGCAACCTTCGCGAAGTGTATGCCCCTCCGCCGGTCCTGTACGTGCGGGGCAAGATTGAACCCCATGATGAGTTTGGTGTGGCGGTCGTCGGGACACGCCGTGCGTCGGTCTACGGCAAGGAGGCGGCGAGGATGATCGCGGAAGGGCTCGCCCAGGCCAGGGTGACGGTCGTGAGTGGGCTGGCCATGGGGATTGATACGGTGGCTCACCACGCCTGCATTGCTGCCGGCGGCCGCACACTTGCCGTCCTCGGCTGCGGCGTGGATGTCGTCTACCCTGCCCAGAACGCGCGCTTGGCGGCCGAGATCGTCGATCACGGCGCCCTCGTGAGCGAGTATCCTATGGGGACGCAGCCGGACGCGCGCAACTTTCCACCCCGCAACCGGATCATCAGCGGTCTCGCGCTGGGCACCGTGGTCGTCGAGGCTGACATAGGGAGCGGCGCGCGCATCACGGCGGACTTTGCCGGCGAGCAAGGGCGTGACGTCTTTGCCGTCCCGGGCAACATCTTTGCCCGCGGCTGCCGGGGAACCAACCGGCTAATCCAGGACGGCGCCAAGATGGTGTGCGCGGTGAACGATATCCTGGAGGAGCTCAACCTGACGATGGTCGGCGAGCAGGCAAAGGTGCGTGCAGCGGTCCCGGAGAACCCAACGGAGGCGTCGCTGCTCGCCCGCCTCTCTGCCGAGCCCCTGCATGTGGACGAGCTGGGACGAGCCTTGGGGCTGCCCATCGCGCAGGTGAGCAGCACCTTGGCGCTCATGGAACTCAAAGGAATGGTGCGTCAGGTTGGGGGAATGAACTTTGTTCTGGCGCGCGAGTCCCGCGCCGAGTATGTGATCGAGTAACCCGGCACGCAACAAGGAGGTTGCTGTGAGCAAGCATTTCTACGCCGTCATCATGGCCGGCGGTGTGGGGTCCCGGCTGTGGCCGCGCAGCCGGAACGAATCCCCGAAGCAATTCCTCGATCTGTTGGGCGGCCGTACCCTCCTCCAGGAGACGGTGCACCGGATCCTGCCTCTCATCCCACTGGAAAGGCTCCTGGTGGTTACGGGAGAGGATCATGCAGAAGCCGTCCGCAGCCAGGTACCCGGCCTGCCGGAAGCCAACCTGATCCTCGAGCCGGGGCCAAGGAATACGGCCCCCTGCATCGGCCTTGCGGCCGTGGTGCTTCAGAAGCGGGATCCGGAAGCGCTGATGGCCGTCTTCCCCGCCGATCACGCCATCGCTCGCGCTCAAGCCTTCCGTGATGCGATTGCCGCCGCAGGATGCCTGGCACGCGACGGCTACCTGGTCACCCTGGGAATTGCGCCAAACCAGCCCCACGTGGGCTACGGCTACATCCAGAGGGGCAGCCCACTCGGCGAGACGGACGGCCTGGCTGCCTACAGCGTGGCGCGTTTTGCAGAAAAGCCCGACCTGCCCACTGCCCAACGCTTTGTCGCGAGTGGGGAGTACTATTGGAACGCCGGGATCTTTGTCTGGGAGGCGACACGCATCCTCTCGGAGATCGAGACGCTGCTGCCGGGGCTCGACGGCGAGCTGAGGCAGGTCGCACCAGCCTGGGGCAGCGGCCGCCAAGCCGCAGTGCTGGCCGAGTCGTGGGACCGCGTGCCCCGGATCTCGATCGACTACGGCGTGATGGAAAAGGCCAGCAAGGTAGCCGTGCTTCCCGTGGACATCGGCTGGGATGACATTGGGAACTGGTCTGCGCTTGCCGGCCTGGCCGAAGCTGACGGCCACGGGAATACCGTCTACGGCTCGGGGCAGCATATCCTTCTGGACAGCGTCGACAGCTACGTCTACACTTCGTCGGGGCGGCTGGTGGCAGCGGTCGGCCTGGAAGGCTGGATCTTGGTCGACACGCCAGACGCCCTGCTGATCTGTCCCAAAGACCGCGCTCAAGCGGTGCGCGAGATCGTCGAGCAGCTCAAGGCCCAGGGTCAGAGCCGGTACCTGTGAGGGTGCCTGAGCACCAGTGCGGGACGGTGGGATCAGAATGGATGAGCCCGTAGAAGGATACTGCGTCAAGTGCCGGCAGAAGCGGGAGATGGTCTCGCCAGAGCCGGTCTTCTTGGGGGAGCAGGGGCGGCCTGCCACGCGGGGGCAATGCCCGGCGTGCGGAACGGCCATCACACGCTTCGGACGTACCCCTGCGCACGAAGGGCTGGCACCGCCGGAGCGCCCCCCTGTCTCCGAAAAGCCGGTCAAGGCCGCCCGCGTCAAGCGCCCGGTGCCTGCCAGGGGTGAGAAGCAGGCCCAGCCCTCCGCACCCGCAAAAGACCGGGCTAGTGGACCCAAGATGGTGATCGTCGAGTCGCCCACGAAGGCACGCACGATGAGCCGCTTCCTTGGCAGTGGCTTTGACGTCGAGGCGTCGGTGGGCCACATCCGCGATTTGCCTCAGAACCGGATGGGCGTGGACGTCGAGCACGACTTTGCCCCTCGCTATGTGATCCCCGCCGGCAAGGCGGACGTCGTCAAGCGGCTCCAGTCCAAGGCGGCACGCGCGTCCCAGGTCTTTCTCGCTTCCGATCCTGACCGGGAGGGGGAGGCCATCGCGTGGCACCTGGCCCAAGCCCTCCAGCGCCAGCTTCAGGGCATCGCCGTCCACCGAGTTGAGTTTCACGAGATCACGCAGGAGGCCATCCGGGAAGCGTTTGACAGTCCCAGGGAGATCGACCAGCAGCGCGTCGATGCCCAACAGGCGCGGCGCATCCTCGATCGTGTGGTGGGCTACACGCTGAGCCCGCTCCTCCGGGAAAAGATAGGCCGCAAGAACCTGTCGGCCGGCCGGGTTCAGTCGGTGGCGCTGCGCCTCCTCTGCGAGCGCGAGAGGGAGATCCAGGCCTTTGTGCCGGTGGAGTACTGGACGATCGAGGCCGAGCTCCGGAAGCAGCGATCGGCGGGCCGCGGGGAGCCGCAGGAGGGCGCGCCGGGCCAGATCCCCTCGGCGAGCTTTGTCGCCAAGCTGATCAAGATCAGGGGCAAGGAGCCGAAGCTCGGGAGCCAGGATGAGGCGCAGGGGGTCGTGGAGGACCTGGCTGGGGCTGCCTACGTCGTGGAAAAGGTCACGCGGCAGGACCGCCGGCGCTACCCCTCGCCGCCTTTCATGACCAGCACGCTGCAACAGGAAGCAAGCCGCAAGCTCGGCTTTACCGCCAAGCGGACCATGGCCGTTGCGCAGGCGCTCTACGAGGGAAAGGAAATTGGGGGCGGCCAGCGGGTCGGGCTGATCACGTACATGCGAACTGACTCGCTCCACGTAGCGGCGCCCGCCCAGGCCGAGGCTCGGCAGTGGATTCTGGAGCAGTATGGCGAGGGCTACGCGCCGGCCAAGCCTCCTTTCTACCGATCGCCCAAGTCGGCCCAGGAGGCCCACGAGGCGATCCGACCGACCGGCGTGCGCCGCGACCCGGCCTCACTGCGGCCGCACCTGAGCCGCGAGGAGCTTCAGCTCTACACGCTCATTTGGAAGAGGTTCCTCGCCAGCCAGATGGCGCCGGCCATCCTGGACCAGACTGTGGTGGACGTCCTGGCCGGGCATCCCGGCCAAGAGATGCCCTACCTGTTCCGGGCTACCGGGTCGGTGGTCAAGTTCCCCGGCTTTCTCCGGGTGTACGAGGTGAGGGCCGACAAGGGTGAGGGCGAAGAAGGCGAGGGCGTGCGGCTACCGTCGTTGGAGAAGGGAGAGGCACTCGACCTCGTCCGGCTGCTGCCCTCTCAGCATTTCACCGAGCCGCCGCCTCGATACACCGATGCCTCCCTGATCCGCGCCCTGGAGGAGTACGGCATTGGCCGGCCGAGCACCTATGCGCCGACCTTGAGCACGCTCCAAGAACGGCAGTATGTAGAGCGCGCGAACCGCCAGCTCGTCCCCACGGAGCTCGGCTTCCTGGTCAATGACCAAATCGTCGGTCATTTTCCGGGGATCGTAAACGTGGCGTTCACCGCAGAGATGGAGCAGAAGCTGGACCGAATCGCGCTGGGCGAGGAGGCGTGGGTGCCGATGCTCCACGAGTTCTACGGCCCCTTCTCCGACTCTGTGGAAGAAGCTCGGGTCAAGATGCCCCGCGTGGAGCTCAAACCGGAGCCGACGGGCGAGCTCTGCCCGGAGTGCGGCAAGCCGCTGGTCATGAGGCTGGGGCGATTCGGGAAGTTCGTGAGCTGCAGCGGCTGGCCGGAGTGCCACTACCACCCGATCGCGGCCGTAGCCGGCGTCGTCTGCCCCCAATGCGGAGGCGCCGTCGTCCAAAAGCGCGGCAAACGGGGCATGTTCTATGCCTGTGCTACCTACCGGCCCAACGACGAGGCGGCGTGCCGGTGGACCTCGCGGCGGCTTCCGAAGGGAAACAAGCCATAATCACCAGTTTCTTGCTCGTTTTACAATCCTATCACTGGTTCTTGCATTTTCCTGGCCTTTTGTGTATAATAGCAATGTCATGATGTGGCCCCGTGTCGGGCTTGGCCTGCCATGACGTGTCGATATCAGCACACACAGGAATAGGAGGAACATCTCATGATAAAGGCCAACCTCAAGCCCCTTCTGATCGGTGCTGCCGTGGGTCTGGTGTTGGGCATCCTCCTGGGCATGCCCATCTTCTGGGGGCTGTGGCCCGTGGAGTGGACCAACGCCAACACATACGACTTGTCGCCGGAAGCCAAGGCGGCCTACGTGCAGCTGGTGACCGATGCCACCAAGGTGGACCGCGATTACACGCGCGCAGCCGCGTTGCTGGGGGACTGGACCGCCGAAGAGAAGCAGCAGGCATTCACGGACGCTGCCAGCGCGTACCGCAACTCGGCGCTCGGCGACAAGGCCCAGGCCGTAGAGGACCTCGGCATGGTCCTGCAGGTTGCGTCCCCGGAGACGACTGAAGCCCCTGAGCCGCCGGCCGGGTTGATCGCCCGGCTGAGGGAGCCGTGCCTGGTGTTTGTGCTTGTCCTGCTGGCCCTCGTTCTGGCCGCACTTGGTTGGCGGCTCCTGTCCAAGCGCCGTCAAGCTCGCGCTGAGGGCTCTCTGGAGGAGACCTTCCGCCCTGTTAGGCCCAAGCCCGAAGCGGAAGCGGCTGAGCCGGTGTCCGCTGTGCCTGTCGCACAGCACTGGGTCACGACGTATCGAGCCGGCGAGGCCGCGTACGACGAGTCTTTCCCGATCGAGGTCGACAACGGCGAGTACTTGGGCGAATGCGGCGTCGGCATATCGGAGATGCTCGGCGCGCCGGACCGGGTCACGGCCCTCGAGGTTTGGCTGTTCGACAAGAGCGACATCCGCACCGTGACCAAAGTGCTCCTGAGCGAGCATGCGTACCGGGATGAGGCCCTGCGTGCCAAGCTGTCGGCGAAGGGAGAGACCATGCTTGCCGAAGTCTCCAAGCCTTTTGTCTTGGAGACCGCCAACCTTCTCATCGAAGGGCAGATTACCGATCTGGCGTACGACACGCAGTCCGATCTACCCAAGGGCATCATCTCCAAGCTCACCATCGAGCTGGACATGAAGCCGAAGGAGACGGCCGGCGCTGCTGAGGCGCAGGTCTAGGCCATCATCCCGGAGAGGGAGGCAACGCACAGGAGGCCGGACCGCGCGGCAGGGGTATCGAGAGGGAGAGGACCATGGACCTGAGAAGGTCAGTGGGGGGAGTGTCTGTCCAGGGCGGCGATTTCAGTGGGCGGCACGGCAGCATCCTTGTGGACGAGCGCGCTTCTCGTTCAGCGAGGGCAAGACGGCGGGGCAATCTCTATGCCCTGCTGGAAGTGACGGGCCCGGCGCTGGGACGCGACGTGATTGCCGGACAGCTGCTGGAGGCTGTGCAAGCCACCTACTACGCCGGCCAGGGAAGCATCACGGCAGGGCTTCAGCAGGCCGTGCACGAGGTCAACGACAGGCTGGTTTCGGAGAACCGCGACTCGCTCAGCAGCGAGCAGCGATCCGCCGGCATCTCATGCGCCATTCTGCGCGACAATGATCTTTTTGTGGCCCAAGCCGGCCCGGCGGTCGTCTATCTGCTTCGCGAGGGCACTCTCACCCGGTTCCCCGAAATCTACCCCACCTACGACGACACGGCCCCGGAGGAGGTAGGCGCCGCGCCGCTTGGCGTGCAGCGTGACGTCAACGTGGCGCTCTTCCACACACCGGTCAACGACGGCGACGTGTTCGTGCTGCTCGAGTCCACCCTGGATGGCGATGGTACCTCCGATCTGCCGTTGCTGCTGCAAAGCACATCCCCGGCTGAGCTGCCGGAAGCCATCGACAGGTTTGCCGAGGAAAGCGGCGCTTCGGCCCTTGTGGTGGGTGTGGGGGCTGAAAGCAGCGTCGAGACCCTGGCCGCAAAGGCAGACGCCACTGCCCGCCGCCCCAGCCAGCCGGCCGGCGAGCCGCTCCAAGAGAGGGCAGCGAGCCTTCTTGGCCAGATCCCGTTTCGCGAGATGCTCCGGAAGCTAGGCAGGGGGCTGGCGGTGCTATTGGGCAGCCTCTGGGGCGGCCTCTTGACATTGGCGAGGCGGATGCTCCCCGGCCAGATCGGCCCGGAGGCGCCGGTGCCCCCGTCCCATTCCCAGGCGCAAAAGACTCGTGCCGTCTCGGGCAAGCGCCCGAAGGAGAGATCGACAGTGCAGCCTGGTGGCCTCTCGATCCGCAAAATCTTGGCAGGCCTGGCCATCGCAGCCATCCCGATCATCGTGGCGGTGGTCGTCATAGCCAAGGTCCAGAAGAGCCAGGCTCAGAAAGCCGAGATTGAGGCGCTGTGGAACAGCGCAAGCCAGAACTGGCAGCAAGCTGAGACGGCTGGGACCAAGGAGGCAAAGCGGGCGTTCCTTGCCAAGGCCGCAGGCGACCTGGAAAAGCTTGCCGGCCTGCAGCAGGACAACGAGGAGGTGATCGACCTCGAGAAGAAGGTCCTGGCACGCCAAGACGAGATCAACAGCGTGCAGCGGATTACGTCTCTCTATGGCCTCAAGACCTACGCCGGCAGCCCCAGGCTTTCCCGTGTGGTGATCCAGGACTTGCACATCTTTGCCCTCGACAGGAATGAGGGCAGGGTCTACCATCACGAGCTGGATACGTCGCAGCAGGGGCTGAAGCCGGGCACAGCGGACACGGTTCTGGTCAAGAGGGGAGACGCCATCGGAGGCGTGGTGGTGGGCGACCTGATAGACATGGCGTGGGTTCCGGTGGGCGAGGGGCGCCCGCAGCCCGGCCTCGTCATCCTCGAGAGCAATGGATACCTGGTGGACTACACTCCCGCCACCGAGCAGCTGACCTCGCACCGCCCTGCCGGGGCGGAGAGCTGGCAATTCCCTCAGCTGGTGGGCGGGCGATCGCCCGGCCGCGTCTATGTGCTGGATTCCACGCCGGGCAAGATCTGGCGTTACGAGTCGGCGCCCGGCGGCTTCTCTGCCCCGACCGATTGGCTGACTTCGGCGGTCGACCTCGGAGGCGTGATCGACATGGCCATCGGCGACTCCATCTACCTCCTGTGGGCCAACGGCCAGATCAGCCAGCTAACCATGGGTGCACCCGACGGCACCTTCGACACCACCCAGTGGGAAAAGGACTCGGGGGCGGCCGTCAAGAACCCCAGCGCGGTGGTTGCCCATCCGCCAGACGAAGCGAAATCGATCTATGTGGCCGACCGGGGAAACGGGCGCATCGTTAGGGCTAGCCCGGCGGGCAAGTTCGAGCGCCAGTACAAGCTGGACCTCTCCCTTGGCCGGGAAGGCGGAGTCCTCTCCTCAATCTCTAGCCTGGCTGTGGACGAAATCGGCGGGCGGGTTCTCTTTGCGAGCGGAAACACGCTCTACATCTTCTTGGTGCCCTAGGGATCCGCGCTCTAGCTCTGGGTGCGCTGCGCCGCCGAGGGGCAGCGCACCCGGTCTTTATTCGCAGGGATTGTAGCTGCCGCCGAGGATCACCCGCAGATCGATCGGTTGGTTGGGATCGATTTGAAGGATGACGTTCTGCGGCTTGATCTGGAATACCTGCGCCAGCAATGCGACCGCCTTGGGCTTGTCCTCAAAGAGGATGAGCTGGGTCTCCGCGTAATCGGTGCGGTCGGCCTGGCCACCGGAGACGGCGGCCAAGCCATGCCAGCGCAACTCGTCGAGCGCCACCTGGGCCAGGTATGCGCGATCGGTTCCGTTGAGAATCTCAATCACGGCCCCCTCGCCGACAGCCTGGTCCTCACTCGCCGCTGGAGGCGCGTACAAACTGGCCACGACTGCCCGGATCATGTCCACGCGCGGCAGCAGTACCTGCCAACCCTTGTCGGTGACCCAATCCCTGGTCTGTGCGCGGCCGATGTAGCGGCTGCGGATGTGCTGCGGCTCGAGCGCGGCTGCCACGGACGCCAGCGGAGGGATCTCGCGCAGCCCCAGGTCGGTGTCAATGGACTTGGTGAGCGCTGAAAAGAGGTCCAGGACGTTGTCCAGGCCCACGTTCTTGCGTTGGGCCCAGAGGGCTCGCAGGAGCTGCTGCTGGCGGCCCGCCCTCGCAAAGTCCGAGACCCCGCGGCGAGTCCGCACATAGCGAAGCGCAGTCGCGCCGTCCATGTGATGCAGCCCAGGCTCGAGGATCTGGTCGCCCCCCGGATCATCCGCCCGGTAATCCAGGTTTACAGGGCAGGTCACCGTGATGTCGATCCCGCCCAGCTCGTCGATCACTTTGGTGAAGCCCTTGAAGTCGACACGCGCCCAGTGGTCCGCGACTATGCCTAGATTGATGGCCAGCGTGTCCCTGAGAAGGGCCGGCCCTTCGCCGGGATAGCCGTCCTGGTAGCCCAGCTTGTGGGCGGTGTTGACGCGGCTCCAGCCATGCCGCGGGATGTAGACCCACAGGTCACGCGGGACAGAGAGGAGGGAGACCTGCTTGGTGTCCTTGTTTACCAGGGCAACGATGATCACGTCGGTGTTCTGCACTTCGAGGTTGTCGGTAGAGTCAAGCCCGATGAGCAGGATCGAGAGCCAGTCGCCCGTTGCCACGGCCGTCGGCAGCGGCGTGGGGCTGAAGGCAGGCGTCGGCGTGAGGGTGGGTGCCAGCGTCGGCGAGAGCGTCTGGGTGGGTACCAGGCTCGGGGCCGCGGTTCTCGCAGCTGTCGCCGGGGCTGAGGTCAGCGTCGGCCAAGGGGTAAAGGTGAGGGTCGGAGCAGCCGTGGCAGTAGGCCTGCTGGTCTCGGTGGGAGTGGGATCGGGCGTGGCCGGCCGGGCCGGCGGGCGCGCAGTAGAGGAAGGGCTGGCGGAGGGCACGGCCGTGGCTGCCGGGGTGCCCGAGGCGAGGGCGGTCTCGTCAGGGGCCGGGGGTTTGGCGAGCCCGGCCAGCAGGGCCAATCCGGCGGCAAGCAGCAAGAGCACACATGCGGCGCGTTTGGAGGTCATTTTCCCACGCAGAAGGTGCCAAAGATTCCACCCAAGAGATCCGTCCCGGCCGTCTCGCCTGTTATCTCCCCCAGGGCATGGACGGCGGCAGAGAGATCGATCGCCACCAGCTCGGCAGCCAGCCCACAGCGGTAGCCTCGCTGCGCCTCCTCGACGTGGTGCAATGCCCGGCCGAGCGCTTCCTTGTGCCTCGGGTGGGTCACGGCAGGGGCAGTGCCCGTTGCCTGGCCCGCCAGCACGGCTTCGACCATGGCATGCTCGAGCCTCTCCATGCCGACGCCTGTCAGCGCCGACACCGGGAGGACAGGAGCGTTGTCGAGGCCGCAGCTCATCCCGGCGGCGAGGCCCGCCTCTGGGAGCTCACGCACGAGATCGACCTTGTTCAGGACGACGATGGCCGGGGTTGTGCCGGCGAGAGCGGCAATGGCGAGGTCTGCCTTGTCAGGAGGCCGGCCGGCCTCCAGGACGAGCAGGGCAAGGCCGGCCTCCGCCAATGCGGCGCGGCTCCGCTCGATGCCCAGTGCCTCGACCTCGTTCTGCGGAGAGGCGATGCCCGCCGTGTCGACTAGAACGACGGGCACGCCCTCGAGGTTGAGTGTCTCCTCCAGCGTGTCGCGGGTGGTGCCGGGGGTGTCGGTCACGATCGCCCGGTTGGTGCGAAGAAGGCGGTTGAGAAGGCTCGACTTGCCGACGTTCGGCCGGCCGACGATGGCCGCCCGCACACCCTGCCGGAAGATGATCCCGCGGTCGGCATCGGCCAGGAGGCGGCCGAGCCCGGCAGTGGCCTGTTCGAGCTGTGGCTCAATATCCTGGGCAGGGATCTCGTCCTCGGGAAAGTCGAGGCTCGCCTCCAGGTACGACAGCGCGCCCAGGAGCGTCGTGCGCAGGGCGTGCACCTCTCCCGACAGGCGCCCTGTGAGCTGTCCTATGGCGGCCTGAAGTGACCGGTCGGTCTTGGCCCTCACGACGTCCAGCACTGCCTCTGCCTGGGCAAGGTCGAGCCGGCCGTTGAGGAAGGCGCGCGCGGTGAACTCGCCCGGCTCAGCCAGCCGGGCCCCCTGGCGCAGGCACAGCTCCAGGATACGGCGCAGGGCGACTATCCCGCCGTGCCCGTCGATCTCGACCACATCCTGACGCGTGTAGGTGCGCGGGGCCGGCATGTGCACGGCCAGCACCTGGTCCACCACCTCACCGGTCCCGGGTTCGACGATGTGGCCGTAGTGCAGGTGGTAGGGGATGAACGGCGTCCTCTGCCTTGCAGTGGGAGATGTCGCCGGCCGGAAGAGGGCTGCCAGGATGGACGGCGAGTCGGGCCCGGTCATCCGGACGATCCCGATGCCCCCCTCGCCGATAGCAGTCGAGATGGCCGCGATCGTGTCACCCAGGCTGACCATTCACCAACGACCCACGGGCAGGATGGCCTGTGCATGTGGGGCGCCCAGGGCCACGGCCAGGTCATCCCCCTCGCGCACCAGGTAGGTGGCCATGCCGCTGACGGCCAGCTGGCTGACTAGCTCTTCGTTGCTGCGCGGGTAGCCAAAGCTCTGGCGCTCGATCAACACAGTCACGACGCGCACTCCGCGCTCGATCACGTCGCGGGCGGCAACCCAGAAGTCCTGATCGGTGGGTGTGATGATGATGGCCGTCGTGTTGCGGCGAAGCTGTGTAGCCTCGGCGGCGATAATCTCGGAGAGGGGGATTTCGCCGTCGGAGCGGATGACCGCCAGTGTCTCAAGGATCTTGGTCAGCTGGCGCTCGCCCCGGTCGGCAGGGATGACCTCACGGTGTGGGGCGTAGGCGACAAAGCCGACCGCCCGGTCGTGGGCGATAAAGTGTTTCGCCAGCGAGGCCACGATGGTGACGCCATACTCGACGGTCGATGGGAGCAGGGTCAGTGGGTGCTTCGGCTCCCACGGCATGCGCCGGAGCGGAGACTCGAGCGCGGGGGCGGGTGCCTCCAGCTGGACGTTTCGCTCGAGGTCCAAGAAGAGCCAAATGTCGGCCGTAGGATCGAGCTCAAACTCCTTGGACATGAGCCGGCCGGTCCGTGCGGTGGAGGGCCAGTGGATGCGGTTGAAGCTGTCGCCGGGCGCGTACTCGCGCACGCCAGAGACGTTGGTGGTGACGAAGGACGTGCGCCGGCGCATGGTGTCACCGCCCGGAAGGAACCCAATGAGTGGAGCAAAGGTCGGAACGTCGACCATAGCGGGATACACGATCAAGGAGGACGGAGCAGGGTCCTCGAGGTCGCGTGACATCCGAAACAAACCAAAGGGATCGCCGCTGGCGAGCGTGATGGGGCCCAGGGAAAATCGACCGCGCTGCAGGCAGCGGGTTCGGATCGTCTTGGCGTACGACTTGCGCCCGCCGAGGGGGCTGATCACGCGACTCACCTGGTGCTCGGGCAGGGTCGAGTGGTCGCGCACCTCCAGCCACACCTTGGCCAGGATACCAGTGTTGGTGACGACCAGCCTCTCCTCGAGCCACTTGCCCACCTGGGAGCGGGTGGTGCGGGTCTGCCTCTCGACCTGTACCCACCTAATTCCGACCCAGGCCCAGACAAAGGAAAGGATCAGCAGGGCCATTAGGAGGTACCAGAGGTTGTATAGGATGTCGTTCCGCGTCAGAATGGCGGCGATGGCGGCGACCACACAAAGCAGCAAGACGAAGCGACTGCGTCTCAACGCTTTCTACCCCCGCATAGCTCATCCATCCAACTCAACGCTGCCGGCCCCCGATTTCGTTCAGCGCTGGCGACCCGCACCTCCTGCGAGGCGAGTAGGCGGCTGCCGTGCGACTATGAACAACCCCGCTACGGCGAGCGGGGTTGGTTCTTTGAAGGCGACGGAGGGGAAGGCTCACTTCCTGGGGATGACGGTGACCTTTCGTCTTTCCCCCTCTCCCACGCTTTGGGTGGTCACCCTGGGGTGGTTGCGCAGAGCCATGTGCACGAGCCGCCGCTCGTCGGGCGGCATGGGCTCCATGGCCTGCGAGCGGCCTGTCCTGGCGACCTCGTCGGCCATGCGCTTGGCAAGGCTGCCCAGCGCGTTGAGGCGCCGGACCCGGTATCCCTCGACGTCAACGACCAAGTTGCTCCAATGCTTGGTGCGGTGGCTCACCATGAGTCGCAGGAGGTACTGCATGGCCCCCAGCGTCTCGCCGCGCCTGCCGATCAACATGCCCAGGTCCTCCCCGATGAGGTTGAGGACCATGGTGGCAGGCTCTCCCTCATCCGACAGCTCAGGCACGGACTGAACCTCGACCTCGGCGGGGATCCCCATCTTCTGCATGAGCTCGTCCAGGACTTGCCTGGCGACCTCTGCCGAATCGGACAGCTCGCCCGCCGCCTCCTGTGCAAAGGCTTCGAAGGCAGGCTTCGCCTGCGGCTTTGCCCTGCTTCTCCGGCGGGCGGGCCTGCGCGTCTCCTGGGCGGGCTTTTCCCCCGCGGGAAGGGCTGCCGGCGGCAGCGTCTGCGTTGCGGGCTCGGGCGTGATCGCCGGCGGAGCGGCCGGCACCACCGCCGGATGTGTGGGAGCCGGAGGAGGGGAGACGATCAGCCGCACCCGGGCATGTTCGGCGCCGATGCCGAGCACCCCCCGGCTGCCTTCGCTGATGACCTCGATGTCCACCTGCTCCCGGCGAAGGCCCAGCATCACCAGGCCATTCTTGATGGCATCCTCGACGGTTTTACCGCTTGCGACGACGCTTCTTCTTTCCGGTTGTGCTGCTTCCACTTGACATTCCCCTTTGAGGCTTGGCCGTCGTGGCCTCTACGTCCTTGGTGCCGGACGGCCTTGGGGCGCCGGCCCTGGCGCCGCCGCCAAAGAGCTTGGAGAGGCTCATGCCCTGCCAGAATCTGAGTCCACTCCAGCCCGAGATAAAGCCCTGCGAGATGATGCCGATGATGTTCGAGACGATGAAGTAGAAGGAGAGGCCGGCAGAAAAGCTAAGGCTGAAGAAGCCGAACATCAGAGGCATCATCGTGGTCATGCTCTGATTCATCGATTGCGACTGCGGGTCGCCCGCGCCGGCCGGCGTCATCATCTTGCTCTGTAGCCACATGGTAAAGGCGACCAAGATCGGCAAAGCGTAGGTCAAGCCACCCATCTGCTGGGGCGTGAGACTGAGGTCCATCCCCAGGAAAAAGCGGTTCAGGGGGACGTCGCTCCAGAGCCACGACCATTTCAGGTAGATATCCTGGGAGAGGGCGACCAGGTTGAGTGGTTGATGGCCCAGCGAATGGATGATCGACTGGTACAGGCCGATCCAGATGGGGAACTGCACCAGGGTGGGCAGGCAGCCTCCGAGCGGGCTGACGCCTGCCTCCTTGTAGAGCGCCATCTGCGCCTGGGCCATCTTTTCGCGGTCTTTGCCATACTTGGCCTGCAGCTCTTTCAGCCTGGGCTGGAGCTCCTGCATCTTCTTGGCCGACCTTTGCTGCGGGAGCATCAGCGGCGTCATGATCAGGCGCATGACGATCGTAAAGACAATGATCGCCAGCCAGTATTGGTCCCACAGCACGTGCG
Organism: Anaerolineae bacterium; assembly: GCA_035341665.1. Taxonomy (GTDB): domain Bacteria; phylum Chloroflexota; class Anaerolineae; order JAAYZQ01; family JAAYZQ01; genus DAOQVR01. The sequence goes on from DAOQVR010000007.1 coordinate 25,820, forward strand.
ACAATAGCAGCAGAACATTCAGCATGGGCCGAATGATTGCTTCATTGAACAGCTCGCCCAACGACACCTCCTCGACTTGTCAGTCAGCGTATCTCCACGGAGGCCCTGCGCCCGGCCGTGCAGGCCGGCAGGGGCCCAATCCGTGAAGCCCTACTGGGTAGTTAGGGTGAACGACCAGCTTTGGACGCCGGTCTCGGCTTCCAGGGCGAACAGCTGCCCGCTGGCCTGGAGCAGGTAAAGCGTATCGCCGGCCACAACCGGCGAGGTCAGGATCTGGGCGGTCGGAAGGCCGCTGGGCCACTGCCAGAGCGAGACGCCGGTCTCGGCGTTGACCGCCGTGACCTTGCCCTCATACGAGGCCATGTAGACGGCATCCCCGTACCGGACGGGCGCTGCCCGCACGGCATCGCCTCCTTTGACCGGGAAGGAGGGGAGCACCGCGCCGGTTGCCGGGTCGAGGGCATACAAGTTGCCGTCGAGGGACGTGACGTAGAGCCGGCCGTCCGAGACGAGCGTTTCGGACCAGATCCAGTTCTTGGCCTGGAAGGAAAAGCCCTCGAGCGGCTTGCCCGAGCCGGCATGTACGGCGTTGAGCTTGCCCACCATGTCACCGACGTAGAGGAGGCCGGTCTCCGGGTCGAGCGCCGGCCGCACAGCCATGGCACCGCCGGCGTCATAGTCCCACGCCAACGCGCCCGTCTGGGCATCGAGGGCATAGAGGTGGTGACCGAGCGAGGCCACGTACACCTTGCCGTCCGACACGAGGGGTGAGCCCCACACCGCGTCTTTGGCCTGGAAGGGCCAGCCGCCCTTGACGCTACGCGTCTCTGTGTCGACCGCATACACCTTGCCATCGGATGAGCCGAAGTAGACGACTCCGTCGGCATAGACTGGGGCGCCGAGGACAAAGTCCTCCGTCGCCACGTGCCAGCGCTCCTGGCCGGTCAGCGGGTCAAATGCGTAGAGGCCATAGGTCTTGGCCTCTTGCACGCCGAACCCGACAAACGCCAGTTCTCCGCCGGTCGTGACCGGGCTCCAGTAGCGGGCGCCGGCAGACTGGATCGCGGGGGTAAAGATTGCCTTCTGGACACCCGTCTCGGCATCCAGCAGATAGACGGACTGGGGCGACCCGGCGACCAGGTAGACGATGCCGCCTTCGACAGCCAGGTCAGGCCAGTCCTGCGACACCGGTGCAGCCCCACAAGAAGACAGGACCAGCGCCAGCAGAGTGAGCAGGGCGACGGCCCCCAACATACGGCTCGTGTGCTTCAAACTCATTCCTCCTCGAGAGTCCGGGTTATCGTTCCGGGACGGGATCGTAACCACCGGGATGGAAGGGATTGCATCGCCCCAAGCGCTTGACGGCCATCCAGGCGCCGGTGAGCGGTCCGAAGCGCCGGACCGCTTCGTAGGCATAGTGCGAGCACGAAGGGTAGAAGCGGCAGGAGGGCGGCAGGATCCTGGAGAGGGTCAACTGGTACAGCCGGATCAGTCCCAGAAGCAGGTATCTCACGACAGTCCGCCCGCCAAGCCCGCCCGGCGCAGCAGCAGGCCGATCGCCTGGTCAACGTCGGCAAAGGTCGCCTCGCGCGCAGGGTGGCGCGCCACCAGGACGACGTCCCAGCCGGCAGCGATCTCGGCGTTCTTGATCCGCAGGCGCACCGATTCGCGCATCCAGCGCTTGACCTGGTTGCGTTTCACGGCTTTGCCTATGCGCCGTCCCACGGAGAAGCCAAAGCGGCTGTACTCCAGGCCGTTTGGCGCCCATGAGAGGACAAGCAAAGGGTGGAGCAGGGCGCGCCCATTGTGGCGGACGGCCTGGAAGCTGTCGCTGTCCCGCAGCCGAAGCCTCTTCTGCATCTACGCGCCGGCCCGTGGTGCATATGCCGCAGCCTGATGGAGGCCAATGCTAGACTGCGACGCGCTGCCGGCCCTTGGCGCGCCGGGCCTTCAGCACTTGGCGCCCGCCCCGGGTGCTCATCCGAGCCCGAAATCCGTGGACGCGCTGGCGTCGCCGGACCTTGGGCTGCCATGTTCGTTTCGGCATGACCTAAACCTCGGAAGTAAGATTGGTAGCAGCCAATTATAGCGACTTTTGGGTGGGCTGCAAGGTGGGAGGGGCGCATGGCTTTGGGGCATCGTTCTGATGTCTTCTGGGGTGTGGCCCTGCGGTGTTTTGTGCCGAACTCTGACACTCTGACACGAATCTCAGGGTACTATCCCGAAATGCCCGAAATCCCAGAAACGACTATCGCCCATCGCCAGCCAGGGTCGCGGGGGACGGTTGCGACGCCGCCGAGACTGGCGGCGCGTCCATCGTGCATGGGAGGATGCGGGTTGGGAGTGGATTGACGGGACGGGAGGCGCCCTGGTCCCCTCGACTCTGCCGCCCCTTTCTTGCGTCCTGCGCCGTTTGGCGGTATTATGGAGCCGTCCACCGCCGAGACAGCGGTCGACGGGCGGATGATCACGCACGCCACAGCGATGCATGCCTAACGAAAGGGGCCATGATGGGAGACAAGGGTGACAAGAACAAGAGTAAGGTGCAGAAGCAAAAGGTAGCCAAGAAGGAGAAAGACGCCAAGAAGAAGAAAGACAAGCAGCCAAAGAGCAATCCCTGAGCGCGGGCCCTGAGCGCCCGGATGTGCCGAATGTGCAGCCTTCCACTGCTCACACGCCCGTGTTGAGCCGCGCCCTCGTCCTGCTCGGCCGGTGACGCGCCGCGGGACGTAGCCGTCGCAAGGTCCCCCAGGATCGGTAGCCGCTTGCCTGCGCCACCGTGCTCGCTCCGCGCGGCGTCCCGGGGCCGGCGGACATCGCGGGGATTGGGGTGCGCTCCCACGCTTCCCATGCCGACCCTGCACAGCGCTCCGACCGGACGCAGCTTAGGCCAGCCGCAAGGCCGACCCGCGGCACTCTGTACAAGGAGGGGAGATACCCATGAAGCCGGCTCTGCTGGTAATCGATGTCCAGAAGGCCTTTTTTGAGATCGACGCCGTCACCACCCAGTCTCTCAACGTCGCCGTCGAGTACATCAACGCGGCCATCGAGCTCTTCAGGGCGAAGGGGCTGCCCGTCGTTTCTGTCCAGCACATGAACCAAGCGGACAAGCTCGTGCCTGGCGAAGGCGGATTTGACCTGCCCGACAAGCTGGCGATCCTTCCGACAGACCTTCACATCCACAAGACTCACGGGAACTCGTTCAACAAGACCCCGCTCGCGGACGAGCTCCGCACGCTCGGCGTAGACACGGTCATTATCACCGGTTTCTGCGCCGAGCACTGCGTGCTGGCTACCTATCAAGGCGCGCTGGACCTCGACTTTACCCCGGTCCTCTTCCGAGGCTCTCTGGCCAGCGGCGTCCCGGAGAACATCCGGTTCGTGGAGAGGATCGGCGAAGTCATCTCCTACGGGGCTCTGAAGAAAGTCCTGGGTTGACCACGCACGCGTCAGGCGGCTATACCTACTCGTTTCAGCTGTGCGACAGCCCCCAGGCAATTGAGGCCAGTGAGGAGGGCATGGTCGCTCTGCTGGAGGGACTGGGCCGGAACATTCTCCATCACCTTGGGCCGGTCGAGCTAGGCCGCTCGCTGCGCCTCTTTCTCCGCGACCCTGAGGGCAACGTCGCCGGCGGCGCAGTAGGCGAGTTGTTCGGCGGCTGGCTGTACGTCTCGCTGCTGTGGGTCGAACAGGGGCTGCGCGGCCGGGGCCACGGGAGGGAGCTGATAGGCCGGCTCGAGCGGGAGGCCGCGCGCCTCGGCTGCAAGCACGCCCACGTCGACACTTACAGTTTTGAGGCCAGGCCCTTCTACGAGAGGCTGGGCTACGAGGTGTTCGCCGCCCTAGACGACTATCCTGAGGGCTACAGCAAGTACTTCCTGAAGAAGGCGCTTACCCGGGCGCCTGAGTGACCGGCCCGGGGCAGCGGCGCTGCCCCCCATCCCGGCAGGCGAGGGTCGAGCATGACTGCCGGGATTGGGGGACGCTGGGAATCAGGGCAGTCCTGTCATTCCGTCATCGCGGCAGAGGAGCTGCACGGCGTGGCGGCCCGAGTAGAGCACCGGCGGGACGCCGCCGCCCGGCATGACCCACTGGCCGGCCAAGTAGAGCCGCTCCAGCCCGGGCAGCGTGCGCTCAATGGAGGTACGCATCGCCTGCGCCGTCATCAGCCAGCCTTCCCACGCCCCTTCGTGGTTGCGCGTGTAGCGCCAGGTGGTGTAGGGCGTGGCGACGTCGGATACCTCGACCTGTCCTGAGAGGCCGGGATAGAGGACCTCCAACCGATCCAGGATCTCCCCTGCTACCCGCCGCTTCTCCGCACGGTAGAGAGCCGGGTCCTGCCCGCGCAGGGTGTTCCAGTGCTCCCACCCGCTCTCGCTCGTGGCCTGGAGAACCGACTTACCGGGGGGGGCATAGCCCTCTCCGTAGTTGAAGAGCCGGATGAAGAGGCCGGGGATAGTCTCGGATCCGATGGCAAAGGGCCGATCCAGGATCACTGTGGTAAAGGCCGGCTCGCCGGGGAAGAGGCGCGCGACGCCGAAGGTGGCCATGAGGAGCGGCTTGAAGGTCTGCCATGTGGCGTAGTGCTGCCGGGTTTTTTCGGTCATATAGCGGCCGCCCAGCATGTCAAAGAGGACGCTGCGGCCGTCGCAGGCGGCGATCACGGCGTCTGCGCGGACCTCGCTCCCATCGGCGAGGCGCACCCCGACGGCGCGGCCCTTCTCGACCAGGATCTCCATCACCGTTGCGCGGTAGGTAGTCTCGCCGCCCAGCGCACGGTAGCGCTGCTCGATGGCCCCCACGTACGCCTCGCAGCCGCCCTCGATGAAGGCGAGCTGGCCGTCGGCGAGCATGGCGAGCAGCATGGCGACGAAAAAGACGGGGGACTGCGGCAGAAAGAGGTTTTCGAGGAAGAGGCGGAGCACCGGGTCGCGGGCGCCCTGGACATAGTCGGACATCGGCCGGCCCAGCCTGCCCACCATGTACTTCAGCAGTTTGCGCATGGCCCACATCTGGCCGAGCTGGTCGAGCGGGCCCGACATCTCGGGCGGGGCGCTCATGGCCAGCCCGCCCAGGTCATAGCCCTGCATGCCTCTCGCGGCGGATACGATCTCATCGACCAAGCGCGCGTCGGCCGGCGAGCGCGCCTTGAGGTCGGCCGCCAGCCGGTCAAGGTCGCGCGTCATGGTCACGCTCCAGCCGCTCGGCTGGTGCACGAAGCGCCCATACGTCTCGATGTCGACCATGTTGACGGCCGGGGATATGCCGAGCTGCTCGCACAGCCGGTAGAACCCGGTTCCGGGCGTGTGCCCCATGGCAAAGTGAATTCCGCCGTCGAAGAGGTAGTCGCCGCGCTTCCACCACGCAGCGACGCCGCCGGGCTGCGAGCCATGCTCCAGGATGCGGCTCTGGTAGCCGTTGAGCTGGGCAAACACGCCGGCCGACAGGCCAGCGAGTCCGGCCCCGATGATGATCACCGTTTTCTGTGGCATAGCGGGGCTCCTTTCCGCCCACAGCGCAGCATGGATCGCGCCGCAGAAAAAGCTCTCCTCGCAGGCTGGGCTTCCACACCCGGCTCCCACGCTGGGTGTTGTCCCGGCCGAGCCCGCCCTATCGCCCGCAAGGGGCTACACTACCGAGCTCGGCGGCTTGATCCCCTCCAGCGTCAGCCAAAGTGGCCCGTGCGTCACGCGCCAGCCGCGCAGCCGGGACTGTGCCAGCAGTGCGGCGGCCTCCTGCGGCGTGTAGGAGGCGTTGCGGCTGCCCAGCGGCTCGTTGACACGGCGCAGTGCGGCAGGCACGACGACGTTGGTTGCGAACCAGATCAGCAGGTAGAAGGGTGCTGCCAGGTCGCGCCGGAGGTCAAAGATGACAAATGCCCCTCCCGGGCGCATGACGCGGGCAATCTCGTCGAATGCGGCAACAGGGGCGGACCAGTGGTGCAGCGACAGCGTGCTGACGACCAGGTCGAGTGAGCCGTCGGGAAAGGGGATGCTCTGCGCATCGCCGGGCCAGAAGTCGACCCGGTCGCCCATGCCCGCACCTTCGGCCCGCGCCGCGGCCTGGGCCAGCATCTCGGGCGACAGGTCGATGCCGGTCACGCGCAGCGCGGGCTCCCGCTTCGCCAGCTCGAGCACGAGGTCACCCGGCCCGCAGCCCAGGTCTGCCGCGTGTCCCTCCCGCTTCAGTGCCAGAGCGCGCCGGATGGCGATCCTGCGCAGCAGCCAGAACTGGGGCAGCCGGGCTATGCGCCCGAAGGCGCGTGCCACTTCGGGGTCGTCGAGCCCCTCAAAGCCGGCGCTGCGCTCTCGCGGCCTGCGCCGGTAGACCTGCCAGCCCCCGGCCACCGCGGCGCCTGCGGCCAACCCTGCAATCCACGGCCAGACGCCGTTTGCCCTTGGCTTCATCCTTCACAGCTCCTTGATCATGTGAATGTCGTCCGGCTCGAGGGCCAAGAGCCCCGGATCGGGCGTGGAGGTAGGCCGGAAGCCTTAGCTGAGGTAGAACCCGACCGCCGACCCGGACTCGGTGGCTGAGACGTACAGCGTGCGGGCGCCGTCCAAGCGCGCCAGCCGCGACGCCTCCGCCAGCAATCGCGCCGCGATCCCCTGCCGGCGATAGGGCCGGCTGATGTGCAGGAAGGCGAGCTGCGCCATGCGCTGGGTGAGGCGCAGTCGGAGGATCGCGACGCCGGCCAATCGCTCGCCGTCGAGTGCGCCCAGCAGGATGCCGCCCGCCTCCAGGGCTTCAGTGCAGGACCGGACCATCGCCCGGAGGCTGTGAGGGCCCTCACCCTCCGTGCGCCAAGCCGGCACGCGCCAGTCGACCTCTCTGGCCTGGAGCACCCCATCGCGGCAGGTATAGCCTACGCGCACATGCTCGGAGCGGTCGACTTCGGCAAGCCGGGCGATATCCGAGGCGGGAAGCTGCCGGATCTGGATCACGCTAGGCTACCCTTGCCATTCTGAGCGGTGCGAGGGATGACCGGCCCATCACAGGGACCAGGTGACCAGGTACTCGGCCTGGCGGTCGGGCTGCTGGATGCCCGGGTCGCGGACCTGCCAGGTGCCCGGCAGCCCCAGCTCGGCGGCCGTCAGGCCAAAGTGGCACATGGCGATGCCAAGATCGACCCGCTGGATGTCGGCAACGCGCGCCAGCCGGATCATGTCGCGGTAGCCGTGCGACCTCTGCAGGTAAAAGTGGAAGCCGGCCGAGCTCTGCACGACGCGCCATGGCTGCCTGTTCGACGCAGAAGGCCCCAAGCGCACCATCTCGAGCGGCTCGGCAAACGATCCGGCCTTGTCGGGTGACAGGGGGACGCCAAAGGCGCCGTCGAAGAAGAGCTGTCCCCAGGGCAGGCGGCGCGCCCCCTGTGCGATCTGGCGGAACAGGTCCCCCTCTTCGGCCGCGGGAGACGCCTTGTATCCCATGGCGATGACCGCGGGGATCGACTCCTTCTTGCCCAACTGGATGGCACGCGAGAAGCTACTGCGGGTGAAAAAGCCGCCCAGCCAGCAGGTCCCCAGCCCGAGGTCGGTGGCACACAGCACGGCCTCTTCCACCAGATAGCCAAAACCCTCCAGGTTCTTTTCTCCCGGCCTGCTCGCACCGATGAGGAAGGCGGTGGGGTTGCGGATGGTGCCGTAGGTGCCCAGGCCCTTTAGCGACCGGCGGCTTTCCTCGGTGGCGGCGGCCAGGTGGAAGCGGGCTGTGGTGCCCAGTGGGCCGGAGGTGTGGGCCGCGAGGAAAGCCTCGATGCGGCTGCGCTCGCCGCCACTGATGGGCGTGTCCAGGTAGCGCCGGCACGAAAAGCGCTGGCGGATCAAGTTGGTGACCGGCTGCGAAAAGGGCATGCCGCATGTTCCTTTCGATCTATTCGTAGATCCCTGGACCCTCGGGCGCCTGCATGTCGTCCAGCCCGGCCAAGTGCCCTGGCTGCGCGTCCTCGCGGAAGTGGCACCCCCGCGAGCCGCGGTTGTGCCATGCGGCGCGTGTCACCACCCAGGCAGCCTGCGCCATGTTGCGCAGGCCGATCAGCTCATCGCTCAGGCGGGTCGCCCGGTAGAAGCCGTCGATCTCTTCCCAGAGGTGGCTCAGCTCCCGCAGCGCACGCGCGAGCCGGCGGGTGTTGCGCGCCAGCCCCACGTAGAGCCACATCGTGTGCTGGATCGTCCGGCTATCGCGGTACAGCAGAACGGGATCGGCGGGCGAGCCGTTGCCCACTCCCTCCCAGGAGGGCACCTGCTGCTCAGGCACGCGCCGGAGGTCGGTGCGGGTCCGGATGTCGCGCCCGGCCCGGTCGCCCCACACCAGCCCCTCGAGGAGCGAGGTGCTGGCCAGGCGGTTGGCGCCGTGAACCCCGGTACAGCTGACCTCGCCGACGGCGTACAGGCCGGTGATGGTGCTGCGCCCCCAAGCGTCGACCATGACCCCGCCGCAGAAGTAGTGGGCGGCGGGCACAACCGGGACCGGCTCGGCTGTGATGTCGACCCCTGCCTTCAGGCAGGTGGCATAGATCGTCGGGAAGCGTTCGCGGATCCTCTGCGGCGCCATCTGGCCGACCAGGTCAAGCAGCACGTGTGGGTAGTTGTGGGTGATCATCTCGCTGTGGATCGCGCGAGCGACCACGTCGCGGGGTGCGAGGTCTCCCCACTTGGGGGAGTAGTGTTCCATGAAGTGGCGGCCGTCCGGCGTGTAGAGGCGCGCGCCCTCCCCGCGGACGGCTTCTGAAATGAGGAAGTTGTCTGATCCCGGGAGGGCCAGGGTCGTGGGATGGAACTGGACATACTCGGCGTTGATGATGCGCGCTCCGGCCCGGTACGCCATTGCCAAGCCATCGGCGCGCGCACCTTCAGGGTTTGAGGTGTAGCGATAGATGCGGCCCAAGCCACCGGTTGCGAGCACAGTGGCTGCGGCCAGCACTCTCTGCACGCTTCCCGTCTGCCGGTCGAGGAGGTAGGCCCCGTGGCAGGCCACCGGCTCGTAGACGGCCAGCGGGTCGAGGAGGTGATGAGGGGAGGTGATCAGGTCGACTGCCGTGGTGCCGGTCAGCAGGGTGACGTTGGGGCACTGCCGCAGGCGCGCCAGCAAGCCCTGCTCGATCGCCAGGCCGGTCATGTCGCCGATATGGAGCACCCTGCTGAGCGAGTGCCCGCCCTCGCGGCCATAGGCCAGCCTACCTCTCGCGTTGCGGTCAAAGGGTACCGCCGCTTCCTCCACCAGCAGGCGCTGCACCAGGGCGGGCCCTTCTTCGGCCAAGATTTGGGCGGCCGAGGGAAGGGTCAGCCCGGCTCCGGCTGCGACGACATCCTGAGCCAGCAGCTCGGGCGAATCGCCGTCTCCCCGGGCGATGATGCCTCCCTGGGCATAGCGGGTGTTGGTTTCCTCGGCGTTCGCTGCCCGCGTGATGACTGATACCTGTCGCTGCCTGTCCTGTGCCAGCTGCAGGGCCGCGGCGAGCCCGGCAATGCCGCTGCCGATGACCAGGACGTCCGTCGATGTGCAGTTCTCCATCCTCGAGGCACAGGTCGCAGGTGCGCCCTGGACCTCGTGGCCCGTGTCGCGCTCTTCGTGGGTTGTGCCTTGTGCGTTGTCCATTCTTCTGCCTTGTTCCTGGTGCATCCCGCTACACGCTCAGCATGCGCTCGAGGGCCACCCTTGCCCAGCGCGCGGTTTCCGCCTCTACAGTGACCCGGTTTACGATCCTGCCCGCGGCCAGCGCCTCGAGCAGAGCGGTGAGGCTTCTGAGGGTGGTCTGCGCCATGGTGCGGCAGAAGGGAGGGATGGGGGCCAAGGAGACAATGGTCTGCTCCGGATGCTCTGCCTGCAGCCTGTGGACCAGGTGGCTCTCGGTGCCGATTGCCCACTGCGTTGCGGGCGGCGCGGCTTCTACCTGCTGGATGATGTGCGAGGTGGAGCCTACGCCGTCGGCCAGCTCCACGACGTCCGCGCGGCACTCTGGGTGGACCAGCACGCGAATGCCGGGCCAGCGTACTCGCACCCTGGCGATGTTCTCTGGCAGGAAGCGCTGGTGCACGTTGCAGGCGCCGGGCCAGAGAACGACTCGCGCCGCGAGGATCGACTCGGCCGCCGGCGAGCGGTGTCTGTCCCACAGCAGCATCTCCTCCAGGCGAATGCCGAGGTGCCGCGCGGTGTTGCGTCCCAGGTGCTGGTCGGGGAAGAAAAAGACGCGGGGGCGCTGTGCCAGTGCCCAGGTGAGCGCCCGCTCGGCACTACTGGAGGTGCACACGATGCCCCCATGGCAGCCACAGAAGGCCTTGAGCTCGGCTGTGGAGTTGACGTAGGTCACGGGGGTGACCTGGGCCTCTGCGTCGCCCAACACTGCATTGAGGTGAGCCCAGGCCTGCTCGACGTCTTCGAGATTGGCCGTGTCGGCCAGGTAGCAGCCCGCCGATGGGTCGGGGATCATAACCGCCTGCCCGGGCCGGGCGAGGACCGCGGCCGTCTCGGCCATAAAGTGGACGCCGCAGAAGACAATGAACTCGGCGTCCGCCAGGGCGGCATCGCGCGCCAGCTGGAACGAATCGCCTCTGAGGTCGGCCAGGGCGAGGACCTCTTCGCGCTGGTAGTGATGACCGAGGATAACGGCACGGCGGCCGAGCGCTGCTTTGAGTGCTGCGGCCCGCTCGCCGGGCGAGCCGGCGGCCGGGCGGCCTGCGCCGGCCTCGCCGGTCACCTCTAGGCTGATGTCGAGCCCTCGCACCGAGTGGGTCAGTGCGCCCACCGAGATGCAGTCGACCCCTGTGGCGGCAATCGCACCGGCGGTCTGGAGTGTGACGCCACCCGAGGCTTCCAGCTCGACCCTGCCGGCCGTGATCCGCACGGCTTCGCGCATCGTCTCCAAATCCATGTTGTCCAGCATGATCCGGTCGAGGGGCGGATCGGCGCGCAGCGCCTCGCGCAGCTCCGCCAGGTTTTTTGCCTCGACCTCGATGGGCAGCTCGGGGTGCAGTGCCCGAGCCAGGCGGATCGCAGGCGAGATGCCCCCGGCGGCTTCGATGTGGTTGTCCTTGACCAGGATCATGTCGTACAGTCCGGCGCGGTGGTTGCGCCCGCCACCCATGCGCACGGAGTACTTGTCGAGGACGCGAAAGCCGGGGACTGTCTTGCGCGTGTCCAGGATGGCCGCGTGGGTGGTGGCGACGGCATCCACAAACTGCCTCGTCAGCGTGGCGATACCCGACATGCGCTGCAGGAAGTTCAGCGCGGTCCGCTCGGCCGCCAGGAGGCCCCGGGCCGGGCCGCGCACCTCGGCGACAACCTCGCCGGGGACGACCTCCTGGCCGTCGGCTGCGAGCGGGGTGAACTCGACGGACGGGTCGATGCGGCGGAAGACCGCCTCCATGACCGGCAGCCCGGCCAAAACGCCGGCTGCTTTGACGGTGACCTCGCCGCGAAGGCGCTGCGCGGCCGGCAGCATCTCACCGGTGGCATCGCCCGGCCCTATGTCCTCCGCGATCGCCAGCTCAATCAGCGGGCCGGCGGCTTGGAGCAAGTCGTCCAGTTCTTGAGTCATTGGTCCCCCACTATCGATACGCTGAGGACGGCCTATTCCCACGCGTCACCCAGCAGGTTGACCGCAAGGACAGTCAGGGTCAAGGCCAACCCCGGGAAGAGGCTCGCCCATGGCGCCTGGCGCAGGTATCCCCGCCCGTCGGCCAGCATCATACCCCACTCTGGGCTTCCGGGCGAATCGCCGAGCCCGAGAAAGTTCAGTGCACCGATCATGAGCAGGATCGAGCCGAGCTGCGCGCCGGCGAAGGAAACCAGGGCCGGGCCGGCATTTGGCAGGATGTGGCGGATGGCAATGCGCCACGGGCTACAGCCGACGGCCCGCGCGGCATCGAGGTAGGGCTGGATGCGCACCTCGTGGGCGACGCTTCGAGCCACCCGCGCGTAGGCCGGCGCGGCCGCCAGGCCGGCGGCGATTGCAGCCGACTCCATGCCCACGCCGAGGATGGCCATCACCGCCATAGCGAGCAGGAGCCCCGGAAAGGCCAACAGCCCATCCACCAGCCGCATCAGCAGAGAATCTACCCACCCACCCAGGCTCCCTGCCGCCAGCCCCAGGGGCAGCCCGATGGCGACGGCCAGGCCGGCAGCGACCGCCCCAACGGTGAGCGTCAACCGCGCGCCCCAGACCAGCCGCACCCAGACTTCGCGCCCCAGGAAGTCGGTCCCCAGGGGGCTGCCTGCCCCCGGCGGCAGCAGCGCACGGGCCGGGTCGGCCGTCATGGGCCCTTCGGGCGCCAGGCCTGGGGCCAGGAGTGCCATGGCTCCGGCAAGCAGCAGCCAGGCTGCCGCCACAGCCGGCACCAGGCGGACGCGGCGCCGGCGCCGGCCCACTGCCCGAGCGCTCACTGCTGCTCCTCGCGGAGCCGGGGGTCGAGCCACCCGCGGGCTAGGTCCGACACCAGGCTGGTGAGCACAAAGGCAATCGCTGCCACCAGCATCACCCCTCGGACGACGGGCAGGTCGCGCCAGATGATGGCCTGGACGACCAGCTTACCGAGGCCGCGCCGCGCAAAGACCGACTCGGTGACGACGGCGCCACTCAGCATGAACCCAAACTGCAGTGCAGTGACTGCCAGCGCAGGCCCCATGGCGTTGCGCAGGATGTGGACAAAGAGGACCCGGCGCGGGGTCAGCCCCTTGGCGTGGGCCGCGATCACATAGTTCGCGCTCAACACCTCGGCCACCTGGGCGCGCACAACTCGCGCGATTGCCCCCGACATGGCAAAGCCAAGCACGGCTGCCGGAAGGACCAGGTGGGCCGGCGAGCCCTGGCCTGCGGAAGGGAACCAGCGCAGGTAGAGCGAAAAGACGAGGATGGCCAGCAGGCCGGACCAGTAGGTGGGTGTGGAGAGGCCGATCACTGCGCAGCTTGTGGCGAGCGTATCGAGCCAAGTGCCGCGGCGGAGGGCAGCCGGCAGGCCCAAGAGCAACCCCAACAGGACGGCGACAGCCGTCGCGGCAAGCGCCAGCGCGAGTGTGGAGGGAAGCTGCTCCACGATCATCCGCCCGACCGGCCGGCCATGAAGCCACGACTCGCCCAGATCCAAGCGGACCAGCTCAGCCAGATACCGGCCGTACTGGAGAAGAAGGGGATCATCGAGCCCCAGATGCGCCCGCCGCTCCGCGATTTCCGCCGGCGTAGCGCCCGAGGCCGCCAGCAGCGCCTGGGCGGGATCGCCCGGGGTCAGCTTGAGGGCGACAAAGGCCAGGGTCGCTGCCAGCCAGAGGACAAAGATCGCCCCGAGAGCACGCCTGAAGAAGTACCTGGCGGCCATTCCCTCACCTGGGCCGAGCCGGCCGGCCGCGGCATGTCGTTTCCGGCGCCTGCCGAGAACCGGCCTCCTCTATTTGCCGGCGGGCGCGAGCCCTACGTCAATGAGCCATGGGAACCAGCCCTGGCCGTCGTAGCGCAGGTCTTGCACACGGCTTGACACGCCGTTCAGGTTGACATAGTCGCGGATGGGCAGGATCAGGGCCTGCTCCATCACCCGGTGTTGAACCCGGCCGTAGAGGGTGACCCTCTGCGCGCGGTCTGTCAGCCGGGAGGCTTCGTCCAGCCAACCGTCCATCTCAGCGTCGTTGGTCCGAGACCAGTTGAAACTGGCCGTCGAGTGGAAGAACTTGCGGAGAATGTCGGGATCGCTGCCCGAGAGGTTGAATGGGATCAGGTGGTACATGCCCTCCCCGGCAATCTGGAGCGCTTCGGAGTAGCTGACGACCCGGCTCTCGACCTGGACGCCCAGTGCCTGCCACTGCGAGGCCATCAATTGGCTCGCCTCGGGCATCGAGCCCCAACCCATCAGGACTGCATCCAGGACCAGGCGCTGCCCTCCTTTGTCCAATGTGCCATCGCCGTCCGAGTCGGCCCAGCCGGCCTCGGCGAGGAGGTCTGCGGCCTTCTCGGGGTCGTAGGGGTAGTAGCCCTGCACGGCCGGGTCGTACCCCAGGGTGTTGGCTGCCAGCGGGCCATACGCCAGCGGCGACAGGTCCTGGAACACCGTCGAGATGATCGCCTTCCGGTCGGTCCCGTAGAGCAGCGCCTGCCGGACACGAAGGTCATCCAGCGGAGGGCGGGTCATGTTCAGGAAGAACATGAGTGAGACGCCTGGGATGGGCACCACCTGAACCTTGAGATCGGTGCTCGACTCGAGCCGCCTGGCGTCCTGCGGCGGGATCTCACCCATGACGTCCGCCTCGCCCGACTCCAGGGCGGGGGAGCGGGTGGCCGCATCGGTGAAGAAGCGGAACTCGATCTCGGCCAGCCTGGCGCGGCGCTGGCGGTAGACCGACGGCCCCCAATCGTAGTCAGGGTTCGGCCTGAGCAGTAGATGATCTCCGGGCAGGTACTCGGCCATAACGAATGGTCCGGTCCCTACCTGGTGAAGCTGGTAGTCCGCCCCCCACTTCTGGACCGCAGCGGGCGAGGCCATGCCGAGGTAAACTTGGCTGAGGGAGTCCATAAGAGGCGCATAGGGCTGCTTGAGGAGGATGCGGACGGTGCCGTCGTCGACCACCTCGGTCCTGTCATAGGGGCCCAGCATGAACCTGGCCTTTTGCGAAGCCAGCGCCTCGCTCGTGATCCGGTCCAGGTTGAACCTGACCGCCTCGGCGTCGAAGGCAGTTCCGTCGTGGAACTTGACCCCCTCTTTGAGGTAGAAGGTGTACGCTAGGCCGTCGCCGGATATCTCCCACCGCTCGGCCAAGCCCGGGACGAACTCGCCGGTCTCCGGGTCGAGGTAGATCAGCGTGTCGTACACCGAGGTGAGGGGGATACCCAGCTCCGAGGATGCGTTCACGTGGGGATCGATCCCCGAGGGAGCCAGTGTGAGCCCGTAGCGGAGCTGGCCGGTGGGCCGGGAGGCGCAGCCGGCCAGCAGGGTAGCGAGCAAAGCGGCAACAAGGACAAGGCAGACAAGGAACCGGTTATGGCTCTTGGCGCACATAGGCTTCGTGGAGGTCCCTCCCTTTTGGGCACAGGCCAGCTGGCCCCTCGCCCACAGCGAATTGTGCCACAAACCGGGCAGAACGGCAACACACCTCACTCGGATCGCCATAGGGAGCCCACCTGTGCTACAATCCGGCCATGCACCTGGCCCACCTGTCGCTGCACAACTTTCGCAACTACGTCCGCCTGGACCTGGATCTGACCCCTGGGGTCACCGTCTTGCTGGGAGACAACGCCCAGGGCAAGACCAATTTGCTGGAGGCCGTCTTCTACCTGGCGACGTCCCGCTCACCCCATGCCGGCACCGATCGTGAGGTGGTCAACCGGTTGGTGACCGAGCACGAGCCGCTCCCGTACGCGCGGTTGGTGGGGCGGGTGTCGCGCCACGCTGGACCCTCGTCGACCCCGCCTGGGCCGGGGAGCCAGCGCGACTTGGCCATCGAGATCACCCTGACGCAGGAGGCGAACAACGGGGGACGCTTCCGGAAGCAGATCCGGCTTAACGGCGTCCCCAAGCGGGCAATGGACCTGTTGGGGCACCTCAATGTGGTGCTCTTCCTGCCCGAGGACATTGCGCTGGTGTACGGGGCGCCCGGCCTGCGGCGCCGCTACCTGGACGTGACCCTATGCCAGATCGATCCTCCCTACTGCGCGGCCCTGGCGCGCTACAACGAGGTCGTCACCCAGCGCAACGCCCTCCTTCGTGACCTTGGCGAGCGCGGCGGGGATGCCGGTCAGCTGGCCTTCTGGGATGAGCGTCTGATCAAGGACGGCGCCCACCTGGTTGTCTGCCGCCGGCGGGCGCTGGTCGTCCTCGACGAGCTGGCTCACCGTGTCCACGGGGAGCTGACCGACGGGGCAGAGCGGCTCCGCCTCCGCTACTTGCCAAGCGTCGAGCATGAGGAGCAAGCAGGGGCCGAGGAGGTCAAGGCCGCCTTTCAAGCTCAGCTGGAAGCGCAGCGGCGGCGCGAGCTGGCTTCCGGGGTGACGCTCGTCGGCCCCCACCGGGATGAGGTGCGCTTCCTGATCGACGACATGGATGCCGGTGTCTACGGTTCACGGGGACAAAAGCGCACCGCGGCGCTCGCGCTGAAGCTGGCTGAGGTGGAGCTGATGCACAGGGAGACAGGAGAGCAGCCGGTGCTGCTGCTGGACGACATCCTATCAGAGCTGGATATCCGCCGCCAGCGTTTCCTTCTGAACCGCCTGGGCGAGGGCCTTGACCAGGCGCTGATCACGGCGACCGACCTGCATGTCTTTCCGGCCGACTTTTTGTGGCACTGCTGCGTCTGGAACGTGCAGATGGGCCGCTTGGTGGAGGGTGCACCGGACTAGGGCGGGATAGAATCCCGCCCTAGCCCTTCTGTGCCGGCCTTACGTTGGCCAGGAAGGAGCTAGCCCCACTTCCCCTTGTTCATGTGGCCCTGGAGCTCGGCCTTGATCGACTGTGTCAGCGTCTCGGCCATGCCGAGAGACCGCTCAAAGATCTTGACACACATGGGATCGAGGTTGTCGTCGATCCCCTCCTCGGCAACATCCATGACCTGTTCCAGCAGGCCGAAGAGCTGCATGTGCAAGCTGTTGGTAAAGCGCGAGCGCTCGATCAGCTCCGCAGCCTTTTCCTCGATCTGGGAGAACTTTTCTTTGGGTGCACCGCACTTGGGGCACTCATCCGGGGCTTCTTCCCCATCCCACACGTATCCACACGCACCACATCGCCACATCTCGTTCACCTCCAAAGGGTTTCAGGATTTACCCCACCCCACATAAGCGGGGGGAAGCCACACTAATAGGCGCCGTTGCCGAAGAAGAACTGGGGCACGGTCCTAAGCAGGATCTGGAGATCCAGCCCGGGCGACCAGTTCTCGATGTAGTATAGATCAAGCAGCACCATTTCGTCAAAGGTCAGCTCGCTGCGGCCTGAGACCTGCCACAGGCCTGTGAGACCCGGCGACACCTCCAGGCGGCGCTTGTGCCACGGCTGGTAGCGCTGAACTTCCGACGGAGGGGCGGGCCGTGGGCCCACAAGGCTCATCTGTCCCAGCAGGACGTTGAGGAATTGCGGCAGCTCATCGAGGCTCGTGCGGCGCAGGAAGCGTCCCACCCGGGTCACCCTGGGATCGTTGCGGATCTTGAAGAGGGGGCCGCTGGCCTCGTTCTGATCCATGAGCTTTTCCTGCTCCTCTTCGGCGTTCTCGCACATCGAGCGAAACTTGAACATCGAGAAGAGCCGCTCTCCCTTGCCGACGCGGATTTGCCGGAAAATGACCGGCCCCTTCGAATCCAACCTGATGGCAAGCGAGATCAGGAGCATGAGGGGGCAAAGGAAGACAAGTCCCAGCAGTGCGATCGTCACGTCCATGACCCGTTTCAGCAGCGTCTTGCCGCGACTGATCTCGATCTCCTGCACGCCGATGAGGGGTACCCCTCCCAGGTCGACGGTTTGAAGCCGGCTGAGCGACATCTGGAACATGTCAGGCACGATCCGGACCCGCACCTTGTGGCGCTCGCACTGGGCCATAATGCTCACGATCTTGCGGTGGTACATCCAGGGGAGTGTGAGGATGACCTCGTCGACGGCCAGCTCCTGGACCAAGCGCGGAAGGTTGGCCGTCTCGCCCATCGCCTTGAACCGGCCTATGTCGGTCGCGCCCTTTTCGGGATCGTCGTCCACAAAGCCTACGATCTGGTATCCCAACGCCGGCTGAGCCACGATGTTGCGCATCACGGTGCGCCCGACTTCGCCGGCGCCGACGATCAGCACGCGGTCGACGCCCAGGCCTCTCTTGCGCAGCTGCTGGAGGATGATGCGCTTGACCGATCGGCTGGCTCCCAGGAGGATCACGATCAGGATGGCGGCGTAGAAAAAGATGAGGCGCGAGTAGAGGGGCTGAAAGAAGATGACAAAGGTGAAGACGACCAGGATGATGCCCGTGGCCGTCCCGGTGAGGATCCGGTAGAATGTGTCGAACCAGGAAGCGCCGCGAGGCTGGTCGTACACCCTTCCGATCTTGTAGATGATGAGGAGAAGCCCCGTCAGGGCCAGTGAGACGGGCACAAAGGCCCTGTGAGGAACCCGGAAGGCCGGGTCCACTGCCGCAAACCACTGGAGGTCGTACCGCATGCAATAGGCCAGGGCAAAGGCGACGTTGATCAGCACGGCGTCCAGCACCGGCAAGGCGATGGCCAGTATCCGCCGGTAGCGCTCAAACATCTCGCCGCACTCCGCCGCCCAAGGCGCGCCGGTAGCTGGTCACGGTTTCCCCGGCAGCCCGCTGCCAGGAGAATGCCCTGGCCTGTTCGAGCCCGGCAGCCTTCATTGCCCGCCTCATCTCTTCCTCCGCCAGCACTCGGACCATGGCGGCGGTCAGCGCACCGGCATCTGTAGGGTCTATCGTGATGCCCGCCGAGCCTACCACCTCGGGAAGGGAGGAGACGCCGGATGTGATGACCGGCGTCCCGCACGCCATCGCCTCCAGGGGGGGCAAACCGAACCCTTCGTAGAGGGAAGGGTAGACCAGAAGCTCGGCGGCGTTGTACCACCAGGGAAGCTCCTGCCCTGGGACGTGTCCCGCGAAGTGCACGGCCCTGTCCAGGTGCAGCGCTTCGACCCGCGCAAAGACCTCGTCGTAGAGCCAGCCCTTGCCGCCCACGATGTAGAGCGGCGGGCGGCCCTTGGGCAGCAGCGCGTAGGCTTCTATCAGCCGCGTGACGTTCTTGCGCGGCTCCAGCGTGCCGACAAACAGCAGGAAGCGGTCTGGGAGCCTCTGCCGGGCCCGGAACTCGACGACCCGATCGGAAGGAAGGGGGCGGAAGATCGGATCCACGCCATAGTAGATCCGGTCTACCTTGCCTTCCGGCACGCCATACCGGTCCAGGATGTCACGCCGCGTGGATTCTGAGATGGCGATGACCCTCTGCGCGCGCTGAACCGACCACTTGGTAAAGAGCCGGAGGTAGAGCCTCTTGCCTGCGTGAAAGTTCTGGGGATAGTGGAGGAAGCTGAGGTCGTGGATGGTCAGGACCATAGGGCGGGTGCCGGCGACTGGCCCCACCAGGGCCAGTGCGTGCAGCAGGTCTGCTCCCTCGCGAACCAGCGCCCATGGCTGGACGCACTGCTCCCAAAAGATGCGCACGAGGGGTTGGTGTGCCGGAAGGTGGGTGTGGCGCAGGTGGAGGCCGGGTGCGCCCTGATACCTCTTCTCATTGAGGAAAACGGTGTAGCGGATATGGGGGTCAATGGCGGGCAGCTCGCGGAGAAGGTTCTGAGCATACCAACTGATTCCCGCGCTGCGGTAGCTTGCGGCCAGGGACAAAAGATGCGCATTGAGCGCAACATGCAACGGCTTGTCCGAGTCGTCGCTCACAGTGTGGCCATTCTATCACCGGGTGTCCCGCCGGGCAACTGGGCGGCCGGCCGGATCACGGTGGACTCACGCTGTCCGACGGCCGTTACGGCTGGCGCGAAAAGTGCGCCACGCACTCGACGTGGAAGGTCTGCGGGGACATGTCGACCGGCTGCACTGCCAGGAGGCGATACCCTGTGCCGGTGAGCAGGCGAGCATCGCGGGCCAATGTGGCTGGGTCGCTGGAGACGTATGCGATGCGCCGCGGTGCCAGGCGGCCGATCTGGGCGACCACCTCCGGGCCGGCGCCGGCCCTGGGTGGGTCCAGCACGATCAAGTCGACCGGGCCTTCGAGCTGAGCCAGCCCTCTCTCTGCATCCTCCTCGATCAGCTGCACGTCCTCCAGACCCACCGCGTTATGGCGGAAGTCGGCTGCCGAGGTGGGGGCAGACTCGATGCCGGTAACCCGCCCCACGTCTGCGGCGAGGGCGAGGCCAAAGAGGCCGCCCCCGCAGTAGAGGTCGACCAGCGAATGGCTGAGCTTGGGCTGCAGGAACTCGCGCACGATGGCAACCAAGGCCTCGGCTCCGGCCGTGTTCACCTGGAAGAAGCTTCCGGCAGAGATGCGATACTCGCGGGCGGCGACCTTCTCGCTGAGGTAGCGCTTGCCCACCAGGACAACTGGCTCCCCATCGGCCAGCAGGATCACGCAGGACACCGGCAGGTCCACCTCGATCTCAAAGTCCATGTAGCGATCCAGCTCAAAGACCGCCATGCGGTCGCCGGTCGCCGAACCGCAGCGCAGGCTCAGGCGGCGAAGCTGGGGCCAGTCGAGGTCAAGCGCGCACCACGCCTCGTCGATGAGGGGATCGGCGAGCAGGCACCCCTCCACAGGAAAGACCGTGTGGCTGTCGGAGCCCAGGAAGCCCATCCGGCTGCGGGGTGGAAGCGGCTCCTGCCCGCCCCCTGGTGCAGATGGGACTGGGCTCAGAGTGATGTGGTTGCGATAGTGCCACGGGTCTTCAGCCGCGATCATGTCCAGGACAGGGACCTGGCGCAGCCCGCCGACACGCGCGAGCTGGTCGGCGACGACCTTCTGCTTGAGCTCGGCCTGGGTACTGTAGGCGATGTGCTGAAGGTGGCAGCCGCCGCAGCGCCCGGGCCCGAAGTAGGGGCAGGGCGGATCGACACGCTGTGGCGATGGCACCAAGACTTCTACCAGGCGTGCCCGCGCCCAGCGGTCGTGAGTCTCCACCACCTCGACGCGCACCTTTTCGCCAGGGATGGCATAGGGGACAAAGAGAACGCGCCCTGCATGGCGCCCCACGGCGGAGCCGCCATGAGCGAGAGCCGTCAGCTCCACGTTGACCAGGTCTGCCAAGGCTCAGCTCCCTTGTGCGGAGGGTTCAGCCGGTCGCGCGGGCGCTGCAGGCTGCCAAGTTCGCTCGGCGAGTCCTGCCCCGGGGAGACGCGTCGACGCAAAGGACCACACGGCGCCTATCATGGCCTCGCCGCCGCCGAAGAGCATCGGCAGTTGGCTGCGGTAGTAGCCCAGGGCGCTCACCTTGGCCTCCACGTCAGCCGCCTCGAGCGCCCGGGCCTCTACGCGCCACGCCTGCGCTCCAGCGGCCCCAAGGGCGGCATCTGTGGCCCCGTCTTTCCCGGCGTAGGGGTAATCCTCGTAGAAGGCGACTGGGTACCCCCTCTTCAGCAATACCCTGCCTGCGGAGTGGACAATCTGGTGATCCACGTGTGCGCCCACCGCCAGCGGTGCATAGACCTGTGTTGGCTCGTGCGGCGAGAGGGTGGATTCCAGCAGCACGGCCAGTGCCGTGGCGAGCTGCCCCGCATCCTCGCGCGCCAGCGGGTCGTCTGCCCGTACGGGCCCAAAGAGCCGACTTCCATCTGTGTACATCCACGAACCGTCCGATCCGGACCGGTAGATGGCGTCGAGATAGTCCAGGTGCATCGCCCGGGCACCCAGCAGCGTCAGGGCGGCCAAATCCTCGGCGCGCCGAAGGCTGAAGGGCTGTGGATGGCTTCCCCAGTCGCGGTGCAGCCTCTGCGCAAAGGGCGAGAGAGGAGTGCCCGGTGCGACGTCGGCCGTGATCAGGGTGATGACGCATACCGATTCGCCCCGTGCCGCCTGCTGCCGGATGGCCCCACCGCAGGAGAGGACGGCGTCGTCCAGATGCGGGGACAGATAGACGATGGTCATCTTCCCAGTTCCAGGAGCAGCCCGGCCAGCAGCGCGGCGCGGCGCGGAAGCGAGTCGAGGTCCACCCACTCGGTCAGGGCATGGGCATCCTCGCCCACCGGCCCCAGTCCATCGAGGGTGGGCACGCCCAAAGCAGCCGTGAAGTTGCCGTCTGAGCCGCCGCCTGTGCCGGCGGGATGAAGGTCGAGGCCCAGCTCGCTCCCGACACGGCGCGCACGCCGAAACAGGGCCTCGCCGGCGGGGGTGGGTGCCCAGGGCGGCCGGTTCAAACCTCCCTTCACCTCGAGGGTGGTCCTGGGGTCAACCGGGCTAAGGCCACGGATTGCCTCGGTCATGCGCTCGCCTTCCTCCGGCGTCAGGACGCGCAGGTCGATATTGGCGTAGGCAGACTCGGGCCGGATGTTGACTCGCGATCCTCCCCGTACGATCCCGACGTTGACGGTGGTTCCGTGCCCATAGTCGGTCATGCCCTCCAACCGCAGCACCTGATGGGCCAGCTCCTGTACCGCACTCACGCCCCGCTCGTGTGCTGCGCCGGAGTGCGACGCAACCCCTGTAATCTCCAGCTCGAACCGGCCGACACCCTTGCGCCAGGTGACCAGGGCGTCCTCGCGCGATGGCTCCAGCACCAGGGAGTAGTCGCTGCGCCTCCCCTCCGTCTCGATAGCCTGGCGCGAGGTGGGGCTGCCCACCTCTTCGTCGGAGTTGAAGAGAAAGACCAGGCGGTGGGCAGGGCTCAGGTGCAGGTCCTTCAGGGCAGCTGCTGCGAAGAGGCCGATCACCAGTCCGCCCTTCATGTCGAAGCAGCCCGGCCCGGTGGCGGTCCGCGGAGCGCCGGTTCCATGGGAGGCCGTCTTGAAGGGGCGCTGCCGGGTCTCGCCGATGGGCCAGACGGTGTCCATGTGGCCCATGAGCAGGATCTGGCGGCTTCCCTCGCCCCAGGTCACGCGCACGTGATCGCCGTAGCCGGCTTGGGGAAGCCGCTCTACCTTGGCGCCCAGTGCGCCGAACGCTTCTGCCAAGGCCCCACCAACCCCGTTGACTGCCTCTCGGTCGAAGGTGGGCGACTCGAGCATGACGAGGCGCTCCAGCATGCCCTCCATCTCCGCCCGCCGGTCCAGAAGGTACGTTTCGATGTCTCTCATCGCTCTCCCCTTTGAGATTGCCCCTGGTCGCCCAACACGGAGCGCTCCATGAGGTAGAGATTGAACACGTCTGCGGCGCAGCCCCTGGCGTAGCCGGTGACGGCATACCCCTGGCCCAGGTAGTGCTCGAACAGCTCGCGCGTTCTCTGCCTCCACTCTGCGGCCAGCGCGCCGTTCGCCCTGCGAAGGGCCTGCCACTGGCCCGGCACCCCAACCAGCAGGGCGGCACCCTGCCGCCGGAAATCCACTGGTCCGCACTCGGCAAGCCCCCGATCGTTCTGGGAGAGCGCGTTCACGGGTTGGCCCAGCTCGGCGAGCCATGTACCGGTGTCCTGGGAGGCCGAGGGAGACGCATGCCGGGCCAGGACCCTTGAGCTGCTCAGCTCCCACTCCACGAGAAATCGATCGGTGGGAAGACCGCTGTGCAGTGGCGTGTCGTGCTCGCCATAGATGTCCCGTTGGTACCGGCGCACGGTGCCCCCCAGCTTGGTGATGTTGAGGTAGGCATTGGGGGTCTCCAGCGGGTCGTAGGTCCACAGGATGCGGTCGAGCGCGTGCTCCAGGGCCCATGCCCGCTGCGCCCACTTCAGCCGCTCGCCGATCCCCTTTCCCTGGAAAGCCGGCAGGACCCCCATCCGTTGGGAGAAGAGGTAGAGCATGCCCTCCTCGTCGCGGCCCAGGAAGCCGAAGACGAAGCCGACCAACTGCGGGCCGTCAAAGGCACCCAGGACGATGCCCCCATTGTGCTGGATGGTGATGAGCTGCGTGTAGGGGATGACCAGGAGGTCGGGAAATGCCCAGGCTTCTCGCTGCACCTGGTGGCAAGCACGGAACTCCTCGGGTTGGCAGAGCGGCCGGACGACGATCGGGTCCTGCATGCGGCCGAGTATAGCATCAGTTGCGGGGGGCTGCAACCGTTCGCCGGGCTACCGGACCTGCAGCCGAGCCCTCCCCTGTGGCAGGGAGGGCTCGGAGGATGGGCGACGGTCTAGAGCTCGTCTCTCTCGCGGCGGGCTCGTCGCCCCCCTATCCAGCGTGCGACCCAGATGACCATGAGCAGGAGCAGGATGAGGGCCAGGAGGGGCAGCACGATAGACAGCACGGAAATGACGAGCGACGTCACGTCTTCTGCCGTGCTTACCGCCGGGTTCAGCATGCCGGCGGTCGTGGCCGTGATGACCGGACGGGCCGTGGCCTTGACCGCGTGGATTCCTCCGGCGGCCAGGATGCCGCAGATGATCGCCAGCACGGGGTGTACGTTGCTGATGCTCCCCGCGCTGGACGCAAAGACGATCGCACCGGCCGCCGGCCGGACAAAGCCCTGGACGGTGTCGTTGATCGTGTCGACGGCCGGGATCTTGTCGGCCACGACCTCGACGACGAGAAGGACCGCCAGTATCCCGATAACCCACCAGCTCTCCAGTGCATCCCAGGGCGCCGTCAGCGTGATCAGGTCGGTGAAACGACCGAGGAGCGCCACAACCAGCAGTGGTATGTAGGCGTTGAGGCCGGCCGACGAGGCCAGGCCGAATGCGGTGAATACCCCAAGCAGTGCTTCCATGATTCCTCCTCGATAGCCTGGGGAGCTAGTTGGTAGGCCAGCCAGCCCCAAAGGCGCCGGCCATGGCGCACACGGTGATTGCACCGAAGAGCAGCAACCCCAGGACTGTGAGCCCAATGCCGATCCAGCCCAGAATCATCCCCACGAGGGCGACGCCGTCTCCGGACACCTGGTCCGGGCGGCGGCGGATCTCGTTGCGGGCCATGGGGCCCAAGATGACGGCGATGATGCTGCCCACAAGTGGCAGGAAGGTAAGCCCGCCGATGCCCAGCACCAGCGATGCGATCGCCAGGCCGCTGGTCGGCACGCTCTGGCTCGGCCCGGCGTACAGGGGCTCGGGCTCCCTTGCCGGAGCAGCCACCGCCCTGGGCGTGGCCGGCGGCACGAACGACTCCTCGCGGCCCGCCTCAACCGCGGCGGTGGCCTCGGCTAGTGTCTCCTGAGCGGCCTCTTCTGCCCGGCTCAGCGTCGTTCCGCAGCTCCCGCAGAAGAGAGCGTTTTCCTCATTGGGGGAGCCACATGCTGGACAATCCATGTCTCTTTTCTCCTTTCGGTCGAAGGCCGTGGTGGCTAGCCTTCGGCAATCAGCTGTCTCTTGAGCTTGTTGGCCGACCAGAGCGGGACGAGGATCTGGAGGATCAGCTGGAACGGGATGCAAACCAGGCCGACTACGATCGCCGCAAGCAGTGAGATGGTCAGCCAAGCCAGGACCGTGTAGACCAGCCACACGACCAACCGGACGACTCCGTCATTGGTCTTACCGGCAGCCAGGTAGCCAATTCCAAGCAGCCCGAAAATGCCTGCCAGGAACTCGACCAAGAACGCTGACTCAGGGCTCAGCCGGCGCGGGGTGACCGCGGGTGCCGGCACAGGAGCCGGCTGCGGCATCTCCAGCTCTGGGCTGGCCAGGCGGGCCGTCTCGGCCCTGGGGGGCGCAGCCGGCACCCCTTCCTCTGGGGCCGGCACAATGGGCACACCGGCCTCGATCACTTCGGTGCCGGCGTCGACGGCTGTCTCAGCGGCGGCCACAGCCGGCTCCGCCAACTCGGCGGCAGACTGCTCGTCGGCGTCCAACGTCGCGCCGCAATTGCCACAATAGAGTGCACCCTCGTCGTTCGAGGTGCCGCACTTGGAACAGAACATCATACCCTCCTTGGTCCAGAACTGGACAGATCACTACGAAACCGTGGCCCAGCGAGGCAGGCTAGACGGTGCGGCTGCGCGCGACCAGATAGGCCTGCCCATACAGGTGCCCGTTCACCATGGCGCTGTAGGGGATCGTGGCCAACCATCCGACGCCGCAGACCAGCTTTCCCAGGCCGCCCACGATCGAAGCGACCCAGCTCATCAAGACGGTCACCAGGTAGGTCGAGAAGTTGCGGCGCACCAGGCCGATTACATCGCTGAACCGGAGCGCTGCAGCCAGGCTCCCCTGGTCGGCCAGGCGCCCGAACGCAGCCGGCAGCAGGAAGGAGATGACAATGCCCCAGCCAATGCTCAGGAGGGTCGCGATGATCGACAGCAGCTCTCCGAGCGCCCGGGCCGTACCCGAGTTCGCGTCGCCGAGCAAGCCGCCCGGCAGGCCGAGCGCCAATCCGACCAGGATGGCTGGCAGGGCATAGACGAGAGAAACCACCATCACCCTGAGCCCATCGGCAAGCAACGTGCCCCAGTCTTTCCACTCTGGCATGAGCTGCGCATCCCCCCGGATGACGCGGCGTGTGATCTCCAGCGAGTAGCCGCTCAGCAGGGCCAGAGCGGCGATCAGGGGGATGACCAACAGCCACGAGAAGAGGATTCCGGCCAGCAGAATCCCCGCACCGATCAGGATCTTGACTGCCCAATCCTTGTCATCTACTACGAATGAGAATGCCCTTCCCACGTCCATCCTGCCACCTCACAGAGCCAAGTTGGTACTCACCGGAGCGTGCTCTTCCCGCTCATCACTTGACTCTACGCACGGGGGCAAGAAGGGTTGCGCACCGGACCGCGCCACCTCTACACCCGCACCGCAGGATCGAAGAGCCTGGCATACTCCTCGAGGGCAAAGCGGTCGGTCATGCCCGCCATGTAGTCGCAGATAACCCTCTCGAGCGAATCCCCTCCGGCCGCCCGAAGCTGCACCGGCTCGGGCAGTTGTCCGGGCTCCTCGGCATAGGCGTGGAACAGCGCCTCCAGCATGCGCTGCGCCTTGGCGGCCATGCGCATGACCCTCCAGTGACGGTACATTCGCTCGTATAGGAACCCTTTGAGCTCACGGATCAGGGTCGCCGTCTGATCGGAGAACCCGATGATCGGTTTTCCCCTTTCCCTCAGCCGGGCGGCCGAGTCGATCCTCTCCTCGCCGAGTCGCAGTGAGGTGGTATGCACGGCATCGGTCACCCCCCACCCGATCAAGGTGCGGATCAACCTGTGCCGGTCCAGTTGGCTCAGCTCGGCACAGCCGGGAATCTCAAGCTGCCCAACCAGCTGGGTCCAGAGGCGCACGCCGGCCAGGTCCCTCGGGTTCAAGAGGCCGGAGTGCAGGCCATCGTCGAGGTCATGGGCCGTATAGGCCAGCTCGTCGGCGATGTTGGCAATCTGGCCCTCCAAGGAGCAGGCCAGGTGTGGCTCATAGGCGCCGGCATCGCTGACGTCATAGTCGGTCTCGTGCTTCACCAGCCCTTCGCGAGCTTCCCAGGTCAGGTTGAGGCCCGGCCAGGCGGGGTAGCGTTCCTCCAGCTTCTCCACGATTCGCAGGGTCTGACGGTTGTGGTCGAACCCTCCGTGGCCGGCCATGAGGGCGTTGAGGGTCTGCTCGCCCGAGTGGCCAAAGGCGGGATGGCCGAGGTCGTGCCCCAGGCATATTGTCTCCGTGAGGTCCTCGTTGACCCCCAGGGCGCGGGCCAAGGTCCGGCCGATCTGAGCGACCTCGAGGGTGTGGGTCAGGCGCGTGCGGTAGTAGTCACCCTCCGAGATGACAAAGACCTGGGTCTTGTACTCGAGCCGTCGAAATGCCGTGGTGTGGATGATCCGGTCCCTGTCCCGCTGGAAGGCAGTTCGGTAATCGGGCTCATGATCGGGGTACGCGCGCCCTCTCGAATCCCGGCTGCGCATGGCATAGGGAGCCAGGAACCTGTCCTCCGTCTCCTCGATGTGGGATCGGCCGTGCAGCATGTCAGTAGACCTCCTCTGGCTGCCCGGCGGGCGCCGGGCTCTGTTTCCGTGCAGTTGTGACGCGGGGCTCGGCCCGGTCTAGCTCGACGAAGGCCGGTCGACGCCGGTCGAATGTCACCACGGTCCGGATGCCCACCGCGCGGATCATGGCCTCGGCGTGCGGGACTCCGCGGGCCAAGTGCCGTACGTGGTGGGCATCGGAGCCCGTGGTGATCCGGTCTCCTCCCATCTGTGCATACCACTTGAGCAGGGTCAGCCCCGGATAGGGCTCAGACGGCGCCTGCCGTAGGCCTGACGAGTTCACTTCCAGCGCCATGCCGCGATCGATCACAGCCCGCAGCACGGCTCGTATCTCTTCCTCGAAGAGTGCGGGATCGAATGTCCCATAGACCTCTGTCCCGTGCCGCTTCACCAGGTCCAGGTGCCCCAACACATCGCCGAGCCCGCTGTTAACGGCCCTCAGCAGCTCCTCGAAGTAAGGGAGGTAGGCCTGCCGCACGCCGTGGCTGCGGAAGTAAGCCTCGATGGCAGGGGGCTCGGAGATGATGGCCCACCCGTCCGGGTAGTCCACGAGGTGCACCGAGGTGACGACATAGTCCCAAGGGTGTGCAGCCAGCCAAGCGCCAATCTGGGGAGAGAGGCCGGCCTGGTAGGTGATCTCGACCCCCTGGCGCAGATGCACCCGCGGCTCGGCCGACCGTGCCTCGGCTATCTCCCGATCGTAGCACTCCAAGTTCAGTGTGCCGCAGCTGCGATCCCGTGGGTCAAAGTCGGCATGCTCACAGAAGCCCAGCTCGGCCAGTCCCAGGCGCGCCGCCGCCCGCGCATAGCCGGCGATGCTTGACCGGGCGTCTGCAGAGCACCGCGAGTGGACGTGCAGGTCGGCTTTCACGGCATGCTCCTGGCAGTTAGCGAGGGCCGAGCTGGGGGACGATGAAGAGGAAGAGGCAGGCCAGGTCGACAGGCAGCAGCAGGAAGTAGGGGCAGGCCTGGATGGCCGCGTCCCACTTGGGTGGGAGGAAGCGCCGGACAGCGAGCAATGCGGCCAGACCAACCAGCATGGCCAGCGTCCAGGTGGGCAATCCTCTGAACACCTCGATTCCGAGGGCGGCGGCCAGGGCGGCTGCCGCCATCCAGAGAGCGCGGTCGCGCCGCAAGGCTTCACGCCAGCCGAGCGCTACACCCAACCCGACCGGCAACAGCGCCGGGAAGAGGTAGCGCCCCTGATGCTGGAGAAAGCCGGTGTTGTACCAGACGTAGGTTGCCAGCGTCAAGAGCCCCGACAGGGCCAGAATCACGCCGGCCGCGATCTGCCAGGAGGGCGCTGCCGCACGGCGCGACCAGGCGCGCGCCAACCAGAGGAGGAAGCCAGCCACCGCCATGGTCGAAAGAATGGCCAGTGCTTGGTACAGCCGTTGATCCAGTAGCACCCCCATCCAGCCAAACTGACCCCAGAAGCTGTGGAACGTCGTCACGGCGAAATCGTGGAGCAGCCGTGCCGCTCCCTGCTGCGCGACAAACTCGGCCGTGCGCAGCTGCCCAGCCACCACTTCATTGTGACGGCCCAGCCCGAGCAGGTCGGGGAATCCATACTGGGCGACGTTGCGGAGCCACCACGGCATCCCCAGCGCTGCAGCAGGAACCAGGTAGCAGGCTACCGACAGCAGGGTGCCGCGCCAGCAGGGCGGGTCCGCTTCCAGCCAGAGGTGGCGAACCGCGATGGCTGTCAGCACCACCAGGGGGATGACATAGTCTGAAGTCTTGGTGAGGAACGCCATCCCCGTTGTGATCCCCAGCAGAACGAGCAGGCGCCTCTCGCGCGCTCGGTCGGCGCGATCCCCGGCGACCCGCGCGTCTCTCAGGTAGCGAATCGTGAGAAGCAGACCGAGCGCCAGGAGCAGCTCGGCGAGTGAATCGTTGTTCACAGCGGCCGTCATGGCCAGATGCATTGGCAGGAAGGCCACAAACGCGGTGGCGCCCAGGGCGACGAGAGGCCGGCCTGGGGCAACCTCGCCCACGGTCCAGTAGACGATCAGCAGCAGGGCCGCGCCAATGGCCAGCGAAACGAGCCGTAGGGGCAGGAGCGCTCCGCCACCCAGCCAGAAAGCGGGCACGGCCAGCAGGTAGTAGAGGGGGGGCTGGTGGAACTCGTACCGGATTGGCTCGACGCCCATTCCCCCTGGAAAGCGCGCGGCCTTGACCTCTTCCAGGTAGGAGGCGGGATAGTCGCCGATCTTGAGGATGGGAAAGCGATGCTGTTTGGCCAGGAACGTGACGTAGTTGTAGTGGGCCGGCTCGTCGGGTGCCTGCCACTTGGGCGTGTAGATCGCATACAGAGACCCCAAGGCCAGGTAGAGGATGAGGATGGCTGGGAGGCCCCAGCGGGCCTGGCGCGCGGTGACTGGGTGGTCCATGACATCTCCGCGGCTATTCTACCGCACCCGGCAGCAAAGGGCAAGCGTGCCTGCAACCTGCTCGGCGCCAGGCTCAAGTGAGGCAGGTGGCCCGCTGTTGCTCCGGCACGGTCACCATGGGCGAGGCGAGAGGCGTCGCCTCGCCCGGCGCGATTCAATGGGTAGTCGTGGCATGGCTGTGAAGATGATCTGCGGGGCAATGGGCCGCCCGCGTGTCTGGGGCCTACTGGGCAGCGATTGCCCGATAGAGCCTGAGCGTGTCGGCGGCGAGCGCAGGCCAGCGGAACTGCATAGAGAGGGCACTCGCTCCTTCACCGAGCCGGCGTCGCAGCGCCGGTGCGCCCGCCAGGTCGAGGATGGCGTGCGCCAGTGCCGCCGGGTCGTCGCGGGGAACCAGGTAGATGTTCTCCCCGTGGGCCAGCTCTGGGAGCGTCACGCGTGGCTGCGTGGTAAGGATCGGCATGCCGTGCACAAGCGCCGCATGGAGGGTGCCGTGCAAGAAGGAGAGTCCGTCGCGGAAGGGGAGGACGCACAAGTCGGCTGCCAGGAAGCTCCCCGAGACCTCTTCTGGTTCGAGGAACCCGGTCCAGCGAACCCTGTCCTGCAGCCCCAACTCGCCGATTAGTCCCTGGATGTGCGCCAGGTAGGTCGCATTCGTGGGGTCGCTCGCGCCGGTCTGCCCGCCGATCATCAGCAGCCGCACCTGCCCCGGTTCGGCCTCCGAAGCGGCCTGGCTCGCCCCCCCTGCTGCGGTGCTAGAGGGCAGCCGTACCAGGTCCAGTGCCTGAAGCAGCAGGTCTACCCCCTTGCGGGCATTGACGAAGCCGAAGAAGCAGAGCAGGAAGTCGTTCAGACCGGCGCCCCACCGCCTGCGCCATGCCTCCCGGTCATAGCCGTCCGGCAGAGCCGGGGCGATGTTGGATCCGATCGGTATCAGGGCCGGTGGGCGCGTGAGCGTCCGGCGCAGTCTGTCGCAGTCTTCCCGGTTGGTGGTCACCACGGCATCGCTGCGCCGGGCCAGCTCTTCCACGATCCACCGGCGGGCGGGGCCTGCCTTCGGGAAGAGGTAGGGCACCTTCAGGTCGTGAAAGGTGACCACGACCTTGGGCCGTTCTCTCCCCAGCCGTCGCACGCGCCACGGCAGCAAGTTGACGGCTGGGTGCATGGCATAGGCAGCCGCCTGGTACTGGATGTGCACGACCTCGGGTCGCTCGCGCCGGATGAGGTCTAGCAGAACTTGCCAGCAGCCCCAGCTCCATCGCTTGATGAGTGGGTGTACGATCAGCCCCGGCACCGATCCCGCAGCGGCCGAGGTTGCCACGTGTACCTCACAGCCAAGGTCGCGCAGTGCAAGGCCCATCTCGCGCGTATAGTCGCCGACGCCGCCCTGCATCGGGGGAAACTCGCCGCTGACGAAGAGCACCCTCATCCCGTCTCGCCCTTGCCGGGCCGCCGGTGCGCCCTCCCGGCTTGTTCCGCCGCGTCCACCAACCCCGACCGCAGCACCTGGCCGTAGGCGCGAATGCGCCCGGCACGGAGCGGCCGCTTGTGCCCCACCAGCCACTTGAGCGCTTCGCGCATCCACTGGAAGGCATAGGTCGCCAGCAGGAAGATGCGCACAGCCTCTGCGCGGGCGTGGCCGTGATACTTGCGGATGTAGCGGACTTTGCTGCTCTGAAAGTGGATGTGGCGCGCCGCGACGACTTGTTCGGAGGACTTGCCCTCGTGGTGGATCACCACAGCGGCAGGTAGGTAGACGACCTCCCAGCCGGCATCCTTGATCCGGTGGCACCAGTCCATCTCTTCAGAGTACATGAAAAAGCCTTCGTCCAGGCCTCCGACCTGCTCGAAGACTTCCCGGCGCACCATCAAGCAGGCACCTACAACCCAGTCGACCGGCTGTGCCGCGTCGTCTGGCGTGTCGAGCATGTAGTAGTGGCGCAACACAGGGTTGTCATGCCACCATTGCTGGAGCAGTGTGCTCTCCAACAGGGCGGTCGCCAGAGTGGGGAAGCGCCGGCGCGATGACTGGAGAGTGCCGTCTGGGTAGCGCAGCTGTGGACCCACGGCACCCACCCTGGGGTGTGCAGCCAGGTATGCCGCCATCGTCGCCAAGGCATCGCCGGTCACCTGTGTATCTGGATTGAGGAGCACCAGCTTGCTGCCGTGACTGGCAGCCAGGCCCTGGTTGTTCGCCGCCGTGAAGCCGCGGTTGTCCGCGTTCCGGATGAGGTTGACCTCGGAGAACTCGGAGGCGACCATGTCGGCGCTTCCGTCCCCGCTTCCATTGTCGACGACGATGATCTCGTTGGCTTCCCGTGGGTAGGGAGACAGGTCATCCGAGGTCCGGAGGGATGCCAGGCACCTGCGAAGCAGCTCACGGACATTCCAGCTGACGATGACGACGGAGAGCTCTGCCACGGGCCCCTGCTTCTGGCAGTCTGCCGTACTAGGTGCGCCTGGAGATCGTGTACTCTGCCAGGGCGTGCATTGTGCGGCGTGGCTCCCCTTCGGGCAGCGCGCCGAGGGCCGCTTGACTGCGGGCGACAAAGTGGCGTGCTCTGTCCATTGCCTGCACGGTGGCCCCTGACCGGCAGACGGCTGCGACGGCCTCACGCACCGTCTCGTCCGCGGCACCGTCACGAACAGCTGCACCGAGTCTCTCGTCCTGAGGGTGGGCTCGCAGATAGTAGAGGGCGGGCAGGGTAACGATTCCTTCCCGCAGGTCGGTGCCCACCGGCTTGCCCAGGAGCTCTTCTTCGCCCTCAAAGTCGAGGACGTCGTCCATGATCTGGAAGCCCATGCCCAGGTAGTGCCCGTAGTCGCGCAGTGCTGCCACCTGGCTCTCGGGAGCGGAGCCCAGGACGGCCGCCGCTTCCGTGGCAGCGGAGAAGAGGGAGGCGGTCTTGGCATGGATTCGCAGGTCGTACCGTCTCAGGGCCTCTTCCCACTCCTGTTCCCCGGTCACGCGGGGGAGGGAATGCCTATCAAACACCTGGCGCAGCTCGCCGCTGCAGATGGTCGTCAGAGTGTTGGCGAAGATGGTCACGACCCGCACGTTCTCTGTTTCCGCGGCCAGAACCGCCGAGCGGGCGAAGAGGTAGTCGCCAGCCAGCACGGTAGCGCCTGAGCTCCAGTTTGCGTTCAGCGTCGGGTTCCCGCGCCTGAGCAGCGCTCCGTCGATGAGGTCGTCGTGGACCAGGGTGGCGGTGTGTAACATCTCAACAGCTGCAGCCAGCGAAATCAGCTTTTCGGACGCAGCCCCGAACACATGCCCGGCAAGCAGGGCGAGTGCGGGGCGCAGGCGCTTGCCGCCGCTGTCCAGCAGGTGGGCCAGCACCTCCCTGAGGATGGGGTAGTCTAGGTGCTGCGGCTCTCGCAGCTTTTGCTCAACTTGTTCAAGCTCGGCCGCAAGCGGCTCGAGAAGCGCAATCGTCTTCAATCAGACCCTCAACCTGTGATGAACGCACAGCCGCCGGGCTCCAATCCCGGCGTGTGCCCTTAGCCCACGACGTTCAGACCGAAGAGGCGCCTGGCGTTGGCCGTAGTGGCCTCCGCCAGGAGGCTCGGCGGTATTCCCTTTAGCTCGGCGACCTTCTCAGCAACCAGCCGGACGTAGGCCGGCTCATTTCGCTGCCCTCGGTGCGGATGGGGAGGCAGGTAAGGGCAGTCTGTCTCCACCAGCAACCGGTCGAGTGGCACGGCACGCACGACCTCGGGCAGCCGTTCCTCATTCTGATAGGTTACCGGCCCCGAGATCGAGATATAGAACCCCATCTCTATTGCGCACTTGGCCATCGACAGGTCACCCGCGAAGGTGTGCAGAACCCCCAGCCGC
Source organism: Anaerolineae bacterium (assembly GCA_035341665.1). GTDB lineage: Bacteria > Chloroflexota > Anaerolineae > JAAYZQ01 > JAAYZQ01 > DAOQVR01. Next base: position 59,478 of record DAOQVR010000007.1, read on the forward strand.
CCGGCGAGTGGGGAGGACTGCATCTCAGCTGCCCACTCCTGCAGCATGTCCAGGACCTGCCGGTGTGCGTCGCGATCGTGGATGACCACCGGCTTCGCCAGCTTGCCTGCCCAGGCAAGCTGCGCCCGAAAGGCGCGCGTCTGCACGTCGCGCGGTGCCAGGTCTCGGAAAAAGTCCAGGCCGATTTCCCCTACCGCCACAACCTTTGGCTGGAGCGCCATCTCCCGCAGAGACTCCAGCGCCGCCCCGTCGAGCGTGCGTGCATAGTGGGGATGGATCCCCACTGCTGCGTAGACCAGGTCGTTCTCGGCCGCAAGCCGGACTGCGCGCCGGCTCGACTTGAGGTCGATGCCGACATTGACGATTGCGCCGACGTGCGCCTGCCTTGCCCGTTCGACAGCCGCCTCACGGTCGCCGTCGAAGCGGCTCATGTCGAGGTGGGCGTGGGTGTCCACCAGCATCATGGTTGCAGCCCCGCGATGCGGAGTCCGTCCTCCAGGATGGGCCGCACTCGCTCTTGCTCGGTCGTCTCGCAGTAGACGCGCAGGATCGGCTCCGTGCCCGAGAAGCGGATCAGCAGCCAGCCACCGTCGGCCAGCCCGAACTTGAAGCCGTCGGACGTATCGAGCCCGGTGACACCCAGCCCACCGATGGTCGAAGGGCGGTAATCCAGGATGTGCTGCCTGGTGGCCTCCCGCAGCTCAGGAGAGAACCGGCTGTCGATCCGGTCGTAGTAGTGCGGGCCGACCAGGCTATAGAGGTGATCAATGAGTTGTGACGGTGTCTTGCCGAGGCGCACCATCAGGTCGAGGATATAGAGGCCGGCGAGGATACCATCCCTTTCCGGCACATGTCCCCGGAACGCATAGCCGCCGCTTTCTTCGCCGCCCAGCAACGCGTTCGTCTGCTGGAACTTGGGCGCGACGTACTTGAAGCCGACGCCGGTCTGGTAGACCGGTACGCCGTACAGGGCGCCCAGCTTCTCCAGCATCGATGTCGTGGAGAGCGTCTTGATGATGGCCCCTCGCTCTCCCCGCACTTCGAGGAAGTACATCGCGAGCAGGGCATAGACCTGGAGCTGGTTGACGAAGCGGCCGTGCTCGTCGCCCACGCCCACCCTATCGGCGTCCCCGTCGTTGATGATCGCGACGTCGGCCTTGACCCGGCGTACCTTAGCGAGCCCGACATCGATGTTTGGTGGGATTGGCTCCGGCCGGCTCATCTCCGGGAAGAGGGGGTTGCGCTCCGCGTGGATCTCGACGATCCGGGTCCTGCCGCCGCCCAGCAGGCGAGGAAACCAACCCGCCCCGTTTCCCCACATGGCGTCGACCACCACTGTGAGGCCGGCGTCCTTGATGGGGCGCACGTCGATCAGCCGGCCCAGCTGCTCCAGGTAGGCCGGCGCGGGGTCAAAGTACTCGATCAGCCCCAGCTCCAGTCCCTCCCGGAGGGCCGTCCGCCGGACGCCGTCGGCGGGAGGAATGCGCTGCTCAATCTCCACCAGGCCTTCAGGGGCTATGGCGCCCCCGTGCTCGTCCCGGACTTTGAAGCCGTTGTCCGCGGGCGGGTTGTGACTGGCCGTGATGTTCACCGCCGCGGCTGCCTTCTGTGCGACGACCGCATAGGAGATGACCGGTGTAGGCGTTGCCCCCTGCGTGACCAGGGCGCGAAAGCCGTGCGCGGCCAGGACCTCGGCTGCGGCCACGGCAAAGTGCTCGCTGCCGAATCGCCGGTCGTGCCCAACAATGATCCGCTCTCCGCCCTTGCCCTGCGCCTGCAGATACGAAGCGAATCCTTGAGCACACCGGCGCACATTGTCGAACGTATACTCCTCGGCGATGCGGCCGCGCCAGCCGTCTGTGCCAAACACGATGTCTGTCATGACGTTTCCTACGGTTTTCCCCTTCTCAACGGCGCAGCGTCGTCATCTCGGTCACGTCCGGGAAGCGCTCCCCCTGTTCGAGGGCCTGGACGTCCGCATCCACCATCATGGTGATCAACTCACGGAAGCTGACCTGTGGCTCCCAACCCATCTGAAGACGGGCCTTGGTGGAATCGCCCACCAACAGATCGACCTCAGCGGGGCGGAAGAAGCGAGGATCGCTCACCACATAGTCCCTGTAGTCGAGCCCTGCGTGCTCGAAGGCCACCGAGCATATCTCGGCGATGGAGTGGGTCTCGCCTGTGGCGACGACGTAGTTGTCGGGCCTATCCTGCTGCACCATCATCCACATAGCGCGGACATAGTCGCCGGCGAAGCCGAGGTCCCGCTTGGACTCAAGGTTGCCCAGGCGCAGCTCGTGAGCCCGTCCACTCTTGATGGCCGCGACGCCCAACGAGATCTTGCGCTCGACGAACTCGATCCCACGGCGGGGGGACCCGTGATTGAAAAGGATGCCCGAGCTGGCGTGCAGGCCATAGCTCTCGCGGTAGTTGATGGTGATCCAGTGGCCGTAGACCTTGGCCACCCCGTAGGGGCTGCGCGGGTAGAAGGGCGTCCGTTCTGTCTGTGGCACTTCCTGGACCTTGCCGAACATCTCGCTGGAGCTGGCCTGGTAGTAGCGGATGTCCCTGTCGACCATCATGATGGCGTCCAGCAGGCGCGTGACACCCAGGGCAGTCACCTCCCCGGTCAGCACCGGCTGCTGCCAGGAGGTGGGCACGAACGACTGGGCGGCCAGGTTGTACACTTCCGCCGGCCGGAACTCGCGCAGGACACCGATGAGCGATGCCTCGTCCAGCAAGTCCCCATGCACCAGGGTGATCGTGTTCTGGATATGCCGCAGGCGTCCCAGGTTGACCAGGGAGCTGCGGCGCACCATGCCGATGACCTCGTACCCCTGGCTGAGCAGGAACTCGGCCAGATAGGACCCGTCCTGCCCCGTGATTCCTGTGATCAGTGCTCTTTTCGGCATGTCTCCACCCGCCAATACTCCAGGATATCCCGCAGGCTCTGCTCGAAGGGGATCTTGGCCTGCCACCCGGTTCGCGCCCGGATGCGTGCTGCGTCGCAGACGATGTCGGGCGTTTCTGAGGCACGCAGTCGCTGCGGGTCCCGACGCACCTCGATGGGCACCCGGCTGAAGGCCAGCATCGTATCCAGCAGCTCCTGAACCGAATGCGAGAGGCCGGAGCCTATGTTGTAGACCTCGCCCGGCTCGCCCTGCTCGATCAGCCGGGCATAGGCCCGGACCACATCTCGGACGTCGCTGAAATCGCGGCGAACCGCCAGGTTCCCGACCTCGATGACAGCCGGGCAAAGGCCCTGCTCCGCGGCGGCGATCTGGCTGGCGAAGTCAGGTGCCACGAACCCTGTCCTCTGCCTTGGCCCGATGTGATTGAAAGGACGCGCGCGCACCACGTCGAGGCCGCGCGCCAGATGATACTGGAGGCCCATCAGGTCCTGGGCTACCTTACTCAAGGCGTAGGCACTCAGAGGGCGCAGGGGAGTCGCCTCATCGACCGGCAGGTCCCCAGGAGCGATCTGCCCATACTCCTCGCTCGATCCCACGACCAGTACGCGGCACTTGGGGCAGACGAGAGAGACTCCCTCCAGGACATTGAGCTGCACCCGGATGTTCGTCTCCAACGTCCCCCAGGGATCGATCCGCGAGGCGGACACGAGTGGCTGGGCTGCCAGGTGAACGATTGCGTCAGGCCGGGCCTCTTCCAGGATAAAGGTCATGACCTCCAGGCGCGAGAGCTCTGCCGGGTAGAGCTCCAGTCGCTCTCGAAGAGGCGCGATCGAGCCGGTGGGCCCAAAGACCGTGCCAGCGACCTGCCAGTCGTTCGCTTCCAGCAGGTGCTCGGCCAGGTGGCTGCCGACAAAACCCGAGATCCCGGTGATGAGTACCTTCAAGATGTTTCCTGTGTGTGGAGCTCGATGGCCTCCAGGTGTCCGCTGATTATACTCCACCTCCTGCCTCATCGCAAAGAGCGGGCCGCCCATGCCCCTCTGGGTCCCCGGGAAGGGCGGCGGACAGGCGAGGCAGTGCGCGACGCAAGGCACAGCGTCCCGTCTGCTGTCCACCGTCCTTGCGATGTCGGGCGTTTGGTGGTAGAATCGGCGCGGGAGGAAGCCAGCGAACTCGCCATGTCGACACCCAGACCCGGCCTGCAGAGGTTTCGCGATGCGGGCAGCGCCAACACCGCAGTCCAGGTCGAAGCAGCCCGGATCGCTGCCCGGCGCGGCAACCGCGAGGAGGCCGGGCAGTTTCTGCGGTCGGCTGTGAAGACAGACCCGCGCTGCACCGAAGCGTGGCTCGGCCTGGCGTGGCTTGCGGAGAGCAGCGAGGAGCGCCGGCGGTATCTGCGCCAGGTGCTTGCCTTGGACCCAGGCAACGTCCGGGCGCGGGCTGAAATGGTGCGCCTTGGGCAGAGCGCGCCTTCGCACGAGGCCGCCGCGACGGCAGCCGGGCAGAGTGCCCCTCCTGCGCCCAAGCCTGCCCCCCTATCGCCCATGCCGGTGAAGGGCATCTCCCAGCGACCGGGCTCGAGCCGTCGCGCTGTGACACGGGATGGCCGCCGGCTCAAGGGGGGCCGGCGTCGGGTCCTGCGCTGGCTGCTGATCCCCGGCGCGATTGCGCTTGTGCTGGCCGTCGCCCTTCTTGCCCTGGAGCCTCTGATCCCCGGCCTGGCGTTGTGGGTATCTCCTCCTGCCCCGGCTTCATCTCCCAGTCCGACGCTCAGTCCCGCTCAAGTCGCCGGCCGCTTTGCGCCCCAGTTGGAGAGCGCCCTGCTCCGGGCAGACTGGGATCGCGCTATGGAGCTGGTGACCATCATGCGGTCGCTTGCACCAAACGATCCGGGTGTGGCCGGCTGGACGCGCGACGCACATGTCCAGATGGGCCAGGCGCTCGTCATGGACGGGCTGGCGGTCGACGCCGAGACCCACTTTGACGCGGCTTTGGAGGCTGTGCCTGGTGACCAGGAGGCGCTCCTTTGGCAGTCGGCCACGGAGGCCTACCTGACCGGCCGCCAGGCGCTCCTCGCCGCCGATTGGGAGGCGGCCGTCTCTGCTTTCGAGTTGGTGCAGGCACAGATTCCCGGCTATAGCGACGGGACCGCCAGGCTCCTTGAGGCCTACCGGGGGCTGGGCCAAGCGTCCAGTGCCGCAGCCAATTGGGGCAGGGCCATCGAGGCATTCACCAAGATACTCGAGATGGACCCCGGCGCCCTTGGGGTAGGGGACTCGCTTGTGGTGGCCTATCGCGAGCGAGGGATCGCGTACGAGGCGGCCGGAAAGCTCAAGGAGGCCAGGGCCGATCTCGAGGCGGCGCTGGTGCTCGCGCCGGGAGATGCAGCGGCCAAGGCGCACCTTGAGAAGGTCATGGACAAGCTCTTTCCCCCCAAGCGCATCGAGATCGACATCTCAGAGCAGCGGATGTACGTCTACCTGGGCGACAAGCTGCTTCACAAGTGGGTGATCTCTACCGGACTGCCTGGGCGGGATACGGCGACCGGGCACTACAAGGTGCTCGACAAGATTCCGATGGCGTACTCCAAGGTCTGGAACCTGAAGATGCCCTACTGGCTCGGCATCTATTACGTCGGCAGCATCGAGAACGGCATCCATGCTCTGCCTATCCGGCCGGATGGGAGCGTGATGTGGGCCGGGCTGCTGGGCCAGAAGGCGTCCTACGGGTGTATCATCCTGGACAACAAGGCGGCTCCCGTTCTTTTTGATTGGGCAGAGATCGGGACCAAGGTAGACATTCATTACTAGTCGAGGGCGGTATGCCAAGGCAAGCCTTTGAGGCGCAATTGCAGGAGCTTCTCGGGGACCTGTGGGCCATGGGCCAAGCGGTAGCCGAGGCCATCGACACGTCCGTCCGGGCACTTCGTGAGCAGGACGAGGCGCTGGCCCGCGCGGTCATCGAGCAGGATGACCAGATCAATGCCATGCAGCATGCGATTGATGAGAAGTGCCTGGTGCTCATTGCTACGCAGCAGCCGCTGGCGCACGACCTGCGCACGATCTTGGCGGCTTCGAACATAGCCGCCGAGATGGAGAGGATCGGCGACTATGCCGAGGGCACAGCCCGGCTGGCCCTCAAGCTGGTGGGCGAGCCCTTCATCAAGCCGCTGGTGGACATCCCGCGCATGGCCGAGCTCGGACGGAGCATGCTATCGAGTGCCCTGCAGGCCTTTGCCCGCCACGACTCGCAGGCGGCCCTGCAGATCGGAGAAGAAGACACAGCGGTCGACGATCTGTACAACCAGGTCTATCGAGAGCTGCTCCTCATCATGATGCAGGACCCCAGGACCATCACCCAGGCCACCTACCTTATCTGGGTGGCCCACAACCTGGAGAGGATCGCCGACCGCACCACGAACATTGCCGAGCGCACTGTTTTTGTCGACAGTGGCCGTGTCGTCGACCTGAACCGCTAGCCGGGAACGGCCCGCGATTGCCGCCCTGGGATTGGCGGGGGCCGGGCCTCCCCATGGCGGAGAGTGGACGCCCACAGATGGGACTATCACGACGCCCACGACGGGCGAACCAACGGGAGGCGTGAATCATGACCATGGAACTGGGTCAGCTAAGCCAGATGGTAGCCTGGCTGGACGAGGAGCACCGGCGCGACAAGGCCGAGTTGGTGCGGCTCCAGCAGCGGGTGGAGAGCCAGGCCGTCGAGCTGCAAGATCATGCGCGGCTGGTCCAGGAGCTGGAGGCGCGGTTGGCGTCCCTGCAGACGCAGTTTCTCCGATTTGGCTCGCTCGAGGCCTCCATCGGCCAGCTCAAGAGCGAGGTCGTTCAGATGATTGCCCAGGCCGATGAGCGCCGCCAGCTGGAGAACCGTGAGTCAGAGCGGGTGCGGGCCATTGAGCGGGATAACACGGCCAAAGCAGTCAACGAGCTGCGGCGAGACCTCCAGCGGCTGCCGCGGCTGGATGAGGAGCAGTCCCTGCGCAAGGCGGAGCAGCAGCGGTTGGGCGAAGTCGTCCTGACCCTGCAGCAGGATATCGCGGCCATGAAGCAGGAGCTGGACAGCAAGGTGCGGGGCATCCCGTTCTTGGAGGACTCACGCCAGCAGGACAGCAAGCGCATCGCCCGGGTGCAGCAGGAGACTCTGGAAGCGATGAAACGGATCGAGCAGCAGGGCTCCCGGATCCAGATGATCGAAGATGTCATCCAGCGGCACGATCGCGATACCGCCGAGGTTCAGCAAGTAGTCGATCAGGTCCGCTCCAAGCAGCGCGAGTTCATCGACGGGCAGCTGCTGGAGGTCGAGCAGACCAAGCGCCTGGTCGGCGAATGGGTGGAGAAGCTGGGTACAGAGCTCAAGAGGTTGGATGGGTTCTCGGCGAGCATGCGGACTTTCACCGACGAGTTCCGAGAGGATCGCCAGGTAATCACCCAGGTGACCGGCTTCCACGAGCAGATCCGACGGGAGCAGACCCAGGTGACGGAGCTGCAGCGCCTGGCAGAGGAGCGCCAGAAGCGCCAGCTGGAGCAGTGGCTGGAGGAAAACGAGAAGCGCTGGCGGAAGGAGCTGTTGCGCTGGGATCACCAGGTCGGCGAGGAGGCCAAGCGCCACCAGCAGATCGTGGAGCAGTTCCGGGTACTGGACGAGCATCTGGCCAAGCACCAGGTCGATATCGACGCCCTGTGGAAGGTCATTGAGGCGCAGATTACCTACCAGACACAGGAATCGCGCCGCTGGCTCGGCGAGATGAACAAGCTTCTGGAAGAGAAACCGAAGAAGAAGTAGGGCTATGCGTGTTGTAGGGACTGCCGGCCATGTGGACCATGGCAAGTCGACGCTGGTGCGTGCCCTGACAGGCATCAACCCCGACCGGCTCAAGGAAGAGCAGGATCGGGAGATGACAATCGATCTAGGCTTCGCGTGGCTGACACTGCCAAGCGGCGAGCGAGTGGGGATCGTGGATGTCCCAGGACACAAGGACTTTATCAAGAACATGCTCGCCGGGGTGGGGGGTGTGGACGCTGCGCTTTTCGTGGTCGCTGCCGACGAGGGCGTCATGCCGCAGACGCGCGAGCACCTGGCGATTCTGGACCTCCTGCGCGTGCGCGGCGGGATCGTCGCTCTGACCAAGGTGGATGCCGTCCAGGATCACGACTGGCTCGACCTGGTCGAGGCCGATCTTCTGGACGTGCTCGATGGCACAGTGCTCCAGGGAGCGCCGATTGTGCGCTGCTCGGCCCGCACCGGCGAGGGGCTCGATCGCCTCGTGGCCGAGCTGGACCGGGTTCTCTCTCTCGCTGCGCCGCGCCGCGACGTCGGCCGGCCGCGGCTCCCGGTGGACCGCGTCTTTACGATTGCCGGTTTTGGCACCGTGGTCACAGGCACGTTGAGCGACGGGTCCCTCACCAGCGGCCAGGAAGTCGAGATACAGCCGTCTGGGCTCAAAGCCCGCATTCGAGGCCTCCAGACCCACAAGATGAAGGTGGAGGAGGCCGTTCCCGGCAGCCGGGTGGCCATCAACCTCAGCGGAGTGGGCAAGGATGAGGTCCGGCGTGGGGAGGTCGTAACGACACCCGGATGGCTGCGGCCCACTGTTCTCGTGGACTGCCACCTGCGCTATCTTCCGGACGCCCCTTTGCCGCTGAGGCATTCCATGACGGTGGATTTCTTCAGCAGTGCCGCTGAAGTGCAGGCCGGCGTACGGCTGCTGGGCCACAACGCGCTCGCTCCAGGGGAAGAAGGGTGGGTGCAGTTTCAGCTGGCTGAGCCCGTTGCCCTACTGAAAGGGGACCACTTTATCATACGGCAGCCTTCGCCGAGCATCACGGTCGGCGGAGGGGTCGTGGTCAACCCCTTCCCCGGCCGCAAGCACCATCGCTTCCGGCCCGATACGCTGGCGCAGCTCGAGACACTGGCTCACGGCACCCCGGAGGAGATCCTGCTCCAGGACCTGGAACGGCGGCAGCCCTGCGAAGTCCAGGAGCTGTATGCCCGCACCAGCCTCTCGCGGGCGCAATCGCGCGAAGGGCTGCAGGTGCTCGTGGGCCAAGGACAGGTATTCACACTGGCGGCGCGAGGCTCTGCCGCCGACGCCCAGGCTTCGGCTGCAGTGCCAGACAGCGCTTACATCATAAGCCGCTCGGGCTGGGGAGCCATACGGGAGCGGCTGGAGGGGCTGCTGGACGAGTACCATCGCAAGCAGCCGCTCAGGGCCGGTGCACCGCGCGAGGAGGTCAAGAGCCGTCTCGCGAGCCATCTCCCCGGCCTCACCCTGCGTCTCTTCAACGACCTTGTTGCCCGCGCCACGAGCGAGGGTTGGCTGGCAGAGACGTCGGGCACCGTGCACCTTGCTTCCCACCGTGCCGCCTTCACTCCCCGCCAGCAGCAGGCGGTGGACTATTTCTTCTATACCTTCAAGCAGAACCCCTACACCACGCCCTCCGTCGCCCAGGCCGACGAAATGGTCGGAAGCGACGTGCTGAATGCCCTGATCGAGCAGGGGCGGCTGGTCAAGCTGAACGAGGAAGTCATACTGCTGGCGGACACCTACGAGGAAATGCGAGACAGGGTGGTGTCCTTTCTCAAGCAGCACGAGCGAATCACCGTGGCCGAGATACGCGACCTGTTCAACACCAGCCGGAAGTACGCCTTGGCGCTGGCCGGTTTCCTGGACGAGCAGCGCATCACTCGCCGCGTGGGTGACGACCGCGTCCTTCGCGGGAGCTCCTCTTCTTAGCACAGGCCCAGCTCGGCTATTGAGGCAGAAGGATGAAACCCGCGATTGAGGGCACCGAGTTCGGCTCGATTGTCATTGGGGGCAAGACTCTAGAGCACGACATCGTGGTTCGCCTTGACGGCAAGGTGAAAAAGCGCAAGAAAAGGCTCTCGAGCGAGCTCTACGGCACGTCGCACAGGGTCTCGCGTGCCGAGGCGGAGCACATCTACGACAAAGGGGCAGAGCAGCTGATCATTGGAGCGGGCCAGCAGGGCCTAGTCGCGCTCTCGGAAGAGGCTGCCGACTACTTTGCGCGCAAGAAGTGCAGCGTGCGGCTGCTGCCGACGCCGGAAGCCGCCGATGCCTGGAACAAGGCAGAGGGCGCGGTGATTGCGATGTTCCACGTCACCTGCTAGCCAAAAGGAGGTGTGCTGGCGATGCAAGAAGTCCTTCTATTCACCAAGCAGGGCTGCCCGCACTGTGCGGCGGCCAAGGAGGATTTCCGCAGGCGAGGGATTGCGTACCGGGAGCTGGACGCCCAAGGCGATGCCGAAGCACTGCGCCGCATGCTGGAGCTGAACGGCGGCCGTCGCTTCGTCCCGACCATCGTCGAGGGCGATCGCGTGACGGTGGGCTTTGACGGTTACTGAGGGGTCTGAAAGCCGGCCGTGAGCCGGCTCCGGTGGGTGGCAGGTGCGGCCTGGGGGCTGCACCCGCCTGGCGCGGCATCCTCAGTTGTGCGTGACGAGCGGCAAGAAGATGTTCTCCCGGACCTTCACCCACTCGGTGCCGCTCCAGGGGCCGGCTCCTCCCGCGTTGGAGCCACGCACCCGATAGTACCACGTTCCTCCCCGTTGGCCCGCCACGGCGAACGCCGTCTCGGGCCCCGCGTAGCGCACCACAGGCGACCCGAAGGCCGGGTCCGTGTCTTCTTCCAGCGAGTAGGTCAACGCCCCGGCGACGCCCTTCCACTCGACGACATACTCGCCGTCGCCATCGTCGTTGGCGATGGGCAGGAGAACGGGGGCGGCGGGAACCACGTGGGCCACTTCCGTGTTGCTCCACGGGCCGGTGCCGACCGCGTTGCTGGCGCGCACGCGGTAGTACCAGCTGCCGGCGGGCTGGTTGCGGATGGGGTAGAGGCTACTGGGGCCGATGTAGCGCGTGGCGGGCGAGTTGAAGCCTGGGTTGTCGTCCTCTTGAAGGGTGTAGGAGGTCGCTCCGACGACGTCGCTCCAGTCCACCTGGTAGGTGCCATCGCCGTCCGGGTTGGCGATAGGGGCAAGCTGCGGTGCTTCGGGAACGACGCCGGTTGACTCGACGTTGCTCCATGGGCTCTCGCCGCCTGGGGCGGTGGCCCGCACCCGGTAGAACCAGATGCCGGCTGATTGATCCTCAATGTGCGCCTGGGTGTTGGGGCCTTGGTATCGCACATCGGGGGATCCGAACGAGTCGCTGTCGTCCTCCTCCAGGACGTAGACGGTCGCATCGGGGACCTCATCCCAAAGCACCCAGAAGTCACCGTCCAGATCACCGTTTTCGATCGGATGGAGGGCGGGGGCAGGAGGAGGGAGCAGGGTCACCGTCACCGGCTCGACGTTGGACCAGCCGCTGTCTCCCTCGGGGCCAGCCGCCTTGGCGCGGTAGTACCAGGTTCCCAGCGGCTGCGAGGTCACATGGTGCTCACTGTCCGGCCCATGGTAGCGCACGGTGGGGGAGCTGAAGTTGGGGTCTTCATCCTCTTCGAGGGTGTACGTGATGGTCCCGACGCTGTCGCTCCAATCGACGGTGTACCATCCATTTCCATCTGCGTTCTCGATGGGCGACAGGAGCGGTGCCTCGGGTGTGGGCCAGGTGAGGCCCATCCAACACAGGATCGAGCCCATCACCTGGGCGCGCTGGTTCACCGTATCGATCCATTCGAAGGGCCACCCCAGGAACACCGTCTTGAATGCCCCGGCCTCGAAGTTGGTCGAACTGGTAGGGAAGGGCACCTTGTCGTACAGGAACGGAGCCCCGGCCTCCGGGCGCGCATAGACCTCGTCATCCCACGGTCCCTCAAAGGGCGGGGGCGGCCAGTAGTCTCCGTAGTCGTCGGGCCGGGCCAGCGCCAGCGGTTCGACGCCATCTCCGATGGGGTTCCCGGGCACGCCGGCGACCGTGGTGTACACCCAGACGTCAGATATCTGCAGCACGCCGAGATAGTCACTCATGAAGGGGGTGATGGCATCGGCATAGAAGTAGTACTCCTGCGACGAGAGCAGGAACCGCCCGCCGTTGTCCAAGTAGGTGCCGACGCGGAGTTCGTTCTGGACGGTGAACACGCCCGGATCACTTTCGAACGCTTCGTAGGCGTAGCCGGTGAACCAGAGGACCGCGTCTCTGTCCTGGAGGGTCGCGCCTGCCGGCTGACCCTGGGTCTGTGTGTCCCAGACTTCGTACGTGAGCCCAAGCGCGTCCAGCGCAGACGTATAGTAGGGCAGCCCGCCGAGGCTGCCGGGATGGGTGAACTGGTAGTCCCAGTCGTCGTCGACGATCAGGATGTTGTATCCGGGCTGCTGGGCAGCCGCCGATCCTGCCAGCAGGACCAGCGCCGCTGAGACCAGGACCAGGGCCACCGCGCTGTTACGCATCGCTCACCCCCAGGTCGTGCGCCGCGCAGGCAATCGCAGGACAGCTCGCCGCGCCCGAAACCTGCTCCGCTGCCCAGCAATCAGGCTACCAACTCCACAAGATCAGCGGCAGGTACAGCCCGGGGACGGTGACCGACTGCGTGTTGGAGTATGGGCTCACCCCTCCCTCATTGTAGGCAAGGACCCGGTAGTGCCATGTTCCGCTGAGCTGCTCCGTGATGTCGAACTGGGTAGCGGGGCCCTCATAGCGCACGATGGGAGTGGCAAACGCCGGATCGCTGTCCTCCTCCAGCCGGTACCCGATGGCGCCTCCCACGGTGTCCCAAACCAGCGGGTAGCTGTCGTCCCCATCGCCGTTCTCGATCGGCTCCAGCTGAGGGGCACCAGAGAAGACTCCCGTCGATTGGATGTTGCTCCAGGAGCTCGAGCCAAAGTCGCTCCTGGCTGCCACGCGATAGTACCAGGCGCCCAAGGACTGTCCTTCGACAAAGTGCGCCGTGCCTGAGCCTGTGTCGTATTCCACTGGCGATCCAAACTCGGGATCGTCATCCTCCTGCAGGGTGTAGGCGGTCGCGCCGGACGGCGTGCTCCACATGACCCAGTAATCGCCGTCCCCCTCTGTGTTCCTGATGGGGCGGAGGGCCGGGGCCAAGGGGACGATGTCGATAGGCTCAACGTTGCTCCAGACGCTGGTGCCTCCTTCTGTGGTGACTCGCACCCGGTAGTACCAGGTGCCCCCAGGGTGGTCCATGATCTGTGCGCTGCTCTCGGCCCCATCATACGCCGTCTCGGGAGAGTAAAAGCTCTCGTACTCATCCTCCTGCAGCAGGAAGCGGGTTGCCCCGGAGACGTCGCTCCAATCGACCGTGAAGCTGTTGCCATGTGCCGGGTTGTCGATAGGGTTGAGAAGCGGGGCAGCCGGCGCGGGAATCGATACCGTTGCCGAGGCCGTGTTGGACCAGCCGCTGCCCTCGCCTGGGTTGTGCGCCTGGACGCGGTAGTGCCAGGTGCCCGGCTCCTGCTGCGCCACGTCAAAGTGGCTTTCCGGCCCGGAGTAGCGTGCCGCCGGTGAGCCGAAGGCGGGGTCGTCGTCTTCCTGCAGGAGATAGTACGTTGCACCGGGGACGTCGCTCCAATCGACCCGGTATTCCGAGTTGCCGTCTGCGTTGGCGATGGGCTCGAGAACTGGTGCCGACAGCGCGGGCAGACTGACCCCCATCCAGCTCAGAGCGGTGCCCAGGATCTGGGCCCTCTCGGCGGGGGTGTCAATCCACTCCAGGGGCCAGGCCAGGTAGAGGGTCTTGAACACGCCCAAGTCGTCCGCATAGGAGGTGGCAGCATAGCCTGTGTTCCATGGGCTGGCGTAGGAAAAGGGCGTGACGGCCACCGGGCGCGAGATGACCTCATCGTCGTAGGGTCCCTGGTTGAGACCACCCGGCCAGTACACGCCATAGTCATCGGGCCTCGCCATGGCATAGGGCCCCAGCCCGTCGCCGACCGGCGTCCCCGCGACGCCGACCGTCGCCGTGGCGGTCACATCGTCGAAGATGTCGAGGAGGCCCAGGTAGTTCTTCATGAAAGGCGTCAGAGGGCCGTTGTCGCAGCAGTCGTAGTAATACTCCTGGGAGGAGAGGATGAGGTTGCCACCCGCTGCCAGGTACGCCGCTACCGTGGCCTCGTTGTCTGCGGTAAAGACACCCGGATCTTGCTCAAAGGCGGAGAAGGCATACCCGGTAAACCAGACGATGGTCTCGTAGCCCTCCAGGGCAGCGCCGTCCGGCTGGCCCAGGCTTTGCACATCCCAGACCGACCATGTGAGTCCCAGCAAGTCGAGGGCCGACGTGTAGTAGGGAAGGCCGCCCTGGCTACCCGGAACGGTAAAGTCATAGTCCCAGTCGTCATCGACAATCAGGACGGTGGCCGTGTCGGGCCGTTGGCCGGCGGCTGCCCGGACGCCGGCAGCCCCCCACCTGGGCAAGGGCGGGGCGGCGCGCAGGACAGGCACGGCAGGTGGGCCGGATGCCTCCCGGGCATGGAGGGGCAGCGCGGCAGCAAGCAGGATGGCAGCAATCAACAGCGAGCGAACCGTGGAATCCCTCACCAGGTACAGGCTCCTTTCCAGACTCACGTTCCTGATTCTAGCACAGTTGCAGGCCGGTGCCAATGCCGGCGCCGCACGCACCTGACGTGCTCGCCTGTGCCGGCTCGACTTTTTTCCTGTAAGCCCGTATAATGGAGCGGGAGGTGCCATGCCCGACCACGAAACGTATCAGTCGCCCTTCACCTGGCGCTATGCCTCGGAGGAGATGCGCTCCCTCTGGAGCGAGGTTCACCGCCGCCTGCTCTGGCGGCGCATCTGGGTGGCGCTCGCCGAAACGCAGGCCGAGCTGGGCCTGGTGGCACCTGCGGAGGCGGCCGACCTGCGCGCTCACGCGCACCAGGTGACCATCGAGCGGGCCCTCGAGATCGAGGCGGAGATTGAGCACGACCTCATGTCGGAGGTGCGCGCCTTTGCCGAGCAGTGCCCGGTGGGCGGCCGTATCATCCACCTGGGCGCCACCAGCATGGATGTCAAGGACAACGCCGACGTCCTGCGGCTGCGCGATGCGCTTGACCTGCTCCTGGAGGCCGTGGGCGCGCTGCTGGCCGAGCTGGCGTTCCGCATCGACGAGAGGGCCGATCAGCCCTGCATCGGCTACACGCATCTGCAACCTGCAGAGCCGACGACAGTCGGCTATCGCTTGGCGCAATATGGGCTCGACCTACTGACCGACCTGGCCGAGATTCGCCGCGTGCGCCAGTCGATCAAAGGCAAGGGCTTCCGCGGGGCGACCGGAACCTCTGCCAGCTACGGCCAGCTCCTGGACGCCGCTGCGGGTGCCCCCTCAGCCGACGAATTGGAGGCACGCCTACTCGCCAGGCTTGACCTGGAAGCCTTTCCCGTGACGACGCAAACGTATCCGCGCAAGCAGGACTGGCTCGTCCTGAATGCCCTTGCCGGCCTGGCGGGGACCCTGTATCGCTTTGCCTTTGACCTGCGCGTCCTGCAGGCGCAGCCCTACGGCGAATGGGGCGAACCTTTCGGGGAGAGGCAGGTCGGCTCGTCCGCGATGCCGTTCAAGCGCAACCCGGTGAACAGCGAGGCGCTGGACAGCTTGGCCCGCTGGGTTGCAGCGCTGCCCCGTGTCGCCTGGGACAATGCCGCCCACTCGCTCCTGGAGCGGACGCTGGACGATTCGGCCAACCGGAGGCTGATCTTGCCCGAGGCCTTCTTGGCCGCCGACGAGCTGGTGGGCCGTGCCCGGCGAGTCGTGAGCGGCCTGGTCATTCACGACGATGCCGTCGCCCGGAACCTGGAGACGTACGGGGTTTTTGCCGCTACCGAGCGTTTGCTCATGGCGCTCGTCATGGCAGGGGCAGACCGGCAGGAGATGCACGAGCGGATCCGGGTGCACAGCCAGGCCGCTTGGGCGGCCATCCAGCATGGAGAGCCCAACCCACTCGCCCGCCGCCTGCAAGAGGATCCGGCCCTGCTCTCCTTCCTGCCTGCCGGCCAGATAGGGAGCCTGCTCGATGCTCGGGGCTATGTGGGCGATGCACCTGAGCGTGCCCGGGCGCTTGCCGAGTCGATCCGCGCTGCGCTCGGGTGCCGATAGGTTAGACGGGGCTATCCAGAGAGCACGGGACCTGCCATGCTGGGCGCGGCGATGCATCCACGTTGCAGGCCGGTCCCGACCGGCCAGCCGGCGTGGTCCGGAGACCACGCCGGAACTGTCATTCCGAGGGAGCGCAGCGACCGAGGAATGACAGTCTTGGGTCGGCCCCGTCGAAGGGCGGGTGGTGTGGGTTACTCTTTGGTACCCACCAGGTAGACGGCCTGCCAGGGCCGGTAGCGGCTGAAGAAGGTGTCCCGCCCTACCTCGGCTCCGTCCTGCTTGATGATGCGGTACACCGTGACGTCCAGGCCGTCCTTGGCCCATTCGATCTGCTTCTTTTGGCCCTTGGGCAGGGTGGGATCATCGCGATAGACCGGCTCCCCGTGAGGAACGGGGTTGGACTCGTATGGGCCGTCCAGCTCGATGGTGCGTCCCGGGTTGGTTCCGTAGAAGCGGAAGGTGACCGTCTGGGCGCTCTGATCCACCCAGGTGTGGACCAGGATGTGATGTCCGGTGTCGTTGACCCACTTCAGGTCGACCGAGGGTGAGTAGATGGTGGCGTCCATGCCCAACGGCGGCTCATAGTAGCTGACCCGGAAGGCGTGCGCCGTGCGCTCGGTGATGGGGACGCCCGCCCAGAAGGCGGCACGAAAGGCCGTCGATGCGACCTGGCACAGGCCGCCGCCCACGTCGGCGCGGGTGGTATCTCCCCAGATGATGATGCCCTCTACGTATCCCTTCTCGGTGGTCACTTCGCCCAGGTAGTGGTTGAAGGAGAACGTCTCGCCCGGCGGGATCAGCAGGCCGTCGAACTGGGCAGTGCCTATGATTATGTTTTGAATCCGGTCTGCGGCAGAGCCGGCGAAGCTGGTTGTGCCTTCGGCCAGCAGCGCGGTGATGCCGAGGCTGGGCGCGTCCTCACTGGCCAGCGACGGCCGGATAGACCGGACCGGCAACGCTACAGTGCGTTCTTCACTTGAGGCTGCCTGCACAATGAGGCGCACCGTCTCTGCTATGTCCAGCTGCTGCCCCTCGGCACTCTCGACCACCGCCTCCAAGCCGCCGGCCGCATCGCTCCAGCGGAACTGCGCATTGACGGGAGCCAGCGCCATCTGAGCGGCCATCTGCTCGGCCAACGCCTGGATCTGGGCCTGATCGACGGTCGCATGCAGCGTGGCCTTGTCCTGTTCGTCTTTGAGCGGCTGGAGGACCAACCAGCCGGCCAAGATCTTGGGTTCGACCGCCCAAGCGGAATAACCGGGAGCCGTGAGCGTGACCGGGGCGCTGAGGATTCGCTGAGCCTCGGCCTGCGCGGCACTCATATCCGCAAGCAGCGGCTCGCTCTCGCGCACGACCAGCAGGACCTCGCCGCCGGTCATCTCGGCCACTCGGCGCATCACGGCCTGGCGGCTGGCCTCCTGATCCACCGCTCGCCCGCTCTGCCCGGCTGTGACCACCACCTGGAGCGCATCATCGACCTGTATGGTGGCATTGCGAAGGGGCCGGTCCACCTCGGCGGCGATGCGGTTCAGGAGTACAGACCCGGCGGTCGGATCGTCCCAGAAGGCCGGCGTGATCAGGCGACCCTTGAGCAGCACCTCTATCTCGTCGCTCAGGCGCCGGCCCAACCCCCCTTCGTGCCCAACCGTGAAAGCGGCGGCTGCCGTAGCGGCCGCGTCCAGCCGCAGGCTCAGGTCGTCTGGTGTTGTCCGCCAGAACTGGTCGCCATAGCGGATGATGGGGTACCGGTCTGCCGGAAAGCGCAGGTCGGCCTGTAGGCGCTCGGCTGCCTCGGCCCGCGTCAGGCCGCTCACATCGACGTCCCAGACCTGGACGCCGGGGAGGATCCGGTCGGCCAGCCAGATCTGCATGATAGCGAACGTGGCAGCGGCGGCGACCAGCAGTGCCACCAGCAGCAGGGCGATTGTAAGCTCCCAGGAGAGCCGGCTCCGGCGAGCCGGCTGCGCGGCCGGAGGGGCCGGCACCCGCGCAGCTGGCCTGGTTGCGCTCACGCTTGCCGGCGGCGAGTTCACCTTGCGCTTGTCCATGGTTTGTGTATCCTTTGAGTGCGAGTTCATGCCTGGCGACGCGGGCCGCACCTTGTCAGTCGGGCGGGCCGTCCCTGTCCATTCTGCCGGATGCCGAGCGCGCCGTCTGTAAGCGGGCATCCACTGCCCCGGGCATGAGGACGGCGATCTTCCCTACAGCCACTCGTCGGCGTCTCGGGCCAGGCCGAAGGCGACGCCGAGCAGAAACCCCTCGGCCCGGTCCGCTTTCGGGTAGCGGCTCACAAGTGCCCAGAAGTCGGGGCCATGACCGGACACCTGAGTATGCACCATCTCGTGCGCGACGACATAGTCGATCACCCACTGTGGCCAGCCCTTGATCTGGTCGCTGATCCGGATATCTCCGTCGGTGGGGCCGCCGGTGCTGCAGCTTCCCAGCCGTTTGCGCATGTTGCTCACCCAGCGGATCGAGTTCCAGCGTATCTCTCCGCCGAAGTAGGCCCGGTTGATCTGGCGGGCACAAGCCTCGAGGTCCTGGTCAGCCCGCGCTTGGGCCCTAGCGCGTGTGCGTTTGACGCGGGCGACGATGTCGGCCACGATGGGGTCGACGTCCCGTCTCGCCATCCCGCGCGGCACGCGAATGAGCACGTGGCTGCCCCTCACGTCCCAGTGGATGCGCCTCCGCAGCCGGCCGTCATGGCTGATTTCGACCTCCAGCGGGCCCTCATCGACGGCAGGCATCTTATCCCCTGCCGGCGGTGCAGGCCCCCTCTGTGGTTTGCCGTTCCCGCTCACGGGCGGTTCACCTTGCGATTCAGATCGAGCCTGCCCGGGAACCCGGGCCAGGAGTCGGCAACTGTGAACTGCCAATAGGCGTAGGTCTTGCCGGCCTCCTCCCACGGTACGGGAATGAGGGGCTCTTCTTTCCCTCTCCAGTCGGCCACCCAGAGCGGATGGTTGGCCGCCCAAGCACCCAGCTGGATCTGGGTTGCTTTGTGCCGGCTGGTGTAGATGCCGACCCTCGCACCGAGGGCCTGCTCCAGTCCATCGACGAACGCCCGGCAGGCCTGGTCCGTCAGCCCATTGTCCTCGAGGTCGGCCCACATGGGGAGGGGAAACTGCCGGATCTGGCGGACGCAGACTTGCACTTGCTCGGCGGGATGGTCCTTGGCGGTGACATAATGGTACGCTCCGCACCGCAGGCTGGCGTCCATATCCCTGCAGTTGCGGAGATAGATGGCATCTGGGCCGTTGCCCCGTGAGGCGCGCAGGATGACGAAGGAGATGCCGCTGCGGGCGACGACCGCCCAGTCGACCTGGGTGCCCTGCCACCAGGAGACATCACACCCCAGGTCGTACTGGGGGGCGGTCTCTCCGCGATAGAGGGGATCGGCTGAGTGCCCCAGGGCAGTCGCCGGCTCCGGAAAGATGTCGAATCCTGCCCACTCGCCGGCCTGCCCGGCGCAGAAGACGGCAGCGCCGAGGACGTACGAGTCGCGCTGGAGCTCTGCGTCGTAGAGCTCCAGCTGGCGCAGGTACTCATCTGGGCTGAGCCTATCGCGCCAGGTGCCGTCCCGTCTGCGGGCCTGCCCGCTGAGACCGCACTCTCCAATGATCAGGGGCAACTGCATCTCCGCCGGAAGGCGCGGGTAGATGGCGCGGTGGCGGAGGTTGTACCAGATGGCGTCCCTCGTCTGGAGCGAGGGGTAGTTGTACTCGTGCAGGAGCAGGCAGGCGCCATGCCCTCGTCCGGCGCGCAGCGCAGGGTAGTAGGCATCCCACCAGCCCAGGCTCTTGGGGCTGGCGGTCGCGAATGTCCCGATGGCAAGCTTGTGCCCGCGGGCCGCCGCGGCGCGCATCGCCTCCACCTCGAACTCGGCGAAGCGCGCGAGCGCCTCCCGGTCTGGGATGGGAGGCTTGCTGGTGATCTGGAGATAGTCAAATGGGGTGCTGCCCGCTGCCGCCAATGCCCGGCCCACTTGCTCGTCCGCAACGAGCGCCAGGTCCCGGCCATCGGCAAGGTCCGGCATGCCCTGGCCTGCCGCAAACACAAGCTGGGTGCCCGGGCTGGTCCTTTTCAGCCGGCTCCAGACGGGATCGGGAATGGAGGTGACCACAACGGGAGGACGCCAAGTCAGCAAGAGCTCAGGCAGCCCGCCTGCGAGCCAGGTCACGTTCGGTCCAAGCAGTCGGTTCACTCGAGAGCCTCCTTGTCTCCGGGCAGCACGCCGGTGGCTTCGTGAGCCAGCGCCAGCTCCACCGACTCGCCGGGCCGGGGAAGCGCCGCCGCAGCGGCAGGCACCTGGAACGATAGCACCTGGCCGGAGTTGTGGCGCACGAGCAGGCGATGGTGTGCGCCGCGGAATGCGCACTCCAGCACAATCGCCGGCAGACGGACCCTACCCGCGCCTGGGCAATCGGCCGCCAGCTGCGCCGCATCTGGGCGGATCAGCAGGGTGACTTCCTGCCCCGCAACCGGCCCCTCCTCCCCGGCAGCCGGTGCGGCTGCGCCGGGATAGAAGCTGCCGAGGGGGGTCTCGACTTCCAGCGGCGTGAGGCCGCAGACCCGGCCGCGGACAAGGTTGTCCAGGCCCAAGAAGCGGGCCACCCAGGCTGAAGCGGGCTGCCGGTAGACCGCTTCCGGCGTGCCCTCCTGGACAATCTGCCCGTGGTTCATCACCAGTACCCGGCTGGCGATCGAAAACGCCTCCTGTTGGTCGTGGGTGACATAAACGCTGGCCACGCCCACGCGCCTCAGGATCGCTGCGAGCTCGCCCAGAAGCTCCTCGCGGAGCGCCCGGTCCAGCGAGCCCAGCGGCTCGTCGAGCATGAGCAGCCGGGGACGGGGCGCCAGGCTGCGCGCCAATGCGACTCGCTGCTGTTCGCCGCCCGAGAGCTCGAAGGCGCGCCGCCGCTCGTAGCCTGCCAGCCCAACCAGGTCCAGCATCTCGGCCACCCGTGCCTGGGCCTGCGGTGCCGGCAACCGCTGCATGCGCAGCCCAAAGGCGACGTTCTCCGCGACGTCCTTGTGTGGGAAGAGGGCATAGTCCTGGAAGACCAGGCCAAAGCCGCGCTTGTGAACTGGGATCTGATCGAGTGGGTGTCCCTTCCACAAGACGCGGCCGCCGTCGGGTATCTCAAGTCCGGCGATGGTACGCAGCAGCGTCGTCTTGCCGCAGCCGCTTGGGCCCAGGAGGCAGATCGTCTCCTCCGTCTCGATGCGCAGCGAGACCAGGCGCAAGACGTCGACCGGGCCAAAGCGCTTGGATACCGAGATCGCCTCGAGGAGTGCCATGTCAGAACTCCCCCACCCCGCCGGCTCGGAATCGCTCGAGCAGCAGAAAAGCCAACCCGCAGACCAGCATCAGCAGCGTACTCATCGCCAGGCCTTGGCCCTGGCTGAGCGCGCTCTGCGATCCCAGGAGCCGGTAGATCACCACCGGCATTGTCGGGAAATCGGGCCGCGCAAGGAGCAGTGTCGCGCCAAACTCCCCGATGCTCACGGTGAAGGCGTAGGTTGCGCCGACGAGGAGCGCCCGCCCGACGATGGGCAGATCGATCTCGCGCACGACGCGCGCCGGCGATGCGCCGAGCACACTCGCTGCTTCGCGCCAGCGCGGGTTGAGGCCGCGCAGTGCCGGCAGCACGCTCCGCACCACAAAAGGGAAGGCAACGAGTGTGTGGGCCAGCGGAAGGAGCAGCGGTGACGCGCGCAGGTCCAACGGGGGGTGGTCCAGCGCAAGGATGTAGCCCAGCCCGAGCGTGACGGCGGATGTCCCAAGGGGCAGCATGAAGAGGGGATCGAGCAAGGCTCGCAGCGGGCCCGGCTTGCCGGCGAGCAGGTAGGCCGCCACCAGCCCGACCAACAGCGAGAGGGCCACGGTAGCCGAGGCAACCAGCAGGGAGTTGCCGATCGCTCGCGCCGGCGGTACGTAGAAGGCGGACTGCATCGGGTTGGTAAAGAGGCCCGCGTAGTAGCGCAGTGTGGAGCCTTGCTGCCCCGAGAAGGAACGGGCGAGGAGGGCCATCAAGGGTGCGAGGAGGAACGCGAGCAGCCCGCCGACGGCCATCCCCGCCAGCAATCGATCTCCCCAGGTACGCCCGGCCTGCCTCTCGGCCGGTGCGGAGCCTTCACGCGCCGCATCCCCAGCCGGCCTCAGGCCGAGCGGCACGGCCGACCGTGCCTGAAGCCTGGTGTAGACGGTCATGACCAGGAATGTGAACACCATCTGTACAATCGACAGCGCTGCGGCAACCGGCAGGTTGAAGAGCGACACTGCCTGGTAATAGATCTCGACTTCGAGCGTGGCCATCTGCGGCCCGCCGAGGACCAGGATGACGCCAAAGCTGGTGAAGCAGAAGAGGAAGACCAGGAGCGACGCAGCCAGGATGGAGGGCATCAGGAGGGGCAGGGTGACCTCCAGGAAGGCTCGCCACCTGCTTGCCCCCAGGATGCGCCCGGCCTCGACCAGGCGCGAGTCCAGGTTGGACCAGAACCCGCCCACCATGCGCACGATGATGCCGGCGTTGTAGAAGACGTGTGCGATGAGCACCAGGGCGAGGGTATGCTGCAGGTCGATGGGCGGGGACTCTAGCCTGAAGGCACCCATCAGCAGGGAGTTCAGCAGCCCACGCGGGCCGGCAAGTGCCGTGAACGCAGCCGCCACCACCATCGTCGGCAGGACAAAGGGGATGGTGGTCAGGGCCCGGAGCAACGACTTGCCTGGGAAGCTGCGCCGCGCAAAGACATAGGCGGCCGGCAGGCCTGCCAGGAGGGTCAGCAAGGCCGACAGGAGTGCCTGCCCCGTGGTGAATGCCAGGAGCCGGGCATGATAGGGACTCCACAGGTCACCAAAGGGGGCCAGATCGAGCCGGCCGTCCCCTGCCAGGCTCTGCCGGAGGATCTCGGCGATCGGGTAGAAGAAGAAGAGGGCCAGGAACAGCAGGGGGACCGGGGACAGGAGCCACGCGCGCTGCCGCAAAAGGCAGGGGACGAGGCCACGGGCAAATCCCCTTCTTCCTCGTCCCCTGCGATTCATCTCTCGGCTGCCTCCCCGGCTACCGGCGCCGGCAGTCCAGGGCATGGTGCTCGTGCCCGGCTCTCAGAGTCTGGCAGCTTGCTCCCGCGCGAGCGCCCGGCGCTCGCGCAACGTGCCCCCTCACTCCTCGTTGGCAGAGGAGGGCACTTCCAGCGCGGTCTGGGCCGGCAGCGCATCCAGCGATGCCCTGCTGCGGCGCCGGAATCCTGTGCCCGCCGGGATCAATTTCCCGATGATCACATTCTCCTTCAGGCCGTGCAGCCCGTCGGTCCTGCCTTCGATGGCAGCCAGGGCCAGCACGTTGATCGTGTGCTGGAAGGATGCCGCCGCCAGGAAGCTATCGGTGTTCAGTGCTGCCTTGGTGATGCCCAGCAGTACAGGGCGCGCCGTGGCCCGGCGGCCGCCGGCACGGTGGATCTCTTCGTTGATGTCCTGGAAGGCAAGCCGGCTGATGAGCTCTCCGCCTAGCAGGTCGGTGTCACCCGGGACGTTCACGCGGACTTTGGCCGTCATTTGGCGGATGATCACCTCGATGTGCTTATCGCTGATGCTCACGCCCTGGCTGCGGTACACCTGCTGGATCTCGCCCAACAGGTACATCTGGGCAGCCTCGCGCCCCTTGATGCGCAGCAGCCGCGCAGGGTTGATGGAGCCTTCCGTCAGCTGCTCACCCGCCCGTACCATGGATCCCGGCTCGACGCGCAGCCGCGCGCTGGTGGCCAGCTCGTACTCCTTGACATCTCGGTTCTCGTGCCGCACAAAGATTGTGGTCTGGTGCCTCACGTTCACGATGCCGGCTGCTTCCGACACGATCTGCCGCCCGCCCGATTGGGCCAGGGCGTCCCCGGCGGCGACCGTCTGGCCGTCTTCCACCAGCGGCCGGAAGTTCGACGGCAGATCATGCGCCACCGGCGCTCCCGCTTCGGTGGGCGTGACGAGGATGGCGGCTCTCTCGATGAAGACGCGTCCGGCGTTGGTTGCCTCGATGGTGCGGTCTCCATACTGCGCCAGCGCCTCGCCTTCGAGCACAGACTGCTCGTCCTGCACCTTGACGCTATAGTTGCGGGGCAGCGGGTACTCGTCGGTGATGACCTCGGCATTGACCACCTTGAGCACGCGCATCCCGTCCTGCTGGACGATCTCAACCTGGCCGTCGATGTCCGAGACGATGGCCTCTCCCTTGGGGATGCGTGCCTCAAAGAGCTCCTGGACGCGCGGCAGGCCATGGGTGATGTCCGATGCGCCTGCCACACCGCCGGTGTGGAACGTGCGCAGCGTGAGCTGCGTTCCGGGCTCGCCGATCGACTGGGCGGCGATCGTACCTACTGCCTCGCCGACCGCGATCAGGTTGCCGCGGGCCAGGTCGCGCCCGTAGCACATGGCGCACAGACCGTGGCGCAGCTGGCAGGTCAGGGGCGACCGGAGGTAGACGTGCGGTATCTTGAGCTCCTGGATTTGCTCGGCCTGCTTCTCTTCGATCATCTCCTGGGCGGCGACGATGACCTCGCCTGTCTGGGGGTGGACCACGGCGGCTGCTGCCACGCGTCCCAGGAGCCGCTCGACCATCGTCTGGCCCATCTTCTTGGTCTCGTCCAGGTGGATCCAGACGCCGGACCGCGTGCCGCAGTCCACCGCATCGATGATCATTTCCTGGGCGACGTCCACCAGGCGGCGAGTCAGGTAGCCCGCGTCAGCGGTTCGCAGCGCCGTGTCGGCCAGGCCCTTGCGTGCGCCGTGGGTAGAGATAAAGTACTCCAGGGCCGTCAGGCCTTCGCGGAAGTTCGACCGGATGGGCAGGGCGATGATCCGGCCGGCGGGGTCGGCCATCAGGCCGCGCATTCCTGCAAGCTGCCGGATCGGCGTAAAGCTGCCCTTGGTAGCACCCGACACCGCCATAACGCGGATTGGGCCGTCCGGGTCGAGGCTCTCCGCGACCGCCGCCGTGATGTCGTCGGTGGCCTTGGTCCATACCTCGACCGTGCGCTGGTACTGCTCTTCCTCGGTAATGAGGCCGCGGCGGAACTGGTGCTCCACCCGGCCCACCTCGTCCGAGGCCATCCGGATGATCTGTTCCTTCTTTGGCGGCACGGTAATGTCGCTGACCGCGATGCTCAGCCCCGACTTGGTCGCGTAGTGGAAGCCGATGGTCTTGATCTCGTCGACCAACTTGGCGGTGGCCTGGAGCCCAAGGCGCTGGTGGCAGATGCCCACCAGGTCCTGCAGTTTTCCCTTGCCCATGGTGTCGTTCACGAAGCGGAGCTGCGGGGGCAGGTGCAGGTTGAAGATTGCTCGCCCGGCCGTTGTCTTTATGAACCGGCTCTCTTGCCGGTCGCCTAGCTGGAAGCCGACGGCCGCCAGCATGTCCATGAACTCCAGGTCGTCCCCTTCCTGGATCCCTTCCAGCCTGGCAAACCGGCCGTCGGCGATCGCGTCGAGCACTTTGCCTATTGTGTCAAGAGAAGCGTTTGCCAGGGCCTCCAGCAGCTCGTCGCTGAGGTCCAGGTACTCCGGCTCGTAGTCGTCTATCCAGCTCCTGTAGCGCAGCAGGATAGGCGAGTGCAGCCTCAGCTTGCCCAGATCATACGCCAGGCGTACTTCCTCCATGTCTGCAAAGGCAGGCACGGCCGTCTGGGGCTCTGGCTCCTCACCGTCGGAGGATGGCGGGCGCTCCATCGTGAGGTAGAAACAGCCCAGGACCATGTCTTTGGTCGGCCCCACGATAGGCTCCCCGCTGGCGGGCTTGAGCAGGTTGCGCGTGGAGAGCATCAGCTCTCGCGCTTCCTGGACGGCCCTCGGCGACAGGGGCACGTGCACGGCCATCTGGTCGCCGTCAAAGTCGGCGTTGAAGGCTGCGCAGACGAGCGGGTGGATCTGGATAGCATCTCCGTCGACCAGAACCGGCTCAAAGGCCTGGATGCCCAGGCGGTGCAGGGTAGGGGCGCGGTTGAGGAGGACGGGCCGCTCCTTGACCACTTCCTCCAGCACTTCCCAGACTTCCGGCTCGCGCCGCTCGATGATCCTCTTGGCGCCTTTGACATTGATGGCGATCGAGTACTGCACCAGCCTGTTGATGACGAAGGGCTGGAACAGCTCGAGGGCCATGCTCCGGGGCAGTCCGCACTGGTGCAGCTCAAGCTGCGGGCCGATGACGATGACTGAGCGGCCGGAATAGTCTACGCGCTTGCCCAGCAGGTTTCGCCGGAAGCGACCTTGCTTGCCCTTGAGCATGTCGGAGAGTGACTTGAGGGGCCGGCGACCGCGCGCGGAGACGGCCTTTCCGCGCCGGCTGTTGTCGATCAGCGAGTCCACCGCTTCCTGGAGCATTCGCTTCTCGTTGCGGACGATCACGTCCGGTGCGCCGAGGTCCAGGAGGCGCTTGAGGCGGTTGTTGCGGTTGACCACACGCCGGTAGAGGTCGTTCAGGTCGGACGTCGCGAACCGGCCCCCGTCGAGCTGGATCATGGGCCGTAGCTCCGGAGGAATGACCGGCAGAACGGTCAGGACCATCCACTCGGGCCGGTTGCTGCTCTTGCGCAGCGCATCGACCACCTTGAGGCGCTTGGCGGCTTTCTTCTTGAGCTGAATCGACCGCGTCGTGTGCAGCTGCGCGCGCAGCTCCTTGGCGAGCGCGTCGAGGTCGATCTGTTGGCAGATGTCGTGGAAGGCTTCCGCGCCCATGGAGGCGCGGAAGACCGAGCCCCACCGCTCGTGCAGCTCGTGGTGGCGGCTTTCGGGGAGGAAGGTCATGGCCTGCAGGCTGCGCAGCTCTTCTTTGCGCTCGGTGTACGAGTCCTCGATTTGGGCTTGCTGCTGGGCAAGGCGCTCTGCCAGGATCGACTTGGCCTGGGCGGCCTCGCGCCGCAGCTGGTCTCCCTCTGCCGAAATGAGGAGGGCGGTGTCGCGTGTCTCCTGCTCGCTCTGCTTCTCCACCTGGTCCAGGCGTGCCGTGGCGATTTCCTGCAGGCGCGTCAGGTGGTCCCTGCCGACCGTCTCGCCGGCCGCCACGAGTGGCTCTTCGTGAAAGCTGGCGACGATTGGCTCGGCAGCCACCTTGCCGTCGGCCGCCTTCAGGGCCCGTTCCAGGCTGCGCACCTCGCTGGTGATGCTGTCGCTCAGCGCACTGGTCCTCTCGTCAAGCTCTTCGTCCCTTTGCTGTCGCCGCTGCTGGAGGTTGTCCAGCGCCTCATTCAGCCGCAGCTCGATCTCTTCGATGCGCTCTTCGGTTGCCTTCTCGAGGCGGGCTTTTTCGCGGGACATGTCGGCGTCGAGAGAGCGCTGCGCCTTGAGGCGAGCATCTTCGTCCACGTGCGTGATCACGTACTGTGCGAAGTAGAGCACGCGGTCCATGTTCCTTCGAGAGATGTCCAGCAGCAGTCCCAGATAGCTGGGCACGCGTCGCGTATACCAGATGTGAGCGACGGGCGCGGCCAGCTCAATGTGGCCCATGCGCTCGCGACGGACGGCTGCCCGGGTGACTTCCACGCCGCAGCGCTCGCACTTGACACCCCGAAAGCGCTGGTGCTTGTACTTGCCGCAGGCGCACTGCCAGTCCCGGGTCGGACCAAAGATGGCCTCGCAGAAGAGCCCGTCGCGCTCTGGGCGCAGCCTGCGATAGTTGATCGTCTCGGGCTTGGTGACCTCTCCGTAGGACCAGTCACGAATGGCGGCCGGCGAGGCGAGGCTAAGACGCATGGCCTTGAAATCTTTGACTACGCTCAAGTCATTCCCTCCTGTGGTCGGTCCGGAGCTTGGGGTCCGAGGGCCGACGGCTGAACGGCATACCGGTGGACGGCGGGTGGTCATCCCCCAGGGATGGTCAGAGCTGTTGTCCTAGCTCTCCGGGACCGGGGCATTGTCGCCTGGGGCCGGGCTCGGACGGAGATATCGGATTGTCGTAGCGAGGTGGCGGTGCCCCAGAAGGCGGGCCACCGTCTCTGGGTCCTGGCTGGTTTCGTAGGCCCTGCGGGCAAAGAGGTAGCGCAGGGCCTGTGTCGTGAGCTCGCTCAGCTGAGCGGCCCTGGCGTAATGACGGAGCAGGCGCTGCACCGAGCGGGTGGAGAGCGGGCGGCCGTCGCGGTTGATGAACAAGTGCTCGACGCTCGGCTGGGCTCGCCGGTTCGCAAGGTAGGCGGCCAAGGCAGCGCTCGCCTGCGCATCGAGCGGGACCGTGCGGTCGGGCACCCCTGTGGTGTCCCGCACGTCGAGCCAGGGCTCGGGTTGGTCGATATGAACGTCGGCGACCCTGAGCTGGGTGAGCTCGCTCAGCTTCAGCCCTGCGCCCAGGAATGCCTGCATGATGGCCCAGTCGCGCGCCACCCAGCGCCGCCGGCCCTTCTGCACCGCGCTCTGCAGCCGCTCGACGTCGTCGGCCGTGAGAAATCGTGAGCGCTGAGACACCGTCTCGCTCAGGAGCGAGACCTGGTCGGCCGGGTTGCTTTCGGTCCATCCCTGTTCCATTGCCAGGTGATAGAACTTGCGGAGTGCCTGCAAGCGGCGGTTGACCGTGGCCGGAGCATGGTTCCTGCCCTGCTTCAGGAAAATGCAATACTCCTGAATGTCGGGTGGTGTCAACTGGAACGGCGAGACACCGCTGCCCCGCGCCTGCTCGGCCCAGCGCAAGAACGCTCTGAGATCGGCCATGTAGTTCACCACCGTAGCCGGCGCGAGCGCGGAACCGACTAGGTGCGCCTTGAAGTGTGTGAGCAACGCTTTGCTGTCTATCTTACTCGCTCCTGGTCAAATGCGCAGCCAATCATTATATCATTCCCGGATTCCCTGTCAAATCGCCCCGGCTCTTTGGCAGAGTCTCACAATCCTCTCACACGCGCCGCCGGGCCTTGGGAACTGCCTGCAGCCGGGCGTTCACTGCCCGTCCGGGCGGTTACCGCTCGGCTGCCGGGGCGGGCGTGTGGCCGATTTCGGACTTGAGGTAAGCCTCGATGAAGCCTTGGATGTCCCCATCCAGAACGGCCGTCGTGTTTCCGGTCTCGTAGTCGGTGCGCAGATCCTTGACCATGTGGTAGGGGTGGAGCACATAGGAGCGGATCTGGTTTCCCCAACCGGCCGTGACATGCTTTCCCTTCAGCGAGGCCTGTTCTTCCTCCAGCTTTTGCTGCTCCATGTCGTACAGCCTGCCTCTGAGGATGCGCAAGGCAACCTCACGGTTCTGCACTTGCGAACGCTCATTCTGGCATTCGACCACGATACCGGTCGGCACGTGGGTGATACGCACGGCGGTGCTGTTCTTCTGCACGTGCTGGCCGCCCGCCCCCGACGCCCGAAACACGTCGACCCTGAGGTCGTCGGGCTGGATATTGACCTCGATATCGGACGAAATCTCCGGCATGGCTTCAACCAGCACGAAGGACGTGTGCCGGCGATGGGCCTCGTCAAAGGGTGAGAGGCGGACCAGGCGGTGCACTCCGCGCTCGGCGCTCAGGTACCCGTAGGCGTAGGGACCTTGGACGCCGATGGTCACGCTCTTGTAGCCGGCTTCCTGCCCGCGCAGCGAATCGAGGATCTCGGTCTTGAAGCCGTTGCGCTCGGCCCAGCGCAGGTACATGCGCATGAGAATCTGGCAAAAGTCCTGCGAATCGGTGCCGCCTGCCCCGGCATGCAGCGCCAGTATTGCAGGGTCGCGGTCGTGCGGCCCCGAGAGAATCAGCTCGAACTCCTGGTGGTCCACTTCCTGGGAGACCTGCTCGGCCTCCGTCCAAAGCCCGTCTCGGAGGGCTTGGTCTCCGTCGCCCTCGGACAGGTCCAGGAGCTCCAGCGTGTCGCTTACCCGCCGCCGAATGGTGACCCAGCGCTCCACCTCGGCCGTCAGGCCCGAGATCTCTTGCATCGCCGTTTGCGCGGCCCCGGCATCCTCCCAGAAGTCGGGTGCTGCAGATCGCTGCTCCAGCTCCCCCAGCCGCTTTTGCTTGGCAGCCAGGTCAAAGACGCACCTGGATCTGTTGAATCCGCTCGTCCAGCTCGGTCAGTTTGCTACGCAGCTCTTCCATATCCCATTCCCTCCGGGCCGAGCCCGGGTGTCTCTACTCAAAGAGGCCCTCGACGAAGGCGTCTGGATCGAACTCCTCCAGGTCATCCATCGTTTCCCCAGTGCCCACGAACCGCACGGGGAGCCCCAGCTCCTGCGCAATGGCAAAGACGATGCCTCCCTTGGCCGTGCCGTCCAGCTTGGCCACGACCACTCCCGTCACTTCGACCGCGTCCTTGAAGTGCCTGGCCTGGGACAGGGCATTCTGGCCCGTGGTCGCATCGATCACGAGCAGAGTCTCATGCGGCGCCGCGTGGACGCGCTTGGATGCCACGCCGCGCACTTTGCGCAGCTCCTCCATGAGGTTGTACTTGGTGTGCAGCCGGCCGGCCGTGTCTATGATCAGCAGGTCGGCCTTGCGGCTCTGGCTGGAGCGGATCGCATCATACACCACAGCGCCGGGATCGGCGCCCGGCTGCGGGGCGACGATCGGCACGTCGGCCCGTTCCGCCCAGATGCCAAGCTGGTCGATGGCGGCTGCGCGGAAGGTATCTGCGGCAGCCAGCATGACCCTGCGCCCCTTCTCCTTGTAGTAGCGCGCCAGCTTGGCGATGGTCGTCGTCTTGCCCGACCCGTTCACGCCCACGATCAAGATCACGGTCAGGAGCCGGGGCTCGTCGACACCCATCGGCGCGGGTGTGCCCAGGATCGACCTCATCTCCTGCTTCAGAAGATCCTGGGCCTGATCGCTCGTCTTGATCTTGCCCTTGGCTGCTTGGTCGCGGAGCTTGTCGACCAGCGCGATTGTGGTGGGCACGCCCACATCGGCCTGCACGAGGAGCGCTTCCAGCTCCTCCCAGGTCTCTTCTGTGAGCTTGCCGCCGCCCAGCAGCCCGGCGATCTGACCGAAGAAGGACCGCCGGGTCTTGGTCAGGCTATCGCGTATCTTGTTTGCCCTTCGAAGCACGTTCACTCCTACCTGGGTCACCCTGCGTCTGCACGCTGATTCCTATCATTATACCCCATTCGGAGACGCGGTGCAAGCCGGGGCTGCCCCACGACCTGTGCCGTCGCGCGCCACTTCTCATTCGTCCCATCCTGCTCTCTGTGCTAGAATCCCCCTTCATGAAAGCCTTTGGCGAAGGGGTGCTCTACGAGCTGTTCCTGCTCTCCGAGAAAGTTGGGACGTGGTCTGCCTGGCTTCTCGCGCCGGTTGTGTTGGCCCTAATCGCCGGCACGGCCTGGCTGTGGGCAGCCGTGACGCCGGCGGCCGCCGCCGGCGGCCTGGCTGCCGGCTTGCTGCTCCTGGCCCTCTCTGCCGGCGACCTGGCCCTCTTCAGGGCCCTGCCACGCCGCGGCCTGTCTTTCGGTCCGGTTCTTCCCGCCTGGCTTCTCATGGCTGGACTGCGGTGCGGGTTGGGTCTGGCCATCCTGCCGCTGGCTACGCGCCGGCCGGCCGTTCCGCTCGCGATCCTGGCCGTGGCACAGGTGCTGCTCTTCCTGCTCCTTGCCCACGGGACTCTTGTGGAGCCCTTTCGGCTACAGGTGCGCCGTGTCCGGCTCTCCAGCCCCAAGCTGGCCAACCCCGGCACGCCGGTGCGCATCGTGCAGCTCTCCGATCTCCACGTGGAGCGGACAACCCCCCGTGAGCGCGCCCTGCCCGGGCTGGTCCAAGACTTGCAGCCCGACGTGGTCCTGCTGACCGGCGACTACCTCAATACCAGTTACCGCCGCGATCCCAAGGCCCTGTCCGACCTACGGGCCCTGCTGGCGCAGATCGGGTCGCCGGCGGGCGTCATCGCCATCTGGGGCACGCCGAAGGTGGACTTCCAGGACGTGCTGCGGCCGGTCCTGGAGGAGCTGGGCATCATCCTGCTCGAAGACCAGGCGCGAGAGGTCATCGTGCGAGACCACCGCCTTTGGCTCATCGGCCTGAACTGCGAAAAGGAGCAGGAGATCGGAGGCGCCAGGCTGCGCTCGCTCCTGGCCCGGGTGCCGGAGGGGGCCTTCACCATTCTCCTGCACCACTCACCCGACCTGATGCCGGAAGCCGCCAGGCAGGGAGTGGACTTGGTCCTGTCGGGGCACACGCATGGCGGCCAGTGGTGCCTGCCCTGGTTTGGTGCGCTGCACACCTCCTCCCGCTACTGGAAGCGCTACGAGGGAGGCTATGTCCGCGAGGGCTCCACGCACCTCTGCGTGAGCCGTGGCCTGGGCATGGAGGGTTTTGGCATGCCCCGCGCCCGCTTCTTCTGCCCACCGGAGGTGGTCCTGGTCACGCTGGAAGGCACGGACGAGGCCCTCTCCTAGATGCACCTTCCGTGGGGCTCCCTGCTGGCCCTTGTGGCGACCCTTTTGCCGCTGCTGTGGGTGAGGCGCTGGATCACGCTGCATGTGCAGGAGCTGAGCATGCGCTGGATCGGCGACCCCGACGTCGCCCTGGTTCTTTACTTCGTCTTGGTGCTGCCCGGCGTGGTGATCCATGAGCTGAGCCACCTCCTCATGGCGGTCCTCCTGCGCGTCCGAGTGCGCCGTTTCTCCCTGGGGCCTGTCCGCCGGGCGCGGGGCGGGCGCGTGTCGCTGGGCTCGATCGAGGTAGCGCGCGTGGACCCGGTGCGCGGCAGCCTGATCGGGGTGGCGCCCCTACTGGCGGGTTCTGCGGTGATCCTGTTGATCGGCAACCGTGTCCTGGGCATCACCGAGTGGGCAGCGGCATTTCAGTCGACGGACCTGGCGGGGATTGCGGCCGGGCTGCGGGCCATCGCCCGGGTGCCCGATTTTTGGCTGTGGCTCTATCTCATCTTTGCCGTCTCGAACTCCATGTTGCCCAGCGAGTCCGACATGCAGTTTGTGAGGCCGGTGCTGATCTTTCTCGGCATAGCCCTCGTGGTGGTGCTGATCATCACCGGCCTGCCGGCCATCCCCGAGGCCGCGGGCGAATGGGTGGGCCGAGGGGTGGGGTATCTCGCCTCTGCCTTCGGGCTGACGCTGGGCGTTGACCTGCTCTTTGTCGTCCTGCTCGGCCTCCTGCTCGGGCTTACCCGGCGCGCCCAGGGACAATAGAAGGCCCAATCGAACGAATAGGACTTGCGCATGGTTGTATCTGTGGTAGAATCTTTCATACATCCCAAGAGAAGGAGCAAGACTATGTCGAACTGGCGAAGAAGCTGGAACTGGATCGTGCTGGTCGCGCTGGTGCTTGGCCTGGCCCCCATGGCCACGCTGGCTGCGCCCAGCCAACCCGACTGGTCCAAAGTAGAGCAGTCCGTCATGGCAGCGCTGGAGGCCGACGGTAGGGCGGGCTTCGTGGTCATCCTCACTGCCCAGGCCGACCTCTCCGGCGCATCTGCGCTCAAGAGCAAGGTCGAGAAGACCACCTACGTCTTCGAGCACCTCAAGGCCGTGGCCGACCAGACCCAGGGTCCGGTCCTGGACTATCTCCGCTCGCAGGATGTGCGGGGCACGTCCTTCTACATCGAGAACATGATCGAGGTGCCGGACGCCAGCCGCGCCGTGGTGGAGGGCCTGATCGCCCGGGCCGATGTGGCTTCGATCCTGCCCCTGCCCACCCCGGAGCTGGACCCCGTCTATAAGGACCTGACGCCGGAAGAGCGCATCTCGGCCATCGAATGGAACATCACCCGGGTCAAGGCTCCCGATGTGTGGAACATGGGCATCCATGGCGAAGGGATGGTTGTGGCCAGCAACGATACGGGCGTCGACTACACCCACCCTGCCCTGGTTGGCAAATACCGCGGCAACCTGGGCGGAGGCACCTACGACCACAACTACAACTGGTGGGACGGCACGAGCGGCTATGATTACCCGCACGACTACGACGGCCACGGCACTCACACCACGGGCACCATGGTGG
Organism: Anaerolineae bacterium; assembly: GCA_035341665.1. Classification (GTDB taxonomy): domain Bacteria; phylum Chloroflexota; class Anaerolineae; order JAAYZQ01; family JAAYZQ01; genus DAOQVR01. The sequence goes on from DAOQVR010000007.1 coordinate 93,313, forward strand.
GCGACGACGGCGGCGCCAACCAGATCGGCGTTGCCCCCGGCGCCCAGTGGATCGCCTGCGGCGGCCTGGGTGGCACCGACCCCATCGACTGCTTCCAGTTCTTCCTGACGCCGTGGGACCTCAATCAGCAGAACCCCGACCCGGCCAAGGCGCCCGACTCGATCAACAACTCCTGGTACGACCCTTCGGGGTTTGATTACCGGCCCATCATCCAGGCGCTGAACGCTGCGGGGGTTGCCGTCATCAAGTCCGCCGGCAACACGGGCCCCAACTGCGGAACCATCAGCAACCCCGGCCAGGTGCCCGAGATCATCGCCACCGCCGCCTTTGCGCAGGGTGATACCATCGCCAGCTTCTCGGCTCGTGGCCCCATGAGCAGCTACGGTGAGACGATCCTGAAGCCCGAGGTGGCTGCGCCTGGCGTGAACGTCCGCTCGTCGGTGCCCGGCGGCGGCTACGAGGGCGGCTGGAGCGGTACCAGTATGGCCGCGCCCCACAGTACGGCGCTCGTGGCCCTCATCTGGAGCGCCGCGCCTTGCCTCCAGGGCGATGTGCCCACCACCAAGGAAATCATGATGTGGACGGCCGAGGCCAAGATCGACGCCCAGTGCCCGCCCTTTGTGGACCATCCCAACGACGTCTGGGGCTGGGGCGTTTTGGATGACCTGGCTGCCGTGCAGTACGCCATCGGCTACTGCGGCGGGCTGGGCACCCTCGAGGGAACCGTCACCGATGCTTCCACCTCCGCTCCGCTGGCGGGCGTGGCGGTCAAGGCCCTGGCACCCGGCGGGTACAACAAGACTGTGACCACCGATGCCGGCGGCTTTTACACCATGGACCTGCCGGCGGACACCTACACCGTCACCGCCACCGCCTATGGCTACGAGACAGGCCTGGCCACGGGTGTGGTCGTCGTCGCGGACGTGACCACGGTCCTGGACTTGAGTCTGGATCCGCTCCCGGTCTGGACCGTCAGCGGCTACGTCAAGGACGCGGTGACCATGGCGCCTCTGGCTGCCACGGTGGAGTTCACCGATGCGCCGGTGCCGCCGGTGAACACCAACCCGGCGACCGGCTTCTATTCGATCCAGGTCGCCGAGGGCACCTGGCACCTGAAGGCGTCGGCTGCGTCGCACCAGCCGGCCATCGCCGAGGTGGTCGTCGCCGGGAACCTGACCCAGGACTTTTGGCTGGATCCCCTGCCCTGCATCCTGCTGGTGGACGACGACAACAACGCCCCGGATACCCTGCCCTACTTCACCGCGGCGCTGGATGCCATGGGGCTGGACTATGCCGTCTTTGACACCGGCGGCGGCGCAGGCCCGTCGCTCGACGAGATGATGGGCTACAACATGATCTTCTGGTTCTCGGGCGACGTCTTTGGCGGCACCGCCGGACCGGGCGCGGCCGACGAGGCCAACCTGGCGGACTACCTGGATGCCGGCGGCAACCTCTTCCTCTCCAGCCAGGACTATCTCTACGACTTTGGCCTGACACCCTTCGGCCAGAACTACCTGGGGATCGCCTCCTTCACGAGCGACTCGGGTGACGCCACGGGCATCCTCGGCGTCGCGGGTGACCCCATCGGCGGCGGTCTGGGGCCCTTCTCCCTGACCTACCCCTCCGGCTTCAGTGACTACGGCGACGTCGTCAACCAAGGGGCCGGAGCGTCGCTCGCATTCAAGGGCAGCAACAACAGCAAGAACCTGGACGTAGACAAGGACGGCGGCGCCTGGAAGACCGTCTTCTTCGGCACCGACTGGGTACCCCTCTACAACAACAACGCCGCCAACGGCATCACCGTCCTGCAGCGCATCGTCGACTGGTTCGGCGGCTGCGAGCCGCCGGTGCAGACCACGCTGACCTGCGGGACCATCGAGGCGCAGCCCGCGACGGACCCCTACGGGCGCATCTTGGTCCGCTGGAAGGTGGAGGCGGTTGACGAGAATGCGAGCCCGGTGGGGCTGGTGGTCGTGGATGCGGACCTCTGGTCGCCGCTGGGCGGGCCCTTCAGCCGCACGCGGTGGACCCACGAGGACGGCTTTGCCCGGTTCCCGTGGGGATCGACTATCTCTGGCAGCTGGGCGATCGACGTGACGAATATGACCCTGGCCGGGTACACCTTCGTCGACGGAGCGAACTGCTCGGCATCGGGCAGCTACTAGCCGGGTACCGGCGCCGCGCGCTGAGCGTGGCATGCCGGGCCGAGTAGCACCAAGCCAGGCCCTGGGGGCGAGAGCCCCCAGGGCCTGTGGCTTTTTCTTGACAGGAAGCACGCTCTGTGCTACAGGTAATCATCACGGTTGGCCCGTCGCCACGAGACCGCGGAAGGGAGGTGGGCGATGCCAAAGCGGCGAATCAGGGTAACGCTTGTCCTGGCGGCCGTCCTGCTGGTTGGGCTCCTGCCCCTCGTCATCCTCGCCCGCTCGTCGCTGCGCTCCCCGCAGCGCGCCGACGGGGCAGTGATCCCAGGGACTCCCTGCCCGGAGTGCCCCCCTCTCACACCCGGCCTCGGCGCGGACCCGGCCGCGGAGGCATGCACTGGGGAGTGTGAGGGCGCGGCGGCGCGGGCCGGGATGCACCTTGCCGACGTCAGGGGAGAGGTCCGCAGCGATCCCTATGGCGCCTACCAGCTGGTCGTGTACGTGGTCGTGCACGGCACGGACCACGCGCCCCTCGACCAGGTCGAGGTGGCTGCGTCGATCTGGTGGCCGAATGGAGGGCCGGTCCAGCGCACCCGCCTGACGCATGCGAATGGGACGGCCCGCTTCCACTGGGGCTCGACAGACAGGGGCGCCTGGAAGCTGTGCGTGGACTCGCTGGTCAGGGACGGGTTCTTGCATGACGCGGATGCCGACGAGGGGCAGGCGTGTGTGGAATGGGGCAACTGATCGGGTGCCTTTAACGCAATCTTAGCTTGACAGGCGCCCGCTTTTGTGCTATAGGTGTTACCAGAATTGTGAAATATCGACGAAGGAGAATGACGTGGAACTCAACAAGAAGCTTCAAGACGCATTGAATGACCAGATCCGGGAGGAGCTGTACTCCTCCTATTTGTACCTGTCGATGGCCTCCTACTGCCAGTCGATCAACCTCCCCGGCTTTGCGCACTGGATGCGGGTGCAGAGCAAGGAGGAGCTGGAGCATGGCCTCAAGTTCTACGACTTTATCGAGGAGCGGGGCGGCCGCGTGCTGCTCCAGGGGATCGAGCAGCCTCCGGCCGAGTTCGGCAGCCCCGTCGACATCTTTACCCAGACGCTGGCGCATGAGCAGCACATCACCGGCCGCATCGAGATGCTGTACGGCATGGCGCTGGAGCAGAAGGACTATGCCAGCACCGGTTTCCTGCAGTGGTTCATCGACGAGCAGGTCGAAGAAGAGCGCAACGCCACCGATATCCTCAACCTGCTGAAGATGGTCGGCGAGAAGGGGCATACCCTGTTCATGGTCGACCGGCAGCTGGGCGGGCGCGGCTAGCACCGCGCCTCCCTATCCCGGCAACCGCAAGGGCGGGAGCGTCGAGCCTACATGGGCGAGGCGCTCCCGCCCTGCTCTGTTAACCGTGTTGACAAGCCTACTCCCCTCGAATATAATGCGCTTCAAGTCGATCTGATGATCTCCCGACGAGGGGGTACCACACGCATGGGCAAGACGTTCGCCGAAAAGATCCTGGCGCTCAAAGCCGGCCTGCCGGAGACGGTGGCCGGGCAGATCGTCACCGTCCGCCCCGACAAGCTCCTGACGCACGACAATACGTCCGCCATCGCCGCTACCTTCCGCAAGATGGGCATTGCGCGCGTGGCCGATCCCAAGATCAACGTAATCATCCTTGACCACGTCACCCCGGCAGCCAACGACACCTACGCCAAGAGCCACCAGGAGACGCGCCGCTTCGTTCGAGACCAGGGGATTGAGGCCTTTTACGACATTGGTGAGGGCATCTGCCACCAGGTGCTGCCCGAGCAGGGGCACGCCCTTCCGGGGATGCTCATCGTCGGCAGCGACTCGCACACGCCCACGCACGGTGCCCTGGGCGCCTTCGCCACCGGCATCGGGCGCACCGAGGCCGCGGCCGTCATGGCAACCGGGGAGATATGGCTGCGGGTGCCCGACAGCCTGCGCATCGTCGTCGACGGCACGATGCCCGATCGGGTCTCTGCCAAGGATCTGATCTTGCGCATCATCGGCGACATTGGCGCCGACGGCGCCGATTACCAGTCGGTCGAATTCACCGGTCCGGCCATCGAGGCCCTGTCCATTGGCGGCCGCATGACCCTCTGCAACCTGGCTGCCGAGATGGGGGCCAAGAACGCCTACGTGGCTCCCGATGCCCAGACGCGCGCGTGGCTAGCCGCCCGCACAACCCAGCCCTACACCGAGGTCCACCCCGACCCCGATGCCCTCTATGCCCGCACGCTCCAGTACGACGTCTCCACCCTGGCACCCCAGGTGGCCAAGCCGCACCGCGTGGACAACGTGGTGCCGGTGGTGGAGGTCGCCGGGGTCAAGATTGACCAGGCGCTGATCGGTAGCTGCACCAACGGCCGCCTCGAGGACCTGCGCGCCGCCGCAGAGATCGTGCGCGGCAGTAAGATCGCCCCCTGGGTCCGGCTCCTGGTGCTGCCCGCCTCGCGCCAGATCCTCCTGGAGGCCATCCGGGAGGGCATCATCACCGACCTGGTAGCTGCCGGGGGAACGCTGCTCAACCCCGGCTGTGGCCCTTGCCTGGGCGCGCACGAGGGCTGCATGGCCCCTGGTGAGCGCACCATCTCCACCGCCAACCGCAATTTCAAGGGGCGCATGGGGAGCCCCGAGGCCGAGATCTACCTTGCCAGCCCCGCCACGGTTGCTGCCTCGGCCCTCAAAGGCGTGATCGCCGATCCACGTGTGATCTAGACTGGAGCAACACAAGAGAAAGAGGAGGAGGAAATGTTCGACCGACTTGCCGTCAAGCTGTTTCGCCGTGTTCCGAGCGTGGTTGTCCTGGTCACCCTGCTGGTGCTCACTCCTCTCCTGGGAGCCTGCGACGTATCGGTAGGCAAACCGGAGGTCGTGGTTGTCACGGCCACGCAGCAGCCCCAGAGCCAGGTCGTGGTGGTAACCGCCACTCCCACCCAGGCCGCAGTGATTCCGGAGGCGCCAGCCGTGCAGGCCGCTACGCCTGACGTCCAGGGCACGGTGCAGGCAGCCCTGGCCGCCACGCTCGCGGCCCAACCCACCAATACGCCCATCCCACCCACCGACACGCCGGTGCCGCCGACACCCGACCTGCCGGCAACGCTGCAGGCCATGTTGCAGCTCACCCTTGCTGCGGCTCCCACCGATACGCCAGTACCGCCGACCAACACAGCCATACCCGCCACGAACACGCCCAAGCCCACCTCCAAGCCCAAGGCAACCAACACCCCTGCCAACCTGCCGCCCCCTGTGTTGATGAGCCCCTCCGCAGACTTTAGCTGCTTCAACATCGGTGGCTGCCTCTTCACGTGGTCGTGGGGGGGTGGCTTGGCGGCCAACCAGTATTTCCAGGTCCAACTTGTGGGCCCCGGCAATGAGCACCGCGGGATCCACCCGCCGACGAAGGGGTATTCCTTCCAGTCGAACTGGACGGTCTATGAGATCATCCCCGATTGGTGCAACAGGAACTATATGTGCCACATGCAGTGGACGGTCGCCATCATCGAGTGGAATGGGGTGGATCCCAGCAAGATCGGCCGCACCCTGTCCGAAGCTGCGCCGCGCTGGATCTGGCTCTAGCAGGAGGAGCATTTGGAGAAGAAGCTGACCGGCCGGGTCTGGAAGTACGGCGACGACGTCAACACCGACGTGATCTTTCCCGGCAAGTACACCTACAGCGTCTCCGACCGGAAAGAGATGGCGCAGCATGCGCTGGAGGACCTCGACCCCGGTTTTGTGAGGAACGCCCGCCCGGGCGACATCATCGTCGCCGGCAAGAACTGGGGGTGCGGCAGCTCGCGCGAGCAGGCCGTCATCTGCCTCAAGGAGATGGGCGTGGGCGCCATCGTCGCGCGCAGCTTTGCCCGCATCTATTTCCGCAACTGCATCAACGAAGGGCTGCCCATCGTCACCTGTGACGCCGTCGATTCGGTCGAGACCGGCGACGAGGTCACCATCGACTTTGAGTCCGGCACGGTTGTCACGCCGCGCGGCTCCTATGCCTTCCCGCCGCTGGATCCTTCCGTTCTGGAAATCCTCGACACCGGTGGCCTCGTGCCGTATGTGAAGAAGAAGCTTACCAGCGGGTGAGCGACTCATGCAGAGCGAGTTCTCAGGACAAGTCGTTCCGAGGGACTATTCGCAGGATGTCGTTCTGAGCGACTTCTCAGAACATGTCATTCTGAGCGGCTTCTCGGTAGATGTCATTCTGAGCGACCGAAGGGAGCGAAGAATCTCCGGATGATCAGGCCGGCTGCTCTGCGAAGGCGAGACCCCTCGCTTCGCTCAGGGTGACATCTTCTTGGGGGCGTCAGCAGCTGGGCGACTTTGCGTTGAGAGCGTCGGCGTACCATGCGGTACTACTACGTGTACATCATGACCAATCAATCGCGCACCCTGTACACAGGGGTCACCAACGACCTGGAGCGCGGAGTCTACGAGCACAAGCAGGGCTCTGGCTCTTCGTTCACGGCGAAGTACAACATCACCTGCCTGGTGTACTATGAGGAGTGCCCTGATGTGCGCTCGGCGATTGCCCGCGAGAAGGAGATCAAGGGCTGGCGAAGAGACAAGAAGCTGGTGCTCATCGAGTCCATCTACCCCCAGTGGCAGGACCTGAGCGCAGGGTGGTACAGACCGTAGCGTCCTTGTGAAGAAAACATCACACCCAAGGAGGATTCAGTAACATGCCCAAGTACAAGATCGCCTGGCTGCCGGGCGATGGGATCGGGGTCGACGTCATGGACGCCGCCCGCATCGTGCTGGACCGCATCGACCTGGATGCGGAGTACATCCACGGCGACATCGGCTGGGAGTTCTGGGTCAACGAGGGCGATGCCCTGCCCAAGCGCACGTTGGACCTGATGAAGGAGACCGACTGCGCGTTCTTCGGCGCCATCACGTCCAAGGGCAAGGAGGCGTCCGAAAAGGAGCTGGCGCCAGCGCTCCAGGGCAAGGGATTCGCCTACCGCAGCCCGATCGTGCGCATGCGGCAGATCCTTGACCTCTACATCTGCCTGCGCCCCATCAAGGCCTATCCCGGCAACCCGCTCAACTACAAGGATGGCATCGACCTGGTCGTCTTCCGGGAGAACACCGAGGGCATGTACATCGGCATCGAGTACGCCCAGGTCCCCGAGGAGATGTTTGCCATCAAGGGGATGGAGAAGCTGCCGCGCGACGCGGCCATCTCCATCCGTGCCATCACGCCCGCCGCCTCGGAGCGGATCGTGCGCGCCGCCTTCGAGTTCGCGCGCAAGAGCAACCGCAGGCGGGTGACCGCCGTGCACAAGGCCAATGTGCTGCGCATGACCGACGCCGTCTTTATGGACGCGGCCCGCAAAGTAGCGGCCGAGTACCCCGACATCCCCTTCGACGATGCCAACATCGACGCCATGGGGATGTGGCTGCTGAAGAACCCGCTCAACTATGACGTACTCGTCACGACCAACCTGTTTGGCGACATCCTGTCCGATCTCTGTGCTCAAATGGTCGGCGGCCTGGGTTTTGGCTGCAGCGGCAACATCGGCTCGCAGTATGCCGTCTTCGAGCCGACCCATGGCTCGGCGCCCAAGTACGCCGGCCAGTACAAGACCAACCCCATTGCCACCATCCTGGCGGCCAAGATGATGCTCGAGTGGCTGGGCGAGGCCGAGAAGGCCGCGCAGGTGGAGGGGGCAACGGCTGCGGTCATAGCCGAGGGCAAGGTCCGCACCTACGACATGGGCGGCGCGGCCGGAACGCTCGACATGGCGCGCGCCATCGCCGCCAAGCTCTAGGCAGCGCGGGGCATGGAGGGCGCTTCGCCCGTGCCCCGGGTAGAGAGACTGGGTGCCAGGCACGTGTGCCGTGCCTGGCACTTTTGATGGAGGACGGCATGGACTTTTCCTGGAATGAAGAGCAGCGCCTCTGGCGGCAGGCCGTTCGCGACTTTGCCCAGAAGGAGATCGCGCCCCGCGTCCGCGAGATCGACACCCTAGGCCGCATCCCCCCCGAGATCATCGAGGGGATGGCCCGGCTAGGTCTGCTCGCCCCGCTGTGCTCCGAGGAGTTTGGCGGCGCGGGCATGGACTGGACCATGGCCGCCATCGCCGCCGAGGAGCTGGGCCGGGCCGACATCAGCCTCGCCATCCCCGTCCTCTACCTGGTCGAGGCCGCCTGGGGGTTTGTCTTTGAGCGCTACGGCACGCCGGAGCTCAAGGCCGAGGTCCTGCCCAACGTGACGGCCGGCCGGGCCTTCCTGGGCATCGCCACGACCGAGCCGGGCGGGGGCTCTGACATCCTGGGCGCCTGCCGAACCAAGGCCGTCTGGCAGGGCGACGGGTGGGTGCTCAACGGCGAAAAGATGTACATCAGCGGGGTGCGCGAGTCGCTGGCGATGGGCGGAATTCACCTGCTCCTGGCCCGCACCAACCCCAATCCCGCCGCGGAGCACCGGGCCTTTACCTTCTTTGCCCTCCCGCTCAAGGGCACAGCCGGCATCAGCCCGACCTACTTCGAGGACATGGGCCGCATGGGGATTTCGACCGGCGGCTTTGCCCTCGAGGACGTCCGGCTGCCTGCGGCCCACCTGGTGGGCGAGCCGGACCGCGGCTTCTACCATGCCATGGAGGGCTTTTCGGCTGCCCGGGTGCTGATCGGCGCCACCTGCGTGGGTGCCTCCGAAGCCGTGCTGGAGCTGGGCCTGCGGCACATCCAGGAGCGCCACGCTTTTGGCCGCCCGCTTGCCGCGCACCAGGGCATCTCCTTCCCCCTGGCCGACCGCTTCGCGGACCTCGAATCGAGCCGCCTCCTGGTCTACCGGGCAGCCTGGATCATGGATCAGAAGTACGGCCCGGGCACCCGCAGCCACTACGACATCGCCCTGGCCGCTGCCCTCGCCAAGCTCCGCGCGCCGCGCGTGGGCTTTGAGATCATGAACGAGGTCGCCGACTGGTTCGGGGCGATGGCCTACACCAAGGAGTGCCCCGTCGAGATGGGCATCCGCGGCATCCGCTCCTATTCCATCGGCGCCGAAGGCACCATGAACGTGCAGCGCATGATCATTGCGCGCGAGCTGCTGGAGAGGGGCATGCCCGAGTAGGAGAAGCGATGAAGGTATTCATTGCCGGCATCATGCAAGGGTCGCGGCTCGACAGCCTCATCGACGACCAGGACTACCGGCGCCAGATCGCCGAAGCCGTCGTGCGGCGTTTCCCGGGGGCCGAGATCGTCGATCCCAACGAGATTCACCCCGACGGCGTGCGCTATGGCGACGAGCAGGCCAAGGCAACGCTCCTGGCCATGGCCGACCTGGCGGGGCAGGCGGACCTGGTCGTGGCGTACGTGCCCACTGCCTCCATGGGCACCGCCATCGAGATGTGGCAGGCTTTCCAAGCCGGCATCCCCCTGGTGACCATCTCGCCCATGGCCGCCAACTGGGTGGTCAGGTTCCTCTCCGGCGCCCTCCTGCCCGACCTGGATGCTTTCAGGGCCTGGGTCGCGGAGGGCGGGTTGGACGAGATGCTGTCACCGGGCCCGTAGCCCGGCGAGCAGCGAGCGTGCGCCGCACCTGGTCGCCCCTCCCTCGAGGGCTCGCGGGGCCTTGACAATTCGCCCGCTGCAGGTACAATACCCCAAACGGATAGGCCCCCATAGCTCAGGGGATAGAGCAACTGCCTTCTAAGCAGTGGGTCGCAGGTTCGAATCCTGCTGGGGGTGCTCTTCTTTCCCTCACGCTGCCGCCCCCGCCTTGGGGCGAGGCGGCACCTAGAGACGGTAGGCCGTGTATTCCCCCTCGCACGGCGGGCCCGGCGCTGCCCAGAGCACCCGCTCGGTCAGGTCCATGATCAGGGATACCAGCGTGCACTCCCGCTCGTGGGGCGGCTTCTCGGGGTCTTCGTGGCTGCAGATCGAGTTGGGCAGGTTCACATGATCGCGCAGCAGCGCCTGGATCGACTCCACGGTCACCCGGCCGAGCTGGGCCTTGAGCAGGCGGCGTGCCCGGTTCAGCCGCACGTTCGAGCTGGAGTAGGTGCCCGCCACCTCCAGGGCCTGCATCTTTTGCGTCAGGTAGTGGTTGGTGTGCACCAGCCAGCCTTCGTCGCCGTACAGGGTCACGTGGGTCGTGGCGGACGTCTCGACCGTGTACATCTCCCCGTTCGGATCGGCCAGCATATAGACATAGCCCCCTCCGCGCAGCTTGGGCACGCATGCCCGGATCGCCTGCCCGATGGACTCGGCGTCGAGGATGGCACGCGAGCTCAGGATGCGAGGCACGCCTATCCGGCCGTCGGTGGGGTACACCGAATCGATCGCCACGCCGATCCCTTCCGCATTCAGGCCGATGTTCACCAGGAGTGGCCCATAGGTCATGCCGATGAAGTCAGGCCCTTCGTCCGGGTAGCCGCGCACCAGGTAGACGTGCTCCTTGTCGACGCTGGTCCAGTCCTCGTTGTGCGCCAACAGCACGTGTCCGTCGGCCGTCAGGTCGTCGCGCACCGCCAGCGAGGTGCATCCCCACATCCGCTCGCGGGTGGTGGTCAGACCCTCGTAGCAGTTGAGTGCCCACACCTCGTCGAACGAGAGACCAGAGCCTTCGGCGATGCCGCGCGCCTCCTCCACGAACTCGGGAAAGACCTCCTCGCCGTAGGGCAGGTACTTGCGAGCCTCGCGGAGCGCCGCCTCCCAGGTCAGGTCCACCGCCTGGGGCAGGATCTCGTGATAGCGGTCCATGGCGCGCAGGGCTTCGTCGCGGGCTGCCTCGCCCTGTTGCCGCCCCCGTTCGCGCGGCCCCCCGCGCACCTCGATAATCGGGACTGTTTTGGATGCCATCAGCTCCTTCCCTCCACCTTTGCCAGCGCCTCGGAAAAGATGCCAAAAGCCACATCGGCCTGGGCCTGGTTGATCACCAGCGGCGGGGCAAAGCGGATGGAGCTGGGGCCGCAGGTCAGGAGCAGCAGGCCGCGCTTGAAGCATTCCAGCGTCACGTCATGGGCTTCCTGCCTTGCCTTGACCTTGGTCTCCTTGTCCTTCACCAGCTCGACGCCGATCATCAGCCCCAGCCCGCGCACGTCCCCGATCAGCCGGCTCTCCGCGGCGAGCTCCCGCAGGTTGGAGATCAGCTCCGCACCCACCAGGGAGGCGTTGGCCATCAGCCTCTCCTGTTCGATGACGTCGATGGTGGCCATGGCCGCAGCAGTCGCCACCGGGTTTCCGCCGAAGGTGCTGCCGTGCGTGCCCGGCGGCCAGTCCATGACGTCGCTTCGGGCGATGGTTGCCGACACCGGCATGCCCGAGGCGATGCCTTTGGCCAGGCAGATGATGTCGGGCACGACGCCCCAGTGTTCGACCGAGAAGAACTTGCCGGTGCGGCCCACGCCGCTCTGCACTTCGTCGGCCACGAGCAGGATCCCGTGCCTGTCACAGAGAGCCCGCAGCCGCGCCAGCCAGCCGGGCGGCGGCACGATGTAGCCCCCCTCCCCCTGCACCGGCTCGACAAAGATCGCCGCGACTTCCTCGGGGTGGAGCGTCCGTGCAAAGAGCACGTCCTCGATGTAGCTGACGCACGCCAGGTCGCACGAGGGATAGGTGAGGTTGTAGCCGCAGCGGTAGCAGTAGCCGAAGGGGATGTGCGTCACGCCCTGGACGAGCGGCCGGAAGTCCTTCTTGTACGCCGGGCTGCTGCCCGTGAGCGAGACTGCGCCCATCGTGCGGCCGTGGAATGCGCCGAAGAAGGAAATCACCTGCGACCGGCCGGTGTGGTAGCGCGCCAGCTTGAAGGCTGCCTCGATCGCCTCCGCGCCCGAGTTGCCCAGGAACACCTTCTTGCTGCCGCCGCCCGGGGCCAGGACGCCCAGCCGCTCGGACAGCCCCACATAGAGTGGGTCGTAGAAATCGGCCCCACAGATGTGGATCAGGCGCCCGGCCTGTGCCTGGATCGCACCCACCACGCGCGGGTGGCAGTGGCCCGTCGAGCAGACGGCGATGCCGGCCGCGCAGTCCAGGAAGCGGTTTCCGTCGACGTCCTGGACAACCATCCCTTGGGCCTTGTCCACCACCAGCGGATAGGCAAAGGGCAGCGAGGGGGTCACGGCCTGCCGGCAGCGGCCGACCACCGCCAGCGCCTCCGGTCCGGGCACTTCCGTCACCAGCTGTGGCATTTCCCACGAGTCTGTATCCATTTGTCCCCTTCCTCGTCGGCACGCTCCCTGTGGGAGCGGCCGACAGGGCGCGCCGCGCCCCTTTCTACCGGATCGTGTCGACCCTGTCCCCTCAGCCACTCTCCGGCGACCACCGGAACGTCAGCTTGTGGCTCTGGGCGATCATCAGTACCTCCACCGAGCGGATGCCCGGGATGCAGTGCACCTGCTGCGCGATCAGGCGCGTCAGGTGCGGCAGGTCGCGGCAGAACACCTCCGCGATCAGGTCGGAAGCGCCCAGCGTCATCACCAGGTAGGACACCTCCGGCAGCCGCTCGATCGCCCGCGCCACCTCGTCGACCGCGGCCGGCTCCGCCGTGATGACCAGGATGGCCGGTGCCTGGAACCCGAGCGCATAGGGGTCCACGATGGCTACCGTCCGCACGATCCCCCGCTCCACCAGCCCCTGGTACCGTGCGCGGACCGTCGTCTCCGACACGCTCACCTGCCGCGCGATCTCCGCAAAGGGAGTCCGCCCGTCCTCCTGCAAAGTCCGCAGGATTCGCCTATCCAGCTCGTCCATTGACTCGCCATAGCTCGACATGTGCTGCTCTTCTTCTCCCTGTCTTCCCTAGCCTGCTGCCTTATTCTACCACGGAATCCGATTCTTGACAAGCCTTTTGCCTTGTTTTCCAAGGAGCTTGACATCCGCACCACTCTGCGGTATCCTTTGTCTTGTGAAGCTCGACACCGTCCTGTCCGGCGGTAGGGTTCTCGACGGCTGCGGTACCTCCTGGTTCTGGGGGGACGTCGGCATCCTGGGCGGCCGCGTGGCGGCCGTCGCCCGGCCGGGGCAGCTCAGCGGCCGGCGCACCTTTGCCCTGGAGGGCCGCTACGTGGCGCCGGGCTTTGTCGACATCCACACACACTCCGATCTTGCGATCCTCGTCAACCGCCGCGCCGAGAGTGTCGTCCACCAGGGGGTGACCACCGAGGTCATCGGCAACTGTGGCATGTCGCCCGCCCCGGTGGCGGACGAGCACCTCGCGCAGATGCGCGCCCATTGGGGCCGCATCTCGGACCAGCCCGAGGTGACCTGGGAGTGGCGCACCTTCGCGGAGTATCTAGGAGTGCTGCAGCAGGGCGGCCTGGCCATCAACCTTGCCTCTCTGTTGGGCCACGGCGCCCTGCGAATCGCCGCCATGGGCCTGGAGGAACGCAGCCCGACACCCTCCGAATTGGGCCGCATGCAGGCGCTGGTCGACGAGGCGATGCGGGCCGGTGCCTGCGGGCTCTCCACCGGGCTGGTCTACCCGCCCGGCTGCTTCGCCGGGACCGAGGAAATCGTCGCCCTGTGCAAGGTTGCTGCCCGCTATGGCGGCCTGTATGCCTCCCACATCCGCGGCGAGCGCGAGACGGTCCTGGAGGCCGTTGCCGAGGCGATCCAGATCGGCCGCGAGGCCGGGCTCCCGGTACAGGTCTCACACAACGCGCCCAAGTTCGGCGCGCCCTGCGACGCCTCTGCCACGCTCCGGCTGGTCGACGAGGCAAGGGCACAGGGGCTCGACGTCACCGTCGACAACGACGTCCACACCGACCTGGGGCCGGCGCTCATCGACGGCCTGCCCCAGGAGATCCAGTCGCTCCCGGCTGCCGAGATCGCCGCGCTGCTGGGCGATCCTGGAGCGCGCCTCCGGATCCGGGAGGAGATCATCCTCGACCAGAAGCCGGCCTTTGGGCCGGTCGGCCTGCTCAAGCACGGCCTGTGGGAGCGGATCACGCTGCTGCATGCCCCCGGCTCGCCCGGCGCCGAAGGCAAGACGCTCGCCCTCCTCGCGCAGGAGCGCGGCCGCGATCCATTCGACGTCTTCTTTGACCTGATCCTCGAGTCGGGCAGCGATGCCGAGGCGATCTGGGACTATATCGACGAGGCCAACATCCGGCTCCTCCTCCGCCACCCCAACGTCATGATCTGCTCCGACGGCGGCGTGCTGGCACCCTACGGCTTCCTGAACGACCCGCCGCCCTATGCCCCCTGCAGCTACGGCGAGTTTCCCGGCGTGCTGGAGCGCTACGTGCGCGACGAGCCGGTGCTGAGGCTGGAAGAGGCGATCCGCAAGATGACCTCCTTTCCCGCCCGGCGCTTTGGGCTGGAGGGCCGCGGGGTGCTTCTGCCGGGCGCCTGGGCCGACCTGGTCGTCTTTGACCTGGACCGCATCCACGACCGGGCCACCAACCTCTATCCCCACACCTATCCCTTCGCGAACTATCCCCACCGCTACCCGGAGGGGATCGACTATGTCTTTGTCAACGGCACCCTGGTGGTCGACGGCGCCGACCACACCGGTGCGCTGCCCGGCCGCGTCGTGCGGCACAGCCCGTAGTGTAGAGCCTTCTGCCCGTTCCAACGCCCACGAGGGGCTACACTACCCGATAGCGTCGTAGTGCAGGGCCTTGTGCCCGTCCTTTCGCATTGGGAGGTACACCATCATGCCATCCGATCCGATCCCCATGTTCGAATTCCGCGGCACCCACCGCCAGGTAGGCCAGCAGATCGGCGAGGCCATGAAATCCCGGCTACAGCGGATGGCGGCCGGCGCGCGCGAGAACCTCCCCCGCGGCGTCACCTGGGACGACATGCGGCTCCAGGCGCAGGCGTACCTGGTCCCCAGCCGCGCCGTCTATCCCCAGTACGTCGACGAGATCGAGGGCATTGCGGAGGCGTCGGGCCTGCCCTTCGACGAGCTCTTCCTGTGGCTGTGCGAGGAGCTCTGGGATCAGGCCACCTGGCACCGCGGCTGCACCGACCTGGTCGCACGCGGGGCTGCCACCGCCGACGGATCGACCCTGGTCGCCCACACCAACGACCTGGGCCCGGAGGTCGAGGAGGACCTTGTTATCCTGAAGGTGCAGGCCGGCGACGAGCCCGAGTTCCTGGGCGTCACGGTCGGCGGCGCAGGCTACTCGGCCGGCTTCAACGCCGCCGGCATCAGTATGACGGGCAACCAGGTGGACGGCAATGACACCCGTCCCGGCGTGCCCCGCCTCCTGTGCGTGCGTGCCATCCTGGCGGCGCGCCGGCTGCAGGAGGCGATGGATGCCTGCCTCCTGCCGGGTCGCGCCTCCAACTACAACAACGTCATCGCCGACGCCAACGGCGAGGTCTACAGCATGGAGGGCTCGGCCACGGATTGCGAGCCGATGTACATCGAGGGGGATGTGCTGGCCCACGCCAACCACTATGTCAGCCCGCCGATGCGCCGTTTCGAGGCCGACCGGAACACCATCAGCGGCTCGGTGATCCGCCACAACCGCGCCTGGCGGCTGCTGCGCGAGAACTATGGCCGGCTGACCCCCGAGCTTTTCCAGCGCCTGCTGGCCGACCATGCCAACTACCCCGGCTCGATCTGCAAGCATGGTACGGAGAGCGTCACGGTCTTTGGCCTGGTGATCCGCCTGGAGGAGCGCCGCGCCTGGATCGGCAAGGGGCGCCCCTGCCAAGCCACCTACTACGAGTATGCGCTGGAGCCCTGGGCGCCGCGATAGTACCCGGCACCTCCTTCCCGTGGGGAGGTGAAGCACCCTGAGCCCTGCCGCCGACGGGCTATTGCCCCGCATGCCGTCCTCGACTGTGCGGAAGCATAACCGATAGGTGCGGATGGCGTGCGATGCCGGCAGGTCGGAGGCCGTGATTCGTGCGCGTACCGCACGAGGGTTCAACACTTCGGACACGCTATTTGACAACTCCCGAGTACTCTGCTACAATTGCGTGCAGGTTGATGTCGTTAACCGACGCGGGCGTCGTAAGGGAGCTCTTGGTCACGTACTTGAACCGGGAATAGCTTCCCCGTCCCCCTCCGAACCTCCACCCGCAAAGGGGCACAGCCCCTACGATGCGCATGGCGTGCGGAGCGCACAGAGCTCACGCTGGCCTTTCTGTGCACCCGCACGGCGCTGAAAGGAGGTGAGGCTCAGCAAGAGAGAAGGTCCCCCGGCGCAGCCGGGCCTCCCCCGGTGGGCGAGGCGAGAGGCTGCGCGACTCTCGGAATGCAATGGCCTAGACTACAGCATGAAAAGAGGAGGAACGAACATGTTGCACCTGTATCTTTGGATCAAGAGTTGGCTGCAGCGCGAAGAGGGACAGGACCTCATCGAGTACGGCCTCCTGCTTGCCCTCATCGCGATCATCTGCATCGTGGCCATCACCGCGGCCGGCGAAGCAATCAGCGGCTTCTGGAACACGATATCGACGACTCTCACAGGCCTCTAGAGCCGTAGTGGTGGAGACCTCACGATAGACCACAAGGGAACGCAACCGTCCGGAGGACTCACTTAGGGGGCTCCGGTACCGGTTACGTAGGCCGTTTGGCTTTGAGGCATCCTGAGGGCACCTGAAGCGGCGCCCTCAGGATGGGCCTCGGGTGACCGAAGGCCGGTGCAAGGTGCGCACCTGGACGCAGTAAGGAGGTGCGTATCGCTGCATGTTGGCTTGTGCGGGGCTTTGGCTTCCCGGCGGGTGAAAGGCCTGTGGTCGATTCACACATGGGTAGACCTCAAATGGCCGCTCTGCCAACGGATTGGAGGTACCGAAGAGTGCTGCAGCGATTTCTGCGGATTCAGGGCTGGCTGAAGAGCGACAGGGGACAGGACCTGGTGGAGTACGCTTTGCTGGGCACCTTGCTCGCGCTTGTCTGCATCGCGGCTATCCAGTTCGCAGGAGAGGCGGTCAGCGCAGTTTGGAATACTCTCTCGACCACGCTGGCTGGTCTCTGACCTTGTGCAAGGCGCGCCCGACGGGCGCCTGCGGGTTCCTCGTTCCTGGTTAGGACCAGAAAGGACGCGCAGGATGCACACTGGAAGGCTCAAGGGGGGCCAGGGTCAGGGCCTGGTGGAGTACGCCCTGATCCTGCCCCTGTTGCTCCTGCTCCTGTTCGGCATCGTCGAGTTCGGCTGGGCCGTCTTTGCCTACAATACGGTGGGCAACGCGGCCCGCGAGGTGGCGCGCTGCTGCGTCATCCCCTACCCCAACGCGACGGAGCCAGACCAGCTCAGCCGCTGCCAGATCGAATCGCAGCTGGCCGCCTGCGAGCAGGCGGCGGTCGACCACTTCTCGACGGCCGTGCAGCTGGTAGCGGGTGCCGGGGGCAGCTTTTCCTTCTCCGCGCCGACCGTGGCGGACCCGCGCGTGGGGATCGCCGTGACCTACGCGCACCGGCTGATCACCGGCTACATCGCCGGGGTGCTCGGCCTGGACCCCGACACCGCGACCTTCACACTCCACACAGCGGCGACAATGCGCGTCGAATAGCGAGGATAGCCTCATGGGACGAATGCGTGGGTGCCTCTGGCTGACGGCCGGCCTGGTGGTGGCAGTGCTCGCCGGGGTAGTGGGCTTTCTGATCATCAATCGCTACAACACGGGGAGCGGGGCTGCGCCGCAGGCCGCGGCAACGCAGGTCTCGGTCGCCGTGGCCGCGCGCGCGGTCACCGTCGGCAGCCACCTGGCAGCCGAGGACGTGGAAGTGAAGCAGATGGCGGTCGAGGCGGCGCCGGAGGGCGCCGTCCCCGACCTGGCCGGCGCCGTGGGCAGGGTCACCCTGGTCGACCTCTACCCCGGCGAGGTCCTGCTGGCGCAGCGGCTGGTCGATCCCAACGTCACCAGCGGGGACGGCCGGATGGCGCTCCTGATCTCGGAGGGGCAGGTGCTGATGGCCCTGCCGGCCGACGACCTGATGAGCACCGTGGGTGTCCTGAAGCCGGGAGACCACGTCGACCTGCTCTTCTCGCTCGACTTTCCCTACGCGACCTATGCCCCCGTCCAGCCAGAGCCCGGGGAAGCAGCGCCGGCAGTCGCGGCGATCGAGGAGGAGGACCAGCAGGTGACGTTCAGCCTGCTGCAGAACATTGTCGTCGCCGCCGTGGTGCGCGCCACCGACGCGCAGGGTGCGGAGACGGGAGCGGCCCAGGCGCTGCTCCTGACGGTCAACCCGCAGGATGCCCTGACGCTCAAGTACGCGGTCGATGCCGGCGGCGTGCTGGACATCGTGCTCCGCGCCCCGGGCGCGGAGGGCCCCTTCGAGGTCGAGCCGGTCGACGAGGAGTACCTGATCGACCGCTACGAGATCCCGGGCGGCCGCCGCTAGGGCCGGTCCCGTGCGGGCCGCCGTCCATCCTGAAAGTGTGGGCGACGGCCGCAGCATGGGTGTCTGACAACCAAGTTGGAGTGAGCGTTGACGGAGTATACGGCAGGACAGACACTGCGTCTGCTGGTGGTCAGTGCCCGTGAAGGGGCACGCGACGAACTCGGCCAGGCCCTCTCGGCCTGGCGGCGCGAGCACCGCCTCTACTGGGTCTCCCAGCCCGACCTGGCGCCCGCGCGCGCCCAGGAGCTGGTGCCCCACGCCATTGTCGTCGACGACGACATGGCCGGCGGCCAGGTCGTCGCCCTTATCCGCGACCTGGTGGCCCGCGCGCCGGGCGCGGCCATCCTGGCGCTCGTCGAGGCGGGCGAGGTGGACCGGGCGCGGCAGGCCGTCCTCGCCGGGGCGCGCGGGTTCCTCACCAAGCCCTTGCAGCCGGACGAGTTCCTCGCCACCCTCCAGCAGGCGCTGGCGGCCCGCGCGGCCGGGCTGCGCGAGCCGGAGCCGGTCGGGAAGCCGGCCGGCTGGGGCGTCGTCTTCTGCGCGCCAAAAGGGGGCACCGGCCGCACCACGCTGGCGATCAATACCGCGGTCAGCCTTCACCAGGCGACCCGGCGGCGTGTCGTGCTCGTCGACGCCGACTACTCGGCGCCGGCGCTCGACGTCGCGCTGAACGTCCACTCGCAGCGCGACATCACCGACCTCCTGCCCCGGCTGGCGCGCCTGGACGAGGAGCTGATCCGGGGCGTGCTGGCGCACCACGCCTCCGGCATCGACGTGCTGCTGGCGCCACCGCCGGCCGACCTCTCCAGCCCCATCTCGCTGCCCCAGGTCCAGCACCTGACGGTCCTCCTCAAGCGCATCTTTCCCTGGGTCATCGTCGACCTGGGGCTGCCGCTGGACGAGATGGCTTTCGCCTTCCTGGATGTCGCCGACCGGATCGTCATGACGGTGTTGCCCGAGATGGTAGGCCTGCGCAACACGCGGTTGATGCTCGACCAGCTGCACGACCGTGGCTACGGCCAGGACAAGATCTGGCTGGTGCTGAACCGGGCGTCGATCAAAGCGGGGGTCAGCGTTGCAGACATCGAGGAGCGACTGAAGATGAAGGTTACCTACCGCGTCCCCGACGACCAACCGCTGGCAACCTATTCCATCAACCGCGGTGTGCCGCTCGTGATGAGCCACCGCGGCAGCGCCGTGGCCCGCGCCGTGCGCGGCCTGGCCAAGATGCTGGCCGAGGCGCATCCCGCGCCCGAGCCGGAGCACGACGTGGCCGCCGCCAAGCGGCGCGGCCTGTTCGGCAAGCGCCGCGAGGCGCGTGCCTGAGAGCGGAAAGCCGACGATAACTTCAGAAAGGAGCAACTGCTATGAAAGGCCACATCCTCAGTCTCGTGTTGATCGTTCTTGGCATCGCCGTTTTCCTCTTCTCCTGGCTGGTAGGTGAGAACCTCTGGCTTGGCCTCCTCTTCGGCCTGATCCTTGTGCTGCCGGCCATCATCCTCTTCCGCCGCGGCAAGTAGGGGCACAGGGCGTGACTGCGCCGCTCCTTTTCGGCGCCCTGGTGGCGCTGTCTGTGCTGGTCGGCTTTGTCGGGCTGTGGCGGACGCTGGCCAGCCGTGATCCGCTCGAGGCGCGCCTCCAGGAGTATGGTGCTCAGGCGGAGGCAGCCGAGGGCGCCCGCACCCGTGAAGGGGGCAGCCGGCGCGCCTGGCCCGGTGTGAACCGCCTCCTGGCCGGCCTCGGCCTGGGCCCGCGCCTGGCGACGGCGCTCTCACAGGCCGACGTCGCCTGGACGGCTGCCGAGTTCGCACTGGTCGTCCTCGCGGCGGCGCTCCTGGGCTACCTGGCCGGCACCTGGCGCAGCGGCCTGCCCCTGGGCGTGGTCCTCGCCCTGCTGTTCGGGTGCCTGCCGCTCCTCTACCTCAACATCCGCCGCCGGCGCCGCAGGAACGCGCTGACCGCCCAGCTGCCGGACGTCCTGTCGCTGCTCGTCGGCGCCCTGCGCACCGGCTACGGCCTCTCGCAGGCGATGGAGATGCTCGTCGAGCAGGTCCCGCCGCCCACCTCGACCGAGCTCGCGCGGGCGACGCGCGCCGTGCGCCTCGGCCAGCCCATCCACCAGGCGCTGATCGAGATGGCCGGCCGCGTCGGCACGGATGATTTTGACCTCGTCGTGACGGCCATGAACGTGCAGTACGAGATGGGCGGCAACCTGGCGGAGACCCTGGGCACGATCAGCGAGACGGTGCGCGACCGAATCCGCATCAAGCGCCAGATCCGCACCCTGACCGCCCAGCAGCGGTTCACCGGCTACTTCCTGGCGGTGTGGCCGCTGCTGGTCGGCCTGGTCATCTACCTGCTCAATCCCGAGTATATCAAGCAGCTCTTTGTCCCCGGCTGGCTTCTGCTGCCGGTGCTGGCCCTGGTGATGCAGGTCATTGGCTTCCTCGTGATCCTGCGCATCGTGGACATCGAGGTGTGAGTCCCGTGGAGGTCCTGAGGTCCCTGGCCGACAGCGCCCTGCTCACATCGCCGCTCCTCTTCTCGGCGCTCGTGGGGCTGGCAGCGCTGCTGGTGTGGCTTGCCTTCTCTCCTGTGCCGCCGGTGCGGCAGGTGAAGGACCGGCTCGATGGCTACCTGGAGCGCCCCGAGGGGACAGACGAGGCGGCGATGTCCCGCCCCTTCGCGTCGCGCGTGCTGGGCCCGGCCCTCCGCGGGCTGCTGCGCACCGTGGGGCGCCTCGCCCCGGGCGGGTACGCCGGCAGGAC
Organism: Anaerolineae bacterium; assembly: GCA_035341665.1. Classification (GTDB taxonomy): domain Bacteria; phylum Chloroflexota; class Anaerolineae; order JAAYZQ01; family JAAYZQ01; genus DAOQVR01. Next base: position 114,520 of record DAOQVR010000007.1, read on the forward strand.
GGAGGAGGCCCTGGTGCAGGCCGGGCGGCCCGGCGGCCTCACACCGCTCGACTTTGTCGGGCTGCGGCTCCTGTGCGCGGTCCTGCCGGCCCTCCTTTTCTACTTTGTCCTCAGCCCCCGGCTGCCGGCCTCCTTCCTGCTGCGCAGCCCCTTCTTCAACAGCCTCCTGGTCGCGGTGCTGGGCTTTTTCGCGCCCTACTTCTGGCTGGGGTCGCGGGTGCGCCGGCGCAAGCACCAGATCCAGCGCGCCCTGCCCGATGCGCTGGACATGCTGACGATCGGGGTGGAGGCAGGACTGGCTTTCGAGTCGGCCATGCTCCGGGTGGGCGAGCAGTGGGACAATCCCCTCACCCGCGAGTTCCGCCGCGCCGTGGCGGAGATGCGTGTCGGCACCGCCCGCGACGAGGCCCTGGCGCGCATGGCCGGGCGGACGGGCGTCCCGGACCTGGCCACTTTCGTGGCCATCCTGATCCAGTCTGGCCAGCTGGGCGTCTCCATCGCCCACGTGCTGCACACCCAGGCGGCGGAGATGCGCGTCAAGCGCCAGCAGCGCGCGGAGGAGCTGGCCCGGCAGGCCGGCGTGAAGATGCTCATTCCGCTCGTCCTGCTGGTCTTCCCTGCCCTCATGGTCGTCATCCTCGGGCCCGCGCTGCCGCGGATGGTGGAGGTGTTGGGCGGGGGCATCGTCCCTTGAGACAGGAGCACGCACTACGATGCAAGGGGATCTGACAGCTGCGCCGGCGGAGCCGTGCGCTGCCGGCAAGGCCTACGCCCAGGGCATGGCGCATCTGCAGGCAGGCCGCTGGAAGGAGGCCATTGCCTGCCTCGATTCGGCGTTGAGGGACGCCCCAGGTGACCCCATGCTGCAGCGCGCCCTCGACGAGGCCCACTTCAAGGCGGACCTCGACAAGAAGGCACGCGTGCGCGCCAAGCGCTGGAACCTGCCGGGCCGCGCCTTCTTCTTCCGGCTCTTGCTGCTCGCGCTCGTTGTCGCCGCCGGCGTCTACGCCTACCGCATCGTATCGGAACGGGTCACCCCCCTGCTGGCGGAGTACCGCGCACAGCAGCGCCTGAAGAGCCTGATCCGGGACGGCGGCAAGCTGCTGGAGGGCGGCAACCTCGACGCCGCGCAGGTGGCCTATGAGCAGGCCCTGGCGGCCGACCCGGGCAACGAGGCGGCCATCGCCGGCCTGGACAGCGTCGCCTTCGAGCGCAGGATCACCGGGCTCTACGCCCAGGGCGTCGACCTCCAGGAAAAGGGCGACTGTTCTGGCGCGCTGGAGGCCTTTACCGGCGTGCTCCTCCTGCGCACGCCCTATATCGATGTCAGCCAGCGGATCGAGCGGTGCCAGAAGCAGCAGACGTTGGCCGAGCTTTTCCTGGGTGCCGAGGCCGACGCCGAGGCGGGCCGTTGGGCCGATGCGCTCGGCAAGTATGGGCAACTGCAGGTGCTGGACCTGAATTACCAGCGCGAGCAGGTGCTGCAACGCATCTACGAGCTGAACATGGCCCTCGGCAGGCAGCTGATCGAGGAGGATCCACCTTCCGGCGAAGCGGTCGCGGCGGCGTGGGGCCACTTCCGGGCGGCGCTGCAGGTCATGCCCCGCGATCCGGACGCGACCACCGAGCAGGCGCTGGCCCAGGGGTTCCTGGACGGCCAGGCGCGCTACGATGCTGCCGACTGGTTGGGCGCCATCTCCGCCTGGCAGCCGGTCCTCGTGCAGCGGCCCGGTTACCTGCGCGGGCTGGTGGCGTCGAGCCTCTACCAGGCCTACCTGCGCCGGGGCGACCAACTCCGCGATGCCGGCGACTGCAACGCCGCCTACGGATTCTACCAGGCGGCGTCGCAGATGCCCCTCCCCAATGTGGCCGTGTCGCTGGCCAGCATGTCCAAGATACGCTTCTGCCTGACGCCGACCCCGACGCCGTCGCCGACGCCGACGCCCGTGCCGACGGCCACGCAGACGCCAACGCCCGAGCCGACCAAGACCAGGCGCCCGACGCCGACACCGACGCCCTGGAACCTCGGTTCGCTGCACAACCGGATCCTCTTCAAGGCATACGACGGCCCGGGCTACCTACAGGGCGAGCCCGACCTCTGGGTGATGAACCCCGACGGCACCGGCCGCCGCAAGCTGGGGCCCTTCGCCTACTACGAGTCGCAGTACCAGTCACTCTACGAGCGCCACGCCCGCTCGCCCGACAACGAGTATGTGCTTTCGGTGAATCGAAACGCCCAGATTGTGATCACGAGGCCGAGCGTGCCATCGTGGGGCCCGCTGCAGCTGACCCACATGACCGGCATCGCCTATGACCCGCAGTGGTCACCCGATGGGGGCCGCGTGGTCTTTGTGAGCCACGAGAACGGGGGAGCCGATATCTGGGTGATGGGCACCGATGGGGCAAACCAGACCTGCCTGACGCGCAACACGTGGGAGTGGGAGAAGCACCCCTCCTGGTCGCCCAACAGCCAGCAAGTCGCCTTCTGGTCGAACCGGAACGGCCTGGCGCAGATCTATGTCACAACGCCCATCGAGGGCCGCGAGCAGCGCAACATCAGCCAGTCACAACTGAACGAGTGGGACCCGATCTGGGTCCGATAGGGCACAGGGTGGAAGCAGCGAATGTCAAACTCAAGAGGTAGGATTCCGATGCCTACCGGCCCGGGCCGCGGCGGCGGGCGCGCCAACGGCGGCGTGGCCTTTGGCCCACTGCGCGACAAGGTGCACCGCAAGCTCCTGATGCGGCTGGCGCCCGGGACGGATGCCTCCAATCCGGAGGAGGTGCGCCGCATCCTGGAGCAGACTTTTAACGAGACACTGACCGAGGAGCAGCTGCCGCTGAGCCGCGCGGAGCGCAGCGAGCTCCTGGACCTGATCGTGGCCGACGTCCTGGGCCTGGGCGCCATCGAGCCCTTCCTGCGCGACGACACCGTGACCGAGATCCTGGTCAACGGCCCCAACCAGGTCTACATCGAGCGCGACGGCATCCTGGAAGAGACTGAGGTCCACTTCCGCGATGCGACCGACGTGATGCGGATCGTCGAGCGGATCGTCTCGCCCCTCGGGCGGCGCGTCGACGAGTCGAGCCCGATGGTCGACGCGCGCCTGCCCGACGGCTCCCGCGTCAATGTCATCCTGCCGCCGCTCTCCCTGGTCGGGCCGTGCATCTCCATCCGCAAGTTCGCCAAGGCCGTCTATTCCGGAGACGACCTGATCCGCAAGGAGACCGTGACGCGCGAGATGATCGACCTACTGCGCTCCTGCGTCAAGGCGCGCCTCAACATTGTCATCTCGGGGGGAACCTCCACCGGAAAGACGACGCTCCTCAACGTTCTCTCCAACTTTCTCTCCGACAACGAGCGCATCGTCACCATCGAGGACGCGGCAGAGCTGCAGCTCAACCAGCGCCACCTGGTCCGGCTGGAGGCGCGCCCCCCCAACGTGGAGGGCCGCGGAGAGATCACGATCCGCCAGCTTGTCATCAATGCCCTGCGCATGCGCCCCGACCGCATCGTGGTCGGGGAGGTGCGCGGCGGCGAGGCGCTGGACATGCTCCAGGCCATGAACACCGGCCACGACGGCTCCCTGACGACCGCCCACTCCAACACGCCGCGCGACACGCTGCACCGCGTCGAGACGATGGTGCTGATGGCCGGGATGGACCTGCCCCTGCGCGCGGTGCGCGAGCAGATCGCCGCCGCCTTTGACCTGATCGTGCACCTCGACCGGCTGGTCGATGGCAACCGCAAGGTGGTGGCCATCAGCGAAGTGCAGGGGATGGAGGGGGAGATCATCGTCATGCAGGACATCTTCCGCTATGTCCAGACCGGCGTGACAGACGGCCGCGTGGAGGGCTATTTCACGGCCACCGGTGTGCGCCCCAAGTTCATGGAAAAGCTCGAGGCCGCCGGCGTGTACGTATCGCCGGCCGTCTTTGCCCCGGCGCAGCCGCGCCGGAGGCGCTGAGAAGGCGAACATGACGGAGTCGCCATCCACCGAGCCCACGCTGCTGCCGTGGCAGCTGTCGGCCACGGGACCGGCCACGCTGGCCGAGGTGATGGACCAGGAGGAGCAGCGTGTGGCCCGCGGCGAGGTGACCCGCCTGCGCCCGCTGCCGACCGGCTTCGACCCGCTCGACGAGGTGCTGAACGGAGGGCTGCGCCCGGGCGAGCTCCTGGTGATCGGCGGCCCCTTTGGCGTGGGCAAGACGATCTGGGGGCTGCAGGCCGCGCGCAATGCCGTCTGTGCCGACCCGGGCGCCTGCGCGATGTACATCTGCTACGAGCACGATCGAGAACACCTGCTCCAGAGGCTCCTCTGCCTGGAGAGCGCAGAGGCAGGCGGGCGCGCCGAGCCCCTCACCCTCTCGGCCCTCTCCAAGATCTCCTTTCAGGCGGCCGCCGGGCTGGGGTTGATCTCCCGGCTGCGCCAGATTGCGCGCTACGCACCGGCCGTCGAGGCGGCGCAGCGCTACGCCGACCGCCTCGTGCTGGTCAAGGCCAGCGGCGACCTGTCGACGCTGGACCAGGTGCGCCACTGGGTGGAGGATGCGGCTGCGGCGGGAAGGGATCGCCTCCTGGTCGTGGTGGACTATCTCCAAAAGATCCCGGTGAACTGGGGCGAGCTCCAGCCCGAGACAGAGGTGACCACCTTCCTCACCCAGGGGCTGAAGGAGATGGCCATGGCACTGGGGGTGCGCGTGATCGCCATCGCCGCGTCTGACCGAGCCGGGCTCAAGTCGCGGCGTATGCGCCTCTCCGACCTGCGCGGCAGCTCGGCGGTGCAGTACGAGGCGGACGTGGGGCTGGTGCTCAACAACAAGTGGGCCATCATCAGCCGCGAGCACCTGGTCTACAACCCCGCCCTCGCCGAGGCGATGCGCACCTACGTCGTGCTGAGCGTCGAGAAGAACCGCGCCGGCCGGAACACGGTGGACATGGAGTTTCAATTGGACGCGGCGCACTTCCGGATCGTGCCGAGGGGCGATTTCGTGCGCGAGCGCCTGGTCGACGACAAGGTGGTTCTCGCCTAGGAGCTGGATGCCATTCCGAGCTGAACGTCATTCCGACAAGCCTGTCATTCTGAGGAGCGCAGCGACGAAGGATCTCGACCCGGATTGCCTGGACAGGAACCATGGCTGAGCTGCTGGTTGTCAAAGGCTGGCCCGAGCCCGGCTCGCCGGCGTTGGTGCTGCGCGACGGACTGGGAGACGAATTCACCGTCATCGCCGACCCGGCGCTGCACGGCCAGCCCTTTGATGCCGTCGTCGTCGGGCCGCAGGGGATCTTTGTCGTGCGGGCCAAGCCGTGGGAGGGAGAGATCACTCCGGTGCGCCGCGGCCCCTGGCTGGGGCGGCTGCCGTCGGGGCGGTCCGTGCGCTATCCCGACCCGGTGCGCGAAGCCAGGCAGGCGGTCGAGGCCGTGCAGGCCTTTCTCCGGGACGAGGTGCCCGGGCGCAGCCCGCCTGTCCACTACCTCCTCGCGCTCACCCACGCGGAGGCCACGATTGCGGATGCCAGCGCAACGGAGCTCCTCGTCGTGCACCTCGAGAACCTGCCGGCCATGATTGCCGCCACGGTGCCGCCGCTCGAGGGAGGGCTGGACCAAGGCGCGCGTGACACCCTGGCGGCTACCGTGCGCGACCGGCAGCTCAGCGCCACCCAGCGCGCCTCTGTGCCCTTTGTCTTTCGCTCCGGCAGCCTCCTGGGAGGCTCGGCGAAGGCATGGACCATCCGGTCTGCCGTGCGCTACATCGATCGCCATCCCGAGGACGGCCTCTACCACCTCCACAACGGCACGCTTGCGCGGTGGCTCTCGGAGCAGGGCGCCGAACACCTCGCGTGCCTGGCCCGCGAGGTGCTCCGCGGCCGCGAGACCAACCCACGCGCGATCGTCGAAGCCTTCCTTGTCGGCACCGGGCTGGTGGAGCGCCCCCGCCTGGTCATCCGCCCCAGGAGCCTCCACCTCGGGCCAGTGGTGGCGGGAGAGGTGTGCGAGGCCCGGCTGAGTCTCCGGAAGGGCCGCGGGCGAGGCTACCTCTCCGGCAGCGTGCGCTCTGATGAGCCGTGGCTGCGGGTGGAGCCTACCTCCTTCAGCGGGCGGCTCGATGCCCTGGTGACTGCCGACACGTCCGGCCTGCCGATCAGCGACACGCCCTGGCAGGCGCACCTCCTGGTCGAGTCGAGCGCGACGGCCGAGCCGGTGCCGGTGGGGGTGCGCGTGGTCGCCATGCCGTCGCCCCTCAACCGTCACCTGGTGCGCCCGCTGGCCGGGGCGCTGGGCGCCGGGGCGATTGGCGGAGGGCTCGGGGCGGCACTGGGTGCCGCCGGGCTGGCCCTGCCTGGCTGGCTGGCGGGCCGGCTCCCCCCCGCCCTCACGCCCGCGCTTTTCTGGGCCGCGCTGGTCGGGCTGGTCTGGGCGCTCTTGGGCGCCGTGCGCGGCCTGCGGCAGCCCACGTCCTGGTCGGTCGGCCATGCGATAGGCCGCTGGCTGCTCCGGCTGGCCGCCTGGGGCACCGCCTTTGTCCTGCTCGCCGCGGCCGGCCACCTCTCCTGGACGCACCTGGGCCCGGAGCCTGCGGCCGGAGCCGTGCATCCTCCTATTGTGGTTGTGGTGCTGTTGGGACTGGCGCTCGCCATCGTGCCGGCCACGCTGGCCGCGCTGTGGCCGGCGAGGGCCGTGCGCGGCGCCGAGGCTGCGGCGCTTGGCCGCGCCGTGCGCCGCCGCAGAACACGGCTCGCCGCCGCAGCCCTCCTAGCGCTTGCCCTGGTGGTCGGCCTGCCTCCACTGCTGCGGGCCTTACAGAAGGAGGATCTACCCGCCACCATGGCGCCGGTGCGAACCTGGGTCGGCGGCAGGTGGGACCGTCTCGAGCAGAAGGCAGCCGAGGCCTGGGAGCGCTACATCCTCCGCACGCGGGACCGCCGGGCGCCGGAACAGCCCCCGGCGAGCGCGACGCCTGCGCCGACCCGAACCGAGGACCCGGCCGGGACCGCAATCCCCGCCGCCCTTCCCACTGGCTCGGCGACGCCGGCCGGGACAACGCCCGTGCCTGTTGTCACCTCGCCGCCCGCACCGACGGGTGCCGTTCCCTGACGGCAGGAGGGTTTGCCGATGAGAAGGAGCATCACCATGTGGAGCCGCGCCGGCCGCGGGCAGAGCGTGGCCGAGATGGCCCTGCTCGTGCCGCTGTTGCTGCTGCTCGTCGTGGGCGCCGTGGACCTGGGACGTGCTTTCCACAGCTACATCGTCATCACCAACGCTGCGCGGGAGGGCGCGCGCTACGCCTCGCGCTTTCCCTGGTTGGCCGACGAGACCCGCGACGCCGCCATCGGAGAGGCGGCCAACAGCGGCATCTCGCTGGCCGCCGCCGACATCTTTATCACCCCGGAGCCGCCCGACACATGGCCGCCGCCCGACCCCGACGATCCGCTCGTCGCTCAGCCTGGCACGGCTATTGCGGTCCGGGTCGAGCTCGACTTTGATACGATCCTGGGGTCCGTCGTCGGACTCGGCCCGCTGACGCTGCGCAGCGAGACTTCGATGGTCGTGTTTGGGGCGGAGTGACGACGGCCGCCCGCTACCGGAGGGGCCCCGGCGCCCCGGCCGGAAGGGAGGGATAGATGAAAAGCGTGCGATGCGAAAGGGCTGAAGGGCAGGCCGTGGTGCAGGTGGCCATCGCCATGGTCTTTCTGCTGGCCATCCTGGCTCTGGCCATCGACGTGGGCCACCTCTATGCAGAGAGGCGGCGCATGCAGAACGCGGCGGATGCCGGTGCGCTGGCCGGCGCGCGTGCGCTCTGCTTCGGCGATGCCAGCCAGTGGCAGAGCGAGGCGGAGAAGTACGCGGCGCTCAACTTTAACCCGCTCGCGCCGGCCGGCAGCCAGACCGCCGAAGCCAGCCTGAGCGACGACGGCTGGACCGTGACGGTTGTGACCACCGAGCCGACGACGGGGTGGCTGGCGCGGGCGCTCGTCGCGCTCGGGCTGTTCGGCCAGGACACCGCCGACGTCCGGGCGGTGGCTGCCGCCGCGTGCGGGTCGGCGACCTCCTCCTGTGCGCTGTGGCCCATCGTCTTTGACCAAGATCGCTGGGAGGAGCTGTATGACGACGGGGCGGGGTGCGGGGACGACTTTTTCCTCTGGGTTGGAGATAACCCCAACAACCCGAAGCCTCCTGACTGCGAGGAGTCCTGGTGCGACTGCTTCCCCGACAACAACGGCGACGGGCTGTGCAGCTGTACGTCCTATGATGGGGATGACTACTGTGACTGCTACGATCCAAATGGGGACGGCGTCTGCGAGTGTTACGACGGCGACGGCGACGGCACCTGTGAGGTGGATGCGAGCGACGGCGACGGCTTCCTCGATATCTTTGCGCAGGATGGCCGCGCCTACGTCGACTTGAGCGGTGCCCTCTCCCCCGAGTACCCCGATCCGGAAGAGTGCGACAACCCCGGCTGCGGCAAGGACGAGCTGGGCTGCTGGATCCGGTCCAGCTCGGGCGCGCGGATTTCGATCGGAGCCTGCTTACCGGACCTGTCTGGCGAAAGGGCGGCAGTCGAGAAAGACGTCACACAGCGCATTGGCGATCACATCAACGTGCCCCTCTTCGACAGCCTGGGCTGCACGGCGCCCCTCGCTTCCGACTGCACGAATGGGCGGAACTTTCACGTCGGCGGGTTCGGCTGCGTCTCGCCCCTTGCCTACGAGAAGAACTACATCCTGCCGCCCAAGTGGAGCCTCGGCAAGGAGTACAAGGACAACATGATCCGGGTCGAGATCGACTGCTCGGAGGAGTGCGAGACCAACTGCGGCGGTACCGGCGGCGAGCCGCCGTGCGACTATTGCGTGCGCGCCGTGAGCCTGATCCGCTAGGCGACCATGGGACGAGCGGGCTAGACAATGAGCGTCTTCCTAGGTAGTCTGCTCGGCCTGGCTGCGGGCCTCGGCGCGTGGCTGGCCGAGCGCTTTTTTGTGTCGCGTGCCGCGGCGGGGCCGCAGCCAGGGACTCCGCAGGCCGAACTAAGTGCCCAGTGGCTGTCCCCTGTGCTGGCCGCGGCGCTCCTGGCGCTGTGGGGGGGATATACGGCCTGGCGGAGCGGCAGCCTCGGCGTTGCCTGCGCGGCGGTGTGCTTCACCGCGCTCCTGCTTGCCCTGAGCCTGGTCGATTTGCGTGTGCGGCGCCTGCCGGATGCTCTGCTCCTGCTCCTCCTGGCGTGGGCCGCCGTCGAGGCGGCCTGGCTGGGGCGTCCCACCTGGCTCTCAGCGGGCGCCGGCCTGCTGTTCGGGGGTGGGCTCTTCCTGCTCATCGCGCTGGTGAGGCGCGGCGCGATGGGAGCCGGCGACGTCAAACTGGCCGCGGTGCTGGGCGCAGCACTCGGCTTTCCCGACGTGGTGACCGCCCTGCTGTGGGGCGTGTTGGCCGGCGGCCTTGCCGCGCTGGCCCTGCTGGTCACCCGGCGTGCCGGCCGCAAGGACTATATGGCCTACGGCCCCTACCTGGCCCTTGGCGCCTGGCTGGTGTGGACCAGGGCCGCCGGCCTGTGGCCATGACCGGCGGGGAGAGCGACGGCCGGGCCACCTCGGTTCCTGCGGAGCACTCCTCCGCCCCGCTGCGCCGCCGCACGCCTGCCCGCCCGATCCTTGACCTGCCGCACCTCTGGGCGATGGCGGTGCTGGCAGGCGTGTTCGTGTTCGTGAACCTGGCACTGATTCCCCCGAACGACTTCTGGTGGCATGTTCGCACAGGCCAGTGGATCGTCGAGCTGGGCCGCGTGCCGGGCGTCGACCTGTACAGCTACACGCAGGCCGGCCAGCCCTACGCCTATTCCATGTGGTGGCTGATGCAGGTCGCCCTGTACTGCCTGTACAAGGCCGGGGGCCTCCCGTTGGTCATCTTCGTGAACGCCTTGGTGATCACGGCTTCCTACCTGCTGCTGCTGCGCATCTGCCGGCGGGCGGCCGGGGGCAACCTGCGCTGGGCAGCGCTGTCTACCCTGGCAGCCGCCCTCCTGGGCATGGGCAACTGGGTCGTACGCCCCCAGACGATTTCGTACCTCTTCTTTGTCCTGGTGCTTTGCCTCGTCGAGAGGGATGCCTCCGACCCCCGAGATGGGGCCCGAACCTTCTCCGTGCGAACCGGGCTCTGGCTTCTTCCGCCGCTGTTTGCGGTGTGGGCCAATGCGCACGCAGGCTTTGTGGCCGGTTTGGCGCTGCTGGGCGCCTACCTGCTGGCGCGACTGGCTGCCTGGCTGCTGCACAGGGGGTCGCCCCCGGGTGGGCTGATCCTGGTGGTCGTGTTGAGTGCCCTGTCGCTGCTCATCAATCCCGGCGGCGAAGATACCCTGCGCCACCTTCTCGCGATGTTTCGCAACCCCGTGGTGCGGAGCCTGATCGCCGAGTGGATCCCGCTCACCGCAAGCATGGTCGACGGAGCGCTGTGCCTGGGGGTGTCGGCCCTTCTGGCCATTCTCCTGGTCGCCAGCCGCTACCGCCCGACCACCTTCGAGGTGACCCGTCTGCTGCTCTTTGGGGTCATGGCGGCCATGTCGCGCCGCAACGTCTCCTGGTTCGGAATTGTCGCCGCGCCGACGATTGGACACTGCCTTGGCTTTTGGGAGAGCGGACGCCAGCACATAGCGGCGCCCCGCCGGGCCCGGGCGCGGCTGAACCTGTTTGCCGCGGCGCTCATCGCACTGGTGGCGCTGCTCAGCCTGCCCTGGCTGCGCCCCTACTTGCCCCTGCCGCAGGCGCGCCTCGCCTACGTCACGCCCGATACCCCAGTCGGCGCGGCGGACTTCCTGCGCACCCTACCCGCGCCCCGCCGCGTCTTTCACAGCGAGGCCGCCGGCAGCTACCTGATCTGGGCCGCCCCCGAGGTCCCCGTTTTCATCGACCCGCGCTTTGAGCTCTACCCGGAGGCGCAGTGGCGCGACTGGTATGCACTCACTATGGCGCGCTACGACTGGCAGGCGATCCTCGATCGCTACGGCGTCGATACCCTGCTCTTGGGGCGTGACGGCCAGGCGGCGCTGATTGAGGCTGCCTCTGCCTCGGGCGCCTGGCAGCAGGTCTATCAGGACGAGGCGGCCGTCATCCTGGTTCAGTCAGGGGGTCCATGACCGTGCCAAAGGCCTCCCACTGCCGATGGAGGCGGCGTTCGCTGCTGCTACTGGCTCTGACCGCGGCCCTGGTCATCCTGTGGCTCCAGTCACCGCAGCTCTACCTCCCCGGGTTCGGGGCCCTAGGAAGCGATGATTTCGTGCAGTACTGGAGCGCGGGGCGGCTGCTGATCCAGGGCGGAGACCCCTACGATCCCGACGCGCTGCTCGATGTGCAGAGAATGGCCCGTTCCTCGCGCGAGGCGGCCGTGCGGATGTGGAACCCACCCTGGACGCTGGCGCTGTTCATACCGTTTGCCCTGCTGCCTTTCGGCTTGGCTGCCCTCGCATGGATGCTCTTGCAGCTTGCCTTGATCCTGACCTGCGGGCTTGTGCTGTGGCGCTACTTCGCCCCCGGCGACGGCCGCTTCTGGGTCGGACCACTGCTGGCGGCCCTCTTTGTGCCCGGCCTCATCAGCTTGCGTGTTGGGCAGTCCAGTGGGTGGCTCCTGGCTGGCATCGTCGTGTTCCTGATCGCCCAGCGCAGCAGGCGAGACGTCCTCGCGGGCGCCGGCCTGGCGCTGCTGGCCGTCAAGCCGCACGTGACCTATCTCTTCTGGCTGTCGGCTGTGTGGTGGGCGCTGCGCTTCCGGCGCGGCAGGGTGCTCGCTGGAGGAGCCGCCGCCTTGGCGGTCGGCAGTGGGCTTGCCGCGATTCTCTCCCCCGCTGTCTTCCGGAGCTACCTGGAGGCTGCGGCAGCGCCGCCCATGGACTGGGCCCCACCCACGATCGGCGCATGGCTGAGGCTCACGGTAGGCCTCGAGCATGCCTGGGTCCAGTTCCTACCGACCTGTCTGTGCGCGGCAGGCCTACTGGCCTGGCTTCTGCGCCGCCGAGGTCCTTGGCGCTGGGAGCAAGCGGCGGCGCCCCTGCTCCTGGTCTCGGTAGCGACCGCCGCCTACGGATGGACGTTCGACCAGGTCGTGCTGCTGCCCGTGGTGGTAGACCTGGTCAGCCGGCTGCCCGCGGCCTCTCGTGCACGCCGGTACGGGTTGGTCGCTGCGCTGGCGCTTGTCGAGCTCGTCCTGCTGCTCTACCACAGGTGGCAGCCGAACCTCTTCTTTGATGTGTGGCACCCGGTCGTACTGGGAGTCCTGTACTGGTGGAGCGTGGCGCCCCGGCGACCGGCTCGTATCGCACCGGCCACGGTCAGCATCCTTAACCTGACCCGCGGTCGGACCCTGGTCTCAGCCGGGTGGGTAGCCGACTCCTTCTTCAAAAGCCTGCGCGGACTGATCGGCCACAAGCCGCTGGGCGCGGGCGAAGGGCTGGTCATCGTGCCCTCCAACTCGATCCACACCCACTTCATGGGCTTTGCGATCGACGTGCTCTACGTCGACCGGGAGCAGCGCGTGGTGGGCGTGGATGTCGAGATGGCGCCCTGGCGCGTGGGACGCATCCATCGCGGAGCCCGCTTTGTGATCGAGCTGCCGGCCGGGGCCATCGCCGCCAGCGGCACGCAGGCCGGCGACCAGCTGCGGGTGGAGGGCTATCAGTTCTAGGGCGGGCGCGCTGCCCCGCCTGCCCTTTGTGGCGTTAGTCCGCCCGCTGCCCCCTCCACCCCGCCACGAACCGTTTCCAGCTGAACGACTCGCCCGACAGCAGGTTGCCCGACCGGAAGAAGCGCGCCGCCAGCACGACGGCCGCGTAGGTGGTGCCCGCCAACAGCGCCAGGCTGAGCCCAATCTGCCACGCCGGCACGGCCTGCACCGCCAGGCGCGTCACCATCGCGCTCGGCGAGCTGAAGGGGAAGAAGCTCAGAAAGAGCACCAGCGGGCTACCTGGTTTCTCGATCATCTCGGATCCGAACATCAGGGTCGGCATCAGCGGGATGACCAGCAGCCAGATCGTCTGCCCGGCCTCCCGCGCGCTGTTCGCAATGGCCCCGGCCGCGGCCATCACGGCCGCAAAGAGCAGGTAGCCCAGGACCAGGAAGAGGAGTGCCCAGACGAGAAACCCGGGCGGGAACTCGAACTGCCCCAGCTTTAGCAGGTCGGCTCCGCGGTCCAAGGCCAATGCCCCCCCTCCTACCCAGATGACAGCCTGGACTGCGACGAGGAGGCTCATGGCCGCAATCTTGCCGAACATGAGCTGCTTCGGATCGAGGCTCACGAGCAGCACCTCGGCCGTCCGGTTCTCTTTCTCGGCCACCACGCTGCGCGTCAGGTAGCTCGCACCCATGACCAGGAGGAAATAGAAGGCGTAGGGCACAAGGCTCGACACCAGGCCGGCCATCTCCTGGTTTTCCGTGCCGGCTGCCGCCGGTGGGTTCAGCTCGTGCAGGCTCGCCAGCTCGCCGGGCGTCGGATTGCGCAGCGCCGCCATGCGCTCGGCATCCCCCGTCAGGTTGTATCCCAGGATATAGTCCAGCAGCCAGGCAGTGTCGCTCGAGAAGGCCAGCCCGCTGCCGCTGCGCAGCACCTGGAACCCTTTGTCGTAGACGGCGACCTGCCCGCCGGCCAGGTAGTCGGCCGGGACCGAGACCAGCTGGTCGATTCGTCCCGCCTCGAGGTCGGCGCGCGCCGCCGCCTCGTCCGGGTATCGCACGAACCAATCCTGGCCCAGGTTGGGCGGGAAGTGCGCCATCAGCCCGGCGGGATCGACCAGGCCGATGGCCGGCATCTGAGTCCCTTGCGCGCTTTCCTCGGCGCTCTTCACCGCGTCGCCTATGCCGGTCTCCCGTATCAGCGTGGTCGCCTGGAGCCCGACCAGGAGGATGGGCAAGAGGACGGTCACGAGCCAGAAGGAACGCTGCCGCAGAATCACGCCGATTTCGTGCTTGGTTACCAGCCAGATCTTGATCATTGCCTACCCCCGCAGCGCCGCCCAGGCCGCTTTTGCGCTGAGCGGCTGCCCGTAGACGAGCATCCCGGCCCGGAAGATGCGCGCTGCCACCCAAACCATCGCCACGGCGGATGCCGCGAGCAAGCCCCACCCCAGCGCGACCTGCCAGACCGGGACGCTGCCCAGCCCCCAGCGCAGCGAAAGCGTCAGGAACGAGGTGATGGGGAAGAGGCTCATGCCCACAATCAGAGGGTGGGTCGAGTTCTCGAGCAGCAGCGGCAGCACAAAGAGGGGTGCCATGAAGAGGAGGTTGAGCATGCCCGCGACCTGCTGGCCCTGCTCCATCTCGGTGACCGAGGCGCCGATCGTGACCATGATCGCAGCAAACAAGAGGTAGGCGGGAAAGAAGAGCAGCACCACCATGCCCAGGAAGCCCCACGGCACGACGACCTGCTGCAGCTCGGGGACGAAAGGCGACGCCACCGCAATCCCGACGACGAGGGCGGCGGCGTAGACGGCCAGCTGGGTCAGCACGGCACCCAGCAGGCCCACCGTCTTGCCGGCGATGAGCTGCACCGGGGTGACCGACGTGACCAGCACCTCCAGCGTGCGGTTCTCCTTCTCCCGGGCCACGGCCTCCAGCATGTACCCTGAGGCGATCATCGTGGCGATGAAAAAGAAGGCGGCGGCCACAATCGGCAGGATGATGTTGGCGATCCCGCTCTCGCTGAACTGACGTCCGCTGCCCACGTCATAGACCGTCACCTCCGAGCCATCCAGCAGCCGCTGCTGGACCTCCTCGGGGTAGCCCGCGACCAGGCTCGCGCGCACCAGGTCGTCGAACTGCTCCCAGGCGCGGCCGCCCAGCGAGCCCTCAAGGGTGTACAGCTCGGTGGCCAGGGAAGCCGGATAGCCTTCTGACAGGACAAAGAACGCCTGGACTTCGCCCCTCTGGAGTGCGGCCAGGGCAGCCTCCTTGTCCGGATAGGCGTAGATCGGGACTCGCTCCTCTGGGTCGGGCAGTGTCGCCTGCAGCGACTCGTCCATCACCCCGGCATCGTCGACGTACCCCACGGGCCCGTTGTCCTGCCCCGATCGCTCGATAACGAGCACCAGCCCGACCAGGACCAGGATCGCGGCAGGGATCGACAGCGTGGCAATCAGGAAGGCCTTGCGCAGCACCGTGCGCCGGTATTCGTTCTTCGCGACCAGCCACAGGTTATGCATGGCTCCCCTCCGGCGCCGCCGCTCCTTCCTGCACCACCTGGACGAAGATGTCGTCCAGTGACGGCTCCTCCAGGGCAAAGCGCTCGAGCTTGACTCCCTCTCGGGCAGCGAGGGCGCGGAAGAGGGCCTGTGGATCGACGCCGCGCTCGAGGGCCAGGTGCCAGCTGCCATTCTCCTTGCGCGTCTCCAGCACGCCGGGCAGCCCGGCGAAGTCGCCCTGCCCCTCCAGCACCACCGCGTTCCCGGCAAACCTGCGCTTGACATCCCCCACCGGCCCGTAGAGCACCGTCCGGCCGGCGTTGATCAGCACGATCCGGTCGCACAGCGCCTCTACCTGGTGCATCTGGTGCGTGGACATCAGGATGCACTTGCCCGCATGCCTTTGCTCCTCGAAGATCTGCTCGATCAGCCGCGTGTTCACGGGATCAAGGCCGGCGAAAGGCTCGTCGACGATGATGAGATCCGGCTCGTGCAGGAGGGTCGCAATGAGCTGGGCTTTCTGCTGCATCCCCTTGCTCAGGGCTTGCACCTTCTTGGAGCGGTGCTCCCAGAGGTCGAGCCTCTTCAGCCAGCCGGGCAGCCGCTCGCGGGCGGCCGCCTCCGCCATCCCCTTTAGCGTGGCGAGATAGATCAGGGTCGGCTCGAGCTTCTGGTCCTTGTACAGGCCGCGCTCTTCCGGCATGTAGCCGATGCGCTGCTTTTTGGGTTCGTCCAGCGCGCTCCCCAGGATGCGCACCGTTCCCGCATCGGGCCGGAAGATGTCCAGCATCATCCGGATCGTCGTCGTCTTGCCGGCGCCGTTGGGCCCCAGCAGCCCAAAGATCTCTCCTTGCCCCACCTCAAACGACACATCGTCCACCGCCTGCGTCTGCCCAAACCGCTTGGCCAGGTGGCTCACTTCTACGATTGACATTGCTCTCCCTCCGAAGTCCGCCCCTGAAGGGGCGTAGGTCTTGGCCGGAATAGGTGCAGCGCACCTTGAAGGTGCACCGCACCTTGCCCCGATGGGCAAAGGTCTGCGCCGGATAGGTGCAGCGCACCCTGAAGGTGCACCGCACCTTGCCCCGATGGGCGTAGGTCTGCGCCGGATAGGTGCAGCGCACCTTGAAGGTGCACCGCACCTTGTTCCGATGGGCGTAGGTCTGCGCCGGATAGGTGCAGCGCACCCTGAAGGTGCACCGCACCTTGCCCCGATGGGCGTAGGTCTGCGCCGGATAGGTGCAGCGCACCTTGAAGGTGCACCGCACCTTGCCCCGATGGGCGTAGGTCTGCGCCGGATAGGTGCAGCGCACCTTGAAGGTGCACCGCACCTTGTTCCGATGGGCGTAGGTCTGCGCCGGATAGGTGCAGCGCAGAGATTCCTCGGTCGCTGCGCTCCCTCGGAATGACAGTCTCTATCGCTCTCGCCGGTCTCCTGACCGGCGAGCCTTTCACAGCACCTTGTTCACCTACCTCCGTCCGGCCCGGGCCCTGGCGTCGACCCACGCGGCCAGCGCCCCTGCCAGCCCACCCAGGACCGCCGCCACGACGGCGTATACCTGGGGCACCCTCAGCAGCCAGGGGTCGCCCAGGCGCTGGGCCGAGAAGCCATACACTTTGTCCCCGAGAAGCACCGCATACACGTTGGGCAGCACGCACGAGTCCAGCGGCCAGGCCCAGGCCGCCAGCAGCCCGCTGGCGATGCCAAAGATAGCAAAGCCCAGCGCGATCGCCCACCGTCTTGGCACGCGTATCAAACGCAGGAGCAGCACCAGCCCCGTGATGGCCAATCCGTAGGCCACGGTCAGCACAACCACCGGCAACACCACTCCCCGCATGACCTACCTCACTCATCTCACGTCATTCTGAGCCGCGCAGCGGCGGCGCATGCCCTGAGGCACAGAGGGAATCTCGCGCAGCCAATGAGATCGTGCGGCGAGAGCTGTGACCAAGTCCTGCCTCTCGCCACTCCGTGTCCTCAGCGGCCCCCATCCCTTCACACGCTCACCATACCAGGGCCTTGGGGGACCTGTCATCCCCCAGCTAGGGGAAAGAGCGGCACGGATCCATCGAGTCCCGCCCCGCCGTCACTCGTACACCTTCTCGTCCTCCGCCTCGGCCTCAGGCGCATCGGCCTCGACGTCCCGCACCGGCTCCTTGCGGCCGGCCAGCTCCCGGTAGTACTCATGCTGGATGATCAGGTTCATGATCTCGTTCGTTCCCGTCCAGATCATGATCAGCCGCGTGTCGCGCAGCAGCCGCTCGATCGGGTAGACACTCGTATAGCCGATGCCGCCGAGTACCTGCATGGCGTGGTTCACCACCTGCCAGGCCGTATCCGTGGCGAACTTTTTCGCCTCCGACACCAGCCGCCGGCATCGGGCCGGATCATCGCCGGCATCGATCGACCGGGCGGCGCCGTAGACCAGCATGCGGGCAGCGTCCAGCTGTGTGATGCTGTCCGCCAGCTTGAAGCTCACCCCCTCGAAGGCGCGGATCTTTTGGCCGAATGCCTTGCGCCGGTCGGCGTAGCGCGCCGCTACCTCGAGCGCTGCGCGCGCCATGCCCAGCGCCCCGGCGGCGCTCGTCATCCGCTCCGGGATCATCATCTGGTAGAAGATGTCCGCCGCGCCATTCTCGCGCCCCACCAGATTCGCCGCCGGCACCCGTGCTCCACGGAAATGGATCCGGCCCGTGCCGCCGCCCCGCGTGCCCATCAGCCCGTAGACGTGCTGCACCTCCACGCCCGCCCCTCGCTCGACGATGAAGGCACTCAGCCCCAGGTGCGGCTTGGCCTGCGGGTCGGTCCGGGCGTAGACCAGGAAGAGGTCGGCCCCTTCGGCCCCCACGACGAAGCGCTTCTGGCCCTCCAGCACGAACTCGTCGCCCTCCCGGCGTGCCTGGGTCGTCGTGCCGAAGAAATCGGAGCCGCCGCGCGGCTCCGTCAGCGCTTCGGCGACGGTGAGCCTGCCCTCCAGGACCGGCCGCAGCCAGCGCGCCTTCTGGTCTGGGGTGCCAAAGCGGTCGATCGCCTCGCCGACGATGCTGGGCAGCGAGTAGAGGCAGGCCAGTGAGGTTCCGAGCACGCCCACCTCTTCCAGGGCGACGATCTCGTCGGTCCAGCCCAGGCCCCGCCCGCCATACTCGACCGGAAAGCGCAGCCCCAGCAGGCTCCGCTGCGCCGCCTCTTCGACATAATCGCGCGGGTAGCGTACCCGGTCGGCGTCCATGTCGAGGATGAGCTGGCGCGGCACGCTGCGGACGAAGGCACGCGTTTCCTCGCGCAGTGCTCGCTGCCCCTCTGTCAAGATCGCTTCCAGCATCGCCTACCTCCTCTTCAGCTCTCGCACTCGCCCCCACATGATCACTACGAAGCCCACCGCTGCCGCCAGCAGCAGGAAGGGGGCAATGCCCGCCAGCACGTCGAACAGGCGCACGTCAGTCCACTCGAAGAGCGGCGCGCAGAGGGACCGCAGCAGGATGCCGGCGTTCAGAAGCCCGATGATCGCCCAGAAGAGCGGCTCGCTGCCGCGCTGCGTCTGGCCGCGCCGCTTCCAGCTCGAGTCGCCCGGCTTCAGGCCGATCTGAAGCGGCGGCAGCAGCCACCACCCGACCCCCAGGATGAGCTGCGTCACCCATCCGTCGACCACGAAGACGACGTGCGTGTCCCTGAGGTCGAAGAGGCCGTCCCACATCGGGATCCAGCGGTTGACGAGCAGGAGCGCGCCAAGCGCCGACCCGAGGACAAAGTAGACGAATGATGCTTTCACCGATACGCGCGTTGTGGTTGGCATGCCTCTCCTCCTAGATCTCCATGGTCCGCACGCGGCCCCAGATCAACACTCCAAAGCCCGCGATTCCCACCACCTGCAGCACCCCCGACAGGGCCACCAGCGCCTTGAGCCATGGCCGGCCGGTCATCAGGGCGAAGGGCTCCAGCGCAAACCGGAGGAGGAGACCCACGTTCAGGCTGAGGATCACCAGCCAGGCCAGGCGGTCCGATCCCCGCGGCTGGGGGTTCTGCTCCTTCAGGAAACGAGGGAACATCCAGTAGGCAATGCCGGCGATGAGCTGGCTGATCCAGCCGACCACCAGCAGGTGGACCTGGCTGAGGTAGGTCGAGCGCAGCCATTGGCCGGCGGCCAAGCCGTCCAAGGCCATGAGCGCGGCGAGCAGAAGGGCTGCGACGAAGTAGACGAACGAGGCTTTGACAAAGATGCGGGCCAATCGTGGCATGCACGCCTCCTTCTCCAGGATGATGAGCACTACGCACAGTATAGCCGACGGCCGGGCCGGTGTCAATCGACAACGCTCGCCCACTATCCGCCCAAGGGTTGATGGACCCTCGCTTGTATGCTATACTCCGCTGCGGCGTGCCCGCAGCCACGATCTGTGGGCATGCGCACGAGGGAGGCAGCAGCGTTGACCAAGTCGATACGACCCATACCCCCGCGGCTTCGCGCCCGCACAGTGTTCGGGGAGTCCTACCGGCTGGGCGATCTCACGATCACCCCCGAGGCGCGCGTGATTGGCTTTGGGCGTGCCCGCGCCAACATCGGCGCCGGGCAGGTCTCTGGCACGGGCGCCGGCTTTGCCCTGGTCACGCCGGCGGCGGTGGTCGTCTCTACGCCCCAGGGCGAGAGGCGCATCCCGATCGTCAACGCGACGGCAGCCGCGCTCTGGCGCCGCGCCGCCCTTGCGGCGGCCGTCCTGCTGCTGGGTGCCCTTGCCCATCGGCTGGCGCTGCGCCGGTAGGCCGTGCGCGACCCGGCTGTGGGCCGGGACAGAGGAGGCAACATGTCCATCAACAGGCTTTTTGACCTTATCGAAGAGGCGCGCGGGTCCGCCAACTGGCGAGCTGCCTTCGGCGAGCCTCAACTAGTCGAAGGGGTGACCCTCATCCCGGTGGCGCAGGTCGGCTACGGCTTCGGCCTCGGATTTGGCCGGGGCACCCAGCCCGGAGAGGAGCAGGGCGAGGGTGAGCCTCCTGCCTCGGGCGAAGGCGGAGGCGGGGGTGCCACGGCCAGGCCGCTGGGCACCCTGGTCGTCTCGGAAGGAGAGGTCGCTTTCCAGCCCACGACCGACGCCGGAAAAGTGACCCTCGCTTCCCTGGCCGTGGGTGCACTGGCCCTGTGGGAGCTGTCCAGGATCCTGCGGGCCCTCTTGGGGAGACGCTGACCACGTCCATGCTGACACAGCTTGTTCACAACGGCGTGGTCGTCCCCGACCCTCCGCCGCCGCTCGGCCTCGTCCTGGAGATCCGCGGCAGACAGGTGCCCCTGACCCCTGCCCAGGAGGAGATGGCCCTGGCGTGGGCGCGCAAGCAGGGCACTCCCTACGTCTCCGATCGCACCTTTGTGCGCAACTTCCTCGAGGACTTTGCCCGGGCGCTGGGCCTGGAACCGGCCCTGCCGGAATCGGAGGTGGACTTTGACCCTGCCATCCGGGTCGTGGAGGCGGAGCGCCTGGCCAAAGTGCAGCTGTCGCCGGAGGAGCGCGCTTCCCAGGTAGCGGAGCGCAAGGCGCGCCGTGAGGCGCTCCGCGACCGGTTCGGCCGGGCCCTTGTCGACGGCGAGGAGGTCCTGCTCGCCAACTACATCGTCGAGCCGGGTGGCATCTTTATGGGCCGGGGCAAGCATCCCCTGCGTGGCCGCTGGAAGGAAGGTGCCCGGCAGCACGACATAACCCTTAACCTCAGCCCCGATGCACCGCAGCCCCCCGGCGACTGGCAGATCGTCTGGCAGCCCGAGTCGCTCTGGGTCGCCCGCTGGCAGGACAAGCTCTCGGGCAAGATGAAGTATGTGTGGCTGAGCGACTCGGCCCCTGTCAAGCAGAGCCGGGAAGCCGCCAAGTTCGACCGTGCTCGCTCGCTCGATGCGCGGCTCGAAGAAGTGCGGGCGCTGATCGAGCGAGATCTGGCAGGCTCCGATCCCAAGCGCCGCATGATTGCCACTGCATGCTACCTGATCGACGCCCTCTGCCTGCGAGTGGGGGACGAGAAGGACCCGGACGAGGCGGACACCGTCGGTGCGACCACGCTGCGCCCGGAGCATGTCACGCTCCACTCCGACGGCCGCGCCGAGTTCCGCTTCCTGGGCAAGGACTCGGTGCTCTGGCACAAGAGCCTCGTGCTGCCACCCGCGGTGTCCGGCAGCCTGGCCGAGCTGGTTCGCTCTGCCCGGCCCGCGAGGAGCAGCGGGAATGGGGAGCGCGGCCACCCGACGCGCGACCTGCCGCAGCTCTTCCCCGACATCAGCAGCGGTGACGTCAATGCCTACCTCGGCTCCATCCTGCCCAGGCTGACGGCCAAGGTCTTTCGTACCCACCACGCAACGCATGCGGTGCGCACCAGCCTGGAGGCTGCAGGTGTGGGACCGGTCGACCCTGACTACCGCAAGTGGGAGGCAGCCAGCCTCGCCAACCTCGACGCGGCTGTGCTGTGCAACCACACCCGGCAGGTGCCGGCAGGTTGGTCCCGCGGCCGGCAAAAGCTCAAGGAGCGGCAGGAGAAGGCAGAGGAGCGCCTGCGGGCCCTCCGCGAGCAGGTGAGGCCGCTGCGGGAGCAACTCGCGGCCCTTCAGGCGGAGGCTCGCGAAAAGAAGAGGGCCGCTGCACCGGAAAAACGCACGCAGGTACGCGAGCGCTACCGCAAGCGCATCGAGGCGGCGGAACGCCGCCTTGCCGTGGCCGAGTCCCGGCTCGAGTCGGCGCGCCTCGCCCTGGGCAGGATCAAGTCGGAGGCAGCCGTCGCCTCCAAGAAGCGCGCCTGGAACCTGGGGACGAGCCTCAAGTCGTACATCGATCCCCGCGTCTACCACCGCTGGGGCCAGGCAGTCGGCTACGATGTACTGGATCGCTACTACCCGGCTGCGCTCCGACTAAAGTTCGCGTGGGTGCGCGATGCGGGCGCGGCAGAGCCGGAGGACGGCAACGGCAGCGAAGAGCCGTAAGGGCCGGCCCTCCTCGGGGCCGGTCTCGGCAAGAGGTGATTGGTGACAACTCATTCTTTGAAGCTGATGATCCCCGGTCCCGTCGACGTCGGCGACGACGTCCTTGACGCGCTCGCCCGGCCTCCCCTCCCTCACTACGGCCCGCTGTGGATGCCCGTCTACCAGGAGGCCATTGAGCGGCTGCAATGGCTCTTCGGCACCCGGCATACGCTCTTCATGATCCCGGGGCCCGGCTCGGCGGCCTTTGACGCGGCACTGGGCAGTATGATGCGCACCGGCGACAAGGTCGTGATCGCAGCCAACGGTTTCTTTGGCCGGCGGAACATGGCCATTGCCCGCGGTTATGGCCTGGAGGTGTGCTCCGCAGAAGGACCCCTGGACCGGCCTCTCGATCCGGACGACCTTCGCCGGCGGCTTCTCTCGGAGGGCGGCGTTCGGGCTCTCGCGGTGGTGCACCTGGAGACGTCGACCGGCGTGCTCAACCCGCTGCGCGAGATTGCCGCGGTTGCCCGCGAGGTGGACGTGCCGCTCCTTGTGGACGCGGTCTCCTCGCTGGGGGGCGTCCCGCTTCCGGTGGACGAGTGGGGGATCGACGTGTGTGTCACCGTCGTCAACAAGTGCCTCGCGTGCCCGCCGGCCCTTGCCCCCATCTCGATCGGCCCGCGCGCCTGGGAGCAGATCGACCGTGCCGGGGACACCCATCACGGCTGGTACCTCGACCTGCGTGTCTGGCGGGACTATGCCGCGCGCTGGGGAGCGTGGCACCCCACGCCGACGACGCTCCCTACCAACAACATCGTCGCGACCCTGGCCAGCCTGCGCCAAGTGGCAGAGAGGGGACTGGAGGCGCACTACCGCCAGTTCTCCGACGCCGCGGCGGCCGTGCGCGCCGGCCTGAGGAGGCTTGGCTTTGAGCTCTTTACCGACGAGGCGTACACCTCGCCGCTGATCACGGCCGTGCGCGCGCGCACCGACCTGGACATCGAGAAGATGCGGCAGTACCTGCTGGAGGAGTGGGGCATCATGGTCTCCGGTGGGCTGGACGATCTTCACGGGCGCATCTTCCGCATCGGCCACATCGGCCGGGCATGCTCGCCGGAGTATGTCCGGCTGCTGCTCGGCGGCATCGAGGCGTACCTGCGCCTCGCCGGTCTGCGGCCCGATGGCAGGGAGTGATCCGCTGTCCCCGGAGGCTGCCTCTGCTGCTCCGCCGCCTGCCGGGGCGGGCCCACTCTCGCACAATCCTCCCGCGGAGCCAGTTACGGTGTACAGCGAAGGAGCGGGGGACAGGGAGGGGGGATATCCCGAGCCCTTCTCCATTCGCACCTCTCCCCGGCGAGAAAGCATCCTGGCGGTGCAGCGCGCCGCCCTTGCCGCCGTCGAGCCCGGCGCAGCGGTCCGGCGGCACTTTCGCCTGGAAGATGGCCGCCTGTCGGCCTGCGGGCAGGTGGTGGATCTGGCCGCTGTCGATCGCATCTGGGTAATCGCTGCCGGCAAGGCAGCCCCGGCCATGGCGGCAGCGGCCGTGGACCTTGTGGGCGACCGCCTGGCCGGGGGCCTCGTCGTGACCAAGGCCGGCGAGGCTGGCCGGGCGCCAGGCGCCGGCCCGCTCGACATTCTCGAGGCCGGCCATCCCATCCCGGACGAGCGAGGCGTACGTGCCGCGCGCAGGCTGGCCGATCTCCTGTCCGGCTTGTCGGCGCGCGACCTGGTGCTGGTCCTAATGTCCGGCGGCGCCTCGGCCCTCACCACCCTGCCGGCCCCCGGCCTCAGCCTAGCCGATCTGCAGGCGACCACGTCGCTCCTCCTCGCCTGTGGGGCCACCATCGTGGAGCTGAACACCCTCCGCAAGCACCTCTGCCTGCTCAAGGGGGGCGACCTGGCGCGGCGCGCGGCACCGGCGCGCGTACTGGCGATGATCCTTTCCGATGTGGTCGGCGACCCGCTCGACGTGATAGCATCGGGCCCGACCGCGCCCGATACGACCACCTTTGCCGATGCCTGGGCAGTGGGTGAGCGCTATGGCCTGGAGACGCGCCTGCCCGGGCCGGTGCGACGGTACCTGGAGGCTGGGCTGGCCGGCCACCTGGCGGACACGCCCAAGCCCGGCGACCCCTTCTTCTCAGGCGTTCAGAACTGCATCGTCGGCAGCAACCGGCTCGCCGCCGAGTCTGCCGTCGCGGCCGCATCCGCAGCCGGTCTCCACAGCCTGCTCCTCTCCACCTTTGTCGAAGGCGAGGCGCGGCAGGTAGGGCGCGTGGCGGCAGCCCTGGCGCGCGAGCTGGTCTCGGCCGACCGGCCCGCCCGGCGGCCGGCCTGCCTTGTGTGGGGGGGAGAGACGACAGTGACCCTGACCGGGCAGGGCAAGGGGGGGCGCAACCAGGAGCTGGCCCTGGCGGCTGCCGTGGCGATGGAGGGCCTGCCGGGCGTCCTGCTCGTGGCGCTGGCGACCGACGGCACGGACGGGCCAACCGGCGCCGCAGGAGCCGCCGCGACGGGCGACACCGTCGCCCGGGCACGGGCGCTGGGCCTCGAACCTGCCGCCTACCTGCATGACAACAACTCGTACCCCTTTTTCGAGTCTCTCGGCGACCTGCTGATGACCGGCCCCACGGGCACGAACGTCAACGACTTGCTGCTGCTCTTTGCCTGGCCGTGACGCGATGCTGCGGTGATGTTGACAATCTGGTTGCGCGGCGTATACTGAGCACAGTGACGTGGGCCGGCTGCATGGGTGCAGGCCCCAGGACAGGAGATCGAACAGGCATGCAGTCTGCGTGTTGGTGTGTCGTTCGTCCGCCAGTCACATCGATGCCAAAGGCTGCTCTTTGGCAATCGGACACCCGCTACGAGGTCCCGGGCCGGGAACTGCGTGCGCCCTGATGGGCTGCTGCGTCCCGGCCCTCTCTTTTGTGTGGGTGTGCCACGGGGCTCGTTCAGCCACAGCGTCGCCACAGGATATGGAAAGGAGGTGCCTATCGACAGGACTGGGCCGTTGTCATGCTCAGGGAACCCCTGAGGGATCAATTCACGAGGAGGCAATGTGAAATCGAGCAAGCTGTTCAACCTGTTGGGTAGTCTCTTTCTGGTTGTGGCCATGCTCACGCCGGCGGTCGGTGTGCCGGTCGCAGCTGCCGCACCGGGTGGAATGGACAAGGTGGAAGCCTTGGTCCTTGACCAGCTGGCCCAAAACGGCCAGGCCGATTTCTTCGTTACCCTCACCGAGTCGGCAGATCTGAGCGCAGCAGACCAGCTACCGACCAAGCTGCACAAAGGTCAGTTCGTCTACGACACCCTGCGATCCACAGCGGACCGCACGCAGGCCGATCTGAGGGACTACCTGGACGCCCAGGGTGCCCAATACAGGGCTTACTACATCGTCAACTCCATCTTCGTCCGGGGCGGAAACGAGGCGCTGCTGCAGGCGCTAGCGGCGCGAGCCGATGTGGCCAGCATCACGGCCAACCATCGTTTCCTGGCCGCGGATCCGATGATTGACGCCGATCCCCCGGCGGGGACCACAGGCGTCGAGTCGAACATCAGCTTCGTGCGGGCCGACCAGGCATGGGCCCTTGCCAACGGCACGGGCACCGTCTTGGCAGGCAACGACACCGGCCTGGACTGGGACCATCCCGCCCTCATCAACCAGTACCGCGGGTGGAACGGCTCCGTGGCCGACCACAACTACAACTGGTGGGACGCGACCGGCACCTATCCGGCCGAGCCGAACGACGGCCACGGCCATGGCACGCACACCAGTGGCACCATGGTCGGCGACGACGGCGTGGGCAACCAGATTGGCATGGCGCCCGGCGCCCGCCTGCTCCACTGCAAGAACATGGACAACGGCGGGTACGGCCAGGACGACTGGTTCATCACCTGCTTCGAGTGGGACCTCGCCCCGTGGGACCTGAGCGGCGCTAACCCCAACCCGGCCCTGGCTCCCGATGCGATCAACAATTCCTGGGGCTACGGCGGCGGCGGCCAGAACCAGTTCCGGGGCGCGGTCGATGCCCTGCTGGCGGCCGGCATTGTCGTGGAAGTCTCCGCCGGCAACGAAGGCTCCGGCTGCGGGTCGCTGCGCAGCCCGGGCGACTACCAGGAGGTCTTTACCACCGGTTCGGTCAACCATGCCAACGCATGGCCCGGCACCATGACCGGCTTCAGCAGCCGCGGGCCGTCGAGCCTCGACGGGAACTACTTTCCCGACTTTACGGCACCCGGTGAGAACATCCGCTCGTCGGTTCCTGGCGGTGGCTACCAAGGTGGCTGGAGCGGCACCTCGATGTCCGGTCCCCACGTGACGGCGCTCATCGGCCTCATCTGGTCCGCCAACCCGTCGCTGAAGGGCCAGGTTGACACCACGTACGACATTATCCGGCAGACAGTAGGGCCGGTCACCAGCTACGTCGGTTACTGCGGCGGCGACTATGTCACCGGCCCCAACAACGACTGGGGCTATGGCACCATCGACGCATTGGCAGCCGTGCAGATGGCCGTCTCCTACGGCGGCGCCGGCACCCTGGAGGGCCAAGTGTTCGATGCGGTGACGACTCTGCCCGTGGCAGGCGTCACCATCACCGCGGTGCGCCAAGAAGGCGGCACCTGGACCGACACGACCGATGCGAGCGGCTTCTATCAGATGGCAGTGGCGGCCGGCACCTTCGACGTCACCGCCTCGCACGTGCACTACGAGCCCGTAACGGCCAACAATGTCGTGGTGGCCGAGGATGGCACAACCGTCCTCGACTTTTCGCTTACCCCGCGCGGCTGGGCCTACGGGTACGTGACCGACTACGACAACGGCACCGGTATCGAGGGCGCCGTGGTGTCGGACGACTACGGCAACAGCGCCACGACAAATGCCGCCGGCTACTACGAGCTGTGGCTCGACCCCGGCACCTGGAACCTGACTGCCGTGGCCGAGGACTATGCACCGGAAGCCGCGACGGTAGTCATCGTCTCGGGCCAGGGCACGCAGCAGGACTTTAGCCTCCAGGCGGCGGTCGTCTTTGTGCCCTCGCCGATCGAGGTCTCGGTCCCGCTGGGCAGCACCCTCACCGAGCCGGCGACCATCACCAACCGCCAGCCCTGGGACTATGCGTTCGAGTTCTCGGAAAGGGACGGCGGCTACCTGCCGCTCGGTGGCGGGAAGGCAACCGTGGACGTCCAAGCTGGGCCGACGGCTGTTGCAGAGAACACGGCTGTCGGGTCTGGACCCTACCAGGCGCGGCCAGCAGGCACCATCACCGTCGAGCGCGGTGGGGGTATCAACCAGACCAACGTCCTGCTGCTGAACGCCGACTATGACAGCGATGGCTACAGCCCAATCCACGACCTCCTGGTGGCCTACGGCGACCTGGATTCGGTCGACCTCTTTGACGCACGCTACGCCACGCCGACGCTTGACCAGCTCCTGGCCTACAACGTCGTCCTCGTCTGGTCCAACTTTGTCTTCAGCGACCCGACCGGCATAGGAAATGTCCTGGCCGACTACGTGGACGCGGGCGGCAAGGTCATCGACCTGATGTTTGCTCTCGACCCCAACTGGGGCTACCAGGGCCGCTTCCGCACTGAAGGCTACACAGCCATGACGCTGAGTGGCACCAGCTACACCACCTCCTGCCTGGGCAGCTTTGACCCCGGCCACCCGATCATGGACGGCGTCACCAACGTATGTGACCTCTACCGTGGCTACGGCACCGTCCTCACCGCCGGCTCGACCGAGGTCGCCCGCTGGCAGGACAACGAGCTCTTTGTGGCCGTGAAGGACGACCAGAGCGTTGCGAGCATCAACGCTTATGTCGGTCAGGCCTACCAGTGGACCGGGCAGATGGCCGACGTAGTGCACAACGCCATCCTCTGGATCGCCGTGCCGGCCGACGTGCCGTGGCTTTCCGAAGACCCGCTCTCCGGGGTCGTACCGGCTGTGGGCAGCCTGGATGTCGACATCCTGTTCGATGCCAGCCCGGCCGCCGGCGTGACCCAGCCCGGTACCTACATGGCCACCCTGACCGTCAAGGGCGACCCGAAGGTCAACGTCCCGGTCGTCATGACCGTCGAGGCGCCGGCGAGCTTTGGCCGCCTGGAGGGCACGGTCCTTGGCCTGGGGTACTGCGACGGCAGCCCCGTCCCGCTGGAGGAAGCGGAGGTGGTGGTCACGGGCGCCAGCGGCGCGAGTGTGACCCTCCTGACCGACGCGGCCGGCTACTACGCCACCTGGCTTGACGAGGCCGACAGCCCCTACACCGTCGCCGTGACCTATCCCGGCTACCTGCCCGGTTTGGCGACCGGTGTGGTCATCGTCGGCGGGGGGACGACCGTCCAAGACTTTGACCTGCGCCTCGACGCACCCTGTCTGACGGTAGAGCCGACTGCGCTGGAGGCCACGCTCAACCTGGGCGAGACCGAGACGCAGCAGATCACCCTGACCAATAATGGCGCGGGTGCGGCCAACTTTGAGATGAGCGAGGTCGATCACGGCTACCTGCCGGCGCGCAAGAACTTCCTTCCCGCGGCCACGCGCCCGAGCAACCCCGACAAGACGCCCACCTCGATCGACCGCGCGCCAAACGCGCCGCAGCTGGATGCCAGCGGCACGGCCAAGGCCCTCCAGACGCTGGTCGGTGAGGAAGCCTTTGCCGTCGACGTCTACCCGGGCTACAACCTCGTCAACTTCACCAACGACAATCCGGGCAGCTGGACGATCATCGCGGGCCTGCCGGGCAACCAGTACTTCGCTGGCGACGTTATCAACGGCGATTTCTCTACCCTGTACGTGATCGACTACGGCACCAACTCGCTGTACACGGTGGACACTGCCACCGGTGCGGTGACGCTGATCGGCCCGTCGACCCCGTACGGCGGCGAGTCGTGGACCGGCATGACCGGCTCGGTGGACGGCACGATGTATGCCTCCTCGACCAACATCAGCCGCTCCACCCTCTACACCGTCGACCTGGGCACTGGCGCGGTGACCGTCGTGGGTGAGATCACCAACGCCCCCGCGATCATCGACATCGCCATCACCCCCGAGGGGGAGATGTACGGCGTCGACATCGTCAACGACAACCTGGTCCAGATCGACCCGGCGACGGGCGCGGGCACCGTGATCGGCTACATCGGCTTCAGCGCCAACTATGCGCAGGGCATGGACTATGAGGAAGAGTCCGGTACCCTCTACCTGGCCGCCTACAGCAGCCAGGGCGAGCTGCGCATCGCCGATCCGGCCACCGGCAACACGGTCCTGGTGGGTGCCTTCCCCGGTGGGGCCGAGACCGACTCGCTGGCCTTTGCGACCGGCGGCGGCGGCGACGTGCCGTGGCTGTCGGAGGACCCGGTCACCGGTTCCGTCCCGCCCGACGGCGGGCAGGTGGTGGTCGACGTCACCTTCGACGCGGGCATGGTCTCGCAGCCGGGCAACTACTTCGCCGACTTGAAGGTCAAGAGCAACGACCCGGTCAACAAGTCGATCAACGTCGATGCCACCCTGCACGTCAACGGCCCGACCAACTGGGGCGAGCTGCAGGGCACGGTGATGAGCCTCGGCGCCTGCGACGCGAATCCCTACCCTCTGGGCGGAGCCACCGTCTGCGTCGAAGGCGGGATCTGCATCGATACCGAAGCCGACGGCACCTACCATCTCTGGCTGGAAGAGGGGACATACAACCTCACCGTGACGGCCGACGGTCACCTGCCCGGTGCCGCCACCGTCGTGATCCAGCCGCAGCAGACCACCGTCCAGGACTTTGGCCTGCGGTCGATCGAGCCGTGCATCAGCGTCGATCCAACCGCACTCGAAGTCACGCTGGGCCCCGACTCCACGCTGACGGAGGACCTGGACATCATCAACTCCGGTGCCGGGGACTCGACCTTCAAGGTCGTGGAGCGCGAGGTCGCCGGGAAGCAGGCCAATACCATCGCCCTGGTCTCCTCCACCGACGTGAGTCAGTCGGTTGAGCGTGCCCTCCAGGAGCTTGGGTACGCCTACGACTACTTCAGCGGACCGCCCTGGACGAGCATCGACTTTAGCCCGTACGACATCGTCCTCGTCGGCATGGATGGTGGGTTGGCCGAGGTGGCCGACGTCCAGAAGCTCCGCACCGACGTTCTCGACGCCGGCAAGCGGCTGATCTTCTTGGGCGGCACCTGCTACCAGCCCTTCGCGCAGGGCATGAACGACTACATCGTCCTAAACAACACCGGCGACTACTGCTGGACCATCACCGCTCCGCCCTCGTGGACGATCACCGATCCATCTCACCCGCTGGCCGACGGCCTGCCCTCTCCCTACAACTACGTGAACTACTCGGCCGGCTACTACCAGATCCGGGTCACCGATCCAGAGATCGAGCAAGTTGCGGTCAACGGCGACGGCTGGTCTGCCCTCTTCCGCAAGGCGTTCGACGGTGACTTTATCTGGTACATCGACTCGGTCTACTCCAGCTACTGGACCGATCCGTCCGACTTTGCCTTCCTCAAGCAGCTCATCGGCAACGCGATGGAGCTGACGACGGCCGATATCCCGTGGCTGTCTGAGGACCCCGTCGAGGGCACCGTGCCCGCCGACAGCACCGCAGCCGTGGCAGTGACCTTCGATTCGACCGGCCTGGCCCTCGGCGACTACTTTGCCAACCTGCTGGTCAAGACGCAGGATCCTGCCAACCCCACCATCACCGTCCCTGTGACGATGCACGTGGTGGAAGCCGGGGCATCCATGCACCTCGCCGACATTGCCGGCTACTTCAGCACGGATCCCTATGGCCGCTACCTGCTCCGGGTGAAGGTAGGCGTGCACAACGCCGATCATGACCCGCTCGGCTACGTGGCGGTGGATGCCTCGATCTGGTCGCCGGTTGGTGGTCCGTACACGCGCACGAGATTCACCAAGCCGTCAACCGGCTACGCCAGCTTCCCCTGGGGCTCCAGCCAGGCGGGGGTGTGGCAGATCTGCGTGGACGACCTGACCAAGGCCGGCTACGTCTACCTACCAGGCGACAACGACGTACCGGAGTGCGTCCAGTGGGACAACTTGCCATAGGAATGCCCTAGGCAGGCCCGAAGCAGACCCTAAGGGTTGATGGCCCTTAGGGTCTCGCCAGGGCCACAGACGTGTGGTGGGGATGGGGCTTCCGCTCCATCCCCACTACTTGCCGTAGGGGCTGAGGCGAGCGTGATCAAGCCCAAGGTGTTCGTCACACGGATCATCCCGGATGGTGGGCTCGATCTGGTCCGCCAAGCCTGCGATGCCCGCATCTGGCAGGACGAAACGCCGCCCCCGCGCGCGGTGCTCCTCGATCAGGTAGAGGGAATGGACGGGCTCCTGTGCCTGCTGACCGATCCGATCGATGCTGGCGTGATGGATGCCGCCGGTCCGCAGCTGCGTGTCATCAGCAATTTGGCGGTTGGGTACGACAATGTCGACCTTCGTGCCGCAACAGCACGCGGCATCCCCGTGGGCAACACCCCGGGCGTGCTCACCGAGACGACGGCGGACCTAGCCTTTGCGCTGATCATGGCGTCTGCCCGCCGCCTGGTGGAGGGGGTGGACTATGTTCGGGCAGGCCATTGGCGGACATGGGGGCCGATGCTCCTGCTCGGCCACGACGTGCACGGCGCCACGCTGGGCATCGTCGGCATGGGACGCATCGGCCAGGCGCTGGCGCGCCGGGCTGCCGGCTTTGACATGCAGGTGGTCTACCACGACCCGTACTGCGATGAGGAGAAGGGAGCATCCCTGGGTGCTGCCGTGCGCTGCACGCTGGACGAGCTGCTGGCCGAGTCCGACTTTGTCAGCCTGCACGTCCCGCTCGGCCCGGACACCCACCACCTGATCGATGCAGCGGCCTTGGGAAAGATGAAGCGCACCGCTGTGCTGGTCAACACCTCGCGCGGGCCGGTGGTCGACGGTGGTGCGCTCTACGACGCGCTGGCTTCAGGGCGGATTGCGTACGCCGCGCTGGATGTGACCGACCCCGAGCCGCTGCCGGCGGGCCACAGACTGCTTGCTCTCCCGAACTGCCTGGTTGTGCCCCACATCGCCAGTGCCAGCTGGGCAACTCGAACGCGTATGGCGGTGATGGCGGCCGAGAACCTCCTGGCGGGGCTGCGGGGGGACCGGCTGCCCAACTGCGTGAACCCAGAGGTGTATGGGGCCTAGACGACGGACCCGCGCAGTCTATCCATGAGGGTGCCGTAGAAGTAGGTCCGTTCCTGGAAGCGCAGGAAACGGCTGGCGTAGCGGCTGGCCTGCACCGAAACCCAGTCACCGTCCAGAAGCTCATACTCGAATTGCCCATCCACCGTCAGGATTGCCTGGTGGTCGGTGTGCACCAAGATCCGGACCTTGACGCCCTGGGGAAGCACAATGGCCCGGCTCATGCTCAGGTGTGCGGCGATCGGGATGAGCAGGATGTTCTTGAGATCGGGTGGAAGGATCGGCCCACCCGCCGCCAGTGCGTAGCCCGTCGAGCCGGTCGCCGTCGACACGATCAGCCCATCGGCGGCATAAGTGGTCAGGTCACTCCCATCGATCTCGGCCTCCAGGCGGACCATGCGCGCCAGGCTGCCGCGGCTCACCACCACGTCGTTGAGTGCCTTGTACTGGCCGCGGCAGACGTCACCGCGGTGGTACTCGGCATACAGCATCATCCGTTCCTCGATCCAGAAATCGCCAGAGACAAGGCGGGCAAGCACCGCATCCCATCCCGCTGGCTCCATCTCGGCGAGGAAGCCGAGCCTGCCCATGTTCACACCAAGCACAGGGACCCCGTCCCTGCTGGCCATGCGGGCAGCGCGCAGGATGGAGCCATCTCCACCCAGGGTGATGAGCAGGTCGAGTGCGGCGACTTCGGCCGTCACCGCCTCGGAATCCCACGTGGAGCCGACCCAGACGGCCATGCCGAGCGCCTCGGCCCTGCGTGCCATCTGCTCGGCCACGGGCTGCGTGGCAGGCAGCTTGGGGTGGTGGAGGATTCCGATCCGTTTCATGCCAAGCCCTCGCCGGCAAGGCCCCAAGGGTCAGCGACCCTCAGGGCCTGCCATGCACGTCTGCCGTAGGGGCGGGCGCGCCCGCCCCTACGATGTCGGGTTACCAGCTGCCCGAAGCCGAGCAGTTCGCTCCGTCGACGAAGGTATAGCCGGCCAGGGTCATGTTGGTCACGTCGATGGACCAGCTGCCGGAGATAGTCGATCCCCACGGGAACCGGGCAAAGCCGTCTTCGTGGGTCCATCGCGTGCGGCTGAAGGGCCCGCCCTGCGGCGACCAGAGGTCGGCATCCACGACCACCAGCCCGACCGGGCTCGCATTCTCGTCAACCGCCTCCACCTTCCAGCGGACCAAGATGCGCCCGTAGGGGTCCGTCGCGGGCTGCGCCTCGATGGTCCCGCAGGTCAGCGTGGTCTGCACCGGCGGCTCGCAGCCGCCGAACCAGTCGACGATGCGCTGCAGGACGGTGATGCCGTTGGCGGCGTTGTTGTTGTAGAGGGGTACCCAGTCGGTGCCGAAGAAGACGGTCTTCCAGGCGCCGCCGTCCTTGTCTACGTCCAGGTTCTTGCTGTTGTTGCTGCCCTTGAATGCGAGCGACGCTCCGGCCCCTTGGTTGACGACGTCGCCGTAGTCACTGAAGCCGGAGGGGTAGGTCAGGGAGAAGGGCCCCAGACCGCCGCCGATGGGGTCACCCGCGACGCCGAGGATGCCCGTGGCGTCACCCGAGTCGCTCGTGAAGGAGGCGATCCCCAGGTAGTTCTGGCCGAAGGGTGTCAGGCCAAAGTCGTAGAGATAGTCCTGGCTGGAGAGGAAGAGGTTGCCGCCGGCATCCAGGTAGTCCGCCAGGTTGGCCTCGTCGCCCGAGCCGGGTCCGGCAGTCCCGCCGAAGGTGTCGCCCGAGAACCAGAACACCATCTTGTAGCCCAGCAGTCCGGCCAGGTCAGGGCCGGCGCCACCGCCGGTGTCAAAGATGTCATAGTCCAATCCCATGGTATCCAGCGCCGCGGTGAAGTAGGGTAGGGTGTCGGGGCTGTTGTTGTCGTCGTCCACCAGCAAGATACAGGGCAGTTTCGGCAGCAGGAAGTTGAGGGTCTTGCTGCCGTCGACCACCAGGGCCTGTTCGACCGGCTGGTGCAGCGCGGCGCTGGCGCGGAAGGTGTAGCTGCCCTCCGGGACATCGATGGAGTAGAAGCCGGTGGCCGGGTTGGTCGTCACCGGGGCGATGGGCACACCGACGACCTCGACGGTGGCCAGCAGCGGCGTGTTGTCCACAGCGTCCTTTACGGTGCCCGAGACTGTGTAGGCAGGCGCCGGATCGAGGCTAAAGTCCTGGACGGTGGTGGTGTCCTCAAAGACCTCCACACCGCTGGCGGTCTGCGTCAGGTAGGCGAACTTGGAGGCGGTGACGTCGTACAGGCCGATCGGCACGGTCAGCTGGTAGAAGCCGGCCGCGTCGGTCGTGTCGTTCCAGGTACCGCCGCCCGACCACACCGCCGTGATCGCCGCGCCCTGGATGGGC
This sequence comes from Anaerolineae bacterium, assembly GCA_035341665.1. Classification (GTDB taxonomy): domain Bacteria; phylum Chloroflexota; class Anaerolineae; order JAAYZQ01; family JAAYZQ01; genus DAOQVR01. The sequence goes on from DAOQVR010000007.1 coordinate 149,129, forward strand.
AGCCCGGTGCCCGAGTCGGTGACGGTGCCTTGCAGCGTTCCGACGCCGACGCACAGCGCGATCGCTTGCTGCACGGCCGCCAGGGAGTCGATGGTTCCGTACCCCCAGTCGTTGTTGGGGCCGGTCGTATAGTTGCCGCCGCAGGAGCCGACGTAGCCCGTGACGGGGGCGGCGGTGCCTGTGATGATGTCAATGGTCTGGTACACCTGGCCCTGCATGGCCGGGCAGGCGGACCAGATCAGCCCGACCAGCGCGGTCGCGTGCGGGCCGGCCATGGAGGTGCCGCTCCAGCCGCCCTCGTAGCCGCCGCCGGGTACCGACGAGCGGATGTTCTCACCGGGGGCCGTGATGTCGGGGAAGTAGGCCGAGGGGTCGAGAGAGGAAGGCCCTCGGCTGCTGAAGCCGGTCATCGTGCCGGGCCAGGCACTGGCATGGTTGATCGAGCCGGTCGTCATGACCTCCCAGTAGTCACCGGGCGACCGCAGGCTGCCGCAGCTGGAGCCCTCGTTGCCGGACGACACTTCGATCAGGACACCCGCCGCGTGCAGGGCCTGGATCTCATCCCTGAACTGGTTTTGCCCGCCACCCCAGTAGCCCCACGAGTTGTTGACGGCATCGGGAGCCAGGGCAGGATTGGGGTTCGCGCCGCTCAGGTCCCAGGGCGCCAGGTCAAACTGGAAGCAGGTAGTGAAGCTGGCGTCGCTGCCCGAACCACCGTCGGTCATGTTCTTGCAGTGGATCGTCTGGGCGCCGGGGGCCATGCCGATCTGGTTGCTGCCGCCGTCGTCTCCGACCATCGTGCCGGTGGTGTGCGTGCCGTGGCCATGGCCGTCACCCGGGACGGCGGGGTAGGTGCCGGTGGCGTCCCACCAGTTGTAGTTGTGGTTGGCGTTGGCACCGTCCCAGCCGCGGTAGTGGTTGATGATGGCCGGATGGTCCCAGTCGAGGCCGGTGTCGTTGCCGGCCATGACCGTGCCCTGACCGGTGTATCCGAGGGCCCAGACCTGGGGCGCCTTGACGAAGGTGATGTTGGACTCGATGCCCTCAGGAGAGCTGGACGCATTGGCGTCCTTGAAGGGCTCCTGGAGCTGGAACTGGTGGTTGGCCGTGATCTGTGCCACATCGGGTCGGGCGGCCAGGGTGGTCAGAATTGCCTGGCTTCCCGAGCGGACCAGGATCTTGTTGGCGATGTAAAATGCCTCGTAGGCGATCCCCTCGCCGTCCAGGAAGCGGCGCACATCGGCCTGGGTCCGGCCGGCCGTGGCGACCAGCGTATCGTACACAAACTGGCCCTTCTCAAGCTTGGTAACCAGCTGCGCGGCCGGGCTGAGGTCCGCCTTCTCGGCCATCCAGATGAAGAAATCGGTCTGCCCCTGGGTTGCCAGCTCCTCCAAAACCAGGGCTTCGACCTTGTCGAGCCCCTTCTGTGGGCTTTCGGCGGCGGCCGGCTGGTTGGCCATGGGCAGTGCCAGCATGGCCAGGAGCATGACCATGATCGAGAGATTGATCAACCTGCGCGAATGCATTGTCCCTCCGTTCGACTTGAGTTTTGAACACGACAAGGTCCTACAAGGACTGCCACTCGATCCCTTTTGCGCTGGCTACCCTCCTTTCGACGAGTTCGCGCCTTGCGTGGGCAGAAAGTCTGAGTGACCGGCGCCCACCTCGATCCGCCAATCCACGGACTACTCAGCCTTCGATTCCACGACGGAAGTCCGCCGCGGCTGAGGATGGGGCCGCCAGCCGGGCCAGGCGTCCAACACCCCTTGGATGCCCAGGTACCCATAGCCGCCGACGTACAGGAGAAGGAACGGCACCGAAAACAAGTGTCCGACCGACACCGCGAAGGCCGTCGTCGCCAATGCATAACCGGCCATTGCGAGCTCCCCTACCACGATCCACTGAAACGGCAGCACATACCGTGAGCCTGCCCGCCGTCCAGCATGCCCTTCCAGCCCGAACTTGGGTGTGCGCCGAAACGGCGTGCGCCGCCCGGCAAGGCCTTGTGCAATGGCGACGGTGTTGGAGAGGGCCAAGCCTGTTCCCATCAGGGCCAGGACCGGCATATAGAGCATGCGGGCCCTCCAGTCGCTGTGGAGGCGCCGCTGCGACACTGCGTAGGCACAGATCGGTCCGAGTGCGGCCAGCCAGAAGATCGAAAGGTTGGCGGTAAGGGGAATCTGACCTGCCAGCATGAGTGGTGTCAGCAGGAGAAGCACGAGCGACATGGGATGCGCGATCCACACGCTCAGGTGCATCAAACCTTCCAGTCGGGCGGGCCACGACAGCGGCGCCCTCGGCTCCTTGCCTTCTGCCTCCCTGGTGGAGAGCGCGCCCCGCAGCAGCGATCCGCCGAGCTTCACAAGGCACTGCGCCGCTCCGGTGGCCCAACGGGCCTGCTGCCTGCGGAAAGCGGCGACCTGGGGAGGCAGCTCGGCCGGCGCCACAACCTCAGGCAAGTAGAGGGCTCTCCACCCTGCGAGCTGTGCGCGAAAGCTGAGGTCCACATCCTCCGTGAGCGTGTCGCTGTGCCACCCTCCGGCCTCCTCGATGGCAGCCCGCCGCCACACACCGGCCGTGCCGTTGAAGTTGACCACCAGGCCGTTCAGGTTGCGCGCCAAGTGTTCTACCACAAAGTGCCCGTCAAGCGCGAGTGCCTGTGCTCGCGTCAATGCCGAAGAGCGCTCGTTCAGGTGGCCCCATCGCGTCTGGACAAAGGCCAACCTCTGATCCGCGACCAGGTGCGGGACCGTGCGCACGAGGAAATCGGGCGGTGGGACAAAGTCGGCGTCAAACACCGCGACGTACTCCCCGCGCGCCCCCCGAAGCCCATTGGCCAACGCTCCAGCCTTGAAGCCGTCGCGATCGGACCGGTGCAGCAGCTCTATGTCGAGGCCACCTGCGCGGTGCCGCAGGACGCGCTCCCTGGCCACCTGTGTTGTCTCGTCGGTCGAGTCGTCCAGGACCTGGATCTGCAGCCGGTCCCTCGGGTACTCGAGGCGTGCGACTGCGTCGATGAGATGGCTCACGACATGGATCTCGTTGTAGACGGGAAGCTGAACGGTGACGGGCGGCCACTCGGGGCACGGCGAGGGGTCGGGCACGGTCTCTGCGCGGCGGCGGAGGTACAGGCAACAGAGCAGAAACGCGTTGGCGCCGAACAAAGCCACCAACAGCGCTGCTGCCGAAAAGACCACGCCCAGAATCGCCACGAGCTCCTCCACGCCGGCAAGGCGCGAACCAGTATAGCATTCCCGCGGGCTTCTAGCAAGCATGAGACCGTGCTGGTTGGCCGCCGCGGCCAGCAGATGCCAGTGGCCTTTCGGCCAACTTGACAGTGGCCATCCCTTGCCGTACAATGCCCACATGCTTGAGCGATTGGAGGCCAGAGGGTGAGAATCCCCTTCCCCGCCAGCCATGCGGCTGCTATGAGAGCGTTCCTACAGGACCTGGTACGCATCCCCAGCTTTTCCACTCACGAAGGGGCAGTCGCTCAGCGCCTGGCCGCAGAGATGCGTTCCGCAGGCTTTTCCGAGGTCAGGACAGACCGCATGGGAAACGTGATCGCCCGGATTGGCTCGGGACACGGCCCCAAGCTGCTTTTCAACGGGCACATGGACACGGTCGATGTGGGCGACCTCAGCCGCTGGAGCCGGCATCCCTTCGAGGGGCTAGTCGAAGACGGCGTCTTGTATGGACGAGGCGCCTGTGACATGAAGGGCGGCTTGGCGGCGATGGTGTATGGAGCCAAAGCCTTGCTCGAGAGCGGGATCGAGCTTGACGGTGACCTCTACCTCGCCGGCGTCGTCCAGGAGGAGCCATGTGAGGGCCTCGCCATGCGCGTCCTGGTCGAGGAGGAGGGCATCCGCCCCGACTATGTGGTTCTCTGCGAGCCGAGCAACCTCCAGGTGAGGCTGGGGCATCGTGGGCGCCTGGAGCTGGAGGTACGGGTGCAGGGCAGGGCCGCCCATGCTGCCGTGCCCGAGCTGGGAAGCAATGCCATCCACAACGCGGCCCGGCTGATCTTTGACATCGAGCTCCTGGTGCCCAGCCTGGCCACGGATCCCTTCCTCGGCCAGGGCACGGCAGCGGTCACCGAGATCTCCAGCCGGGCTGCGAGCCGCAATGCGGTCCCAGACTGCTGCACCTTTCTGATCGATAGGCGCCTTACCCTGGGGGAGACCGAGCGCAAGGCCCTTGCCGAGGTCCAGAGCATCATAGGCAGGGAGGATGTCGACGCCAGTGTCGAGGTTACCGAATACTCGGCGACCAGCTACACGGGATTCGATTGCCGGCAGAGGAACGCGTTCCCTGCGTGGGCGATGCCCGAGACCCACTTCCTGGTGCAGTCTTTGCTGCGCAGCGCGCGCGACGTCCTGGGGGCGCGCCCGCGCTTGGGCGCGTGGTCTTTCTCCACGGACGGCACCTACACGGCCGGTGTCGCATCCATTCCAACCGTCGGTTTCGGGCCCGGCGAGGAGCGGCACGCCCATACGCTCGACGATCAGGTGCGCCTGAATGACGTGGTGGATGCCGCGCGCGTCTATGCCCGTCTGGCAGCGGAACTCCTCGCAAGAAAGTAGGGAGCAACAGATGAAAGTGATCAGGCCAGGCAGTACGGCTCTGTATCCGCTGCCCGCAGTTCTCGTCAGTTGCGGCGTTGCCAGGCCCAACATCGTGACCCTGGCCTGGGTAGGCACGGTCTGTTCCGATCCCCCGGCAGTGGGAATCGCCCTGCGCCGGGAGCGTCATTCTCACTCGCTGATCCTAGAGACGGGCGAGTTCGTCGTGAACCTGCCCCGCGCCGGGCAGGTGAGCGCTGTCGACTATTGCGGCCAGGTATCGGGGCGCACGGTGGACAAGTGGGCCGCCTGTGGCCTGACGCCCGCAGCCGCCAGCCAAGTGTCCGTGCCCCTGATTGCCGAATGCCCCATCGCACTCGAGTGCCGGGTCATGCACCGCCTGGAGTTGGGAAGCCACGATCTATTTGTCGGCCGAGTCTTGGCCGTCCAGGCAGACGATCATGTCCTGAACAGCCGGGGAGGGATCGACTTTGAGAGGGCGGACCTGCTGGCTTATGCGGGTGGCATCTACCGCCGCTTGGGGGATCGTTTGGGCACCTACGGGGAGTGGAAGAAGCCAAGCTGAGCGTGACAAAGCACGCAGGGGCCCCGGGTCACGGTTCTGCCAGAAAGACAAGCCACCCGCCGATTGGGCAGGTGGCTTGCTGTTTGATGGGCATCACCGCATGAGCGGTGGACTGTCGGCGTTCAATAAGAGCGTTGGCTTGGGTCCAGGAGGCCCAACGGGGGCCACAGGCTCACTGGGTCGAGCCGGGCGCGCCAGCGGGCCGCTTCTTGAAACGGTAGGTGATCCTTCCCTTGCTCAGGTCGTACGGCGATAACTCGACGAGCACCCGGTCGCCCAACAGCACACGGATGTAGTACCTGCGCATCTTTCCAGACAAATAGGCCAGGATCTGGTGGCCGTTGTCTAGCTCCACCGTAAACTGCGTGCCAGGGAGGCAATCCACCACCGTCCCCTGGGCCTCGATTTTGTCTTCCGTCTCTTTGGCCAAGCTCTCTCCTCCTGTGAGTCTACCTCGAGCGCATCCGCGCTTCGCGCTGCCGCAGCCGGCGGCGCGCCCGGCGAATCGCCCGCTGCTTCTCGATCCGGCGCATCTCACTGGGTGAGATGTACCACCGCTTCCGCCGCGCGTCACTCAGGATTCGCTCCTTCATGACTTGCTTGCGGAAACGCTTGAGCAGGTTTTCCTGCGATTCACCTTCCTTCAGCGATACCGTTGCCAACCTGTTCACCTCCCTCCCGTTTCTGGCTCTCCGAAGCCCTCGGGCAAGCGCAACCCGCCCGCTGTTCTGGTACTGGCGGGCTGCCGGGTTAGCGCAGTCCGTCATTATAGCAGAGTGCTTTCTCCACGTCAAAGACGCCGTCCCGCCTGACCTCCGGCTAGCTCCCCTCCTGCAGATAGGCGACGGTCACGCCCGTTCCCCCTTCATTCGCGGCTCCTTCGCGGAAGGAGCGGACGAGAGGGTGCGCGCGCAGCATCTCCCGCACGGCCTGCCGCAGCACACCACCGCCCTTGCCATGGACGATGCGCACGAAAGGCAGCGCAGCCAGAAAGGCATCGTCGAGGTACTTGTCCAGGCGAGGCCGGATCTCTTCCGCCGTCTGGCCCCTCAGATCCAGCTCAAGGCCGGGCGAAGGATGGAGGGCGGTCAGCGCCGGGCGAGATTCTGCCTCCTGGGCTTGGGGTCTTCCGCGCCACTCGATCTCGCCGAGGCGGGCCCGAACGAAGAAGCTGCCTACCTGGACCTGGGCACTATCCCCTTCCAGGGAGACGAGCTTCCCGGTCGTCTGCAGCCCAGCCACCCACACAACGTCTCCGATGGCCAGCTCGCCGGGTGGAGGATCCTCCTGCGCCACGGTGGGTCGTGCAACGGGCACGGACACAGCATCTTCGCGAGCCGATACCCGCTTCCGTGCCTCGGCGAGCCACTCGTCGGTCAGGGTGGCAGCCTGCTTCCGCCCTGTTGCCTCTGAGCGCAGGGCCCCCAACTCCTCACGGATGGAAGCCAGCTCCCGCCTTGCCTCGGCTCGGGCCTCGCCCAAGATGGAGGCTTTCTCGGCCTCGATGGTGGCGAGGCGGGCTGAGACGCGATCTTGCTGCTCACGCGCGGTGCGCTGGGCGCGGGCTGCCTCATCCCGGGCGGCGAGCGCCTCTCGGTGGGCTTGCTGGATCTCGGCGAGCAGCGACTCTGTCTCCAACTCCTCCGGCGAGACCAGGGCGCGCGCTTCCCGCACGATGCTGGGCGGCAGGCCCAGCCGCTCGGCAATGGCGAACGCATTGCTTCGCCCGGGCAGTCCCACCTGCAGCTTGAACGTGGGCGAAAGCGTCTCCACGTCGAACTCCACGCTGGCGTTCTCCACACCCGGCGTGGTCTGAGCAAAGCCCTTGAGCTCTGAGTAGTGCGTGGCAACGAGGGTGGTGAATCGTTTTTCCAGCACGTGCGACAGCACAGCACGCGCCAGGGCCGAGCCCTCTACGGGATCCGTTCCGGCCCCCAACTCGTCCAGGAGCAGCAGGCTGTGCTCTCCTGCTTCGCCCAGGATGTGGATGATGTTGGTCAGGTGAGCGGAGAAGGTCGAGAGCGATTGCTCAATCGACTGCTCATCGCCGATGTCGGCAAAGATGCCGTCGAATACGGAGAGAGAGGAGCCCTCCGCTGCCGGCAGGTGCAGGCCCGACTGGGTCATGGCGGCCATGAGCCCTATGGTCTTGAGGGAAACCGTCTTGCCGCCTGTGTTGGGCCCAGTGATCACCAGCACGTAGTAGTCATCCCCGAGGTGGACGTCGATCGGGACCACCTTCTGCGGGTCCAGCAGGGGGTGCCGAGCCTGGCGCAGGTCTAGGGTCGACCCTGGATGTCGGCCGGCCGGCTTGGTGCGGAAGGGGACGAGGAGCGGCTCGGTGGCCTCTATTTGACCCGCGTAGCGGCCCTTGGCGAGGGCCAAGTCCAGCTCCGCCAAGGCATCTACCGTCCAGCCCAGCTCGTCGACCAAACCGCCCACCTGGGCGGAGAGGGCTGACAGGATGCGCTCGATCTCTTTCTCTTCCTCCAGCTGTAGTTGGCGCCACTGGTTTCCCATCTCTACGGCTGATAGCGGCTCGATGAAGAGCGTCGCACCACTCGACGAGGAATCGTGCACAATCCCTGAAACGCGGCCCTTGAAGTCGGCCTTGATCGGGATGACGTAGCGACCGCTGCGCTGGGTGATCAGGGCTTCCTGCAAGTAGGGCGCCAACCGTGCGCTGGTGATCATCCTGTTCAGCTTGTCCAGCAGCCGCTCGTGAGCGGTACGCAGCTCACGGCGCACCGTGGCCAGCTTGTCGCTGGCGTGATCGACGACCTCGCCCTGGTCGCTGATGCAGCGGTTGATCTCGCCGGCGAGCCCTTCGCACGGCTCGATTCGGGACGCGATGTCCGCCAGGAGCGGGATCCGGTCATGCTGGCGCGCCAGGATCCGCCGCACGCGTTGTGCAGCCCGCAGGGTATCCAGGATGTACAAGAGGTCCGTGGGGGGCAGCGTGGCGCCACGCAGGGCGTGCCGCGCCAGCGGCCGGATGTCGTGGGCACCGCCCAAGGAGATGCCGCCGACACTGTCCAGCAAATAGCGCGCCTCGCGGGTTTCCTGGAGGCGGTGCTGTACTTCGGAAAAGACGGGTGACGGCTCCAGCCGCAGCGCCAGCTCATGGCTGGCTGAGAAGGTTGTGTGCCGGGCCAGGTGCGCCAGTATCTTGGGAAACTCGAGCGTGTTGAGATGTTTCTTGTCCATGTTTAAAGCCAGGGCCCGGCCTGGGCGCGCAGCTCTACGAGCGCGGCACGCAGCCGTTGGATTTCGGCCACTCTCCCCCCTTCGTCCCCGTACGAGCGGAGCTGGTGTTTCCTGAAGGCAAGCTCGGCCGCGCACTGGAAGTAGCGGCCGACGAGCCGGTGAGCACCCCAGCCTCCTCTGCCAAGGGCGGACCAGCGGCGCCTCATTCTCTGACCGGCGGACTGCAGAAGCTGCAGGTCCGCTTCGGCCAGTGTGCCTCGCGCGACTTCCTCTCCCAGCCCGCGCTCGATCCAGCGGCTCTCTTTGCGCAGCGAGAGCCACGCGACGACGAGGAGCAAAAGGATGCCTCCGTAGTCCACCACGATGCTTAACCCGAGCGAGAGACATGCCGTCTGCTCAGAGAGCATGGCCCCCGCGTTGTGGATCGCATGGAAGAGCACGGCCAGGCACCAGCCGACCACCGGCCAAATCAGCCTTTGGGAGGATGACCGGGCCTGCCTTGCGTAGCCCACAGCCGCCCCTGTGGTACCCGTCCAGAAGGCGTGGTTCATGCCAAAGACGATCGTTCTCAGGAGAAGATTGCCGGTACCAACCTCCAATCCTTCGGCGCTGGCGATCGGGAGGAAGTAGGCGAAGACGTTCTCGGTCAGGGCGAAGCCGAAGCCGATCATTGCCCCGTAGACGATCCCGTCCAGCACATCGTCGAACTCGCGACGAAACGCCAGGACCAGGACGACCAATGCGATTCCTTTCAGGCTCTCTTCGACCACCGGGGCGGTGATGATGGCCCCCACGCCGGCGGCGATGCCCTCGCCGCCCAACGTCGACAGCGGCAAATCGAGGACCAGTTCCACGACGAGGGAGAGCAGCGCGGCAGGCAGCGCACCCCACAGGAAGGCGGTTGCCAGCAGCCATGACGGCTCCTTCTCGTAGCGGTCCAGCAACCACAAGAGGAGCACATACACAAGCGTGGGAAGGAGGCCTCCCAGGACGGCAATCATCGCAGTAGTCATGATGGTTCTTCCACTCCACCGGCAAAGCGACAGGGCGTCCACGCCAGGATCATCGAGCCCTGCTCCATGGCCTGCCTCAGCGGCGTTGTGCCAAGGCGTAGAAGACGGGCATGAACACCAGCCGTTCTCCCGATTGGGTGGCCGCCCAGTCGGCTGCCTTGACCTCAGCCATCTCCTCTGCGGCCACATGGCCTGATATGGACCTCTCCCACAATGACCATTCTGCGTCGAACTCCCTGCGCAGTGTTTCTGGGTCCCACAACCCCGGGATCACGCCGACCTCGAGGCGTCTGAGCAGCGGTGCTGCAAAGAGACAGCGCAGTTTCCTCCCCACGCAGGGGTCGGCGCCCTCTTCCCGCAGCACCCTGGCCTGCCATTGGCCCACAGGCAGGTCTGGGTAGTCGATGCGCCCGCCATAGTCCGGCTCCGCACAGACCAGCACCGTGCCGCCGGCGCGGGTGACTCGCAGCATCTCACCGGCGACCTGGCGTGGGTCACGGCACCACAACAGCACGAAGTGGCACACGGTGAGGTCGAACAGCCCATCTGCAAAGGGCAATGCGTGTGCGTCGCCCGCCTGATACGCAGCCCGGCCTCCGCGACCGCTGGCAAAGCGCACCATCTCCGGGTCGATGTCGATGCCGGTCACCCGGCCGATGGTGCTCTCGGCGATCTCTTCGGTGACGGTCCCTGTTCCACTGCCCACGTCCAGCACGCGGCGCGCGCGGGCAAGGCTTGCCTGCCGGTAGAGATAGGTGCGCGTGGGTCTCGTCCAGCCGGCCTGGCGGCTGTACTGCGAGTCCCATTCTGCCGGGGTGAGTTGCGTGGTCATGAAGAGCCATCCCGCCGCCGATTATACTTCTGCCTACCCTCAGTGTCAACCAAAGGTTTGGCGACAAGTTCCCTGCTTGACAAATCGTGTCCCGGCAGCTATGCTGCAGGGCAATAGGGTTCCCGCTATGCTGCGCCTGCGTAGGCCGATCACTGGCACCGCTCCAGACTCTACTCCGCCGGTCGTGTGCCTCCATGGCCCGCTTTTGCTGCTCTGCCTTGTCATCGCCTCGGCCACGCGGTTTTCCTTTGTCGCCTGGGACGAGGGCCTTTGGCTCCATCCCGATGAGCGGCAGATCTACTTTGTCGCCAATGGCCTGGGATGGCCGGAGACACTTCTCCAGGCACTGCAGGCGGGAAGCCCACTGAACCCTCGCTTCTTTGCCTACGGGTCACTGCCCATCTACCTGGTCCGGTTGATTGCCCTGCTCCTGGCTCCGATCTGGCCGGCGCTGCGCGATCCCGGCAACCTACACCTGGCCGGCCGCCCACTGGCAGCCCTCCTGGATGTGGCGACAGTAGCCCTTGTCTACCGGCTTGCCGTGCGCGTGGCGGATGGGCGCCAGCCGCCCGCGAAAGAGGGCGGCGACGCAGGGCGCGCTTCCCTCCAGGCCACCTCTGGGCTGTTCGCTGCCGCCCTCTTTGGCATGGCGGTCCTGCCCGTGCAGTCCAGCCACTTCTTTACCGCCGACGGGATGCTCACCTTTCTCTCGATGCTCGGCCTCAACCTGGCGGCCGACGTCGTCCACAGGGCCGGCCGGTGCCGTCGGATCGCGCTGGGGGCCGCCATTGGCCTTGCGCTCGCGACCAAGCTCAATGCGGCCCCGCTTCTCCTGCTCGTGCCGGCCGCCTTGTGGCTGGGTGGGGCGCAGCCTGCTACCCCACCCTGGCGCGCAGTCCTAAAGTCCAGCGTGCCTGTGCTTCTGGTGACCGCCGCTACCTTCCTGGCAGTCGAGCCCTATGCGTTGATCGACATGCGCCTCTTCCTTGCGGACAACCTCCGTGAGTCGCAGATCGCCTGGGGACGGCTTGACGTGCCGTACACAAGGCAGTTTGCCCGGACTCTGCCTTACCTCTATTCCATCTGGCAGACGTCGTTGTGGGGAATGGGGCTGCCGGCCGGCTTGCTTGGGTGGGCCGGCCTGGCTGCCAGCCTGATCCGGTGGCTTCGCGTGGGAGACTGGAGTGATGCGCTGCTGCTCGTGTGGGCCGTGCCGTACTTCGCAGTCACCGGAGCTTTGCACGCACGCCCTCTGCGGTACATGCTACCAATGGTGCCTGTGCTGTGTGTTCTTGGGGCACGGACGGTGGTACGTGGCTACCTTCGGGCGACCCCGATCGGTCGCCGCTGGCTTGTGGCCGGGAGTGGGCTCACGCTGCTCACGGCTTTGGCCTGCGCTGCGGCGTTGCTCTCCGCCTACGCGTCTTCCCACCCCTGGATTTCCGCGTCTCGTTGGGTCTATCGGCACGTGCCGGCCGGCAGCACCATAGCCGTCGAGGAGTGGGATACGCCTCTGCCCCTGCCCATCGAGGTCGACGGGCAGGGCCGGCGCTCCGAGGAGTACAACCTGCGCTCCCTGGCTCTGTACGACGAGCCGGACGGAGTCGCCAAGTGGCAGCGCCTCGCACAGGACCTGGCTGCCGCCGATTACCTTGTCGTGGCGAGCAGGCGGCTCTACGGCTCCATACCCCGCCTGCCTGACCGATACCCGGTAACGACCGGGTACTACTCCCTGCTGTTCGAGGGGCGCCTCGGCTTTGAGTTGGCAGGCGAGTTCACGCGAGGTGCTGGTTGGCTGAACCCGAGGCTCGCGCCTCTGCCCGGAGCGGCGCCATCCCTGCTTGTGCCGGACGAGAGCCTGGTGGTCTATGACAGGCCCCGGGTACTCCTCTTTCGCAATGCCGGCCGTCTGTCGCAGGAGGCACTCCTCAACAGGCTCGGCCTTGACGGCGAGTGAGCAGGTCAGGGCCTGGTCGAGGAGGGCTCTGTGGTTGCCGTTGGCGTCGGCTCAGGCGTCTGTGTTGGCCAGGGCACGTCGGTCGGCCACGGAGTCTCTGTAGGCACCGGCGTGTCCGTGGGCCAAGGAGTCTCTGTGGGCACCGGCGTGTCCGTAGGCATAGGCGTGGGGGTCGGGTTCTGCACGAGTACCCACGTCCGCGCCTCTACGCTGTTCCCCCAGCTGTCAAACGCGACCACCCGCAGGGTATAATCACGGTCCTGCAGATAGCGGACGTCCCAGAGAGCCAGGATCCCACCATCTACCGGGGTGTGCACGGGACCGGCGACGGCACCCCATCCGATGGGGTCACGACCTTCTCCATACTCGACAATGTAGTGAGAAAAGTCGGGCATGTTCGCCTGCCCGACGACGTAGACCTCCTCGACGGCCACGGAGCCCGCCTGGGGCTGGTAGATGGCTACCTGCGCAGCAGCCCCGTGCACCGAGCAGGTCGCCTGCGGGGGCTGGGGGATGCCGTGGCCGGCGGCCCATTGCTGTCCTTCCACCCCGGGCAGCACGAGAAAGTAGTGTTCCTGCACCGCGCCGGCCGGGCAGTGGTCGCCCGCCAGGAGTCCGGTGCTGGTGTCGATGCGGACGAGCCTGTGGAAGTCGTGCTCCGCCCCCAAGGGCTGCTGGCCCTCGGCAAAGATCTCCGTGCGGCGCCGATCGGGTGGGCAGGCCGAGCTTGGCAGAGCGCCTGAGTCTGCACTGATCTCGATCTGCTGGATTCCGGTGGGACGAGCGAACTGGCGGGCGGGTAGGCCGGCCAACGCCTTCTCCATAAAGTTGTGCCAGATCGGAGATGCACCTCTTGAGCCCGCGACCTGCGCCATCTCCGTGTTGTCGGCATTGCCCACCCATACCCCAACCACCAGCTCAGGCGTGTACCCCACGGTCCATGCATCGCGATAGTCGTTGGTCGTCCCGGTTTTCGCTGCAGCCGGCCGGGAGAGCAGAAGAGGGTTGTTCCGGCCAAAGACCGGAGCCCTTGCCTCATTGTCCGATAGGATGTCGGTGACCAGGTAGGCCAACTGGGCGTTGACCACCTCCTCGCCCTGTGGGGCCTGGTACTCCCGGAGGAGATTGCCTTTCGCATCCTCGATGCGCCGAATGGCAACGGGGGGCACTCGCACGCCCCCGTTGTCCAGGACAGCGTACGCACCCACCATCTCGACGAGCGAGACCTCGCCACCGCCCAAGGTGAGGCTGAGGCCATAATCGGCTCGCGTGAGAGACGTGATCCCCATGCGGCGCGCGGTCTCGAGCATAGACGGCAGCCCGACATACTCCAGCGCCTTGACGGCAGGGATATTGAGCGATTGGGCCAGCGCATTCCTGACCAGCACCGGGCCATGTTCCTTGCCGTCATAATTCCTGGGCACATACGGATTGCCTGCACCGTCTCTGAACTCGGTGGTCACATCCCAAACCAGGGTTGCCGGGGTCCAGCCCTTCTCGAAAGCCGCGACGTAGGTGATCGGCTTGATCGACGAGCCGGGCTGGCGCGGCCGCATGGCCATGTTGATCTGTCCGGCGATGTCGATGCTGTTGAAGTCGGCGCTGCCGACCATGACCAGGATCTCTCCTGTATCGGGCCGCATGGCGACCAGTGCACCGTTCTTGGCATTCTGATCCTGCAGTGTGGCCAGGTGGGCCTGGATCTCCTGCTCCGCAATGGCCTGCCAGCCCGAGTCGAGCGTTGTGTAAACGCGCAGACCACTGCGGTAGAGCACCTCTGTGCCAAAGCTCTCTTCCAGGAGCTGCTGGACCCAGATGACAAAGTGGGGTGCCCTGATGTCGAGCTGGTAGGGCCGGAGCAAGAGCTCCTCGGCCTGTGCGGCCCCGGCCTCGGCGATCGTGATATACCCCTCTTCTGCCATCAGGCCCAGAACCACCGCCTGGCGGCGCTTGGCACCCTCCCAGTTTGAGTAGGGATCCCAATACGCGGGAGCCTGGGGCAGCCCGGCCAAGAACGATGCCTCGGCCAGCGTCAGCTCGCCTGCCGTCTTGCCGAAGTAGGTCTCCGAAGCTGCCTCGATTCCGTATGCCAGGTTTCCGTAGTTGATCTCGTTCAGATAGGTCGCGAGGATTTCCTGCTTGCCGTACCTCCGGCTGACTTCCGTTGCCAGGACTGCCTCCCGGATCTTGCGGCTCAGCGTCTGCTCCGTTCGCTCCTCCGGGGAGAGAAGCACCAGCTTCACCAACTGCTGCGGGATGGTGCTGGCACCGGAGGCAATCCCCATCTCGCGAATATTCTGAATCACAGCCCGGGCGATGTTGATTGGATCGACTCCAGCGTGCTGCCAGAACCGCCCGTCCTCAGTCGCCACAGTGGCATTGATGAGATCGGGAGCGATGTCTTCGTAGCGGACGATGATGCGCCGGCCTCCATGGGGGTCCGTGATCTCGTACAGAAGGTGTCCGTCGCGGTCGAGGATCTGGGTGCTGAGAAAGCCGGCGGATCGACTGCTCAGCTCCTCGGCTTCGGGCAGGCCTGCTGCGATCGCCGCATACGCCGCAACCAGGCCAACTCCGACCAACCCAAGGAGAAGGGCGGTGCTGAGAACGCCGATCAGAAGCTTCCACGCGGCACTCAGGCGTTGCCGCGGCGGCTTTCCGGGTCTGGGCGGTGGTGGAACCACGACCCCCCTTGTTGCGCGACGGTCAGGCGGCGCTCCTCCCGGCCGGGGGCGAGGCTTGCTACCGGGCGCGGGCTCCAACTCGGTGTCATGGATCATGCTGCAGACTATCCTCATGAGAAGGTCGCATGGTAGACGTTGTGCCCTCCGCCGTGGTTCCACGCCGTAGGGTTGGGGGAAGCGCCCCTGCCGTGCGCAGGGCGCGCGCTCATCCGTCCCGCTCGACCCTTGCCAGCGGCACGCCACGCCGCACTTGAAAACGGTCCATGTCACGTGCAACCGTCGTGTTGGCAAAGATGGGGACTGCCTCTTCTAGAATCTCGTGCTCCGAATAGCGGCGTGAGATGTGATGCAGAACGAGGTGCTGCACGCCCGCCGCCGTCGCCAGCTCTGCCGCCTGCCGGGCCGTCAGGTGGCCGAACTCGCGCGCGATATCGGCCTCCAAGCTGGTGTAGGTGGCCTCGATCACGAGAGCATCGGCTCCCCTAACCGGCTCTACCAGGTCATCCACCCGGGCGGCATCGCCCACAAAGGCGAGCTTGGTGCCGGGACGCGATGGGCCGAGCACATCGTCGGGAACGACGGTCTGCCCGGTGTCCAGCGTTATCGCTTGGCCCCGCACGAGCTGTGCCCGTTCTGGACCCGCCGGTACCCCCAGGGCCTCGGCTTTTCCCGCGAGGAATGGGCGCCGAGCCTTCTCCTGGAATACGAAGCCAAAGTTGCCCGCGCCACGGTGGGTTACCGGAAAGGCAATCAACTGGGCGCTGTCGTCCTGGTGCACCATCCCGGGCTTGAGATCTGTAAGCACAATGCGAAAGGGGGGGCGCGTCGGGCCAAAGACCACCCGCATCAGCGCTTCTACCCTATCTAGTGCCGGCTTTCCGCCATAGACCTCCATCCGTTCGATTGCCTCCCACCGCGAAAAGGTGGAGGCGAGGCCGGCGAGCCCAAGGATATGATCGAGGTGACCATGGGTCAGGAGGATCTTGTCCAGGCGTCGGAAGCCGAGCCCGCTGCGCAGCAGCTGCCGCTGAGTTCCCTCACCGCAGTCTATCAGGAATCGGTACTCACCATACATCACCAATGCCGACGGCAAGCCGCGCCGGATCGACGGCGCGGAGGCAGACGTTCCCAAGAAGGCGACTTCAAACATGGCAGCGATTGTAGCACAGAAGCAATTCGGCTACAATACCCCCGTATCCGACGAATCGAGAGCGTGCGATGAAACGTCTATGGTCGCCGTGGAGGCTGGAGTACCTGCAGGGCAACAAGACGCAGGGTTGTGTATTCTGCGATGCTGCTCACGGTGTCGATGACAGGGAGACCCTGATCCTTCTGCGCGGGGAGTTCGCTTTCCTCATCCTGAACCGGTTTCCCTACAACAACGGCCATCTTATGGCTGTGCCTTACTCCCACGTCCCAAGCCTGGAGCACCTGGACGCCCCCACGCTGACGGAGATCATGCTGCTCGTCAATCGCGGCATCCGCGCACTGCG
This sequence comes from Anaerolineae bacterium, assembly GCA_035341665.1. Taxonomy (GTDB): domain Bacteria; phylum Chloroflexota; class Anaerolineae; order JAAYZQ01; family JAAYZQ01; genus DAOQVR01. The sequence continues at coordinate 165,463 of DAOQVR010000007.1, forward strand.
CGACTCGATGTCGCCTGAAGGCTTCAACGTGGGAGCCAACCTGGGGCAGGTAGCCGGGGCAGGCATCCATGAGCATGTGCACCTACACGTGGTTCCTCGCTGGCTCGGGGACACGAACTTTATGCCCGTGGTGGGGGACCTGCGTGTGGTGCCTGAGACCTGGCTGCAGACCTACGACAGGCTCCTGGCTGCCCTTGGCCGCCAGGAGTTGCCCAGTGAGCCGGATCAAAAAGCCCCGTAGTCAGGGCAGACGGGGAGAGGCCACCTGGAGGAGGTGGGCTGCACAGCTTGGGCGGCGAATGCCCTGGCACACTCCCTCCCACTCCGTCGAAGCCCACAACACTCGCAACCTATATGCCGAGACCGCCTGGTTTGGGATCCTCAGCGGCCTGACGGCCACATTCGTCAGCGTCTTTGCCCTGCGCCTGGGTGCAACCACCGGCCAGGTGGGGTGGCTGGCGGCGCTACCGGCGCTCGTCAATGTGATCTGGCTCATTCCCGCTTCACGGCTGATCGAACGCCACCGAGGGCCGTCGCTCGTCTTCTACACCGGCCTGGCGCAGCGGCTGGGCTACATTGCCATGGCGGCCATGCCGTTCGCCATTGTGACAGGGCGCGTCGAAGCCCTCATCGCCATACAGACACTCATCACGCTTCCGTCGGCGATCATCAACACAGCCGTGACTGCCATGATTCCCGACCTGGTCTCTCCCGAGAACAGGGGACAGGTGGTCAGCACCCGTTGGCTCATCCTGGCCGCTACCTCGACTGTGGCGGCTCTGGCCGGGGGCAAGTTCCTTGACTTGGTGCGGGTGCCTCTCAATTACCAGATATTGCTCGGCGTTGGGTCGGCTATCTCGCTTCTCGGCCTTTTCAACCTGCGCCGCATGCGTCTGCCCGGCTCTCCGACGGTGCGCCGCCCGCAAGCAGCAGCCCGGCAGGGACGCGCATCCCTGGGGGCAAGCCTGCGGGCTGCTCTTGCGCATCGCGGCTTCGTTCGCTTCACGATCGCCGCTTTTGTCTTTCATTGGGGCCTCTACCTGCCTGCTGCCCTCTGGTCGGTCTTGCGAGTCCGGGATCTGGGTGCCAATGATACCTGGATCGGGTTGATCGCCGTAGTCGTGGACGCCAGCACCATAGCCGGTTACCTTCTCTGGGGTAGGGCTCGGTCCCGCTGGGGAGACCGGTGGTTGCTTCTCTGCTCGGGATTGCTCGTCACCCTCTACACGCTGATGACTGCGCTGGTCCCCTCCCTCGAGTGGATGATCGTGACGTCGATGGTAGGCGGATTCTCGTGGGCCGGGTGCAACCTGGCGCTCTTCAACGTCATGTTGGCGGTGTGCCCGGGCGAGCGGCGCCCAACCTACGTTGCGCTCTACACGGCCCTCATGAACGTCACCGCCTTTGCCGGGCCTCTGCTCGGGGCTTCCCTCGCGGATGGTGTCGGCATTCGCTGGGCGTTTGTTGCCTCGACGGGATTGAGGTTGGCGGGGATGGTGCTCTTCTTTCTCCTTCTTCCAAGGCTCAACGGAGAGAGAACAGGATGCACAACATAAAGCTCGGGGACATTTGCGCCGAAGGCGTTGTCTGTGCTATAAAGTCAATGCCGCACCGAAGAGGGAGCGGCGGAGGAGAGGACTCTTGGAACTTGTCATCATCGTCTTGGCCGCAGGTCAAGGGACGCGTATGCGTTCTGACCTTCCCCAGGTGCTGCACCCTGTGGCCGGGTGGCCGATGCTGCGCCACGTCCTGGTGGCTGCACGCGGCCTGGAGCCCAGCCGCCTGATCGCGGTGGTTGGCCACAGGGCCGACCTGGTCCGCAAGGAATTGGGAGAGGACGTCCGGGCCGTACTGCAAGAGAAGCAGCTGGGAACAGCACACGCTGTTCTGCGGGCCGAGGCGGAGGCTGCAGGGCAGGCCCCGACCGTAATGGTCCTCTTTGGCGACATGCCACTGATCCGGCCTTCCACGCTGCACGCCCTGCTGGAACAGCATCGCGCTTCGGGTGCAGCGCTGGCCTGGCTCTCCACTCTCCCTGCGGACAGTGGCGTGCGGGGCAGCGCTGTGCGCGGGCCGGCCACCGGCTGTGTAGTCGAGGTCGACGGAGAGAGCGAGCTGCCTTCGGCGCAGAGCCGTCCAGGCGAGGCGCCCGGCGGTGCATTCTGCTTCTCCGATGCCTGGCTGTGGGCGGCTCTCCGGCGCCTGGAAGGGGATGACTCCCTCGACCACGACCTGACCGACCTGGCGGACCTTGCTGTGCGCGAGGGCTGCTCGGCGATTGGCCTGCCCGCGGGTGAGCTGGAAGCGATGGCTGTGAACGACCGTGTTGCCCTGTCATGGGCTGAGGCGGAGATGCGCCGGCGCATCAATGAGCGCTGGATGCTTGCCGGTGTGACGGTCGTCGATCCGGGCGCGACTTATATCGAAGCCGGCGTCCAGATCGGCGACGATACCACGCTCTGGCCCGGCACCTGCCTTCAGGGCAGTACAAGAATCGGCTGCCGGTGTGTCGTCGGGCCGGGTACGGTCGTCCGCGATTCTGTGGTTGGCGACGATTGCCGGCTGGAGCTGTCGGTGCTGGAAGGCGCCGCGATGGACTCTCGAAGCAACATTGGGCCTTTCAGCCACCTGCGCAAGGGGGCGCACCTGGGCGCAGGCGCGCATGTCGGCAACTTTGGTGAGCTCAAGAACTCGTTCCTCGGGCCGGGTGCGAAGATGGGCCATTTTAGTTACCTGGGGGACGCCACGATCGGCGAGAACGCCAACATCGGCGCTGGCACCATCACCTGCAACTATGACGGGCAGCGGAAGAACCCCACAATCGTCGGCAGGGATGCCTTTATCGGAAGCGACACGATGCTTGTCGCGCCGGTGAAGGTCGGCGATGGTGCCAGGACGGGAGCCGGTTCGGTCGTCACGCACGACATCCCCGCGCACGCGGTTGCCTACGGGGTCCCGGCGCGGGTGAGGCATGGGGTTGACGACATGACAACGGAGGAGAAGTGACGACTTGGGAAGTGCTTGCTCTGCTCGGGCTGCTGCTGCTCACCGCCCTGGTGGCAATGGCTCGCTCGGCTCTGGTAAACGTACGCAAGCCGCGCCTGCGGGAGTTGGTCGATGCAGGGGCGGGCGGGGCTCGAACGGCGCAAGGCCTGGCCGAGGACGCCACTCGCCTGCTCGCTACCTCGCAGCTTGTGACGGTTCTGACCAGCTTCTTCGGCGGAGCCCTTGTGGCCGTCCTATCGGCGCCGCACCTGGACAGGCTGCTGCAGCCCTGGCTCAAGGGCGCGAGCTACCCGGTGGCTTTTGTGTTGGTGGTCCTGGTCACTGCGCTGATCATGCTAATCTTTGGGACTATGGTGCCGGAGACGGTGGCCGAGAAACACAGCGAGCGGCTGTCGCTCTGGCTGGCGCGCCCGCTGGTGGTCGTCTCCGTACTGATGATGCCGCTGGCTCGCTTCACGGTCTGGCTCAGCAACGGCCTGTCGCGCATGCTTGGTGCGACCACTTCCGGCGGCATGCCCTACGTCACCGAGGAGCAGATCAGGACCCTCGTGGATGCCGGAGAGGAAGAGGGTGTGATCGAAGAGGAAGAGAAGGAGATGATCTACTCCATCTTCGATCTGGGCGACACCCTTGCGCGCCAGGTGATGGTCCCGCGCATTGATGTGATGGCGCTGGACGTGGCAACGCCCATGTTGGATGTGCTCGAGGCCATCATGCGAGCGGGTCACTCGCGCGTCCCCATGTTCGATGAGACCATCGACAACATCGTCGGTGTCCTGTACGCGAAGGATCTCCTCCCCTACCTGCGCGACGGCAAGACGGATGCCCCACTCAGGGGTATCCTGCGACCTGCCTACTTCATCCCCGAGACCAAGCGAGCCAGCGACCTCCTGCCCGATCTGCAGAAGAGACGGGTCCACATGGCCATCGTGGTGGATGAGTATGGGGGCATGGCCGGCATCGTCACGATTGAGGACTTGCTCGAGGAGATCGTGGGCGAGATCCAGGACGAATACGATGCCGAGGAGCCGCCGATCGTAGAGGTGTCGCAGGACGAGTACGTGATGGACGGACGCCTCAGCCTCGGCGACGTCAACGAGCTGATGGATGCCGCCCTGCCGACAGAGGACAGCGACACGTTGGGAGGCTTCATCTACGCCGAGTTGGGTAGGGTGCCAGATGTGGGCGCCCGCGTGCCCTACGAAGGCCTGGAATTCACCGTGGAGTCTGTGGTCGGCAGGCGCATCCGGAAGGTGCGCGTGCGGCGGCAGGCTGCTCCGGCCCCTGAGTCGGGCCAGGAGGCGCCTGCCGCAGCTCGTGAGAAACCCGAATCGCCGGCCGGCGGTGACTCTCGGATGGCAGGCAGCACGGAAGGAAGGAGCGCCGGGAATCGTGACTGATGAGGAATTGGTGGAACGGGCGCGGCATGCACGCGAAGCCGCCTACGTTCCCTACTCCAGGTTCAAGGTGGGCGCGGCCCTGCTTGGCGCATCGGGCCGGGTATACACGGGATGCAACGTGGAAAACGCTTCCTATCCCCTGACCACCTGTGCGGAAAGGACGGCGGTAGTCAAGGCCGTCTCAGAAGGAGAGTCAACGTTTGTCGCCATGGCGGTCGTCACCGCCAACGGCGCAACGCCGTGTGGCTCATGTCGGCAGATCTTGCGCGAGTTCTGCGATACCGAGGACGAGCTGCGTGTGATCGTCGCAGACACCGATGGTCACACACGAACCTTCACCCTCGGGCAGCTGCTGCCCGAGGGTTTCAGCCCAAGCCAGCTCGTGTGGTCGTGAGGCCAAGCGCGGCAAGGTTGCCCTCCTACGAGTGCCCCCAGAGATCCGCGGCGACGTCGGGCAGGCCGAGACTTTCGAGCTTTTCCCGGGTCGGCTTGCCGGTGTCCCAGTCCCAGCCGCGCACGGCGTAGTACTCTTTCATCATCGCCTCGATCTTGGGTGTGCGCCCCTTGGAGCCGCCCTTGAGCGGAATCATGAGCGCCCGCGGCAGGCGGTCGTTGCCGCGTTTGACACCGAGCCGGTTGTTGACGGCGCGCTTGAGGTTAAAGATCCGCTCCCCCGTCCTCTGGCACCAGGTCACATCGACAGGCCAGCCTGTCGCCGCACCCAGCAACTCTGCCAGCAGCGGCGCCGTTGGGTTCACATAATTGCACATGATGAGGCCGCCGTACAGGCTGCGCCAGTCCTGCGTGCGTGCCGCCACTCTGGCCTTGCCCCGTGTCTTGAAGCGACCGCTGGGCACAATGCCTGCTTCCTCAATGGTGAGGCCCATGTCGACCATGTACATGTCGCCCTGCTGGTGGCAAGCCCCTCGCGGCGAGGTCGCATACACGGCGCCCATGCCCGAGAAGGCCCTGGGGTCGTGGCCCGGCAAGTCGAGTCCGTTCACCTGCACGGCGAGGTCCTCTGCGCCGTAGTGGGCAGCCATTCTCTTGGTTCCCTCTGCCAGGACGTTTCCAAAGCCCTTCCGGTGTGCAATCATCTCGATCAGGGTCTGCGCTGTCTCGATGTCGCCCCAGCGGAGAGGCATGCCGCCGGTGTCGTCGGCGGTCAGGATTCCACGCTCGTAGAGCAGGTAGGAGAGACCGATGGCTCCTCCGGCGGAGACGGTGTCGAGGCCATAGCGGTTGCACAGGTAGTTGGCGTACGCAACGCCTGGAAGGTCGCTCACCATGAGCAGGGAGCCGAGCATCGCCACGGTTTCGTACTCGGGACCGTCCACCTTTTCCAGGCCATAGCGAGTGTCTTTCAACGTGATCTCGCGGCCGCATGCTACGCTGCACCCAAAGCATGGCACGGCTCGGGTGAGGATTGTCTCGGACATGCTGACGCCCGAAAGCTGCGTGCAGTCGTCGAACTCGGATCCAGTCCAGTACTTGATGGGCAGATTGCCCCACATGTAGCTCATGTCCACGAAGTTGGCACTGCCCATCTCGTGGAGTACCTGGACGGTGATGTCGTCCTGTATGACTTCGAGCGCGCGCCGGGCAGCCTGCTCGAACGCCTTCTTGTCGTAGAGTGGCACACGCTGGCGGCCACGCACGGCTATCGCCTTGAGCTTCTTCGATCCCATCACCGTGCCCATGCCGGTGCGTCCGGCCGCCCGGCCGTGGTCGTTCATGATCGCGCCGTACAGCACCAGGTTCTCGCTGGCCGGGCCAATGCTCGCCACGCGCACCTTGGGGTCCCCCAGCTCCTCTCGGATGCGCGCCTGCGTCTCGTACGTATCCAGACCCCACAGGTCAGACGCATCGTGCAAGGCCGGAGGCTGGCCGTCGATGATGGAGAGCCACACAGGCCTTTCTGACTGGCCGCGGATGGCGATCCCATCGTAGCCGGAAAACCTGAGCTCTGCGCCCCAGAAGCCACCTGAGTTCGACTCGCCCCAGATGCCGGTGAGCGGGGAAAGCGCACAGACTTCGTGCCGCCCGCATGAGGGGGCATGCGTGCCCACCAGGGGGCCCGTCATGAACATCAGGGTGTTGGCGGGTCCCATTGGATCGGTTCCCGGTTTGAGCTCGGAATAGAGATAGCGGGCCGCATATCCGGCACCGCCCACAAAGTCGTGTGCGGTGGCTTCGTCTACCGGCTCGTCCCTCAGCTCCCCCCTGCTGAGATCCACGACCAGCAACTTGCCCATGTATCCGTTCATGCGGCCTCCTTCATTCGCACTCGCATACTCCATTCTAGCACAGCATCCTGTGAGAAGCAAGCCCCTTAAGAAGGCCATCCCGGGAGGCTGCTCCCGGGATAGGCTCGAAGGACTCTCCAACAGGCTCGGGGCCCGGTCTCGTGGCTAAAAGTCGACGGACTTGCCCTCGAATGCGCACCGGTACACCCGCTCGAGCTCCAGGTCGTCTGGGCAGCGCAGACCGAGCAGCGTGGCGCTGTCGCAGCCTGCGTTGGAGACCAGCTTTGGCAGGCACTCTTCGAACTCCTCGTCGGAGATGCCTGCCTCCTGCAGGGTGGTAGGTTGGCCGATGCGCCTGGCCAACTCCCGGATCGCCGAGGCCAGGCTTGCCGAGCCCTCTGTCTCGTCGCGCGCGGGAAGCCCCAGGAAGCGGGCTATGTCCGCATATCGGGTGGGCGATTCGCCGCGCGACGTGTACTCGATCGTATAGGGCAGAACAAGACCCACAGCTCGCCCATGCGGCACGCCACACACGGCGCCCAACGAGTGGCCCATGCCGTGTGCCACGGCTGCCATGGAATTGCCGAAGCCAAGACCGGCGATGGTCGCCGCGTTGTGCATCCTCTCGCGCGCCTCGGGGTTGCCTTCGCCCTGCTCGACGGCATCCTGCAGGTGCTCAAAGACGAGCTGGATCGCCTTCAGGCACAGCCCGTCGGCAAAGTCATTGCGCCACTGCGAGGTGTACCCCTCCACTGCGTGGGTCAGCACGTCCATGCCGGTGTCCCCCGTGATTTGGCGGGGGAGCCGGAGAACCAGCGAAGGATCCACGATGGCGACGTCGGGAATGTTCTCCGCGTTGCCCAGGTTGATCTTGCGGTGCTCCTCCAGATCGGTGAGGACCATCGCCCACGTGGTCTCGGCGCCCGTGCCGCTCGTCGTCGGGATGGCGATGAACCGGGCTTTCTGGCGCAGTCCCAGGGCGCCCACGGGCGCGATGCCGTCGACCGGGAGGTCCGGCCTCTCGTACAGGACAAAGATCCCCTTGGCAGCATCGATGGGCGAGCCCCCGCCGACAGCAATGATCCAGTCGGGCCCATACTCTAGAGCGGCTTGGGCGCCGCGCTGGACCGTCTGTAGAGAGGGATTCGGCTCCACCTCCGCGAAGATGGAGCACTCGATGCCTGCCTCCGTCAGCCTGCGCGTGACCTCTTCTACGAGTCCCAGCTCGAGGATCACCTGGTCGGTGACGATGAGCGCCTTCCGTCCGTCGATCTCCAGCAGGTAGTCGAGTGCATCCTCGCCAAACACGATCTCTGGGCTACGGAAATACCACATGGCTCCCCCTCACTAGGCGTCGGATCGCGCGGCCAAAGGCCGCCGCTAGTTGGTTGAGACTGCCGCGTTCAGGTCGGTCATCAGCGCTTCGACATTGATGCCGTGCGCCGTGGCGCCCTGCTCGATGTTCTCAAAGCGCGCGATGGCGCATCCGAAGCACATGAGCCCGTGCTTCAGAAAGACCTCGATTGTCTGTGGGTAGGTCTGCACGACCTCCCCGATTGGCATTTCCTTGGTGATGTTGGCCATTGTGCTCTCCTTAGGATAGTTGACTGCTTGTCTATACGAATAACGTTGAGGCGCGTTGCCGGCCTCTCGATTCCTAGTGTGCCTCGCCGGGGTAGACGCGGTCCTCGAGCCGGGCGATGTATTGCTCTACCTGCATGGCTGCCCGGGCACCGGAGCCAACCGACGTGGCGATCTGCCGGTAGATCCAGTCGCACACGTCTCCGGCTGCCCAGACCCCCTCCACGCTGGTCCGTGCGTGCTCATCGGTCACGATGTAGCCGCTCTCGGTCAGTGCGAGCTGGCCGCCCAGGAACTCGGTGTTCGGTGTGTAGCCGACGGCGACAAACACCCCCTGGATGGGGAACAGGCTGTCTGCCTCGCTCTTGACGTCCTGCAGTCGGAGGCCCGTCACCGCGTCACTACCCACGACCTCGGTCACAACGTTGTTCCAGAGAAAGGCGATCTTTTCGTTCTGGAATGCGCGTTTCTGGAGCACTGGCTCTGCGCGGAGCTGGTCGCGCCTGTGGATCAAGGTGACCTTGGCCGCATAGCGGGTGAGAAAGAGGGCCTCCTCGACCGCAGCATCGCCTCCGCCCACCACCGCGATTTCCTTGCCGCTGTAGAAAAAGCCATCGCACGTGGCACAGTAGGAAACACCGCGCCCTGCGAACTCGGCTTCTCCCGGAACGCGCAGCTTGCGCGGCGACGCGCCGCTGGATATGATCAGGGCTTGGGCCTCGTACTCGTCTCCGTAGGTTGTGACTTTGAAAGGATGCTGTGCAAGGTCCACGCCCGTCACGATGTCTATCTCAAACCGGGCACCAAAGCGCTCTGCCTGTTGGTGCATCCGCTGCGCCAGATCGGCTCCGTTGATGTCCTCCGGGAACCCCGGGTAGTTCCCGACCTCAAAGCTGCTCGCCACCTGGCCTCCCAGGAACTGCCCGGCGATGACCAGAGGGCTCAGCTGCGCCCGTGCGGCATAAATGGCTGCCGTATAGCCGGCCGGCCCACTTCCGATGATGATCAGCTTCTCCATGGTTCGCTCTTTCACTGCCCAGTTCTTGAGCCGAGATTATAGCGTGACATCCTGCGATTGACAAAAAGGCCGGCGCACAGGGCCGCCCCCCGGGGCTTTACAAATCGGCGAGTTTCTGGCATAGTCTCCCTATCCTGGACAAGAGGAGCATGTCACCATCGCATACGCACTCTTGGGCGCTCACGTGAACTCTGCGCTTGGCGGTCTCGACCATCTGCTCGCCAACTGGAAGCCGCCTCTGGTCGTTGTCTTGGACCACAGCGACGTCTGGCGCCACGTCAGGGCGGCCTCGCCGCGCACCCTCATGGTCGGGCGCCTGCCCCTCTCCGGGGAGCCGGACTGGAGTGACCCATCCCTCGACGCTGGCAAGGCCGCACGTAGCCACTGTGACGCAGTCCTTCCCGTAGCGGAGCGGATGGGTGAGACGTACGATTTCTGGCAGGGAGTCAACGAGCCTGTCGTCCAATCTGTCGACGGGATGAAGCGTTTGGCCGAGTTCGACGCTGAGCGGGCCAGGATACTGAGCGGGCACGGCTTTCGCGCGGTGGTGGGCAGCTTCGGTGTAGGCAATCCATCCCGGTTGGCTTGGTGGCACCACTTCCTGCCTGCCCTCGAGGCGGCCAGGCAGTTCCGGGGAGCCCTAGCGCTGCACGAGTATGCCTGGCCCACGCTGGATCACGAGGCGCCCTGGTACCTGCTTCGCCACCGCAAGGTCTACAAGGGCGAGCCGGCCCACAACTGGAGCGGTTTTCCGGCACACCTCGCCCTCATGCCCCTCCTAATCACCGAGTGCGGCCTGGACGCCCTGATCGTCCAGCCCAAGCCACAGGGATGGAGAGGGCTGTATGGACGCGACACCGGGCGCTACCTGCGGCAGCTGACATGGTACGATGGCGAGCTTCAGAAGGACGCGTATGTCCTGGGTGCGGCTCTCTACTGCTGCTGCACGCCCGACGATCCCCAGTGGGCGTCTTACAACATCTGGCCGGAGCTGGCGCAGGCTGTGGCGCACGAGGCGCGGCCGGCCTATCGGTCTGCACGCTATGCGGCCCCGGCGCCAGCGGAAGAGCCTTCTGCTTCTACTGAGCCTGAGGCGTCGGGAGGCGCGCGCCCCGTGCCGCCGCCGATCCCCGATGTCCAGGCACCTTCCCCCCCGGGGCCTCCGCCGGACGACAGGCTGGGGGAGGTCGTTCAACGGCTGGACCGGATCCTGGCGCTCCTGGAGGAGCGTGGCCGAAAGACTAGTCGGTAATCTGGAGCGAAGCGATGACAGAATGGGTGGCCCTCGAGAGGACGGTTGTGCAGGACCCACAGGAGCAAGCACAGAGCTGGGACTGGCTAGAGGCGTGTCTCGGCCCGCTGCATGTTGAGAGGGCAGTCCCCTCTAGGCCCGGCCAGCCCGTCTTTCGCCTGGAGAAGGTCCGTGTGGTCGAGGGCCCGGCCGTCCTGGTCGTTCATGTGTCGGACGTGCAGGGTGTGCCTCTCGAAGGTGTCTCGGTTGTGCGCTCGTGGGCAGGCGCTCCCGGCCTGCCTGCTTGGCCCAACCTGGCGAGCCGGTGGCACGATCGGGGTGTCTACGGTGCCACAGGCCGGGCGGGCACCGTCGGCTTTGGGCTCGGCCCGGAGGATACCTACCGCTTGCCGGGCGCTGGCCCGTCTGCCGTCTGGGTGGCGGATCAGGCCGGCCCTTCAGACCGGGTGGACGGCCTGGGACTCGTCGTCTCGGAGAAGCGTCTGCACCTCGACCTGTTCTTTCGCGTGGCCCAAGAGCTGACACCGGTCCTTGCGAAGGCAGGGATTGCCCTTTCGCCTTCTTCAGCCGCGACGGAGGTGCTGCTGCCTCCTGACCCGCCTGCTCCCCCTCCTGCACCATTGCCGCTCGCAGCGGACCAATGGGCACTCCTGATCGAGCGGCTGGACCGGGTTATTCAGAGCCTAGAGGAGCAGTCGGAGGAGTAGACAGCCGGCACCTGCCACGCTGACCGGCCCGGTCGTTGGGGCCGGCCCGCCAGCGCTCACTGCGTGGCCTCGCGGGTCAATCCCTCCAGCATTTCCTCAAGGCGGTCGAGCTTGTCGCTCAACCTGCCAAGCTCCTCCCGCGTCGGAATGCCGTACGCCACCAGCGACTGCTCGATTTTCTCGTCGTCAGGCAGGGACGGCAGCAGGGCCCGGGTGCCAAGCGAGAGGAGCAGGGCGCGCAGGCGCGCCGCCTCGGTTGCCGCCATCTCCCCACCCTTCACCAGCACTTGCACCCGCCGCTCGATCTCCTCGTCCACCTGGTGTGCCAGCTCGAGGGAAGGGGCCAGGCTGTGGTGCAGGCCGTTGAGCGTGTCGCCGCCGGCCCGGATCCATCCGGCGAGCAGGGTGAGCGGCAAGAAGCCGGAGCGCTTCCTCTCCGACCCAAGGATGACCTGGGTCAGGGTCGCGCTTGTGACGTCCTCACCCGTCGCGTGATCGACTACCTGAACCTCCCCGCCTTCGCGGATGAGGGCCGCAATCCCCTCAAGGGTGATATACTGCTTGGCCTGCGTGTCGTACAGCTTCCGGTTTGGGTACCGCTTGATCACCTCTTCAGTTCGTCGATCTTCCTGGACAGGGACACGATCTTGGCCTCCAGGGCCTCGATGTCCGCCTTGGTGGGCACATTCATCCGCGCCAGGATGTCGCCTACCCTGCGGTCCATCTGCTCTTCGACTTTGATCGTCTGGCTCCTGCGCCGGTCCACGACGTCCTGCACCAGCTTTCTGCCATCCTTCTCGGCGATTTCGCCTCGCTCGACGAGCTTGCCGACGAACTTTTCCATCTCGTCCTGGGTCAGCGCCACAGCCCCAATGCTTGCCATGAGCACGCGGCGCGCCATCGAGAGAAGTGGGTTCCTCTCCTCCTGCGGCTTGCCATCCTCTACGCGCACCTCGACCTTGGCCATTTCTGCCTCCCTCTCGGATAGGATCTGACGCAGTGCGTCATATCCATAGCATAACACACTGCGTCATGGAGGTCAAGTCGCGGCGTCGCAGCGTCCGGCCATCAACCTCGCCCGGCGCAGCCATTTGCCGTTCAGGTTCCCCTCCACTATAATGCCGCGCAGAAAAGCTGACCGTGGATGATGGTACTGATGAGACGACGAAAGATATCTATGGCGGGCACCCGGCTGGTGCAGCTCGCCCTGGTTGCGGTAGCCCTGGCGCTTCTGGCTGCTGGCTGTGGTGAGCAGCAGACGGCCCCGACTGCCACAGCGAAGCCGTTGGTCACGCTGAAGCCCACGTTCACCGCCACCGTGGCATCCATCGAACTACCCGATACCGAGACGCCTAACCCGGAGATGACCGATCTTCCGGCGCTCGTGTCGGAGACCCCGCCTGCGGGCGATTCTCCCACGCCCGAGACCACCCAGACGCCCATGATCATCACGGCCACACCCTCCCTGACGGTGTTGCCAAAGACGCCGACGTCTCAGCCCGCGACGCCCACACCCGGCCAGCAGGTTCGGATGGAGTCCCCCGGCTATGGCATGCAGGCGTTTCTCTGGTGGCGGCCGGAAGTGGCCCAGCGTGACCTGGAAGCGATCCGTGATGCCGGCTTTGGCTGGGTGAAGCAGGCATTTGCCTGGCGCGATATCGAGGGAACCGGCAAAGGCCAGTTCGACTGGGCCGTTACCGATCGCATCGTAGACCAGGTACAGGGTGTCGGTTTGAAGCTGATTGCGCGGCTCGATTCCGATCCCACCTGGGCAAGCGGTCAATCCTATCCCAATGCGCAGGGGGTTTTTATGAGCCCACCGCGGAACATCCAGGACTTGGCCGCCTTCTGTGGATCAGTGGCTTCGCGCTACAAGGGGCGAATCGCGGCCTACCAGGTCTGGAACGAGCCCAACCTCGCCCGCGAGTGGGGAGGACAGGCACCCAGCCCGACGGGCTACACAGCACTCCTCAAGGCCTGCTACCAGGCCGTCAAGCAGGCCGATCCGTTGGCGATTGTCATCAGCGCCGGCATGGCCCCCACCACCCAGGACAACTCCGCTGCGATGCCGGACACCAAGTTCTTGCAGCAGATGTATGCCGCCGGCGCCAGGCCCTACTTTGATGCACTGGGAGCTCACGGTGCCGGCTACAAGGCCCCTCCAGAGAAAGACCCGGGCGAGGTGGCGACGGATCCCACGTACTACAACGTCGGCGATCCGAACTGCCCTGGTGCGGCTTGCCGTGTGTACTGCTTCCGCCATGTCGAGGACCTTCACCAGGTGATGGTCTCCAATGGCGACACGGACAAGCAGGTCGTGGTCCTCGAGTTCGGCTGGACGATGGATCCCAGGCCGGACTCTCCGTATCATTGGCATGCCGTGACGGAGCAGCAGCAGGCGGCCTACCTGGTCGGCGCCTACCAGTTCGCCAAACAGAACTGGCGGCCCTGGATCGGCGTCATGAGCCTGATCTACATGCCGAATATCGACTGGACCCAGAGCGATGAGCAGTACTGGTGGTCGGTTGCCATACCGAACTATCCCCAGCTCTACTCCTACCAGTCCTACCGCGATCTGAAGGCAATGCCCAAGAAATAGGCCTAAGGCAGGCAAAAGAAAAGAGGGGGCGGATCAATCTCCGCCCCCTCTTTGACTTTCCTGTCTGCTACCAGGTAGTTCGCTGGAAGACAAGCTTGAAGTTGGTGTGGACCTTGAAGGCGGGCTGCTCCGGTGTGCCCATGCCCAAGCCCTGAAGCCGGTCACTCGGCTGCCCGGCGACTGAGACCGAGTAGGCACCCAGCGCGGCGTACATCGGGAAGTTGGCCGGATACTCCGTGGGCGGCTTGTTCTCCGTATAGACGATCTGGTTTCCGCCTGCCCAATCGATCTGTACCCCTTGGCCCGTGATCCTTCCGCCGTTTTCGTCCAGGATCTCGACGTAGATGGTGTGGTCCCCCGCTGCCTCCTGCTCGTTTTGCCACTGTACCCGGACGAGCCGGAAGTAGCTCTGGCCCGGATTCAGGCCCACGGGCTCGGCAACTGTGACGTTGAGCGATCCGAGCCTCGGGTCCAGCTCACGGACCGCCTGGGGCCGCTGTGTGGGTGCGGCAGGCTGCGCCCGCGCCGGTGCCAAGGCTGTCTTCGGCTTGGGCGTGGCGGTTGGCTCAGGTGTAGCCGTCGGAACCGGCGTGTCGGTTGCCGGCGGGGGCGTGCTTGTGACCACGATCACCCAAGGCGTCACCGTGGCCGGCACTGCGGTGGCGGGCACCAGGATAGGCTCCAGGGTCGGCTCGGAAGTCGGAGACGACTCTACCTTGGGAGATCCAAGGGGTGCCACCTGGGCTCGAGTATCCATCGCAATGGCTTCCATTTCAGCGCTTGTGGGTGCCCCATCCGCGACTGCACTTGCGCGCACGACGGTGCCACGCTGGACGAACGCAATGGCGCCTGTCAGGTCGGTCACGTTGTCGGCTGCCAGCGTCCTGATGAGAAGGCTGGGGACTGCTATCCCGATCAGCCATATGAGCAGCAGCGCGATCACCACAAGCCGCAGCTTGGCGCCCAGGCTCAGCGAGCCGAACCACCCAGCGGCGCCTGTGAGCCACGACTGGACTCCGGCCAGAGGGCTTGCCTTCGGCTCACGTGCTGCAGGGCGCGCCTCTTCCTTGACCTCGATCCCCCGCTCTTCACAGACGGGCTCAGGCCGGGCGGCGGGTCTTGGCGCTGCTGTGACCGGGATGGCCGCGGGCGGGGCGACCCGGGTGGCTGCGGCTGCGGCCGCTCTTGGCCGCCGAACACCGGGGCTGCGCAGTCGCTCGCTGAGCACGCGGCTCAGCGCCAGTGCAAGGCTGGGATCGGAAGCCACCAGCTTATCAAAGTCCGCTTTGCCCAGCACCCAGCCGGAGACATCGCTCAGTGCTGTGGCCGTCTCCTCCTGGCTCTTGCCGGTGAGCAGCGCTAGCTCCCCGACCACATCGCCCGCGCTCAGGTCGGCCAGGGCGCATGCATCTCGGCCGCTTCCCTGTACCAGCTGAACGCGGCCAGACTCGAGCAAGATCAGCTGCTCGCCTGGATCCCCTTCGCGATACAGAACCTGTCCCCGCCGAAAGCGAACCTGCCGGAGGCGCTGGCTGATGTCGTCGATCTGGCTCGCAGACATGCCGGCAAGCAGCTTCATCCGCCGCAGTTGGCTCTGCGAATACCTCCGGTCCATCTCGGCAAGGCGGTCGCTGAGCACCCGGCTGAGTGCGAGGCTGATGGAAGGGTGCCGCAGGGCCAGATCCTCAAAGTCGGAGCGGCCCAGTGCCCAGAGGCTGGTGTCACTCACTGCGCGGGCTGCGGTTGTGCGTGGTTTGCCCGTCAGGAGGGCCATCTCGCCAAAGAACTGGTCGGGACCCATGCGGGCCAGTGTCTCGCTGCCGGCCCTTGCTGAGGCTGCGATCTCGACACTCCCCGAGTCGACGACGTACAGGGTGTCGCCTGGCTCACCCTCGGTGAAGATCATCTCCCCGCAGGGCACGTAGCGCGCGACCATCCGCTCCGCCACAGCCAGGAGCACGTCATGCTGCTGGCCGGCAAACAGCGGCATCTTGGCCAGCCGTGTCGCCGCCTGCTCGCGATCTTGGGCCTCCAATGATTCTTGCACCCTCGTGCTAACCGCCCGGCGCAGCTGGGGGAACTCGCTCGAAAGTGCTTCGAACTCAATGGCAGGCAGGCTCCACAGGGTCACGTCGGTCGAGGCCAGGGCGGAGTGGCGGTAGGGCGCCCCGGTCAGCAGGGCCATCTCGCCCAGTGTCTCACCAGGCCCCAAGGCGGTCTCTTCGCCCGCTGCACCCGGTCTCTCGACCTGGATGCGCCCCGACTCGATCAGGAACAGGCCACGAGGCGCTTCGCCTCGCTCAAAGATGGCCTCTCCCCTTCTGCATACGACCGGCGCGAGGCGATGCGCAATCGCCGAGAGCAGGCTCTCGCTCAGTCCTGACAGCGATGGGACCTGCTTGAGCCGCCGCTCCACCAGAAAAGTGTCCAGCTGGGCCAGCCGCGTGCCAAAGACGTCGCTCAGGTCGAGTCCCATCTGTGGGCTCTCGGCGATCAGCTCCACCAAGTCGCGCTCGGTCAGAACCCAGAGCTCTGCGTCCTGCGCGACCGATGCGCCGGTCGTCCGAGAGCGTGACAAGAAGACGTCGGTCTCGCCGACGAGGCTGGAAGGACCTTCGCTGGCAATGGGTATCCCACCGTCTGCCAGGAGCCGAACCCAACCTGACTTTACCAGGTAGAGAGCGGTGCTTGGCTCGCCCTTGCGGAACAGTGTCTCTCCGCCGTGCCGGGCCTCCAAGTGCATTCGTTCGAAGATGCGCCGTTGGTCTCTTTCTGACAGGGCAGAGAAGAACGGCGCCTGCCTAACGCAACTGTCTTCCACTAGGCTCATTCACCTCCCACTGCGAGCATGTCCATTATACCAGGGCGGACGACCATGTCAAGTCCCCTTCGGCTACCAGCCGCGCGTGTAGACGACCCGCCAGGAGAAGTGCCCCTCCTTTGTCCAGAAGCACTTGCCCTCGTCGATGAGCTGCTGGCACCGTTCGACCGAGGCCCCTGTCTCACAACACTTGTCGCAGTATCCAGCGCCATGCAGCTCCGCGGTTGTCGGCAGGCGCGAGCACGGCATGTTCTGCGTGAACGGCGTCAAACAGGCGCCGTCAGGTCCTTCGGCAACGCACGTGCTGCCTCCGCCGTACCGGTAGTGGTCGAATCTGGTCTCTCCCGGGCCAAGGTCGGGAAGAAAGTCGCCTGTGCGTCGGTAGATCTTGAGATACTGGTCATAGATCCAGACGTCACCGATCTGGCCACCGTTTCTGTCCTGCACTGTGACACGGACCTGGAGCAGTCCTCCCTCACACGTCTGTGCGTCCTCCCCAGGACCGACGAGCCGAACCGACCAACTCCACGCCGGCGCAGCGGTTGCCGTCGGGGGGACAGTTGGTTTTGGCGCTGCCGTGGCCTTGGGCTTGGGCGTGTTCGTGCGCGTCGCCGTGGCTGCCGGCGGAAGGGTCGCGGCGGGTTCAGGCGTGGCCGTATCGTAGGAGGTGGGAGGCGCGGTCTGCGTGGGAGGCTCGGGCGTCGGCGTTGGCGTGTCGGTGGGCGCCGGAGTGTGCGTGGCCGTCGGCGCGGGTGTGTCGGTGGGCACGGGCGTGTCTGTCGCCAAGAAGGCCACCATCTGAGGACTCTCCAGGCCCAGTCCTTTGGCCAGCTCACACAGGGAACGGAGCTCGGCCTCGGGCCGCCCTTCGGCAATGGCCTGGTCTATGCACAGGATGACCCACTGCCCGACGTTCGGCACCCCGAGCTCGGCGAGCTGAGACCTGGCCTCCTCCAGGCTGCCGCTGGCGGCGTAGGCCTCAGCCACCTGCGATGTGTACTCCTCCTTCGTTGCCCCCTTCAGGCTCGGGCCGGGAGCACTGTCCGCCCCACCGCACGCAGCGAGCACCAGGGCCGCCAGCACGACAAGAACCACGGCAGATAGCACGGGTGACCGGTCTCCCGCCTGCCGCGGCAGGTGCTTGAAGCTCATTCTCTCTTGCTCCTCGATTCAGTCTTTCTGTTCAGAGTAGTGATGGCCTTCCGAAAACGGGCATGCACAACCCCCCCCAGACAACAAGCCAGCCGCGAACGGCGCGGCTGGAAGTGTACTGGGAGGTTGGCACCTTGCCTGCCTACCCTATTGGCACACGGACCAGGAACCTGGTATACTGTGTGTGCTGGTGCCGGAGGTGGGACTCGAACCCACAAAAGGTCACCCTCACGCGAGTTTGAGTCGCGCGCGTCTGCCAGTTCCGCCACTCCGGCGTGAGGGTCAGTATAGGCTACGGCCCGCTAACCGTCAAGTCTGAGGGTGGCTTGAGAATGGACGAAGAGGCGCTTGTCGCATCCGCCCGGAGGGGCGATGCGCGCGCTTTTAACCAGCTGGTCCTGCTGCACCAGGGTATGGCCTACAACGTTGCCTACCGCATCCTGGGGGACTCCGATTTGGCGGCCGATGCGACCCAGGACGCCTTTCTCTCGGCCTTCAAGGCAATCCGGCAGTTCCGCGGCGGCTCCTTCAAGGCGTGGATGCTGCGCATCGTGACCAACAGCTGCTACGACCAGTTGAGGGCCAAGCAGCGCCGGCCGTCCGAATCACTCGACGACCTGGAGGTCGAGGAAGACCATCTCCGTCCTCTGCAGGACCCCTCCGAGCGGCCAGACGAACACGTCGAGCGTCTCCAGCTGAACCAGGTGCTGGAGGCAGGCATTCAGCGGCTGCCGTTGGAGCAGCGCATCGTCCTCGTGTTGTCCGATGTGCAGGGGCTCAACTACCAGGAAATTGCCGAGGCCACCGGACTGTCGCTGGGCACGGTCAAGTCCCGCCTCAGCCGCGGCCGGGCGCGGATGCGTGATCTTTTGATGGAGCGGAGGGAACTTTTGCCAGCCCGGTTTCGTCTTAGGGTTGGTAACTAGGGAATGGTGGCGCGACGTGGCGCAGGCCTCCGGCTTGCGCGAATGGCGGAGCAGGGGACTTGCGCCACGCTTCTTGCACCGGAGATTCATAGAGGATAGTCTCGGATGAGTTGGTTTCGGAAGAAGGACGGGACAACCGAACATAGGTACGTGCAGGAGCGGCTCTCGCCCTACCTGGACGAGGAGCTGTCACCAGGGGAGCGGCGGCGCGTAGAGCGCCATCTGGGTGTCTGCCCGGAGTGCTGCTGTGACCTAGACAACCTGCGACGCACGGCCCAATGGACCATGGCGCTTCCTTCTGTCCCTTGCCCCCGCACCTTCACGGTCCCTGTCCCGGCCGTGGAACGCCGGGTACGCGGCGCCCAGCGCGTCTGGGGAATGCCTGTTCTGCAGGGAGCCACCGCTTTGGTTGCCGCCCTCTTCCTGCTGGCGGTGGTCGGTCAGTTGTTGCTGCCCGGGGCACTGCCCGGCACCACATCCGCT
Source organism: Anaerolineae bacterium (assembly GCA_035341665.1). Classification (GTDB taxonomy): domain Bacteria; phylum Chloroflexota; class Anaerolineae; order JAAYZQ01; family JAAYZQ01; genus DAOQVR01. The sequence continues at coordinate 184,654 of DAOQVR010000007.1, forward strand.
CCGGCTGCAGTGGAGCGCGAGTCTGTGGCTGTGCCAGAGGCAACTGCAGTCGCGGCACTGGCGGCTGCACCCCTGGAGGAGGTCACCGAAGTCGAGGAGCCGACGGCAGAGCCTGTCCAGCTTATGGCTGCGGAGGCACCGGCCGAGGTGACTGCGCCGCCCAATGCACTGGCCGTCGAGGCAACCTCTGCGCTCTCTGAGGCACTCGACGCTCAGGCGGCAGCTGCCGCATCCGCGGCACCTCCCGGAATGGGTGTCGGAGGAGAGGGCATGGATGCCGGATCGGCGGAGGCCGACGTCACGGGCGCTGTGGCGAAGGAGCTGGGCGGGCCGGCAGGAGTCGGTGCGGTCGCCGGGGTGACCCTGGTGACCACGGCCACGGTCGAACCATCAGCAACTCCATCGCCGACGTCGACAGCGGCACCGTCGGCGACCCCGGTGCCCTCGGCCACGGCCGAGCCATCACTGCCGCCCGCGCCGACCGAGACGGCCGGGCCCACCCTGGCTCCCGAGCCGACCGCGACGCTGGTTCCGACGATCGAAGCGGCGCCCACACTGCTGGCTGAGCTCAGCGCAGAAGCCGGACCGGTCGCTCTTGACCGGTCCGCGCAGGCTACAGAGGACGCTCAGAGAACAGCACCTCGCTGGCTGCCCGTCGCCGAGCTAGCACTGGGCATCGCCTTTGTGGTGCTGGGCACCCTGACCATCGCCCTCATGCTGCGGCGCCTCCGCCGCTCCTAACCGCAGCCGTTTCTGGCGCAGAGGCTCTCCGCCTGGTCGCTTGCGGGCGCCGCCGTTGCCTTCGGCCATGGCGAGAGAGGTGTGGTCAGGAGCCGTCCCCCATCCGGCGTCCCGCCCATTTGACCCCAAGCCGATCCAGGGGGAGCAGATTCCAGATCACATCCATGTCCGCCTGCCGGAAGCCGCCCAGCAGGTAGAGGGCGACGCCATAGACTGCGGCGCCTATCGGTATGAGCAGCGGCCACCACAGCCCCCGTAGCAGCCACATGGTGCCCCCCATGACCAGCGACGCCACCACAGGCCTCCAGAAAAGCGAGCTCCAGGGCAGTGGCCCGAGGTGCCTGCGCACCGAGTAGTAGAAGGGGGCCAGCAGCGCGAGCTCTGACAGGACGGTGACGATCGCCGCGCCCCGGTATCCGAGGAGAGGGATGGCAATGAGGTTGGCAATGAGGTTGAAGGTCACCCCGATGACAAAGGCGCGCGTCAGGAACTTTCGCTCGTCGATGGCGATGAGAACGTACTGCGTGACGCTGTTGATAAAGCTGAACGGCAAGAACCAGATAAGGAGCTGCAGCGCTATCCGCGAATCGGGCAGGTACTGCTCGCCACCCAAAAGCAGGATCAACCCCTCGGCGATGAAAAAGGTCCCGACAGTGATCGGAATGGCGACCATCAGCAGCAGCCGCAGGCTGAGCACGTAGGCTCGCATCAGCGAGTCGCGCGCCGTGACAGCATACCGGCTCATCAATGGGAAGATGGCCATCGTAAAGAATGAGGGGATGATGTTCAACCCGTCGATGTACCGGTAGGCGGCACCATAGTACCCTACCGCTGCGTCTCCACGCAGGGGCTTGAGCAGGAGCACGTCAATCCGGAAAAAGGCCGTCGCCAGGAAGAGGTTGAGCATCAGGGGAAAAGACGCCCCCATCATCCATCGGCCCAGCTTCCGGTCCCCCTCCATGGTCGGATGGAAGCAGTGCCTGGTCACGAGGACGCCCAGGAGTACCGCGCTCACGAGGTTGGCTACGATGGACGCGCCTGCCAGGCCGACAAAGCCCCAGCCCGCAAGCAAGACCAGCGTGCCCAGCGAAACCCGAGTGACAGCCGTCAGCGTGGCAACTGCGGCAGGGTATTCCATCTTCTCATAGGCATTCAGAACCGAGCTGAATCCATCGGCCAGCACCCCAAAGACCATGCCCACCGCAAACAGGGCGATCGCCAGCGCGATGTCGCCGGTCATCTGACCCGCGAGCGCATAGGCCCCGATCGCCAGGGCCATCAGCGGCAGCGATCCCAGCCACAGGAAGCCCCGGAGGGTGGTCACTGTGCCCAGGTACCGATCGCCATGCGTGTGGTTCTTGGCCACCTCGCGAGTGAGCAGCGTGCCCAGCCCGAAGCGCACCAGGATGTCAAAGTATCCGATGAAGCCGATGGCAAAGGTGAAACGCCCCGCCATCTCCGGCGCTAGGATGCGCAGCATGAGCATGGCGAAGGCCAGGTCGATGACACGGTTGAGGAGCTGCAAGCCAATCGGCAGAAGGCTGTTTTTGGCCACCCGCTTGGCTGTTGGGTCGTCCTCATGCTCGCGGTAGAGCCTCCCCCAGAGCCAGAAGAGCGCCAGTAGGAGGAGGACCATGCCTGCCATAAAGCTCCCGTACAGCCCCAGCTTGATGCTCATCGGCGTATACTTGAAGCGAACCTGGTGCGTGCCCGGCGGAAGGTAAACGGCCCGGAAGTTGCCATCCGCGCGCGTGATCGTTAGCTCCGTCTCCTGCGTGGGGGATGCTCCCATGTTCTCGGGCACTGTGCCCGTCCAATAGGCCTTCCAGCCCGGGAAGTAGCTGTCGGCCAGCACCAGCCAGCCTTCTCGCGGCATCTCGACGTCGATCGTCACCTCATTGGCTGTGTATGACCGGATGGTGGCGGGTTGGATCGTGCCCGAAGCACCGACTTGCGGGCAGTCAGGATTGTGAAGAGTCTCCTGATCCAGCAGCAGCGTGGTGCGGGGATCGAGTGTGCACAGGTCCAGGGCTTGACCTCCACTCAGTAGATCCTGCTCTGGGAGAAAGGCGAACGCACGAGGCAGCACGTCCCTGTTCTCGTAGATGCGCACTTCGCCGTCGTACACCAGTGTGTAGTCGTCGTTGGCAATTGTCCCTTCTGTCACGACATAGCGCACGTTCAGCAGGTCCAGCAGTGGAGAGCTCAGATGAGCGGCATCGTAGATGGGCGCGATGCGGTTGTAGGGGAGCTCCCCCTGCGGCTCGATGCACTGCATGAGCTCGACATACTGGCGCGGAATGATGGAATCGTATCCCCGGACGTCCTGCAGCCCCGCGAGCCAGGGGATATTCGCATTCAGTGTCTTGGTGTCCCCCTCGACCTGGTAGGTCGTCAGGCGCCACGGGGACTCGGTGTCCGCTTTCTGCCGGAGCCAGTCAATCGCTGGCGGCCGGAACTCTAGCCACGCCGGGTCGGCCTTCGGGTTGAACCCAGCCCCAAAGAGGAGTAGGTCGCCGCCCACCAAGGCCACAGCCATGAGCTGCGGCAGTCTCCGGACACGGAGCTGCCGCGCGGCCACGAGGAGCACCACCCCACTCGCCAGCAGGAGCCCGCCAAAGGCCATGAGCTGCGGCCACTCGTACGAGAGGAACGCCTGCGGGCTGCCGAAAACCCAGTGCGTCTCCGGGAGGGTCACCATGAAGCGGGAGACCAGCGACAGGAGCGCTGCCGGCGCTGCCAGCGCCACAAGCAGCACGGCCACAGCCGCTCCGCCGGTGGCCGTAGCCGCCCAGCCCAGCACGTTCAGCAGCTTGAGCCTGTGGCCGGCCAACGCATCCGCCCCGTAGGCAGCCAGCACGGCGATGCTCAGCGTGTAGGGCCAGACCCAACGGAAAGGGGAGTGGAGCTGCTTGATGCCGGGCAGACCGTAATAGAGGAGGGCATACAGAGGCGAGCCAAAGACCAGGAGCAGGGAGACCAGCGCCAGCCCGGCGAAAAGCCAGACATACCGCCGGTTGGGGGAGGACTTGGCCGTCCCGAGCACAGCCAGCAAAGCGAGCAGGAGGGGAAGGATCCCCACGTAGCTGCCTGCCTCGACGTAGTTCTTGATCCCCCAGAAGGTGCGCTCCAGTGGCACCCACTGCCGGGTGACCAGGTCCCAATAGGTATGGGTCGCGGGGTTTCCGAAAAAGTCGGGTACCAAGAACGTCGCAATCTGGCGGAGGGGGTAGGCCCATCCTACGACGTCCTGGTAGGTGACCGATCCTTCGCGAAAGCTCTTGGTGACGAGCTCAAGCAGGGGGATAAGCTGAACAGAGCCCAGCCCCAACCCCAGGGCCACCATGAGGACCAGCCAGGCGCCGATCCGCAGGGACGGGCGCCATGTCCCCACCCGTCCACGCAGAAGAACCAGCCGGACGAGCGCGTACAGGGCCGTCACGAGTAGAGTGTAGACCAGGATCTCGGGGTGCCCTGCAAGTGCGACCATGCCCAGTGTGGCCGCCCCCGCAACGATGTAAAGGATCGGTACGAACGGACCGGCCCCTTTCTCCTCCTGCTTGCGCACGACGATCTCGATGAGCGCAAGGAGGAGCGGCAGCCACGCCGCTGCGGCAATGATCATGGTGAACACGACACTCACCAGGAAAAAGGCACTGAGTTGGTAGGTGATGCCTGCGATGAGTGCCGAAAGTGACCTGAGCCGCAGTGTGCGGGCGAAGACATAGGCAAAGACCCCAGCCAGCCAGAGCTGCAGCACGGTGAAGACCCCGTAGGCCCTGCTCAGAGGCAGGATGTAGAAGAGCAGGCTGAAGGGATACATCGCCGAGTGCTGTCCGGCGGCAAGGAAGGGCACCCCGGCAAAGAGATGGGGGTTCCAGAGAGGGATCTGCCGTTCCTCGAGCGACTCGACGACAAAGCGCTTCCAGGCGAGGTTCTCCAGGACCAGGTCGCTCAGGAGCTCGTTCTGCGCCGGCTGTCGAACACCCTGCTGCTCGGCGTAGGCACGGTACGGCTGCCACTGATAGAGGTTGTCTGCGGGAAGGAGGGTCTTGGACCCAAGGGTCACTGGCCAAAACAGGACAAGGGGCAGGAGAAGGAGCAGGAGCACGGCCCCCAGCTCCGGCCGCCACCGGGTGGTTCGCGCGAGCAGGCCTCCGGGGTCCACGTTCTGCCTGGGGTGCGCTTCTTTGCTCAATGCTCTTTCGCGGTTGTCACGCTGCGCGTGCCGCGTTCCGGTGGTGCCAACGGATCTGCCAGGTACGAATGGCCGCCTCGATCTTGACCTGCATCGACATCTTGGAGTGGCCGATGCGCCGGTCCTCGAAATGAATCGGTATCTCCAGGAAGCGATAGCCCAGTTTCTCTGTCAGGTAGGCCATCTCTACCTGGAAGACATAGCCGTCGGAGCGGACTCGTTCCAGTCCGATCCCCTCAAGGGTCGCCCTTCGCCAGCACTTGAAGCCGGCAGTCACGTCCCTTGCCTGAAGTCCCAAGATCATCCGCGCGTAGACCGCGTTGGCCCACCAGCTGAGCAAGTTGCGCCACCAACCCCATCGCTCATCCAGCGTTCCCCCGCCTACGTAGCGTGACCCGACCACGACGTCATAGCTGGCGGCCGCGTCGGCCATCTGGGGGATGTAGTGCGGCGAATGCGAAAAGTCAGCATCCATCTGGACAATGAGGTCGGCCCCCTGCGCGATGGCGAGCCGGAAGCCGTCCAGGTAGGCCGTGCCCAGCCCGAGCTTGCCCTTTCTGTGCAGCACGTGCACCCGGTCGGGGTATCTCAGCGCCAGGTCGTCGGCCACCCGCCCTGTGCCGTCCGGCGAATCGTCGTCTACGATTAGGAGAGCGAGGTTGGGTAGGCCAAGGGCCAGGAGCTCGCCCACCAACGTCGGCAGGTTCTCCGCCTCGTTGTATGTGGGAATCACGACCGTGATGCGCGGCTGATCCATGCTATGTTCCCTTCAGCTGAATGGGCCGCATTATACCTCGGCCAGGGGGAAAGGTCAACAAGTCGGTGCACGCTCCGGCACCGGATCGCTGTGCTCTCGCCCGGCACCGGGTCCTTTTCACCAGCCCCTTTTGGTCCATGGTGGGCCGCGACGTCGGGCTCCCCTCCCGGCCAACCCATCCGGCGCGTTTGCCCCCACCCTGGCACTGTGCTAATATAGCCATTCGCCTGGAGGGGTAGCATAGCCGGCCTAATGCGCGCGTCTCGAAAACGCGTGAGCAGAAATGCTCCGTGGGTTCGAATCCCACCCCCTCCGCCTTCGTGCCTGCCTGTGCGGTGCGCATTGGCGGGCACGATTTGACAACCGATTTTGTTCTCAGTATACTGAGCCGCCACTTGGCCCTCAGCGCTCTGTGGGACATAGGGGGGCGGCTCGGTGTGGGTTCCCGGACAGGCCACCCTAGCTCAGTCGGCAGAGCAAGCGCCTTGTAAGCGCTGGGTCGTCGGTTCAAATCCGACGGGTGGCTCTCATAGGACTGCCCACGTAGCTCAGACGGCAGAGCACACCCTTGGTAAGGGCGAGGTCAAGGGTTCAATTCCCTTCGTGGGCTCCACAGAAGTGGATCGCTTGGGCCCCGGGGTCCAGTAGGTCGGGTCTGAACAGAACGGAACTGCAGGAGGAGGTATAGCATGGGAAAGGCCAAGTTTGAGCGGACGAAGCCACACTTGAATGTGGGGACGATAG
>DAOQVR010000008.1:0-179870 GCA_035341665.1 Anaerolineae bacterium
CGTTTTCGGTGATCACTTTCCAGCCAAGTGGCTCTGTTTTAGTTTATCAAAAACACCAGGCCCTCCTGCTTCACACCGACGTCGACGAACGCACCAAAATCGACGACGTTCCGCACAGTGCCCCGAAGGTGCATGCCCACGCGCAGATCCTCGATCTTCAGGACATCCTGGCGCAGGATGGGAGCGGGCAGATCTGCCCGGGGATCGCGCCCCGGCCGTTCCAATGCGTCGAGTATGGTAGTCAGGGTTGGTTCTCCGACTCCCAGGAGCTCCGCTAAGCCGGGCATCCCCAGATCGTCACGCAGGGCGCGAAGGTGCCCAGGCATATCGCGAGCCTTGAGCCGCGTGCCCGCCAGTTCGAGCAGACGGTGGACGGCGGGGTAGGACTCTGGATGAATCGGCGTGTTGTCCAGTGGGTTGCTGGAGCCCGGTATCCGCAGAAAGCCGGCCGCCTGCTCATAGGCTCTGGGTCCCAGGCCGCGCACGCTCTTCAGGTCAGGCCTCTTCGCGAATGCCCCGTGCTCATCTCGGTGAGAGACGATGTTGCCTGCGACTGCCGGACTCAGGCCCGCAACGTAGCGAAGCAGGGCGGCAGAAGCTGTATTGGCGTCTACTCCCACATAGTTGACAACTGACTCCACCACTGCGACGAGTGCCTTGCCCAGGTGATTCTGATCCACGTCGTGTTGGTAGAGTCCGACGCCAATCGACTGCGGATCGATCTTGACCAGCTCCGCCAGTGGGTCCTGAAGCCTTCGCGCGATGCTCACCGCACCGCGCAGTGTCACGTCAAGGCCGGGAAGCTCCTCGCGCGCGAGGGACGATGCCGAGTATACGGAAGCACCTGCCTCACTCACCATGACGTACCGGAGCGACTGTACCTCGGCACACAACTCGGCGGCCAGCTGCTCTGTTTCACGGCTGGCCGTGCCGTTGCCAACGGCAAGGGCATCGACTCTGAGGCGGTCGACCATCGCAGCAAGGGCTTCTCGGGCTTCTTTCCAGCGCCTCTGTGGATCATGCGGATAGACCGTCGCCGTGTCCAGCACCTTGCCGGTGACGTCGACCACAGCTACCTTACAGCCGGTCCGAAACCCCGGATCGATGCCCATCACCACCTTGGAGCTCAAGGGGGGCTGCAGGAGCAGCCTGCGCAAGTTCGCAGAAAAGACTCTTATGGCGTGTTCGTCTGAGATCTCATCCTGTCGGCTGCGCAAATCGCGCTCAAGGCTGGGCGCGAGGAGTCGGTGATAGCCATCGGCAAGTGCCTCCTCAACCTGATCTCGTAAAGGAGTCCGGGGCCCGCGCAGGAACGAGATCGCCATCACATCAAGGATGTCGTCCTGCGGCAGTCTCAGGCGGACGGCCAGTGCACCGTCAGCCTCCCCACGGCGCATTGCCATCCATTGGTGCGGCTGTATCTCGTCAAAGGGAAAGGTGGCAGCCGCATAGAGGCGATACTTGGCGTCCAGGCCAGGCTCCGGCGTCTTGCCCTCCGCCGTGCTGACGACGTGAGCATGCGCAAGGGCAAGCTTCCTCGCCTCCCCACGAACGGCTGCATCCTCTGCGGCACGCTCGGCCAGAATGTCGCGGGCCCCAGAGAGGGCCGCCGCCACATCTGGCACCTCGTCAGACAGAAAAGCCGTCGCCAACCCTTCGAGAGGTCCCGGGTCATGTTGCTTCCAGAGTGTGTCGGCGAGAGGCTCCAAGCCCCGCTCGCGCGCAATGGCTGCGCGAGTGCGCCTCCTGGGCTTGTAGGGAAGGTACAGGTCCTCGACTTCCTGCAGGGTGTCCGCCTTCCAAATCGCAAGCTGAAGCTCCGGCAGCAGCTTGCCTTGTTCGGAGATGCCCTTCAGTACGGCCCTCTTGCGCTCCATGAGGTTGCGAAGGTAAACAGACCTCGCCTCGACACGCCGAAGCTGCTCTTCGTCGAGTCCGCCAGTCACCTCCTTTCGATACCGGGCGACAAAAGGGATGGTGTTGCCGCTCTCGAAAAGCTGGACCGCAGCCATTACCTGTGTGGCAGGTAGGCCCAGCTCTGAGGCGATGGTGGCGACGACATCGTCTGGTTGGACCATCGGGGCACTGTCTCTCAGGGTGTTGCTGAGCACTACCCGACCTTGGGGGAAAGTGACGATGGGTTGGGCTCCCCGAGACTCTCGTCCAGCAGTGGATAGGCTAGCAGTACCGGGCCGACTCCGAAGACCGCGCCGGTGAGCGATCTCAAGAGCCAGGTGCTCTCGTATACGCCCAGGAGCTGAAGTGTTCCGTCTACGGCAAGGGGAGCAGCAAAAAGGAGGCCAGCCCAGAGTGGAATTCGGATGCGTCTCATTCCCTTTCGGAAGACTGCATAGACTACTCCCATGGCGAACACCGCCCCGTAGAGCGCCGTATCACGCTCGCACACCGCCACCTTATAACCGACGCTCGGGCCGCCAATAGCCCGGACCAGGGGGTCGACGTCGATTCCCATGCCCGCCAGTTCCTGTGCAGAGTAAGTCGACTGCAGACCGCCCAAAAAGAAAGAGCGCTCAGGTCGCTGGTGGCAGGCGGGGCGATAGAGCCAGTAGACCACCTTGGCCGGGCCGGTCCATCCCAGGAGCATCAGGACGGGAGCTGCCAGGGCCAGAAGCACATACGCTCCCCAGAAGAGGTTCATGAGCGCAAGCCAGTGCAACCCGATCCAGCGCCCAGCCCTATCCAGGTTGCGTGTACAGCCGGTGGCCCGCGACCCACGCGTGTCAGGTACCATCTGGCACTGGCTCCGGCTAGGGCCTCATGTCGATTGGGCTGCCGTACTGCGCAAGAAACGTGAGGCTATCAGTGAAGATAAGGACACCCATCAGCGCCAGTAGTCCTCCGCTAACAAGGGAGACGATGCCGGCATACCTGTTGATGCGTCGAAGGCCAGAGCCCAGCGGGCCGACCAAGACACCCACCAGGAGGAAAGGCACACCGAGCCCGAGCGAGTAGGCGAACAGCATAGCGACTCCGCGCCCCACCGTGTCCAGCTGGCTTGCCAGGCCAAGAATGAGCGCCAGAATCGGGCCAAGGCAGGGGGTCCAGCCGGCAGCGAAGGCAATGCCAAAGACAAAGGAGCGCACAAGCCCTTTTCTGGCTGCGCCACCAGGGTCAGCCCTATGCGACGAGTACAGCACGTCAGGCCAGCCAGCCAGCAGGGCCACGCACCCAACAAGTAGAGACTCGACGATGCGAGGGCCCAGTGGTGACTGGCTTGCCAGGTAATTGGCGAGTAGTGCTCCCGAGATTAGGCCAACACGAGGTGGAATTGCCCAACCCGCGCCTGCGAGCGCCACCATGCCCAGAACAGCGACGTCGCCCAGCCGGCGCGAAGCTTCATCCCAGCCGCCCGCGCCAGAGCCAATCCACCCGGCCCCGATGGCCGTCGCCAGCGCCGCGACACAGAGCGCAGCAAGACGCCAGCGTCGTCGATTCCAGCCTTCTCCCATCAGACGCAGGCCGAAAACGACGAGCAATGCTCCGCCTACGCGTGCCATAGTCATCCGGTAGTCCGCCAGCAAGCGTCCAACAAGGGTGGCCGAGGCACCCAACGCCACGAACACCACGGAGAAGCCGAACACAAAGAGCGCCGCGTGGACCAGGAGCCTAGGGTTTGCTCCCTGCCCGGTCTTCGTCTCCCCTCCAAGAACAGAAGTGCCTCCCAGATAGCCCAGGTAGGCAGGGACAAGCGGAAGCACGCAGGGCGAGAGAAAAGACAAAAGGCCCGCCACAAAAGCTAGCGGTAGCGTAACGGTCTGGGAGGTCATTCGTCCGAGCTTGCCGCGTCCTCGACTAGCTGCCGCAACACACGAAGGTCCAATTGAAGTCTGCGTTGCCTGAGGTGCATGCTCAGCACCAGGCCAAACGATATCGCCCATAGCACTGCATACGCAGCGATCAGGTATCCCATGTTATTTCCCTCACACCAGCCGTAGTTTCAGCTCGTCAACCTGATCCCGCAGCCGTTCCAGCCTGATGCGATGCCACATCAGCGTAACGTACCAAAGGGAGAAGGCGATGAGGCAAAAGAAAAACGCAAACATCATATTGGGGCTCAGCCCGCCGCCGTCGACCCCAAAGACCAGTGGGTGCTGAGTCCGCCACAGCCTGATGGCAACGAAATTGACCGGAACCGAGACAAAGGCTACTACTCCGTACACTGCAGCAAACCGGGCGCGCCTGGCAGGGTCCTCAACCGAGCCGCGCAGCATCAGGTAGCCAACGTAAATGAGGAACTGGACGAGCGATATGGTAAGCCGCTCGTCCCACACCCACCAGACACCCCAGGCAGGTCTTGCCCAGATTGATCCACTCACCAAGACGCCTAACATGAAGACTGTACCAATCTCAGCTGAGGCCAGGGCCGCGATATCCCACTGGCGGCGCTGGGTCCTCAAGTAGACAGCCCCCGCCACGAAGGTAACAAAGAAAGCCAGGAACCCCACCCATGCCGTCGCAATGTGAAAGTAGATGATCCTCTGGGCCAAGCGGCCCGTCTCACTTTTCAGATTCGCATCAGGCGCACCTGCAAGCGCCAGGTAGAGGCCAAGCAGAATCAAGAGCGAACTGGAGACCGTGAGCAGAAGCGGAAGGCAGTCGTTCTTCTTCATTCCTTCACCACGTAGTCGAACGTCATGAACGCCACAGCTGGAAAGAGCACGTCAAAACCCACGAGCAGGGTTAGCCAGAGCCTTAGCTCGTCGATGGGGAGCCCATCAAGAATGCCAGCGGTTGCCTTTACCGCAGCAATCAGGACGGGTGCCGCAACGGGTAAGAGCAGAATGGGAAGAAGCACCTCCCGAGCGCGGGTCTGGGCCGTCATAGCCGAGAGCACAGTTCCCACCCCGGCAAAGCCCAGTGTTCCGAGGAGCGCAACAAGCACCAGACGCCCATCGAACAGACTCACGCCAAAGAAGGCCGTGAACACCGGGAGCATGAACGTCTCCACCGCAAGCATAAAGATCAGGGTGGAGAGCATCTTGCCGAAGTATATCGCCGTGTGATCGACCGGGGCCAAGAGAAGCCCCTCCAAGCATCCTCGGTCCCGCTCGAGGACAAATGCTCGGTTCAGCCCGAGAACACCCGAAAAGGCGAACGCCACCCACAGCGCACCCGGCGCCACTTGCCTGACCCTCTCGCCACTCACACGCAAGTCGAAGGCGAAATTGAAGATCACAACCGTCAGTACCGCAAAGACGAACATCGCGCTGAACATCTCCTTGGTCCTCAGCTCAGCCACGATGTCCTTCCAGACAATGGCGAAAACCTTGCGCGCGTAGTTCATGAGCTGCTGATCTGTGCGTCCCGTTGGCCCCGGCCTCGGCCTGCGTCCCGGTTAGCTGCCGGCCGACTGGTGGCTTCTCGATAGATGTCACGCATGCTCACCAAGTCGACCTCGGCGCGCCTTCCCTGCCAGGCGATCCTGCCGCGTTCGAGGATAGCTATGCGGCTACACATCTCAAGGCCCTGCTCTAGATTGTGGGTCGTGAGAACGACCGTTCGGCCGGACGTAGCCAGTCCCCGCAGATAGCCACATAGCATCTCGGCCGCCTGCAAATCGAGCCCAGTGTAGGGTTCGTCCAGGAGCATGATTGCTGGATCGTGCAGAATGGCACGAGCGATTGCCAATCTCTGGATCATGCCGCGCGAAAAGGTGCGCACAGGGTCCCCACGCCGGCCTCCAAGGCCGACCTGATCCAGCAGATTCGCAATGCGCACTTCTGGTTCCGGCAGGTCGTACATGCGGGCGAAGAAGCGGAGGTTCTCGTCGGGGGTCAGATCGCCGTACAGCAGCGGGCTGTGAGAGATGAGCCCAATGTGCCGTCTCAAGGAGGTCGCCGCCTTCTCGAGGGGCTCGCCCAGTATCTCGACACTCCCTCCCGTAGGGCGACCAAGTGAAGACATTATGCGCATGAGTGTCGTCTTGCCTGCGCCGTTTGGACCAAATAGCGCCAAAAAGTCACCTTCTGCAACCGCGAGGTCGACTCCCCGCAAGGCGAATTGCTGACCGAAGGCCTTCGTGACCTTGCTTACTAGAATGGCAGGCGGGGCAACTCCACCAACCGCGCAGTCGCCGTCCCGGCTCGAGCGAGGGGTTCTGTGCTCCCGGTCGATCTGCCGCATACCCGCTGCCTATCAGGCCTCGGATCGCGTGCGCGTCAGGAAAGGATAGGCCACAGCTAGACCCATCGCAATCACAACCAGGCCGATGCCGAGCCACCGCAGAATGCCCTGCTGGCCCGTGCCAGCCGGCCGGGCAGCCGTAGTCCCATCCGGCGGCATCGCGAATGTGCCAGAGACGCCACCCTGCACCAGCTCCAAGCCCAAGGGTACGTCGGCCGGCAGGCCCTCGGCCGTATACACCTGGTACTCTCTATCCTGGAACGTGACCGTCTCGCCCGCGGTGAGCTGATCTGCGCGCACCGCAAGGCCGGGCTGCACGGCCAGAACAGTGAATGAAGAGACTGGATAGGGGAACTGCCGCTCCAGCAGGACGGACGAACCTTCGACCAGGAGGTGGTAGGAAAAACGGACCACCGAAGCATTGGCGCCAGGGCGCACCGGTTGGGTATCCCAGAGGCCATCCTCAACCTGGACGAATCGCCCTGCAGGCTCATTTTCGGGTAGGGCCATGCCGACGGCGTTCGTAGGAAGCGGGATGAAGACCGTTGCGAGCCGCGTGTCTACTTCGTCGTGAGCGCGGCCGACGAAGGTTCGGTCGCCCGAGTTAGCGAGCACGAGCACCTCCGAGAGGCGAAGGACCTTCTCAAACGACTCTGCCACAATGTGCACTGACTCCACGCGGAGGCTACCGTCCTGCTCCGTGGCCTCGTAGACCGCGAGGCTCACTGGAAGCTCCGTGGTCCCATCCCGGAAAGCAAGTCCCTGCGCGACGCCGTAGGAGACACCCTGGTAGCCAACCTCGGGCCAGTACTCTATAGAAGGATTTGTGTCGAGGGCCTCGAAACTGAATCTGCCGTCGGTGCCCGTGATGGTTGCGAGTGGCTCGAGCCCCGCCTCGCCACCCAGCGTGCGAAGAGTCACCGTCAGCCCACTGCCGACACCTGATCCGCCCGCAGTTCCATTTGTGACCACCCCCGTGATCTTTCCGCTGCCCTGGGCAGCGACCGAAAGGCTCATCGCCAGAATCGCTCCCAAAAGGACAGCGCTCCGAAGGGCCCTTTCCCACCAAGCACTCATTGCCGGACCTCTGCAATACCCGAAACGGTGCCGCACCTGCGACAGAACTGATCCTCCTCATCCATGGGCGCACCGCACGCGGCGCACGTTGCCCCGGGCGCTTCAAGGCTCCCTCCGCAGCTCACGCAGAAGTTGTCGCCGGGTCTGATGGGCGTTCCGCAAGTTGGGCATTCTAGGCCCCGAATCTGGCCAACCGCAGGGGAATGTGGAAGCGGCGCCCTGCGTGGAAGCGACGCAGGAAGCGGATGCGTTGTTCGGCTCCCCGGGAGCAGCGGCCGCACGATGGCAGCGGCGGTGAGAAGCACCAGCGCCAGGAAAAGGGCGATGCTCATCACGCCACCTCGCCTTCTGGGTTGCGGGCCGGTCTTCCGGAACGGGAGGGCCACAGGGCAAGGAGCGTGCCCAAGATGAGGATCAGGCCGCCGATCCAGAGCCACAGAACCAAGGGCGTGACAAGAACCTGCAGTGCCGCCATTCCATCGGGTTCCAAACTTGCCAGGACGATGTATAGGTCTTCCTTCAGCGTGCTTCGCAGCGCGACCTCGGTGACTGAGCCGTCCACATTGGAGTGGAAGTTGCGTTCGGGAGACAGTGTGTCGACTAGGCGGTCACCCCGATAGACATCAAGGATGACCTCGTTGCGCAGCTTGTTCCCAGCCAGCTCAGAGCTCTGGTAGTCAAAGCTCCGATAGGCCAGCGTATAGCCCTCCACGTCGATCGTCGCGCCTTTGGCCAGAGGCACCTGGACCTCCACCTGGTGCGCCTGAGAGGCGGTGATGCCCATGACGATCAGGACAATCGCGAGATGGATGATGTGAGCGCCATATCGTCGCCGGCTTCGTCCAAGAACTCTGGCGGCAGCCACCAATGGGTTCTCGTCGGCCGTCCGGGCTCGCGCGACGACACTCTGGACCATCTGAAGCAGTATGGTCGTGGCCACGAAGGCAACGATCGCAAAGGCAAGTACGGCCGCAGGCGGCCAATCGCCAAGCAGAGCCAGTAGCACCCCTGTCACGAGGGCCATCGCCGCCTGCACCCACAAGCTGCCAAGCAACTGCCGCGAGGTCGTTTTGCGCCAGTCTACCAGAGGGCACAGTCCCAGTAAGGCAAGCAAGAGCAGGCCGAGCGGGCCGGCAAAGCGATTGTAGCTCTCTTTGGTGAGGCTTGTGGCTGCGCCCCGCACCGATTCAGTCAGGGTTGGCCACAGGGTACCGAGCATTACCGCACCGGCCAATCCCAGGAAGAGGAGATTGACGATCAGGAACACAAACTCACGTGACAGCAGCTCCCCCAACTCGCCGGCCCCCCTCAGCTCGCGGTAGCGTGCCAGCATCAAGCCCACGGCGATCGCCAGCACCAGCAGCATATAGCCCAGGTAGTAGTAGCCGATAGGGGACTCGGCGAAGGCGTGCACAGACTCGATGAGTCCAGAGCGCGTGACAAATGTGGCAAAGACGGTCAGAACGAACGTCAGGGTCGCCAGCCCCACGTTCCAGGTCCGGAACATGTCGCGTCGTTCCTGGACGACCGCCGAGTGGATAAAGGCTGTGCCCACCAGGAAAGGGATGAGAGAGGAGTTCTCGACGGGATCCCACGCCCAGTACCCACCCCATCCGAGCTCCAAGTACGC
The DNA here is from genome assembly GCA_035341665.1 of Anaerolineae bacterium. Taxonomy (GTDB): domain Bacteria; phylum Chloroflexota; class Anaerolineae; order JAAYZQ01; family JAAYZQ01; genus DAOQVR01. Next base: position 8,852 of record DAOQVR010000008.1, read on the forward strand.
CCACCAGCCACCCACCAAGATACCCACGCCCAACGTTGCCCATGCTGCGACTGACCACATGCGCGTGCCTCGAAGCCAGGTCGCGTCAAGCTTTCCCCTGACGAGAGCCGCAAGCGCATAGGCTGCCGGAATCGTCCACAGGGCATAGGAGGCAAAGATGATCGGGGGGTGGACAATCATCCAGAAATTCTGGAGAAGGGGGTTCAGGCTGATACCCTCGGCCGGTGCATCGGGCATCAGCTGGAATGGATTGCTGATCGCGACGAGAAGGAGAGCGAAGAACGCCTGCGCGAAGGCCAGAAACACCATCGCATAGGGGCGAAGCTCGCGGTCCCATGTTGGACGGCGCAGCACAGCAACACCTGTGAAGATGGCGAGCAACCAGAGCCACAGCAGCTGCGACCCTTCGAGCCCAGCCCAGAACGCAGCGAGGACATAGGCCGGTCTCAGGTACGTGCTCACGTGCTCGTAGACGTACTGCACCTGGAAGTTGCGGGCGTACAACAATGCCAGGAGCAGAGCACAGCTCAGAGTTGTCAAGCCGGCGGTAGCCAGCAGCGCATTGCGAGCGCTGGCAAGCAGCTCCGGACGCCGCCTCCACGTGCCCATCGAGGCTGCGGTGGCAGCCCACAGGGCGGCCGCCAGAGTCAGCCAGATAGCGCCATATCCCAAGTCGGCTAGAATCACGCTACTGCTTCTCCTCGTACTTGGACGGGCACTTCATCAACAGCTCATCGGCCTCAAAGACCCGCTTGGCCGGATTGTACTTGCCGATTGCCACAGCTTCCACCGCGTCCACCAGCATGTCGGGCTGTGGACCGCGGTAGGAGACGGAAAGCCGGCCTGTTTCGTCCTGGATGTCGAAGGTGAGACGCACTTCACTGGTACTCCAAACGACCGAGTTGGCGACGATGGCTCCCGCCACGCGCGAATCGCGTGCCTGGTCTGGCCCCAAGGCCCGCACCTGGGCTATCGTCAGGTAGTCTGAGGAAGTCCCGCCGAAACTACTGGCGATAAGTGCGGCGATCACGGTTACCACGACCAGGCCACCGATCAGGAACTTGAGCTTGGGTGACACACTCTTCTCCTAGTTAGTGCAGACGCAGTGCTATCGACCGCGAACCGCTGCCGAGCACTTGGGGCAGTAGCGTGCATCCCTGGGCACCCGAGCACCGCAGGAGTGGCAGAAGCTCGCGTCGACCTCGCCACCGTCGACCGGAGACGGCCCGGATCTGCGGCCAAGCCAGAACGCGCCTGCCCCGACAGCGACGACCGCGATGAAGGCGATGAGAAAGATCCACGCAGTTGAGCTGCCGGCGCCCTGCCCCACCGTTGCGGGCAGTGGCGTGGTTGGTGCCGAGGAACGGGCGCCCGATGAGAGTGACTCATCCGACTTGAGATATCGTATGACCCAGCTCTCCGGTCCTCCCTGCGCCAAGGAACCAACAGCCACTTCATGGTAGGTGAGACCATCTGTGCCTGTTGACACCGATGTCGCCGGCGGATCAAGGGTGAAGGCGCGCGCTGTTCTCGGCTGCTGAGCGCTCAGCGAGAAGGCAGTGACCGCGTAGTTAGCCGGGTAGGTGAAGACGTAGCTGCGCTCATCGCCGCTCTGGGCCAAAGGAGCGTAGTACTCAATCTGAAAGCCGGACGAGTCCAGCAGAAACGAAACCACCAGCCACTCGCCTTCCTGGCGAGTCTCGAAGTCCAGGTTGATTAGGCCCCGCTCAGGGTCATCGGCTGCCAGCGCACTCGGGCGTTCAGCTGCCGCCGGTATTCGCCACTCAACCGTCGTCGGCAGGGATACGTCTGCGGCAAGCTCACCCCAACATATGACCAGCATCTCGGGAGCATCGTACTCGGGCCAGAGTGCGACGGAAAGGCTTGCCAGGGTGGTCTCCATGCTCGTGCCAGGCGTCTGGGCAGAAGAAGATGGCGCGGCCAAGCAGGCGAACGCCAACGCCGCCAGAACTAGGCGCCCAACATAACCGGACGATGTAGCGTTCATCATGTGCTCCAGCGGCCTCAAGTCAGCTCTCTCCTCACCCCCGCCACAAGATGCATTCCCAGCGGCAGCTCTGATGAGGGTGAGGAGGCACTCATGACTACGGGCTGATCATCCCATCCAGCACAGCCTTCACCTCGTCAAAGTCGGGCGCCCCGTTCAGCATGTTGCCGTCTCCGAAGAGGTAGGTCTGCGCCGCAGATACCCCATACTGCATACCGACGATTACGCCGGCCTGGGCGCGCAGTGCGGCGTCACCGCCAGCTAGGCACGCTCCGAACTGACCAGAGTCCAGGCCGAGACTCGTGGCAAAGTCACGTAGGATGCTGCCCAGCTCCTCTTCCCCGGTCCAGCTCTCCTGATCCGAAAAAAGCTTGGCCTGCATCTCCCAGAACTTGCCCTGCTCTCCGGCGCACTCAGCCGCAATCGCTGCTTGCGTGCTCGCACTTTCCTCCTCGCCTGCCCAGGGGTGGAACACGTAAACGAGGCTCCCGGCATCGACGTACTGCGCCTTGACCTGAGGGAAGACTTCGGTGACATACGTTGCAGCCTCAGCGCTGGTGTAGTCAAGGAAGACCGCCATTGCGGCCTTGGCTGATTGCGAATTCCCCACGACATGGTAATCGCCGCCCTGGGGCAGGATCTCGGGCAGCGATCCAGTCCCCGCGACGAAGTCGATTACTTGAAACATCGCGTCGCTGTTGAGCAGAGGGATCTGAGTGTCGTTGACGAAGATGGTTGGGGTCGAGTTCACCCCGAAGGTCTGCGCTGCCATCGCATCGGAAGCTACGTCCACCGCGGCTCGCCCCTGATCAAGGCACTGGTCAAAGGCTGTGGTGTCCAGGCCAAGATCGGCAGCATACTCCCTGAAAGTGGGTATGGCGTCCGTGAGGGAGCTCCAGGCAGCCTGGCCACCAAACAGCTTCTCCTGCATCTCCCAGTAGTGGCCTTGGTAGCCTGCGCAGAAGGCAGCCTCTGCCGACTTCTGCGCCCAGGGATGGATTGACGTCAGTGGGAACTGGCGTGCAACAAACCTTGCCTTGCCGCTGTCCACGTATTGCTTGATAATGTCTGGGATCGCCTCAAGGGCGACCGAAGCACAGGCAGGTCATTGGAAGTCCGAGAACTCGGTAATCACCATCGGAGCAGCGGCATCGCCGCGGCTACGGAAATCGTCCGCCATAAGAATCAGGGTCGGACGCTGCCCGCCCGCCAGGTAGTATTCGATCTGCTGTTGGAAGGCCGTGTAGGGCTGCGCGCCCACCAGCAGCGCGCCGTTGATGAGAAAGGTTGGCGTGCCGGAGACACCCGCTGCCTGTCCTTCCTGCTGGTCAGATGCGATTCTGTCAGCGTACTTGCTGCTGTCTAGGCAAGCGTCGAATTGAGCCTGCTCAAGGCCCAATCCGCCCGCATACTTCTTGAAGGTGCTCGCCGCGCCAGACTGACCGGACCACTCCGCCTGCTGCGCCATGAGCTTCTCGTTCATGTCCCAGTACTTGCCCTGCTCGCCCGCGCACTCGGCCGCCATAGCTGCCACTTCGGCTCCTGAGTGGACGACGTAGCTCTTGACGACGTACCTGGCCTTCCCGGTCAAGATGTAGTCACGGACAATCTGCGGAAACGTCTCACGGACGTATTTCGCGCAGTACGGTCACATGAACTCAGAGAACTCGATGATGGTCACCTTGGCATCCTCCGGGCCGAGTGCATGCCAATCATCGGGGTCTACCGGCAGGGTGCTCGACTCAAGTGGAACAGCCACGGTCGTCTCAGCATCCGCCGAAGCCGCCGCCTTCGCTGTCGGCGTGGTGCCAGCGGCTCCCTTGGGCGTCGGCGTGGCCGGCTGCGGACCACAAGCTGCGGTCAACAAGGCCACGATCGCCAAGGCGACCAACCACCCACTGCGCTTCTTCATTCTCTCACCTTTCCATCCGAGATACGGGCTAGAATCGAACTCGCCGCAGGCGCAGCGAGTTGCTGACCACAAACACACTGCTAAACGCCATGGCGCTCGCAGCAAGGACCGGGTGGAGGCGCAGGCCGAGCCATGGATAGAGCGCGCCAGCTGCCAAGGGAATCAGGACCACATTGTAGAAGAATGCCCAGAACAGGTTCTGCTTGATGGTCCTCATAGTGGCCCGGCTGAGCGCAATGGCGCGCGGTATTGCGCGCAGGTCCCCACTCATGAGCGTTACGTCCGCAGCAGCCATAGCCACATCTGTCCCAGTCCCAATCGCAAGGCCGACATCCGCCTGGGCCAAGGCCGGCGCATCGTTGATGCCATCGCCCACCATCCCTACCAGGTGCCCCTCCGAGCCTGCGCGGCGTCGGGATGCGGAAACCTGCAGCAGACGTATCTGCGCCGCCTTCTCCCCCGGCTGCACCTGCGCGAGGACCTGGCTTATGCCTACCTCGCGCCCTATCGCCTCGGCCGTACGGCGGTTGTCGCCGGTAATCATCAGCACGTCAATGCCGAGTGCCTGCATCTGGCGAACTGCCTCTATGGACCCGGCCTTGACTCTGTCCGCAACCGCAACAACCCCTGCGGCTATGCCATCCACAGCGACGAGCAATGCCGTTTTGGCCGCGCCCTCCAGGCCCTGTTGTGCGGTCTCGAGCCTTCCCCCAGAGACCCCATGGCTTTCGAGCAACCCGGCCGTACCCACGAGAACACGATGACCATCAACCGTCGCAACGACCCCTTGCCCAGCGACTGCCTGGAACTCCTCTGGGTCCGATAGGCGCAACCCGCGCTCCTTTGCAGCCCGCACAATCGAGACGCCAATCGGGTGCTCTGAGCCCTGCTCGGCGGACGCGGTCAGGCGAAGAAGCTCGCCTGGTGAGAGTGGCTGGACTCTGTCGCCCGTGTCGGGAACGACATCCGTGAGCGCCGGCTCCCCCTCGGTGATCGTGCCCGTCTTGTCGAGGACGACCGTCTCCAGTCTGTGCGCTCTCTCGAGTGCCTCGCTGCTGCGGAAGAGGATGCCCGCCTCCGCGCCGCGCCCCGTACCCACCATGATCGCCGTCGGCGTCGCCAGGCCCAGCGCACAGGGACAAGCTATCACGAGAACCGCCACCATATAGATCATGGACTGCGTAAAGCCCACCTGGCCCAGCAACAACCATCCCAGGAAAGTAAGCAGTGCCAGCAGAATCACCACAGGCACAAAGACGCCCGAGACCCGATCCGCCAGCCTCTGGATCGGCGCCTTCGAGCCCTGCGCTTCTTCCACGAGCCGGATAATCTGGGCCAGTAGTGTCTGAGCGCCAACGCGATTTGCCTGGAACCTGAGGAGGCCCTGCTTGTTGATGGTGCCTCCCACGATTTCGTCGCCCGGCTTCTTGTCAACTGGGACGCTCTCTCCCGTGATCATCGACTCGTCCACCGCCGAGCGCCCCGAGAGTACCACCCCGTCCACCGGCACGCGCTCACCCGGGCGGATGACTACGACATCACCCGGCACGACGTCGGCGATCGGTATTGCCGCCTCCTGTCCATCACGCACGACCTGCGCGGTCTTCGGACGAAGCCCCATGAGCCTCTTGATGGCCTCAGAAGTCCGTCCCCTCGCACGCGCCTCGAGCATCTTGCCCAGCTTGATGAGCGTGATGATCAGCGCAGATGTCTCAAAGTAGACATGCTCTCTGGCCTGCGGAAAGAGCAACACTGCCAGGCTGTAAAGGTACGCAGCCGACGAGCCCATAGCGACTAGCACGTCCATGTTCGCCGAGCCGGCCCGAAGGCTCTTGATAGCGCCAGTGTAATAATCAGAACCGACGTAGAACTGCACTGGCGTCGCCATACCGAGCATCAGCCAGTTCACCCACGGCTGGTGCGCCCACGCCCCTACCAGGCCCAAGTCCCGTGCCATGCTAAGCAGAAACAAGGGCAGCGAGAAGGCAGCGCCAATCCAGAACTTGCGGGTCTGGTCGCGGACCTCCGCCTCACGCGCCGTCCTCTCGACGTCCTCGGCGGATTCGCCTTCGCCGACCAGCACAATGCCGTACCCAGCGTCGCGAATGGCTTGCTGAATGGTGGCCAAGGTCACGTAGCCTGGCAGGTACTCAACGCTCACCCGCTCGCTTGCTAGGTTGACGCTTGCACTCGCAACCCCGTCGAGGCGGGAGAGCGCACGCTCAATGGTTCGAGCGCAGTTGGCACAGGTCATACCGGTCACTGCCAGGTCGACCTTGACCGTCGGGACATCATAGCCGATGTCCCGAATCAGCGCAAGAAGCTTCTCCTCACCGACAAGGGAGGGATCATAGACAACCGAAGCGCGTTCCAGCGCCAGGTTTACAGATGCCTCCCGAACTCCGTCGAGGCGAAGAAGATTGCGCTCGATGGTGAGCGAGCAATTGGCACATGTCATCCCGGTGACAGGAAGCATCACCCGCTTTGTGTCCACTCGAGGGCGCCTACCTCTCTGACATCGGCTGCTGGCACCGACCGGCAGCACTATGCCGGTGCATATCCCGCCTGTTCCAGAGCCTTCTTGAGATTGGCAAGAGCCACGTCGCTGGCCACCTGAAAGGTAGCCGTTTTGCTGGCGATGTCACCGCCGACGAACTGCACTCCGGTGACCAGGCTCGCCTCGCGCTTGATGGTCATTAGGCAGTGCCCACAACTGATGGTCGGAATTCTCAACGTTACCGTATTCACCTCGTCCCTCTCATTCTGCTCGATAGCCAAATCGTGGCCGGTCTTCGCTGCTGCCGCTCTACAGACGGTCCCCAGCTTCGAAAAGGGCAAGCACCTCCCCAATCACACGCTCACGCTCGGCTGGCTCGTCCCCTCGAATAGCCGTTGTCACGCACGTCTGTAGGTGGTGCTCAAGAATCAAGCGGTTCAGCTTCTCCAGCGCACGCTGGATCGCCAAGTTCTGGTTAATGACGTCGATACAGTAGACGCCTTCATCCACCATACGCATGACTCCGCGTACGTGACCCTCCACGCTTTTCAGCCGATTGACGATCTCTATTCTATAGTCTTCGCTCATCGCCACCACCTGTTTCGGCTCGCACTACCCCACCCCCCATGGGGTGGGGTAGTGCGAGCTTATACCACATACAACAAGGGTTGTCAAGAGCGCAAGGGGGCTTTGCGCAGACTGGGCCGGTCGGGAGCTGCGGCGAGCCGCCTCAACATGGCACCTAGGCCTGCCTGACAGACTGGCGCCACCCAGGGTTGCTCTATGAGCGGTTTGCTGGCATACTGCGAGCTGAGCGTGCCACCGTCGTCAGGGAGTATGCCTGTGGCGCGAGTGAGCTTTGCTACCGCAGCGAAGCGACAGCCCGGAGGCCGAAATGTTGGACTGCGCGATCGTGGGTGGGACCCTTGTCACCGCCGAGGGAACTAGTCAGACCGACCTCGGTGTCCTCTCTGGCAAGATTGTCCAGCTGGGGCGTGGATTGCATGGCCGGCGCGAAATCGATGCCAGCGGGATGCTGGTGTTACCGGGTGCAGTGGACGAGCATGTACACCTGGAGCTGCCGGTTGCCGGCACAGTGTCGAGCGACGACTTTTACAGCGGCACCGTAGCCGCTGCATTTGGTGGAACGACCACCGTTCTTGACTTTGTCGAGCCAGCGCCGGGCCAGCCTTTGGAGGAAGCTCTTGGGCTGCGACGTTCCCTCGCTGATCCAAAGGTCACAATCGACTACGGTCTGCACATGACGCTTTCCCGCGCTGATCCGGCAACACTGGCGCAAATCCCGGGCTGCATGCGGGCAGGCTCGTCCAGTTTCAAGCTCTACATGGCTTACGAAGGACTCTGGCTCAACGATGGCGCCCTCCTAAGAGCGCTTGAGGCGGTGCATGCGCATTCGGGCCGTGTGCTCGTCCACGCAGAGAACCACCACGCCATCTCCTACTTGGTGTCAAAGGCACTGGCTTCAGGGCATATCGGGCCGGACAGCCATGCACACACTCGCCCAACGATCCTCGAGGCCGAGGCCATACACCGACTGCTCGCACTGGCAGAGGTGGCGGGCTCACAGGTCATGGTAGCTCACGTCTCCTGTGCCGCAGGGCTGGCGGAGGTGCAGAGAGCGCGCTCTCGCGGGCAGACAGTGTGGATTGAGACCTGCCCCCACTACCTGACCCTTGACGAGAGGGAATACAGCCGCCCTGGGTTCGACGGCGCAAAGTTCGTCGTCTCCCCTCCGCTGCGAACGGAGCAAGACCGGAACTCGCTGTGGGCGGGCCTGGCGGCGAGAGAGGTCGACACAGTGGCCACAGATCATTGCCCCTTCTTCTTTTCGCGGCAGAAGACACTTGGGCGCAGCAACTTCTCTCTCATCCCTGGAGGTGCGCCAGGCATCGAGACTCGACTCATGCTGCTCTACGAATTGGGGGTTCGCGCCGGGCGCCTTGCCCCGGAGCGGTGGGTTGAGGTCTGCTGTACAGAGCCAGCCCGTCGCTTCGGCCTAGCACCGAGGAAGGGTACCTTGGCGATTGGGGCAGATGCTGACATCGTGGTCTGGGACCCGGGGCGGCAAGTGACTCTCTCCTTTGCGACGCTGCACCAGAATACCGACTATACGCCCTACGAGGGGCTGACTGTGCAGGGCTCCCCAGTGACAGTCCTCGTGCGCGGGCGAGTCGTGGTGGACGATGGACGCTTCCTAGGGGAGGCAGGGCAGGGTCGGTTTCTCAGAATGGTGCCTGCCCGGAGCTGACAAGGTGCCTGAGGAAGCGGCGCGAGCTCCTACCCAGCCGGCACGAGAAGGCGCGGCCCCAGACAACCGGTCACCTTGTCCAACAGGGCCGTCGGCCCCAGAAGAGAGTGCGCATAGAAATCGACGCGCCCGCGATTGGGACTGCCGACGCGCTGCAGGTGCCAAATACGGTCGTCTCCAGTGGAGTTGAGCAGGAGAATGGGCAGACCGCCCGCACTGGTTAGCGCTCCCAGCCTATCCGGCAGATCGAGGGAGTCCAAGTAGTCGGAGAGGTCCACTATGGCGAGGTCTGCTGAGGCAGATAGAATCGCCTTCTCTGCTTGGCTCCAGTCGGTGAGCAGCACCGTGTCGTAGCCCGCCAACTGCAGCAGATCCACCACGCCCTCAAGCCACGAGGAGGCATTTCCAGCCACGACGATACGAGCACGGGAGCCCCTCGCGCCGTTTCCCAGCCGGGCCGTGTCGCCCGTTTCCTGCGCCGTGCTGCAGTCCATGGGGCCATGATAACATACGTCTCCCGACTATTGTATCCCCCCCAAGGAGGATGTTGAGACGTAGATCGCACTCATCCATGGCCTACTGCAGGGCCAGCCGCTCTAGAGCCTATTGCACCTCAGGCGTTAGGCCCAGCCGCTGCGCAAAGAGGCGCAGGTCAGCCTTGTTGCTCAGCTTGAGTTTCGAGTAGATATTGCGGAGATGGGTCTTGATCGTTTTCTCACTGAGGAACAGCGCCTCAGCGATCTCCGAGTTCCGCAGACCGTGCCCGGCCAGACGAAAGACGTCCCTCTCGCGCGGGGTAAGAACCGCCAATGCCTCGTCGCTGAGTTCGCTCTTTTCTCGAACGCGGCTCAACTGCTGGACGACCTTGGCCGCGACCGATGGCGCAAGCAAAACCTCTCCCCTGAACACCGACCGGATGCCCTCTGCGAGCCGCCCGACGTCTATGGTCTTGAGCACATAGCCCGATGCTCCGGACACGAGTGCAGAGGTGATCTCCTGCTCATTGTCGTAAGCCGACAGGATAAGCACACGGCTCGACGGACTGACCTCGAGCAACTGCCGGCAGAAGGTGGCCCCGTTCCCATCAGGCAGGTGCAGGTCGAGCAGAATCACGTCTGGCGAGTCCACTGCCACGAAGCCAAGCGCCTCCTTGCCGCTGCTTGCCTCCCCGATTACGCTTAGGTCGGGCTCCATCTCAAGCAGAGCGCGCAGTCCTTCACGAAAGACAACATGGTCATCGACGATCAGAAGTGTGAGCATAGCCGTCCCTCCCGACGCCCAGGCAAGCCTCGGCTGTATTTGGACTCCAACACTGTCGTGCAGTGTTTGGCTCACGGCTGAGTTGGCTCGGGCCGGTCTGGTCAGGCACGCCGTGCTGATCCTGCGACGAGAGATGCAGAGTGCGCGGACTCCTCAGGCAGACTCAGCGACGAGCTGTTGCCCAACATCGAATATCTCCTGCAGTGCCCGAGGTGCCAAGACATTGCTCCTTCTCGAGCCTATGGCGCATGGGACCCAGCCAGCCGGTTCACGCACTGAGGAAGGGCGGCTGGCGCGACCCAGATCTCGCGCAGGACTCGTGCCGTGCACCGGTTTCTGCAATCCACTACTCAATTCGGCCGCTTGCACAGGCTTGCTACTCAACTCAGTGTACGCCTATCCTTTTCAATGCACTACCGCCGGTATTATACCAGATTGTCACGGCAACTCAAGTTCGGCAATGTTGCGTTTTCGGCTCGCGGTGCTATACTTGACACCGTAACGCCTAAGCCTGCTCTGTGTTCTTTCAGGTTGTTCGCCGGAGGACGCGATGCCGATCCTCGTCTTGGGACTGGTGGGCTCGGCGCGGCCATGGGGCAACTCAGAGCTCTTGGTTCGCCATGCCTTGCTTGCTGCGCAGGCTCACGGAGCCCACGTACGGCTTGTTCGCTCGACCTCGCTACGCATCCAGCCATGCACTGGCTGCATGCGGTGCGTGATCGGGGGCCATCCCTGTCCACTAGACGACGACATGGAGTGGCTCATTGGGACAGTCGAGGCGGCGGGTGCACTCGTGCTGAGCGCTCCGACATACTGGCTGGGGCCTGCCGCCCAAGTCAAACTTGTCCTCGACCGGCTCCTCATGGTCACTGGCCGCGTCAACCGGCCGCTCCCGCCCGAGCGCCCTGCCCTGACAGTGGCTACCGCAGGCCTGCAGGCCTGGCGCGGAGTGGCATTGCCGTTCCTCAACGCCCTTGTCGCAGGCTTTGGATACCGACCGATAGAGAGCTTGGTAGCCATTGGGCCGGGTCCAGGTGAGGTGCTTATGGACGTAGGGCTCATGGCACGAGTCTGGGAGGCCGGCCGCCGGCTGACCCAGCCAGCGGCCGAACCGGAGGCAGCACTTGCCGGCATGCAGGGATGCCCGTTCTGCGGGTGTGAGGCAGTCCTGCTGGAGGCTAACCGAGCCGTGTGCCCGATTTGCGGCTGCGAGGCCGCTGTGGAGATTCGAGACGGCAGCTTCCATCTGCGATTCGCCTCACCGGCTGCGCATCCGCGTTGGTCTCCGGAGGGTCTCCGCGCACACATGGTAGAGTGGGTCCAGGCGACAGGGCCCAGCTACCTGAGCCTCCGCGACAGCATCAGCGAGAGGCGAAGGCCCTACCGCCAGACGCAGATTCCGTGGCTGAACCCTCCTCAGCCAGGGGCACCCAAGGACCACGAGGCGCCTTGGCAAGGGGGGTAGCGCTCCAATGTTGGCTTCGCTGACATCACTGCGTGCAGCCGCGCAGGTGCCCTTGAGTGAGTGGCGCACCCATTACCCGGAGTTCCGCGCCGTCGGCACACTCTGCTCGTACATGCCTGCCGAGATGATCCACGCAGCCGGCTTCGCGCCTGTGCGCGTCCGCTCGCGCGATATCCCCGACCGACAGTCGAGCTTCCGACTTCCGCCCTACACTTGCGCTCTCAGCCGGGGAGTCCTCAATCTGCTCACGGCAGGTGAGCTGGGCTGCCTGGAGGGCATGGTGTTCGCACACACTTGTGACACACTCCAGGCCATGGCAGACCTCTGCAGGCTGGATCCGACCTACCAGGGCTGGGTCGAGACCGTAATGCTGCCGGCCAACCTAGACCAGCCAACCTCTGTCCGATACCTGTCGACAGAGCTCTTGCGATTCCGAGACCACCTGGCGCTGATCGCCGGCCGACCCCTGTGCAATGAGGAGCTAGGCGCCAGTATCAGCCTGTACGATGAAATACGGCGCCTGGCTACGGCCCTTCAGAGCTTCCGAGATCGACTGAGCGCCACCGACTACTACGCCATCATGGATGCGGGCCAATCAATGCCCCCAGGGCTCTTCCACGGCCTGCTCTCCGACCTCCTGACGGAAGTCGCCTCTCTTCCCTCCATCACCAGGGGACCCCGGGTCTTCTTGGCCGGTGCAATGCTTGACGAGCCTCGGTTGATTGGCGTTTTCGACAACCTGGGCGCAGACATCGCTGGCGACGATCTGTGCACGGGCTACCGCCGCTTTCAGGGTCAAGTGGGCCGTTCCAGCGAACCGCTCGCTGATCTCTGCCGATACTACATCCAGCGATTGCCGTGCCCATGCAAACGGTACGCTGGCAAGGATACGCCTCAGGTCCTGGTGGAGAGAGTGCAACAAGCGCGTGCGGAGGGAGTGGTGTTTCTGCTACCCAAGTACTGCGAGCCCCAAGCGTTCGAGTTTGCCCTGCTGCGACCGGGCCTTGAGAAAGCCCGCCTACCATACCTCGTATTGGACATGGAAGACCAGCCCCCCCTTGAGGCGCTGTCGACTCGCATTCAGGCTTTCACAGAGATTCTCTAGGAACGCCCACGCTGGTGCATGCCAGCTCTGTGCTATACTGGCTGAGATGTCCAACCCACCCCTGAGACAACCATACTCTCCCGAGTTCGTGGAAGCGGAGGTGCGACGCGCGGGTGCTCTTCGTGCTGCATGGCGCGTTCTGCAGGTTCTGAGCGTGCTTGTAGTGGTGCTGCTCCACCGGACGTTGGATCGATGGCGGTGGACCTACAGCGAGGGCGAAGCTCGAGAGGATAGGCAACGACGCCGAGCGGCTTGGCTCCTCGGCCGCATTGCCTGGCTGGGCCCTGCTTCTGTCAAGTTAGGGCAGTGCCTGGCCACGAGGCCTGACCTGCTTCCGCTATCCTACATGGATGTTCTGTCGCAACTCTATGACCAGCTTCCTCCATTCGCAAGTGAGGTCGCCCAGTCGGTTGTCGAGGACGAACTGGGCTGGAGGCCAGATGCGCTCTTTCGGCAGTTCGAACCTCGGCCATTCGCGGCGGCGAGCCTCGGGCAGGTTCATCGCGCAGTCACCTTTGGCGGGCAGGAGGTAGCCGTCAAGATCCAGCGCCCGGGCATGCAACGCGCCATTTGCCTCGACCTGGCATGGATTCGTCGGCTGGCTATGTGTATCGAGCGAAGCCCACGACTTGGCCGCGGCCAGCCATGGGTCAGCATTGTGGATGAGTTCGGCACCAAGCTCTTCGAGGAGCTGGACTACATCCATGAGGCTCACCTCACAGAGCGCTTCCGTGCCAACGTAGCCAGCCTGCCTGGCATCGACGCGCCGCGTGTGCACTGGGAGATGACTAGCCGGCGCGTGCTCACGACCGACTTTGTCTCCGGCATCAAGATCACTGACCGAGAGGCTCTCATCACAGCAGGGGTAGACATTCGGCAGCTGCTCAGCTCTGGAGTGCGCGCGAATCTCAAGCAGCTCTTCGAGGATGGGTTCTTCCATGCCGATCCCCATCCTGGGAATCTCTTGGTGCGCCCCAAGGACGGGACATTGGTCTTCCTGGACTTTGGCATGATGGGGATCATCCATACGGCACAGCAAGAAAAGGTCATTGAGCTGTTGGTGGATGTCGTCAACCGGCGGCCAGACCAGCTACAGGCGGACCTCATCGCCCTTGGATGTGCGCGACCAAGCGCGCGATGGGACGAGATGCTTCCTGTTGCTGACAAGGTGTTGCGGTCCATCTTTGGAGACCGTCAAAGAGCGCGCACCCTCCAAGAGGTCACGAGTGCCTTTGCTCCACTCATCTACAGGTACGGCTTCCGGATACCTTTGGACTTTGCGTATGTCGTGCGTGCCTTAATGATGCTGGAGGGGGTAGCACGCCAGCTCGACCCTGAGTTCGACATCTTCGCCGTGTCCGCCCCGTACGCGGCACGCATGCTGCTGACCGTCCCCGGTCCGAGCCTGCGGCAGCGCCTGATGGATGAGCTCATCACGCGTGAAGGCAAGCTGGATTGGTCAAGACTTGATCAGATAGTAGCACTTGCCTCGCAGGACGGGAGGATGCACGGAAGTCTAGAGGGGCTGCTGACTCCGGCGCTTGACCTCCTTCTTTCGGCCGAAGGCGCTGTCCTGCGAAGTGCCCTGGTCACCGAGATACTCGCGCCCGCCGAGGTTGGCACAGAGCACCGGTTCAAGAGAATCGCGTCGCTCCTGTCGTCTGACGAGAAAGTGCCCGCCCGGCTGATCCTCGACCGAGTCGTTTCATTCCTGCTGTCTGAGCAAGGCGCTCAGACACGTGCCCAGATCGCAGAGGCGATGCGAGCTGATGGGAGCCGGAGGCTCGATCTCGAGAGCGTGGTGCTGGTCGCAGCCGCGGCCCGCCGGATTCATCCGGATCTGCGGGCCACTAGCCTGCTAGCTTCCGTAGCCAGGTACCTGCTCTCGAAACCTGGCGAGCGAGCCCGCGCCGAGATACTGGCGACTGGGCAGAGGCGGCTCGTAGAGGCTCTGCTGCCCGGGTTTGAGCGACGCAAGAGCCTGACGCCAACTCACCCGGCCACCGCGCGCGTCACATGGCGGGAATCGACTGGCACGAGCCTCCCGATGTCTGCCTTCCGTATGGATGCGGGGCAGGGACGCCAGACGTCAGGGGGAGGGAGAGCGAAATCGGCACGAGCAACCCAAGCATCATGACTGGGCACGCGGCGCGAATGCACCACTCATAAGCACTACCGAAATCCGAAGAACAGCTCCCACCACTCTCTCAGCACGGTTCCGGCCGGGAAGCCCACCTCTGCACTCACCTGCGAGGCCTCGACCTCGGTATGAGGGGCAACTATCACGACAGGCACCTCACCGGTCTTGACCCATCCTTGGTCCCTCGCCCACGCCTCGGCTGCGGCATCCGACTCGTTGTACTCGAGCTCAGCCAGCAGAGCTTCGTGGCGCCTCTCGCCGTCTGCTATCTGTGCTTGTACCGCGCGGAGCTCATTGCGTCGCTGCTGGCTGATGATCACCTGGCGCCCAAAATCCACGGCCAGGTAGAGAACCAGGATGCCCATGAGAATCAGCACAATCTGGCCCGAGGGGAACCCGATGCGCACGTTTCTGTGACTCATCACATCCTCCAAGTAGACTCTACCACAAGCCCAGCTAGATGTCAACGAAACAGGGCCACAAAAGCAAGCCCGGCCCTTGCGGGCCGGGTCCTGGTGCCGAAGGAGGGATTTGAACCCACATGGGCGTACACCCACTGCGCCCTGAACGCAGCGCGTCTGCCAATTCCGCCACTTCGGCAACTGAGATCAGCGTACCACGATCTCTACGGGCTGTCAAGCAGCGCGTCGCCGATGACCACTCTCTCCGACACCTCCCGATACCAGGCGACGATGTTGCGGAACCGGTCGCTTGCCCGCTGCAGAGGACCGAGCTGCACACCCTGCACTCGCGAGTCCACAGCGTACGTGGTGACCGGGTAGTACAGAAGCAGCGCAGGCGCCTGCTCCGCGAACTGGCGCTGAAAGGCTCCAAACGCAGCCGACTGGGTCTCCAGATCTGACGTCGTGCGGGCCTCCTCCATTGCCAGGTCAGCCACCTCGTCGACAAAGCCCGTGATGTTCTGTCCGGGCAGTGCCGCCTGCGTCGAGTGCCAAAGAGGGTATGGGTCTGGGTCAGCCGACAGTGCAACTTCAGCCAACACAGCATCATAGTCCCGGCTGTCCAGAAGTGCATCTAGCTCGTCAGCCGTAGCCTGCCTGATGGCCACGTCCAGCCCGATGGCGCCCCATGCCTGCACAAGCTCGTGCGCCAATTGCTGTGCTGCCAGCCCTGGTCCCACAAGCAGCTCAAACCTGAGCGGTGTTCCCTCCCGGTCACGGATGCGATCTGCGTCGGAATCCAGCCACCCGCTCGAATCGAGTAGGCCGGCCGCGCGCACTGGATCGTACCCATACTGCCTGACTGTGGGATCATGAGCCCAGAGCATGGGTGGCAATGGGCTCGACGCCACAAGCGCCTGCCCCGCAAGCGCTTCATCAATCATCGCCTGCCGGTCAAGGGCATACAGCATGGCCTGCCTCACCTCGAGTACCTGGAAGAACGAGGCTGTCTCGCGGGCCAGGTTCAAGAAAACGGCCCCATACCCGGCTCGCTCCGCTGAGAGCAAGTGAAGACCGCTCAGCTGCGCTGCCTGCGAGAGCGTGGCTGAGCTGGTGACCCGGAAACCATCAATCTCTCCGCGTCCGTAGCTGGCCAGCAACGAATCCTCGTCGCCGAAGGACCAAAGCTCCACCTGCGAGAGATACGGCCGCTGCCCCCAGTAAGTTGCGTTTGCCAGAAGAACAATGCGGTCGGGCGACAGACTCTCGAGTCTGAAGGGGCCCGTCCCGACAGGCTTGCTGGTGGAGAAAGGGCTTGATGGCAGATCGGCCGCCGCAACATTGCTCAGGAGATGGGCGGGAAGAATGCCTATGGTTGTATAATAGAGGAACGACGGAAATGGCTCCTGCAGCACGAAGCGCACTCTGTAGTCATCCACTCGCTCCGCAATGACCGACTGCCAAAGCGCCTGCAATGCAGGATCCCCCTGAAACCGTGGATCCTGGATTGCCTGCACGGTGAAAAGAACGTCGTCGACGGTGAAGGGTGCCCCGTCATGCCAAGACACGCCGGAACGAAGCTGGAACTCGACTGCGGATCCGTCGTCGTTCATGGCCCAGCTTGAAGCGAGTGCCGGGCCCGGACGCTGCCGATCGTCAAGCGTCGTGAGGCCTTCAAAGACAAGCGCTGCCACGTCCTCGCTAACGCTGTTGGCCTGCCCGCTCCCATAGGTCAAGATCGGGTTAACGACGCTGGCATAGCCCAAGACACCTTCCACGTACACCCCGCCGGACTGAGGCTGGAACACGGTGACCTGGCTGGCAGCGAGCTGGAAGAGGATCGTGAACACCAAGGCAATACCCAGCATAGTGAGCCCGGCCGGTCCGACAATGTGTCGTGTCACCACATACCCCTACATGCAGCAAGGGTGCTGCCCGGCTTCTCGCAGCCTGGAAGCACCCCTGCGTGCTGTGCGTGGTTGAGCGAGTTACCTGGCTGCAAGGACACTCAGGACAGAAAACACCAAGAACAGAACGGCAAGACCGATTGTGGCAGTGAACAGTGTCTTCTCAACCCCTCGGCGCGTACGATACACGCCTCTGCCCTCGCCGCCAAAGATGCCTCCGAGCCCGCCCGATCCCTTTGCCTGAACTAGAATGATAGCCACAAGTGCGACAGAGATGATGATCTGGATGACCTGGATATATGGTGCGAAACCGTCAGACACAACGAACCTCCCGGATGTGATGTCTCCACCTCAAGCTGCGACCCTACTCGAGGTAGCAGCCTTTTCAGCTTATCATAGACGGGCACTGCTGGCAAATGTCCAGCCGCTCACCGTCTGATACCGGCCCTAGGCGGATATCCAATCACCTCCCTGATCTGCTCGTAGAGAGGCTGCAGCCGTTGGTACATGCGATTGTATACCCGTCCGTACAATGCTTGATAGGTTGCTTGCGCTTCAGGATCCGGCTCAAACAGGTCGCCCTGCCGAGTCATCTCTCGAACGGCGGTCTCGAAGCTGCGATGCAGGCCAAGCCCCACTGCGGCGTCGACCGCCGCCCCCAGCCCTGAAGCCTCCGAAACGTGAGGGCGAGCCGCAGGCAAACCAAAGACATCCGCCGTGAGCTGCATGGCGCCGCGGCTCCTCGAGCCACCGCCAGCCACCCTGAGCTCTGTGATCGGGATGCCGCTGCGCCTTTCGGTTTTCTCCTTCCCCTCCCGAAGCGCATAGGCCAGTCCCTCCAGTATGGCACGATACAGGTGTGCTCGGGTGTGAACATCACCAAAACCAATGATCGCACCCTTGGCCTCAGGTCCGGGTGTCCTCAGCCCAGGCGCCCAGAATGGCTGGAGCATTAGCCCCATTGAGCCGGGAGGCACTCGCACCAAGAGATCGTCAAAGAAGTCCTCGGGCTCAACTCCCTGCTCGGCAGCGGCCTGACGCTCCGGGTAACCGAACTCGTCCTTGAACCAGCTCACCATCCAGTAGCCGCGGAAAACCTGTACCTCCAGGCTGTAGCGACCCGGGACGGCCGCCGGGTAGGGTGGAAGGAGCGGGATCACCTCCACGTACTTGCTGTGTGTGGTGTGGAGGCCCAGAGCTGACGGCACGCGCGACACATCAGCGACCAGAAGTACGTGGGGTCTTGTTCCAACCACCCTGGTTTGGCGGAGAAGTAGGGCTCGACAAGCACACGAGTCCCGGCGAGCAGGTTTCCACGCAGATCAAACAGGAGAGCCCGTACACTCTGGGTGCCAACATCGATGGAGAGCAGATGATCACCTGCCATCTTTACCCCCTTAGGTGCCGCCGTGCGCTTTGGCGGCGCCGCCGCCAGGCAGTCGCAATGACAAGCGCCGACAACGCCAGCAGAAGAACGACCGACGCAGGACGGCCGTGTCGATTGATGACCAAGGGACTGGAGCGCCTCGTCTGAGCGAGCTCCGCAGCCGGCAAATCCCTCCAGTCAGGGATGGTGTCGCGGTCAGGAAGGCTGTAGTGGGTGCGCCAGAGTGCCAGATAAGCTGCCTCTTCTTCCTCCCACCTAGCATCGTCCCAGCCCAACTCAGGTTGGCACACCTCCCGGATCCGCGAGAGCAGGCCCTCTGCCCCTCTAGGGAGAAGGTGCCCGATGCGCACCCTACGCAGCAACAGGTCATCGAGGTGAACCACGCCTTCTGCACGTGCCGCCCAGCGAAGCTCAACCCATAGATATTGCGTGCCGGGAATGAAGGCAGTCTCACCCGGCAGCGCAGCTTCGAGGACCTTGTGAGCGCATGTGGAATACCGACCGAGTAGCCGGCATCTCGTTGCATCGTCAAGCGACTCCGGGGTAGCGAATGCACCATGAACCGGGTTCAGCACCGATGCCTTGTCGTCCAGGGACTGCATGTTTGGAAAGCGGTGCCTAAGAGCCCGCAACGCGTCCAGTGCGATCAATCGGAAGGTGGTTAGCTTTCCCCCGGTGACAGTCAGCAGGCCCTTTTCCTCCCACACTACGTGGTCTCGCGACTCCTTCGAAGGGTCTACATTGCCCGAGCCGACCACCGGGCGGATGCCAGCGAAGGTCGATATCACGTCGTCCAGAGAAATCCTGAGTGCGCCGAACTGCGCATCCACAGCGGCCATCAGGTAAGCCACCTCTTCCGGCCGGATGGAGGGTTCCGAGTCAAGAGACTCGCAGTGATCCACATCGGTGGTGCCGACAAGAGTGATTCCTTCCCACGGGAAGATGAAGACGGGCCGCCGATCGAAGGGGTGGAGGAAGCTGACCGCCTGTGCCACAGGGAATCGCCAGGACGGGAAGATCAGGTGACTGCCTCGAAGTGGGCGGATAGCCGGCCTCCCGCCCACGAGACCACGCAGGCTATCCGCCCAAACTCCGGTTGCGCTTATGACCGCTCCACCTCGGACATCGGCTTCCTGCCGCAGAACCGAGTCGCGCAGGTGGACTCCCACCACCGTTGGGTCCTCCGGCGCGCCATCCACAAGCAAGCCGGTCGCCTCTGCGTAGCTGAGAGCGGTGCCGCCTGCCGCTACTGCCTCCTGTATGACGCGAAGCACCAGCCGGGCATCATCGGTCTGGGCATCTCCGTAGCGGAACCCGCCTTGCAGGCCATCGCGTGAGATGTGAGGAGCAAGGAGCCTGAAGTCCTCTGCACTGAAGTGCCGATGTCCCCAGTGCAGGGCCAGCAGGTCGTACACGGTCAGGCCAGCCGAGTATGTCCACCGTCCAGGGCGGTCTCCCCTGTATGTGGCCAAGAGAAAACCCAAGGGATCGATGAGTCCTGGGCCCTCTCGAAGCAATCGCTCTCGCTCATGCACCGAGGCCCAAGTGAGGCCGATTTTGCCCTCCTTGAGGTAGCGCAGGCCCCCATGGACAAGTTTGGAGGAGCGGCTCGAAGTTCCCCACCCAAAATCACGACGCTCCACCAACAAGCAACGCAGGCCGACACGCGTCGCCTCGCGCAGGATGCCAGCACCCGTGATCCCGCCACCCACAACGATCAGATCCCAGGGCTCCTGTATGCTCTCCCAGACGGCTTCCCTCCAGCCCCTCTCCCACATAAGAACCTCCACGCAAGGCCGGCAGGCTAAGCCAGCAGCTTGCCGGGATTCATGATTCCCTGAGGGTCAAAGCAACTGCACAGGCTGCGAAGGGCGGCCACACCAAGAGGCCCCTTCTCTGGCGCAAGGTAGGCCAGGTGATCCGTCCCCACGCCGTGCTGGTGACTGATCGTGCCCCCATGTGATAGGATCACCCTGCAGGCTGCCTTCTTAAGAACCTTCCAGCGCCGCAGTGTCTCCGATGCATCCAGTTCGCGGTCTTTTGTCGAGGAGCATCTGTACAGATATGTGGTGTAGATACTCGAACCGTATGGATAGACGTGCGATAGATGGGTGAAGACATGCACCCGCTCGCCGACATCGTGCAGTCCAATCCTCAGCACGTGCTCGAGCTCTGCGACCAGGCCGGGTATCGCCGTCCACGAAACCGCAGTCTCCAGCGTGTCGATGGCATACCCCATCTCCCACAGGGTATTCCGGAGGTAGGGTGTCCGAAAACGGCTCTTGTGCCACTGTTTTCCGAAGGTCTGCCCCAGGTGCACGCCGCCGTGCGGCTGCGCAATAGCCTTGACCTGGCTGACAGCTGCGGAGACCATACCACGCCTGCCCGCACAGCCGACCAGCAGCATGCACCGCTCCCCCGTCAGCCCACGCAGCGAGAGCATCCCCTTGAGCACTCGGATTACGCGCTCATGTCCCGCCAAGGCAAGGTTTGTCTCAGTTTCACCGGCTGTGCTTAGCCGCACCAAGCACAGCGGTAGCCTCGCCTGCATGATCTCGCGCACGGCTTGCAGGCCATCCTCAAAGCTGCCAAAGAAGAAGCCGTGAAACTCCTCGCGCTGAGGAAGCGGTGCCACACGCACGGTCGCCTCGGTGAGTATCCCCAGGCGGCCCTCGGAGCCCAGGACAGCTTCGCGCAGGTCTGGCCCCGCCGCCGAGGCCGGGAATGGGGGCAGGACAAGGGTGCCAGCCGGCGATTCAAGGCACCCGCCCGCAAAGAGCCTCTCGATGCGCCCGTAGCCAAGGGATTGTTGTCCGCTTGACCTCGTGACTATCCAACCGCCCAGAGTCGAGTATTCAAAGGACTGAGGGAAGTGGCCGAGCGTGCAGCCCCGGGCGCGGAGCTGCGCTTCCAGATCTGGGCCGGACACGCCGGCACCGAAGGTCGCCAAGTGACTCAGCATGTCGAAGTGCTTCAGGTGGTTCAAACGTCCCAGATCTATGGAGAGGCACGGCGGCCCACCACCCTGTACGTTTATGTGCCCGACCACGCTTGTGCCCCCGCCATAGGGAATCACGCAGGCTCCTGCCGAACTCGCGTACCGGAGAAGATCTCGGACATGCCCCAGATCTGCCGGGTAGGCCACACCATCAGGGAATGCGTCGACCAGCCCGCTGCGAAGGGCGATCCAGTCGGGGAGGCTGTGCCCACGCGCGTGCTTCAGCCGGTCCAACGGCTCCAGGGAAACCAGGGGGTGAGCAGGCAGCCGCGACTGGGGAATGCTGGTAAGCACCTCGGAGAGCGTCGCATCGATTGGCGGCGACCCGGCTCCAATCAGGTCCTCTATGAAACATCGCGGACCTTCGCCCACGGGGTAGTTGAATGAGTCGTCGCCCCAGCCATTCCAGCGCTTCAATGCACACCTCCAGGTGCCCGCAGACCTCGCCGACCCTGGCTGATTGTACCACACAAGCCCAGGTGCGCAATGGCGGGGACGTCACCGCGCCGGGTGCTGGGTGCCATCTGCCTTGACTCGGGGCAGAGAGAACCTGAACATTGTGCCCTTGCCCAGCTCCGATTCGACGTCGATTCTGCCGCCCCAGTTCTCGACAATGCGGCGAACCGTTGCCATCCCCACTCCACTGCCATGCGGGCTGGCCAGCTTTGCGTTGCTGGCGCGAAAGAACTCGTCGAACACATGGGGAAGGTCATCGGAGGCGATGCCGATGCCTGTGTCACTCACCCGACCGACCACGCTGCTCGCGTCTTGACTCAGTGCAATCTGGATCACTCCCCCGGGCCTGCTGTACTTCACAGCATTGCTGAGAAGGTTTGTCCAGATAAGCCTCGCCTGATCGGCGGGAATACGCACTTCCCCAAGGTACTCTGGTACCGAGAGGTCAAGTGTCAGGCCATGCCGCGCGATCTCGGGACCCATAAAGTCGGCGGTCTCGCGTAAGAGACTTGCCAGCTGCAGCGGGGCGACCGAGCTCTCCAACCCTCCCGCACTCACAGCCTCGCGGACCCGGGATAGGTCCAAGAGGTCGCGGATGAGTGCAAGCAACTCCGAGGCACGCCTCTGGGCACGGCCAAGCATCTCCTCAGTCTCTTCCGACGTGGTGTATCCACCGCGCACTAGCTCCAGCGCACTGTGAATAGTGGCCACGGGCGCCCTAAGCTCGTGAGTCACGAGGACAATGAAGCGCGTCCGCTCAGCATCTACCCGCTGCAGCTCGGCGTTGAGGAGAGAAAGCTCCTCGCTGCGCAGAAGGCAAGAAGCCCTCGACTGCAGCAGAAGCGCATCGCGCTGCCTCAGCCTTGCCGTAATGGAAGAGGTCAAGAACGCCGCTATCACGAGCACCATGTCGATTGTGAGCGTGCAGCCTATCAGGGCCAACGGGGTGCGGTACATGTCGCCCGGGACCACAGACAGGTGGTAGTGTCGCACTAGACCTGCGTGTTCCAGGATAGCCAGGCCACTCACCAAGGCGACGGCGAGTCCGGTCATCACAAAGGCGACCGCACGTCGGAGCAGGATGCATGCTATGATGACATGGAAGGTGAAAAACATCACCATCGGGTTCTCGAGGCCACCGGAGAAGTGCACGAGAACCGCAAGCGCCAAAAGATCAAGAACGATTTGAAGGCTGGCCAAGGTTGTAGCCTGCCTGAGCCTCTCCTTACCTGCCGGGCCAAGCCGCACCGAGCGCAGGTTGACCGCAAACAGGAGATTGTACACGGCTATGGCAGCCGACAGCACGAGAAGGGACCCAGTCTCGAGCTCTCCTGGCAGCAAGTGTGCCGCGAGACCGATCGCGGAGCCTGTGCCGATCACGGCAATCCAACGAAGACGGATCAGCCACGCGATTCGAGTGACTAGCTCGGACTCGAATGGCATCTCCTCTTCCATGCGTTCCTCCCTAGGGGTAGATGGCCTTCAGCGCCGGCGCGCCCTGCCCGTCCGCGACAAAGCGCGGTTGCAGCTCGTTGCCAATCCAGAAAGGCCACAATTCGGCCTGCACCAGGCCTTCCCGACTCACCAGCACCCGAAGCAGGTCGCCCTGCATGGCCGACTGGAGCTGGATGTCGAACAGCGCGTTCCCTAGGCTGTATACGACAAGCGCACTCTCATAGCGATCAACCGTCTGGGTAACATGCGGATGGTGGCCCACAACCAGGTCGGCGCCGGCATCAACCGCAGCGTGCGCCGCCGCTACCTGTGCTGATGTGGGTGTTCGCGAGTACTCCTTGCCAGCATGGAGCACCACGACGACCACGTCAGCGTGGCTGCGAGCCTCGCGTACGCCATCAGCCACGCTCTCCGGGTCGCCCCACGCCACCAGGTCGGAGTCCGGCATGTCAGGAGAGCCTCGCCAGTAGGCCCCCGCATAGGCAAGCAAGGCAATTCGAACGTCGTTGATTGCGCGCATGGAGGCCCGTCGAGCGTTTTCGGGAGTTCGACCGGCCCCAATTGCGCTGATTCCTGCACGCTCCAATACGAAGAGCGTCTCTTCGAGCGCCACCGCACCAAAGTCCAGGGCATGATTGTTGGCCAGGCTCACCACACCAATCCCAGCGGCTGCCAATGTTCCAGCACCGCCGGGGTGTGCTCGGATGACGTACAGCTTGTTGAGTGGAGTCCCCTGGGTACTCAGAACGCACTCCAAGTTGGCCACAACCAGGTCCGCGTCGCTCAGCAGCCAACCGATTTCTCCCCAAGGATAGCCAGGGCCATAGCGATCAATCTGCGCCTCCATCGACCGGCCCGGGACCACGTCTCCAAGAAACGCCAAGACGACCCCGTCGCGCGGGTCATCTTCGCTCTTCAGTTGGATCGCTGACGGCGGCAGCGAGGCAGGTGCATTTTCGATCGTGACAGGCGCTCGAAGCCTCGGCTTCACTGGGGAACCGGGACCAGCAACAAGACGCCACGCGTTTAGGTCAGCCAGGACGAGACCGCCCGCGCCGCTACCGCCCCCTTCAGGCAGCAGATCCCACACGGAAAGCCCAGCTTGTAGCGCGGCCCGAAGTCCCCCGTGCTGGTCATACACCAAGACACGCCCGTCAGATAGCCCCACCACGATCTCGCACTGCCCGTCAGAGTCAAAGTCGAGTGCTGTGACGGCCCCTGCCGGAGCGGGCAGTGGAAGCCTCCAGATCCACTCACCGGCGGCCGACAGAAGCGACAGAGTAGGGCTTCCACCACCGGTGGCTGCCAGAATGACAGAATCCTGCTCCGGCCCAAGTCTGGACAGGGACCACACAGGGCAGCCCTCGCCCAAATCCTTCCTCCAGAGCAAGGTACCGTCGCGCCCCAGCACGAGCAGGCCACCGTCCTGCACTCCTGCCATCACGATACCTTGCCCGCGGGCCGGGCCTCCCAGCACTACGCCCGCCGCAAGGCGATGTACGAGCGTACCCACATGGTAGTCCCACAGCGCTGCTCCGGATGCGTCAAATGCCAGAACCCTGCCAGCGGCAGTGGACACGGCGGCCAGGTTGGGCATGGCAGCAATGCTCGTCACGCGACCTCCGACCTCCATCTGCCAGAGGATGCGCTCATCCCCAGGTGCCACCATGAGGAGCGAAAGTCGCTCGTCCCACCCACCTGCGAGAAGGCCCTCCGGCAGTGCACCGGACAACGCTGTCACGCGGGTTCCGAGATTGTACGACCAGAGCTGCTCGCCTGAAGGGCGCAGGACGGTGACCGTGCCGATGTCGTCAGCTGCGGCTACCTCCCCACCCCCAAGGTCCGCAAGGGCATAGACAGGTCCGGCCATCCGTACGCGCCAGCGACGATGCCCATTAGCATCGTAGGCGTAGATTGATCTGTCCAGTGAGGCAAAGTAGTAGAGAGGCTCCGTGCCGGCTGCAGTGACGACCCCGGCCACGATGTGGGTGTCTGCCGAGGTGAGCGGCTGGAGCATCAAGCCAAGGCCATCTCCACTGCTGGCGGCGAGCAGGGGGGGTGGGCTGGGAGTAGGCACCGGAGAAGGCGTTGGTGTCGGCGAGGGCATCGGAGTCTGGGTTGGGCTTGGCTCGGAGTTGGGCGTGGGAGGCGGCGTTGCCGATGGCGAGGGTGGTTCGCGATAGGTGTCGGGCCAGGCGACTACCGACTCACCATCCGCTTCGCCCGCCGGCACTGTGAGCAAGCCTCCGTCTGGTGGTGGCAGGACCGAACCCGGCGAGCAGGCCGCTATGAACCCCACCAGCAGACAGAGGCCACCAACCAACCGCGGCAGCCGGATGCCCGCCTCGAGCCGCATCGGTCCCTGCCTCATCCGAGCGGGCGCCATGACCGCACAGCTCCCAGGAAGTTGCCAAAGAGGCGACCCGCTACGTCATCATACTCACGGTAGCCCGTAGCCACCATCTCGTCGATGTCATAGCCACGCCCCGCGAGAGTCTTGGCAGCACGGATCACGCCCTCGGCAATGACCGGATCGTATTGGGGGTTGAACTGAACTCCCCACACGGGCAGGCCGCGCAGGCGAAACACCTGGACAGGGCAACGCTCACTGGAAGCCAACAGAAGGGCTCCATCAGGGAGGCGCGTAACCTGGTCTCCATGCCACAGAAAGGCGTGAAAGCTGTCCCCCAGCCCGGCGAGGAGTGGATCTTCGCGGCCAGCCTCGTTCACGGCGACTGGCAACCAGCCGATCTCCCAGCGGCCCGGACGGACCTCGCCCCCCAGCCAATGTGCCAGGAGCTGATTGCCAAGACAAATGCCCAAGATCGGCATCCGCGCTTCAAGCGCTGCCATGACCCGCTCACGCTCTGCCCGGAAGATGGGAAGGTCGAACTCCTCTGGACCGTACTCGCCCCCCGCGAACACGACCGCGTCGAACTCCGTCAGGTTCGGAACAGGCTCGCCTTGGTCCACTCTGACATTCAGGGAAGCCATGCCGAACCTCTGTAACACGCTATCCACCACGAGAGCCCGATAGGGTCCGTGAATCAGCGAGACCAGCCTGAGCGGCCGACTCGTTGCGGTTGGGGTCGGTACCGGAGTAGCGCTCGGCGTCAGCGTCGGGCTCGGCGTGGGTGTGGTCGTCGGCACCTGAGTTCGAGTTGCGGTGGGCGTCCACGTAGGCCGCGGGGTGGGCGTCCCAGTTGCGCATGGCGTCTGCGTCGGAATACGCGTGGGCGTTGGGCTCGGCAGTGCGCGGCACGCTGTCAGCAAGGCGCCTAGACCGGTCAGTCGCAGAAGAGCTCTCCGCGTTGCCCTCCACGTGTCTAGGTGGGGCATGTGCCGCTTCGCGCCATCTTGCGCCCGATGGCCACTATGCGCTCGCTCACCCCTGTGAACTCGTCAAGGTCAGCCGAGCCATAGATTCCATCGATCTGGAAGCCTGCGCACCGGAGGAGCAATTCCAGCTCGCTCCGGAAGACATAGCGCAAAACGAAGGGATAGACCGTGCGCTTGACGCGACCTTCATCGTCGAGCTCGTCCAGGCAGTAGGTCGTGTGGATCAGCTGCCTGCCCAGGTCGACCGTCCGGGCGACCTTCTTCAGAATCGGACGGCCATTGTCAGGATTGGTGAGCACGTTCTCCAGGCTGATCTGACCTGCCGGCTCGAGCAACCTGGCGAGATCGGGGTTGAAGACGTCGATCACCAGTAGACCACCTGTGTTGAGGCACCGAAGCGCGGATCTTAGCGCTGCAAGCTGGTCGTCCAGGGTAAGCATGTGCAGGAACGAGTTCAGCACGCAGTAGGCCAGGTTGAAGCCTCCATGCATGTCCAAGCTGCGCATGTCCCGCTCCATGAGTTCCACCCGGCCAGCCATCCGTGCATCCCCGAGCTTGAGCCGGGCCAGGTTGAGCATCGCCGGTGAGGAATCGACTCCCGTCACGTGATACCCTTTGAGCGCGAGCGGGAGAAGGAGTCTGCCTGTCCCGCACCCTAGCTCAAGAATCGGCGAGCCGCAGCGCGCGCAGAACTGCTCGATCATAAGGAGATCGTCAGCTTGGCCGGTCACATCGAGGTCATAGAATCGAGCGAAGCCAGCGTATGAGTCCACCGTGCGGCAGTCTACCACCACGCTATGGATTGCACAAGCGCCTCCAGACCAGACGCATGACTGGTTGCTGGTGGACAGGATGCGCAGGTCTGGTTTGCCGGCCGGTTCCCAACTGTGATATACTGTCTAGGGTTCTGTGGCCCCAGCTTGCAGCGGCCGGACCGCCAGGGAGGAAGAGACGTGCCCACCATCGACATCATCGACCATATCTTGCTAGACTCCAGAACCTTGCAGGCACGAGTAGCAGCCCTCGGGCGGGCGGTCTCGGCCGACTACGCCGGAAAGGACCTGGTGCTGGTTTGCGTGCTCAAGGGGGGGGTCGTGTTCCTCACTGATCTGATGCGCCAGATCACCGTACCACACGAGATCGAGTTCATGGCCATCTCATCTTATGGGAGCGGTACGCGAGAGAGCACCGGAGCCGTGCGCGTCCTGATGGACCTCGAGACTGACATTCAGGGTCGCAATGTCCTGATTGTGGAGGACATCGTCGACAGTGGGAGGACCGTGGCCTATTTGCTGCGCACACTCTGGGCCAGGAAACCCGCCAGCCTTGGCATCTGCTCGCTTCTGAACAAGCCTAGCCGCCGCGTGGTCGACGTGCATCTAGACTATGTAGGCTTTGACATACCCGATGAGTTCGTTCTCGGGTACGGATTGGACTGCGACGAAAAGTACCGCAACCTGCCGTACGTTGGAGTGGTCCGTCCCGGCTGCTAAGAGACGACTCCCGGGGTGCATGGCCGCGGGAGTCGTCTGATGTTGCCGGTCGCCTACGGTTCGAGGGAGTACACCGCCTGGACCTGGTAAGAGACCTCGACTTCGCCGACGCTCACAGAGGTATCGGCACCCATCCCGAACGCTCGCTCCACAGCTACCGGATAGCTGTTGTTGCCCACGACTTCGCTCACAGAGACAATCGACCCAAGCTCGACGCCCGCTAGTCCAGCAAGTTCCCGGGCACGCGCCTGCGCATCGGCGACGGCCTTGCCACGCGCCTCCGTAAGTGCCGCCTTGGTGTCGTCAACACTGAAGCTGACGCCCCAAATGTTGTTTGCACCGGCTTCGACCACTGCGTCCAGGACATTGCCCACTTTGCCCAGGTCACGAATCGTGACGTTGACCATGTTTGTCACCCGGTAGCGTGGTTTGCCTTGGGTCGCGGTGCCTTCCGGACCTTGGGTGACGCTTCCCTGCTCGACGCTGATGCTGTAGTTCTGCGTCTGGATGTCCTTGTCGGCAACCCCCAGCGACTTCAGGGCGGGCAGGATGGCGCCCATCCGGGAGTTGCTCTCCAGTACTGCTTCGCTCACCGTATCTGCAACGGTGTCCACGCCAACACTTACCTGGGCGATGTCAGGAGCGACTCGCGCCGATCCCTGCCCTACCACCGTGATGACCCTGCCTGCGCCGACCTCTGGGGTAGCCGCTTGCACAGTCCTACCATACTGCCCGTGCATCCAGGCACCCAGCAGGCCCGCGCCAGCAAGAAAAACCGCCACCAGTACCACTGAACCCACTCGCTTCATCTGAACCTCCCACTGTTATGTTGAACGACTCGCCCAGCCGCGCATCGATCGCTCATGCTGTAGACGCCAGGGCATCTTGTTTGGTTCCGAGATTGGCAGGTACCGAGACGGATCAGAAGGAGAGCAGCCACGTGCTCAGTGCAGTGGCATCGCGAAACGTGCAGCTGGCGCGGGCGAGCCGCCTTGCGGGCAGCGTCGTCTCCAGTGCGACACACGTCATCCCTGCCGCGCAAGCGGACTGAATACCCATTGGAGCGTTCTCTATTGCCAAGCAGTCCGCAACGGACAGCCCCAATGCTGCCGCTGCCGCCTGGTAGGGCTCCGGACTCGGCTTGCCCCTGGCGGTATCATCCGACGCGACTATGACTTCGAACAAGTCAAGGGCACCTAGCTGCTTGAGGCTGCGCGTGGTGTCGGCGCGGGCTGCGCCCGTTACGAGACCGATCCGGTAGCCCCGACCGTGCAGGTCGTGCAGTAGTTGGAGGATTCCTGGGATTGGCCGCGGCCTCAGGTTCCGCACGAAGAGCTTGCGCTTCGTCGCCGCTAGCCGTGCGATTTCGTTGGCATCACATTCGCACCCAAGCTGCTCTCGGAGGAACAGCCGAGCCATCGGTTCTGTCGGGATGCCTTCGTTTGATGCGAGGTCGTCTGCTGCTATGCGAATGCCCAAGGGCTGCAATGTCTCCTGCCAGGCACGCAGGTGGACAGAGAACGAATCGAGAATGACCCCATCGAAATCAAACAATATGGCGAGCGCCGGGCGGGAAGGCACGCGAACGTAGCGCACAAGATCGGATAGGCGACCGACGCGCGCACAGACACGCTGTCGGGCCCTGAGCTCACGGTCCACCAATACTGCGTCCAGGCCGGCAGCACGAGCTCCGAGGATATCGTCGCCATAGTGGTCGCCCACGTACAGCAGGCGCCGGCGTGGCAGACTCAGGCACCGGGTCGCAAGGTCGAAGATGCGGGGATCCGGCTTGGCCAGTCCGACGAGGGCGGAAGTGATGACGAACTCGAAGTAGTCACGCACTCCCAACTGAGCCAGAAGGGCATCCAGGCCACTAGTGAAATTGGAGACCACACCCAGGCGTAGGCCGGCTCGCCTCAAGAGATCCAGAGTTGGCTGGACGTCATCCAGCAGCCGGTCAAATCGGTTCGCACGGAAAGCATCGTACATGGCGGCCGCCAGGCCGGGTTCTGTCGGCCAGACAAGGGAAAAGACACTCCGCCAGAATTCCCCAAGGGCGGCCTCTGTTGCGCCGACGCCGAGAGCGCGGTCGCGCTCTGCGCGAAGGACCGCGAGAAAGCGGCTGCGGAGGCGCCGCCCATCTTGTGACCCAGCCGGAAGTCCGGCAGAGAGCAGGAACTGCCGGAAGGGCTGCGCGTCGGCAAAGCCGATGAGGGTGCCTCCCACATCGAACAGCACTGCATCGTAGCGCAACTCAGCATCCTGAGCACGCTGATCGGTGGTCAGCGCCATCGCGCCCCTGAAGT
Source organism: Anaerolineae bacterium (assembly GCA_035341665.1). Lineage (GTDB taxonomy): Bacteria > Chloroflexota > Anaerolineae > JAAYZQ01 > JAAYZQ01 > DAOQVR01. Next base: position 39,250 of record DAOQVR010000008.1, read on the forward strand.
GTGCACGCGCAGAGCCCGCACGAGTCACCCGGCCAGGAGACGCCCGAGCACGATCAGCAACACTGACTGGAAGATGCGCCCGATAAGAAGCGCCTTGCTCGGCTCAGGTACTTCGGCATCATGCGCCGGCTCCAGCAGCTTCTGGACCATCCGCCAGCGCTGGCCGTTGGGCAGATTCGGCTGCATCTGCCGTGAGAGATCCCACAACTGCCCGGCCAGGAACCAGGCCGCGTTTCGGTGCACGAGCCCCGCCTCCGCCTGCCAGGCCTTGACGTACTGGCGACTGGCTGCCACCATAAGGCCCTCTCCGAGTCCACCCGCCACCAGCCGCTGCCACAGCTTTTCGTCCCTGTTCGAGACTAGGTTCTCGACAGCCACCATTCCCACCGCTCCAGTGTCCAGGCGTGATGCCAGCTCGCTGTAGTCGCGCGCCGCTATCTTGCTCTCCAGCTGGCTCAGGTAAGTGTGGAATTGGCCAGTGATCTCCATCGCGCGTCCCGCCTCTGGGCCGGCGATCCCCACGGAGAGGAGCGCGCCCTGAAGGTCGAGCAGTGCAGCCGCCGTTGGCCGCCTGAGAACGACATGTAGTGCTTCGACCACGCTTCGCATTTCCGTCTCCGTACGGGACTCACCAGACACGGCAGATGAGACCCTTCAGATATGCAGACTCAGGGAAGGTGAGCAGGACAGGATGGTCTGCCCCCTGGGCGAGATACTCCAAGACCTGGGCGTCCCGGCGCGCATCAACGCTCGCTCCGAAGACGATCTTCTGGAACAAGTCCGCACTCACAAGCCCAGAACAGGAGAACGTAGCTAGGACTCCGCCTGGTCGCAGCAACTGCATTGCCAGCAGGTTGATATCCTTGTAGCCACGGCTGGCTGCGAGCACCTGCGCTTGGGACATCGCGAACTTTGGTGGGTCGAGGACAACGACATCGAACAAGCGCTGCTGGTCCCGGTACTTGCGCAACACTTGGAACGCGTCTCCCAGCGCCATCTCCGGTGGCGAGCATCCATTGCGCTTCCAGTTTTCCTCGGCAAGGGCAAGCGCATCGGCAGAGCTATCGATGTTTGTGACCGATTGTGCCCCGCCCACGGCGGCATAGACGCCGAATCCACCTGTGTAGGCGAAAACATTGAGGACCTGGGCGCCATCGCAGTAAGAAGCCACTTTCTTGCGATTTTCACGCTGATCCAGGTAAAAGCCGGTCTTGTGGCCGCGCTTTATGTCTACGAGAAAGCGGTGCCCGTGCTCCGTGATCTCTGCGAGATCGGGAGGCACGCTGCCCCGGAGCAGCTCACTCTGCAGGCTCAGCCCCTCCTTCAAGCGCACCTCGGCATCGTCCCGCGCGTAGAGCCCGTCCCCGTGCACTACGCCTGCCACCAGCGCTGCCAGCTCCTCACGCCGCTGTGCCATGCCCAGAGTCAGGGTCTGCATGACAACCCAGCGCCCGTAGCGGTCCACAATCAGGCCAGGTAGCCCGTCGGATTCCGCATTCACGAGCCGGTAAGCATCCGTATCGGGGTCCTGGATAAGGCCCGACCGGCCCCGCACTGCACGCTCCAGGAGATGGGTCCAGAAGGTACCGTCCACATGCTCATCCGGGCTCCAGGAGACGACACGCACTACGATCTGCGAGCGCCGGTTCAGGTAGCCCGTCGCCAGGAAGCCGCCGGAGGCGTCGCAAACCCGCACCAAGTCGCCATCGTCGCACTCGCCTTCGATTCGCCAGATCGCCCCCGAAAAGACCCAGGGGTGGCGCTGGCGAAGGGGCTTGTCGCGCCCGGGCCGGAGAACAACTTGGGCTGAAGGCCGCATCATGGCGGGAGTATAGCACACACTCCGGCTACCGCCAAGCACTCGGTGGTGCCTACGCTCAAGCGAAGCGTAGCCTCACTGCGACTTGGCGACGGCCATCGCGAGGCAGAGGCACTACGTCCCCCTCAATAGGTTGCCCGTCTACGAACAGCTGAAAGCCGCTTCCTTCGCCGCCCCGCTCGACGCTGATATCGAAGGCCACTCCCCGGAATACGCGGCGGGCACGAAAGCCAGGCCATTGGGTAGGCAACACGGGCGATATCCGCAAACCTTCGTACGCCGGCCGGATTCCCAGAATCCACTGGCTGATCGCGACCAGGCTCCACGCTGCCGTGCCCGTCAGCCAGGAGTTCTTGGCCTCTCCGTGGTTCGGTGCGTCCTTGCCAGCGATCATCTGCGCATACACGTAGGGCTCGCAGCGGTGCACGTCACTGATCGGCTCGCGGGCAGACGGATTGGTGCACAAGTAATAATCCCACGCACGGTCCCCGTGCCCCACCCGTGTCTCGGCAATTATGATCCAAGGGTTCGTATGGCAAAAGACGCCCCCGTTCTCCTTGACCCCAGGAGGGTAGGACGTGATCTCACCCAACGCCAGGTCATAGTGCGTGTAGGCCGGATTGAGAAGCACCAAGCCGTGGGGCGTTGCCAATCGTGAGCCGACTGACTCTAGTGCCTGAGCGGCGCGACCGTCCTCAAGTCCAATGCCCGCCATGATGCAGATGCCTTGCGGCTCGATAAAGATCTGGCCCTCCGAACACTCGCGCGATCCCACCGCACGCCCCTGGCTGTCGTACGCCCTCCGAAACCACGCTCCGTCCCAGCCATGCTCGCGGACGGCTTGCTCCATCTGCGCTGCGGATTGGTCGAGCCATAGGCAATCGGCTGGTGCGCCGCGTCTCCTCGCGATCTCGACGAGCTCACGGGCGGACAGCACGAATAGCCCACCGATGAAGACAGACTCCGCACTACCATCGTCCTTGATGGGCGCCGTTTGAAACGACTCGCCCGGCGAGCGCGAGAAAGTGTTCAAGTTCAGGCAATCGTTCCAGTCAGCCCGGCCGATCAGAGGCAGCTTGTGCGCGCCGAGCCTGTCCAGCGTGTAGCGCACACCCCGCAATAGGTGTTCGTAGAGCGGCACTTCGGATCCGGGCTTGTTGTCGAATGGGACCATCTCGTCCAGGAGGCTCCAATCACCCGTCTCCTTCAGGTAGGCCGCCACACTGAGAATCAACCAGTGAGGATCGTCGTTGAAGCCGCTTCCCACGGCGTCGTTCCCACGCTTCGTCAGTGGCTGGTACTGATGATACGCTCCCCCTGACGGCAGCTGCGTCGCCGCCAGATCGAGCAATCGCACTCTAGCCCGGGCTGGAACCATGTGCACAAACCCCAGGAGGTCCTGGTTCGAGTCCCGGAAGCCCATCCCGCGCCCAATGCCCGATTCGAAGTACGACGCGGAGCGTGAGAGGTTAAAGGTGACCATACACTGATACGCGTTCCAGCAGTTGACCATACGATCGACGTGCTCGTCTGGCGTCTGCACTCGGAGAACCCCTAGCAGATCATCCCAATACGCGCGCAGATCGGCCAGTGCGGCTGCCGCTGCACCAGGGCGCAGAAAGCGAGCAATGACGGGCTTCACACCCCGCTTGTTGATGATCTCCGTACCCGGAGGGTCGAATTTGCTCTGGTCGGGGTTCTCGTGGTACCCCAGCAGGAAGCTTACCGAGCGGCTCTCACCCGGTTCAAGGAGCAACCGGACGTGGTGAGAGCCTATGGGCGCCCAGCCGTGGGCAAAGGAGTTGAAGCAAGCTCCGCGCTCGACCGCGGCCGGCCTGCCCCAGCCACGGTAAGGGCCCAGGAAGACATCGCGCTGGGTATCGAAGCCGGACAGGGCTTCGGAGCAGGCAAAAAAGGCAAAGTGATTGCGCCGCTCGCGATACTCGGTCTTGTGGTAGATGACACTGCCCTCGACCTCCACCTCGGCCAGATTCAGGTTGCGTTGATAGTTGGTCGCATCGTCCTGCGCGTCCCACAGGCAGAACTCGACGCACGAGAAGAGCGAGAGGCGCGCCGGCCTGTCTCGCCGGTTGCTCATTGTCAGCTGCCACATCTCCATGTTCTGCCCCAAGGGAACCAGATAGAGGCCCTCAGCCTGGATGCCACTGTAGAGGGAGCCAATCTTCGTGTAGGACAGCCCATGCCGACAGTGATAGTCCTCCAATGCACAGCAGGTCGGCTGGTAGGTCGGCGACCAGTACTCGCCAGACACATCGTCCCTCAGATAGAGATAGCGTCCGCCGGTGTCAGCCGGCACGTTGTTGTAGCGGTACCGCGTGATACGCCGTAGCCGTGCATCACGATAGAAGGAGTACCCTCCGGCCGTGTTCGAGATCAGCCCGAAGAACGAATCGCAGCCAAGGTAGTTGATCCATGGCAATGGGGTGTCTGGTCGCGAGATCACATACTCGCGCTGAGAATCGTCAAAGTAGCCGTATCGCATCCCTACACCTCCAGCGTGGAACAGACGCAGCTTGATTGGGGTGATGACGCACTGGGCCGCGGACCTTCATCAGAGTCCCTGCGTTGGGGACTCGCACCTTGCTTGGCCTGGCTTGACTCCGGACTCAAGGGGGATTGGCTCCACGGTCGAGAGATCCCAGGCCTCGTGGATCTTGGGGACATCATTGATCAGGCGCCTGGTGTAGGCCTCCTTGGGATGCAGGATGACGTCGTCAGCGCAGCCATGTTCCACGAATCTTCCTCGTTCCATGATGTACACACTGTCAGAAACGTAGTACGCCAGACCAATATCATGAGTGATGAAGACGACTGTCATCCCGACTTCATTGCGCAAATGCATCAGCATGTCCAGTATGGTTGCACGGGAACAGGCATCGATCATCGAGGTGGGCTCATCGGCCAGGAGAATCCTGGGCTTGAGCAGGAAGACACGCGCTATCATCAGCCGCTGCATCTGCCCGCCCGATAGCTCGAAGGGATACTTGTCGGTCAACTCCTCGAACTTGAGGTTGACGAAGCCGCACGCCTCGGCCATCATCTCCGTCTTCTTCGAGCGTGGAAGGCTCCGTCCGCCACGCATGGCAATGCAGTCCAGGAGTACGGAGTCGACTTTCCTGAAGGTGTTATACGAACAATAGGGGTCCTGGAAGATCGCCTGGATGCTCCTCCAATACTCGCGCTTCCTCTGCTGAGTTCGGATGTCGCGCTTTCTGCCCTGGAAGTAGATCTCGCCCTCCGTAGGGTTAATCAGGCCCAACAGAAGCTTCGCGAAAGTGGTCTTGCCGCTGCCCGACTCGCCCACTATCGAGATGACTTCGCCGTCGTGGAAGTCAAAGTCCACATGATCGACGGCGAGCGTTCTCGTGCGGCCAAACCCGAACACCTTGGTGAGGCCTTTGCCGCGCAAGCAAGAACAAGGTTCGTCAGGCATGTCGATAGGCCTCCCGCAGCGCTTCTTCCGTTAGAATGCAGCGGTAGGCTCGCCCACCGCCCACCTCGTACAGCGGTACGGTCATCACCCTGCACTCCGCCCGGACATACTTGCAGCGCTCGGCAAACCGGCAGCCTGCCGGCGGCTTCTTCAGGTTGGGTGGCACTCCGGGAATGGCCGTAAGCTTTACTTCCCGCAGACCATCTTCAGGCACGATAATGGAGCCCATGAGCCCCTTCGCATACGGATGGAGCGGGTCGAAAACGGCTTCTTTGGCGCTGGCTTTCTCCACGATCTGCCCGGCATACATGACCATTATGTCATCGGTGACGTTGTACAGCAACGGGAGCTCGTGCGTGATGAAGACCAGGGACTTGATGAAGCCGTTGTCAATCAGGCCCTTGAGCATCCGGATGACCATCTTCTGCGAAGTCACATCCAGCGCTGAGGAAGGTTCATCCGCGATCAGCACCTTCGGGGATAGAATGACCGATACGGCAATCACCGTGCGCTGCTTCATGCCGCCCGAGAGTTCCACTGGGTGCTTGTGCAACACCTCCTCCGGCAACCCCAGGAGCAAGAAATTCGCCTTGGCGAGATCGTATATGGACTTCTTGGTCTCGGTTGGATCGTGCGCCTGGACGACATCCTCGATGAAGTGGATGATCTTCCGGGTGGGATTCAGTGCGTTCATGGCCGACTGGGGAATATAGGCAATCTCAGTCCCCAGTATCGTTCGCCGTACCTCATCAGCGTCCATACCAGTGATGCTCCGCCCGCCGATGAGGATCTCTCCACTTGTGTAGTGCAGCGGAGGGAAGTAGTAGCCCATCAGGCTCAAGGCCAAGGTCGACTTGCCACAACCAGATTCGCCAGCAATGCCAAGCGACTTGCCTTCCACTACCCTTAGCGATACATGATCAACCGCATAGACCTCTTCTCGGAAACGGGTGACGTATTTCGTACATAGGTCTCGCGCCTCCAGCGTGACTTCGGCCATGTCAATCACCTAGTCCCTCAGTGCGGGGTTAAAAACCTGGTCCAACCCGGTGATCATGAGATTCATCGAGAAGGTAATGGTAGCAATAGTGATGACCACGGGGAGATAAGCCCACCACTTTCCAAGGACCTGTGCCTGGTAGATCATTGCCCAGTTCATCATCAGCCCCAAGGTCGGCACCTCACTCGTTCTTGGTCCCAACCCAAGGATGGACAGCGCCGCCTCCGACAAGATGCCTATGGATATCTGCAGAATCAGTGCCATGATGACGTACGAGGCGATGTAGGGTAATATGTCTGAGAGGATGATATGGAAGATCGAATGGCCCGACAGCTTCGAGAGGTTCACATGGTCGCGATTGCGCAGGGACATCACCTGCGCGCGCACGGCCCTCGTTGTCCACACCCAGCCGGTCAGGCCGATCACGACCGCAATCGTGAACGCACCGCGGTGTTCCTGCCCGATACTGAACGAAATCAAGATGAGCAACACGATCGATGGGATCACGGTAAAGATATTCGTGAGGAACATAATGAGGTCGTCTGTCAGACCGCCGATGTAGCCAGCCAGCAAGCCCAGGGTTAGGCCGATCAGGGTTGCCACAATGCCGGCGACAAGGCCAATCTGAAGCGAAACGCCTAGGGCCTTCACCAACTCCGTTAGAACGTCACGACCGAAATTGTCCGTGCCGAGTGGCAACACTCGCACGTTCGCCACCTCGCCGACATTCACATAGTCCGATTGTGCGACAGTACCTACCTCCACGAGCGAAGCCGCGTCTGCATCCCTTGCCGCGATTATCAGCTCTTCCGTGGACAAGAGCCCCTGAACCGCGGTATCGAGCCGCTGGTAGTACCTCAGCGTGGCAATGGTCATCCCCGCGAACTGTTTGTCAGGAGTATAGTGGCTGCCCCACAGATCGAGAAGGCTCGCGGTATCGGCAACGTCGATCACGTCTTCAGGGACGCCATCCAAGAGCAGCCAAGCCCTCATTGCCTGACGGTCTCGGGCGCTCAGCCTGCTGGCGACTCGCTTGGCAGCGGCATCACTTAGGTTGAGTGAGTACTTGGCAGGGGAGGTGACGCTGTCGTATGTGCTGACATAGATGCCAGGGGGAAAAAACGTGCCTCGAGCGATGATCTCCAGTGGCGGGTGCTTGACGATCAGAGGGTAGAGGATCGTCGTCAACAGCAGCGCTGCCAGGAGGACAAAACCAACCAAGAACTTGCCAGAGCGGAATACCTGTCGAAGCGTATGTCTCATGACAACCTGCCTCCCTAGTCCGCCTGGGCCGCCTTGATTCGAGGATCGATGAAGCCGTAAAGGATCTCTACGAGGAAGGTCGCCACTAGTACCATCAAGGTGATGATCAATGTCGCGGCCGAGATCAAAGGATAGTCCTGTCCCATCACTGCGTTGAGTATGGTGAAGCCAAGTCCTGGGTAACTGAATATTATCTCCGCTACCAAGGCTCCTCCCACCATGGTGCCGATGGACAGCGCCAGGCCGGTCACCTGGGGAAGCATCGCATTGCGGAACACATAGCCGACGATTCTCCGGTCCTTGATCCCCATGAACCGGCTGTATTTCACATAGTCCGCATTCAGCTCATAGATCGACATCGAGCGCATGCCGATTGCCTGGCCGCCAATGGAGATGAGCACGATCGACCAGAAAGGCAATTGATAGTGCACGACCACAGACCAGATGAACTGCCAATTGAACGTGGGAATCAGGTCATAGCCATACCCGCCCGAGGTGGGGAACCACTTCAGGGTAAAGCCGAAGATCACCATCAGAATGACTGCCATGCCGAACGCCGGGAAGTTGCTCACAAGGATGCTGATGGGCATGAGCACTCTGTCAAAGCCCTTCTTTAGGTAGGCAGCCAGTACGCCCAGCGTGTTGCCGATCAGCCAGCCGACGATGATTGCCGGAAACTGCAGTCCGATGGTCCACCAAATGGAAGCCTTGATTACACTGGCCACCGTTCTGGGATACTGGCTGAACGAGAAGCCAAAGTCACCGTGAAACACGTTTCTGACGTAGGTGAAGAACTGCTCAAGCATGGACCTGTCGGTCTGGAACAGCTCCGTATACTGCTCATAGATCGCCTGGACTCCAGACGCATTGCTCATGCCTTGCGCCATCCGGGCGACGATGGCAGCCACGGGATCCCCAGGCATCATCCGGGGCAGAAAGAAGTTCAGGAGAAAGGCGAAGACAAATGTGACCAGGAACCAGAGCGCCTTGTTAAGAAAATACCTGCGGTATCCTTTCAACTGAGCCTCCTCGCCCGGCTAAAGAACAGCCATGCTCCGGCGGTCCCGGACCATGGCTGTTCTTTTCATGCGCCCGGATTCTACGGGTTCACCAGGTTAACGTTGTACAGACAGGCAATGCTCCAGCCGTCCGTGCAGTCCAACGGCGGCACCGGCGGATTGGTACCGTCACCCTGGTGAGGGAAGCCTGTCCAGACGCTCTCGTTCACGGCATGGAACGATTGCGGCCGGTACATCAGGGTGAAAGATGGGATGTCGGTCAAGTAGATGTTGACCAGCTCTGTGTACATCTCTTTCAGCTTGGCCTCGTCGGTCTCCGCAGGGATCGCGTTGATCAGCTCATCAACTCGCGGATTGCTGTACTGGCCCCAGTTGCCGTTCCAGTTGACCGTCATGCCCACGAATTCGGAGCTGAGCAGGTGCCTGATACGTCCCCAAGGCTGGGTAGGGCCTGCTCCGTCACTCCACATCATGAAGATGTCATAGCCTTCTGGGAGCGGCGTGTCCGACTTGGTGACAACGGTCTGGTACACGCCCCACTCCGGGTAATTGGTTGTGATGTCAACCCCTATCTTCTTCCCAGCGGCAGCAACCACTTCGATCGCGGCCTGCCAGTCAGACCAGCCATTGGGGCAGGTGGCAACATAGCTGAGCTTCTGACCGTTGAGCTCACGCCAGCCATCACCGTCCGTATCGACGATCCCAGCATCATCGAGCAGCTTCTTGGCCCCCTCGATGTCGTTGCCTGCCCACTGTAGCTCCTTTACGGCATCGTGGTCATACAGGGCCTGCTCTCCTGGGGTCGGATTCATCAGCGATCGCGGGACTTGGTCGAAGGTTGCAGACTGGTTGGTCATGGCGTTGGCGATGATCGTTGGATAGTCTACGGCAATCGCAATTGCCTTGCGGACCGCCACCTGGTCCAAGCCATACGACTTGAGGTTGAAGAAGGCAGTCGGCAAGCTGGCGCCAATGCCATACGGAGGCTCAGGCAGGTACGTGGAGATGGGGAGACCGTAGTTGAGCCACAGCACCTGGATGTTCGAGTTGAACTGCTGGCTGACGTCCACCTCGCCCTGGGCCAGGGCCACAGAGCCGGCGGCATTGTCCTTAAACATCGCGTGCGCCAGGTACTTTGGTACGGGTAGCTTGCCCCACATGGAAGCATCCTGGCCCCAGTAGTTGTCATCGCGTACGTAGACAACCTTGGTATCGTCGGCAAAGTGCTTGTGGTAGGGACCAGACCACACAACGTCCTCGGCGGCATCTGCCATGAATGCGGTCGACTCGCCGCCTGCGCGCGCTTCCAGCGTTTGGGTCCACGCCTTCTGGATGACATAGTTGCCGCTCAAGTAGGCAGCCACCTGGAGAGGGTTGACGGCTTTCCCGTTGTCTCCCAGCTTCGCCTTGACGACGACCGTCTGGGCATCGACCGCTTCGATCGCGTCGATGTAGTCTTTGAAGTTGTTGCCTGCATTCGTGGAGTACTTGATGTTCGAGTCCCAGGTATAGGTGACATCCTCGGCGGTGACTGGCGTGCCGTCGCTCCAGTGGGCCGCCTTCTTGAGCTTGAACGTGATCTGGGTCTGACCCGCATCCCATTCATACGGGCCATCAGCCAGCAGAGGATACACCTTGCCGTCAAGCATGTTATAGAGGTATGGGGTTTCGAACATGATGACGCGGGCATTATCCTGCTGGGCAATCGCCATCGCATTGTTCATGCTGGACGAGTATGGATTCCAGCCGACAACCGCGTTCCACTGCTGTCCGTTGAAGTACATGGTCTCACTACGGGGCAGAGTCTCAGCCTCACCCCCGGTCTCGGCCTCACCCCCGGTCTCGGCTGGTGCCAACACTGTCACCGGCACTTCGACCGTCTCCTTGACAACCTGTGCGGTGGGCACAGCGCCGCAGCCGGCGACAAGGCCCAGCACCACCAACAGACACAAGCTCGTGAAAACCAGCCTACGCATCGAAAACCTCCTCCTTTACATGTTCACATCGTGAGATCGGCTACACACCAACCGCAGGTAGCAGGACGCTGTCGCGCATCACCCCCTCTCCCTATCGCCGGCCAAGGCCTTTCTCACCCCAACGCCCCACACGACTCCCGTACGACCAAGTGGGTTGGCAGGATGATCCGCTGCGTCGGCGCGCGCTCTTCCGACCCGCTGTCGAGCGAGTCAAGGAGCAAGTCGGCCGCCATGGAGCCGAGATGCTCGATCGGCTGCCGGACCGTGGTCAGGGCGGGCGCCACGGCCGAGGCAATGCTGATATCGTCGAATCCGACCAGTGCCACCTCCTGAGGAACTCGGACTCTGGCTTCGCGCAGCGCCTTCAGCGCACCGATCGCCATAACGTCACTGCCGGCGAAGATTGCCGTCGGCGATGCGGGCAGCAGGTGCTGCACTCCGAGCCTGCCGCTCTGTTCGGTGTAGTCGCCCTCAAAGACCAGGGCATCCACCACAGGAAGCCTGTGCGCCTCAAGCGCCAGCCGGTACCCGGCCAGCCGATCCGCTCCAGAGGTCATCATCAGCGGTCCCGCAATCGTGGCGACGCGAGTGTGCCCTTGCCGGATCAGATGCTCGACGGCCGAGCGCGCTCCGGACAGGTTGTCCACATCGACGTAGCTCACCCGCTCATCGGGATGGCTGCCCACCGCCACGAAGGGCACGCCCTCCTTCAGTAGTCTCCCGAAGAGGGGATCGTCGGTGTGCGCCGATGCAACGACCACGCCATCCAGCTGGCCGCTGCCGATCATACGATCATACATCTCCGGCTGGCCCTCATTCTCATTGAACAGCGCCAGCAAGAGATGATAGTGCCGCTGGTTGCACTTGAAGGCAATTCCCGTCAGAAGCCGAGGGAAAAACGGATCCGTGAAGAGGCGGTTCACGCTTTCGGGGATCACCACGGCCACCACCTGGGTGCGCCGCGTCACAAGGCTGCGAGCAGCAGCATGAGGCTGGTAGCCAGTCTCGCGAACGACCGTCCAGACGCGCTCTCTGACGTCGCTCCGGACCCCCGGCTGGTTGTTCACAACCCGAGAGGCCGTAGAACGAGAAACCCGGGCAAGTTGAGCGATCCCTTCCAGTGTCAATGCCACGACGGCGACCTGCTCTCCCCGGGAGCGCTCCCGTTCCTAGGCCAGCACGCCGGCCACCACATCGCGGAAACCGGCCCTGTCTGCGTGTGATCTGGGAGCGCTCTCACCTGTATTCTAGCACGACCGCTGCAGTTAGTCAAGGGGTCTGACCAAGAAATGCCCGCCAAATACCGACAGAAACTGGACAAGTCCTCCCCCATCGGGTATGCTGGGCGCCCCTGCATAGGAATGAAGCCCAGAAAACCAACAGGAGGAACCATGGATCAGACAGAGGCGTTGCTGAAGGAAATCACCGAGGCCAGCGGCGTGCCGGGCTACGAGGAGGCAGTGCGAGCTGTCATGCGCAAGCACCTGGAAGGAGTTGCCGCCATCGAGCAGGACAGGATGGGCAGCTTCATCGCGAGCCACAAGGGCACGAGCGCAGGACCGAGCATTATGCTGGCGGGGCACATGGACGAGATCGGCTTCATGGTCCGCATGATAACAAAGGAAGGCTTCATCAAGTTCGTGCCGCTTGGGGGCTGGTGGGACATGGTCCTGCTCGGCCATCGCGTATCCATCAAGACCGCAAAGGGCGATGTCCTCGGCGTGCTGGGTGCGAAGCCTCCCCATATTCTCTCCGATGAGGAGCGCAAGAAGATGGTCGACAAGAAAGACATGTACATCGACGTCGGCGCTCGGTCTGAGGAAGAAGTACGCGAGATGGGCATCCGCCCGGGCGACCCGATCATCCCTATCAGCGACTTTGCCGTAATGGGGCATCCCCGCGTGTACCTCTCAAAGGCATTCGACAACCGGATCGGCTGCGCACTCGCGATGCAGGCCTTGCAGCAGGTGGCGCTGGAGGGGCATCCGAACTCGGTGTATGCCGTCGGTACTGTCCAGGAGGAAGTCGGTTTGCGCGGGGCCAAGACGTCTTCTTTTGCCATTAACCCCGACGTCGGCATTGTCCTTGAGGTGGACATCGCCGGCGACGTTCCGGGAATCCGACCGGAGGAATCGTCCATCAAGATGGGCGGTGGCCCGAGCCTGCTCCTCTACGACGCCCGCATGATACCCCATCTCAAGCTTCGTGACCTCGTCATCGCCACGGCTGAGGAGCTGGAGATCCCACTCCAGTTCTCGGCGATGCCGGGTGGGGCGACAGACGGGGCTATGATTCAGTCAAACAGCGTAGGGGTACCGACGGTCGTACTCGCCGTGCCAACGCGCCACATACACAGCCATAACAGTATTCTGTGTCGAGATGACTACGACCAAGCACTCAGACTCGTCGTCGCCGTGATCAAGAAACTCGACTCGGCCACGGTCAGCACGATCTGCAGCTAGCCGATGTGCCTGTGATCTGACCACAGGGACGCGGCGACAGCAGAGGAGCCTCAGACCCGGCCTGCGGGCGATTTGCGGTGCCATCGCTGCCCTGCTATAATCGCCCCAGTCCGTCCGTGGGGGAAAGGCACACGCCGGTGAAGCAGTGGAGCGCCTTCGGCCTCGCGATGCAGCTGAGCTGGACCTTGCTGTTCTCGCTCATGGTCCCCCTGGGAGTCGGAGTACTGCTTTACAGACACACCAGCATTGGCGTGTGGGGCATCCTGCTGGGCGCTGGCCTGGGGGTCTTGGCTTCTACGGTGGGTGTCGCTCGTATGGCCATGAGGATGTTCTCCACAACACCGGATGACAACGAGAGCCAGACCGAGAAGGCCATCGAGGGCGAGGAGGAGTCGGACCAGTGAGGAAGCTTCTGTCGCGCAAGGTACTGATCCCAGTTGGGATCCTGACGGCCGCCCTGGTGCTGCTTTCGCTACTTGGCATTCCTAAGGTTGTCCTCCCCGAGATATCCATCCCTGCCGAGACCGTGTTCGAGCTGTTCGGCTTCAAGATAACCAACACCCTCCTCGCCACATGGCTGACAATGCTGCTGCTGATCGTCGGCTCCTGGGCCATCACACGGAAGATGAGAGAGGTGCCTAGGCGCTGGCAGAGTGGCCTCGAGATGATTGTGGAGAGCCTCCTCGGTCTGGTGGAAGGCGCGGCGGGTCGCAAGTGGGCACGACGATTTCTGCCTGTCGTGGCGACCATCTTCTTGTTCCTGCTGCTATCCAACTGGCTGGGCCTCACGCCCCTGTTCGGCGGCTGGGGCGTTCTGCACGAGTCGCACGAGGAGGGCAAGGGCGTGCCGGTTGTCTGGAACGGTTCGCACACTTTGGGCATAATTGTCCGGGAGGACAAGACTGGCGAAGCGGAGGGGCACTATATCCTGGCCCCCATGTTCCGCTCGGCTGCCACCGACATGAACACAACCATCGCCCTTGCACTGGTATCGGTCGTGCTCACCCAGTACTTTGGACTAAAGGCGCTGGGCGTACCCTACTTCGGCAAGTTCATCGCCGTCAAGCGCGTCGTGCAGGCATTCACCAAGCGAGGCCAGGGCTGTACTGGACGGATCGGCGCCTTCTTCATGGGCATTATCGACATCTTCGTTGGCGTCATCGAGACGATCAGCGAGTTCGGCAAGATCATCTCCTTCTCCTTTCGTCTTTTCGGCAACGTGATGGCCGGCGAGGTCCTCCTGGGCGTCATCGGCTTCCTCATTCCCTATCTGGTTTCGCTGCCCTTCTATGGGCTGGAGCTCTTTGTTGGATTCGTGCAGGCACTGGTCTTTATGATGCTGACTGTCGCGTTCTTTGTCACGGCAATCAGCAGCCACGGCGCAGAGTCACACTAGATACGAGTAGAGTCAAGGAGGATACCCGCAAATGGAACCAGCAGCTGTCCAGTTTCTCGCGTCGGCAATCGCAATCGGCCTGGGCGCCCTCGGGCCCGGTCTGGGCCTTGGCTTCATCGGCGCCAAAGCGATGGAGGCTCTGGGCCGCAACCCCGAAGCCGCCGACAAGATCTTTGTGCCGCTGATCCTGAGCCTGGCTTTCACGGAAGCGATCGGCATCTATGCCCTCGTGGTGGCACTGATTATCAAGTTCGTCGGCTAGCGAACCGCAGCCGCCCGCACTGAGTGGAGGTTCTCGCTTGGAAGCATTAGGCATTAACCTAGGCTATCTGGTCTCGCAGCTCGTCAACTTCACGCTCTTGGTCGTGCTGCTCTACTTCGTGGCTTACAAACCAATTCTGCGCATGCTCGATGAGCGATCTGCTCGGATCAAGAAAGGCCTTGAAGACGCAGAGACCGCAGCGAAACGTGCCGCTGAGATGGAGCAGGAATTTGAGCGGCGGATGGGCGAGGCACGGAAACAGGGACAGGAGCTGGTTGCGCAGGCGACCCAGCTCAGCGAGAGGGCCCGGCAGGAGATTCTGGACAAGGCGCGCGAGGAGGCCCGAGGTTTGGTCGACAAGGCCAAGGAAGAGATCGACCTTGAGAGGGACGCAGCCATTGGTGAGTTGAGGCAGCAGGTAGCCGAGCTCTCGCTGGCCATCTCGCAGAAGGTCCTGGGTGAGTCACTCGACGAGGAGGCCCAGCGCCGCCTGGTTGCCCGCTTCTTGGACGAGACTGAGGAGCTCAAGTGAGCGCGCACGCCCGACCACAAGACTACGCCCGCGCCATCCTGGACCTCGCCATGGAGGAATGGCTCCGGCAGCTGCATGACGTTCAGAAGGCATTGGCCGCAAGCGCCTCCCTCACAACGGCCGTCAGGGATGGCACGGTGCCGATATCGGAGAGGCTGCAGCGGATCGAGGCCGCCGCGGTGCCTGACGGACTGAGCGAGGGAGTCCGAAAGACGCTGGGCACCCTGCTGGAATCTGGCCAGATAGACCTGCTGGGGCGCATCCTGGCGGAGCTAGAGCAGTTGGCCAAGCCAAGGGCCGAGAAGCGGATCGCTCGGGTTACCAGTGCCGTTGCGCTGACTGGTGCTGAGCAAACAGCATTCCGAAATCGGCTCACGGCCATGTTCGGCATGGACCTGGACCTGCAGTTTGGCGTCGACCGAGCGCTGATAGGCGGCGTGGTGCTGCGCGTCGGCGACCAGGTGATCGACGGCAGCGTGGCGGGCAAGCTGGCGGCCATGCGCGACAGTCTGACGGCGTAGGCGGCAGCGCGTTGGGCGAGGCCGAGCGGCCAAGCCCGGCGTCTGACATGTAATGGAGGCATGCATGCCGTTACCAACCAGAGAGATTGCAGAGACCCTCAAACAGCAGATCGAGGCCTTCGATGCGCCGCTGCGCGCGGTAGACGTAGGCACAGTCCTGGAGGTTGGCGATGGCATCGCCCGAGCCGATGGCCTTGCGGGCGTCATGGCCATGGAGCTTGTCGAGTTCCCACCCAAACCCGGTCAGCCAGAGGCGACCATGGGCCTCGTCCTCAACCTGGAGGCTGACAGCGCCGGCATCATCATCATGGGCGACTATACCGCCATCGACGAAGGCGACACAGTCCGCGGTACCGGACGCATCGTCTCAGTCCCGGTAGGTGAAGCCCTCATCGGCCGTGTAGTGAATGCACTTGGTGAGCCGATCGACGGCAAAGGTCCTATCCGTTCCACGCGTCTTCGCACTATTGAGCGCATTGCACCCAACGTCGTCGTTCGCGAGAGCGTGAACCGCCCCGTCCAGACTGGCATCAAGGCCATCGACTCGATGATTCCGATTGGCCGAGGTCAACGCGAGCTGATCATTGGCGACCGCCAGACAGGCAAGACCGCCCTCGCGGTCGACACCATCATCAACCAGAAGGGCAAAGACCTCATCTGCATCTATGTCGCCATTGGCCAGAAGCTGGCCCAGGTCGCCCAGGTGGTCGCTACCCTAGAGCAGCGCGGCGCCATGCAACACACCATCGTCGTCGTTGCTTCGGCCTCTGAGCCGGCGGCGCTCCAGTACATCGCCCCCTACGCCGGCTGTGCCATGGGCGAGGAGTTCATGGAGCAGGGTAGGGACGCCCTCATTGTCTACGACGACCTCTCCAAGCACGCGTGGGCTTACCGGCAAGTCTCCCTCCTTCTGCGCCGCCCGCCTGGTCGCGAGGCATATCCCGGCGATGTTTTCTACCTCCATTCGCGGCTCCTTGAGCGCGCAGCCAAGCTCCACTCAGACCATGGGGGAGGCTCACTCACAGCGCTCCCGATCATCGAGACCCAAGCGGGCGATGTATCAGCCTACATCCCGACCAACGTCATCTCGATTACCGATGGGCAGATCTACCTGGAGAGTGATCTGTTCTACGCTGGTATCCGCCCTGCTGTTAACGCCGGCCTGTCGGTGTCGCGTGTCGGCGGAGCCGCACAGGTGGGAGCCATGCGCCAGGTCGCAGGCCGGATGCGCCTGGACATGGCTTCCTTCCGGGAGTTGGCAGCCTTCGCGCAGTTTGGCTCTGACCTAGACGATGCCACACGGCGGCAACTGGACCGAGGCCTCCGGACCCAGGAAGTCCTGAAGCAACAGCAGTACGTCCCAATGCCATTGGCCGACCAGGTCATGATCTTCTTCGCAATCGCCAACGGCTACCTTGACGATGTGCCCATCCGCCGTGTCAGTCAGTTCGAGGTTGCCTTCTTGCGGCACATGAATGCTAGCCACCCAGAGCTAGTGCAGTTGCTAGCGGCCGGTAACAGGTTGGGTGAGGATGCGCAGGGCGCCTTGGGACAAGCTATCATGGATTTCAAGGCGAACGCCACCTATTAGCGCACGAGACCATCTTAGGAGCCTACTTTGGCGAGCACAAGAGAGATCCGGCGGAGGATCCGCAGCGTCAAGAATATCGCTCAAGTGACGCGCGCCATGCAGATGGTGGCAGCAGCGCGCATGCGGCGCGCCCAGGAACAGGTACTGGCCACCCGCCCCTACGCACAAAAGGCCTGGGAGATCCTGGTTCACTTGGCAAACCAGCGCGGCCTGGGGACCGGAGAGTCACCCCATCCTCTACTGACTGTGCGCCCAATCGCCAAGGTCGGTGTGGTGGTCATCTCGTCAGATCGCGGCCTATGCGGAAGCTACAACCACAATATCGTCCAGCAGGCGCTGCGCTTCTCACGTGAACTGCCGCACCCTGTAGAGCTGATCACGGTCGGCAAGCGTGGCCGGGATGCCCTCTGGCGGCTGGGGCAGACAATAGCTGCCGAGTTCTCGGATCTGCCTCCCCAGCCGAGGGTGATGGACATAGCACCCCTCGCGCACCTGGCCGTTCACGGCTTCCGCTCCGGCGACTACGACGTCATCTACCTTGCGCATACGGACTTTGTCAACACGCTCGTCCAGCGGCCTACGGTTTGGCAGCTCTTGCCTATCCGCCCGCTGCAGATCTCGGAGTCGGCCATCACCGAGCATCGCGGAGTGGCGACAGCCACAATGGTCGGCGAGTACATCTATGAACCGGACCCGCGCACAGTGCTCGACTCCGTGCTGCCGCGATTCACGGAGTTGCAGGTCTACCAAGCTGTGCTGGAATCCCTGGCCAGCGAGCATTCCGCACGCATGGTCGCCATGCGCAGCGCGACCGAGAACGCGCGTGAGCTGATCGACGTTCTGACACTGAATTTCAACCGCGCACGCCAAGAGGCTATCACGCGCGAAATGCTGGACATCGTCGGAGGGGCACAGGCCCTGAGCCAATCCAGGGCTGCGTAGTGACGTCCTCTCCCGTGAGGGAGAGGGCTGGGGTGAGGGGTGCTTGCTGCCCACGTCCCCAGTTGCTCGGAGACGGGTTCGGTACCCGCTCCCACGGAAGGGAATAACACAATGGCTGCCAAAGCATATCTACTGCTGAGAACTGCACCCGGCTTGACAAGGAGCATTTTCGCGTCCCTGCGCATGAGTCCAGGCGTACTGGCAGTCGAGATGATTACCGGACCCTATGACCTGATTGTCTCGATCGAGGGTGCGAACACGAACGACATCTTGAAGACAATCATGAACGACATCCGCCCGTCTGCTGGCGTCCGCGACACACTCACTTGTCTCGTGCTGCCTGCCGAGGGTACCGACTAGCTAGGAGGCTTGATGGCGAAAGGTAGTAGGGGCCGCATCGTCCAGATCATGGGCCCGGTGGTGGACATCGAGTTCCCCTCGGGCCAGTTGCCCGAGATATATGACGCCGTCGAGATACCTCGCGACGGCACCAAGCTTGTCGTCGAGGTTGAGCAACACCTCGGAAACAACTGGATCAGGGCGGTAGCCATGGACTCCACCGATGGGTTACGCCGCGGTATGGAGGCAGTGGCTACCGGCGGTCCTATCGAGGTTCCGGTGGGACCTGCGACGCTCGGTCGCATCTTCAACGTCACTGGAGATGCGATCGACAACGCTGGACCCGTGGTGGCGCAGGCCCACTATCCGATTCACCGTCCGGCGCCCACGTTCGAAGAGCAGGTCACGCGCCCCGAGTTCTTGGAGACCGGCATAAAGGTCATTGACCTAATCGCTCCCTTCACCCGCGGAGGGAAGACTGGCGTCTTTGGCGGCGCGGGCGTCGGCAAGACCATCATCATCCAGGAGCTTATCCGCACCTTTGCCACGGTCCACAAAGGCTACTCCGTTTTTGCCGGTGTCGGCGAGCGGTCGCGCGAGGGAAACGACCTCTGGAAGGAAATGCGCGAGTCGGGCGTGATTGGCAGCGTGGCCATGGTGTTCGGTCAGATGAACGAGCCACCCGGCGTCCGCCTTCGTGTTGGCCTTACCGGCCTTACAATGGCCGAGTACTTCCGCGACGAAGGTCGAGACGTCCTGCTCTTCATCGACAACATCTTCCGCTTTGTGATGTCGGGCTCCGAAGTGTCTGCATTGCTCGGCCGAATGCCCAGCGCAGTGGGATACCAGCCGACCCTCGGCACCGAAATGGGCGAACTACAAGAGAGGATCGTCTCCACGCGAAAAGGATCGATTACGTCAATGCAGGCGGTCTACGTGCCAGCTGACGACTATACCGATCCGGCCCCCGTCGCCACGTTCGCTCACTTGGACGCCACGATCGCGCTCGAAAGATCCATCGCCGAGCAGTCGATCTACCCGGCCGTAGACCCGCTCGCTTCGACCTCACGCATCCTGGACCCGTTTGTCGTCGGAGACGAGCACTACAACACAGCTCGCGAGGTCCAGCGCGTCCTGCAGCGCTACAAGGATCTCCAGGACATCATTGCGATTCTCGGCATAGACGAGCTCTCAGAGGAGGACAAGCAGGTCGTTGCACGCGCCCGCAGGATCCAGAAGTTCCTGAGCCAGCCGATGTTCGTGGCAGAAGTCTTCACGGGACGGGAGGGCCGCTACGTTTCCGTGCAGGACACGGTGCGCGGGTTCCGCGAGATCCTCGATGGCAAACACGACGACTTGCCGGAGCAGGCGTTCTACATGGTGGGCGGCATCGAGGAGGCCGTGCAGGCCGGCGAGCAGCTACGGAGCTCATAGCCACTATGCAACACATCCACTGCGAGGTGATAACCGCAGAGCGTGCTGTCTTCAGCGGAGATGTATCGATGGTCATTGCCCCTGGAATCGAGGGGCAACTTGGCATCCTGCCAGACCACGCCCCACTCATCACCGCGCTCACGTACGGTGAGCTGGTGCTTCACCGTCCGGGCGAAGGGGATGAATACATCGCGATTGGCGGCGGATTCATGGAGGTCGGGGCTGACCATGTGATCATCCTGGCGGATACGGCCGAGAGAGCGGAGGAGATCGACGAAGCGAGGGCAGAGGCGGCACGGAACCGCGCTCAAGAGCTCATGGCGCGGCAGATGCACGAGGTCGAGGATGTCGCGCGTGCCGAGGCCGCCCTTCGTCGATCTGCAATACGGCTCAAGGTTGCCAGGAGAAGAGGCAGACGCTCCCAGGTGCCCGGCTCAGGCGAGACTCCTAGACCGTAGGCCCGCAACGGAGAGCAGATGTTATCCAAAGAGATTGGTGTGGACCTGGGGACAGTCAACGTCCTCGTGTGGGTGAAGGGCCGGGGGATCGTGCTCCAGGAACCCTCGGTTGTGGCAATCGCAGTAAACGACAACAAGATCGTGGAAGTGGGCAGCAAGGCACGTGACATGCTCGGACGAACGCCTGAGACGATCGAAGTGGCTCGCCCACTGCGCGATGGTGTGATTGCCGACTACGTGGTGACTGAGGCTATGCTGCGGTACTTTATCGCGAAGGTATCGGGTCGCCTTCGGCTGTTCAAGCCTACTATCGCAATCAGCGTTCCTGTCGGTGTCACCAGCGTTGAGAGCCGGGCTGTCCACGACGCCGCGATCCAGGCCGGCGGACGCGAAGCGTACCTTATCCCTGAGCCGCTGGCGGCTGCCCTCGGCGCAGGGATGCCGGTGAACACGCCCACCGGCAACCTCGTAGCCGACGTCGGCGGTGGTACCAGCGAGGCAGCCGTCATCTCCATGAACGGCATCGTCGAGTTCGCATCGGCTCGAGTGGGCGGCAATCGGATTGACGAGACCATTATCAACTACATCCGGCGCAAGTACAACCTCGTGATCGGAGACCAGACCGCTGAGCAGTTAAAAATCAGTATCGGCAGCGCCCTTCCACTCGAGGAAGAGCTCAGGATGGAGGTTCGCGGCCGGGACCAGGTGTCGGGATTGCCCAAGACTATCCAGATCGTCTCGGGCGAGGTGACCGAGGCCATCGCCGAGCCGCTTGGCACCATCGTCGGCGTGGTCAAGTCCGTGCTCGAAAAGACCCCACCCGAGCTCGCCTCTGACGTCATCGACAGAGGGATCGTGATGACCGGGGGTGGCGCACTTCTACGCAATATGGACCGACTCCTCACAAAGGAGACAGGGGTACCCTGTTACGTCGCCGAGAACCCCATCGCTTGCGTTGCGCTGGGCGCTGGGCTAGCCCTCGAGAACTATGACGTGATCAGGCGCAGCCTGCCGAGCTACTAGCGTCGCCGCGTGACTTTTCCGAGAGATCACCTCGGCTGCGGCCATGGTGGTCTCTTTCTATTCCAGGTAGTAAGTCATGCGCTGCAAGTGCACCACCGGATCAATGTGCTGGATGGATACGCCGGGCGGCACGGCGATCGATATTGGGGCATAGTTCAGTATCGCGCGGATCCCAGCGGCGACCAAGTCATTCACGACAGCCTGTGCCTCGTCGGCAGGCACCGCGACGATCGCGACGCGGATGGACAGGGCTGCGACCTGTGCTAGCAGATGTTCCATGCCGAGCACCTCGAGGTCGGCAAATCGTCGACCGATCTTGGCCGGGTCCTTGTCGAAGACACACTTGACACGGAAGCCGCGCGCTCGAAAACCCGCATACTGTGAGATCGCGCTGCCGAGGTCCCCGGCACCCACAAGGGCCATCCCCCATTCCCGGTCCACCTTGAGGATGCGACTTAGCTCCGTCGTCAGGCGAGATACGTCATAGCCGCGCCCCTGCCGGCCGAACTCGCCGAAGTGCGATAGATCCTTTCGGATCTGGGCGGATCCAATGGCCAGCCGGCGTGCGAGATCCGCCGAGGAGATGGTTATGCACGCCTCCTCCTGGAAGCGGCGCAGGGCCCTCAAGTAGATAGGAAGCCGCCCCACCACAATATCTGGAACAGGCTTGTTAGTGACCATGAGCGGGCCTCCTTCACCCATTGTGGCGTCCACCGTTGCGCGGGACGCGATGCATGCCGGACCTAGTCCATAGCCCTCTTCTGGAGCTCGTACAGCTTGCTAATCGCCACAAGCGGTGTCATTGCATTCACATCAAGCCTGCGGAGCTCGCTGCGCAGGGGATCCTCCATGGAGAACAAGGGTAGCTGTCGCGCCTCGGCCACGCGCGTCACAACGCCCGGTGCCCGCGCCTCCTTCTCCAGGCCGAGGAGGATTTCCTCAGCGCGATGGAGAACCGCCCGGGGCAGCCCGGCAAGTTGTGCCACGTGGATGCCATAGCTGCGGTCTGCACCTCCCTGGACGATGCGCCTGAGAAAGACTACCTTGTCCCGCTCCTCCGCCACGGCTACGTTGTAGTTGCGCACATGAGGCAGCAAGCTGGCAAGCTGTGTCAGCTCATGATAGTGGGTGGCAAACAAGGTCTTGCACCGCAGCCGGGGATGGTTGTGAATGTGCTCGACCACCGCCCACGCGATCGAGATCCCGTCGTACGTGCTCGTTCCCCGACCCACTTCGTCCAGAATCAGTAGGCTCCGCGGTGTGGCGTGGTTCAGTAGATTGGCCGTCTCGACCATTTCCACCATGAAGGTCGACTGACCTGCACTTATCTCATCCTGTGCGCCTATTCGGGTGAAGATACGATCGACCAGACCGATTCTAGCCTCGTCGGCGGGAACAAACGAGCCCATCTGGGCCATGAGGACGATCAGAGCCACCTGGCGCAGGTAGGTGCTCTTGCCACTCATGTTGGGGCCGGTAATCACCAAGATGCACTCGTCTTCCCATAGGTGAACGTCGTTTGGCACGAATGGCTCGTCACGCTGGGTCATCTCAACCACGGGATGTCGTCCCCCCGTGATCCGGATCTCGCTCTCGAGCGACAACGAGGGACGCACATAGCGGTGCATCTGTGCGACTTCAGCTAGGGATGCCGTTGAGTCTATCTCGGCCAACAGAGAGGCGGCAGCGAACAGCCGCGCGGAGGCAGCCGCGATCTGCTGAAGCACCTGCGTGTAAATCCGCCGCTCAATCTCCTGGATATGCTCCTGAGCGTTGAGGATCAGAGATTCGTACTCCTTGAGCTCCGGAGTGATGTAGCGCTCTGCATTGACGAGTGTCTGCTTGCGGATGTACTCAGGCGGCACGCGAGCGGCGTTCGCCGTGGTAACCTCCAGATAGTAGCCAAAGACCTTATTGTAGCCGACCTTGAGGTTCTTGATCCCTGTCCTGGTGCGCTCCAATTGCTCCAGGTTGGCCACCCACTCCCGCGCGTCACGCGAGGCGGCCGCCACGTTGTCGAGCTCCGCCGAAAAGCCAGGTCGGATTGTCCCACCGCCGCTGAGGGTCGCGGGTGGATCGTCACCGATTGCCTCGCCAATCAACCGTGTGATATCGTCGAAGCAGTCGAAGGAAGCGAACGATGCAAGAGCAAGGTTATCGGTCGACAAGAGCAGTTCGCGGACCTTGGGTATTGCCTCGAGGCTGCGTCGCACACCCAGCAGCTCGCGGGGTTGCGCGCGGTGCTGGACGACGCGGCTGGTCAGCCGCTCAAGGTCAGAGATCTCTCTTAGCAGCGTCCGCAGCCGGGTGCGCGTCGCCGGGCCGTCCGCCAAGGCCGCCACCCTCTCCTGGCGCGCTATCAAGTGCTCGAGGTTGAGCAGTGGCTGGTGAGTCCACCGACGCAGGAGTCGACCGCCCATACTCGTCACTGTGCGATCGAGAACGCCGAGCAGCGATCCGTCCACAGTGCCGCGTCGCAGAGTCTCGGTGAGTTCCAGGTTGCGGCGCGTCGACTCATCAAGAGCCATGAACTGCTCCGTCGAGTAGGCAAACACCCTCGACAGCTGCCCTAGGTGCGCTCGCTGCGTCTCGGTCAGGTACCGGATCAACCCGCCTGCGGCTCGAACGGCCACCGGCAAGCCAGTGAGACCGAAGCCATCCAAGCTCAGCACTTCTAGGTGCTCCTGCAGCGCCTGCCGCGCAGTCTCAAGCTCGAAGGCCCAGCGCCCGAAGGGCGTCACAGCCGGACCACCAGGCTGCACGGAAGATGAATCGCTGTCAAGCTCCTCATCACCACACGTCACAATCTCCGCCGGGCGCAGCCGGGCTATCTCTGCACGCAACTGGTCCAGGGCGTCCTCACCGGTCCACTGTGTCGCCGCCAGCTCCGCCGTGGTTATGTCTGCATAGGCCAGTCCAGCTTGGCCCCCTTCCACGACCACGGCCGCTATGTAGTTGTTCCGTCGCTCGTCGAGAAGCGATGGCTCCACCACGGTACCGGGCGTGACGATCCGCACCACGTCACGATCGACCAGGCCTTGGCCTATTTCGCCGACTTGCTCGACGATGGCAACTCGGTGGCCAGCCTGGAGCAGCTTGGCGATGTAGCCCTCAGCGGCATGGTACGGAACACCGGCGAGCGGCACACGCTCGTCCTGGCCGACCGGGCGGGAGGTTAGCACGATGTCGCACACACGAGATACTATGCGGGCATCGTTGTCGAACGTTTCGTAGAAGTCACCAAGGCGAAAGAAGACAATTGTGTCCGCGAACTGCTTCTTGATGCGCAGGTACTGGCTGCGCATGGGTGTCGTCATACCTCCACCCCCGGGTCACCTTGCGAAGATGCGAGCATTCTACCAGTGGCGACACGTTCTGTCAAAGTCACTCCGGTCGTGCCGGGGCAGGAGCCTCCCGAGGCCGACGCGCCGGTCGCCGCTGGCACACCGCATTCCAGCATTTGACAGCCTATCGCGCGATGCTATACTGCGATGCCTTGGGATAGCCCCAATTCTGCAAGGTACTGACAGTGCCAAGAAAAGCCACGATTCTGGTTGTCGACGACGAAGCAGTGATGGTGCGCCTGCTCAGAGCCACACTCGAGGCGGCAGGATACCGGGTGCTGGCTGCCTCAGACGGCGAAGAAGCTATAGCAGCCACCCAGAGCGAACAGCCAGACCTCGTCATGCTCGATATCATGCTTCCCAAGATGGACGGCTTTGCCGTGTGCCGCGCATTACGCGAGTTCTCGACTGTGCCCGTTCTGATGCTAACTGCACGCACGACGGAGGTCGACCTCATCCGCGGATTCCAGGAGGGGGCCGATGACTACTTGACCAAACCATTCTCGGCCGCAGAGCTCCTGGTACGCGTGCAGGCACTGCTCCGGCGGGGCATGTGGCCGGAACAGGTGCGGCAGCGACGCACTTTCAAGGCCGGCCCAATTGATATGGACTTTGCGCAGCACCGGGTGACGGTCGAGGGGCGACCGATCAAGCTCACGCCCACCGAGTACCGCCTGCTCGCATACCTGGCGGCGAACGCAAACCGGGTCATCTCTCATCGTGAGCTTTTGCGCGCCGTCTGGGGACCGGAGTATGGCGAGGAGGCCGAGTACCTGCGCGTCTACACGCGGTACCTGCGCCAGAAGCTTGAGCCCGACCCTGCCAATCCGCAATACCTGCTCACGCAAGCCGGCGCCGGCTACATGCTGTTCCAGCCCGAAGAGGACCTGTAGCGCTGCTGCGTTGACCGTTGGGCCGATCTGCGCTACAATCCCGTGGCAGAGTAACGGTTCGTTACCAGACGGCGCTCCTGAAGCCGTTGGTCAAGAATACAGCCCACCAAAGGAGACCCGACTATGAAGGAAATGACCAAAGAGAACCTAAAGGCCTCACTGGCCGGAGAGAGCCAGGCATATGTCAAGTACCAGGCCTTCGCGAACCAGGCAGACAAGGAAGCATTACCGAACATCGCTCGCCTCTTCCGAGCGATTGCCAGGGCGGAGCAGGTCCATGCCACCAACCACTTGCGGGAGCTGGGCGGCATCGGCAAGACTGGGGCCAATCTCGATGCCGCGATCGCGGGCGAGAACTTTGAGGTCGACGAGATGTATGCCGCCTACCTCGAAGTGGCTGAGGCCCAGAGCGAGCAGGGAGCACACCGGAGCATGACCTACGCTATCGAGGCCGAGAAGCTGCATGCAGTGCTTTACGGACAGGCCAGGAGCGCGGTCACCGCCGGTCAGGACTTGGACAACAACCACGTGTATGTCTGCCCCGTCTGTGGGTGGACCCACATCGGTGAGCCACCGGATCGCTGTCCCATCTGCAACACCAAGAAGGACCGGTTCGAGACCTTCTGAGGGCAATAGGCCCCTGCAGCTGGGTGTCAGCACACTGGCACCCAGCTGGATTAGCGCCTCATGCGAGCGATCTATCCCTTCTCAGCCATCGTCGGTCAGGACACGATGAAGACGGCGCTCGTTTTGAACGCCGTCAGCCCAAAGATCGGTGGTGTTCTGATCCGTGGCGAGCGAGGAACGGCCAAGTCTACTGCAGCCCGAGCGCTGGCAGCGCTGCTGCCTGATATCGAGGTTGTCGCCGACTGCCCTTTCCATTGCGACCCCGACCGGACCGAGTCGCTGTGCGACAACTGCCGCGACAGGCAAGCCTTGGGTGAGTCACTGGCCCGTGCCCGGAGGCAGACTCGCTTCGTCGACCTCCCAGTGAGTGCTACCGAAGACCGGGTTGTGGGTACTCTGGACATCGAGGCGGCACTCAAGACCGGTCGGAAGAAGTTCGAGCCGGGCGTTCTGGCGGCAGCCAATCGCGGACTGCTGTACGTGGATGAGGTGAACCTCCTCGACGATCATGTCGTCGACCTTCTGCTTGATTCGGCTGCAATGGGGCGCAACGTCGTGGAGCGCGAGGGGATTTCCTTTAGCCATCCCGCACGGTTCATCCTGGTGGGTACCATGAACCCCGAGGAAGGAGAGCTGCGGCCGCAACTGCTCGACCGGTTCGCCCTTTGTGTGGAGATTCGCAGCATCGCCGAGACACCGGCGCGGGTTCAGATCCTGGAGCGCGCCGTCCAATTCGAGGGCGATCCGGAGGGGTTCTGGGTAGAGTGGCAGCCTTACGAGCAGGAGGTCTCTCGACACATTGAGCTGGCGCGCAGACTGCTGCCGCTCGTCAGCTACCAGACCAGCGATCTCTACTCCATTGCCGACATGACCACCGGGTTTGGTGTGGACGGCCACCGCGCCGATATCGTTATCCTCAAGACGGCCCTGGCGCATGCGGCGCTTCGCCACGCGGAGAACGGACACAAGTCAGGAGATCTGGCCGTCGCCGCGCTCGACATCCTGGCTGCCGCACAGCTGGCGCTGCCCCACCGCCTCAAGCGCCTGCCCTTCCAGGAGAGTGAGGGACGGCTCGAAGAGCTCTCTGACCGAATCAGCGAGGCTCGCCTGCAGGTCCAACAGGACCAGAGGGAACGGGCGAGCCTGGTCGAGGCATCCGAAGGAAAAAAAAAGACCCTGTAGTCGCTGACCATGAGCAGCAGGGCCAGGCGCTCGACTGCGCGTCAGGCGCGCCTATCAAGGGCCATGTCGCCGAAGCCCTGGGCCGGGGGCCAGCCGACAGCGACTTGGTTGTCCCCATCGGGCAGGTCTTTCGTCCCAAGCGGGTGGAGTCACCCCTAGACCGCATCACTCGCTCGACACCCGGTAAGCGCTCGTCGACACGGACCCGCCGCAAGAGGGGGCACTATATCCATGCGCGGCCCGCTGAAGGCGACCTGAGCGATATAGCCATTGACGCCACCGTCCGCCGCGCTGCAGCCCTGCAGATCGAGAGGGATCGCCCACCGGGAGCTCTGGCCGTACTGCCGGAAGACGTGCAGAAGAAGGTGCGCGTTCGGAAAGCCTCCAACCTGATCCTATTCGTCGTGGATGCAAGCTGGAGCATGGCTGGCGCGCAGCGGATGGACGCGACCAAGGGAGCCATCCTATCGCTGCTCGTAGACGCCTATCAGAAGCGGGACCGAGTGGGATTGGTTGTCTTTCAGAGGGAGGAAGCCCGCTTGGTACTGCCCTTCACAAGCAGTATCGAGCTGGCGCGATCGGCCCTGCGACATCTCCCAGTGGGGGGAAAGACTCCGCTGCCGGCTGGCCTTCTGCTCGCCTACCGTACGTTTCGGCGCGAGATTCGGCTTCGACCAGAAGCAATGCCATTGCTCATTCTGCTCACGGATGGGGCCGGCAACGTATCTCTGACGGACGTGTCTCCGCAGGAGGAGACCAAGAAGCTGGCGGCCTTGATCCGGCAGGCAAGGATTCATTCAGTGGTGATCAACATGGAGCACCCCGCCTACGACCGGGGACTGGCGCAAGAAGTCGCACGGTGCATGGGGGGACATTGCCTCTGCCTCGCGGAGCTTAGGGCTGCCGAGCTCTACCAAGCTGTTCGCGACGAGCTGGGCTCCGGTACCGAGCCCGCCCACACCTCTGCTGAAGGTAGCTCCTCTGATCTGGGGTAGCGGTTGCTGCAACCATGGCGCATTGGCGGTGTTAACAATAGAGCGCACTTGGCCGAAGCGTCACTTTCAACTCAGGAGAGACCACACATGATCAAGATAGTCACGGATACGACGGCGTATATCTCTGAGCCTTACCTCCGCGCGCATGACATTCGCGTCGTCCCTCTGAACATACACTTTGGAGTCGAAGCCTTCAAAGAGACTGTCGAGATCACGAACGACGAGTTCTACGCCCGCCTGAAGGCGGCCCCAACCCTGCCCACCACATCTCAACCCTCGCCGGGCGATTTTCTGGACGTTTTTCGACCCCTGGCCGACGCCGGGCACGAGATCCTGGTTCTACCCATCTCGAGCCGCCTGAGTGGCACATACACGTCAGCGACTGCGGCCCGCGAAATGCTACCCGACGCCGCAATTCAGGTGGTGGACACACTGAACACGGGACTGGCGCTCGAGCTGCTGATCCGTGCTGCCGTGGAGGCCGTCGGCACTGGGGCCACACTTGCAGCGGTGACAGGTCTGATGGAGGCAATGAAGGCAAAGGTATTCACACTGTTCGTCGTCGACACTCTGGAATACCTGGCCAAGGGCGGCCGAATTGGCTCCGCCAAAGCGCTAATGGGCACGATGCTCAGCGTGAAGCCCATCCTGACTCTAAAGGACGGCTCGATTCAGGCATTCGAACAGGTCCGCACGAAGCGTAAGGCGGTTGCCCGCATGGTGGACCTGATAGTGGCACATGCCGGATCCAAAGGGTCGCAGGCGAGGGTGACTATGACACACTCGTTGGCACTGGACGAGGCAGAGGCGGCGCGTCGCGAAGTGGTCGCCCGGCTCGGCTGCGCAGAACCGCCCCTCTCTGAGCTTGGTCCCGTCATTGGGGCACACACTGGCCCGGGCGTGGTCTCAGCAGCCATCTACGTATAGGGGCTCCCCTGAGGGCGTTGCGTGGGAGCGCTTCTCTAGGGGTGCGGAGCGTGGCCTGCTGCTATCCGCCTTAGCGCCTCGCGGTCGAGGAGCGTAACGCGCTTGCGACCTATCTCAACAAGCCCCATTGCCCGGAAGGTGCTCAGTGTCTGGGTCGTCGTCTCACGATACGTCCCTATTCGCTCTCCGAGATCCTGGTGGGTGAGCCCTTCGACTGTGTCGCTTCCCTGCTCGTCCGCCAGAAGCAGGAGCTGCGATGCCAGGCGGGCCGGGATGTCCTTGAAGCCCATCTCTTCGAGCCTGGACTCGGCTTCCTTAAGGCGCCGCCCGAGGGCCTCAAACAGGCGAAGCGCCACTTGGGGCCGCGCGGCAAGTAATCTCTCAACCTGCTCGCGGCTCATGACCCACAGCACGCAATCCTCAAGAGCCTCGGCGAAGCTGTTGTGCATTCCTTGCCCAACGAGGGCCATCTCGCCGAACACTGCACCGGGCTCGATCGTGCCAATCACAAGCTTCTTCCCCTCGGCCGTTATCCGGTAGAGCTGTACCTTGCCTTCCTTGAGGAGAAAAAGCACCTCGCTGGTGTCTTCGGGCATGTAGAATATCTTGCCGCGCCGGCACGTGGTCAGGGTCGTAAGACGTTCGACCTCGGAGATCTCTTCCTCGCCGAGATCTCGAAAGATGTCCACCATGCGCAGATATCCAGCCCTTCCCGGACTTGCTGACACGCCTTGCTTCCTCATGACTTTCGATTCTACATCCAGTTGTGCTACAATTCAAGCATCCGAACCCAGAGTGAGTCCAACATGATGAACTATCTGCCACCGACCATACTCCAGCTCGGCCCGTTCGAGGTGCGGTGGTATGGCGTTCTCATTATGCTTGGCGTTTTCCTCGGCGCCCTGTGGGCGACCCGGCTTGCACGCAGGCGCGGCCTCGATCCCGAGCACGTCTGGGGCATGCTCATCCTGGCGGTCGTCCTTGCGATCCTCGGCGCACGTCTCTATCACGTCTTCTCGACACCGGCCGGGTGCCCGCCCAACGCGGACTACCCTTGTGGCTGGCCTTACTACAAGCATCACTTCCTGGACGCCTTTGCCCTCTGGAAATACGGCGGCTTCCAGGGATTGGGGATCTATGGCGCAATCGTCGGCGGCATCCTGGGTGTTCTGGTCTACTGCGTCTGGAACCGACTCGACCCGCTCACATGGCTCGACATGGGCAGCGTCGGTCTCGCCTTTGGGCAGTTCGTAGGGCGCTGGGGGAACTTTGTGAACCAGGAGCTCTACGGTCCGCCGACCGGCTCGACCTGGTTCGGACTGCGCATCAACTCGAGGCTGCCCCACCAAAGCCTGCCTGCCGGAACCAGCTACGACACGCTCTTCCATCCGACCTTCCTCTACGAGTCGCTGTGGTGCCTGATCGTGTTCCTGATTCTCTACGTGAGCTACGCGCGACTCGAGCGCTGGCTGCGCAAGGGCGATGTTCTCGTGGGCTACGTTGCCCTCTACTCAATAGGGCGCTTTGTGGTCGAGTTCTTCCGACCGGACGCCTGGAAGATTGGGACACTTGCAGCAGCTCAGTGGATAGCACTCGCTTGCGTCGCCGCCGGCGCAGGCGTGATTGCCCTTCGACACGCCTTCTGGAAGCGCAGCGGGCAACCTGCCTAGTCCCGACGTCACCACTCCTCGCAAGTCAGACTCTGGCCCTTTCTGGGGGGCCCTTCAATGCGCTGCGCCAGCTGTCGTTCGTCTGACCTGCTGGGCATCTCGCTGATTTCTCTCTGTTCTTGGTACATATTCAATGACTACACCCCCGTACTACCAACTTCTGTAGATTCTTTTGTTTTCTTGACAGTACCTACTGGACAAATGCGGAATGATCCGGTATAATGATCGTGGCAATTGCCTGCAGGGTGCGACGAGGACAGAATGGCGACACACATCACTCGGGTAGGCGTCCATGCTCGAAACGACGTCCGATTCACGGATGGCGATTACCGACTCATCCGCATGGCGCGTATCGAGACGCTCAAATTGATGACTCACACAGACGCGAGCGTCGTCAAGCGACTACGCGGCGAGTTTCCAAGCCTGGAGCTGATTGTCCGGCTCTTTGATGATCGCATTCGGAGAGGATACCGCCCGGAACCGGCTTCGTTCGTGGACAGAATGCTGCCAATCATCCAGGGTTTGAAGGCCTACGCGGTCAAGTATGAGATACACAACGAACCAAACCACGCCGAAGGAATTGAGGGCTGGGGGGCCAGTGACGCGGACGCCAGATCTTTCCTTCCCTGGTACATGAGTGTTCTCCGGTCGCTCAAGAAGAGCTGCCCGTGGGCCAAGTTCGGCTTCCCCGGCCTTGCCCTGAACTACCCGCATCGCGACCTCGAGTGGCTCTCGATCTGCCAGGACGCAGTACGCGCCTCCGACTGGCTGGGTTGCCACTGTTACTGGCAGTATGGCAACATGCTCTCGGACGACTGGGGTCTGCGCTTCAAGCTGTACCACCAACGGTTCCCGGACAAGCCCATCGAGATCACCGAGTTCGGAAACTCGACTCCGAACCTGGCGCCAGACGACATGGCTGTGCAGTATGTCCGATACTACCAGGAGCTCAATCGGTATCCGTATCTGGGCTCCGCCAGCGCTTTCATCGCTTCATCGCCCGACCCGGCATGGGCGCCCTTTGCCTGGATGGGGAGCGGAGGCGATATGAGGCCCGTCGTAGCAGCCGTGGGCGCGATGGAAAGAAAGGCAGTGACCATAGTGAGCGAGCGAACGTTTCCCAAGACGGGCAAGACCGTGGGCGGCAGCTTTCTCAAGCTTTATGACAAGCTCGGATCAAGCATCTGCGGCAACCCCATCACGGACCGGGCCAAGGAGAAGGGGGTTCCCGTCCAGTACTTCGAGCGCGTGGTCATGGAGGAGGTGAAAGCCAACCAGGCCGGCCTGCGAGCCGCAGGTACTGAGCTTCTGGCATCGAGGGCCGAGGTTACCCGGCTCCAGAGCCTGGTCAATGCCGTCAGCCTCCAGCCTCTTCCCTCTGTCGAGCGGATGATTGACGGGCTCTCGGAGGCGACCGAGAAACTCGTCGGCAGGATCCAGGTTCTGCAGCAGGAACTTGCCCGGGCTCAGCAGTCCGCTCCAGTGAGCGGCACCATTCAGGCTCTGTTGGTCAACTCCCTGCCAGCGCAGATTTCCAGCCTGGTCAAGCTCAGTGACCAGCTGCACGCGGCCTTGGCCCTTGCGCTCACAAGCATGGCCACCAACCAAGAGGCGCTAATCCGGGAGCTCCAGGCGCGCGTGAAGGTGCTCGAGTCACTATCAGGTGGGAGCAGTTCGGGCGCTTCCACCCCTGCGACCGGCATCAGCAAGCCGGCGCTCCTGAACATCACCGACCAGTTGCCCAAGCACGCTACCCAGCGATACCGCACTCGCGCCCGGAGCGATATCAAGCTCCTTGTGATCCACCACAGTGCGACGCCCAGCAACACGACTCCCGAGAGTGTAGCGCGATACCACGTAAACCACTGGAGCTGGCCAGGCATCGGCTACCACTTCTTCATCGCAGCCGATGGGACGATCTTCCAGACCAATGAGCTAGAGACGGTCTCAAGCCACGCTGCTTCGGCCAACGACACCGGGGTGGGCATCTGCTTCGCCGGGGACTTTACTGAGGAGGCCCCTCCGTCCGCCCAGGTCCGCGCCGGCGCACAGCTGGTCGCCTGGCTTCTTCAAGAGCTACACCTCAGCCCGAATGCAGTCGAAGGCCACCGCGAGCTGATGAGCACCGCCTGCCCGGGAGACCAATGGTTGTCAGGGGCCGAATGGCGAGAGACCCTTATGAGCGAGATACTCCGAGTCATGTCAGGGAAAGGCTAGTCTGATGAGCCAGGCCCCCTACGAGGTCGCGCTGCCGGTGTTCGCGGGGCCACTGGACCTTCTCCTGCGGCTGATTGAGCGGGACGAACTCGACATCACCGAGGTCTCCTTGGCAGGAATCGCCCAGCAGTTCCTAGACCATGTTCTCCAGATGAAGGAAGCCAACGCAGACCACCTGGCCGAATTCCTCGTGATCGCTGGCAAGCTCCTACTGATCAAATCACGAGCCCTGCTACCCCGCCCGCCTACCAACACACTACCAGCAGAAGAAGACATCGGCAGAGAGCTCGTTGACCAGCTCATTGAGTACCGCAAGTTCCGGCAAGCGGCCGACTGGCTCCGCGAGCTAGAGACGATGGGCCTCCACTCCTACTTGCGGGTTCCAGGTTTGCCGGACGTGCCTCAGCAGCCCGACTTGACCGGAGTGACGCTCGATGTCCTTCTCGCGGCAGTGCGCGAGGCTCTCCGAGTCCGGCCTCCTGTGCCACTGGCCAACGGAACCATCCCGCCGCTCATTGTGACGGTGGCCGAGCAGATAGAGCGCATCCAATCCGAGCTCGCACGCGTGGATTCGCTAAGCCTCTCGACGTTCTTGAAGCGGGCGCACAGCCGGCTTGAGATTGTCGTCTCTCTCCTGGCTGTCCTGGAGCTGGTCAGACGGCGGCTCGCCACCGTGCGACAGGATGAGCCGTTTGGCGAGATCCTGGTCTATTCGATCCCCGCGGCCGTGGTCTAGCGGCTAGCTCGCCATCGGGCGCGCGGCATGCTCTTGCTCACCAGTGCGGTCCAGCGCGGCCAGGTAGGCTCTCTCAACCTCAGTCACCTGAGCATCCCAATCGTAGGTGGCCCAGATGCGCTCCCGGGCCCGGTTTCCCAGAGCTTCGGCCAAAGCTTGGTCGCTGAGGACGGCTTCCAGTGCTGCCGCAAGCTCCCGTACACTCCCCGCCTCGGTCAGCAGTCCGGAGCGTCCGTCGTCGATGTACTCGAGGTTCTCTCCCAGGCGGCTGGTCACAACCGCCTTGCCCAGCGCCATGGCCAAGACAACCTTGCCGGCACACTTGGCGCGGTTGATGAGCGTGTCACGGTACGGGTTGACGACGACATTCGCCGACGCAACATAGTCAGCAGCCGACTCCTGCTCCACCCACCCGGGAAAGGACACCAAGCCGGCTGCACCAGTTGCTTCGGCATGCCGGCGGAGACCGTCCAGTCCATCGCCTGATCCGGCAATCACAAGCTTCGCGTTCGGCAATCGCGCGTGCAGGAGCACAAAGGCATCGATGGCAAGGTCGAGGTCCGTCCCAATAGGGATGTGGCCCAGGTACAGAGCCATGGGCGCGTCACCAATGCCCAGTCGCTCACGGATCTCGGACCGTCTGGCCTCTCCTGGCCCTGAGTACCCACGCAGCGAAGGCTCTGGACCATTCGGAAGATGGAACACACGTCCCGGGTCGACTCCCAGTCCCCAGACCTGGGTCTGGAGCGTGCGGCTTGCGACGGTGACAGCGTCCGCCCTGCGCAGCAGCCATTGCTCTTGCCAGCAGAAGAATCGCCTATAGACGAGCGGATAGGGATTGACATCGGCCCATCCGCCACGGCCCTCCCAATCGTCACTGTCGACCACAATGCGATAGCGCGACACCGCGCTCAGATACTGCCCTGCTAGACCGCTGAAGCCGATCGGCTTGAAGACGTGCACCAGTCCGGGCCTCAGCCGCGATGCACGGAGGGCCAGTGCAGCTGGGGTGGCGATTGGCGCCTTCACGTCGCTCCTCACCACCGGCAGGTTCTCCAGCCGGACGCCCGCCCGCTCCCAGCATTGGCCCGCGTCTTGGGGCTGATCATAGGGAGCCATCAGGATGGTTACCTGATGTCCTCGCTTCACCAGAGCCTGAGCCATGGGAAACGCCCGAGCACTCACCGTGCCCTTTGGCTTGAAGGCAAACGGGCCGAGCATCACAATCTGCATGTTCGTGCCATTCTACAACCGCCGGTCCCCCCACGCAACCGCACCGCGGGGCCTTGTGCCCCTCCCCCCAGGCCAGCGGCTCAACGGCCATCATCGCGGTGCTGCTTTGGCATCGCTGCCGGAAGTGCTATACTGCCAGCCAGGATATCGGCCAATGAAGCACAGACAGCCAAATCCGCTTGCCCTGGCGCTGGTGGCGGTCATGACGTCGATCACGTTCGTACTCACCTACCTGGTGAAGGTGCCCACCCCAGGGCGGGGATACGCACACTTGGGAGACACTGGGGTCTTCTTCGCGGCCTTTGCCTTCGGGCCGTGGATCGGGGCAGCCTCTGGAGGCATAGGCACCCTGCTTTCCGATTGGGCCGGCGGGTACTCCCAGTGGGCGCCCTTCTCTCTGCTGATCCATGGGTTGCAGGGTTTGGTCGTTGGTTGGGTATGGCGCCGTTGGCAGCCGCTGATCCGCTTGGCAGAGGAGCGAACCGCACAGGGTTCTGTCCACGAGCCAGCTGACAAGCGCGTTGGGAGCCGGTTGGCAGACCTGGTTTCGGGGGTCGGGCTGGTGTTCTCAGCAATGCTCGGCGCCATCATCGTTATCGGGGGCTACTTTGCAGCAGGCATTCCGCTGACCGGCATAGGTGCAGCGACCGGTGACATTCCCTTCAACATCGTCCAGGTGACGCTCGGCGCTGCCGCCGGTGTGCCATTGTACCTGTTGGTTCGTGCGGCCTACCCTCCCATCAACCGCTGGCGCGGGTGAGCACCGACCTCTATTCCGGTGGCGGCGCACGCCCAGCTGCCGATATCGCAGCCGCGGGTCCCAGGTTGCAGGTCCAGGACCTGCGGTTCTGCTACCCACCCGCCAAGCCGGGAGCAGGGCCCGCCTGGGTACTTGACGGCCTCAGCCTCTCCGCCGGAGTAGGCGAGTGGCTGTCTATCATGGGAGCCAGCGATTCCGGAAAGACCACTTTGTGCCTACTCATCTCAGGGTTGGCTCCAGGCCTGACGGGAGGGACGCAGGAGGGCCACGTCCTTGTTGCGGGTAGGGACACCGCGACCCATCCTCCCCCTACACTTGCGGCCTACGTCGGCCTCGTCTTCCAGGACGCGACAGCGCAGTTGTTCGGTTCAACGGTCGAGGCAGAGCTCGCTTGGGGCCTCGAGAACCTCGGGGCCCCAGAGCAACAGATGCAGGGCAAGATCGATGCGATCCTCTCGCGGTTCGGCATCCAGGCGCTGCGACACAGGTCTCCCCTGACTCTGTCGGGAGGGGAGCTGAAGCGCGTGGCGATTGCGTCGGTTCTCGTGATGGAGCCTGCCATTCTGATCCTGGACGAGCCAATGGGCGGCCTTGACCCGGATGGGCGGAACCAAGTGCTGTCCGCGTTATCCGAGCTTCGAGAAGAGCACTCGATCACTATCCTGATGACGGAGAACGACCCCGAGGCAGTCGCCCCATTTGCGACGCGCCTCGCCGTGCTCTCGGGGGGCCGCCTATCCATCGACGACACGACGCGAGC
Organism: Anaerolineae bacterium; assembly: GCA_035341665.1. Lineage (GTDB taxonomy): Bacteria > Chloroflexota > Anaerolineae > JAAYZQ01 > JAAYZQ01 > DAOQVR01. The sequence continues at coordinate 76,085 of DAOQVR010000008.1, forward strand.
AGCCCTTCTGCGGAGCGACCTGCTGACCGCAGCAGGCGTGGCGATACCTCAGATGGTGCACCTGGCTGCGGAACTGAGCCGGCACACTGGGCGGCAGTTTGACTTCGTAGATATCAAAGAGGCTCTCACCGTGCTTGCGCCCCTGCTGAGCTGCCCATCAAGTACGGGAGACACGGCAGGGCCAGAGCCAAGTCACCCAGCGCCCCAATCACTGGACGCTGGTGCAGCCTGGTCCGTGGAGATCGATGGCCTATGGTACTGGTATGGCCCCCAAGGCACGCCGGCGTTGAGAGGCGTCGACCTTCGAATCAGGGCTGGGGAAGTAGTGGCGGTTGTGGGCGCCAACGGCTCTGGCAAGACCACCCTCGCCAAACACCTGAACGGGCTGTTGCGTCCCAAGAGGGGGAGTGTGCGGATTCTGGGCAGGGAGATCGGCAGCCGCTCCATAGGGGAAATGGCACACCACGTTGGCTACCTCTTCCAGAGCCCCGAGCAACAGATCTTCTCGGCGACCGTCCGGGAAGAGATAGCCTTTGGACCAACCAACCTTGGTCTGAGCAGACGAGAGGTCGAGCACAGGGTCAACGGAGCCATGGAGCGCTTCGATCTGACCAGCGTCGCACACCTTCCGCCTTCCGTATTGGGCTACGGGCTGAGGCGCCGCCTGACGCTTGCGTCACTCGACGCCATGCAGTCCCCGATACTCGTGCTGGACGAGCCCACGGTGGGGCTCGACGCGCGGGGACGAGCGGACCTGGTTGATTGGCTGCGGGATCAGCAGTCCCAAGGCAGGTCCATACTCCTGGTAACCCACGACATGGAACTCGTCGCGGAGTGCGCTGGACGCGCCGTGGTTCTCTCCGGAGGTCATGTTCTCGCGGACGAGTCACCCCGCTCCGTCTTCGACCGTGTAGCACTCCTCGAAGCGGCCTCACTCGTCGCGCCTCCGGTCGTTCTTCTTGGGCAGGCCCTCCGGGGACGCGGCCTCCAGCGCCTCTGCCTGACGGTGCCCGAGCTGTGTAAGCAGCTTGGCGGCCATCTGGGCATGTCATGCCAGTCCTGAACAGCGGAGAGCGAGAGAGCTGCGAAGCAAGCAGCGCAGGGGAGAGTGACCGGGCCCAGAACCAGTTTGGTCTCTTTGTCCCTGCCGAGTCGTGGCTGCACAGCATGGATCCGCGCGTCAAGCTGATGGCTGTGCTCCTATTCAGCGTCTCGGGGCTCGCATTTCGTCACATCGGCGTCTTGGCCGGATTGCTGTCTGCGGCCCACGTCGCACTTCTCACGGCGCACATACCCTTTCGGAGGTTGCGACAACTCTGGATGGCGCTGCTGCCACTTCTCGCCATGATACTGCTTCTCCAGCCCATACTGGCGCCCGGTCCAGGCCCCGCCCTCCTTCAGGCCGGGCCGCTCCGATGGACAGAGGGCGGCATTCTCGGTGCGCTAAGCTTTGGCCTGCGAGCGGCTGCCCTGGCATTCCTGACAGCCATCCTGTTGCTCACGACCGACTTCTCGCGCCTGGTGCAGGGCCTGGTCAAACTCGGGCTGCCGTACTCATGGGGGCTCACGGTTGCACTGGCCTTCCGCTACCTGCCCGAGACCTACGGGCTCTATGTCTCTGTCTCCGAGGCACAACAGGCACGGGGTTGGGTCGTGGGCCGAGGCCACCTTCTGCGGCGCGCACGCTCCTACCTGCCTGTTTTGGTGGCGACGATCGTTGCCTCCCTTCGCAAGGCAGACGGCCTGGGGTTTGCGCTGGCGGCACGCGGACTGGGCTACACGCGCAAACGGACCGAGCTGCACGAAATACGGCTCCGACCAACAGACGGACTGGCGCTGGCCCTCGTGCTATCGATCTTTGCCGGGCTGATGGTCATTCGCCTCCACCTGGGCTGGGGCGGCTCGCCTTGGTAGGCTCCAGCGCCTGTAGCGCCAATGGAGCCGATCGGCGGGAGCTCTTGCCGCGGTAGCCGTGCTGCACACCTCGCCGAGGCTGGGCTTTGGGCGTCCCGCCGACCTATGATAGACTGCCGGTGACCCATCGCAGGAGGAGGAGAAGCCGTGCAGGCGCTTCGTGAACGCATCAGACGGGAAGGCATTGACCTCGGAAGGGGCATCCTGAAGGTCGACGGCTTCATTAACCACCAGGTCGATCCCGCTCTCATGATGGAGGCAGGACGGGAGTTGGCCGCGCGTTTCGCCAGCGCGGGCGCGACCAAAGTACTGACTGCCGAGATCTCGGGCATCGCCCCCGCCCTGACGACTGCCTTGGTCTTGGGCCTTCCGCTTGTCTATGCCCGCAAGTCGAAGCCCGTCACCATGACCGAACCCGTCTATGTGGAGGCCGCCCCTTCGCACACCAAGGGCGTCTCAGTCTTTCTGATGGTCTCGCCGGAGTTCCTGGGCCCCCGGGATCGCGTGCTCATCGTCGACGACTTTCTGGCCTCGGGACAGACCATCAGCGCCTTGGTCCGTCTCGTCCGTCACGCCAACGCCGACCTTGTCGGCATCGGTGCGCTGATCGAGAAGCAGTTTGAGGGCGGGAGAGGGCAACTCCAGGCACTCGGCGTTCCGCTGCATGCCCTTGTAGAGATCACAAGCATGTCAGCCGAGGGGATCTCCTTTGCGGAATGACACTCGCGCTGGGCGCAGTGAAGGGCCCGGCGTGCACGCAGTTGCCATCCTCGACTTTGGCTCGCAGTACAGCCAGCTTATCGCACGCCGCGTGCGCGAGGCACACGTCTACTGCGAGATCTTTGCGCACAACACCCGTGCGTCGGATGTACTCGCCCTCAAACCAGGCGGTATCATCCTCAGCGGTGGGCCGAGCAGCGTCCTGGCGTCTGCCGCTCCGCGCCTTCCGGAGTACGTTCTCTCATCCGGCCTCCCTGTGCTGGGCATCTGCTACGGTATGCAGCTCCTCGCGTACCATCTGGGCGGGCAGGTCGCTCAGTCACAGCACCGGGAATACGGCCATGCCCAACTGACCGTCACCGATCCGACGTGCGAGCTCTTCGCGGGCTGGTCGTCTCCGGCAGCCGTTTGGATGAGCCATGGAGATCGAATCGAAGTAGCTCCGCCCGGCTTCCATTCTGTCGCCCTGACACCCAACTCCCCGATTGCTGCCATGGCCGACCCGCAGCGCCAGCTTTTCGGCCTCCAGTTCCACCCCGAGGTGATCCACACACACGGCGGGCCGCTGCTGCTGCGCAATTTCCTCCAGCGGATCTGTCGCCTGCAAGGCACCTGGACGCCCGCTCACTTTGTAAGCGACGCGGTGCAGGCCATTCGACAGCGAGTGAGAGAGAGCCGTGTGCTGTGTGGCTTATCTGGGGGCGTCGACTCGGCCGTCGTGGCCGCACTTGTGCACAGGGCCATCGGCGACCAGCTGACCTGCGTCCTTGTCGACCACGGCCTTCTGCGCCTGGGCGAAGTTGAGCAGGTTGTGCACGCCTTCGAGCAGGGTCTCGGCCTCAGGCTGGTACAGGTCGCTGCCGCCGACGAGTTTCTGCAGGCGCTTGCCGGCGTGACCGACCCCGAAGAGAAGCGGCGCATAATCGGGGAGCGCTTCGTGCGCGTGTTCGAGCGCGAGGCGGGGCTGAGGGGCCATTTCGAGTTCCTGGCGCAGGGCACAATCTACCCGGACGTCATCGAGAGTGCGGCGGCCGGGCGTCCCGGAGTACACAAGATAAAGACCCACCACAACGTCGGAGGCCTGCCGGCGGACATGCAGATGGAGCTCGTCGAACCGCTGCGGGCGTTGTTCAAGGACGAAGTTCGTGCTGTGGGCCTCCAGCTTGGGCTGCCTAGTCAGATCGTCTACAGACAGCCTTTCCCAGGCCCTGGCCTGGCCGTGCGCATCTTGGGCGAGGTAACCCGCGCCCGGCTCGAGATGCTGCGCGCCGCCGATGCCATCTTTACTCAGGAGCTTGCCGCGGCAGGGCTCCTCCGGCAGCAGGACGGGCAGGGCACCGCCCAGTCCTTTGCGGTTCTGCTGCCGGTGAGAAGCGTCGGCGTGATGGGCGACGAGCGGACCTACGGACACGCAGTGGCCCTGCGCGCAGTAACCACTGACGACTTTATGACAGCCGATTGGGCCCGGCTTCCCTACGAGCTTCTTGCCCGTGCCAGCAGCCGCATCGTGAATGAGGTGGCAGGGGTCAACCGCGTCGTCTACGACATTTCCAGCAAGCCGCCCGCCACGATCGAGTGGGAGTAGTGCGGGCTAGCCGCCCCCCACCGGCGGGAACAGCCCGAGCTCATCGCCGTCAGCCAGCTCGCACTCCAGTGGACGTGACAGGCCGTTGACGAAGACCAGCTTCACCTGGTCATCAGGCACGCCCAGGCGCGCCACGAGATTCCGTACAGAGGTGCCGTCCTCTAGCTCCAGTGCGAGCGGCTCACCCAGAGCCAAGCCGGGACAGTAGCGCCGAAGGGTCGCATAGAGCCGTACCCGAACGTTGATCACTTCGCCAGGCCACCTGTGTTCTGTGTGGTAAGCGGAAGAGCGTCGCCCGCCGGTAGGAATCCTCCCCTTGGGCGACGCTCCGCATGTGGGCCTCGGCCCAGCCTATTCAAACACCGCATCCAGCGTCGAGTCTGGCACGTCCCATGTGACGTTGTGCGGAGGCAGTGCCTCGAGTTTCATAAACTCGGGCATCCGGTCCTGCGCCTTGCCGATTCCGGCCGCCCGATTGAAGGCCAGCTCGCGGTCCAGCACCTCCTTCCCGATCCTACCGACGTCGGCCATAGTCCAGTTCGTTCCCAGAACGCCGTTGCACTCCTCAACCACCCCTTCAAAGCCGCTGGCGATGTCCAGAATGGCAAAGGCAATGAAGAGGCAATGGCCAGTCGAGTCGATGAAGCCCGTCGCGTACTGAAAGTTGCGCGCCAGTGCAGCCTTGTCGCGGTCAAACTGGTCCACCTTTCCGGAGACCCCGAGAATCTCAGGCGCAATCGTATAGCCCGACGTATGGTCCGCGCCCATGGTGGCAATGGCGTAGGTGATTCCGATGCCCTTGACTGCCCGTGGCTCATAGGCGGGCATCGCCTGGCCCTTGACCACCGGTGCCCTGCGGACGCCCAGCAAGCGAGCGGCCGTAGCCGTGCCGTTGCCGAGAATCCTGCCCAGCGGGCTGCCCTTGCCGACCTCATGCATCAACTCAATCGCGCGCTTGGCATCCCCGAAAGGTAGCAGGCCGCCCTCCATGGCGACGGCCATTGTGCACCCCATCTCGATGGTGTCGACGCCATAGGCGTTACACAGGCGAATGAGCTCCCCCGTGTCGTCCAGGCTTCCGATTCCGCAGTTAGCGCCGAAGGACCAGACCGACTCATACTCCTGGCACGAGACATGCTCCGTCCCATCCGGCTTGTGCCAGGTATTGGAGCAGCGGATGATGCAGCCGGGGCTGCACGCGTGGTTGTACAGCTCCTTACCGACTCGCTCCTTGTTTCCCTCGAAGATGGCTTCGCCTGCGATCTGTGCGGCATGCTCAAACCGGCCGCTTGAGAAGTTCCGCGTCGGCAGCCCGCCGGCCTCGTTGAGGATATTGACCAGGACGGCCGTGCCGTAGGAGTTCAGGGCACCCTTGGGCCTGGTGATGTCGTGGGTCATCAGCGCATTCGTCAGCTTCTTGCGACCCTGCTCGAAGACGTCCCTGTTGGCAACGGTCCGGCCCGGAGCACCCCGCCGATCAAGGATGATGCACTTGAGGCCCTTGCTGCCCATCACAGCCCCCAGCCCACCGCGTCCGGCATATCGCGCTGGCCTGCCTTCCTGGTCGTCGAACACCACGCCCGAGTTGCAGTACAGGAACTCGGCCGCAGGCCCAATCGAGGCGATGTAGACACGGCCAAAGCGCTCGAAGAGCATCGGGTAGAAGTCATAGGTGCTCTGGCCAACATACTCGCGTGCATCGAACCACTCCACAGCCGGCTGATCGCGCACCCCATCCCAGCTGATCAGCACCCCCCACCACATGCCAGGCTCTTTCGGTTGCCCCTCGACGACGATTGCCTGGATGTTGAGGTCCGCCAGGGCAGGGGCCCACCCACTTCCCGCATTTGCCTCCTTGATCCCGCCCGTGAGAGGCGACTTGGCACCCACCGACACGCGCGCGCTGGTGGGCGCAGAAGTGCCGGTGACAATCCCCGGCGCAAAGACGAGCTTGTTACCCGGACCCAGCGGGTGGCACAGCGGATCCACCTCATCGTGGACGATGGTCGACGAGAGCGCACGGCCGCCGAGAAGCCTGTAGGCCTCGGGCACACCCTGCAGTTGAGCCGACCGGTCCGTCATGTTCAATCGCAGCAGCTTCGCCATTTGTCACCTCCGTAGTTATGGTATGCTCACCGACGTTGGGACGTCAGTCCGTTTCGCCCTCCGGCCCGGTATACGCGTGGTGCACGCCGCGGTCGCTGCGGCTGCGGAACTCCTCCTGCACCTCCTCCGTCAAGCTCACTCCAAATCGATACTGGAAGGGCCACATACTCTTGCGGTGCGAGATGCCTACGCGATCCCCTTGATGAAGGACTACCTTCCTGTCGGTATCGAGCCCCGGCAGAGCCGCCAGCTTCCCGTTGATGAACGTGATGCCCTTTTCCTCGCCCGACAGGCCAATCCTACTGAGCAGGTCCTGCATGGTGCTTCCTTGGGGTAGGTCGATAAAGAGTTGTGCATGGCTGCCGCGACTCGCCTCCCCCGCACAGCGCGCGACCGGTCCGTACAGCCACACCTCCACCTGGATTCGTTCTTCGGCAGCTTCCACGATTCGGCGTTTCCTCCCGGCCTATTGGATTCGGCCAACAGAAAGGAGGCCCTCAACCGGCGAGCACACACAGGCGCTTGCCGGCAGGCCTCCTTTGCACAATGGCGGGCGCGGGGATTGCTCCCCACACCTTCTCGCTCATGCCTCCCCGAGGGACGTGCATGAGTCGGAGGGCAGCCACCACATCAGGACGGACTCATTATCCGATCCTGATGCACTCATTGTAGCACACCTCCGCAAATGTGTCCAGTCACGGCGACCGTGTTCCTTGACGCCGGGCGGGCGGCATGCAGGCCCGCGCCGTGGTCAGGCAGCCTGCTACGCCTGAGGCCGGCTGCGACCCACCGAGTCACCAAAGGCAGATACCGTACCAAGCTCTGGCTGAGCTGCAGAGGCGCTGGCGCACCGCCGCGTGAACTGTGCCACCGTGCACAGATGCGCTATCTCGGAGTCGTCGAAATCCTGGAAGCAATCATCTCGGCAATCGGCCTTCGCGCACTCCCCAAGGAGGCTGCGCGTCCGTCCAGGACGCGGTGCCAAGACTGTGAGGCAACCTACTTGACACAGGCCTACCTCTATGCTAGACTGGCCCAGCTAGCTAGGGAGGCATAATTGGAACCTAGGCGACTTCTGCGCTGGCTGCTGTACCTCACTATGGCAGCCCTTGTTGTCTACTTTGTCTACTCACAGGTGTCTGCGCGCCGCGAGGCATCGACCTCTATCACGATCCAGAGCCTTGCCACCGAGCTGAAGCAGCAGAAGGTGGCCAAGATCGCGGTTCAAGGGGACAGCCTGCGGATTGAGCGCCGGGACGGTACGCAAGCGACATCAAACAAGGAAAGTGGCAGCTCTCTTCTCGAGACCCTCGTGAATCTCGGCGTGAGCGAATCGGATCTGCAGTCAGTTCAGATAGAGTGGGCCGGGCCCAGCGGGCTCATGAACTGGCTGGGCGTTCTCAGCTGGATTGTCCCTCTCCTCCTGATTGGCGTCTTCTTCCTGGTGATTTTTCGACAGGCTCAGAGCACCGGAAGCCAGGCCATCTCGTTCGGCAAGAGCAAGGCTCGCATGTTCAGCGGCGAAAAGCCGACCGTCACCTTTGAGGATGTGGCGGGAGTCGAGGAAGCGAAACAGGAGCTCGCCGAAGTCGTTGAGTTCCTGAAGGAGCCGCAGAAGTTCATCGCACTGGGCGCAAGGATTCCCAAGGGCGTCATCCTGATGGGATCCCCCGGCACAGGAAAGACCCTCATGGCGAAGGCGGTCTCTGGTGAGGCAGGCGTCCCGTTCTTTTCCATCTCGGGCTCGGAGTTCGTCGAGATGTTCGTGGGCGTGGGCGCCAGCCGGGTGCGCGATCTCTTCGATCAGGCCAAGCGCAACTCCCCGTGCATTGTGTTCATCGACGAGATCGACGCCGTCGGCCGGCACCGGGGCGCCGGTCTGGGCGGCTCGCATGACGAGCGAGAACAGACACTCAACCAGATCCTCGTGGAGATGGACGGCTTCGACACCGACACCAACGTCATCGTCATTGCTGCCACCAATCGACCCGACATCCTCGATCCGGCGTTGCTTCGTCCCGGCCGGTTCGATCGGCGCGTTGTCCTTGACCGTCCCGACATGAAGGGCAGGGAAAAGATCCTGGAGGTTCACGTTCGTGGCAAGCCCCTGGGACGCGATGTCGATCTCGCAGCGCTGGCGCGCATGACTCCCGGCTTCGTCGGGGCAGACATCGAGAGCCTGGTAAACGAAGCTGCCATCCTAGCTGCCCGCCGGAACAAGAAGGCAATCGACATGGCCGAGTTCCAGGAAGCAACTGAGCGGGTCATCGCAGGTCCAGAGCGCAAGAGCCGCATTATCACCGAGGAGGAAAAGTCTGTCATTGCCTATCACGAGGCGGGCCATGCGCTTGCCTCCGCCAAGGTACCTGAGGCAGACAGGGTCCGGAAGGTGAGCATCATTCCGCGCGGAATGGCCGGCGGCTACACCATCACGCTGCCGGAGGAAGACCGGTACCTCACCAATTCGGCCAAGTTTCGGGCGGATCTAGTCACCATGCTGGGTGGCCGCGCCGCGGAGGAGACCGTGTTCCAGCGAGTCACCACCGGCGCCAGCAACGACCTTGAGCGAGCTACCTCGCTGGCGCGCCGAATGGTGATGGAGTATGGCATGAGCGACGACCTCGGACCTATGACGTTTGGCGAGCGAGAGGAGATGGTCTTCCTCGGACGGAACATTGCGGAGCACCGGAACTACAGCGAATCGGTGGCACGGCGCATTGACGCGGAGGTCAGGCGCATTATCGGCCAGGCGCACCAGCAGGCCGCTGACCTCATGGATCAGCACCGCCAGACGCTCGACAAGCTTGCGCGGGAGCTCATCGAGAACGAGACGCTGGACGAAGACCAATTCTCGGCGCTGATGGCCGCGACGGCCTGAGGTACGCGCCGTGCGGCGAACACAGTGGCTTCCCCTGCTGATTGCTGGCCTGGCGCTGGTTGCGGGCTGCTGCCTGGTCGCTGCCGGAGCCTGTGCCTTTCTCGTCGCCCGTTCCGTGGGCCACGATGCGGATTGGTCCTGGACGTGGTCCACGTCTGGCTCTGAGCCGCAACCTACCCCCGATCCGACGCTTTTTGGGCGCACGCCCACAGAAGCAGAGCGGGCAACGGCCGAGCGAGTGAGCCAGACGCGCCTGCCGCCCAGGGACCTTCTGGAGCTCGCGCAGCGCCTGGGTCGAAAGACACCCCCTCCGATCGCTCAGCCCCGCGCGCCTGAATACGCGGTAGGCGACCGGCAGGCGTTCTGGGTGCATGACCAGGAAACGTCCACCTACTACAGCGCGACGGCCACGCTTCAGTTCGCCACACCGCACGCCTACTGGTGGGTTGAGGAGGGCTACGAGATCCCAGTCGATGACCTCGAGTTCTCGGCCCAGGAATTCGAGGGCAGGACCTACCCGACCAATCTCCGCCTCTTTGGCAGCGAGCCGAATCCGGGTGTCGACGGCGACCCACACGTGTACATCTTCCTGGGCAACGTACCGGGTGTCGGCGGTTACTTTTCGAGCTCCGACGCCTTTCCCCCGCTGATCAGCGAGCACTCCAACGGGCACGAGATGTTCTACATCAACCTGGAAAACGCCTCCCCGGGGAGCAGCTACTTTGATGGGATCCTTGCGCACGAGCTTCAGCACATGAGCCAGTGGGCACAGGACCGGAATGAAGACACCTGGCTGAATGAAGGCTTCTCGGAGGTCACGGTTCAGGTGAATGGCTATGAGACGGGCTCGCCAGACCGGGCCTACGCCCTGCAGCCCGACACTCAGCTCACGAGCTGGCCCGAGAGGGAGGATTCGGCTGCCCACTACGGCGCCAGCTTCCTTTTCGTGTCCTACTTTCTGGACAGGTTCGGGGAGGAGAGCTTACACAGGCTTGCCGTCGACAAGGAGAACGGGCTGGCCTCCGTGGATGCGGTCATCGGGCAGCGAGGCGACCTCTCACGCCCGTCGCTTTCCCTCTTCGCCGACTGGGCTGTGGCCAACTACCTGGACGACCCGTATGTGGACGAAGGAAGATACGAATATCGGCAGATCGATCTCGAGCGTCCGGAGGCCGCTGCGCGGCATACGACATACCCCGTCCATCAGTCAGCATCTGTGCGCCAGTTTGGAGTGGACTACGTCGAGCTAGGTGGCAGGGGTGATGTCACCATGACCTTTGCTGGCAGCCTGGTCGTCCCTCTCGTGGGTTGCCAGCCCCACTCAGGAGAGCGCTTCTGGTGGTCCAACCGGGGAGACGACAGCGACGTTACGCTCACGCGCGCGTTCGATCTCACAGGGCTCGACGAGGCCACCCTCACTGCCTGGACCTGGTACCATCTCGAGACCGACTACGACTATGCCTATGTCCAGGCGTCGCCCGACGGAGGCAAGTCATGGGATCTCCTTCCAGGTACCCACACGACGACACTGAACCGGGTAGGATCCAGCTACGGCCAGGCGCTCAACGGCATCAGCGGAGGGGGTGACGAGCCCCGATGGGTGGAGCAGACGTTCGACCTCAGCCGCTATGCTGGCGGACTGGTCCTCATTCGATTCGAGGTCATCTACGACGATTCCGTCAACTACCCGGGGCTATGCCTGGACGACCTGTCGATCCCTGAGATCTCCTTCTCAGACGGTGCGGAGACGATCGACGACAGTTGGGAGAGCCAGGGCTGGATACGGGCCACGGGCTATGTGCCACAGGAATTCCTGGTGCAGGTGATCACCCTGGGCCGCGAGACGCGAGTGGCCCGCATGGACCTGGATGCAGGCATGCGGGGGACCTTGGAGGTCGACGGGCTTGGCGACGAGGTCGAGCGCGCCGTCCTGGTCATCTCTGGGATTGCGCCCGCCACCACCGACTGGGCAGGATACGAGTACAGGGTAACTGAGAAATGACAGGTATTGGCTTCTCATCCCGCCGCTCCGGCGTGATGGCCCGGCACGGCATGGTCGCAACCAGCCAGCCCCTGGCGGCCATGGCCGGGCTTCGAGCCCTGCTGCGGGGAGGTACTGCGGCCGATGCCGCAGTCACGACAGCCGCTATGCTCAATGTGGTCGAGCCGATGTCGACCGGCATTGGAGGAGACTGCTTCGCGCTGATCTACCAGGCCGGCTCAGGACGTGTGGCTGCCCTGAACGGCAGCGGGCGCGCGCCCAAGGCATTCACCCTTGCCGAAGCTCGACGGCTGCACTTGGACGCTATCCCGCTCACGGGCCCGTTGCCGGTCACGGTGCCGGGCACTGTGAGCGGGTGGTCGGCATTGCTTGAGCGCTTTGGGCGCATGTCACTGGCCGAGTGCCTTGCACCTGCGATCGCTGCGGCAGAGGAGGGCTTCCCTGTTAGCGAGCGCATCAGCATCGGATGGCGCAACGCGGCTGCCAAGCTGTCAATGGACCCGGAGGCGGCCCGGGTGTATCTCCCAGCGCCTCACCCCGGACAAATCCACTGCCAACCCGATCTCGCCGGTACCCTGCGGACAATCGCGGAGGGCGGAGCCGACGCATTCTACCATGGGCCGTTGGCGGAACAGATCGCGGAACGCATAGAGGCTTTGGGCGGCTATCTGACCGCCGCCGACCTGGCTGCTCATGAGTCAACCTGGGAAAGGCCACTCGAGAGTAGCTACCGGGACGTCCGGGTCCTGGAGCATCCGCCGAACGGCCAGGGGCTTGCCGCCCTGCTCGCACTGAACATCGTCGAGTCCGATAACTGGAGCAACACCGCCTATTTCGATCCCCGCCGCTGGCACACGATGATCGAGGCGATGCGCCTGGGCATGGCCGACGCAGCACGGTACGTTGCGGACCCAGCTGTGGCACCGGCGCCGCTTGCCGCGCTTCTGTCGAAGGAGTATGCGGCAGCCCGCCGCTCGATGATCCGGCCCGACGCAGCAGTTGAGGTGGCAGTGGCCGGCACCCCGGAACACCGCGACACTGTCTACCTGACCGTAGTCGACGCCGAGGGCAATGCCGTCTCGCTCATCAACAGCCTGTACTATGGATTTGGCTCGGGCCTGGTCGTTCCCGGCACAGGCATCTGCCTCCAGAACCGGGGCGCCTGCTTCAGCCTCGAGCCGGGGCATCCCAATGCGCTGGACGGGGGAAAACGGCCCTACCACACCATCATCCCGGCCATGGCAATGCGCGAGGGGCGGCTGTGGCTGAGCTTTGGCGTGATGGGTGGATTCATGCAGCCCCAGGGCCACCTCCAGGTCATTGCGAACATGGTCGACTACGGCCTGGACCCACAGGCGGCGCTCGATGCCCCCAGGTTCCGGGTCGACGAGAAGGGCAGCCGCCAGGTCTTCATCGAGTCCGCCGTACCCGCGCGGACCCGCGCGCAGATACTGGCTGCAGGGCACGACCTCACGGTCGAGCCCACCTTCTCCCCCGGCTTTGGCGGCGGGCAGGTCATTGCCATAGATCCAGAGACCCGGGTCCTCTGGGGAGGGTCGGATCCCCGCAAGGACGGCTGTGCCATCGGATTCTGAGTGAGGAGGCTCTCAATGGCTGAAGGGGAAGCCCAGGATACACCCCCGGACCAGGTGGACAAGATAGTCGAGGCCGCGGCGAAGCTTGGCGTCGAAGTTGACAAGGCACAGGCAACACAGTGGTTGGCGGACATGGCCGCTGCCCAGGCTCCTGCCCAAGACTGGGCGGTGGATCAGGCAAGCGGAACGTATGGCCACCGAGTGGCCCTACTCGACTTTGGGCCAGAGGCCCTGGACCGGTACCGGCGGCTGGCGGCCATCGTCGAGATTCCGGATCGCCCAGGAGTCGAGACGGCGATCTCGCTCTCAGGAAGTGCAGCCCAGGCACGTGTACAGCTCTTTCCCGGGGATGCTGACTTCTTCGAGCGAGTCAACATCCAGGCAGCCACCCGCGAGGAGGCGTGCAGGCTCCTGGGCGAGGTCATGCGCGACAAGGTCCTGTCGGCTTATCGGGCCGAGTCGTACGAGTTCGTCGAGGCCAAGTGGGGTACCTTTCAGGAGCCGGTGCAGCGTGCAGGGCAGCCCTTGAGGCGCGGCAGCCCCATCTCATGGAGTGCACTCGAGGCCAGACAGGGGTACATTGACCTGCTCTGCGCTGACGGAGAGCCGCTGAGGGTAGACTGGAGCTATGGCTGCCGGGAGCCTGGGTGGTGTAAGCTAGACTGGGTGATCGTCGAAGCCGACCAGGGCACGGTCGTGCACGCCAGCAACATGCTGGACGCCACCTGGGAAGCTCCCGATGGGTCGATCGTCGCGCTGGACGGCGTTCTCGATCCCTACTTCCAGGAGATCTACCTTGACGCGGGCTCCATCCCCGTCTTTAGCAAGTTGGTGAGGAACCTTTCCCCGCAAGCGCTTCGGGACTATACGGACGCGCTCAAGCGCGAGGTGGTCAAGTACTGCAGCCGCGATCCCAGGAACTTTGGCAAGGTAGCCAAGCGTCTCTACAACATCTTTCGGCTCGAAGGGCAGTGGGCTGAAGCTGCCTATGTTCGCGAGCTCTTCGATGAGCCGGCCGCGCTGCTGTACCAGGTCAGCGCGCTGCTCGACACCCTGGATGAGGCAATGGAAGGCGGCGCCAACTGGGACCGCGACGCGATCACAGCTCAGGTGGACCAGCTCATCCGCTCTGTTGTCAAGACCACGGAGGGCGCTTCTGAAGAGGCGCTCATAGACGCGCTTCTCCGCCTGCGCGACAACGTGTCGGGACGCCACGGGCTGGGAGAGGGAGTCAAGGAGGTCGTGCAAGAGTCCAACCGGTTGGTCATGGAGCTGGTCAACAGCTTTTTCCGAGACCGGCTCCTCTTGATGCCTGAGGTGCGCACCTTCATCGAGTCCCTGACCGGAACCCTACTCTAGCGCAGCTGGGTAAGCGCCGGGCTTGGGACGCGCCATGGGCGCGTCAGTCGCCCACGTAGCGCACGTAGAATGTCCTGGCCTCTACGGGGCCCGCTGCCCCCTTGACGATCGCCCTGCCGTCGCCGAAGAGGGTCATCTCGCAGCCGTCGGCAGAGAACCGCAGCAGATACTCGTTCACGGTCACCGGCCCGAGTTTGCTCAGGCGGTGCCCGATCTCATCTAGGTCGAGTGTGGGAGCCGGGCGCGGCGTGACCTGGACTGCGCCTCGACCGCACAGCACAGTGGTCATGGAACCCTGCTGCGCCTCGAGAAGCTGGAACTGGCGGTCGTCGCAAACAGGGCAGGCATCAAGTGCCTTCTGTACGGTGGCGCGCTCAAAGTCCCCTGTCCACAGATCCACCATGACAAGGCTGTGCAGCAAGGAGTGCCGCTGACCAAGCAGGATCTTGAAACCCTCCGACACTTCCAGCGCGGCCACAGTGGCAACAGTAGCCCCTAAGACACCAGCGGTCTCACAGGTGGGCACCGTTCCCGGAGCTGGCATCGGCCCAAGAAGGCAACGCAGGCAAGGTGTCTGACCCGGCAAAATGGCTGCGCTGAGCCCATAGGTGCCAAGAACTCCCCCGTATACCCAGGGGATACCCAGCTTGACGCAGGCTTCGTTCACCAGGTACCGCAGCTCGAAATTGTCGGCCCCGTCAAAGACCACATCTGCCCGAGAGAGCAGGGATTCGATCGTGCCAGCGTCGACGTCGACCACGTGCTCTTCGATGGCTACTGCGGAATTCAGCTGGCGGAGGCGCCTGGCAGCAGCCACTGCCTTGGGCGTGCCGGCGGCCGCATCCTCCTCGCTGTAGAGTGCCTGGCGGGGAAGGTTGTGCCATTCCACAAAGTCGCGATCGGCCAGGATCACTCGGCCGACGCCGGCACGAACCAAGTGGGACGCGATGTGACTCCCCAACGCACCACAACCGATAACGGCCGCCGTGCGCCGGGCAAGGCGGAGCTGGCCCTCACGGCCCCACCCCGGAAGCAGCATCTGCCGGGAATAGCGCTCGTGAGGGTCGCTCATGCTGGTGTTTCCATTGCCGCCCGCCAGGCCGCCAGCTCGGTGCGGTGACCGCCCTCATGAAGGGCAGGGAACATGAGGAACTGGCCGAGGCAGTGGTCGCCCATCCAGGGGGTATGAATGACATCATAATACCGAGCCTCGTCCAGCTGCTCGATCAGCGCTCGCACACTGCCACGTGCCTCTTCAAGCCAGGCCAGTACTTCGGCCACGGACAGGGAAGCAGCCTGCTGCCGGCGGGCCTCATTGAAGGCATCCAGGTCAAAGGGCCCCTCCTGCCCCGGCACCGCTTGTCCCAGGACACAGGCCAGCATTCCCTCGTGCCCCCACGCCATGTGTGCCAGTACCTCCTTTGCCGTCCAGCCGTCCTGGCGCGCCGGCTGCGATAGCTGCGTCTCGTCCAGGCCTGCAATCACGATCCTGGTCTTGGCGGCCTGCCCGTCCAAGATGCGCAGAAGCCGTTCGCGCGTGATCGGAACGTCGCTCATTCCATCCTCCTAGCTCCCCGCTCGGTCGCCCGCTGAGGCAGGTATGCCCCACGGGACGGCCTCGATGCACGGATTATAGCCCCAGACGCGACGCACCGCAAGGCTTGGCGAGCGCGCCACGACGGCAACAGGACAAGACGTGGGCGGCATGGAAACCCACTCTACACGAGACGGGCCCGCTCCGAGACCTTCGCCCTTCCTACCTCCTTTTTTCGACGGTAGGGAGCGGCTTGCCAACGGGGCCGGGACGTGGTATGCTGCTACCAGACCCCATCGCAGAAGGAGGCCACTGTGGACAAAGGCGTCGCAGAACGAGTCATCACGATCGAGCGGCACATCCTGCAGCAACAGCCGCTTGGGGCTACCGGAACGCTGACGAGCATCCTCTATGACCTAGCCCTGGTCGGGAAGCTCATTGGGCGCGAGACGACGCGCGCCGCCTTGGAAGACATCCTGGGCTTGACAGGCAGGTTCAACGTCCAGGGCGAGGAAGTCGCCAAGCTCGACCAGTATGCCAACACCGCCATCGTGCGGATGAACGAGTTCACGGGCCGCCTGGCGGTCATGGCGTCGGAGGAGTCGCCCGACGTCATCCCGATCCCGGACGAGTACCCCACAGGACGCTACGTGCTGCTCTTCGACCCGTTGGACGGCTCGTCCAACATCGATTACTCGGTCAGCATCGGGACCATCTTTTCGATCTTGCGGCGCAAGACCGAGGACGGAAGCCGGGGAGCGATCGAGGACTGCCTACAACCGGGAAGGGACATTGTCGCGGCCGGCTACATTCTGTACGGGCCAAGCACGATGATGGTCTATAGCGCGGGCCAGGGCGTGCACGGCTTTACCCTCGACCAGTCAGTCGGCGAGTTCCTGCTGACCCACCCCAACATCCAGATGCCGAAGAAGCCCAGGTTTTACAGCGTCAACCAGGGGTATGAGCGCTACTGGTCGCGCGAGATCCAGGAGTTCACAGACTATCTGCAAGAGCAAAGCCTGTCGCTGCGCTACATCGGCTCGCTCGTCTCGGACTTTCACCGGAACTTGCTCGGAGGGGGCATCTTCTACTACCCTGCCGATACCCGCGATCCCAAGCTGCCCCGGGGAAAGCTGCGGCTGCTGTACGAGGCGGCACCGTTGGGCTTCCTGGCAGAGCAGGCGGGTGGCGCCGCGTCAGACGGTTCGCAGCCGATCTTGGAGATCGTACCTACCCGCCTTCACCAGCGGACGCCGCTGTTTATCGGAGACAAAGCGTTGGTCAACATGGCTTCGGCATACCTCCGGGGCGAGAAGCCGTAGAGACGGCACGTATGTTGCGCGGCTAGCCGCGGCCGGCAGCGCGGCCACGGCGGGCGTGGCACCAGCGCCAGGCCAGCCGCCACGCGTTGGCAGGCTCTTCCACGCCCAGAAGGTGGACCGCCAGGAGAAAGACCCCACCGGCCAAAAGCCCGCCGACGAACAGGTAGACTGCCAGGACTGCCAGGCCGCCGGCGGACGCCGCGGCTCCGGCCAACCGCACCCAAGCCAGCAGGGCTGCCGTGGCCGTTAGCGAAGCGATACTCACTTTGCAGCCGAACCGCCCCAGGGCCGGCAGGCGGAAGGCCGGCACCTTGCGGCCAAAGAGAATCAGTAGCGTGAAGACCTTGGCCGCTTTGGCGAGTGCCGCAGCAAGCGCGATGCCTCCAAGGCCGATCCCCTGAAGCAGCAGCGGGATCAGCGCGATATTCAGGACAAAGGAAACTACATCGGCCAGAACGGGCGTCATCGTGTCCTGCCGGGCAAAGAAGAACTGGATGATGATGATCTCCAGCCCAAAGGGAAGCAGGGCCAACGCATAGAACAGGAGAGGCTGGGCCGTCAGCTCGGTCGAGGCAGCCGAGAAGGCTCCCCTCTCAAGTAGCAAGCGCACAAAGGGCTCGCGCAGCACCAGGAGGCCCACGGTCACAGGCGCAAAGAGCAGGACAAGCCCGCGGAGCGCACGGGTGAGCATGAGCGCCAAGCCCTCAGCATCCTGGCGAGCAGCCATCTCCGCAGAGAAGGGAAGAAGCACCAGGCCGAGGGCGTAGGGCACGATCGTGGTCAAGGTTTCGGCAATCTTCCGCGAGTAGGCAAGAGCTGCAACGCTACCCACCCCCAGCCGGCTGGCAAAGGCATTCTCCACGAGGGGTGCCACAAAGAGGGACAGGGCAAGAGCTGCCAGCAGTGGTGCGCCAAGCCTGCCCACCTGGCGAACCGGACCCTTCAAGTCGATGCAGGGACGCGGCCGGGCTAGGTGCCTGCGCAGTCCCAGGACCTCCAGGAGAAGCTTGCCCATGGCGCCCACTGCCATTCCCACCGCCGTACCGGCGACGCCGCCCGTCATTGCGAGCAGGAGAAGCGACCCGGCTCGAAAACAGGCCTCTGCGGCAGCAGGCAGCCCGAACCTCTTCTTCGCATGCAGGACAGCAGTGGTGAGGGAGGAGGCGGACAGGAAGAGCAGCGCCGGCATCACAACCCGCAGCAGGCGGACGGCCAGGACCCGCTGCTCGGCACCAAACCCGGGTGCTGCCAGCGCGATGAGCGGCTGCGCGAGACTAACCCCTGCAGCGGTCAGGCCGCCCATCAGCAGCACCAGTAGGAGGCCCGTGGTGGAGAAGAGGCGCCAGGCAAGTCCCTCTTCCCGGCGCTCCGCGGTAAGGAAAACGGGGAGAAATGCCGGCTCGACAACGTCGCGGAGGACGATGAAGGCACTGAACGGAATGCTGTAGGCCACCAGATAGGCGTCGACCTCGTGCCCAGTTCCAAAGAAGTAGGCCAGCAGGAGCTTTTCGGCGAACCCGAGCCCTTTGACAACAAGGGTCAAGACAGTCACGAGGAAGGCGGCCTGAAGGACGCCCGCCGCCCGCGGTGCGCGTGGGGACGGCTGCGCGCTTTGCATCGTGGCTAGAATCCGCGCTCCAGCGCGATCACAGGCAGGGAGTCGACCGCACAAGCGCGGACCCCAGCGAACCAGGCAAATCCCGTGCCCACAGCCGGCTAACGGGGCACGCCCTCAAGCACGCGAACGGCAGCCTCGACGCTGCGCCTGGCTTGAGGCACGGCGCGACGCAGCCAAGCCTGGTAGACAGGCAACAACTCGGCGAACTCGGGCAAGAGCGACCGAGTCATGGAGCGCACCAGGTCAGACATGACCCACAGGCTGTGCACATCGTCGGCTTCCTGGTTTGAGAGGACAAAGCGCCGGACCGGCTCAGGGTCTCCGCGGGCGCACACGCGAAGCGCGAAGCTGAGGGCCCGCTTGACATCCATGTCGGCGTCGCCAAGGGCCGGCGCGACGAGCGCCACGCACCGCTCGGTGTAGGCCGCCACCTTCATCGGCAGGCGCCCGATGGCCGTGAGCCCCGCTCGCTTCACCCACTTGTTCTCGTCCAGCACCCAAGCACCCAGCAGGTCGAGCCACCGGCCTGGATCGCGGCGAAGGACCGGCTCGAGCGCCTTCATGGCGAGCTGGTCGCAATCTTCCCAAAAGACACAGGTGTGCGCCATTTCCCGGAGGACGGGCATCACAGCCTCTGGCTCTGCCAGCTCCATGGGTCCCAAGGCAACCACGGCCACGATCCGCCCCTCGCGCCCATAGTCCTCCCACAGAAGGCGCGTGAGGGGGAGGTACTCGGAGACGCCTTTGCGCGCGAGGCGGCCAATCTCCTTGCCCATGGCTGTAAGGATGGGCACCGGCGTACCGGCGGCAGCGAACTCGGGATCGGCGATGCCCCAGTCCCTCACGAACGCCTGCTGCCCCGGCGACAGCGCGATGGGCCGGGCCGGCACAGCGCGCAGCCACACCTCGCGCAGGGCCTGAGCGATCGGCTCGGGGTTCGCGTGCTCGTAGTCAGCCAGCGCGTCACGGGCAAGCGACGCCGCTCGCGTCTCGTCCATTCTGGAACCTCCCCTCTGACTGCGTGCGCCAAGGCTGCGCCGTCTGCACGCCCTACAGGGCTTCAGGCCCTGCGCGCAGGCGGAGTCTTGCCACAAGCACGGCTGGGATCTCCGAGAACCGCCCGCTCCAGCTCAGCGGGTGCCTTCCGGTCCGGTGCTCGGGCGGGAAGGCCCTCTCCTCCAGGCCGTCCAACACGAAACCGACTTCAAAGGCAGCACCGAGCAGAACCTCCAACGGCCGGTCGAAGTAGAGCTGTCGCCTCGGCTGCCCGTCGATGGCAACGCCATGGGCAACCGACGGCGTCTTGTAGCCGTAGACCTTCACGGAGTAGAGCGTCTCGATCCTGCCCTCCCGGTCCTGCATCTCAGCCATGTGCGCCATGCGCGAATGGTTGAAGCAAGGATGTGTCGTGGAGAAGACAAAGCGGCCCTCCGGGCGCAAGAGGCGCGCCAGCGCCCGCATCAGGGGCGCAATCTCGGCCATGTCAAAGAGCGCCATAGCACAGAGTGCCGCGTCGAAGCGTGCCTCGCCCAGCGCCGAGAGGGCCGCCTCATCGGTGGCATCGAGCACATGGAACTCGATGCGATCCTCGTGCTCCAGCGTGCGTGCCCGCGCGTGAGCGATCATCTGCTCGGCGAAGTCGCAGGCCAGCACCTGCGCCCCCAGGGCCGCCATCCGCCTGGAGGTGAGCCCGTTTCCGCAGGCGATGTCGATCACCCGCTCCCCAGGTCGCAGCGCAAGGAGCCGCTCGGTGGCCGGCCAGGTCAGGACCTCGACAAAGTCGTTGCCCTCTCCCATGCGCGCATCCCAAAAGGCGGCATTTGCGTTCCACACCTCCCGGACCTCCTCGTTCGCACGGCGCAGGTCATCTCGGCTCATGGGTCCACTCCAGAGCAGGCGTAGACACCCAGCAGGTCGCGAAGCATGGCAAAGGCTGTGGGCAGCGGCGTCTCTTCGCAAATCGCGGCAGTGATCGCTCCGCAGACGTCGGTGTGGAACACGATGCCCATCTGCTGTGGGCTGAGCTGCGCCAAGGGATGGGACAACGGCAGGGGAATGGGCCGCACACTCAGGCGATAGCTGCTGCCTGCCCTCTCAGCGCGGGCAACCAGCCTGACCCTCCGGCCTTCGGCCGCCGCCTGCTTGAGCATCTCGGCGGTCACTAGCGCGATGCCTTTGACGGCGACGTCACTCAGCTCAGCCGGCATGCCCAGGACACTCTGAGCCAGGATGACCAGCTTGACGGCCGCGTCCCAGCCTTCCACATCGAGCTGCGGGTCGGTCTCGGCGTGGCCGGCAGCCTGCGCCTCCGCCAGTGCCTGAGCGGGCGATAGCCCGCGTTCTTCCATCCCACCCAGGATCAGGCTCGTCGTCAGGTTGAGCACGCCTTCAAGCAGGGTGATCTCGGCTCCGGCAAGGTCCCGCTGTCCCAGGTTGATCACGGGCAGGCCGCCGGCCACGGTCGCATCGAAGCGAAGCTGCACGTCCCGATTCGCCGCGAGCCGCACCAGGGTCGAATAGCCATGGATGAGCGGTGCCTTGTTCGCCAGGACGACATGCATGCCCCGCTCGAGCGCTGCCTCCACCCACTGCAGGGCCGGCTGCCCGTCTCTCAGGTTGGGAGGTGAAGCTTCGAAGAGAAGGTCGGCGTCCACCGATTCCAGAAGGTCGAGGGTGGTGCGGCCAGGGGTCCCATAGAGGGGTAAGCCGGCGACTCCCAAGCCCTCCACCTTCCGTGTCACTATTGCACTGAGGTCCAGCCCCTCAGGGAAGGCCGCCGCGCCTGAGGAGTCCGCCACGCCGACCAGGACCAGCTCAAGTCGCCTCGCCGTGCGCAGATAGGCAGTCTTCAGCCGTATCAGGTCCAACAGCCTCCTGCCCACATGGCCGACCCCAGAAAGCAGGCACCGCACCTGCCGAACCTTCCCCCCATCCACGAGGCCGGCCATCCTCAGCGCCCCTCCACCAACCGGCCTCGTGGGCTCGGCGGCCGGCTCGCTCATCGTTCCCTCTCCTGCCCGCAGCGGCTACAGCTCATACAAGTCCCCGTACTTGTCCCGTAGGTAGGCGATGTAGGGCTCGACCTGGATCGGCCCCCCCGTGACACGCTGTAGCAGCTCGTCCGGGGTGAACTTGGACCCGTGGCGGTAGATGTTGGCCCTGAGCCAGCCCAGAAGGGTGTCAAATCTTCCCGCAGCGATGTCAGCAGGGATTTCGGGGAGCTCCCGCAGCGCCGTCGCGTAGAGCTGAGCGCCCAACAGGTTTCCCAGCGTGTAGCCCTGGAACGCACCCCCGATGCAGCCGCCGTACCAGTGCACATCCTGGAGAACCCCATCACGGTCATCTGGAGGCGTGATCCCCAAGCTCGCGCGGTACAGCTCACGCCAGGCGTCCGGAAGGTCGCGCACGGCGAGCTTGCCGTCGAGAAGATCCATCTCCAGTTCAAAGCGGATCATGACATGCAGGTTGTACGTCACCTCGTCCGCCTCGGTGCGGATCAGGGAGCGCTGAACCTTGTTGATCGCCCGGTAAAAAACCTCTTGGGGCACTCCGGCCAGTTGCTCCGGGAAGGCTGCCTGCAGCCTCGGATACCAATAGGTCCAGAAACTCCGGCTCCGACCGACGATGTTCTCCCACAGCCGCGACTGGCTCTCGTGCACGCCGGATGAGGTACCGCTGGCAAGGGGTGTGGACTCGAGCGACCAGTCCACGCCCTGCTCATACAGCGCATGGCCTCCTTCGTGCAGAAAGCCAAAGAGCGCCTCACTGAGGTCGTTGGGCAGAATACGAGATGTGAACCGGACGTCGCCGATCGAGAACTTGGTGGTGAAAGGGTGTGGGCTGACCGCCTGTAGCCCGCGGTCATAGTCGTAGCCCACCGTGCGAATCATCTGCTCGAAGAAGTGCCGCTGCCTGTCCGGCGGGAAGCCCAGGTGAAGGCAGGAGCTGTTGGTAGGTGGTTGGGAGGTGATGGCCTGGACCATTGGCACCAAGCTATCCCGCAGGCGGGCAAAGAGGGGGCGCATGATGTCGGCCGTCATCCCGTGATCGCTGGGATCGATGTGGGGATCGATCGGATGCCCGTGTCCGGGGAAGAAATCGGAGTACTCCCGGCTGAGGTCGAGGGTTCTCTCCAGGTAGGGCCGGACGGCCGCAAAGTCGCTCTCGGGCCTCGCGTGCGCCCAGGCCGTGTAGGTCCGGGCCGCATGCGCTGCGAGACGAGACACCCAGGCCGACGGGACCCTCGTCTCCCGCTCGAACTCACGGCGGCACAGCCGGACGAGGCTGGCCTCATCGGAATCGTACGGCATGCTCTCCGCCCAGGGCCGGAGGGCGTCAAGGAGGCGGCCGACGGCCGGGCTCGTGAACTTGTCGTGGGCAAGCCTTTCGAGTGTGCCCATTTGGCGCGCCCGGGCCTCTGCGCCTCCCGGGGGCATGCTGGTCTCATGATCCCACGACAACAGAGCGGCCGAGGCCTTCAGGTCATCGATCTCGGCCAGCCGTGTCTTGAGCTGCCGGTATTTCCGTTGCATGGTTGCTCCCTTCGGTTGCTTGCCGGTGGGGACGGGACCTTAGCCCATGACAGGCGCAACATTGAGCCCGCCGTCTACGACGAACACGGCCCCGGTCACAAAGTCAGAAGCGGGAGAGGCAAGGAAGAGCGCCATGTCGGCGACGTCCTCCGGCTCCCCGAACCGCCCCAGGGGGGTGTGCGACAGCACACGCCCGGCGATCTCCGGCGTCTGCCAGAGGAGCTGGCTGAACCGGGTCCTGATCACGCCGGGTGCGATTGCGTTCACCTGGATGTTCACGCCGCCCAGCTCCACGGCTAACTGCTGGGTGAGTTGGATGATGAGCGCCTTCGAGAGGCCGTAGAGCCCCAGGCCGGGTGACGGCCTCAGGCCGGCGGCAGAGGCCAGGTTGACGATCTTGCCGCCTCCTTGGGCCGTCATGTGTGGGGCCACCGCCTTGCACAGGCGAAAGACCCCTTTCGCATTGGTGTCCAGCACCTTGTCCCACTGCTCTTCACTGGCCGATAGCAACGGTCCGAAGTGGGGGTTGGTGGCAGCGTTGTTCACGGCGATATCGATCCGTCCGAACTCGCGCACGACCCGATCGACCAGCAGAGTCACCTCCTCTGGGTGGCCGACGTGGGCCTGGATGGCCAGGGCATCGCCTCCAGAGAGGCGTATCTCGGCCGCCACGGCCTCGACGCCCTCGAGCTTGCGGCTGCAGAGGGCGACCTTGGCGCCGGAAGACGCCAGGCGCAAGGCGATTGCCCGGCCAATGCCGCGGGAAGCGCCCGTGACGATCGCCGTCTTGCCCAACAAGCATGTGGTCGTGTCCATCGCCTCCCCAGCCCACCAACTCGCGCCCCACTCAGCACAGCACCTTACCGCGGCGTGCGCAGGAGCGCCTACCAGAAGACAGGAGTTCGACCCGCACGGATGCGCCAAAGGAACATCGAGCGCGCTGCGCAGGGAAAGGCAGAGCAGTGACGGCCGATCCCCACCGAGAATCACCCGCGCCGGCTGCGCCCGGCGCAGCTACTGCAGGAGCGCCTGCATTCTCATGATGACGGCCATGTTGCCCGAGACCTTGAGCCGGCCGGTCATGAAGGCAGTCATCGGGTTGAGCTTCCCCTGGCCCAGGGCATCCCAGTCCTTGGCAGAGACCTTGAGTGTTGCCTCGGCGGCCGGGTCCATGCCCTCCGTCCAGGTCATGCCCCCTTCCGCAAAGCGCAGTGTCCACTGCCCTCCGCCCTCACCCGGCAAGTCCAGACCGACAACCGCCTTGAGCCCGGGCACCTTCTGCGGCGCGATCTTGGCCATCTCGTCCAGCTGCGCTTCGATTGCTGCTTTGTCTGCCATGTTGTTTCTCCTCACTTTTTCCATGCGGTCCGGTCCATGACTCTCCTTCCGCAGTCGATCGAGCCACTCCGGTCCGCGCGCATCGGCAATGAGGTCCCCGCTCCGCAGGTAAGGCTTGACGTCGAGGACGGCACTGCCCTGGTAGGCATCTAGGCCTTGCACGCGCAGGATGCCACGCTCCCGCGCAAGCAGGCGCACGACGGTGATCGCTATCGGGTTTGGGCGGTGAGGAGACCGCGTGGCAAAGAGGCCCACCAGCGGAAGGTCCTGCCGCTGCTGCGGGTGGATTCGCAGTGGCGGAGCAGCCGATCGGGGGGCATCGAGCCTCCAGACGATCCAGATGTGAGAAAAGTCCTCGATCCCGTCAAGTCCATCGACCCAGCACGCGTCGATCTCGATGTGGGCTTCTGATTGCTCCCACGCGTCCCCGTCAACGCCCGGTGAGCGCCCTCGCAGCACCCATCCAATGGGCCGGATCTCGCTGATGTCCTCAGGCACCACCGCCTCGCTCGTACATCACCAGGCCAAGTCTACCGAGCCCGGACTTCGTCGACCAGGGCCAGGAGCTCCTCATTCTTGGGGATGTCGCTCATGCTGTGCCCGTAGTGCACATAGCGGGCAATCCCGCCCTTGTCGATCAGAACCTGGGCAGGCATCCGTCCCAGCTTGAAGAGGTTCACCTCCTGCCCATAGAGCTTGAGCACACTGTGGCCCGGGTCGGGCAGCCCAACGAAAGGCAGCGACTCTCTCTGCCAGTACTCGGCAAACGCCTCTGAATTGTCTGGCCCTACCACAAGGATCTCGACGTCGCGGGCAACGAACTGACCATGGTCTTGGCGCAACTGCGCCATATGCGCGCGGCAGAAGGGTCAGGTCAAGCCTCGGTTAAAGACCAACAGGACGTTCCTCTGGCCGCGCAGGTCCGACAAGCTGACGATCCTGCCCAAGAAGTCGGACAGTGTGAAGTGCGGGGCGACTTGGTCCAGGGCAACTCTGGACATTGCACTCTCCCTCTGGTTTGCTGATAGAGCCTTGCTGCCAGCCCTTCGGACTTGATCCCTAGTCGAGCGGAGGGCGGCCTATCCGGCCGGTCCGCTCGTAGTTCCCCAGCACCGGCATGTGCCGGGCGACCATGCTGAGGAATCCCTTTGGCCGGAAACGCGCCACCCAGTTAATCCTCCAGAGCAGGCGGCCAGCCTGGAATTGCTCCAGCGGATCTGCCGGCCACTCCATGAACGCCTCGTAGCCCCGCCGAAAGACCGTCAGCAAGCGTGGGTATTGTACCTCATCCGTGGCCTCCAGCAAGTCCAGCATCGCCATGGCAATGTCGTGAGCGCGAAAGCCCCAGACCGTGTCCTCAAAGTCAAAGGGATATAGCACGCCCCGGTGGAGCTTGATGTTGTCGTGCCAGAGGTCACAGTGGATGACGCGCAGGTCCGAGCGATCGATCTGGGCATACGCCCGCTCCACGTGTTCCTGGATACGCACGAGCAGGTCTTGCTGGCCCGCGGGGAGGACCGCGGCGTCTCCCGCCGGCACGCCCCGGGCGATAAGGTTCGGCTCGCCTCTGGAGAGCCAGTGGTCGAAGCGACGGGTGGTAAAGCCGGCCGGTGGAGTCCACGCACCGCCGTGGTGGTGCAGCTCGGCAAAAAGCGCGCCCATCTTCTCGAGGTTGCGCTCTGTGAGATAGTGCCCGAGCAACCGTCCCGGCAACCAGCTCATCAGCGTGGCGTTCCAGGTCTTGGCGACGTCGGGGCGCGCCAGTGGCACCACGAGCTCTCCGGAGGCCGATGGCACGACCCTCGGGACGGGGATGGCCGTATCGCGGGCGAGTGCGCTGAGCCACAGGGCATCTGACTGGAGGTCCTCCAGGGTGCGCCATCCTGGCGGAGCAAGACGGAGGATGAAGCGCTCGCCGGAGCCTGTGGTCACGCGGTAGAGCAGGTTGGTGGCGAAGCCGTGATAGGCCAGCACCGGCTCCCTGAGGTCGTAGCGCGCCAGTGCGTCGACGGCGATCCGATGCAGCCGGCGCCGCTTGCCGGCCATGGAGAGGTCAGCGTAGGGCTTCATGGTCTCCGCCGCACTTTGCCCGCCGCAGAAGCTCCGTGACCGTCTCCTCCACATCCATGGACATCGTGTCGACAACGAGCCATCCCTGCCGCACGAGATGCGGGATCCTTGCACCGAACCCCCTGTAGACGATGTGCAGCCCCTCTTCGATGAATGCGCGCGCAGGGCTCCGTGCCGCAGCGTTGTCTGTTGCGCTCGAGTG
Source organism: Anaerolineae bacterium (assembly GCA_035341665.1). Lineage (GTDB taxonomy): Bacteria > Chloroflexota > Anaerolineae > JAAYZQ01 > JAAYZQ01 > DAOQVR01. Next base: position 102,860 of record DAOQVR010000008.1, read on the forward strand.
CCGCCTCCTGGGCCGGGAATGGGACGACCTTGCACAGGTCTCGGTGACCCAGCAGCGGCTGATAGCCGGAGAGGTGATCGGAGTCGAGGAACTCGTCGAGGACCACAGCAAAGCTGGCCTCGTGATAGGCGCGCGCCATCCGGGCGGCAGTCGCGCGCGCCAGCGTTACCTGCCGGACCAGCTCGTCGCTCCAGACTGCGGCAGGCAGCGCGATACCTGACACAACCAGGTTGCGCAGGTCATCGACGGGGATGTGAATGCTGAGGGGAAAGCGGCCGGCCAGTGCGTGGCTCGTACGGCTTTTGCCCACGGCCGGAGAACCCACCACCAGGAAGATGGGCACAGCCGCTGCACGAGCGCCCTTCGACGCGCAGATCGAGCTCTCAGTCCCCACGGTCAGGCCTTGTGTAAAGCTGAGCCGCTCTTTGTGCCGAGACGGTGATGCCAGTGATCATGGCCGAGCTGAACCCCTCGTGCTCCATCTGGTTTAGGCCGGCAATCGTGCATCCCCGAGGCGTCGTGACACGGTCTATCTCGTCTTCGGGATGGTTGCCGGAGGCCAGCAGGAGCGAGGCAGCGCCGCGGGCCGTCTGGGCGGCGATAGCGAGCGCGTCGGCGGAACGGAAGCCAATCTCGATCCCACCCTGCGAGGCCGCCCGGATCGCGCGCAGGAAGAACGCCACGCCGCAGGCGCCCAGCGCCGTAGCGGCAATCATCTCCTCCTCTGCGATCACGATGGTGCGCCCCACCGTGTCGAAGATGGATCGCGCCACCTCGAGCGCGTGCCCGTCTGCAGTCTCCGAAGCGATGCAGGTCATCGACTCACGCACGGCGATGGCGGTGTTTGGCATGGCCCGCACGATGGCGATCCCCTCGCCCAACTGGCGGGCGATCTCCCGCGTGCTTGCGCCGGTGACCACCGAGACGACAATGTGCCGGCCGGGCCGGAGCTCTGGAGAGATCTCTGCCAACACCCGGTCGACCTGCTGCGGCTCGACGGCGACTATGATCACGTCCGCCTGCCGGACCGCCGACCGGTTGTCTGGCGCGATGTTGAAACCCTGCTGCCTCATCGCCTCCAACAGGTGCGCCCGCCGTCGCGTGAGCGTGATCTCGCCGGCCGGAAAGCGCTCGGACCGGACCAGGCCGTTGGCGATTGCCGTCCCAATGTTCCCCACACCGATAATAGCTATTCGAGTGCCCATCGCCGCGTGTCTCCTTTCCCACTGGCTGCACTGAGCGCAGCCAGTGTCGCCTCAACCAGGTCGGTCTGGCCGTGGTCCACTCTCCGGACTGACCGACACCTCGTTGATCAGCCCTTCCACCACCTCGGCCAGCCGCAGACCCACGTTCTCGATGCTCTCCAGCCCCTTCCGCCCCATCTGCCGGTAGACCAGCCCGACGTCCTGCTCCAGGTCCTCAATCGCCCACGCCGCCTTGCGGTAGGCCCACGCCCGCTGCCCCGGTGCATTGTCCAGCTCCATCCAGTAACACCGATTCGCCAGTTCCTCAACGATGCGCTTGCTCAATGCGCGCTTGTCACCGGGGATGATCGGACGGGGCATCCTATCCGAGATGCCGTACTGCGAGCACAACTTGCGCACCCGCCGCCCGGTGGCGTAAGGGTCGCCGCTGCGCATCGGGCCGTAGGAGCCGGCAGGGTACAGCCGCGCGTAGAGCGGCACGAGGTCCGGGAACCGCTCGCGCAGGATGCCGAAGAAGTAGTCGCGCTGCTGGTCCGCTAGGGTCAGACCGCCGGCGAGGACGAAGCGGCCGCCATGCTCCGCCGTGCAGCGGATGGTGGCCTCCAGGTTCTCATCGGTGTCGCACAGGCCGGGAAGAATCGGCATCATGCTGATGCCGGTCAGGATGCCCGCCCCGGCAACCTGCTCCATGGCGGCGTAACGCTTTTCCATGCTGGGGGCCAGATTTTCCATCTGGCGCACACGCTCGTACGTCGGCGAGTCGGGCGCCGAGATCATGCTGAAAAAGACGACCGAGGGCGCCCGTTGGTTGATCTCTTTGATCAGGTCGAGGTCGCGCAGGACGAGTGGGGAGCGCTCCAGGACCGAGACTGGAAAGCCCAGCTCCAGGCAGACCTCGAGCATCTTGCGCGACACGCCAAACTTGCGCTCGGCCGCCTGGTAGTCGCCGGTACACACCACGTCCACCGGCAGCCGGCTCAGGGCTTTCCGCAACAACTCGGGAGCACTCTCTTTCACCTGGACGACGTAGGCGAAATCGTTCGGGTCGTCATGGGGGCAGTACTTCCTTTCCCGGCAGTAGCAGAAGAGGCAACCGTGTTGGCAGCCCTTATAGGGGTAGGCACTGTACCGGCTCCAGAACCAGTGATCCGCCCGCTTCGCTTTGTTGAGAATCGCCCCGGGCCGGTAGCGCAGAAACTGGGCTCGCCGCACCATGCAGGGATTCTAGCAGCAGGACGCCCGCAGGTCAAGTTGTGCAGTCGCGCACCCAGGAGCCGATGCAAATCGCACGACATGCCCCACGAATGGGCACAAGACTGCGCGTGAGGGCGGCGGGCACTTGGTCCTATGCAGCGGCGGGCACTTGGTCCTATGCAGCGACGGGCGTGGTGCATCTGGCGCAGTTGACGTGACAGCTCTGTTGAGGTAGACTGAGGTCACGGCACCCGGGTGGGACCGACACTTCCATGAAGGGGAGCAATGATGCCAACCGAATCTGCACGCCAGGCTCTCAGCGTCCTGCGGAATCCCGAGACATTCCAGTGGTACGTGATTCCCCTCTTTGCGCTCGTGGTTTATGTCTATGCGGTCGAGGTCGAACGACGCAATTGGAGTCTGGTCTTTGCCGGGCTTGCCTTCTGGGGAATGGACTGGTTCAACGAGATCTGGAACGGCCTGGCATTTCACTTCACCAACAGGGCGCCGGTGTGGGGCACGCCTGGCGATTCCGCCTACGTCCTCCTCATCGGGCTGAGCATCGAGATCTGCTTCATGTTCGCGATCTCTGGCATCGCCTTTGGCAAGATGCTGCCCGCGGACAAGAGGCAAAAGATACTTGGCATTCCCAATCGCCTCTTCTTTGCCGTAGTCGGATCGGCGTTCTGCGTCTTTGTCGAAATACTCCTCAACCTCGCCGGTGCACTGACCTGGGACCATTCGTTCTGGAACATCCGGGCACCCTGGCTGATATTCCTAGTCGGCTACCTGCCCTTTTTCCTCGTCTCTTTCTGGGTGCACGACATGGAGTGTGCAAAGAAGCAGGCAATCACCGTCGGCACGATCCTGAGCCTGGACGCTCTGGCGCTGGTGATCTTTGGAGTGGTGCTGCGATGGATATAGAGAAGAGCAACCCTCGGGCGTTCCAGGAGTACTACCCGGACAATGTGGCGGTATGCTACGGCTGTGGCCGGCTGAACGAGCAGGGGCTGCACGTCCAGAGTTTCTGGGACGGCGAGGAGGCAGTCTGCACCTTCCATCCCAAGCCGTACCACACGGCGATTGAGGGCTTTGTGTACGGCGGGCTGATCGCCTCCCTGATCGACTGCCACTCCACCGGTACCGCCGCGGCGGCTGCTTACCGGGCGGAAGGAAGGGAGATGGATACCCTGCCGGCCAGGAGATTTGTGACTGCCTCGCTTCAGGTCGACTACCTGAAGCCAGCGCCGATCGAGGGACCACTGGAGCTGCGCTCCCGCGTCAAGGAGATAAGGGGCCGTAGAATCGTGGTGACGACGACCCTGTCTGTCGAAGGCGAGCTGTGCGCGCGCGGCGAGGTGGTGGCCGTCCAGCTGCCAGACGATTGGCGGCCCGAGACATGGAGGGAACGACACCATGGACCGCGCCTTGCCACTCCCACAGACCCAGCGGCCTAGTCTGACAGGGAAGCAACCTACTCCCTAGGGTTCCCCCGAAGAGGGGATGGCGCGGCGGCAAGATCGAACTATAATGGAAGTAGCCTAGGAGTCAATAGGAGGACTGGTGATGTTTGGCAAGCGGATTATCCACTGGACAGCCGTTCTGCTGTCGCTGCTCGTCATCGTGGCGTTTGTGTTGCCACCAGCAGCCCACGCCGCGCAGACGGTGTACGTTGTGCAGCGCGGGGACACACTGGGTCGCATTGCTGCCCGCTACGGCACGACAGTCTGGGCAATCGCCAGTGCCAACGGCCTCAGGAATATCAACTTCATCTGGGTGGGGCAGAGACTGGTCATCCCAGGAGCCGGTGGACAGGGAGGCGGAGGCTCCTCGGGCGGCGGCATACACATCGTCCAGCGCGGAGAGACCCTCGCGAGCATTGCCTATCGCTATGGGACGAGCGTTAACGCGCTCGCGTCGCTGAACGGCATCCGCAACCCGAACCTGATCTACGTCGGGCAGCGCCTGCGGGTCAGCGGCAGCAGCGGTGGGGGCAGCAGTGGCGGCGGGAGCTCAGGTGGTGGCGGAAAGTGGATCGAGGTGGACCTGAGCAGCCAGCGTCTGTACGCGCACCAGGGTAATACGGTCGTGTACTCGTTCATCGTCTCGACCGGGATCGCGCGCTACCCCACGCCCACCGGCACCTTCCGCGTCTATGCGAAGTACCTGTCGACGCCGATGAGCGGGCCCGGTTACTACCTGCCCGGGGTGCCGCACACGATGTACTTCTACCGGGGCTATGCCATCCACGGCACCTATTGGCACAACAACTTTGGGCACCCCATGAGCCATGGCTGCATCAACCTGACGCGCGCCAACGCTGCGGCGCTGTATGGATGGGCACCCAACGGGACGACGGTGCAAATCCACTGGTGAGGCCTGGGTGAGTTGAGCGAGAGGTGCAGCGCGCCCGGAAGGTGCGCTGCACCTTTTGCTTACGCCAGGGGAAGAACGCGGCTGACGACGAACTTGAGATAGCGGGCCTCAGGGAAGCCCACCGGCACTGGGTGATCGATCGGCTGGCCGGCCTCGTGCAACACCTGCAGGCGCTTTCCGGTCAACCGGGCGGCCTCGGCCAGGGCCTCGCGAAACGCCTCGGGCGACACCTGGCTAGTGCAGCTGGCCGAGGCGAGCAGACCACCCGGCTCCACGCACCCCAGTGCCGAGCGGTTGAGCCGAACATAGGCGCGCTCGGCTGCCTGCCGGCTTTGCCGGTCCTTCGCCAGGCTCGGGGGGTCGAGAATCACGACGCCAAAGCGCCGCCCACTGGCTGCCAGCTCCTGAAGAACCTCAAAGCCATCACCGACATGCCACTCGTGCCGGTCGATACTCATCTCGTTGAGGCGGAAATTCTGCTGCGCTGCCTCAATCGCATCGGCGGACCGGTCCACCACCAGGACAGCCGACGCTCCAGCGCGCGCAGCGTGCAGGGCGAATCCGCCGGTGTAGCTAAAGCAGTCGAGTACCGAACGGCCGCGGCAGAGGGGAGCGAGGGTAAGCCGGTTATCACGCTGATCGTGGAACAACCCCGTCTTTTGGCCTGCCCAGAGGTCGGCGTACATCAGCAGACCATTCTCCTCCACCACCAGGCTCGCCGGAGGACGCTGGCCCCAGAGCATGCGCGGCTCTGCGCCACGCCGCCTCCACACCACACCCCGCAACCGCGCGTGGGCGTGGAGGCTGCCGGCGACCCAGGGCACCAGCACATCTGCGGACTCCACGAAGGTCTCAACCACCGCGAAATCGGCGTACAGGTCCACGACAACACCGGGCAGACCGTCGGCCTCTCCATAGATCCAGCGGTAGCCCGTGGTTGAGGTCTCGCGGATAGGCGCGCGCAGCTCCCATGCCTCCTCGACCCGCTCCCCCACCCATGCCTCGTCGGGCACGTGGTGCCTGGAGACCAAGCGGATGGCGATAGAGCTCTCCGAGTCCCAGAGGCCATAACCCGAGAAACCGCCACAGCGCACCCGCACCCAGGTCCCAGATGCCAGGTCCGACATCCCGGGAACCTGGGTGCGGTAGACCCAGGGGTGACCCTGGCTGAGGCGTGCTCTCAGCCGGATCGGAAGATCGATGACCGTCAAGTGCGCGAACTCACTGCGGTTTGAGGGCAAGGAAGTTGGCCGCAGCCCAGCCCTCCTTACCCGCTTCGGTCCTGACCTTCCACCAGGTGTAGCCGTCGGCCTCTCTGGGGCCCTCCAGCACCGTCAGAACATCGCCGTCCTTGGCGCTGCCCGTCAGGTTCGCGGACGTAGTGGGGCTGACGCGAATGTTCAGGCCGCGGCCGCCCGTCCCCTGCACCGTGACCTGAGCCCCAGCCGCGATCTCCGTGTAGACAACCGGCGAGGGAGTTGCCACGCCGGGTATAACCACCGTCGCCGTCGGCGACACCGGCTCAGTCGGTAGGATCGCGGTGATCGGCGTGGATGTTGTCATGACATCAGGGAGAGACGTTGCTGCACTGGCCACAGTGTTCTCGGCAGTCGGCGTCACCTCGGGCTGAGCGCGGAGTGCCCGGACAATGAGCACCAGCGCCACACAGAGCAGAATGGCAATCACGACCGCGGCTGTGACAAGCAGCCAGGGAGGCAGTGTCAGCCGGCGCTTGGCCTGCGTTGCCGGCTTGTGGTCGGGCGACTCCCAGTCACGATCGCTCCAATCTCCTGGACCCGCGTCATAGCTTGGCATGTTCTCCTCCTGCTGTGATCTCTCATCCTACTCGATACTATACCATTTATGCCCAGAAAATGCAATTTCGCGCGGTTCTCACTACAGAGTAAGGCGAGCTGCCTGGTCGTCGACACGGAGACTGAGACTCCTCTGAACTGACAACGGGTCAGCCGCCGTCCAGGAACTCCAGGATAACAGAGCCGACCTCCCCAGGCCGCTCCATGGGCGCGAGGTGCCCCGCGCCCGGAATAGTCACGAAGCGTGCCCGGGGCAGAAGGCGCCGCAGCCGCTCGACAGCGGCCGGGCGAAAGGTGGGCGATAGCTCGCCGCGAAGGACCAACGCAGGAACGCGCAGACGCCCCAGACCATGCCACACATCGGTGGGAAGCGTGGAGAAGATATGCGCCTCCCATTCGGGAGGAAAGGCTAGCTCAAGCAGACCATCCGGGCGGAGCCAGGTACCAGCATCGACATAGGCCCACAACGCCTCATCGCCCCAGCGCTCAAACAGCGGCTTGGACCGGTAGTGCTCAAAGCAAGCCTGACGGCCGGGGAAAGTGCGCCGCCGGCTGAGGGCTGCGCGCGCAATCTTCATACGCCTCTCCAGACCCACCGCCCGAGCAGCCGCGACAAGCCAGAGCATCCACGGGGGGAGGATCACAGGATCGATCAGCACGATGGCCCGAAAGAGATCTGGCCTCTGAATGGCTGCCCAGAGGGTAAGGACCGCACCGATGGAGTGGCCAACACCGGACACACCGGACAGCTCCATCCGATCCAGCCCGTCGATCAGGTCTTGAGCCAGCGGATGCCAGTCAAGAGCGGAGGCAGGCGGGCTGCCGGGCCATAGAGGACGGGGCCACAGAGAGATGACGCGAAAGTGTTGCGCTAGGAGATTCGCCAACTCGCGGTAGGTGCCACAAGGAAAGCCGTTTGCCGGCGCGAGATGGAGCGCTGGGCCTGAGCCCCCTAGTTCGTCGACCTTGTGCATGGGCCGCCCCGTGCGCCCATTATGCCGTGCGGGGAAGTGAAAGTCAAGTCGCGGAGGTCCGCCATGCCCACAAGGCGTCCCGCGCGAGATGGCCCACGCCGGGAACGTGCCCCGGCGTGGGCAGATCCATGGCTGCAGGGCGATCCCTACGGCGTCTTGTTGACAGTAATCAGCGTCCCGTTGCTGTCCCCGTCGGGATCGTGGTTCGCGGCAGGCGCATAGGGATAGCCGGTCTTGGTCACTGACTGCACGGCAAAGTTCACGCTCGGCACCGGACTGGTCAGGCCTTTCAGCACAACGCAGCGACCGGCGGTGCCGGTCACGCATGTAGACGTGGTGCCGTCGGACCACTGCCCCTGCACCGTCGCCCCGGCAAGGGCAGCGTGGTACAGATCGTGCGCGGCAATGGTGACCTTGGCCGTCCATGCACCGCTGGGACGGACTACCCGGTTGCCATCCAGGTCGCCTATATGCGAGCTGTTGGCCCCCAGGACCGTCCAGAAATAGCTGCCGACAGCTTGATTGCCGGCGTAGTCGCGCACCTTGACCAGGACGCTGTGCTCGCCGGGTGTCGAGGGAAAGCCCTCCGGCTCCATCAAACCAAAGCCCAGATCGATATAGAACTCGTTGCAGTCATAGTCCCCACAGGTGGGTGGAACGACGAAGAAATCCTCGACGTAGGCATAGCGATCCCCACCGCCGGGGATGGTATCGAACCTCCAGACTGTCTTGGCAGCCTGACGGTCGACGGAGTACCTGATCTCATAGGGCGGCAGCCAGTAGCCGTACCACTCGGGCGCCAGGACCAGGTCGCGCGTGTGTACATAGAGGCTGTACGCCCCTTCGACCTGGTTGCCAGGGTAGATCTGACCGTTCTTCAGGAGGCCCACAGCCTGAATCTCAGGGGCATCGTCGTCAGCGAGGGGTGTATGAAACGCCATGCCCTGCAAATACTTGCCATCAGCGCCGATAATGTTCAAATGGATGTGGTGGAAGTTGGTGGGTGCACCCGGATAGCCTACCGTCCAGTAGACGATGTTCCCGATCCATGTGTCGGCGGGCACGAACCCTCCGTTCACAGGGTCCGCCAGATACTCGTAGTACTTGTTCCAGACAGAGTCGGGGATAGTCGGCTCATCGACGTGATGGTACTGCCAGAGGTACCCTTCCGCATCGAGGATGGCGACTTCCCAGTAGAGGTTCCAGCCGGGGTTGTAGTTCTCGATGTTCACCACCTGACCGCCGGAGCGGCTGTAGATCTGGGTTCCGCTGGGCGCCATGACATCCATGCCATGATGGAAGTAGGGATCGCCGCCGTAGTACTGGTACGACTGCATCAAATGGCCGATCGACTCGAGCGAAAAAGGCCAGGCATAGACCGAGTGCTCTGCGGCCGGATCGCCGGTCGCCAGACCAAGGTAGTCGGGGCGGAAATTGATCTCGGCCTCTTCGTCAGCCCGCTGCCACTCGCGCGTGGCAAGTGCCTCAGGCATCGCTGCAGGCACGACCAGGCTCACGAGCGAGAAGACAGCCATAAGCAGGGCAGCGAATAGGCGCCACCGCGTGATGCTGAGTGCGTACCTGAGCATGTCAGTTCCCCCTGTTTGGAGCTGGTACAGCCATCCGGCTGCACCGCGCTGGCATTCTAGCAACCTTTGGTGCGGGTGTCAACCCAGCATCGGCTCGACTTGACATCCGGCGGGGTCCGTGATAGAATGACTGTCAGTCAGTGAGTGACCGGCAGTTCGGCATCAGCGGCGAGTGTAGCCCTGCACGGGGTGCAGGAGGACGGGAGTGAGTCCTTGAGCACGGCTGAACGTCGAGCGCGAGAAAAGGCCCAGCGCCGTAGCGAGATCCTGGATGCGGCACGCCAGGAGTTCCTTGAGCGAGGTGTCGGCCGCCCGACGATGGACGACATCGCCTCCCGGGCCGAGGTCAGCAAGGGCACCATCTACCTGTACTTTCAGAGCAAGGAGGAAATCCTTGCTCATTTGCTTGTGGAGGGCCTCGACCTGCTGCTCCTGCAGATGCGGGCCTGCGTAAAGGCTAAGCCTGAAGCTGACCCGGTCGACGCCCTACGTGCCTTGGCCGATGCCTACCGCCAGTTTTGCGAGTCCTCTCCCCTCTACTTTCGCCTGATCATGGGCCTCGACCGCGGCCGCTTCGAGGAATCGATCCCGCCCCGCCTCCACCAGCTCGTGCTGAAGAAGAGCCTCGAGGGGCTGGAGTTGGTGGCCCAAGAGGTCCGCCGTGGAGCGGAGGCAGGGGTTTTTGTCACCGACGACCCGTGGCGGTCGGCCGGCTCGGTCTGGGCTGCCATCAATGGCGTTCTGATCCTCATGGCGCATCCCACACGCAAGCGCATGCTGCGCGCCAGCGCGGGGAGCATCTACCGATCGACGCTGGACCTCGTCCTGAAGGGCCTGCTTGACGGGCGCAGCGAGTCCATTGGAGCCGTCCCACACGAACCAAGAGAAGGAGGCTAGGCATGAAAGAAGTGGTGATTGTCGGCGGGGTGCGCACCCCTATCGGCAGCCATGGGGGAGCGTTCCGAACGCTCACTGCCCAGGAGCTGGCTGCCCTCGTCTTCCGCGAGGTGATCCAGCGCACTGGGATCGATCCAAACCTGTTTGATGACGTCATCTTGGGATGTATCGGGCAGCAGAGCGATGCGCCGAACATCGGACACGTGGCTGCGCTAATGGCCGGCGTGCCAGTCCACGTGCCGGGCTACACCGTGCAGCGCAACTGCGTTTCGGGAATGCAGTCGATCACGGCAGCCTGCCAGGCGATCCAGGCTGGCGACGGCGAGGTGTTCCTCTGCGGCGGTGCGGAGAGCATGAGCACTTCGCCCTACGTCGTGCGCGGCGCGCGCTGGGGGCTCAAGCTGCGCCACGACACCTTCGTGGACACCCTCTGGGAAGGGCTCAACGACCCAGTCTGCAACATGATGATGGGCTTTACCGCAGAGAACATCGCCATGCTGTACGGACTGACCCAGGAGGAGCAGGACAAGTTCGCTGTGAAGAGTCACCAGAAGGCCTTTCGGGCCACGCGCATGGGCCGCTTCCGCGACGAGATCGTGCCCGTCCGCGTCAGCAAGAAGGTGGCGGGCCAGGAAGTGGCCTACGAGGAGATTGTCCAGGACGAGTGCATCAACCCCACCCTGTCTGTGCAGAAGGCAGCGATGTACCCCACCGTCTTCAAGAAAGGCGGAACGGTTACTCCGGCCAACGCTTGCCCCATCAGCGACGGCGCAGCAGCGGTAATTGTCATGACTGCGGACCGAGCCCAGGCACTGGGGTTCAAGCCCTTGGCGTACATACGCACCTACGCGTACGCCGCGATCCCACCCGACATCATGGGCCTCGGGCCGGCTTACTCGGTCCCCAAGGCCCTCAAGCGCGCCGGGCTCAAGCTGACCGATATCGACCTGATCGAGATCAACGAAGCGTTTGCTGCCCAGTCGATGGCGGTTGGCATGGAGCTGGAGGACGAGGGGTGGAACTGGGACAAGGTCAACGTCAACGGCGGCGCCATCGCCCTCGGTCACCCGGTCGGCTGCACAGGCACGCGAGTGATGGTCACGCTGATTCACGAGATGATCAAGCGGGACGTGTCACTAGGGCTCATCACCGCCTGTGTCGGCGGCGGCATGGGCGGCACGATCGTCGTCGAGCGGAAGTAGGAGGATCATCATGGCAGACGTGACGATTTGGCAGGACAAGAAGGCCAGGGCGGCGTTCGAGGCAAAGGGCAAGGCCCGACTCGCCGAGATAGCGCCAAAGCTCGAGGGAAAGGCCGGCGTGGTCGCCATCGAGCCGGAGAGCGGGGACTTTTTCGTTGGCGCCACGTTGGGCAAGGCCGACGCGCTCGCTTTCGCCAAGTACCCGGACCAGTGGGTCTATTTCGTCCGGCTGGACAACCCCACTGCTGCCCTTCCCATGCCCACGTGGTAGTGGGTGCGGCGCACCTCAGTGGTGCGCTGCACCTTGCGGCCGCGCACGCGTAATTGACTAGTGAGGAGGTTAGAGCCATGTGGATTTTCAAGGTGGGTGTCGTGGGTGCCGGCGCAATGGGCGGCGGTATCGCGCAGGTGGTCACCTTCACAGGATTGCCCGTCGTCGTGAAGGACATCGTGCAGAGCCAACTCGACCTGGCAAAGCAGACGGTGGAGGGCATCTACCAAGCCCGCGTCGACAGGGGCAAGATGACCGCCGGCCAGATGCAGGAGAAGCTGAGCCTCATTAGCTACACGCTCAGCTACGACGACCTCTCAGATGTGGACATCATCATCGAGGCTGTGCCCGAGGTGCTGTCGGTTAAGCAGAGAGTCCTGAAAGAGCTGGACCAGGTGTGCATGCCGGAGACGATCTTTGCCTCCAACACGTCGGCCCTCTCGATTACCGAGATGGGGGCCGTCACGAGCCGGCCGAGCAAAGTGATCGGCATGCACTTTTTCAACCCGGCGCACATCATGAAGCTGGTGGAGATCATCCCGGGCGCGCAGACCGACCAAGAGACGATCGACACCGTCCAGCAGTTCACCCAGGACCTACGCAAGATCCCCGTCATTGTGAAGGAGTGTCCCGGGTTCCTGGTGAACCGTCTGCTGATGCCTTACCTGAACGAGGCCGTATTGGCGGCCCAGGAGGGCGCGGCGACGATTGCACAGATCGATGAAGCACTGGGCAGTGGAGGTTTTGGCTGGCCGATGGGCCCCTTCATCCTGCAGGACATGCTGGGCATCGATGTGTGCGCGCACGTCGGCGAGTACCTCTACTCGCAGTACGGAGAGCGAGTCCGACCGGCCCAGCTCTACTACCAACTGGTTGAAAAGAAGCGGTTTGGGGAGAAGGCCGGCGTCGGATTCTACATCTACACGGCAGCCGACGCGGAGCCGATTGAGGAGATCATCAAGGGCCTGCAGGCGTCGGGAGAGGTGAAGACAGGCACCAGCTTCAGCGTGGACCGACTCATAATGCCCTTCCTCAACGAGGCAGCCATGTGCGTGGCGGAGAACATCGCCAACGTCTACGACGTCGACATGGCCTGCATCGCCGGAATCGGCATGCAGGTGAACAAGGGCGGTGAGCTGGTTCGCATGGGGCCGCTGGAGTACATGGACGAACTCGGGCTAGATACCGTGGTCGCCAAGCTGGAGGCGCTGGAGCAAGAACTCGGACCACGTTTCCACCCGACCGACATTCTGTACCAGAAGGTGCGCCAGGGAAACCTGGGCAAGAAGACGGGTCTCGGCTTCCGAGAATACAGTGCCTAATCACACCGAAAGGAGACGATCATGGGAGAGTATCAGTTCGTCAAGGTAGCGGTTGAGGACCGAACCGGGATCATCACAATCGACCACCCTCCAGCCAACGCGTTCAACACACAGACTATGCTAGACTTGAATGCCGCGTTCGATGAGATGGCTGCCGATTCCCAGGTGAAGGTCATCATCATCACGGGTGCTGGCACCTTTTTTGTGGCAGGCGCGGACATTAACGAAATCGCTGCCATCAAGGGCCCCGAGGATGGCTACGAGGTAGTGCGCTACGGCCAGCAGGTCTTTGACAAGATCGAGCACTGCCGCAAACCTGTCATCGCCGCCATCAACGGTGGCTACTGCCTGGGCGGCGGCATGGAGCTGGCTATGGCCTGCCACATCCGGCTGGCTGAGGATTCGATCCAGATGGGCCAACCCGAGATCAAGCTTGGCATCATCCCAGGCTGGGGTGGCACGCAGCGCCTGCCCCGCTTGGTGGGAAAGGGCAATGCCCTGGAGCTGATGCTGGGCGGAGGCAACATCAAGGCCACAGAGGCATACCGGATCGGCCTGGTCAACAAGGTCGTCCCGGCGGGGACGGTCGTCCGCGAGGCCAAGCGTTGGGCAAAGGCTCTCTCGATGTGGGGAGGGCTGGCGATGGGCGCCATTCTGCAGGCCGTCGACGAGGGCCAGGACAAGCCGCTGAGCGAGGCCATCGAGAACGATGCACGCATCTTCGCAGGCTTGACCGCCACGGAGGACATGCGCGAGGGAGTGGGCGCCTTCCTGCAAAAGCGGAGGCCGGTCTTCAAGGACAAGTAGCCCATCGCAGATAGCCCACGCATAGGACGAGCAGACAGCCGGCGGCTCTTCGCTGGACACAGCCTGCCGCCGGCCACTGCGAATCTGCCTCTGCCCTATGCCACAGGCTATTCGCCAAGGAGGACGGCATGGATTTGCGACTTTCCGAAGACCAATTGATGTTCAAGCGGATGTTCTCGGACTTCTGCGCAAAAGAGATCCGGCCCCGCGGTGAGCACATTGACCAGGCTGAGGAGCCGCCGGTTGAACTGCTGAACAAGGCAGTTGACCAGGGCTTCTGGGCTGCGCTCGTGCCCGAGTCGATGGATGGCTGTGGGCTCGACGTTTACACCTATACCTTGATGCTGGAGGAGCTGGCGCGCGCCGACATGTCCACGGCCGTGACCCTGGCGGCGCACAACAGCTTGGTCGTCAAGCCCCTCCTGGACCACGGCACAGACGACCAGCGCGCGAGGTTTGTGCCAGGCCTTGCCATGGGCGAGACGCTCGGTGCCTTTGCGCTGACCGAGCCCGGAGCTGGATCGGATGCCGCCGCACTGCGCACCACCGCCGTCCGCGATGGAGACTTTTACCGGCTGACTGGTACCAAGGTCTGGGTCGGCAACGGCGGGCTTGCAGGGCTTTTCCTGGTGCTGGCAAGGGCCGATCGAGGTATCACGGCCTTCCTGATTGAGCGAGACACCCCAGGCCTGACGGTCGGCTATCGGGAAAAGACGCTCGGGCTACGTGGCGTGAGCTTCACCACCCTCTATCTCGACGGCGCACGCGTGCCGGTGGGCCAGCGGCTGGGAGACGAAGGCAAAGGGCTCGACCTGGCCCAGCACGCTCTAGACTATAGCCGTCTCGGCCTGGGGGCAATGGCACTTGGGGCGTGCGAGCGATCGCTGGAAGAGGCAGTCCTCTTCTCGATGGACCACATCCAGTTCAGTGTCCCCATCGCACAGAAGCAGATCATCCAGAACTACATCGCCAACGCCAAGGCCTCAATTGAGGCCATTCGCGGCTTGGTCACACAGACAGCCTGGTTAGCCGACTCGGGCCAGGATTTCAGCCAACTCGCCTCCATCACCAAGCTGTTCAGCGGGCACACAGCCTACGAGGTGACCAACAAGCTGCTCCAGGTGCACGGTGGCTACGGCTACATGAAGGAGTACGCCATCGAGCGCTACTACCGCGACTGCCGCGCTCTGGAGATCGTCGGCGGAACCAGCCAGATCCAGCAATACCTCGTCGCCCGGGACATCTACCGGGCCGAGGGGCTGGAGATCCGGCCGTAAGGAGGGACGAAGATGGATTTCAGCTTCCCGAAAGAGTATCGACTTCTCCGCCGAGTGGTCCGTGAGATCTGCGAGACGGAGATCAAGCCAATCGCGAAAAAGATCGACCGGGAGCATGGGGTGCCCTCCGAGCTGGTGAAGAAGCTGGCGTCGCTGGGGCTGATGGGCGTGCCTTTTCCACAGGAGTACGGCGGCATGGGCGCCGGAGAGATCGGATACTGCATCGTCGCGGAGGAGCTCGGCCGGGTCTGCAGCAGCACGACCACCGTCGTCGGCGCGCACATCGGCATCGCCGCCATGTCGATCCACCTGGACGGCACGGAAGAACAGAAACGCAAGTACCTCGTGCCCCTGGCCCAAGGCAGGCACATCGGCGCATTCGGGCTTACTGAGGCAGCCGCCGGCTCGGATGCTGCGGCAATCAAGACTACCGCGGTGCGAGATGGTAACGAGTACGTGATCAACGGCACCAAAGTGTTCATCACCAACGGCGACATCGCAGACACCATCGTGATCATGGCGGTGACAGACGCATCCTTGGGCGCCTATGGGGGCATCACGGCCTTCATCGTGGAGACAGACAGCCCCGGCTACTCCATCGGCAGCCTGGAGAACAAGATGGGAATCCGCGGCAGCACCACGGCCGAGTGCGTGCTGCAGGATGTGCACGTCCCGAAGGAGAATGTCCTGGGCAGGTTTGGCGCCGGCTTTCTCACTTTCATGAAGTCCCTCGACATCGGCCGTGCCAGCCTCGGCGCCGGCTGCCTGGGCGGCGCACAGGTAGCCATGGAGGCCTCCATCCAGTGGGCCAAGGCCCGCGAGCAATTCGGGGTTCCGGTTGCCACGAAACAGGCGGTGCACTTTATGATCTCGGAGATGTTCGTCGAGATCGAGGCACTGCGCTCCCTGGTTTACCGGACGGCCTGGCTCATCGACACCCACCAACCACACATCATGGAGGCCGCCGCCTGCAAGCTCTTTGGCTCCGAGACGGCCGGCCGCTGCTCTAACAAGGCGCTGCAGATCCACGGAGCGCTGGGCTACAGCCGGGACTGCGAGATCGAGCGTGGCTGGCGCGACCAGCGGATCACCGAGATCTATGAGGGAACCAACGAGATCCAGCGCATCGTCATCGCGTCGAACCTCTTCCGGCCGTATGGCGTCAAGGTATCGACGTAAGGAGGAACCCGCATGAGAATCATCGTGCCAGTCAAGCAGATTCTTGACCCCCGCGGCATCACGGTGCGGCGCGACAAGGAGAGGATCTTTGTCAACCAGGAGGAGTATATCCTTGACCCAGGCAGCAAGGCCGCCCTCGAGGCAGCCCTGCGCCTAAAGGAGGCCGCCCTCGATGCGGCCGGCGGATGGGAGATCCTTGCCCTGTGCGCGGGAAAGGCGCAGGCAGACGATGCGTTGCGGGAGGCCCTGGCAATGGGGTGCGATGCGGCCTACCTGCTCTGCGACAAGGCCTTTGAGGACGCCGACATCAGCGCCACGGCCCGCATCCTGACGGCAGCCATCCAGAAACTGGAAGGGGCCGACCTGGTCATCACGGGCCGCGAATCGGGCGACACCGGGGCTGGACAGATCGGTCCGCGGCTTGCCGAGGCGCTTGGCATGGCCCAGGTAACCGACGTCCACACTGCCTCCCTGGTTGAGGGCGGCCTGCGTGCCGTACGGCGATGGGCCGACGGCTTCTGTGCCGTCGTCGCCCAACTGCCGGTGCTGCTGACGGTCGCCCCAGTTGCCTTTCCGCCTCGCTACCCGCTCGGTGCCCGCGTCATGAGTGCCTACCGCGAGTGGCAAGTGCCTGTGTGGGATGCGGCCGAGCTTGGCCTCGACGAGGCTGCCCTGGCGCCACTGCTGAGCTTCCGCCGGGAGAGCTTCCCTCCCCCGCTCGACATCGGGGAGCGATTCGAGGGGGATCCCGCCGGCATGGCCGAAGATATCCTCGCCGCTCTGCGCGCGCAAAAGACCGTACGGTGATGCGGCCTCTCTCCTGCCGGCGCACCGCCGTCTGGAGAGGCGCCCTTCCTATCGGAGGCAACCATGGACTTTAGCTTTCTCGACGAAGAGTTGGAAGAGAGCAGTGCCCCGCTCCAGCAGATCGGAAGCGGCTACCGCAACATCTGGGTGGTGGCAGAGGCTGCAGGGCACGCGCTGGTCCCGGCATCGCTCGAAGCCATGGGCCAGGCGCGCGACCTCGCCGACCAGATCGGCTGCTACGTCTTTGCAGTCCTGCTGGGCGACGACCTGGAGGCGCTTGGCGAGGAGCTGGCCGGCTACGGAGCCGAGCGGGTCCTATTGGCCGAGGATCCTGCCCTGGCCGAGTACCAGGCTGAAACCTGGGCTCATGTGCTGGCCGGACTTGTGAACGAGATGCGGCCCGAAATCGTGCTGATGCCTGCCACTTCCCTGGGCAATGACCTGGCGCCACGGCTGGCTCAGAAGCTGGGCACGGGGCTTATCAGCCACTGCGTCGCCCTCGAGGTGGACATGACCGAGCGGCTGCTGCTGGGCACCTATGGTGTCCTGGGCGGGGAGGTGTTTCACACCCTCACGTGCCCCGAGGCGCGGCCACAGATGGCGACCCTGCAGCCGGGTGCCTTCCGGAAGCCGCGCGCCGGCGGGGTGCGTGGAGAGATACAGAAGGTCGACGTCGACCTGGAGGGAGTTGGTGCTCGGCTCGTGCGCGAAGGCGCGGTACCCGCAGTTGATCTGCCGCCGGTGCCTCTCTCCAAGGCGCGCATTGTCGTCTCGGCGGGGCGCGGCATGCAGGATTCGGCCGGCTTTGCCATGGTCACCAGGCTTGCGGAAGCCCTAGGAGGCGTCGTCGCCGGCTCACGGGGTGCGCTCGATGCCGGGTGGATCGACGAGGAGCAGGTGATCGGCGCGGGCGGTCTCTCGGTCGCTCCCGACCTGTACATCGCCTGCGGTGTCTCGGGCGATGTCTACCATTACTTCGGCGTGCAGGGTGCCAAGTTCATCGTCGCCATAAACTCCGATCCAGTGGCGCCTATCATGAAGGTCGCCCACATGGCGGTCGTGGGCGACGCACGCCAGGTGATCCCGGCCATGCTGGAGGCAATGGCATAGTTCCCCCACATGGGTGCTGTCTCCCGGGGCGGGAGCCAGGGACAAGGGCGTCGCTGGCTCCCCGCCCCCCAATTTGCCCCCACTCCCCCCAGTGTGATATCATCCTCAGGCAATGGCACCACAACTCGCGTCCAGCCTGCACGCAACCGTACGGAGGCACGGTGCCCGTTGATCCTTCCTTACACTCTTGTGGGGATCATCCGTCCGGCCAGGTGGCACGGTGACCGAGCTTGCCCTGGGCGATATTGTGGCGGCCCGCCAGCGACTTGGTTCGCATGTATGGCGGACGCCACTCCTCCCGTCAGAAGAGCTCGG
Source organism: Anaerolineae bacterium (assembly GCA_035341665.1). Taxonomy (GTDB): domain Bacteria; phylum Chloroflexota; class Anaerolineae; order JAAYZQ01; family JAAYZQ01; genus DAOQVR01. The sequence goes on from DAOQVR010000008.1 coordinate 121,199, forward strand.
CCGCCGTGCTGGAGCCCAAGTCTACCTGAAGCTTGAATGCTGGCAGCACACCGGCTCTTTTAAGGTGCGCGGTGCGCTCAGCAAGCTTGCCAGCCTGGAGCCCGAGGAGTGCGCGCGCGGCGTCGTCACCGCATCGGCCGGCAATCATGGCCTAGGCGTGGCGTACGCTGCCAAGGCTCTCGGACTGGCGCCGGCTACCATCTTTCTGCCGGAGGTCGCCACCGAGACCAAGGTTCGGCATCTTGTGGCCATGCACTGCCACCTCCGTCGCGCCGGCGCCGATTATGACGCGGCGCACGCGCAGGCCGCGCGATATGCAAACGCCCAGGGAGCCCTCTACCTGTCGGCCTACGACGATCTGGCCGTCATCGCGGGACAGGGCACAGTCGCCCTCGAGGTCTTGGAGGAACTCCCGGATGCTGACCTTCTCCTGGTCCCGATCGGGGGCGGCGGGCTCGTGGCCGGCGTTGCCGTCGCGGCCCGCGCATTGCGCCCTGGGATCCGAATCATCGGCGTACAGCCGGAGGCATCGCCTGCTGCCTACCTGTCGTTGAGGGACGGCCGGCCCTACGAGACCTTCCCCGCCGAGTCGACCATCTGCGATGGCCTGGCGGGCGGCTTTGGACGCATGCCATTCGAGGTAGCCGGCCGCCTTATCGACGATGTTCTGCCAGTGCCCGAAAGCGCTGTCCGGCACGCGGTTGCCTGGCTCGCCACGCACGAGCAGCTGCTGGTGGAAGGTTCGGGCGCGATCGCGATCGCACCGCTGCTGGCCGGCAAAGCCCTGTCTCCGGGCCGGCGTGCGGTTGCCATACTGACCGGCCGCAACATCGACTCTCTCCTGCTGAGGCAGTGCCTGGAGGAGTTCGACGACGCATGACCCACATCGTGCTCTTTGACCTGGACGAGACGCTCTACGCACCGACCACCGGTGTAATGGACTGCATTCGTGACCGCATGCTGGAGTACGTGCAAACGCATCTCGGCCTAACGCCGGCCGAGGCAGATGCTGTGCGCCGGCGCTACCTCCGCGACTATGGGACCACGCTTCGGGGCTTGCAGATCGATCATCAGGTTGACCCCGAGGAGTACCTCCGCCTCGTTCACGACGTCCCACTCGACCGGCTCCTGCGGGAGAACCCTGAACTGGACGCCGTGCTGGCCTCGATCCCCCTGACAAAGACCGTCTTCACGAACTCATCGCGTGAGCACGCCGAGCGTGTTCTGTCCCTGCTTGGCATTCGGCGTCACTTCTCCCGGATCGTGGATGTACGCGACCTGCACTTTGAGAGCAAGCCACACCCCGCCGCCTACCAGCGCGTGTGCGGGTTGCTGGGGGTCCGGCCACAGGAGTGTGTGATGGTGGAGGATAGCCTGCGCAACCTGCAGCCGGCCAAGGCGCTCGGCATGATCACGATCCTAGTCAGCGAGAGAGAGCCCGCGCCTGATGGCATCGTGGACGTTTCGGTCCGCAGGGTGGAGGAGATAGGGCAGGCGCTCGCCGAGCTTCATCTGGACGGCCCTCAGAACCGAAATCGACAGAGGCGGCGCGTGAACTGATCAAGCCTGAGCGAAGCTGGCGTTGACTCTATCAGCTACTGCGACTTGCCGATCTGGGGGATCCATGGTACTCTGATGGTGCCCGCTCACCACAGAGGAAGTACGTTCTGTTGCCGACGACAGACGCCGAATGGATGGCCCAGGACCCTTTGCTGGTTCGCATGAGTCGCCAGGCTCGTGATGGCGAGGTTTCCCGGCACCCCGGGTTTGGGTGGCGCCGCAAGGCCGCAGAGGCCGAGCGAAGAGCTGCCGAGCGCTGGAAAGGGCGGCAATCCCCACAACAACAGACAAGCAAGGAGGCTTTCTGATGGATCCTAATCACAGGCTGGACGGCCACGTTACAACCGATTGGGATGGGGCGCTGGCCAGGCGCAACGTCCGCATGAAGAGCTCTGTGATTCGAGAACTGCTCAAGTTCACGATGGAGCCAGACGTCATCTCTTTTGCCGGCGGCCTGCCGGCACCAGCTGCCTTCCCCGTTCGCGATTTTCAGGATGCCTGCGCCTGGGTTCTGAGCCGAGAGCCCGAGCTGGCGCTCCAATACGGCACCACGGAAGGTTACCCCCCACTCAAGCAGTATCTGATCGAGGCGATGGCCAAGTACAACGTACCTGCAGCGCATGCCAATCTCCTGTTCACCAACGGCTCCCAGCAAGCGCTCGATCTCCTCGGCAAGGTCTTTATCAACTCCGGCGACAAGATCATCGTCGGACTGCCGACCTACCTGGGAGCCATTCAGGCGTGGAATGTGTACGGGCCCGACTATATTGGAGTGCGCGAGGAGCCGGACGGGATGTGCCTGGACGACGTCCAGCGTGTCTTGGAGACCCAGCCCGGCGTCAAGTTCATCTATGTGTTGCCCAACTTCCACAATCCGGCCGGTACGACCATGTGCTTCGACAAGCGCGTGCGGCTCGTCGAGTTGGCAGCCAAGCACGGCGCCTTCATCATTGAGGACGATCCCTACGGAGAGCTGCGGTACGAGGGCGAGGATATCATCCCAATCTGCGCGTTGCACAAGGAGAACACTATCTACATGAGCACGTTCTCCAAGACACTGGCGCCGGGGCTAAGGCTCGGCTGGATTGTGGCACCCGAGAAGGTGATCGGCAGACTTATCAACGCCAAGCAGGGTGCCGACCTCAACACCAGCACCCTCGTCCAGCTCGTGACGTATGATATCTGCCAGCGAGGCCTGATTCGGGCGCACGTCCGAAAGGTCCGCAAGCTGTACCACGAGCGCCGCGACACCATGCTGGCGGCCATGCAGGAGCACTTCCCGGCTGAGGTGACCTGGACCCGGCCGCAGGGCGGCCTTTTCCTCTGGGCCTGCATGCCCCAGTTCATTGACGCCGACGACTTGCTGAAGGTAGCAATCCAGGAGCGGGTTGCCTTTGTGCCCGGCCATGCCTTCTACCCACCCGGGTACACCGAAGGACGCTCTTGCATGCGGCTCAACTTCTCCTATTGTGCCCCGGAAGTCATCCGTGAGGGTGTCGCACGTCTGGGCCGCGCTATCAAGCGCGAGCTCTAGCGCAACGCGAGCGCTCGAGCACTGGGGCCAAGGTACCTCAGGGAGAGGATTACGTCAACTAGGCCTCATCGGGCAACTTGACAGATTGGGTCAGTCTCTGTATACTACCTTATAGTGCAGCAGCGCACACTGGCGCTGCGGCAAAGCTGAGCGGCAGATTCGGTCCATGAAAGGAGGATGAACGTGGAGAAGCCCTGGCTCAAGGAGTATGATCGAGGTGTGCCCGCGACTATCGACTATCCGAGAGTACCCATCCACCAGTTCCTGATAGACACGGCAAACAGGTTTCCGGATAGGGCCGCTACGGTCTTTGGAAACGTGGTGGAGCCCCTGCATGATCGTCTGTTGGATGCCTCTCTGTCATACCGTGAGATTCTGGCGCTGACGAAGCGCTTTGCCTCTGCGCTGCAGAAGCTCGGAGTCCGAAAGGGCGATAGAGTCGCTATCTTTCTCCCCAACTGCCCTCAGTTCGTTGTCGCGTACTATGCGACGACGATGATCGGCGGGATTGTGGTGCCATGCAACCCCCAGTATGTAGCGCGCGAGCTCAAGCACCAGATCAACGATGCGGGCGCCAAGGTCATCGTCGGCCTTAGCTTGACCTACCCAGTGATCAAGCAGATCAGGGCTGAGACGCAGCTGGAGCACGTGATTGTCGCCAACATCAAGGAGTACTTCCCGGCTGCACTCAAGTTCCTCTTCACCGTCGCGAAGGAGAAGAAGGAGGGCCACTTTCAGGATATCTCGGGCGACGCCGCCACATACTGGTTTCAGGATGTGCTCGCCATGGGCGACGATGCCCCGTCCGCCGTCGAAGTGGTACCTGAGGACACGGGAGTTCTCATGTACACTGGAGGAACGACGGGTGTGTCCAAGGGAGCACAACTCACACACCGCAACCTGGTCGCCAACGCGGTCCAGACGTGCCGCTGGGTGGTGGACGGCAAGGAAGGCAAAGAGGTGATGCTCACGGCCCTGCCCCTCTACCACAGCTATGCCATGAGCGTGTGCATGAACAGCTCGGCGTATCTCGGCTCGACAATGATCCTCATCCCGAACCCGAGGGTGATTGTCCACGTCCTCAAGTCCATCAACAAGCACAAGCCCACTCTGTACCCTGGAGTGCCGGCACTGTACGTAGCGATCAACAACTACCCGGGCCTGAGCAAGTACGAGATTTCCTCCATCCGCGTGTGCGTGAGTGGCGCTGCCGGCCTTCCGCCGGAGGTGCAGCAGCAGTTCGAGAGAGTCACCGGCGGCAAGCTGGTCGAGGGTTACGGCCTGAGCGAGGCGACCCCGGTCACGCATGCCAACCCCATCTACGGGAAGCGCAAGGAGGGAAGCTGGATCGGCCTACCTTGGCCCGACACGACGGCGGTTATCATGGACCTGGAGACCGGCGAAACGCTGTTGGGTGTCGGGGAGATCGGGGAGCTGGTGATCCAGGGCCCGCAGGTCATGCTCGGGTATTGGAACATGCCGACAGAGACTGCCAACGTCTTGCGTGAGCACCCCAACCTTGGCCCGGGGAGGTGGCTCCACACCGGCGACATGGCGCGCATGGACTCCGACGGCTTCTTCCAGATTGTGGACCGCAAGAAGGATATGATCCTGGGAGCGGGCGGCTTTAACATCTACCCGCGCGAAGTGGAAGAGGTGCTTTTCACGCACCCCAAAGTACTAGAAGCCGTCGCGGCAGGTGTACCGGTCGGCAAGGACAAGGGCGAGCGCGTCAAGGCCTACGTCGTCCTCAAGCCGGGTGTCACGGCGACCGAAGAAGAGATCATCGAGTACTGCCGCCAGAACCTTGCTCCGTACAAGGTGCCCAAGTTCATCGAGTTCCGGAAGGAGCTTCCCAAGAGCACCGTAGGCAAAGTCCTGCGGCGTGTGCTGGTGGAGGAAGAGCTGAGGCGGCTGCAGGGCTGAGGCGGCAGCCAGCTAGGCGGTACGACAACTCACATAGTCCTGAGCATGGCGCCTGTGTGCAGGCCCACACTCAGGTCGAGGTCGAGTCGCTCTCACAATCGGCCTTGGCCGAACCAAGGCGAGCAGGGAGAGCGACTCCGCTTTTTCCGATGATCGCCTCCGGTGGAGACGTCATAGACCACAAGGCACAGCGTGCGGTCTTCGATGCGCTCCGCGCTTTCACCGGTGCTCCGGGTGACTCCACGGACACGCCCCGAATTCCCGCTGGCTCATTCTCTGATAGAATGCTGCACACGAACGATCAGGAAGAGGGCTTTGGCGAAGAGAATACTGCTCATTGACGACGACGACCTCCTGCGGAGAAGCCTGGCCTTCAACCTGGACCGGGCAGGATTCCGCACGGTTACGGCGGCCAGCGGCGAGGATGCCTTGGTCATCGCACAGGCAGAAGCACCCGATTTGGTCCTCTTGGATATCGGGCTGCCCGGCATGGACGGCCTGGATGTACTGAGGCAGCTTCGCCAGCAGATCAACGCCCCGGTCGTCTTCCTTACGGCACGGCGCCGCGACCTGGACGAGGTGCTTGGCCTGGAGCTGGGCGCGGATGACTACGTAACCAAGCCGTTCGACATTGACGTGCTGCTCGCCCGTGTCAGGGCTGTACTGCGCCGGTCGGCACCGTCTGGCTCTCCCGATCCTCATGACACGAGGCCGATCGTCGTTGGTGACCTAGTCATTGACCCGGCACGGCATTCCGCCAGCGTTGGCGACCAGCCGCTGGAGCTCACCCCGCGCGAGTTCGACCTCCTGCTGGCCCTAGCCCGCGAGGCGGGACGAGTTGTGTCAGTGGACACGCTTCTGGCCAGGGTCTGGGGTGCGGAGTACCAGGGAGAGCCACAGGCGGTCTATGTTCATATACGCTGGCTTCGCGAGAAAATCGAGCAGGACCCGCGCAGTCCCAAGCGCATTCTCACGGTACGCGGTGTGGGCTACAAGCTACTGCCCGCCTGACGGGGCAGTCAGTTCGCCCGGACGGAACCGGCAGAGCGCCGGAATCGGAAGGTAGTGGAGGTTGCATGGTTCGTTGGAATCAGACCGCGCTGCTCGCCACCTTACTGGCGACAGCAGCGCTCATTGCCGGCCTGGCCGGGGGCGTGGCACTGGACCGCCTGGTCCTCGCGCGGTACTCGCCCCCCGGCAACATCAGGGGCGATGCCGCGCCCAGCTTCGAGCTGATGGCGGAGGCATGGAACGCAATTGAGCAAGCGTACGTGGACAGGTCGGCAGTGATCTCCGAGACCCTCACTTACGGAGCCATTGGCGGCATGGTGGATGCCCTAGGTGATACCGGGCACAGCCGGTTCCTCAGCCCCGAGATGCGCCAGCAAGAAAAGGAGCAGCTTCAGGGCTCCTTCGAGGGCATCGGTGCCTATGTTGAGATGAAAGACGGTCAGGTCGTGATCGTGTCGCCAATCGACGGTTCGCCGGCTGAGGCAGCTGGTCTCCGCGCGGGGGACATCATTCTCACCGTCGACGGCGAGAGCCTGACGGGTCTCACCCTCGACGAGGCGATCAGCCGGATCCGAGGGCCACGCGGCACCGAAGTCAGTCTGACCGTTCGCAGCCCCACCACGGGCCGGGATCGAGGAGTCACGGTGACGCGGGCCAAGATCAAGGAGACCCGTGTCACGTGGAGCAAGGTCCCGGGCACCGACAGCGCGCTCATTCGCATAGTTTCATTCAGCAATGGGGTGTCAGCAGACCTGGAGCATGCGCTCCTCGAGCTACAGGAAGAGGGCTGTGCCGCGATCATCCTCGATCTGCGCAACAACCCCGGTGGCCTTCTGAGCGAAGCAATTGGCGTGGCCAGCCAGTTCCTCGAAGGTGGAATCGTTCTGCAGCAAAGGGATGCCAGCGGAACCCTCACCCCTGTTCCGGTCACGGAGGGAGGCATCGCGCTGGACTTGCCCCTGGTGGTGCTGATCAACCAAGGTTCGGCAAGCGCCTCCGAGATTGTGGCAGGTGCGCTGCAGGATGCCGGGCGGGCTACACTCGTCGGCGAGACCACGTTCGGCACGGGAACCGTCCTCAGCACGATCGGTCTTTCGGATGGGTCTGCTTTGCTGCTGGCTACGCAAGAGTGGCGCACGCCGGCGGGTCGGGTGATCTGGCACCAAGGAATCGAGCCGGCCGTGATGATCGTGCTGCCCGACACCGGCACGATCCTCACGCCCAAGCAGGTGCAGGAGATGACACCGGGCCAGGTTGAGTCGAGTGGCGACACGCAGCTCGCCGAAGCAGTGCGCCTGCTACTGGATAACTAGGAGGAGCGGATATGACCAGCCCAAGGGAGCTCACACCCGAGCAGCTGCGACGCAGCTGTGACCCAGCTCAGCTGAGCTTTGCTTCGACAGAGGAGGTACCGGCCCTCAGCACGATTATTGGCCAGGACAGGGCGGTGCAGTCGCTTCAGTTCGGTTTGTCGATTCTGAACCCAGGTTTCAACATCTACGTCTCTGGGCTGCCCGGAACGGGAAGAACCACTGCGGTCAGAGGCTTTCTCCAGGCCATTGCCCAGGATCGACCAGTGCCAGATGATTGGTGCTACGTGCACAGCTTCAGCGATCCCTACCGCCCGCACGCACTGCGCCTTGCCCCCGGGCAGGCACGCGAGCTGCGGGCCGACATGAAGAGCCTGGTTGCCAGTGCGCGCCGCGACATCCGTGCGCTGTTCGAGAGCGACAGCTACGCGGCTAACCGCTCGGAGGTAGCGCAGGGTTTCCAGGCACAGCGGGACGAGGCCTTTGGTCGGCTGGAGAGCGCCGCGCACGATCAGGGGTTCCAGCTAGAATCCACGGCGACGGGCCTGAGGATCATTCCCCTGCAGAACGGCAAACCCTTGAGCGAAGAGGAGTTCGCCAAGCTCCCCGACGTAGAGCGCGACGCGATCGTGGCGCAGGGCCAGAAGCTCCAGGAACAGATCGAGGCCTCCATTCGCCAAGCTAAGCGCATAGAGCGGAGCGCCTCTGAGGGATTGGCTGAGCTTGACCAGAAGGTTGCGCGCTATGCCCTCGGCGCCCTGACCGCCGACTTGAGGGATAAGTATGCCGACATGCCCCAGGTCCTCTCCTATCTCGACCAGGTGCAGGAGGATATCTTGCAGCGCCTGGACCTGTTGAAGGGAGACACGGAGGGCGAGTCGCCTGCCCCGGCGGCTCCCCCCGAGAGTCAGCAGGACCCATTTCGAAGATACGAGGTGAATGTTCTGGTGGACAGCACCGGACAAAAGGGTGCCCCGGTGATCATCGAAACCAACCCAAGCTACCCCAACCTCTTCGGGCGCATCGAACAGGAGATACAGTTCGGAGTGCTGACCACGGACTTTACCCTGATCCGTGGAGGGACACTGCACCGGGCAAACGGAGGCTACCTCGTTCTTCCTGTAGAGGAACTGCTGCGCGACCCCTATTCCTGGGACGGGCTGAAGCGTGCGCTCGACAGCAAGCAGGTTCTGATTGAGGACACATCCGAGCGGCTGGGTGTTGCCACCGCTAAGAGCATGCAGCCGGCCCCAATTCCGTTGAACGTCAAGGTGATCCTGATCGGCCAGCCGGAGGTCTACCAGCTGCTCAAGGGAGTCGACGAGCACTTTGGAGAGCTGTTCAAGGTCAAGGCCGAGTTCGACACGCAGATGGCTCGCACAGAGGCGGCCATAGGGCAGTATGCCGCGTTTGCATCCACCATCTGCCAGAGTGAGAGTCTGAGGCACCTGGATGCGTCCGCAGTTGCCCGGCTCGTCGAGCACGGATCCAGGCTGGTCGAGGACCAACTCAAACTCTCCACGCATTTTGGCAAGATCGCCGACGTCATCCGCGAGGCCAGCCACTATGCCTCTCAGGAGGGCTCTCCGCTGGTGGCTGCCCAGCATGTCGCAGAGGCCATACGGCAGTCCATTCTGCGCGGCAACCTGGCCCAGACACGCATCCAGGAGCTGACTCAACGGGGCACCATCCGGATCGATACCGCTGGTGCACGCGTCGGCCAAGCGAACGGCCTGTCTGTGGTCTCGTTGGGTGATGTGGTGTTTGGACAACCGAGCCGGATTACCGCGACGGTCTCCGCCGGCCGCGAAGGCCTAATCGATATCGAGCGCGAAGCCAAGCTGGGCGGGTCCCTTCACACCAAGGGTGTCCTGATCCTGACTGGCTTCTTCGCCGGCCGCTATGCTCGGGAAAAGCCCCTCAGCTTGTCAGCTCGCCTCGTCTTCGAGCAGAGCTATGGCGAGGTGGACGGCGACTCGGCCTCCTCGGCGGAGTTGTATGCCCTCCTCTCTGGGCTCGCCGGCGTCGCGATCCGGCAGGGCATCGCGGTTACGGGCTCGGTCGACCAGAAGGGCCACGTCCAGGCTATTGGTGGGGTCAACGAGAAGGTCGAGGGCTTTTTTGACGTGTGCCAGGGGCGCGGGCTGACGGGCGACCAGGGTGTGCTCATCCCAAGGGCGAACGTAGAAAACCTGATGCTGAGAGAAGAGGTGACCGACGCTGTCGCCGCAGGCCAGTTCCATGTCTGGCCGGTGGACACTGTCGACGAGGGAATCGAGATCCTGAGTGGGGTGGCCGCAGGCGTGCAACAGACGGACGGCAGCTATCTAGAGGGCACCATCAACCGGCTGATCTGCGACCGCCTGGCGGAGCTTGGCGCCGCCCTTCGAGACGCCGAGGAGAGCGAGCAGGAGGTTAAGGCGGAAGACGACGTGCCGGCTGGGGCTTCGTCGTGCTAGGCAGCCAGGAGAGGCGAGCCAGAGTCACGCCACTCTCTGTTAGCGCCACACCGGGCTGTAGTCGTCCGCCTCGTTGTCGGTGAGGTTCTGCTGGTCATGCCCGTCGGCGTTCATGACCAGGATGTCCGGATCTCCCCCGCGTCCCGAGACAAAGACAATTCGCTTGCCATCCGGCGAATAGGAGGGCATCCCATCGTCTGCCGGGTCACTGGTCAGAGGTGTCACAGCAGTCCCATCAGCGTTCATCACATAGACGTCAAGATTGCCTCCCCGGTCAGAGGCAAAGACGATCTGCGCCCCATCTCTCGACCAGACGCCGGCGATGTCCTCGGCGGCGTTCGCTGTCAGGTTCACTTGGTCGCTGCCGTCAGGATTCATGACGAACAGGTCCCAATTCCCGTCGCGCATAGAGCGGAACAGAATCCTGGACCCGTCCGGCGACCAGACGGGAAAGACGTTGTAGTCGCCATCCGAGGCATGGGTCAGCTGCCGTGCCACACCGCCGTCCGCATCCGTTATGAACACCTGCCCATCCGACTCGTAGGCTATGCGCATGCCGTCGGGCGACCAGGCCGGCCACGCATCGACCTCCGCGGAGTCGGTGATCTGAGTCAGCCCTGAGCCATCCTCGTTCACGACGAATAGATCGACATTGGCGCCCACGTGCCGCATGAAAGCAATGCGCTCGCCGCCAGGCGCCCAGACGGCGCCCCACTCATCTCCTGGCCCCTGCACGACGGCGCGCGCTTCGCCCCCCTGGGCATCCACGACGTAGATGTCCTGGTTCCCGGCGCGGTCGGAGTCGAAGGCAATCGACTTGCCATCGGGCGACCAGGACGGCAGCTCGTCCTCTCCGGCGTCGTTCGTGAGGTTCTGGGCACTGCTTCCGTCCGGGGCCATTATGTAAATCTCGCCATTGCCGTCACGCGTTGAGTAAAAGCAAATGCGTCCGGATTGCGCCTGCTGTGATGCACAACCCGTCAGGACGACAGCGAGCAACAAGCAGAGGCTGATGGTAGTGCTCCGCAGTGTCATCAGTACGCTCCTTGGTTCATGGTCTATTGCCGGTACGGAAAACCGCACGCTGACCAGACTATCACAAGGGTATCCGGTCCGGCAAACCCAAGCCTATGGTGCACGCCCGCGGCCTAGCACCCGCAGCACCGGCACGGCTTGTGGGCCGTCAGGCAACACGGCGGCTGTGGCCCCGTCCTTCTTGGCCAAGATGCTCGCGACAGTCGCCTCGATGGAGCGGCACGGGACAAGCAGAGCACTGCGCACCTCGTCCTCCGTTAGTCCATCGGCGTAGAGGTGCACGATGGCCTTGCCCTGGACCTGCGCTTGGATCTGGGCCTCCCAGCGATCCTGGCAGGCGCCGGCCGCAGGCAGAACGCGGTCGAGAAGGTCACGTGGGGACGCGGCTTGCCACAGGAGTCGTCTGTATTCGCCGTGCGAGGGGATGCCATCCCAGCATTCGGCCGCGACGATGATATCGCCCCCTTGGCGCACCACTTGCTCGGCCGCCGACATTCCCTTCACGGCCTGGTACAGGTTGAGGTCGAGCGGGTAGCCGCTGTTCGACGTGATCACGATGTCAAAGGGATCGTCGACCAAGCACGTGGCCGCAGCCCTGACCCATCCGACGGCAGCGCGATGCGCCTTGACCAAGTCTCCGGCAAAGACCCCTGTCACCTTGCGCTGCGCATTGAGGCTCACGTTGAGCAGGAACGTCGGCCGGGCAGCCAGGGCTACCCCCAGCATCTCCTCCCAGATGGGGTTTCCATCGGTGACCATCCACCTGGCGTTTGGGTGCGCGATCATCTCAGTTCCATGGTTCTCGAGGATAGAGTGCTGATCGGCAATGCCCGGCAGAACCGCTTTGGGTCCTCCGGAAAAGCCGGCGAAGAAGTGGGGCTCGACAAACCCTGTGAGGATGCGGACTGAGGCATCAAGGTACGCCCGATTGATACGGACGGGCCGCCCTGTATGGTTGTGCGTCACCTCGACGAGGCATGAGTCGTCGCCGGCATCGTGCTGCACGACCCGGTATCGCCCGGTAACGTCCCGGCCCAACATGCCCTCCAGTTCTGACTCCGTCTGCGCGCGATGTGTGCCAAGGGCATTCACGAGCACGACCTTGTCGTCGGGCACACCGGCCGAGGCTAGCTCCTCCAGCAACACAGGCAGCACGCGATCATTGGGCATTGGTCGCGTCAGGTCGCTAAAGACTACCGCCACCGAGTCGGCCGGGCCTGCCAAAGAGCGCAGGGGCGGGGTGCCCATAGGAGCTCGGAGCGCAGCCCTGATGGCAGCCGGCTCATCGCTCAAACCCGGGGTGGCTCGCGGCTCGATCACCTGCACGCGGAGACCGTCCGGCAGGTCCACCCAAAGGCCGGATTTCCCGTAGGCCAGCCTGATGCGCATCAGCCCGGCTGCCCCCGATGGAGGAGCACACCCGACGCCTCCGTGAACCGGCCCAGGTCGGCCAGCGCCCGCACCGCATAGGCCTGGTACCTGTCACGCTTTTGGCTGATGGGAGGATCGAGCGGAGGTAGCAGGCCGAAGTTCGGCTTCATTGGCTGAAAGCTCTGTGCCTCCGCCCCGGACACGTACCGGCACAGCGCACCTATCATGGTGGTGCCGGGAAAAGCCACGGGGGATTCACCGCGCGCGAGCCTGGCGGCGTTAAGCCCCGCTACAAGGCCGCTCGCCACAGAGCCTATGTAGCCTTCCGTCCCAGTGAGCTGTCCGGCAAAGAGCAGGCCGTCTCGGCGGGAGTACTGGAGCGTTGGTTTGAGCAGAGCGGGAGAACACAGGAATGTGTTCCTATGCATCTGGCCGTACCGCATGAACGCGGCATGAGCCAAGCCTGGGATCAGGCGAAAGACGCGCTCCTGCTCCCCCCACTTCAGGTTGGTCTGAAAGCCGACGAGGTTGTACAGCGTTGCAGCCAGGTTGTCCTGCCGGAGTTGGACGACGGCAAAGGGGCGCCGGCCCGTCCGGGGATCTCGCAGACCGACCGGCTTGAGCGGGCCGAAGGCGAGGGCCATCGGCCCCCGTCGAGCGAGCTCTTCGACGGGCAGGCATGCCTCGAAGAAGTGCGCATCCTCTCGCTCAAAGCCCCGCAGGGGAATCGTTTCTGCGCCCAGCAACTTGTCAAGAAAAACGTCATAGTCCTCGCGCGACATCGGGCAGTTGATGTAGTCACCTCCCTCGCCATCCAGGGGCAGACCGCCGCTTCCGCGCCCGTAGCGGCTGGCGCGAAAGGCAATCTGCAGGTCCACAGAATCGGCAGCCACAATGGGAGCCATCGCGTCATAGAAGGAGAGGTGACCCGATCCCGTCAAGGAGGCAATGGAGTCGCTCATCGGGGCAGATGTCAGAGGGCCGGTGGCTACCACGACGATCCCTTCTTCCGGGATGCTGCGCAGCTCCTCGCGCACCAGGGTGATGCCTTCGTGGCAGGCAACGCGCTCCGTGACACACCCGGAAAAGGCCTCGCGGTCTACTGCCAGCGCGGCGCCTGCGGGTACAGCCGCCGCGTCAGCACACGCAAGCACCATCGAGCCCAAGACCCTGAGCTCCTGCTTGAGGAGTCCGGGCGCACGGTCAACCAGATTGGAGCCAAGTGAGTTGGAGCATACCAGCTCGGCGAGCTGCCCGGACTGGTGCGCGGGCGTCATCTTCTCCGGCCGCATCTCGTACAGAGTGACGCGGCATCCTCGCTCAGCCGCCTGCCAGGCGGCCTCGCTCCCGGCTAGGCCGCCGCCGATCACGACTATCTCACTCATACGACAAGCTTGCCCCCGCACTCTACTCCGCCGACTGCGTTCCGCGGCCGATTATACCACGCTAGCTGCGGCTTTCCCAATCGGATTGCCTATGCTATACTCGCGCCATCTTGGAGGGCCTCATGCGTGCGGTCGACATCATCGCTCGAAAACGGGATGGACAGCCCTTGTCCGACGACGAGATCTCTTTCTTCGTCGACGGCTTCACCCGCGGCACGATCCCGGATTATCAGGTTGCGGCCTGGCTGATGGCCATCCTCCTGCGGGGGATGGAGCACCACGAGACGGTCGCATTGACCATGGCCATCGTTCATTCGGGCAAGCAGCTGGACCTGCACGATGTCGCCCCATTTGTCGCTGACAAACACTCAACAGGCGGTGTCGGCGACAAAACCACACTCGTGGTCGGCCCTCTGGTTGCCGCGGCCGGCGTCCGGGTCGGAAAGATGTCGGGCCGTGGCCTAGGGTTCACGGGAGGCACGCTCGACAAGCTCGAATCAATCCCCGGCTATAGGGCGGACCTCGGGACCGACGAGTTTCGCCACCAGCTAGCGTCGGTGGGTCTTGTGGTGACGGGCCAGTCGGTGGACCTCGCTCCGGCAGATGGCAAGCTGTATGCACTGCGCGATGTCACCGCCACGGTGCAGAGCCCGCCACTAATCGCCAGCTCGATCATGGGCAAGAAGATCGCATCGGGAGCCGACGGAATCGTGCTCGACGTGAAGGTAGGCAACGGTGCCTTCATGAAGACCGAGCAAGAGGCCGCAGATCTCGCGCGCCTGCTTGTCGACATCGGCCGAGGGGTGGGTCGCAAGGTACGGGCCGTCATCTCCGACATGAGCCAGCCACTCGGCGATGCTGTAGGGAATGCGCTCGAGCTGAAGGAGGCCATCGACACCCTACACGGAGCCGGGCCGTCCGACTTTCGCCAGCACTGCCTCACGGTCGCCACACAGGTGCTTCTCCTCGAACGCCAGGAGGCTGCGGAGACGATCACCCCGGAATTGGAGAGGCTCCTGGACGGAGGGATGGCATGGGAGAAATTCCGACAGTGGATTGGCGCACAGGGAGGGGACCTGGGCTATGTCGACGAGCCAGGACGCCTTCCCTCCTCCCGCCTGACAGCTCCGGTGCTGGCTAGCAGGTCGGGCTATGTCTCAGGAGTTCGAGCGGACGTGGTTGGGCTCGCCTCGATGCAGCTCGGTGGTGGTCGTGCGGAGAAAGATGACGCCATCGATCATTCGGTCGGGGTGGTTCTCAGCGCCAAGGTCACCGACTGGATCGAGGAAGGCCAGCCTCTCCTGACCATCCACGCAAACAGCGAAGCTAGGCTACAGGAGGCAGCTGCCAGGCTTGCGGCTGCCTATGTGTGGAGCGACACACCTGTCAAGCCGCCTCGCTTGACGCACCAGATCATGTTCTAGGCGAGCCTCACTCCCTCACCAAGACGCGAGCCCTCGCTCAGCAACGACCCGTTCGTAGACGGCCGCAGTTGCCTGCGCAATCCGCCCCCAGTTGAACTGCTCGCGGGCGGTGCGGTACGCATTCTCTACCCTAGCGGCGGCCCACTCGGGGTGCTGCAGCGTGTGCAGGATGCCCCACGCGAGGGAGGCTGGGTCATCCGGGTAGACGGTGATGCCCGTCTCGGCATGCTTGACCACATCCTTAAGCCCCCCCACTTCGCTCACCACCACCGGGCACCGCGCTGCCATTGCCTCCAGTGCGACAATGCCAAAGGGCTCGTATAGGCTGGGGAAGACGGCGCAGTCGGCGACCTTGAAGAGCCGATCCCTGTCCGCATCGCTCACAAAGCCGACCACGAACACCTTCTCGCCCACGCCGGTGCTCCAGGCCAGGGAGCGGAGGGCATCCAACTCGGGCCCTTTGCCGGCAACGACCGCTTTGACCGACGGGTAGTGCGACAGCACGTGGGGCATCGCCTTGACCAGAACCTGCATCCCCTTCTCGTGGACTACGCGCCCGACCGTGAAGAGGATCTTTTCCTGCGGCATTGCGAACCGGTTTCGGAACTGCGCTAGATCCTGTCCTTCCAGGAGGTCGAATCGGGTGGTGTCCACGCCGTTCGGGATGATGTCGATCTTGGAGCTCGGACACTGGAAGTAGTCCGAGATCTCGTCGGCCATGTATTGGCTACAGGCGATCACCCGCCACGACTCAAAGGTGAGCCACCACTCCACGTGATGAATGGCGCGCGATTGGTCACTCCCCAGATAGCCCCGCCCGCGGCCACGCTCCGTCGCATGGATCGTGCTCACGAGAGGGAGTTTGTAGGTTCGCTTGAGTGCTGCGCCGGCAAAGGCCACCAGCCAGTCGTGAACGTGGATTGCATCGAAGGGTCCCGAGGTTCTCCAGAGGTCGTGCGCTACTTCCTCGAGCTTGAGGTTCGCCTGCCAGGCAGCTGTGTAAAAGTCGCCGACCGGTGCCGGGAGATCCACCCGATGGACCACGGCCGAGCCGACCTGCTCCACCGGCTCGCCTCCCGCCCAGCCGGGCGTGACCAGATGAACCTCAACCCCAGGCAGCATCCCGAGTGGCGGCAGCAGTTCAGCCACGTGTTTGCCCAATCCGCCCACAACGTTCGGTGGATACTCCCACGACAGCATCAGAACTTTCATTGCTTCCTCCGATGGTTCTCCTGCATCGGATGCAGGTCGCACCGTCTACTCGCCTTCGGTTGCCGGCAGGAACTGCCCGCCTCGGACTACGTACAGGGCCATCGACCCGTCTGCACTGCGGTGCTTGAGGGCCTCTTCGGTCCTCTGCCGTGCGGAGTCAGTTCCGCCCTCCAAGGCGCTGCTCATCACCCCGAGGAGGTCCTGCGCGGCAGCATAAGTCCACGCGGCGACACCACGCGGCGCCACGCCCCCCGAGAGCGCTTCGTAAGCGGAGCGGAAGTCGGAATCCATTGCTCCCGACCCAAACGGGCTCGCCGCGTAGACTCCTTCACTGGCTGCCCCAGCCAGCTTGACTAGCAGTGCGCTAGCAGCCTCTGGGCCACCAAAGATCGTGCCGCCGAAACCCCCCGCCCGCAGAGCGACAATCCACGCCGCCGCACGCGACGTCTCAGCCGCCACGAAGAGCAGATCGGGCTCTTCCGCGAGTTCCACGAGCAGATTGGCAGCATCGTCGTCGCTCGCATAGCACGCCGAGAGAAGCACCTCACCTCCCTGGGCTGCAAAAGCGTCGGAGAAACCCTCTGCCAGCGCCAGATCGGCGGCATCGGCTCCATGCAGGATCGCGGCGGTGTGAGCGCCAAGGACACCGGCAGCCAGGTTGGCTTCGAGCTCTCCCAGATAGCGGGGGGCGGCGAAGGGAGTGACTAGGGCCAAACCGCGGGTGGCATACTCCGGCGCAGAGGCTGTCGCCGTGCGCGGGGAGAGCCCACCGATGACGCCCAGAATGCCCACGTCGACTGCCATCTCGACGGCCTGAGCAGCGGCCTCCTGTGCGTCGTTCATATCGTTTAGTGCCACCAACTCAACAAGATAGCCGCCGCCGATGCCGCCGGCCTGATTGACCTGTCGCACCGCCAACCGTGCGGCATAGAGCGCCTCGTAGCCAAGGTCACGATACAGGCCCTCAAAGGGCGCAGAAAGCCCCAGCTTGACCGTCTCTGGCACCGTGCCGGGAAAGGCACACGACGCGAGCAAGAAGAGACACGAGCCGAGGAGGAGGAGGAGACGGCCCGCGCGCCGACTCACTGGTACTTCTCCTGGTTCTTGAGATGCTCCTCCAGCGTGGAGGCGAACACGTGCGAGCCGTCCCCAACGGCATGGAAATAGAGGTAGGTGGTGGCTGCCGGCTGCAGCACAGCCTCTATCGAGGCAAGTCCGGGATTGCAGATGGGGCCCGGGGGCAATCCCTGCCTCCTGAAGGTGTTGTAGGGCGAGTCCACTGTAAGGCCCTCACCAGGCAGCATGGGGTTCCACCAGTTCCCAGTCGCTGCGTCATAGCCCTTGGCGTACTGCACCGTCGGATCAGAGTTCAGCCTGAGTGCTGTCTCGTTGACGTAGGCCGGGTCGAGGCGGTTGAAGTAGACACTTGCGATGATCGGGCGCTCTTCCGGGACCACTGCTTCTCGCTCAACGATAGAGGCCAGAATCACCAGGTCGTAGGCCGTGAGCGGTCGGTAGGCGCTGGTGGCAATGTCGAACAGTTGCCGGCCGGTAAGTGCGGCCTCGATCTCGGCAGCGGCACGCAGGTCGAAATCTGCGAGCATGCGGCCGACGACCTCTGCGGGCGTCGCCTCCGCCGCGAACTCGTATGTGTCTGGAAAGAGGAAGCCCTCCAAAGAGGCGCCGACCGGCCGGCCGCTCAACCACGCATAGTCATACTGGTCGCTGCGCACCTCGGATAGGAATGCGTCGCTGGACATCAGACCACGCTGCTCCAGCAGCCAACCAATCTGCTCTGCCCGCCAACCCTCCACGATGGTGACCGTCAAGGCATTCACTGAGCCGGTCTGCAAGGCCTCGGCAACTTCTGGGATGGTCATTGTGGCTTTCAGGGTGTAGGTGCCGGCCTGCAGGCTGGCGTCGAGGCCCTCGTACGACATGTAGCGCCGAAAGACATCGCCGCTGACGACCAGGCCTAGCTCCTCCAATCTCTGCGCGACGGCCGTTGCCGTTTCGCCTGACTCGACAATGAACGTCACTGGAGCTGGATCCTCGCCCGTCGCTACGAGCTCTTCCTGATGCTGGCTGAGGTAGAGGCTCTGGAAGAAGGCATTGGGCGATTCGAAGGAGAGCTCGAGTGCCACACTTGGGCCGGATGCTGGCCGTGCTTGCAGATCCTCGCCAATGAGCCGAGCACCCACGAGCCCTCCGGCAGTGAGGATGGCAATCGTCCCGACCAGCAGAGCCACCCGCGACAGGTTGCGCAGCCAGTCAGGAATGAGGCGTTGGATCGGTCGCACCTCAGCCAGAAGGACCACGAGCAGAGCCACACCCCAGGCTATCGCCCCTGCCTTGGCCCATGAGACCAGGGCAACGTACGGAACATCACTCATCATGAGACCTCAATCCTCGACACGCTGGGCATCGAGGTAATCCTGCAGTATGACGGCGGCGGCTACCGCATCTACCCGCTCCCTACGGGCCCGGCTGCTCCGGCCCGTCGCGAGCAGGACCCCCGCCGCCCGTTGCGTGGAGCCGTGCTCATCCCACAGGTGGAGCGCAACCCTTAGTCCCAAGGCCTTGGTCGCTTCGAGCAAGCCGGCCGCGTAGCGCTCAAGCCGCCTGGCCCGCGGGCCTACGCTGTCGTCGGCGTTCAGGGGATGCCCAACGACGACAATGTCCACCTGGTGTGCCAGACAGAGAGAGGCTATTGTCTCATAGTCCTCCACCTTGGAGCGCCGCTGAATCACATCCAGGGGTGAAGCGATTAGGCCGGTGGGGTCGGAAACGGCGACGCCGATCCTACGCTCCCCAACGTCAAGCGCCAGGCACCTGGTCACCTCAGCACCAAAACCTGGATCCGGAACGGCAGATACGGTACCCGATCCAGCCACCGGAAACGCTTGATCCATTCGGGCCCGACGACGACCGTCGGTCGTGCCCCCAACGTAAGCGTGTCGCTCAAGACTCGCACCGCCTCCTCAACCTCGAGTCCGGCAGCGAGGGACCGCACCTGCCTGCGATCCACTTCGGTGACGAGCGCAGCCGAGGCTCCCGCCACCAGGCGAACCCTGCGCCCGTCGATCTCGACCTCGTCGTCCAGCCGGAAGGCGATCTCCTCTGACTCGAGCGCATAGGTGCTCGGTATCTTGGCCTTGAGTGACTGCTCAGCCAGGAGCCTTGCCTGCGCCTCGTCCACTGCGGTGCCAGCTGCATAGATGCGCATGGTCAAGAGCAGCGTATCGGCCTGCGCGTCCAGAAACTGGTCGTACACCTCAGAAAGGATCTCGACGGTCATGGACTCCGCCGGCAGGAACTCCTGGCCAGTCAGCAGGCCCTGGAGCTGCCCAAAGGCTCGCTGCTCTAGCTGCTCAAGAAGAGCGCCCCTCAGCTTGTCCATGTCGGCTCGGGTCACAACACCGACCTGTTTGACCCCGCCGCCGGACGTGGCCTTCTCGTTGATGACACGCACCTTTCCTCGGAGGTCGGCCGTCTCGACCGTGTTGATCGTCGCGGCGGCGACATTCCCGACTGGCCCGGGCTCGAGTGCCTCTATGTCAGCCAGGGCGGTAGCCCCGACGCGCCCTTCGAGACTGACGTTGCCCACGGTCCTGAAGCGAACTGTCGTTCCGGTAGAGGTACGCACGACTGTGCCCGTCACGATGTCGCGAGCGGTCGCCGCCTGGTTGATGAACATGACGGCTCCCTTCGCCGGGGCATCGGGGGCATCCCGTTTCTCGAGGGTGGGAGCCTCGCCAACCTGCTCAACCTCGACTTCGACAACGCGAGCCGGGATCGTCAGGTCCGTTAGGCTTGTCTTCGCCGCGTCGGGATCTGCCACCAGCTGCAGTGTGGTCTCGACGGACTCGCGGTACGGGACGACGCTGATGCGCGCTTCAGGAACCGTCAGTGCAGCCAGCCCCGCGACCAGTGCGATCAGCAGGGCAAAGATCACCAACGCAAGAACGCGGCCCAGCCATAGGTGAGCCTCTCCGGTGTAGCCAGGATCATGGAGACCCTGTCGCAGCCGGCGGACACGCCGAGATGCCGCTCGATACGCATCGGAGCGACCCGGGAGCCCAGTCCGCCACAACTCCCACCGGCCAATGGCCTCTGAGCTGACGGTGGCAACCCCCTCCTCACGGGCGACTTCCCTGATCCGGCCATCGCGCGTGACCAGGGCCACCTCGATAGCGAGCTCTGTTGCCTTGCGCCTGAGCAGCCGCAATGAGAGGGGGTCACGCAGTCCAGAATAGCCCCCGGGAAGCACCAGCAGAACGCGCCTTGCCTGCGCCCCTTCCAGCAAGTGCCGAATGGCCGGCAGGTCATCATCAGGCTGCAGGTACACTACCTGTTGCATGCACACACAAACCTTCTGAGGATGCGGGCAAGTGCAGCTGCCCTCCCCCCACTACAGGAGCTTCTGCAAGATGCGCATTGGCCTACTGACGGGGTCGGCCAAACGGGCACTCCAAGCCGCCAGCGCGAGGGCAGACACATCACCGGAGTGGCGCCCGCCTTCCGTCCGGTTCACGATACCGGGGACATCGGTAGGGCGCAGGCGGACCAGCTCGGGATACCGGCCGAAGGTCAGACGCTGGCTCAAGAAGAGGCCCCTTGCGGCATCCACCAAGACCCGGCAGCGAGCTCCCGCCACCACAGACAAGGACACGATGTGGCAGCGGTTCGCCCGACCGCTCGTGCATCTCGGCAAGCAGCCCCTCGACCGCCTCTCGCCACAGGCCCAGAGCCGGCTGCATCACCGCGACGAGCTGTTCGATCACTTCCTGAGCGAGCTGCCCGGCCGCCAGGGAGCGCTGGAGCGTTTCTGCCTTGTCGGGGGAGAGGCGCCACTGCCGCTCAAGCGCCTCTGTCAAGAGACACCCCCCAGCATCAACACTGCCGGTGGCAACGGGCCGGCCACCGCGCCACCACACGATGCCCGTGTGCGCTCCTCCCACATCCAGAAGGATCCCCTGCGCCCCGGTGGCACACGAAGCCAGCGCCACGGGAGCCACGGTCATCGTGAGCGATGAGAAGGACAGCTGCTCCGACAGGCGGGTCCACCAGTCAATCGCATCACGCCGCACTGCGGCGGCAAAGACACTGGCGGTCAGCTCGGCGCCCCGAAATCCAACCGGATCAGTTACGCCCTGTCCATCGACACCCAAGGCCACGGGCAGGGCCTCGACCAGCACCCACTCACGGTCGTGACGGGCCCTGACTTTGCCCTCCGATAGGTTCACGGCCCGGCCCAGGACCGCCTCCAGCTCACGCTCGCCGACCTCGCGCGCCGGATCGCTCCGCTTCAGGCTTACGGGAGATGCCCATCCCCTCATCTGAGATGCGGGAAGCCCGACTATGATGTGATCGGCACCTTGCCAGCCATCCGAGCGCTGCTCAGCCATCGCCTCCGCCTGAGCGA
This sequence comes from Anaerolineae bacterium, assembly GCA_035341665.1. Classification (GTDB taxonomy): domain Bacteria; phylum Chloroflexota; class Anaerolineae; order JAAYZQ01; family JAAYZQ01; genus DAOQVR01. The sequence continues at coordinate 142,851 of DAOQVR010000008.1, forward strand.
GGGTCTCCTCCACAACCTGGTCGACCTGTGCGCCGGGGCGCACGCGCTTCTCGCCCCAGCCATACACCGCCGGACCGCCTGCGCCGGGGCCCACCGCCAGGACCCGCAGGACAGTAGAGCCGGGGTCCACGACGACGAAATAGGGAGTTGCCGCCGGCGGCCGGCGGCGGCCCCGGGCGGCCAGCCGCGGCCACCGAACTCGCTTTGCCCCTTGGCTATCTGAGCCGGGGGTAGCCGAGACGTCGGAGCGAACCTTCATCCGCCGATTGCTTTCTCCACCAACCCCGGCACCAGTGCCAGCGCCTGGTCCATGTGGCTCACGTCGCGCCCACCTGCCTGCGCCAAGGTCGGTTTTCCGCCCCCGCCCCCGCCGACGGCCCGGGCCACTTCCTGCACAATGCTGCCGGCCTTGATGCCGCGCTCTACCAGGTCGGGCGTCACGGCGGCCACAAAGCTCGGCTTGTCGCCGACTACAGCACCGAGCACGACGACGGCTGAGCTCAGCCTCTCACGGAGCCAGTCGGTCATCTCCCGCAGGGTCTCGACCGTGCCCGCTTGCACGCGAGCGACGAGCACCTGCACGCCCGCCACATCGCGCACGTCTCGCACGAGCCCTTCGAACTCGGCGCGCGCGATATTGCGCTGCAGCTCGGCAATCTCCTTCTCCTTGGCGTGGAGCTCACCCATCAGCCGCAGGACCGCCCGATCCACGTCATCTGGCGCTGAACCAAGATGCGTCGCCGCGGCGTCGAGGACCCCGAGCCTCTTCTGGACCATCCGCTGCGCCGCCCGTCCTGTCGCCGCCTCGATGCGCCGTATCCCGGAGCCAACGCTGGTCTCTGAGAGAATGCGAAAGAAGCCGATGTCGCCCGTCTGCATGACGTGCGTTCCGCCGCACAGCTCCTGGCTGAACGGCTCCTCCTCCCACCCTATCTTGACCACGCGTACGTGCTCGCCGTACTTTTCTCCGAAGAGCGCCATTGCGCCACCAGCGACGGCTTCCTGGTACCCTTTCTCTTCTGTCGTCAGCGGGTAATTGGCCAAGATCGCATCATTGACAGACCGTTCGACCGAGTCAAGCTCCTCCTGCGTCAGCATACTGCCATGGGTGAAGTCGAAGCGCAGCCTCTCCGGTGCCACAAGCGAGCCGGCCTGCTGGACATGCTCCCCGAGGATGTAGCGCAGCTCGCTGTGCAGCAAGTGCGTGGCGCTGTGATTGCGCGCGATATCCATCCTCCTGTCCACATCAACCATAGCGGTGACCGATTGCCCTGCCTGTGGCCGGCCGTGCACCACGCGCCCTGCGTGCACAATCAGCCCCGGGATAGGCTGATGCATCTGCGAGACCTCTATCTCCCACCTGGGCTCCTCTTCGTCGCCTTCAAAGCGCGCAAGTGTGCCCGAGTCCGACACCTGCCCGCCGCTTTCGACATAGAACGGAGTTGCCAGAAGGACTACCTCGACTTGGTCCCCCTGCTTTGCCGACGCCACGCGCACGCCGTCACGCAACAAAGCGAGGACGGTGGTTTCGGCTTCTACCTCGTCGCGAGCAAGGTTCTCCACTCCATCCAGTCCCAGCCGTCCGTCCGCCTTCAGATCCTGGTAGAGCTGCTTGTAGGCGTTCAAGTCGTCGTCTGCCTGTGTCACAAACTGCTGCGTTGCCCGCGCCCGAGTGCGCTGCTCTTCCAGCGCCTGCCTGAACCCCGCCTCGTCGACAGAGAAGCCCTGTTCTTCAGCCACGTCGCGCGTTAGGTCGAGCGGGAAGCCGTATGTGTCGTATAGACGGAACGCGTCCGGCCCCGGAACGCACGTGGCGCCCTTCGCCCGAAGGTCGGCCATCACCGTGTCGAGCAGCGCCAGGCCCACATCCAGAGCCCGCTGGAAGCGGTCCTCTTCCTGCCCGATCACGCTGAGGATGTATTTCCTCCGGCGTCGAAGATCTGCGTAGTGTGCGCCGTAGAGATCGATCACGACCTGTGCAAGGTCACCCAAGAATGGGCCTTCAAAGCCCAGCTTGCGTCCGAAGCGTGCCGCCCGGCGCAGTATCATGCGGAGCACGTAGTTGCGGCCTTCATTTCCTGGGATCACCCCGTCTCCGACCAGGAAAGTCACTGCCCGGCTGTGATCCGCAATCACGCGGTAGGACACCAGATTCTGCTGTACCTGAGCCTCGCTGTGCCCCAGCATCTCTTGGGTCTTGAGGACTATCGGCCGCAGCAGGTCGGTCTCGTAGTTGGTCTCGGCGCCCTGCGAAAGGCCTGTGACCCGCTCGAGTCCCATGCCAGTATCCACGTGGCGCGCCGGAAGTGCCTCCAGCTTCCCCTCCGCATCGCGGTCGTACTGGATGAAGACCAGGTTCCAGATCTCGACGTAGCGCCGACAGTCGCCATTCACCTGGCAGACGTGTGAGGGATCGCTCTGCTTGTCGCAGTACTCGAGGCCCCGATCAAAATGGATCTCGCTGCAGGGGCCACATGGCCCGCTGGGCCCCATCGCCCAGAAGTTGTCTTTGCGGCCACTAAAGAGCACATGGTCGTGGGCGATGTCTGTCTCCGCCCTCCAGAAGTTGAGCGCCTCTTCGTCCGTGCCCAAATCGCCCTGGTCATCCCGGAACACAGTGCACCACAGCCGGCCCTTGTCCATGCCCCATACGTCCGTGAGGAGCTCCCACGCCCAGTGGATCGCCTCGCGCTTGTAGTAGTCGCCGAAGGACCAGTTGCCCAGCATCTCGAAGAAGGTGTGGTGGAAGGCCGAGTGCCCGACCTCCTCCAGGTCGTTCAGGTGCCCCGAGACGCGCATACACTTTTGTGAGTCGGTCACCCGCGTCTGGCGCGGCTCCTCAAGTCCCAGGAAATAGCTCTTGAACTGGTTCATTCCTGCGTTGGTGAGGAGCAAGGTCGGATCGCCGACCGGTACCAGCGAAGCGCTGGGCACGATGACGTGCCCCTTGCTCGCAAAAAAGTCCAGGAAGCTCTGGCGAACTTCCGCACCCGTCATCCGTCTCATTCTTCCATCCTTCGATCGACTGGCTGCTGGCCTAAGAATCGGCGCCGCGCAGTGCGCCCAACTCGCTGAACCTACGGGATCGTCACCGCACCACAGGTGACCCGATTCTGATCGGGGTCATAGACGTGGCCGGCCTTCACAACATCTGTCACGCAGATCTCGAAGGTCCCGGTGGAGCGCGACTTCTGCCGGAAACTGGCGATGCCGCGAGCACCGGTCTGGGCTTGCTGAGCCACAACGCTGCCGTTGGGCAGGGTCCACTCTGCACTCACGGTCGCCCCGCTGACCAGGAGCCCGTGGTCATCGACGATGCGGATACTCCCTGAGATCACATAGCGCCCAGCCCCCAGATCCTTGTACTGAGCCTTGATTGCGTGCACGTGCAGCGAAGGGAGCGACTCGGGCACGAGGGCGCAATTCTGACCTGTAGCCGGGCCATCCACGACCTGCACCTCCCAGGTCTGGTCGACATACCCATCTGCGCTGCAGCGAAGCGTGTAGGTCCCCGGCGCCAGCAGGCGATGGTAGTCGCCCACCTGGGGATCCGTCTCCATGGGCTTGGTCACCTCGAGCACATCGACCGTCGCGCTCAACGGCAGTCCCGTGGTCGCGTCGGTTACGAGGCCCCGGACACCCCGAAGCGAGCGCTGCATCCACCATATCATTGCATCCTGGTTGTTGGCCCAGTAGCTGTCCATCTGGCTGTAGGGCGGCGGCTGCGAGTTCGAGACTTCGATGGTCACGTGATGCTCATTGTGCCAATGGTACGCCCAGTCCTGCATTCCCCCTCGGATGATGTACCATTCCCATCCCCGGGTGATGCCGTGGTAGAATCCGCCATTCCATATCATCGGGTTCCGCGAGGCATACCCCTCTCCGTATTCGATGAACAGGGCATCGTCTGGCGCGTAGTCAGGGACGTCTGGCACGCTGTCCCACGGCAGATTCACGACCAGCGCACCCGAGTGATAATTCGCACCCATCGTCATGCTATGGCCGTAGCTAAAGCTCATCGCAGCCTGTGTCTCGGGCTCCCGTCCGGACGGATCATCCACCGGATCGGTGATGCGGTCGGGAAAGTCCCGATTCAGGTTGACGCCATGTGCGTTGTAGTAGCTGCCCGACATGTAGCCATCCGGGTTGAAGAGCGGAAAGAGCCAGATCTCCAGCTCATCCACCAGGGCCGTCAGCCCTGGATCGGCTCCGTAGTTGGCCGTCAGGAGCTCTGCCAGCCGCAGGCACAGCTCCGCACCGACCGGCTCTATTCCGTGCATCGTGCTCACATACCGGAACTCGGGCTCGTCCTCCTCGACGTCGGGGTGGTCTGTGATCTTGAGCATCCACAGAGCACGCCCCTGGACCGACTGGCCGATCGACACCATCCGCACCAATTCGGGGTGCGCTGTCGCCAGTGCCTGCATCCTGGCCACCCACTGATCGTAGGTCGGCCAGCCGCTCGGCTGATCGGTGCCGGGGCCGTACAATCGCCAGGCCCGCAGTGCTTCGTTGGGAATGGCCACTGCCTTCAGGCCCGCGCGGCCAAGGGAGGCCGCTTCCTCTGCGCTGATGTACACAGTGGCGACCAGAGGCGAAAAGGGCGCACCAGGTTGAGGGTAACCGCCCGACTCGAGCTCCACCCGAGCGATATCGATCTGGGAGGCAACCAGCGTCGCCATATCCCGCGGTGCGGCGATCTGAACCTGCGCAGGGTATCGATCCGAAAAAGGGAAGGGTTCTGGAGTCGCGGCAGCGTCCTCCTGGAGCGCACGGCCGACCGCCGGCCACGCGGCCAGCATGACCAGCAGATAGCAAAGAAGAGCAGAGAACCACCGAAGCGCTCTTGTCCGTGCCACTTTCACCTCCAATCCGTAGCCTGGCGCGCCCGTCGCCGTCGGTCGGGATTATACTCGCGAAGACAGCCCCAAGCAAATGCCCCCCACGCCCCAGACCGGGTGAGTCGTGGCCGGTTTTGACAGCGTCGTGGCTCTGGGCTAGAATCATGGGTGCCCCGGCCGGCCGTTCTGCCGGGAGACTCTTCGATGGAGCAGGTGCGAAATGGCGAAGTTGGCGTTTCGATGGCTCTTGGCGCTCGTCTGCCTTGGCCTTGTTCTTACCCTGGCTCTGCCCGCCGGTGCGGACCCGCAGGAGCGATGGCTCCCGTTCGATGGTGACTCCGCCGCCTCACAGCCGATCCTTGGCGTGATCGGTTCAAACGGCGAGGCCATTGACCTGGCGGCAGATCTTCCGGGCGCCTGGACAGCGGGCATCCAGGAGGGCGGCCGAGATTTCTCACGCCTCTACGGCGACGGCTATGGCCACCCAACCAAGGTTGGGATGCCGGACCTTCCCGTGTTCCGCCGGGATGTCGAAATCCCCTTCGGTGGCAGCGTTACCGTGGAGCTGGTCTCTGCCGACTATGCGGAGTATACCCTTGCCGACCTCGACCTGGATCCCATCTACCCACTTCAGCCCTCTCTGCGCAAGACGGATGATGCAGAGGCGGGCGCTACGTTCCAGATTGAAGACGCGTTCTATGCCTCGGGCGGTCTTTATCCGACGTCGCCGGTGGCTCTCGGCGAAGCCTACACGATCCGCGGGCACCGCGCGCAGCCTGTGGAGGTCTGGCCGGTTGCCTACAACCCCACTGCCGGCACGGTACGCCTCTACCACAAAGTTACCTTCCGCCTGCTGCTGAGCGGCGGCGACCTCGCCCTAACGAAAGCAATGGCCGAGCGGCATGCGTCGCCGGCCTTCGAGAGCCGCCTGGCCGCCCATATCGCCAACTACAACCAGGGAAGCGGCGCCAGGCAGATCTCTCCCGACGAGAGCGTGGGATACCTCATCATCGCAGCGGACGCCTACTACGACAGCATGGTGCCCTTTGTCGCCCTCAAGGAGGGCCGCGGCTACGACGTCACCATCACCAAGACCTCTGAGATTCCCAACGGGGGCACGACAGCCGGCATCAAGGCCTACATCCAGACGGCCTACGACACCTGGCCGGTGCCGCCGTCCTTCGTGTTGCTGGTCGGCGACACCAACACGATACCCACCTACACCGGCCCGGAGATCGGGACATCCACCGACCTCTACTACGGCTGCATGGACGGAAGCGCTGACTGGCACCCTGACCTGGGGCGGGGACGATTCCCCGTTCGCTCTGCCGCTCAGACCACATACATGGTCGACAAGTACCTGGCCTATGCCAACCTCACGGGCCAGGAGCCCTGGATCAAGGCCACCTCCTTCGCGGCGACCTGTGACGACTACCAGACGGCGGAGGGAAGCCACAATTATGTCATCAACAACCACACGCTCCCCAACGGCTACACGGGCACTTTCCCTAGCAACCCACAGCCGGGCGGGGACAAGCTCTACTGCGTCACCTACGGGGCCACTCACCAGGACCTGATAGATGCCTTCAACCTGGGCCGCTGGGCCATCATCTACTCGGGGCACGGCAGCTACAGCGGTTGGGAGATGAGCTTCACGCCGGCTGACGTCAAGAACCTGACCAACGACGGGATGTTCCCCTTTGTCGCCAGCCACGCCTGCCTCAGCGGCGATTTTGGCCAGACCGAGGTATTCGGCGAGACCTGGGTGCTCGAGCCAAACCAGGGCGCCCTCGTCTACTGGGGCTCGTCAACCTACAGCTACTGGGGCGAGGATGATGTGCTCGAGCGGCGCATGTTTGACAACCTGTTCTCGGCCGATCCTCATCCCACAATCGCCGAGATGACCGATGCAGGCCTGGCTGGGGTCGAAACCAGCTACCCGAGCATGGCAAGGTACTACTGGGAGACCTACAATGTTCTAGGCGATCCTGCTGCCAAGCTATTCCTGGAGCCCGATCTGCCCACCTTCACGCTGGCGGTGAACCCCGCGGAACACGAGGTATGCACCAGCGGCACGGCCCACTCAACCGTGACCATCGGCTCCATCATGAACTACAACGGGCTCGTCTCGCTGAGCACGGGGGCGCTGCCGCCGGGCGTCACGGCGTCCTTCGCACCCGCTTCCGCGCCTGCGCCTTACACTTCGGATCTGGCGCTTGGCGTTGCGGCAGGCACGCCGGCCGGTGAGTACCCCGTTGCCGTGTTTGCCAGTGACGGCACCTTGACGCTGGACGAGGAGGTAGCCCTGCAGGTGAGGACCAGCTCGCCGGCTGCGCCCGTCCTGGTGTCGCCGGCGGATGGAGCGACCGACCAGGCGCTGGCGCCTGTGCTGGACTGGGATGGCGTGCAGCAGGCCGGCAGCTACAACCTTCAGCTTGGATCGAGCCCCCTTTTCGCCGATCCCATCCTGGATGTGACGGACATCGCAGACACTGCCTTCGCGACCCCCTCGCCCCTGCAGGGCGGAGCGTGCTATTGGTGGCACGTGCAGGGTGAGAACGCGTGTGGGGTGGGGACCTGGGCGGAACCGTTCCACTTTGCCACGGTTGCCCTGGCAAACGCCTTCTACGACGATGTCGAGTCGGGGAGCGGTCAGTGGAGCCATCAGGCCGTCCAAGGCATCGACCACTGGGCCATATCCACGGCCCAATCGCACAGCCCAACACACTCGTGGTTCGTGCCGGACGACTCTACCAACACCGACACTCGCCTCTGGAATACCGCTGCCGTGCCTGTGGGCACCGGAAGCATCCTCTCCTTTTGGCACCGCTACCAGTTCGAGGGCACTGGATTCGATGGCGCGGTCCTCGAGTCGTCGACAGACGGCGGCGCAAGCTGGGCGGACCTAGGGGCATACATCACCGCGAACGGCTACAACGGCACCATCAGCAGCTTGTACGGCAATCCTCTGGGGGGCCGCGCGGGGTGGACAGGCGACTTGACCACCTGGACCGAAGTCAGCGTGGACCTCGGCAGCTTTGCCGGGCAGAGCATCCAGATCCGTTGGCGGCTTGGCTGTGACCTCTCCGTGTCCGACGTCGGCTGGAACATCGACGATGTGCAGATCACTGGACCGCTTCCACCGAACCCGGCACCGGCGCTCACCAGCATCACGCCCGACTCGGGGTCGCCAAGCTCCAGCACACCGGTCACGGTAACGGGAAGCAGCTTCACAGGTTCGCCGAGTCTCCGGCTTGGCGCGACCTGGCTGACGGACGTCGTCCTGGTGGGTCCGGCGCAGCTCACGGCAGTCGTCCCGGCGGGCATGTCCCCAGGGACCTACGACCTGGTGCTCTACAACGGTGACTGCCAGCAGGCCGTCCTCGCGGACGCGTTCACCGTCACCTCAGAGAGCACCGTTCACGTGCACGCAATGAAACTCTCCTATCAGGACCTAGGCGGGCGCCTCATCGTCGACGGCCAGGTGCAGGTCGTCAACCAGAACAAGGCCCGCGTGGCGGGCGCACTGGTTTCGGCCGAGTGGACTTTGCCGGACGGTTCGACGCAGACAAGGCAGGCGCTGACGCGCACCAATGGTGTTGCGTCCTTCCGCGCCAAGTCAACGCAAAGCGGAACATTCCGCCTGTGCGTCACGAACATCACCAAGGCGGGCTACCTCTACGATCCGAACCAGAACCGCGTGACCTGCAAGACCATCTCCATCCCATAGGTCAGCGAGACGCAGCGGGCCGGGCCCTGGGGCCCGGCCCGCTCTGCTGCCGCAGTCTATCGCGGCCTGGCCTGCCTGCCCACGCGGAAGGTGCGCATTGTCGAGACGGCTCATCGTTAACGCAGATGACTTTGGACGGACGCCAGCGGTATCGCGCGGCATTCTAGAGGCGCACCGCGACGGCATAGTGACCAGCACGACTGTCATGGTCAATCAGCCCGGGGTGGAGGTGCAGATCGACGAGTCCCTTCTGTGCCCGGAGCTTGGCATCGGCCTCCACCTTGTCTTTACCGCATGGCGCCCCGTCCTACCCCCAGAGAAGGTGCCGGGGCTCGTCGACGAAGCCGGTCACTTCCTGGAGCAGCACACCGTTTGGGCCTATGCCGGGCACATCCCCCTGGACCAGTTGCGTATGGAGCTTGGCGCCCAACTGCAGCGCTTTGTCGCACTTGCGGGCCGCCTGCCCGACCATCTCGACTGCCATCACTTTGTCCACCTGTACCCTCCTTTCTTCCAGGTCTACGCCGACCTTGCCCGCGACCATGCCCTGCCCCTACGAGTTCCCTTTCCTCCGGAGACTGACTTCACTCAAGCCGCCAAGACGCTTCCCTTCCTGGAGGGATTCCCGCGCGACTTGGTCCGGGGGATGATCGCCACCAACTCGGCACTCCTCAAGGCTCGAAACCTGCCGCATCCGGATCACTTCATCGGCACCTTTTTCGGCCGATCTTCCATCTCGCTCGAAAACCTCATCGGCACACTGCGCAGCCTGCCCGACGGCACCAGCGAGCTCATGTGCCACCCTGGCTATGTCGACGAGACGCTTTCGGCAAGCTCCTATGGCCCTGAACGCGAGGCAGAGCTGCGCACCCTCACGCATCCGGGCATCTGCCAGAGGGTGCGCGAGATGGGCATTGAGCTGGTGACCTTCGACGCGCTCCGTCCTCAGGGGGCCAGGGAAGCGCTGTAGCCGTGGTGGGTGTGGGCGACCCTCGTCCCAGCCCAAACGCCTCAGTACGCAACCTGCCCGGACTTGGCCCTTGCCTCGAACGCCCGTTCGCGATATACTCCCCAGGTTGATTTCTCACCAGGAGCACGGTATGCGCGAGATCACCATTGCCACCGTCCAGATGGCGCCCCGACTGGGTCAAGTCGAAGAGAACCTCAGCACCATGGTCAAGCTCGTGGACAGGATTGCCACGGAGCAGAAAAAGGTTGACCTGATCGTGTTCCCCGAGCTGGTCACGACCGGATACGAGATGGGGCCGGGCTTCACGGACGTTGCCGAGCGCGTTCCAGGCCAAAGCATCCATCTGCTTGCGCAGCGCGCCAGCGACTTTTCCACGCACATCGTCTTCGGCCTGGTGACCAAGGAAAAGGTCGAGTCGATCATCTACAACTCTGCCGCGCTGATAGGGCCGGAGGGCGAGCTGCAGGGCCTGTACCACAAGGTACACCTCCAGGGCGAGGAGCGCATTGCCTTCCGCGCCGGCTACCGACTCCCGGTCTTCGAGGCCGCCTTCGGCCAGGTTGGAGTCCTGCTGGGGTGGGACCTCGCCTTTCCAGAGGCTGCCCGGAGCCTGGCCCTCGACGGAGCCGAGCTCCTGTGTGTCTGCTCCGCCTGGACGCAGGCGCCCGACCAGGACCAAGAGGTGGCAGTAGACGAGTGGCGCACCTATGTCCACGCGCGCGCCCTTGAGAACTCGCTCTACGTCGCGGCGAGCAACCGCATCGGCGAGGAGTACACGTACCGTTTCTTCGGCGACAGCCGCATTGTCGGCACGCGCGGGGAGACCTACGTCTACGTCGAGGCAGAGCAAAGTGCGTATGCGGTCGCGACCGTCGACCTAGACGCCATCCGCAAGACGCGAGAAGAGCTACAGCACATCCAGTGCCGCCAGCCACAGGCTTACCGCAACCTGGTGCGCAAGTACTAGCCGTTCGCGGCGGCCCGTCATGCGGCACACGATTCCCATGAGCCGTACGGAAAAGGCAGTCGGGGCTTCAGCGGAGGTGGGCGCTGAGCCAGACCCTCCTCGATACGAGGTGATCCACCGGCAGCAGCTCTGGAAGAGTCCGTGGTACAATCTGCGGCAGGATCTGCTGCGAGACGAAGACGGCCGCGAGTTCACCTACACCGTCGTCGAGCACCCAGGGTCGGTGGTCATCCTCCCCATCACCCGCGACGGCCAGGTGGTGCTTATCCAGAGCTACCGCTATCCGGTGGAGTGCTACTGCTTCGAGCTTCCCGCGGGCGGCCTGGGCTCAGATGCCACCCCTGAGGCAGCGGCGCTGCGCGAGCTCGAGGAAGAGGTCGGGGGTCACGCCGAGGCGATTCGCCACGTGGGCCGCATCTACCCGTCCAACGGCATCTCCACGGAGGAGTGCCACATCTTCCTGGCTACCGGGGTGGAGCTGCGAGAGGCACATCGCGAGCCGACAGAGCGGATGCAGATCCACCTCGTCTCCCCTGACCAGGCAATCCGCATGGTGCGTGCCGGAGCGATAGCCGATGCGCGCGCCGCGATCGCGCTCCTTTGGTGTGAGCCGCTCTTGCGATAGGGGTCGCCTTGCCAGATTCTCGCGCTGAGCCCATCGTCAAGATCCGAGGCCTCCGGCATACCTTTGGCGCGGGCTCGGTCCGTCCTGTCCATGCGCTGGATGCGATAGACCTCGACATCTTCCAGGGAGAGTACCTCGCCATCCTCGGGCACAACGGCTCCGGCAAGTCCACCTTGGCCCGTCACCTCAACGTGCTGCTCGTTCCTACGGAGGGCGAGGTCTACGTACGCGGCATGGATACGCGGCTCCCGCAGAATGTTCTTCCAATCCGGCGTTGCGTTGGCATGGTCTTTCAGGTTCCCGACAACCAGATTGTCGCCAGCGTTGTCGAGGAAGATGTTGCGTTCGGCGCAGAGAACCTTGGTGTGCCCGAGCCCGAGCTGCACGAGCGCGTCGAGTGGGCGCTTGCCGCTGTCGGCATGCTCACCTTCCGAGACCGCGAGCCGCATCGCCTCTCTGCCGGGCAGAAGCAGCGTGTGGCTCTCGCCGGCGTGATGGCCATGAAGCCAGACGTCCTGGTCCTGGATGAGGCGACGTCGATGCTGGACCCAGAGGGCCGGAGCCAGGTTCTCTCGGCCGTGCGAAGCCTGAACCAAAATGAGGGCACCACGGTCGTGGCTATCACGCACTTGATGGACGAGGCGGTAGAAGCCGGTCGAGTGATCGTGTTGCAGCGCGGCCGGATCGCACTGGAGGGGCCGCCACACAACGTCCTCACGCAGGTCGAGCAGATGCGCACACTCCAGCTCGATGTTCCGCAGGCCGCAGAGTTGTCTTGGCTGCTGCACCAGCGCGAGCCATCCATTCCGGGCGACCTGCTGACCGTCCGCGAAGTCGTGGAGGGCGTACGCCTGCACGCCGAAACCCACACCAACGGCAGGCAGCAGCCCACGACATGAGCCAGCAACCGATGATCCGGGTCTCCGAGCTGCACTTTGCCTACCTGCGCGGGACCCCCATGGAGGTGACCGCCCTGCGGGGCATCTGCCTTGAGGTGCGCCGCGGTGAGCGGGTGGGCATCATCGGACGGGCGGGATCCGGCAAGTCCACCCTCGTACAGCACTTTAACGGGCTGCTACGCCCCGACAGCACCGGGCAGGTGCTGGTGGCCGGCAGCGACCTCGGCGATCCAGCCACCGACTTTCGACGCATCCACCAACAGATTGGGCTCGTTTTTCAGACCCCCGAGCAGCAGCTTTTTGAGCGCCTGGTCGGCGACGACATCGCCTTTGGACCTAAGCAGCTGGGGATCGAGCGCCCAGAGCGGCGAGAGCGGGTACGCTGGGCCATGGAGATGGTCGGCCTCGATTTCGACGCGTTCAAGGATCGCCTCACCCTGTCGCTGAGCGGGGGAGAGATGCGCAAGGTCGCCGTTGCAGGTGTGCTCGCCCTCAGGCCCGAGGTCCTTGTCCTGGACGAGTCCACGTCGGGCCTGGACCCAAGCAGCCGGCGCGAGATGCTCCGCCGGCTCGACAGGCTGCACCACGAGGAGAACACGACGCTCGTCCTGGTCTCCTCGAGCATGGAAGAGATAGCCGAACACGTGGACCGTGTGTATGTCCTGGAGAACGGCTCCGTGGCGATGCACGGCTCGGTCCGCGAGGTTTTTGCGCACCCGGAGCAGGTGAGGAAGCTGGGCCTGGACGTGCCCCAGGTGACCGCCATCGCCCACGAGCTGGCTCTCGTCGGCCTCACGGACGGCAGCGTGCCCCTCAGCGTACCGGAGGGGGCAGAACTGCTGCTGGCTGCACTCGGCCTCCACTCAGCACAGCCGGGTGCGCTCGGCACCGGAGACGCGCGCTAGGTGGAGAGCATACAGTTCCAGCGGTACATCACCATCGGCCAGTATGTTGCCGGCCGGTCGCTGATTCATCGACTCGATCCACGAACCAAGCTCTCCGCCTTTCTGTTCCTGACCCTGGCAATCACATTCAGCCGCTCCTATACCGCGAACGCGATACTTCTGCTGGTGACTCTGGGCCTCGTGCTGGCGGCCCGCGTCTCGATTCGTTACCTGCTCTCCGGCCTCCGACCCGCCCTGCCCTTCATCCTGCTCTTGGCCATCATGCAGCTCCTCTTCTATGGCAATGCCTACGTGCCTTACCGGATGGAGCCGGTCACGCTGTGGCGCGTGGGATGGATCCACGTCACCAACGGCTCAATTCAGGCAGTCATCGTCTCGACCTCGCGCTTTGTCGAGCTGCTCTTCCTCACCAGCCTGCTGACCAACACCACGCGTCTCACCGACCTGACCCACGGCATCGAGGCAATGCTCCGCCCGTACAGGCGGCTCGGCTTGCCAGCGCACGAGCTGTCGCTCGTCGCGACCATTGCGCTTCGCTTCCTACCGCTGCTTGCCGAGCAGGCAGAGAACATCCTGAAGGCTCAAGCCTCGCGCGGCGCGCCCATCGCGCAGCGTGGGAGGCTTCAGTTCGTCGCCACGGCCCGGCAGCTGGCTGTGCTCCTTGTTCCGCTCTTTGTGGACGCATTCCGAAGGGCCGAGGACCTGATTCTGGCGATGCAGGCGCGCTGCTATGCCGGCGGAAGGGGCCGCACGTGTTATGTGCAGCTGCAGTTTGACCGCACAGACGCCCTGGTCTATGGGTTGACCCTTGTTTTCTCCGCCGCCATGCTCGTGTTGCGCAACTGGTTCCCGATCTAGGCGGAGCTCCACCTCACCCGGCTCTGTTGTTCGGCGCGTGCACCTATGCTAGACTTGGATGGGGATTATGCCATGAGAGAAAGCTCGTTGTCGGTTCGAAAGATAGTCATCGCCGGTGTGCTGTCTGCCATCACGATCCTGCTGGGTTGGACCCGCCTGGGCTTTATCACCGTGCCGAGCATCGTCGCCGATGCGACGATCATGCACGTGCCCGTGATAGTGGGCGGTGTCGTCGAGGGCCCGGTCGTGGGCACCATCGTCGGCCTCATTTTTGGGGTCTTTAGCTTCATCCAGGGCACGATTCCGGCCTTCAAGGATGTGCTGGTCGCCATCCTTCCCCGGCTCTTCATCGGGATCACCGCCTGGTTGGTCTACATCGCTCTCAAGCGCGTCAACCGCTACGCAGCCGTCGTCGTGGCCTCAGTCGTGGGCAGCCTCACCAACACCGTCGGCGTTCTGGGCATGGGCGTGGTCCGCGGGTACTAGCCCGCCGGCCCCGCCGTTGCTGTCGGCGTAGCCCAGGGCATCCCGGAGGCGATCCTGGCGGCGATCATAACCACCGCGGTTATCGTCGTCTGGCAGCGTATTGACACGGGCCGGGCTGAGGCCAAGATGTAGCTGAGGTTCCCAACATGGCGAAGAAGCTGGTCGTTGTCGCCGGCAACATCGGCACCGGCAAGACCTCCCTGACAGAGCGGCTGGGCGCCCGACTGCATTGGCGCACGAGCTTTGAGTCCGTCGCCGACAACCCCTACCTCGCCGACTTCTACTCCGACATGCGGCGGTGGTCTTTCCACTTGCAGGTCTTTTTCCTGGGTCACCGTGCCGAGCAGCACCTGGCCCTGGCGCGCTGCCCCGAGTCGGCGATCGCCGATCGCTCCATCTACGAGGATGCACACATCTTTGCCCGCGCCCTGCGCCACATGGGCAACCTGAGCGAGCGCGACTACCAGGCCTACCGGCGTGTGTATGAGCAGATTGTCTCGGGCCTTCCTCGGCCTGACCTGCTGATCTATCTCCAGGCCCCGGTGCCGGTCTTGCTGGAACGCATAGGCAGCCGCGGCCGAGACATCGAGAGCGGGATCTCAGGGGATTACCTGTCCCTGCTGGAGAGCTTTTACGAGGAGTGGATACAGGCGTTTGACCTCTGTCCCGTCCTCGCCATCCGCACACAGGACCTCGACTTTGTTCACAAGCCGAAACACCTGGGCACCGTCATCCGGCGTATTGAGGACAAGCTCGCCGGCAAAGAGGAAATCGTCTTCTCGGGGCAATGAGCAGCCCTCTCCCCGGTCTGGGAGAGGGCTGAGGGTGCGACGGTTGCGGCCTGTGCGCAGGCGGAAGCCCGCCGCGGACAGGCTGATGGAGTCCGGACCCTAGTCTCCGAAGCTGATGCCCAAATCGCGGGCCGTCAGCATCAGGTCCGAGTTCAGCGGGACGCGCTTCATCCGGCGCGTGGCCTCGACCAGCGGCACGTACTTGACCTTCGGCGGATCCAGCGCAACCATGACGCCGCGCTGACTTTCATCGATGGCGCGAACGGCCGCTGCACCGAAGCGGAGCGCTATCAAGCGGTCCTCCGCAGTGGGAGAGCCTCCCCGCAGAAGGTGTCCGAGCACGACGAGCCGCGTCTCCTTCCCCGTCAGGACCTGCAGCTCCTCCGCCACCTTCTCGCCGACGCCTCCAAGCCGCTCGGCCCGGCCGACTTCCTTCCCAGCCACGGTGACGGCCCCACCTTTGGGCATTGCCCCCTCTGCCACGACGACGAGCGAAAAGGTCCTCCCTTGCCTCTCCCGCTGCAGGATCTTGTCGGCCACTTTGTTCAGGTCGTAGGGGACCTCTGGGATCAGGATGACGTCCGCCGAACCGGCGACACCGGTTTCGAGGGCGATCCAGCCGGCGTAGCGGCCCATCACCTCGACGACGATGACCCGCTTGTGCGAAGCCGCGGTCGAGTGGAGCCGGTCGAGGCAATCGACGGCGAACGAGACGGCCGTGTCAAAACCAAAGGTTACGACCGTCTTGTCCAGGTCGTTGTCAATGGTCTTGGGAACGCCGACGACCCACATGCCCTTCTCTGACAGGACATTGGCGATTTCCATCGATCCGTCACCGCCGATAGAGATCAGGGCATCGAGCTCATGCAGTGCAAAGCGCTGGATCAGCTCCGCGGAGCGGTCGACCTCGGTGTACTGGCCGTCGACCCCTCGAACGGGAAAGTGAAGGGGATTGCCCTTGTTGGTGGTGCCGAGGATGGTGCCTCCCAGGTGCGTGATGCCGCGTACCGTATCGCGGGTGAGGCGGAAGAGTCCCCCTTCGACGTAGCGCTCGGGCATCAGCAGGCCATTGAACCCCTCCCGGATGCCGTATACCTCCCAGTCGCGATTGATGGCCGCGAGCGTTGCGGCCCGGATCACGGCGTTGAGGCCGGGTGCATCGCCCCCGCCTGTGGTGATCGCGATCTTTTTGACCTTGGCAGCACCGGAGCCCATTCTCCCCACCTCCACCGTCAAAGGATAAAACGATTCTAGCACACCCTGCGGCAAGAGTCCACTCGCAGCGCGCACGATTTGTGGCCGCACCCGGCAGCGAGCCAGGCCCGGAGCTGTGGAGGCGACGCAGCATCGCGGTTCGGCCCAGCTTCTGCGGCGCAACCAACCGCGCGTCGAGGTGTTTGGATATGCATTCGGCACAACGTTCCCGGGTGTCATTTGACAACTGGCCGATAGTGTGGTATAATCCCAGCCGATGTGTTGGGATGTGAGGTAGGCCGGCATCTGACGGCGGGGCCGGCGCTGGACTGATCCCTGCCCAGGTGCGTCTTCTCGCGAGAGGGGGTGGTCACCACAACAAGAAACCTCGCTGGTGCCTCGAAGGCAAAGCTTGCCGGCCGGCGGCCGGACCAGGGACGCAACAATCCACACAGGAGTAGGAGGGTAATCCCATGAGCGTTGTCATTCTTGTCATCGGCATCGCGGCGGCCATCCTTGGATACTACGTGTATGCCAAGAGGGTCGACCGCACGGTCATCAAGCCGGACGACAGAAAGGCCACCCCTGCCAGGATGTACATGGACGGAGTGGACTTTACCCCGGCGAATCGAAACGTGCTCTTTGGCTACCAGTTCAAGTCGATTGCGGCTCTCGGCCCCATCCTCGGGCCCATCGTCGCCGTCCAGTGGGGCTGGCTCCCAGCGCTGCTCTGGATCATCCTCGGCACCTTCTTCATCGGATGGGTTCAGGACTATGCCAGCATCATGATTGGCGTCCGAGAAGAGGGCCAGACATTCGGCGCTCTTAGCTACCGCCTCATCTCCCCCCGCTCGCGCAGCATCCTCCTCGTCTTCATCTACTTCTACCTCTGGCTGATCATGGGTGCCTTCGGCGTCCAGGTCGGCTTCAACCTGCTGACCAACCCCGCCGTTCCGATCGGGGTCATCATCGTGATCCTGGCCGGTATCCTTGCGGGGCAGATGACCTACAAATGGAAGCAGGACATCATCCTCACGAGCATCGTGACGGTCGTCATCGCCTTTGCGGGGATCTTTGTAGGGACCCTACCGGCGGTCCGTGACTTCGTCGCGCTGATCTTGGGGACAAAGGGAGGCGCGACCAGCCCGACCCTCTTCCTCAACGTGACCCAAGCCAAGCTCGTCGGAAGCCTGCTCGTCGTGATCATCTGCTACTTCGGCGCCGTGCTTCCCATTTGGCGCTGGGCGCAGCCGATCAACTACGTAGCTTTTTGGATCGTCCTGCTGGGCATCGTGGGTGGCGTCCTTGGCCTGCTGATCTGGCACCCCGGCCTTGGCACGTTCCCCGCCGTCACAACTTTCAACGTCGCCGGGCTGGGCCCGTTGTGGCCGATCCTCTTCGTCACCATCGCTTGCGGGGCCATCTCCGGCTGGCACTCCCTCGTCTCCAGCTCCGGCACAGCTCGCCAGCTCGAAAAGGAGGGCGACGCCCTCTACGTCGGCGGCGGTTCCATGTTCCTGGAGATGTTCTTCGCCGTGATGGCCTTCCTGACCGCCACGGTTGCCTTCGGCAGCATGGAGCTGTACAAGGAAGCCGGCGGTGGAGGCGCGGCGGCCAAGATCTTTGCCACGGGCCTGGCGACCTTCATGAACAAGTGGGGTCTGCCCGTCGAGTTTGGCACAGCCTACGGCATGGTCTTCCTCTGCCTGATGGCGCTGACGATCATGTACCTGGTCGTCCGATTCATGCGCGTGGCGAGTGCAGAAGCACTGGGAGACCGCCTGCCCATCATGAAGAACTCGCACGTGGGGACCATTGTCGCCCTGCTCCTGACGCTCATCCTGATCTGGCTGGTGCCCTTCCTGCAGATCTGGGTGGTCTTTGGTGCAGCCAATCAGCTCATGGCCTCACTCGCACTGCTCCTCGTCACCCTCTGGCTGATGTCGAAGGGAAAGAAGTACCAATGGACCTTCTGGCCCTTCGTCTTCATGTTCATCACCACCATCGGCGCCCTCCTCTACAAGGCCTATGAGTCGTTCTTCATCAACCTCCCCAAGGCAAGTGCGCAGGCCAATCCTGGTCAGTTCACCACCGCCCAAATCATCATCGGCGTGGTCTGCCTGATCTTGATCGTTGCGGCCGTTTTCCTTGCCTGGGATTCGCTGGGCGCCATCCGGCGCCTGCGGGCCAAGCAAGCCGCTCCGGCTCGCGCCGGGGGCGGGGAGTAGCCTCTGGTCACAGGACAGGGGGGGTGAGCCGCCAGGTTCATCCCCCCGCACCGGCTGTGCAGCAGCTCTTGCCTTCCTGGTGCGCCGCCGGGCACAGCATGCCCGGCGGTCACTTGACCGGGTGCGCAACGCGATGTATCATGGCCCCATGGGCGGAAGAGAGGTCTCCTGTGATGGGCACATCTGATCCACCCTGTGGCGGGGCACGATACGGGGCCTGGGCCGAGTTCCTCAGGAAGTATGCCCGGGTCGTCGGCCAGATGATCTACGGCGCCTCGATCTACGAGATGGTACGCGACCTGAACAAGGAGCGTGCCATGGTCGAGCGCCTCTTCATCCTGGTCGTTTTCGGCGACTTGTTGGGCGTGCCCCTGCTGCCCCCCTACTACGCGTTGCGGCTGCTTCCCCATGTGGTACCCAGGATCGAGGGCTGGCGCCGGAGCATGCTGCGCGAGCGCGATCTCACTGATCTGTGCGACCAGGAATTCACCTAGCAAGGAGAAAAGAATGCCCGACGAGGAAAAGAAGAAGCGTTCAAGCCTGATGGATGCCGCCAAGAGCGTCCTGTACGGTATGGCCGGCCACGACATGAGCCGCTATGCGCTCAAGACACGGGGGAGCATGGAGCACCTTTTCATCCTGGTCACCATGGGTGACCTGCTCGGCATCCCCATCCTTCCGCCCTACTACTCGCTCCGCCTCCTGCCCTACGTCGTCCCGCAGATCAGCACGTGGAAACGGCGCATGCTTCGCGAGCGAGACCTGACCGACGCCCTGGCGTGAGCCTGATGCGCAGGCCACCGGCTTGCGAAGGAGGAAACGAAATTGTCACTCAGCCGGATCTTTGAGGAGCATCCCGAACGCCGCTACATTATGTTCGGTGGAGCGGGCGGACTCGGCAAGACAACGTTCTCGGCAGCCACAGCCTACTGGCTCGCCAAACAGGGTCATCGCGTCCTGGTCTTTTCGGTGGACCCGCAGGCCAGCCTGTCGGACATCTTCCAGCGCAACATCTTTGGCAAGGGCGCGGTCGAGATCATGCCCAATCTGTATGCGCAGGAGATCGACGCCGACCAGCGTATCCGCGCGTACCAGGACGAGATACGGCAAAAGATCTTGGACAGGTACGGCATGGACCAGGTGCCCGAGGAGATCGAGAACTATATCCAGGCCGCCGCTGCCGAGCCGGCTATGGAAGAGAGCGCCATCTTTGACGCAGTCGTCGACATTGTCGTCAGCGCCGAGTACGACTACTACATATATGACCTGGTGCCGCTTGGCCATGCGCTCTACTACCTGAGCATGGCGAGCGTCTACGATCAGTGGATTGACAAAATCACGGCGCTGCGCTCCGAGATGGAAGAGTACCAGCAGGTCGCGGCCGTCATGCAGCGAAAGAAAGAATCAGAAGAAGACGAGATCCTGGGGGAGCTGCAGTACATCAAGGAGCGCATCAACCGCTCCTCCGGCATCCTAACGGACCGCGTCAAGACCGCCTTTTTCTTCGTCGTCATCCCCGAGGAAATGGCCATCCTGGACACCAAGAAGGCCGCCGGGCTCTTTGCCAAGTACGATGTGCCCCTGTCGGGGTACATCGTCAATCGAGTCATTCCCGAGTCTCTCGCTCAGCAGGAGATCCCCGAGTACCTGCGGCACCGGCTCGCCATGCAGAAGGGCCACCTGGAGACGATCCGCCGTGAGCTGGGCACTGACGTGCTCGCCCTCATACCCGAGTTTGAGCGCGACATCACCGGCCTGCCCATGATCGCCAAGATGGCCGAAACCATGTTCGGAGGCTAGGACCATGATAGAAACCACGACCCGGCAGTTCCTGGCCGAGCGACCCGCCCTCAAGTACCTCTTCTTCGGCGGCAAAGGGGGAGTCGGCAAGACGGTGATGGCCGGCACGGCTGCCCTCTGGCATGCCCAGCAGGGCCGGCGGACGCTCTTGGCTTCCACGAACCCGGTGCACAGCCTCTCCGGCCTTCTCGATCAGGACGTCTTTGGCCGCCACACACCGGTCACGGGTGCCCCTGGTCTCTTTGCCTACGAGATCGACACCCGCGAGACCATCGAAAAGTCCAAGAAAGAGATCCGCGAAAAGATCGAGTGGTTCCTGAAGTTCGCCGAGATCAAGACCAAGGCCGAGCAGTTCGTCGAGTCCGCCACGATGAACCCGGCCTTCGAAGAGTCGGCCATGTTCGAGAACATGATCGACCTCATGTTCGAGGACAAGTACGACGTCTACGTCTTTGACACGGCGCCCACCGCCAACGCGCGGCGCCTGCTCGGCATGTCAGACGTCTATGGCATGTGGGTCAACAAGATGGTCCAGAGCCGCGAGGAGGCACAGACCCTGCGCCAGGTCCTCTCCTACAGCCGGCGCAAGAAGGAGAAGGACCCGCTCATGGAGTACCTTCTGAACCTGCGCACGCGCATGGCCAACGCCAAGGTGCTGCTGACCGACAACACGAAAACGGCCTTCTTCTTCATTACGCTCGCCGAGGCGCTGCCGATCGCCGTCATCCGTCGCTTCATCGACTGGTTTGACGAGTTCGGCATCCCGGTGGGCGGGGTGGTGGTGAACATGCTGATCGACAGCAGCACGGTGGGGCCGGAGACGCCGGACTTTGTCAAGAACCGGATCGCCATGCAGGCCGGCTACATGGAAGAGATCTGGCGGGTCTTTCCCGACGTCCGGGCGGTCGTCCCGCTTTTCGACACCGAGGTGAGGGGCGTCGAGATGCTCAATCGCACCGCCCAGTACCTCTTCGCCTGAGGCCGGAAAGCCGTGGCAAACATCGACCCGTTCCTGCTCTTGATCATTACGGCCGGCCTGTACATAGTCGTCTTTGGGCTCCTCTCGCTCCTGCGGCGGGAAGGGCTGTCGGTGCAGTTCGCCCTCGAGGCGATCGTCCTCAGCGTCGTGATCATCGGCGGCGCCTGGCTCCTGGGCATCCGATTCAGCCCGGTCCTGCTGCTCCTCATCCTCTACCTGGTCACCATGCGATCGCGCCTGATTGTCGACCTGGCCAATCTCTTAGCCCGGCGTGAGCGATACGACATGGCCTTCCGCCTCTACCGGTTGGGCCTGGCTTGGTGGCCCGACGCCCAATCGCGCCTCATCGTCCTTGCCAACCGGGGAGCCGCCGAGCTCTACAGCGGGCAGACCGACGCCTCCATCGCCACCATGGAGCAAGTTCTGCGGTCCGAGAACCAGTCCCGCCTGGGTCCCCGCTACGAGGCCGGCACCCGCTACAACCTGGGTCTCGCCTGCGAGCGCAAGGGCGAGACGGCACGGGCAACAGAGCTCTTCAACCAGGTCGTCGACGTGCTGCCGGGGTCGCCCTTTGCCAGGGCAGCCCAGGCAGCGCTTGACCGCCGCAAGAAGGGGACTGGCAGCTAGCCCGCCGACCCCCGCTTTGGCAGGTGGGACAACCTGCCCACGATTTCCGGCTGGGGTAGGCTCTCGAGCCTCCCCAGCCGGCCACAGGAGGCTGCACGCGTGCTGAATCGGCCCTGTCCGGGCTCGGCACCTCCCGGTTTCTCGACCGGGGCGAGCCTGGGCGCGTCCAGACAACCATGAGGCTTTTCGTTCCCGGCCGCGTCTGCCTTTTCGGCGAGCACTCGGACTGGGCCGGCGGCTACCGGCGCGCCAACCCGGGCCTGGAGAAGGGCTACACCCTGATCTGCGGCACCGAGGAGGGCATCTATGCGGACGTGCTGCGCCACCCCAGGGCCCTGGTCCTGAACGCAACGACATCTGACGGCGAGCACCACGGCCCCGTTTCGCTCCCCCTGGACGCAGACGCACTGCTGGCGGAGGCACAAGGGGGCGGATTCTGGAGCTACATCGCCGGCACTGCCTACCAGGTGAGCACGCGCTACCGCGTTGCGGGCCTGGTGCTGGACAACTTCCGAACCACCCTGCCGATTGGCAAAGGACTCTCTTCGAGCGCAGCGATCTGCGTGCTGACGGCGCGGGCCTTTGGCCAGATGTACGGCCTGGGGCTCTCTGTACGGGACGAGATGGAGCTCGCCTACCTCGGGGAGACCACGACCCCGTCCCGCTGTGGGCGCATGGATCAGGGGTGCGCCTTCGGCGGGCAGCCGGCCCTCATGACCTTTGACGGCGACCAACTGGACGTGGCAGAGCTGGTCGTCGGGCAGGATATCCCCTTGATCCTTGTCGACCTGGGTGCCCACAAGGATACGCCGAGGATCCTGCGGGACCTGAACCGATGCTTCCCGGACGGCCAGGGCGAGATGGAGCGCGGGGTGCAGCAGCTCCTCGGCCCGATCAACAAGCGCATCGTCGCACGCGCCGTCGGCGCCATCCGCGCAGGCAACGCCCAGCTGCTTGGGGCGCTGATGACGGAGGCCCAGTCCTTCTTCGACCGGTACGCGCTGCCCGCCTGCCCCGGCGAGCTGATAGCACCCACGCTGCATTGGGTCCTCAACCACCCGGCGCTCGCGCTCCACGTCTGGGGCGGCAAGGGCGTCGGCTCCCAAGGAGACGGCGCCGCCCAGTTTGTCGCCCGCAGTCTGGCCGACCAGCAGGCCGCTGCCGACACCGTGCGCCGTGAGCTGGGCTTGTCCTGCCTGGCGCTCACCCTGCGTGCTTCTACTGGGGGGAGCGGCGAGCCCTCCCGGGCCGTGCGCGGAGCGGCGCAGGCTTGATCGGCAGGGCACCGTCGAGAGCGGGACTCGACAGGCTGATCGAGCAGCTCGTGGGCTACTCCCCGAGCCGGGGCTTCAACCAGTATGCGCAGCGGCACCCAGAGCTGGACAGGCCGGGGGCTCCCGAGGTGAGAGTCCGGAACCTGCTCCTCTATTTGCAGTGCTTTGACTCTCCACGTGTCATCCTGGTCGGCGAGGCGGCGGGCTACGCCGGGTGCCGCTTTTCCGGCATCCCCTTCACGTCAGAGGCTCAGCTCACGTGCCTTCCCGCGCTGCCCTGGACGGCCGGCCTGGGCCTGCAGCCCAGCAGCGCCCGAGCGGTGCCGTGGGACGAGATGTCGGCTCGGATCGTCTGGCGCACCCTTGGGGAGCGGCGCGACTGCCTCCTCTGGAATGCCTTTCCCTGGCATGCCTGTGACCCGGAGGCACCGCTGACGAACTGCACCCCGGGTGGGGAGGTGCAGGCCGGCCTGCCCGTCCTGCGGAGCCTTCTCGCCCTCTTCCCCAGTGCGCAGCCGGTGGCGGTCGGCCGTGTGGCCCAGCGGGCGCTCGCCCGCCTCGGGATCGCGGCCCCCTACATCCGCCATCCATCTCACGGCGGTGCGCGTGCCTTTGAGGCCGGCGTCGCCGCACTATGATTCCACACAGTGGGAGGTACCACGTGGGAAGAGACGCCATCGCTACCGACCGGGCCCCGGCTGCCATCGGGCCCTACTCGCAGGCCATCCGCGCCGGCGACTTGATCTTCACGGCCGGCCAACTCGGCCTCGACCCGGCCACGAAGCAGCTGGCTGGACCCGACATTGAGAGCCAGGCCCGGCAGGCTCTCGAAAACCTGAGAGCCATCCTGGAGGAAGCCGGCTCCTGCCTGGAGCACGTGGTCAAGACCACGGTCTATTGCGTCGACCTGGGCGAGTTCGCGCGCCTGAACGCCGTCTACGGAACCTTTTTTGGGGAGGAGCCGCCCGCCCGCTCGACCGTGCAGGTGGCGGCCCTGCCCGCTGGAGGCCGCGTCGAGATAGAGGCAATTGCCGTCGCCTGCGACTGCGGGTGTGAGTGCGACGAGGAGGGGTGCGGCTGCTCGTGCAGCTAGTCTGCCGCGCGGGCTTCCGCCGGACCTTGGGGTAAGCAAAGGCCGCCGGCGAATGCTGGCGGCCTCTTACCCGTGTGGTTCACCTGGTGGCGAGGGGGAGATTTGAACTCCCAACCAAGGGCTTATGAGTCCCCTGCTCCACCATTGAGCTACCTCGCCGCGCCCTTACACACAATGGCAGATGGCTTGTTCTGCCACCTGCCATCAGGTAGCGGGGGAAGGATTCGAACCTCCGACCTTTGGGTTATGAGCCCAACGAGCTGCCTCTGCTCCACCCCGCATCGTGAAGGCTATTATACTCGACCCCGAATGGACCGTCAACTTCTGGTGTGGCCATGGCGCGCGGCCTGCGGCGCGCCGCCGGCACGCTAGCCCGCGGTGAAGGCGGCCAGTGAGACCGTAGTCACGAAGAGAAACGCCCCGACAGTCAGCAGAAGGAAGCCGGCCGTTCCGAGGATGAGCCTGAGCCACAGCCTGCGCCTGACGGTTGGATCCAGGGGGTCCGCAGAGCGCGGGTAGTCCTCCGGCGCAGGTGGGGACGCAAGCGGGGGCGGCAGCGGGACCTCGTCGACTCGGGCCGTGTGCGCCTGATCCACCTCGCGAAGGCAGCGCTCCGCTTCCGCCCGGAGGGAGGGATCGGTGCTCTGGGCAGCCGCCTTGAACGCCTGCGCCGCCTGGTCGGGCCGTCCCTTGGCCCAGTACGCCAAGCCCAGGTTGTAGTGCGCCAGGGAGAGGCCCTGCTCATGGCCGAGCGCCTGCCGGTAGCGGGCGATGGCCTCGTCCAGCTGCCCCTCCTGGTGGTAGGAGAGACCGATGTCAAAGTGGATCTGGGCCGGGCTGCGCCTGTCCTGCGAGGGCTGCTCAGCCGTCGCCGGCGCCGGCGCCTGCCGCAGGCCCCTGCGCCGGTCTGCCGAGCTCCGCACCGCCCCTATCAAGCCCATCAGCGCATTGAACCCGTCCAGCGGCGGCAGAGGGATCAGGTTGAAGAGCGCCAGCACCAGGTTCACCGAGACCATGTAGGACGATAGGGATACCGCCAGGCCGTGCCGGTCCAGGGCCACGTTCTCGGCCGTCAAGTAGCGCACGACTTCCACCCAGGAGACGCCTGCCGCGGAGGCGACAATCAGGGCGATCACCGTCAGGGCAGCAACAGCAGCCAGGCTCAGCATGAGGTTGGAGAGAGATCCCGCGACCGACACCAGGAAGAGGCCAAACGCCTGGTTGCGCATGGTGAAGCGCCGGGTGTCCACGGAAACGGGCTTCGCCCACCCGATTCCCAGCAGCATGAAGGCGACCATGCCCACAACGGAGACGTGCCGCAGCGGGTTCAGGCTGAGGCGCTTGCGGGCTACCTGCCCCGTGTCCCCCAGGAGGTAGGCCACGAGCGCGTGCGCCAGCTCGTGGACGGTGAATCCAACCACGAGGGCCGGCAGGAGCAGGAGCCTGTCCCAGGTCGGCGGCCAATCCAGCATGGCGCTAACCGCCTACCCCTGCCGCCGCCGGAAAGGAGAAGCGGCGGACGGCGTGGTCCAGCAGCTGCTCACCGCTGAAGAGCCCGACGTGCAGCGTGTGCTCGCCCGGCTCCGCATCGGTGCGCAGGTGCATCATCTTGTCCAGTGCCGTCTCGCGACAGTGGACGACGAGCAGGCTGCACAGCTCCTGGCCTCCCGGCCCGACGATCACCATCTCGACGACGAGCGGCTCCGCGCAGGGCGCCAGGTCGACGGCCACATCCACCCGCCGCCGGTCCAGCGCGCGGAGGGCCACGCCGTCGATGTGCGCCCCCAGCGGCGCCTTCGATGTCAGGCCGCCCGCCGGCTCCTCATGCATCACGCCACTCCTTCGGATTCGCGGCCGCTCACCGGCCCGCAGCATCCACGACGTGGACCGTCGCCAGCGGGATCGTCGAGCCCAGCGCCAAGACCCCGCGCCGCACGGGCAGCCAGGAGCCATCCGCCCCGCGGAGCCCGACCGCCAGGGTGTAGGTCCCTGCCGGCACATCCGGCGGCAGCGCCAGCGTGTGGGTGGAGCGCAGCGCCTGCCCCTCGCCCAGCGCCGGCGGCAGCGTGCCGGCCATATCCTCGGCTACGGACCTGCCCGCGTCGTCTGTGAGCACCAGCGCCACGGTCGACGACACCGTGCTGGCGCCGCGCGCCCGCCACACCAGCTCCACGGGGACGCTGCCCCCGGCCGGCAGCCACCGGTCACCGGCATCCAGGCCGACCAGCTCCCAGTCCAGGCCGATCGACACACCGAGCCTCTCGCGCACGTCCGGCAGGGGCACCGCCTGCCAATCGTCCGGCGGGATGACCTCCACCTCGCCTGCCAGCAGCAGGTTGCCCGAGTCCCAGGGGATCCAGACCGGCTGCCCGTCGACAAAGCGATACCAGCCGACCTCGAGGCGGTATCGCCCGGGCGGCGTCCCGCCGGGGATGGGTACCCTGAGGGGCGTGCGCACCTGCTCGTCGGGCTGCCACGACTCAAAGGGGAAAAGCGAGCCCAGCGCCCGCACGTCTGTCTGCGCCCAGCGGCGGCCGTCCTGGAAGAGGCCCGCAAAGAGGATGCGCCCGTCGGCGGGCAGAGCGCCGGCGTGCCACACAAGGGCCAGGTCCAGGGTACCGCCCACAGGGACGGCCGCCGGCGGCCCCGCCTGGCCCGTGAGGCGCAGCGAGCCGTCGACCAGCTCTTGGTCGACCGGCGCGCTGCCCGCCCTTGGGTCGCGGCCGGTCGTGTAGCCCAGAACGCGCAGCTGGGACTCGCCCGTGAAGGTCTGGTCCTCGAAGCGCCTCCCATGCTCTTCGAGCCATGCCCGTATGTCGCCGTTGGGGTCCGTCACCGTGTCGTAGCAGCGGTAGACCCAGACGCGGTGGAAATCGGCAAAGACCTGCTCGAGGGCCGCCTGGGTCTCGGCCAGCCCCATGCCGTAGAAATCGGACGCGGGGTCGCCCCACCCGAGGCCCGCGTCCCCGTTCACGGTGCCCGCCATCAGGAGCACGGGGCCCTCCTGCGCACCCTTGCCATAGGTCAGGCCCTCGCTGCTGACCAGGCGGCCGCGCCAGACCGGCGGCTCTCCCTCCCAGTAGCTCAGCAGCGCCGTGTAGACGTAGCCCGCGTCGACCAGGATCGCGTCGCCCGGGCGCCAGCGATCCTGGAGGAAGCGCGTCGCGCCGCGGTGGTCATCGGCCGCCAGGCGCACGTCCGTGTGGTACCTCCAGACCGAGTGGGCCGAGAAGAGCAGCAAGATCGCCAGGCATGCCCAGGCGGCGATGCGCCGGCGGCGCCACAGCCACGCGAGCCCGGCGCCCACGAGCACGTAGAAGGGGGTCGAGTAGGTAAAGACGTAGCGCACATGGTAGAGAGGGCTGACGAAAGACGCCAGCCAGATGAGCAGCACCGGCAGGGCGACGTAGCCCGCCAGGAGCCAGGGAAAGGCGCGGCCGCCGGCCTGGGTCTCCTGCCCCGAATCAACCCGGCCGCTGCCGGCCTGCCTGCGCGCCCGATGGCGCAGCCAGGGCCACGCCAGCCCCAGGATGAACAGGCCCAGGGTCACGATCAGCGCCGGCCATGCCCTGGCCGGATCGGCCGATTGGCCAAGGCTGAGGGCCGACCAGCTGTCGACGAACAGCCGGCCGGCCGGCGTGAGGCTTCGCCAGGGCGGGACGGGAGGGTGGGTCGCCTGCCGCCAGGCGACGGGGAGCCAGGGAGCGTAGAGGAGCAGGATCAGCCCCTGCGCGGCAAGCCAGCGGCCCAGCCAGCCCAGGTCGACGGAGCGCCTGCGCCGGCCGGCGAGCCACCAGGCTGCCACGAGCAGGTTGAGCGCCACCAGGAGGAACGCAAAGTAGTAGAGGGTCCACAGCCCGAGGGCTCCCAGCACCGAGTAGGCCGCCAGCGCCGGCCAGGCTGCCTGGCGGCCTCGAGGTTCTTCCAGCAGGCGGACCACGCACCAGAGGGCGCCCATCCCCAGCGCCGCGCCCAGGGTGTACATCCGCACTTCCTGGGAGTACCAGAGGTTGAAGGGCGAGACCGCCACGAGGAGCGCCGCGCAGAGGCCTGCCGCGCGGTCAAAGAGCCGCCGGCCGAGCCGGTAGGCCAGTGCGACCAGCAGCAGGCCGAAGCAGAGCGACAGGTAGGCCGCGGCTAGCTCGCTGCTGCCGGCGAGCCGTGTCCAGGCGTGCAGGAGCAGGTAGTAGCCGGGCGGGTGGATGTCGCCGGCCGTGTGCGCGACCAGGTCCGGCAGGCTCCGGCCCGCCAGGTAGACGCTGACCGTCTCGTCATACCAGAGGCTCTGCGCGCCCAGGCGGAAGAGGCGCAGGCCGGCGGCGAGCAGAAGGAGGGCCGCCAGCGCCCACAGGAGCCGGCGCTGCTTCATGGGATGGCCTGGCGCGTCCACTGCAGCGGGTCCACAGGCACCCCGCGCACCTGCATCTCCCAGTGAAGGTGAGGGCCGGTGGAGAGGCCCGTGTTGCCGACCAGGCCGATGACCGTGCCGCGGGCGACCGTCGCCCCAGGGGTGACATCGATCTGGGAGAGGTGCCAGTATCCGGTCAAGACCCCCAGGCCATGGTCGAGAATGACGGCATTGCCGCGCACCTGGAGTGGCTCGGCGAGGACGACCGTGCCCGGTGCGGGCGCATAGACGGGCGTGCCGGTGGCTGCGCCGAGGTCCTGGCCGCTGTGGTAGCTGCTGACCGGGCCGCCGGCATAGGAGCGGCGCTGCCCAAAGCCTGCCGTCGTGGTCACCTCGGCCAGCGGGTAGCCAAAGGACCCCGTCCAGAGCCTGGCGCCTGTGACCACCGAGAAGGCCTCGACGACTTTGAGGCGCTCCGCGGCGCTCAGCTCCGGGTCGAGCAGTCCAAGCCGGTCGGCGGGCACGGCAATGTTCACGGTCGCAAAGGTGCCGGCGACGACATCGACCGGCAGCTCCATCGACAGCCTGTCCCCCGTCGCCCTCTCCGTGGCCTCCAGGGTCACCGTATAGGTGCCGGGGGCGGCAAGCGCATCGACTCCGGCCAGCGCCCAGTAGAGGGCCTGCTCGCTGGCAAAATCCAGCTCCTGGTCGAGGAAGCTGCCGCGGAGGGCAAGCTCACCGGCGGCCCGAACCCGGACCACCAGGGTCTGGCCCTGGACGGCCGCCTCCGGCGCCGTCGACACGGCTGGGGCGCGCGGCGTGGCCGGTCCAGGTATGGTTGGCGCAGGGATGTCGAGCTCCTGCCCCGGGAGCACCAGCCCGAGGCGGGTCAGGTGGTTGGCCTCGCGCAGCTGCCACACAGCCAGGCCGTAGCGGAATGCCAGCTCCGGCAGGGTCTCGCCCACGGCCACGACGTGGACCCGCCGCGCGACCAAGGGGCTCCCGGCGGGCGTCTCGGGGGCACTCGGGATGACCAGGCGCTGTCCGATATCCAGGAAGGAGGGGTCGGGGATGGCGTTGGCATCGGTGATGGCCTTGACCGTCGTGCCGAACCTCTGCGCGATGTCGAACAGCGTGTCGCCCGGCTGGACGACGTAGGTCCGCGGCGCCTCGGCTTCGGGCTCGGGCTCTGCGGCCGGGATGGTGAGCTTTTGCCCGACCTCGATCAGCGCAGGGTCGGCGATGCCGTTGGCGGCGGCGAGCGCCTGCACGGTCGTGCCAAAGCGCTGCGCGATGTTGAAGAGGGTGTCGCCGGGCTGGACGGTGTAGGTGACCGGCGCGCCGGCCGACTCTTGGGCCGCGGCCGTCCCGGCGCCCAAGAAGAGAGCGGCGGCGAGCACCAAGCCTGCCGCAGCCCACAGCCCCAGCGTCCAGGATCGCCTGCCCATCGTCCCCATCCTATCTATCATCTCCCCCGCCCGGCCTGAGCTCCTTCAGCCTCGCATAAATGCGCCCGCTCAGGGGATAGTGCCACGCGTGGCGGTCCATCGCCTGCCAGAACTCGCCCAACCCGCGGCTGCCGGCGAGCTCGTAGCGCAGGCACTGCACCATCATCTCCACCTTGTCCGCATCGCGCACCAGCCGGCCTTCGGGCGTGCTGGCGTCCTCGAACTCGAGCCAGGCTGCCTCCAGGCGCGCGCGGGACGGCAGGACCGAGAGGAGCGGCTGCATTGCGGCGACCTCTGCGCTGCGTTTGGCGTCGCTGCCGAGGAGCTGCACGGCAGAGGCCGGCAGGTCGGTCAGCCGCGCCTCCCCCAGGTCGTGCAGCAGCGCGATCTGGAGCAGGCGCCCCACATCCAGGTCAGGGCCACCGGCATCGGCGGCGAGGAGGTCGGCCATCGTCAGCGCGACCAGGCCGACGCCAAAGCTGTGCTCCGCCACGCTCTCGGGGTCCTGGACCCCGCGCATGCGCCAACCGGTCCGCGCAGTCCACTTAAGAACCGCGGCCTCCAGCAGGAGGTCCACCAATCCCGGCACGTCCTCAAGCATCCTGCCCCCTCCCCGATCCGCCCGCCTCGCCGGCCGCGCGCCCGGCCGGGGCCTCCACGCCCAGCACCTCCAGGATGGCCGGCGCCACTCCGGTTATGTCGACGATATTTCGGAAGCGTGCCGCCTGCGGGCCGATGGCCACCAGGGGCACGGGGTTCCGCGTGTGCATCTTGGTCGAGGAGTCCTCCAGGTTGCCGTGGTCGCTGGAAAGCACCAGGGTGCAGCCGTCCGGCAGGCCGTCCAGCACGGCCCCCAGGAAGGCGTCGATGCGCACGAGCACCCATTCCGGCTCGATGCGGCCGTGGCCCGCCAGGTCGGTGAGGAAGGACTCGTAGAGCACGAGGTCGTGCTCACCGGCGATCCTCGCCAGCCGCAGGCCCGCCTCCTCGGGAGGCACGATGGGCAGCGCGTAGCCGAGATGGCCGGTGGCGACCTCGTGGGTGATGTCCCAGAGCACCGCCCTGCCCTGGGCAAGGTCGTCGAGGGTCGGGATCGGCGCGCCGGCTGCCAGCGCGGTGAGGGTCGAGGCGCCCAGGCTCCGGCCTCGCTCGCGCACCATCTGCCAGAAGCGCTCCGAGTGGGCGTTGGCGAAGAGCACGCGCCGCCCGGCCTCCGCCGCGCGGCGGAGCAGGCTGCGCTCGGCGATCATCTCGCGGAGGGCCCGGGTGGGAAAGGCCGTGATGTGCTCCCCCACCAGGGCAGGCGCATTCAGCCCGGTAAAGAGGGCGGTCTGGCCTGTCGCACTCTGGGGCGTGCCCTCCACGCCGAGGCAGGCATCGATGCCATGGAAGCAGGCGCCGTCGGGAGCCCGGCCGGCTGCGCCGTCCAGCACCAGCGGCCCGCCGAGATGCTCCTGCAGCCGGGGCATGGGCACGCGGCTGAGCGGGTTGCCGGGGCCGGCCGGAGCGAGCCCTACCCCATCGAGGAAGACGAAGAGGACGCGGGCGCCGGGCTGCGGCTGCGCCGAGGCCCTAGAGCTTGTAGCCAATCTTTCTCAGGAACCCCTTCCGCCAGTTGATGTCCTCTTCGCCTTCGACGCCCACGGGCTCGAAGCCGTCGATCACCCCGAGGATGCCGCGGCCCTGCTCCGTCTGTGCCAGGATGATCTGGGTCGGGTTGGCCGTCGCGCAGAAGATATGGCACACCTCTGGCACAGCCTTGAGGGCATTCAGGACGTTGATCGGGTAGTAGCCCTCGCCCAGGAAGAGGACAAAGGAATGGCCGGCGCCGATGGCAAGCGCGTTCGATTTGGCCAGCTCGACCATCGCGTCGTCGGTGCCGCTGCAGCGGACCAGGCAGGCGCCCGACGCCTCGCAGAAGGCGACGCCGAAACGGATGCCGGGCACGGCGTTCACCATTGCCTCGTGGATGTCCTCGACGGACTTGATAAAGTGCGTCTGGCCCAAGACAAAGTTGACTGCCTCTGGCTTCTGTATGGATACGATCGTGAGGTCCATTGCCCTCCTCCACGCGCACAGGGTTCTCGGGGATTGTACCACAGCAGGACGGTTGGGGGGAAACGCGGGGCGTGTGCCCGACGGGGCCGGGAACGACGGCCACAAGGGGCTGCACTACGGCGAAAGGCGGGCGGGTATGGAAACCCGCCCTACAGGACGGGGCGGGGTACGAGGAAGGGCCGGCGGGTATGGAAACCCGCCCTACAGGACGGGGCAGGCTAGCGGTTTCTCAGGGCAGAGGGCAGGTAGACGCGGAAGGGTCCGCCGGGGGTGCTGCCCAGGCTCACCTCGTCCAACAGGATCACAGTTGGCGCGCCGCCATCGTCAGAGACGCGCAGGCGGATGCCGAGCGTGCCGGTCAGGGGCGCATCGGGCGGGCCGGCCGGGGTCCAGAAGTGCGCCCAGCCGCCCGGGTCCAGGCTCGGGTAAACAATCCAGGTGGTGGTCACCGTCTGCGTGGGGCCGACTTGGTAAGCAAGGGAGAGGTCCACTGCGAAGAGATCGCCCTCGTCCACCTCGACCGGCCAGTAGAGCATCGAGAGCGCCGGCTCCCAGGATCCGGTGAGGGCCACCGTCTGGCTGATCCCGACTGTGTGGGCGGGCACCGCCTCACCGCCCAGCCGCAGCGCAGCCAGGCCCGTATGGACAGGCTCGGGGACGACCTCGGGCGTGACGCCGGCGTCCGGGGTCACCTCCCAGCCCTCCAGCCCTGCCTCGAACTGGCCGTTGGCGACGGCGTCGTCGGGCGGGCGCAGCACCCAGTCGACCTGGACCGCCCCGCCCTGCATTATGTCGATGCCGTAAGCCTCGGGCGGCGCCAGCCACCCGGCGCTGCTGATGGCGAGCGTCACCTCGTCCCGGCCGGGCGGCACGCTCAGGATGTAGAGCCCGTCCATGCCGGTATAGGCCTGGGTGCCGTCCGCGTCTTCGACCAGGGCACCCCAGAGGGGCCGCCCCTCGGGGCTGGCGACGTGGCCGGCTACCTGCGCCCAATGGACCAGGGTGCGGCTGTCGTACGGCTCGGCGTAGGGGCCGTGCAGCCAGGCATCGTTCTGGTACTGCTGCCAGGCCCTGGCCCGGAAGCGGTAGGCATGGCCGTAGAGCCCGGTGAAGGTCGCCCCCGGCTCGAGCGTCTGGGTGAACCAGTCGTGCCAGGTGCCCTCCGCTTCGTCCATCCACTGGACGTCGCAGCCCCGGAAGTGCTTGGCCCCCGGCGCGAGGGTGACGTCATCCCAGTCCACCCAGAAGGAGGGGTCTGGGCTGGTGGGCGGCGACGAGGCGGAGACGGCGGGCGTCTGGGCAAAGAGGGCCGAGTCCACGATGCCCAGGTTCACCAGCGGCCAGGAGTAGGCGGGATCGAGGCTGGTCACCCGGACAAAAACGGTCGCCGTGGGACCCTGCGCGACAAAGGAGATGCGCTGCTGGAGGTCCCAGGCCTTGTCGACGCCGTTGGGCTCGGTCCAGAGGAGGGTGGGTGCATCGGGGTCGGTGCCCCCGGCCGGGTCGATGCCGATCTGCTTGAACATGCGGCCGTCCGTCCGGGGAAAGGCGGACGACTGCCAGAGGGTCATCAGCACGGCGTGGAAGCCATAGCCGGTGCCGGGCGCCAGGCCTGAGACCGTCTGGTGTACGCCGGCGGAGTAGGGGTCGAGGCCGGCGAGGAACTGGCAGGTGCCTCCCTCGATGCACTCCACCCAGCCGGAGCCCATGCAGCTCCCGGCAAAGACCCGCGCATCGAGCAGGGCCGGCTCCGGGCCGTCCGCGCCAAAGCGGTGCCAGCCGGTGGCGACCTGTTCGTCGACGGCGCAGGCGTCCCAGGGGTGCCAGAGCCCATAGGGAGGGTCGTAGAGCTCCAGGCCGGCGTTGGCGAGGAGGTTGTAGGCCGAGTCGCCGGGCGGCAGGATGGGGGCCTGGGCGCGCGCCGTCCCGCCCGCCAGGCAGAGGAGGAGAAGGAGGGCCGCGCGGGCCAGGCGTGCCGGCAGGCGTGTGTGCCGTGCCCAGGGAGGACGCCCACAAGGGGCTACACCACGCGGGAGCGCACTGACCGCTGTCGAAGAACGCCCACAAGGGGCTGCACTACACGGGGATCGGGGACGGGTGGGCATCGTCAAGCCGTGGTTTCGCGGGCGGCTAGCGGCCGGACGTGCCGGAGGTGGTGCGGACGCCGAGCGCCGCCAGCACCGTCGCCGCCCAGAGGTCCGCGCCGCGGCTGTTGAGGTGGATACCGTCGTAGGTGAGGTGCAGGCCGCGGCGGCGGGCCAGCTCGTCCGCGGGCAGGCTCTGCAAGCGGCGCATGTCCCAGGCGAGCGACCACCAGGTATGCGGCAGGTGGTCCGAGAGATGGGGCATGACCGCGAGGTGCTCGACAAAGGCCTGCCAGACGCCGGCCACCGGCACCTGGCGCTCGAGGGCGACGTGCTGGATCACGCCGTTCAGGCGGGCGACCTGGCGGTTGAGGGGAGAGGATAGGCGCTCGCCGACCGGGCTGATGGTGCACGCCACGACATGGGCGCCCCCGAGGGAGCGCGACTGGTCGATCAGGGCGCGGTAGAGGGCGCCGAAGCGGTCGAGGTTAGCGGTCGGCACCTGCCCCGTGCGCGCCTGGCGGGCGCGGAGCCAGAGCCACCAGCCCAGGCTGTGCTCGGCCTGCCAGCGGAACCAGACGTCGTTGGTGCCGATGGCGAGGACCACGCAGGCCGGGCGGTGCTCCTGGAGGGGGCCGGCAAGGCGCGCCAGGAGCGAGCGGGCGGTGTCGCCGCCGCGGCCCTCGTTGACGGCCTGGACGTCGGGCCAGCCGTGGCGGACCAGCGTCCTCCGGACGCGCTCCACGTAGCTCTCCCCGCACGTCCCCTCGGTGAGACTGTCCCCGGCAAAGAGGCACACGGTCGGTTTTGGCACGCTCATCTCCTGTCGGCCCTCCCTGCCCACCGATCGAGGTGGGCAGTGTCGTGATGCTAGGTGCGGAGCCTGCGCAGGGAGGCCAGCAGGCCCCAGAGGCAGGCGGCGATGCCCGGGAGGCCGAGGGCCAGCCAGCTGACGCGGCCAAAGAGCAGGACGTCGCGCAGCGTGACTGCCAGCCAGGCGGCGAGCAGGAGCAGCGCCAGCCAGACGGCGACCCGGAGACGGGCGTTGCGCACCTGCTCGGAGCGGGGTCCCTCGTCGGAGAGCAGGGTCAGCTCGCCCTCCTCGGCCCGGCGCAGGAGGACGGCCAAGGCGCGCAGGCTGCGCTGGAGGTCGTAGCCCTGTCGGAGGACGCCCTCGGTCCAGGCGCGCTCGAGGGTCAGGCCAGACAGCTCATGGCGCGCCTTGATCTCCTGGAAGATGGGCAGGTTGTCGCGCATAAAGTTGAGCTTTTCGGAGAGTGCGGCGGCGGTGTTGCCGTAGACGATCACGCCGCGGAGGTAGGTCGCCCAGCCGGTGGCGACCTTCAGGTGATGTCTGTGGTAGAGCATCAGCTGCTCCTCGATGTAAAAGCCCAGGCTGCGGCCCGAGAAGCTGCGGGTGCCCTCGCGCTTGTAGCGGGCGGAGAGCTCCTTGAACTCGGCGCGGAAGGCACGGATGTCGGTCTGCTCGGTGGGCGTGCCGTAGCGGACGAGGATGGGCCAGACGGCCTCAAAGTCGTCCAGCATCTCGTAGAGGGCCATGTCGACGATGTCGCGGCGGGCCTGCTCGTCGAGCTCGCCGACGATGCCAAAGTCGACGTAGCCGAGGCGGCCGTCGGGCATGAGGATGAGGTTGGCGGGGTGGGGGTCGGCCTGGAAGAAGCCATAGCGGAGCGCCTGGACGATCTGGTTGCGCATGATCTGGCGGGCCAGCCGGTCGCGGTCGACCGCGTGCTCCTCCAGCCACTGTGGGTCCTCCAGGTGGGAGAGCACCTCGTTGAGGGTGACGCCCTCCAGGAACTGGGTGACGAGGACACGCCGGGTGCAGAGGTCATCGTAGGCGTGGGGCGCAGTCATGCCCGGGATGTCCATGGCGCCCAGCCGGCGGGCGGCCTCGGCCTCGCGGCAGTAGTCGAACTCGGCCTGGGTGAAGCCGATGATCTCGCCGACGATGGCGTCGAGCTGGTCGCGGGTCATGTGGAGGAGGGCGTGGAGGCGGGTGTGGCGGACCAGGTCGCGGACGATGTCAAAATCGCGGTCGAAGATGGCCTGGGCGCCGGGGCGCTGGACCTTGACGGCGATCCGGGTGCCGTCGGGGAGCGTGCCGGCGTGCACCTGGCCGATGGAGGCGCTGGCGAGGGGCTGCGAGTCGAGGTGGCCAAAGCGGGTGCGCCAGTCCTCGCCCAGCTCGGCCGCCAGGACTCCCTCGATGACGGGGAAGGGGAGGGGCAGCGTGCTGTCGAGCAGGCGCGAGAGCTCGTCGCGATACTCCTGGGGAAGGGCGCCGGCGTGCGAAGAGAGGAGCTGGCCGATCTTGACAAAGGAGGGTCCGAGGGCCTCGAACATGCGGCGGAGTCGGACGGCGCCCGGCTCGGCCGGCTCGTGGTCGGCGGCCGGCGGGCGCAGGTCGGGCAGCCAGCGGAGCCACCAGGCGCGCTCGATCAGCTCGCCGAAGCCGAGGCGGGCGAGCGTGAGGAGGATTTCCGCGGTGCGGGCGGCGCGTCCCTTTCCATCGCCCTCGGTCCAGAGCCGGGCATCGCTCGCGTCTGTGGCGGTGTTCATGGCGGAGGAAGGGTACCCTGTTCGGCCGGCTTTGTCAACTCGCCGGCGCCGGTTCCAGGCGGGCATGGGCAGGGGAGGGGAGAGGCGCGGCCGTGCAGGGGGTTCGGGAACTGTGACACTGCTCCACAAATCGTTCTCTTGTTCCGGCGTGGTCTCCCGACCACGCCGGCGACCGAGGAATCTTGTTCCGGCGTGGTCTCCCGACCACGCCGGCGACCGAGGAATCTTGTTCCGG
>DAOQVR010000008.1:179970-180046 GCA_035341665.1 Anaerolineae bacterium
CGTGGTCTCCCGACCACGCCGGCGGGCCGGTCTCCTATTAGCGATACTTGATGCGGATCACCCGATGGGGTAGACT
>DAOQVR010000009.1:0-2350 GCA_035341665.1 Anaerolineae bacterium
AGTGGACCACTATGGCCGCACATCACTGGCCCATGATCGGGCGCAAATTGACAGGCCCATTGCAGGTCGTCGATCGCCAGCAACAGGGGCCACTCTGCCGACACGGCGTGCAGCACCCGGGTCACCTGGGCAAACAGGTCGGGCTGCGGCGCCGGCCCCGCCGCGTCTCCGCTGCGCCGCATGGTGTCGCGCAACCGCGCCTGCCATCCTGCTGCGGCAAGCAGGCCGGAAAAGCCCTCGGCCCGCCGCAGCAGCGCTTCGCCCGGCACAAAAGCCCCGATCAGGTCGGGCCCGTACTCGGCTAGGGCCGCGCCCAGCGCCGGCAGCGCTTCGCCACAACGCCGCGCCTGTTCGGGGGAGAACGTCCCCCCCGCCGGCTTGCCCTCGACGTCCCCCGCCAGCGTCTGCAGCATCTCGCGGAAGGGCAGGTACGGATCTCCGCCCCCGCCGTGGGCATTGCAGCTGCCGCGCAGCGCGATCAGATCACCGTGGGCCTGCGTGGCCCGCCGGGAGAGCTCGTCCAGCAGCGCCGTCTTCCCGCCGCCTGCCTCGCCGGCGATCAGGGCCACTCCTCCCCGGCCGGCCAGGGCCCGATCGAGGAGGCTGTCCAGGTGGGCCAGCTCCTGCTCGCGCGCCACGAAACGAGACGCGGGGACGGGGTGAGGGGGAGACGCCGTGACGGGGAGAGGGGGAGACGCGGTGACGGGGAGAGGGGGAGAAGCGATCTCGCCACGTCCCCGCGTCTCCGTGTCTCCGTATCTCCGTGTCTCCGTACCGTCTCGGATCTGAGCATACAGCGCCTTTGTTTCGTCGTCCGGCTCGCAGCCCAGCTCCTGGGCCAGGACCCGACGGCAGGCCTCATAGTGCACCAGGGCGGCAGAGCGCTCCCCGCCCAGGGCCAGCGCGGCCATCAACTGCCGGTGCGCTTGCTCCCGGTACGGCTCCAGCTCGAGCTGCCGCCGCGCCCAGCGTGCCGCCTCGACATAGTCTCCGCCGGCCGCATGCAGCGACGTCAACCGCCCCAGCACAGACAGCACCGCCCGCAGGAGCTCTTCGTCCTTCATCAGCAGCCAGTCGTCCAAGTCGGGGCTGCCGGCCACCGACAGCCCGTGCAGGAACGGGCCGCGGTAGAGCCGAGCAGCCCGGCTGAGACCTGACAGGTCTTGAAAACCTCCCAGGTCCAGTCCCGCCAGGCTTTCGAGCTCGGCCACGTCCAGCCAGTGATCGCTGGCGGGGTTGAACTGCAGGCTGGTGCGGCTGACAAGCAAGAAGGGGGAGGGCGCCCCGCGGTCGCCCAGGGCAGCGTGCAGCTTGGACAGGGCATAGCGCAGTGCGCTGCGCGCCTCCCTGTCGGGCCGCTCCGGCCACAGCAGAGACGCCACCTGCTCGCGAGCGTGCTCCCGCCCCCGCTCGACGGCCAGGTAGGCCAAGAGCGCGCGCAGGCGATCCGAACTCAGGCCTTCGACCGGCCGGCCGTCCAACGTGGCCTGGAAGGGACCCAACAGCGCCAGTGCCAGGTGAGCCACGATCTTGCCTCCGCGGTTCTCACAGTATACCACCAATCGCCATAACGTGCGACTTTTCTACGGCCAGGCACGGTTCAGGCACGATCGGGGCACGAGCCAGGCACGAGCGTTCTGTAGAGTGGAATGCAGAACTAGGGGAGGCCGCGATGGACGATGAGCCCGATGCCAGCCAGACCTACCTGCTGCGCCTGTGGCGGATCCGGTGCGAGGGCAAATGGCAGTGGCGCGCATCCATCAAGTGCCCGCAGGCAGCCGAGCGCCGGTCGTTCGCCGGCCTGGAGCAGTGCTTCGCCTTTCTGCGCGAACAGTGCGACGGACAGGACGGGGAGACGTGGGGACGCGGAGAGGAGGAGACGCGGGGAGTAGGTGAGCCAACGGAGCGACCCGGAATCTGCAAAAGACGAGAGGAGAAAGGGAAATGAAAGGCAAGATCGATCGGAAGCGGTTGTTGGTTGTCGTGGGAGTGACGCTGGTGGTGCTGGTCGCGGGCGCCACGTGGGTATGGGCCCAGAGCGGGGGCGTGATCAACGCCTGCGTGAACAAGGCTGACGGCACGCTGCGTATCGTCGCCGATCCGGTGTGCAAGAAAAACGAGACCCTCCTGACCTGGAACATGGCCGGTGAGAAGGGCGACCCCGGCCTGGCCTGCTGGGACCTGAACGGGGATGGCATCCAGGACGCGGCCGAAGACATCAACCAGGATGGATTCTGGGATACCGCCGACTGCCAGGGCGCGGCGGGCGAGATAGGGCCGGCTGGGCCCGAGGGTCCACAGGGCGAGGCAGGTGCCCAGGGGCCGCAGGGTGAGGCCGGACCCGCCGGAC
>DAOQVR010000009.1:2450-106194 GCA_035341665.1 Anaerolineae bacterium
CCCAGGGCGAGACGGGTGCCCAGGGGCCGCAGGGTCAGGCCGGACCCGCCGGACCCCAGGGCGAGACGGGTGCCCAGGGGCCGCAGGGTCAGGCCGGACCCGCCGGACCGCAGGGCGAGGCGGGGCCGCAGGGGCCCCAGGGGGAGCCGGGTGCCGGGTTGAGCTGCGCGAATCAGTACGCGATCCAGGCCGTGGCGCCGGACTTCCAGCTCTCGCCAGAATGCCCGCCCCTCGGCATGGTCCCGGTCCCGGCCGGCCCGTTCCAGATGGGCTGCGACCCGAGTAATCCCTACGAGCTGTGCGAGTCTGACGAGCTGCCGCTGCACACCGTCACCCTGGACGCCTACTACATCGACGCCACCGAGGTGACCAACGCCCGGTACGCGCAGTGCGTCGCCGCCGCCGCTTGCACCGCGCCGAGTGACAGCTCCTCCGCCACCCGCGTCTCCTACTTTGGCAACCCGGACTACGCCGACTACCCGGTCATCTGGGTCACCTGGTACGACGCGGCGGACTACTGCGCTTGGGCCGGCAAGCGGCTGCCGACCGAGGCGGAGTGGGAGAAGGCGGCGCGGGGCAGCGCCGACACGCGGATCTACCCCTGGGGGAGCGACGCCCCCGACTGCACGCGCCTGAACTATGACGACTGCGTCGGCGACACGAACCAGGTAGGCAGCCACCCCACGGGCGCCAGCCCGTACAGTGCGCTGGACATGAGCGGCAACGTGACGGAGTGGGTCGGCGATTGGTACCAGGCGGACTATTACAGCGGGTCGCCTCTCGAGAACCCGCACGGGCCGGAGTCCGGGTCGTATAAGGTTGTGCGCGGGGGGTGGTGGCACAACGGTGCAGGCTTCATCCGCGCCGCGTACCGTCACTTCACCTTCCCTGCGAATCCCCACTACGGCCTCGGCTTTCGTTGTGCCGTCTCGCCAGGAGAGTGATCTGCTGGGCTGCTCGATTCTGATCTCCTGAGGGAAGAGTCCGCCCAGCGGAGGTATATGCTTCGCGAAGGGGGCGGACGCCCCCCTCGGACCGCTGCCGTGGACTCTGCCGGACCCCAACGGCAGCGCCGGGGAGTCCATGCTCCGGGCCGGCGACGGCTCGCCGGCCCGGAGCAGTTGTTCGCCTTCCTGGGCGAACGGTGTGAGGAGCAGGTGCCCGGCACGCCGGACACTCGCCGGGCACGCGAGGAGAGGAAGGAGAATGGATGAATAGAATCAGGCCCATCTCGAAATTCGGTTGGACGATGCATCCGAGGCTACTCACAAGCGAATGAAAGGAGCTTGACATGAAGGAGGAACCCACGAATAGCACGATCGTTCGACGTAAGGGCAGAGGAACCGGCCGGCTGCTGTCTTTCAGCGCCGTCCTGGCGTTCCTGATCAGCCTGCTGACCGTCCACACGGCGTCTGCGACGCAGCTAGATGCCCATTTCTACGGCGGCCTCCCGGCCGGCTGGGCAACTGGAGGAACAGGGTCGTATGCCGTGTGGACCGATCCAGATCCGAACATAAGCACAGTCTACTTGTCTGCGACCGGCGGGGACTGCGTGTGGCTTGAGAGCCAGGACATCTACATACCAGAGGGAGGGGCTCTGCTGGTCTTCCGCTATGCCGTTAGCACGGTTGGGGGCGAGGCGCCCACGTTTAAGGTGCTGCAGCGGGAGGTTGGCGGGGATGGAGAGTGGAAGCAGGCCACTACGTGGTCTGAGGCAAATAACTCAGGCCGCACACTGTACGTTGGCCTTGCGATAGACCACTACGGCGATGCCCGATGGGTAAGGATCCGTTGGTTCATGGGCGGTGATGAGTATGCAGGAACCACGGTCTGGCAGATCCCCTACGCGCGGGTGTACGCCTACTACCCCAGGAATTCCCACGTCCACATTCAGAATGACATGCGCCCTTCACCGGCGACGGTTGGCGTACCCTACAGCCTGGATCTTGTTGCCGCCGGCGGGGTAGGCCCCTACACCTTCACGAGAGAAAATCCGTGGCTCAGTCTGGCTGGGTCGGGTCCACTCCCTCCGGGCCTGCAGATCACGACGGATGCCGATCACAATAACAGGCTCGCCGGCACCCCAACGGCAGCCGGCAGGTACGACTTTTACTTGAAGGCGACCGATACCCGCTCTGAGTCAGGGTACAGAGCGACTCAGCTGGTGGTGAAGGACGACACGACGATCACGGTATCCGGCCCCGCCACTCCACCGCACAGCTCCGACATCCTGTTCAGCGCCGTCATCCGGCGCACCTCGGATAACGAGCTCCTGCCTTCCTCCTATTATCGCTGGGCTCTCGACGACCCCGGCGGGGACCCTTGCCAGATGGAGAGCGACACGATCCTGTACGACCATGCTTACGTGAAGTTCACCGATAACGGCGCGGCCATTCACGGGTGCGAGGCGGTGGGAGTGTCGGGCGGCTACGCCATCTGCTACGCCGGCCTCACCGCCGGAGATCACCAGATCGTCGCCCAGTTCCTCGGGAATGAGGTCTATTCGGCCAGCACCAGCCCGGCGATCACCTACACGCCCAACTGCGAGACCACCACGACCGTGACGAGCGCGGAGTGGTTCAGCGATCCAGGAAAGGTGACGCTCGAAGACGCCATCAAAGCCCCGGAGCGCTGCGTGGGCTCCACGATCAACTTCGCCGGCGATTACACGATTCATCGCCTGCTGGCGCCGTTCACCGTCGCCAAGTCCGCCATCATCGACGGCGCCGGCCACACGGTCACCCTCACGGGCGATTACGGCGTGCTCAACCTGAAAGATCACTGGAAATCTGTGACCCTCAAGAACCTCACGGTCGCCGGTGCAACTTGCCCCCTGAACAACGAGGGCGGCACAATGGCCGTCTCGAACGTCACCTTCAGCGGCAACCGGTGCGCCTACGGCGGCAGCATCCGCTCCAACGGCGGCACGCTGACGGTGACCGACAGCACCTTCCGCGACAACCACGCCGGCACGACCGAGGCGGGCGGCGGTGGGGGCGCCATCTACTCCGTAAACAGCGCGGCGGTGACGGTCTCGGGCAGCGCCTTCCGCGACAACAGCGCGGAGTGGGGTGGAGCCATCAACGCCTCCGACAGCAGCCTGACGGTCGCCAACAGCACCTTTTCGGGCAATGCGGCCAACGCGTCAGGCGGCGGCATCTGGTCGTCCGTCTACAGCCTGGCAGTCACCAACACCACGTTCGCCGGCAACCAGGCGGGCTCCGCGGAGGGATCGTTTGGCCCGGCCATCGCGTATGACACTACCAATGTGAATCTCAGCAACAACCTCTTGTACGGCAACCTGCCGTCCGGCGCCTGCACCGGGACCCAGCATAACAACAGCGGCTCGAACAACCTGGCGGACGACGCCACCTGTGACGACGCTGGCTTCACCCAGTCCAGCTCCATCCAGCTCGGTTGGCTCGGTTATTACGGCGGCAGCACCCTGAGCTTCCCCCTGCTGGAAGGGAGCGACGGCATCGACGGCGGCAGCAGCAGCGCCTGCCCGGCCGTCGACCAGCGCGGCGTGAGCCGCCCGCAGGGCAGCGGCTGCGATGTCGGCGCCTTCGAGGTCCAGTCGGGTTCCACCAGCGCGCCGCAGATCCTGCTCCAGCCGCTGAGCCAGATCGCCCTCGAGGGCGACCCGGTCACCTTCGTCGTCGCCGGCAGCGGCATCCCGACCCCGAGCGTACACTGGGAGATGAGCACGGATGATGGCGCCAACTGGACGGATATCGACGGGGCGACGGCGCTCAGCTACAGCTTCACCGCCAGCGCGGCGGAGGACGGCACGCAGTACCGCGCCGTGCTGGAGAATCCGGCCGGCAGCACCACCTCGGACGCGACCACCTTCACCAACTACGTCGCCCCGGCCTGCACGGTGACCAGCAGCGCGGACAGCGGCGACGGCACGCTGCGCGCCTGGCTGGCCGACAGCAGTTGCTCCACAATCACCTTCTACAAGGATATGACCATTGGCCTGGCCAGCTTGCTGTCCATCAACCGGACTGTGACGGTCGACGGGGAGGCGCACCGCATCACCATCCACGGCGATACGGACGATGACGGAATCGGCGAGGTTGCACTGGTCGAGGTCAGCGCGGAGGCGACAGCCGCCGTCTTGAAGAACCTGACCCTCGACAAAGGCTTCAGCGCCAGCAGCGGCGCCATCCACAACCTGGGCGGGCTGACCCTGGAGAAGGCCACCGTCTCCAACAGCGGGCAGGCGGGAAATACCGGCAGCGCGGTCCTCAACGAGGGTACGCTGACGGTGACCGGCTGCACCTTCACCGCCAACATAAGCTTCGTGGGCGGCGCGATCGTCAGCATTGGCCCGCTGACGGTGAGCGGCAGCACCTTCGCATGGAACGTGGGCGTGTTTGGCGGCGGCGGGATCTCTACACTGGCCGATACGAGCGTGACCAACAGCACCTTTGTCTCGAACGGGGCCGCCGCCAACGGCGCCGCTATCGGGATCGGCACCCGCACCGGTATGGCAAGCCCCATCATCACGCTCGAGAACAACACCTTCAGTGGTAACACGGCCAGTGGAGGCGGCGCCATCGAAACGATGGATTCTCCCGGCAACACGCCGACCATCAACGCCTACAACAACATCCTGGTGGATCGGGCCACCTCCCCCGACTATGACATGAACTGCCTCTTCCGCGGCGCGACCGTCAACGCAGCGAACAACCTGACGGATGACGATGCGGCGAACCCCTCCTGCCCGGCCGCCGGCTTTACCCCGTCGACCGGCATCAACCTCAGCACGCCGGGCAGCCACGGCGGCCCGGTGGAGACGATCCCGCTGCTGGTGGGCAGCTCGGCCATCGACGCAGGCGATAACAGCCACTGCCCGGCCGCCGACGCGCGCGGCGTGACCCGCCCGCAGGGCAACTCCTGCGACGCCGGCGCCTTCGAGGTGGAGGCCCAGGCGCCGGCCGTCACGCTCCAACCGCTCGGCCAGTCGGTCTATGCGGGGGATGAAGTCGGCTTCAGCGCCGCGGCCAGCGGCGTCCCGACCCCGAGCGTACACTGGGAGATGAGCGCCGATAGCGGGGCCGCCTGGACCGATATCGACGGGGCGACCGGCAGCACGCTCTCGCTCACCCCCACGTACGCGCAGAACGGCGCCCAGTACCGGGCCGTGTTCGACAACACAGAGGGTGCGGCCACTTCGGACGCGGCGACGCTCGCCGTCTGGAAGAAGGCAGCTGCCGTCACGCTGTCGGACCTGTCGCCCACCTATGACGGCCAGGCCAAGTCGGCGACGGCCACGACCGACCCGGCGGGGTTGACCGTAGAC
The DNA here is from genome assembly GCA_035341665.1 of Anaerolineae bacterium. Lineage (GTDB taxonomy): Bacteria > Chloroflexota > Anaerolineae > JAAYZQ01 > JAAYZQ01 > DAOQVR01. The sequence goes on from DAOQVR010000009.1 coordinate 7,759, forward strand.
GTGACCTATGACGGTGCTTCGACGGAGCCGGTCGCCGCCGGCGAATATGCCGTCGTCGCCACCGTCGACAGCGATACCTACGAAGGAGCCGCGACCAGCACGCTGGTGATTGGCAAGGCCAGCGCCACAGTGACGCTCGCGAATCCGAATGCCAGCTATGCCTATGACGGCGCGGCGCATGCCGCGGCGGCGACCACCAACCCAACGGGCCTGGAAGTCCTCTTCTTCTACAGCGGTTCCAGCAGCGCGCCTGTCGCCGCCGGCAGCTACGCCGTGGTTGCGGCAGTGTGCGACGACAATTACTCGGGCGGCGCCCTGAGCTCGCTGACCATCACCAAGATACCCGCCTCGGTGACGCCGGCTGCAGCCGGCAAGGTCTACGGCGACGCCGACCCGCCGTTGACCGGCGCGCTGTCTGGCTTCGTAGAGTCCGATAGCGTGACGGCCGCCTACAGCCGCACGGCGGGTGAGGATGCGGGCAGCTACACGATCAGCGCCGAGCTGAGCCCTGGCGACGTACTGGACAACTACGACATCACCTACAACACTGCGGCCTTTGCGATCGGCCAGCGACCCATAGAGGTCACGGCGGATCACAAGACCAAATACGTGGACGATCCCGATCCCGAGCTGACCTACCAGATCAGCAGTGGCTCGCTGGCGTCCGGCGATGCCTTCTCCGGCGCTCTGACCCGCGATCCGGGCGAAGACGTCGGGACCTACGCCATCCAGCAGGGCACCCTGGCGCTAAACTGCAACTACAAGCTCACCTACCAGGGGGCCAATCTGACCATCGAGGAGTCCAATACCGCGCCGATCGCCAACCCCGGCGGGCCCTACCTGGGCACGGTCGACACGGCCATCGCATTCGACGGCAGCGCCTCCTCCGACCCCGACGGCGATCCGCTGGCCTACGCCTGGACCTTCGGCGACGGCAGCACCGGCGAAGGCGCGGCGCCAGGCCACAGCTACGCCGAGAGCGGAGTCTACGACGTCTACCTGGTGGTCAACGACGGCACCGAGGACTCCCTGCCGGCCTGCACAATGGCCGTGGTCTATGACCCCAGCGGGGGCTTTGTCACCGGCGGCGGCTGGATCGACTCTCCGGCCGGCGCCTACCAGCCTGACCCGAACCTGAGCGGCCAGGCGACCTTCGGCTTTGTCTCCAAGTACAAGAAGGGAGCACAGGTGCCCAGCGGCACCACCCAGTTCCAGTTCGGCGTGGCCGGCTTCAACTTCTACTCCGAGACGTACGAGTGGCTGGTGGTCAACCAGGGGGGCAAGAATGCCCAATTCAAGGGCAGCGGCACCGTCAACGGGGGGCTGGATCCCAACGGACAGCCCTTCAAGTTCATGATCTGGGCCACCGACGGCTCACCCGACACGCTGCGCATCAAGATCTGGTGGGTAGGCGCCGAGGATGTTGAGAACGTCGTGTATGACAACGGCGTCGAGCAGGCCATCGGCGGCGGCAGCATCGTGGTCCACGCCAAGTAGACACGAAGACGCGAAGAAAGGGAGACGCGGAGAAGGGGAGACCTTCTCCGCGTCACAGCGTCTCCGTGTCAGCCATTCCGCCCTCGCTCCGCACTCCATTGTGCGGTTCTTTGTGCAACACTCCCCCGAGGGTCCCTGGCAGTTCTCACAGGGTAGCGCCTGGTAGTTGTACCAGGTCGGCCGGTCCGCCCTGCCACAGGCCAAGTGTTCCTCCTTCCCAGTTGCCGCCAACCCGGTCCTGGTGTATAATCTGATCGTCTGGCCATCCGCCATCGGCGTGGATCCGGCGGGCGGCTGAGTGGACAAGAGGATCATGACCGGGAGCTATGGCTATACGCCCGCAATATGGCCGTGCCTCTTCACGGCCGCGCTATTGGCCGTGCTGACCGGCTTTAGTTGGCGCCGGCGCGCCGTCCCCGGTGCGCGTCCCTTTGCCGCAGCCTGCCTACTCGCTTTCATCTGGGTGACCGGTGCAGCCGCCGAGTCCATGGCCCTCGATCCAGCGGTCAAGGTTGCCTGGTTCAAGTTCCAGGCGATATGGCAGCTCCCCGCGCTCACCGCCATCACCTGCTTTGTCCTGGAGTACGCCAACCCCGGCCGCTGGCTGACCCGCCGCACCCTGACCCTGCTGGCCGTCCCTCCGCTCCTGGAGCTGGCCCTGCTCCTCACCAACGGCCTCCATCACTGGCACTGGCTCGGCTTCTCGGTGGGCGATTCCGTCGTTCCACTGCGCGGTCCTGCCTTCTGGATCCTGTTCGCCTACAGCCTGTGCCTGATGCTGGTCAATTTCATCGCCTTTGCCTGGCTGTTCGTCCGCTCACCGCGGCACCGCTGGCCGGTGGCTCTGATGCTGGTCGGGAACCTCACGGCTCGATCCCTGAACGCGCTGGAGGTCGCCGGCCGCCAGGCCATCCTGGGGTCGGATCCCTTCGTACTCACCATTCTCATTCCCTTCGGGGTCTATGCCATTGCCCTCTTTGGCTTCCGCATCTTTGACCCGGTCGCCGCCGCCCGCCGGGCGCTGATCGCCCAACTTCGCGAGGGCGTGCTGGTGCTCGATCCCGAGGGACGGGTAGCCGGCCTGAACCCGGCCGCCGAACGGATCCTGCGCCTGCCTGAGAAGCAGGCCGCGGGCCGGCCGGTCGTGGAGCTGCTGCCCGGCTGCCCGCCGGGGCCCATGGCCGAGCCGGCCGGGGTCGAGGTCGAGCTCATCGTACCTGAGGCCGCCGATCGTCACCCCCGCAAAGCCTGCCCTCGCGAAGGCGAGGGTCCAGGCGAGCGTGAGACCGGGCGGGAGGACCGCCAGTACCTGCTGGAAATCTCGCCGCTCACCGACTGGCGCGGGCTGGAGGTCGGCCGCCTGCTGGTGCTGCGCGACGTGACCGAGCAGCGCCGGGCCCAGGCGCAGGTGGTCGAGCAAGAGCGGGCGCTGGCCATGCTGCACGAGCGCGAGCACCTGGCGCGCGAGCTGCACGACAGCATCGGCCAGGTGCTGGGCTTTGCCAGCCTGAAGACAGGAGCCACCCGCAAGCTGATCGCCGACGGCAAGCTGGCCAGGGCCGACGAGCAGTTGGCGCACCTGGAGAGCATCATGGCCGATGCCCACGCCGATGTGCGCGAGTATATCCTCAACCTGCGCACCGCGCCGACCGGCGAGCGGCCCTTCTTTGCCGCCCTCCGGCACTACCTGGAAGGCTTTCGCCACAACTATGGCATCCAGGTCGATCTGTCCGTCGCCCCGGGGGTGGACGACAATCTCCTGGCGCCCGAGGCTCAGATGCAGCTCCTGCGCATCGTCCAGGAAGCTTTCTCCAATGTTCGCAAGCATGCACAAACCAACCGCGTGCAGATCTCCTTTGAGAGGGAAGACCGCCTGGTGCGGGTGTCCATCCGGGACGAAGGGCTGGGTTTTGATCCGCAGCGGCCCGCCGGCGAAGAGGAGAGTCACTTTGGGCTGCGCTTCATGCGCGAGCGCGCCGAACAGATGGGCGGCACGCTGCGTGTAGAGTCGGCGCCGGGGGTAGGAACGTGCGTGACGGTCGAGGCGCCGGTGGGGACGCGGAGACACGGAGAGGGGGAGACAGGGTGACAGGAGGGACTGGGAGACGCGGGGAAGAGGAAAGCAGGTGATGGCGAGTAACATTCGACATTACCGGGAGCTGGATGTATACAAGATGGCGATCGAAGCCGCTATGGGCATTTTCGAGCTCACGAAGTGGTTCCCGGCGGAGGAGCGGTATTCGTTGACCGACCAGGTAAGGAGGAGCTCGCGGTCGGTGTGCGCCAACATCGCCGAAGCATGGCGCAAGCGCCGATATGCCAATGCTTTTGTCGCCAAGCTTTCGGACGCCGAGGCCGAGGCCGCCGAAACCGAGGTCTGGTTGGAGTTGGCCGTGCGGTGCGGCTACCTGGACGCGACGAAAGCCGCCGCGCTCGAGCACGAATACGAACACATCCTGGGCAAACTGGTCACCATGATCTCTCATCCCGACCAGTGGACCATTCGCACGGTTCGCGAGGAAGGAGCCGGCTATGACGCCTCGTCAGGGAAACTCGGAAACACAGGGCCTACGTGATGCGGAGACACGAGGACAGGGTGACGCGGAGAATCCGCCTCCGCGTCTCGGCGTCTCCGCGTCTCCGCGTCCTTCTCTCCGCGTCTTGGTCGCCGATGACCACCCTCTCCTAGTCGACGGGCTGTGCAGCCTCCTCGAGGCGCACGGCATGGAGGTGGTCGGGACCGCCGGCGATGGGCAGGCCGCTGTGGCCGAGGCCCTGCGCCTGGAGCCCGACCTGGTCCTCATGGACATCCGCATGCCGGCCTGCGACGGGCTGTGCGCCACCCGCCTGATCAAGGCCCAACGGCCCGACGTGCGGATCGTCATGATCACAACGTCCGCCGAGGACCAAGACCTGTTCGAGGCCGTCAAGAGTGGAGCGTGCGGCTACCTGCTCAAGACGACGCGCGGCCCGGCCTTTATCGAGGCGCTGCACGGGCTGGAGCAGGGCATCCCGCCCTTCTCTCCCGGACTGGCCGACCGCCTGCTGCGCGAGTTTGCCCACCAGGGGGAGGACGCGGAGGCACGGGGACGCGGGGACACGGAGAGGGCGAGACTCACCGAGCGGCAGGTGGAGGTGTTGAGGCTGGTTTCGGAAGGGCTGACCTACAAAGAGGTCGGAGCCAAGCTCTGCCTGAGTGAGGTCACCATCCGCTACCACATGAGCGAGATCATGCACCTGCTGCACCTCGAAAACCGCAGCCAGGTGATCGCCTACGCAGCCCAGCACGGCCTGAGCGGAGACACGGGGACGCGGTGACGCGGTGACCCTCACCGCGTCTCCCTATCGCCGCGTCTCCGTGTCTCCCTGCGACTATCACAAACGATAGTCTATGCCCAAAGCGCAGACTATCGTTTTGTTATCGCTTTTGATATTGTAAGGCCCCTCCCGATCTGATACGCTGGTTCCATGAACGAGAACCGGCGGCGAGTCGTATTGTACGGAGACTCCCTCGTCCTGGCGGGCGTGAGGGCCGGGCTGGCGCACTGCCCCGACCTGCAGGTTCTCTCTCTGGACCCATGCCTCGACAATCCCCTTGACGCCGTCCGGGCCTGCTGCCCGGCGACCTTCATCTTCGACATGGACGCCGTGCGGCCCGATTTCCAGCTCTCGCTGCTGCAGGAGCCCGGCCTGCGGCTGATCGGCATCGATCCAGAGACGCACCAGGCGCTGGTGTGGTCTGGCAGGGAAGAATCGGCCGTGTTCGCGGCCGATTTGATTCACCTTATCGAGGAGACAGAAAGGAGCCAAAGATGAAACTCACCCATCCGTTTGCGAGCATTCTCAAGGCATTGGCCGTGGTCGTGGCCCTCATGGGGCTCTTCCAGGCCTGGCCCGGCGTCGTGCAGGCCCAGGAGGCCCCGGCAAGCATCGTGGTGACGAGCGCGGAGGACAGCGGTCCAGGCACGCTGCGCCAGGCACTGGCGGACGTCGCCACCGGCGGGACGATTACCTTTGGCGACGACATGACGATCCACCTGGCGAGCACTCTGACCCTCGGCCGGGATGTGACCATCGACGGCACCGGGCACGCCGTCACCATCAGCGGCGACTCGGACCAAGACGGCGCCGGTGAGGTGCGGGTCTTTGACGTGCACAATGTGGTAGGGCTCACCCTCAACAACCTGACCATTGAGAAGGGCGTCAAGGGGAACGACATCGATGGGGGGGGCGCCGTCAGGAACTATGGGGCGGTGACGGCGACGAACTGCACCTTCTCCGGCAACAGCGCCGGCTCAGGGGGCGCCATCTTTAACTATTGGAGAGATGGGGTTGCCACGGGAATCCTGAACGTGACCGGCTGCACCTTCTCGGCCAACACCGCCACCTTTGGAGCCGCCATCTACAATGCGGAGGGCGGCACGGCCACCGTAACCGGCAGCACCTTCTCCGGCAATAGCGCTGCCGCCTATGGCGGTGGCATCTACAACTATGGCGGCCTGACCGTGACCAACTGCACCTTCTCCGGCAACAGCGCGACCTATGATGGAGGCGGGATCTTCAACTTGTCCCCGTCGACTATCCGCAATAGCATTGTCGCCAACAGCAGCGGGGGCAACTGCTGGGGCGCCTTCGTCAGCTCCCCCAACAGCAGGAGCAACGTGGCCGACGACGACAGCTGCGGGGGAACCTTGAAGGGCTTCACCAACTCGCCCACCATCCTGCTCGGCCCGCTCGGCAGCTACGGCGGCAGCACCCAGACCGTACCGCTCCTGCCCGGCAGCTACGCCATCGACCGCGGCTACCCCTCCTACTGCCCGGCGGCCGACCAGCGCGGCATGGCGCGTGTGGGCACCTGTGACATCGGCGCCTTCGAGTCGCAGAAGTTCACCCTGGGCAGCCCGACCGGCACCCCGCAGACCGCCTACATCAACCACGCCTTTGCACAACCGCTGGGTTTGACGGTCGCGGCCAACAACACCGGCGAGCCGGTGGACGGCGGGTTGGTAACCTTGAGCGCGACCACCTCCCCCGAGGGGGCGAGTGCGACCCTCGGCGGCGACACGGCGACGATCAGCGCCGGCACCGCCAGCGTCACGGCCACGGCCAACGGCACACCCGGCAGCTACACCGTCTCGGCCAGCACCCACGGAGCGCCGACAGGGGTCTCCTTTGCCCTCACGAACCTGACCAATGCCACCATCGTGGTGACGAGCGCAGAGGACAGCGGTCCAGGCACGCTGCGCCAGGCACTGGCGGACGTCGCCACCGGCGGGACGATTACCTTTGGCGACGACATGACGATCCACCTGGCGAGCACTCTGACCCTCGGCCGGGATGTGACCATCGACGGCACCGGGCACGCCGTCACCATCAGCGGCGACTCGGACCAAGACGGCGCCGGTGAGGTGCGGGTCTTTGACGTGCACAATGTGGTAGGGCTCACCCTCAACAACCTGACCATTGAGAAGGGCGTCAAGGGGAACGACATCGATGGGGGGGGCGCCGTCAGGAACTATGGGGCGGTGACGGCGACGAACTGCACCTTCTCCGGCAACAGCGCCGGCTCAGGGGGCGCCATCTTTAACTATTGGAGAGATGGGGTTGCCACGGGAATCCTGAACGTGACCGGCTGCACCTTCTCGGCCAACACCGCCACCTTTGGAGCCGCCATCTACAATGCGGAGGGCGGCACGGCCACCGTAACCGGCAGCACCTTCTCCGGCAATAGCGCTGCCGCCTATGGCGGTGGCATCTACAACTATGGCGGCCTGACCGTGACCAACTGCACCTTCTCCGGCAACAGCGCGACCTATGATGGAGGCGGGATCTTCAACTTGTCCCCGTCGACTATCCGCAATAGCATTGTCGCCAACAGCAGCGGGGGCAACTGCTGGGGCGCCTTCGTCAGCTCCCCCAACAGCAGGAGCAACGTGGCCGACGACGACAGCTGCGGGGGAACCTTGAAGGGCTTCACCAACTCGCCCACCATCCTGCTCGGCCCGCTCGGCAGCTACGGCGGCAGCACCCAGACCGTACCGCTCCTGCCCGGCAGCTACGCCATCGACCGCGGCTACCCCTCCTACTGCCCGGCGGCCGACCAGCGCGGCATGGCGCGTGTGGGCACCTGTGACATCGGCGCCTTCGAGTCGCAGAAGTTCACCCTGGGCAGCCCGACCGGCACCCCGCAGACCGCCTACATCAACCACGCCTTTGCCGAGCCGCTGGGCCTCACGGTGGCGGCCAACAACACCGGCGAGCCGGTGGACGGGGGCCTGGTGACCCTCACCCCGCCGGGCAGCGGCGCGAGCGCGACCCTCAGCGCCGGCACGGCGACGATCGGCGGGGACGGCACGGCGAGCGTGACGGCCACGGCCAACGGCACCCCCGGCAGCTACACCGTCACGGCCAGCACCCACGGAGCGCCGACAGGGGTCTCCTTTGCCCTGACCAACACCTATCCGCAGCCTGTCCTGGACGGCATCAGCCCGGCATCGGCCCTGGTCGGGTCGGGCGACCTCACGCTCCAGGTCACCGGCAGCGGTTTTGTCCAGGGCTCGGTGGTGCGCTGGAACGGAGTCGACCTGGTGACCTCCTACTCCGGTGACACACAGCTCTCCGCCCCGGTCCCCGCCGGCAACCTGGCCGCCGTGCAGACGGCCCAGGTAACCCTCTACACGCCAGGGCCGGGCGGCGGGACCTCCTCCGTGCTGGCCTTCTTCGTCACCGAGGCTGCAGCCGGGGTTGTCGATCAGACTGTCTCGAGCGGCACAGACCCAACCGCCGGAACCGGGCCGGCGTCGGCAACCGCCACCGGCGAGGGCCTGCTGGCGGTCGCCGAGTACGACGCCAACCCGGGCGGCACGCCCAGCTTCGTCGCCAATGGCACCTACTTTGACGTGTACGCCGCGCCCGGCAACACGTTCAGCCAGGTGAGCATCGTGGCCTGTGGCCTCTATCCCAATGACAAGCTGTACTGGTGGGATGCCGGGAATGACAGGTGGGAGAAGGCCGGCCCGCAGAGCTACGACCAGGACACCGGCTGCGTCACCCTCGTGGTGGATGCCAGCAGCTCGCCCTCGCTCAGCCAGCTCCAGGGCACCTACTTCGCTGCCGGCGTCCCGACCAACACCCCCCCGGTCGCCAACCCGGGCGGGCCGTACCTGGGCGCCATCAACGCAGCCATCGTCTTCGACGGCAGCGGCTCCTCCGACCCCGACGGCGACCCCTTGGCCTACGCTTGGGACTTGGGCGACGGCAACACCGGGTCCGGGGTCGCGCCGACCCCCAGCTACGCCGAGAGCGGAGTCTACGACGTCTGCCTGGTGGTCAACGACGGCACCGAGGACTCCCTGCCGGCCTGCACTCTGGCGGTGGTCTACGACCCCGACGGCGGCTTTGTCACCGGCGGCGGCTGGATCGACTCGCCGCCCGGCGCCTACCTGCCGGATCCCGCCCTGACCGGCAAAGCCACCTTCGGCTTTGTCTCCAAGTACCAGAAGGGTGCCCAGGTGCCCACCGGCACGACCGAGTTCCAGTTCCAGGCCGGCGGCTTCAACTTCCACTCCGAGGCGTACGAGTGGTTGGTGGTGAACCAGGGGAGCAAAAACGCCCAGTTCAAGGGCAGCGGCACGGTGAACGGCGGCCTCGACCCGAACGGCAACGAGTTCAAGTTCATGATCTGGGCCACCGACGGCTCACCCGATACATTCCGCATCCGCATCTGGTACGAGGCGAACGGCAGCGAGATCGACGTCTATGACAACGGCGTAGACCAGGCGCTCGGCGGCGGGAGCATAGTGGTCCACACCAAGTAGACACTGAGACGCGGAGAAAGGGAGACGCGGAGCAGGGGAGACCCTCTCCGCGTCACCACGTCTCCTATTCCACGCTCGCTCCGCACTCCACTGTGCGGTTCTTTGTGCAACACCCCCCAGGGGTACTGCATAAGGCCTCTCATAGGTCAGAGGGGTTGTCCCGAAACTGTCATTCCGAGGGAGCGCAGCGACCGAGGCACGCCCTGAGGTACGAAGGGAATCTCTGATTCCGCTTGACACGCAGTGAAGTCAGATGCATCGCCGCGCTCAGCATGGCAGGTCTCGTGCTTTTGGACAGCCCCGCCGGCGCGGTCCGGAGACCACGCCGGAACAACACTCCTGGCACAGTGGCACAGCTCGGCCGGCCAGCCAGGTTGCGGGCCAGTCTCGACCGAGCCGCCGGCGCGGTCCGGAGCCCACACCGGAACAAGCCACGCTCCCCGCAACCGATGGTCGATAATTGTTTCTGGGAATTCGGGCATTTCGGGATAGTACCCTCAATTTCTTGGCACAGTGGCACAGTTCGCCAACCCACCGCCCGGCCGGGCACTTCCCCCACCCTGCCTCAGCGCCCCCACTGAGCGAGCGCCTCACCCTCCCGCCGGCGGCATCCCGTCGACCTTGACCATGTAGCCCCACACACCGGCCAAGTGCAGCACGCCGTGCTCCTTGGGACAGAAAGCGACGTAGCGGCCCAAAAGGCACCCTGAAGCATCTGCCGTCGCGGAGGATAAGGACAGAGCGGATCAGCTTGCGGCTCTTGCCCAAGTGCGCTATACTGCAGCCGAAGGAACACTGCGACAGGAGGAAGTGGTCAGAGACTGGCAGACTCGGATTGCCATTCATCCACAGCTCCTCGTCGGTAAGCCCACCGTCAAGGGTACCCGCTTGGCGGTGGAACTCATCATCGACCCGCTTGCTCAAGGCTGGACAGAGGCGGAGCTTCGGCACAACGATCCGGGGCTAACCCACGAGGATATCCAGGCCTGCTTGGGCTATGCCAGCGCAACGTTGCTAGCTGAGAAGGTCTACCCCATCGTAGCTGCGCAGCCCATGCGCGTCCTTGCCAACGAGAACTTCCCTGGAGACACGGTCGCAGCTTTGCGGCTGCAGGGCTCGACCAGGCCAAGAGAAACGAGGTCGTGACGGTGTGCCGAGGAAATCTGGAGTTCAGTGCTCTCTCTGCGGGCGATGTGGCAGACATCGGCTCGCTCTGCCAGGGTTGCGTCTACTGGGAATTGCCTGAGGAGTTTGATCAAGGGCCGTCTCCGCAGCAGATGCGCAGGCTCAAGGAGGAGTGGCTGGCCGCCCACACCACAAGTCGGGTCGTGGGCCAGATCGCCCGAGAGCAAGGCAGGGCCGTGGGATTCATCCAGTTCGGCCCACCAGAGCTGTATCCCCAACAGGCGAGCTACCGGTCAGGTCCGATCTGTCCAGACGCGATTCTCATAACCTGCCTATTCGTCAAGCCCGAATTCCGCCGCCAGGGGTTGGCCCATCGTCTATTGGCTCTGGCGGAGGCGGAGGCTCGGCAGGCAGACTACTCGGCAATCGAAACCTTCGCCCGCAGAGGCTCCAGCGAAAATCCATCCGGGCCTATCGAGTTGTACCTGAGATGTGGCTTCGGGGTCAAGAGGGACGATGATGAGTTCCCTCTGCTGCGGAAAGCCGTGCCTGCTGGCCACGGCAGCCCCGAGACGTCCGATGATGGGGGGGAGTAGATCGGGGCGCGTCGGCCCGAGAAGGGGCCATGCGGCTGGCGGACCCACATCTCACAGCAGCGATGTCGGGCCGAAGTCCCTTGTGCGGTTGCTTATGCAGAACCCCCACGGGGGGACCTGGTAGTTCTCACAGGCTGATAGCTGGTAGTGCTCACAGGTCACCCCGCCTTCGCCCCAACCCCTCGCCCTCCGGCGGAGAGGGGCCAGGAACTTGGGCCGTCGTGTGTCGCTCCATGTCCCAGCCGAAGACTCACTCTTTCCCAGGTTGACGCCGTGCCGGACTCGGTGTACAATACGGTCGCATAACGATCTGTGTTCGCCAGTCATCCGGCCGCCGGCGGCCGGGAGAGCGGGATCATGACCGGGGACTATGCGTACACTCCCCAATTATGGCTGTCACTCCTGACAGTCGTGCTGTTGGTCGCGCTGGCGATCTTTGGCTGGCGGCGACGCAGCGTGCCCGGCGCGGTTCCATTTGCCTTCGGCTGCCTGTTTGCCGCGCTGTGCGCGGCCGGCTCCTTCATGGAATACGCCGTGGTGGATGTTGCAGCCAAGATCCTCTGGGTCAAGTTCCAGGCCGTCTGGCAACTGCCTGCCACCACCGCCATCACCTGTTTCATCCTGGAATATGCCTGGCCTGGCCGCTGGCTGGCCCGTCGCAACCTGGTTCTACTATCCGTTGTCCCGCTGCTGCTCCTGCTGCTCGTCCTGACCAACGGTCTCCATCACCTGATATGGAAGGGGTTCGCCTACGATGGATCCGTTCTCCCCCTGATCGGCCCGGCTGCGTGGTATGTGGTGGGCTATGGTTATGTGTTGGGCATTGTCAACATCCTTCTCGTCGGCTGGCTGTTTCTCCACTGGCCGCAGTACCGCTGGCCGATGGCACTGGTGCTTTTGAGCCAGGTCGGCGGGCGCGTGGTCTACCTGCTGGAGAAACTCTATGTCGTAGGAACCGATTTGCCTCTCGACATACTGGGGGTACTGGTTGTATTCGTGGCGTGGGCCATCGTCCTGTTCGGCTTCCGCATCCTCGACCCGGTGCCGCTGGCCCGCCAGGCGGTGATCGCCCAGATGCGCGACGGCCTGCTGGTGCTGGATGCGGAGGGTCGGGTGGCCAGCCTGAACCCGGCGGCCCAGGCCATGCTGGGTACCTCGGAAAGAACCGCCCTGGGCCAGCCGGTCCAGGCGCTGCTGCCTATGGTCCCAGATGTGGGTGGGGGCCACCTGGCCGCGGCGACGGAACCGGTCGAGGTCCACCTAGGGGTCGACCCACAAGCCCGCCATTACCTGCTAGAGGCCTCTGCGCTGAAGGACGTGCGCGGGCTGGACGTCGGCAGCGTGCTGCTGCTGCACGATGTGACGGAGCAGCACCGGGCGCGGGCACAGATCCTGAGCCAGCAGCGGGCGCTGGCCATGCTCCAGGAGCGCGAGCGCCTGGCGCGCGAGCTGCACGACAGCACCGGCCAGGTGATCGGCTATGTGAGCCTACAGGCGCAGGCGATCGCCAAATGGGTGCGCGAGGGCGACACGGCCAGGGCGGAGGACCAGCTTACCCGGATGGCCGCCCTGGCCCAGGAGGCGCATGCCGAACTGCGTGGCTCGATCCTGAGCCTGCGGACCGAGGAACCGGAGAGTTGGTCGCTGCGGGCCGCACTGGAGCAGTACCTGGCGGCCTACCAGGAGCACTATGGCATCCGCGCGGAGCTTCACCTGCCCCCTGACCTGGCACTGCAGGAACTCGCGCCAGAGGTCGGCGCGCAGTTGGTGCGGGTGATCCAGGAGGCGCTGACCAACGCGCGCAAGCACTCGGGGGCCAGAAACGTGCAGGTGATCTTTGCCGGGAAAGGCATGCCCGCGAGCGTCGTGGTGGCCGACGACGGCTGCGGATTTAACCTCAATGCTCTCCCCGCCGGAGGCCAGGACCATTTCGGCCTGGCCTTTATGCAGGAACGCATGGCGCGGGTCGGCGGGTCCCTGCGCGTGGACACGGCGCCGGGGGCAGGGACGCGGGTGGTGCTGGAGTTGCCCCACGGCTTCACGCCCAGGCGCCCGGACGCCGGTGGCCGGCGGCCGGTTGAGCGCCCCGGCGAAGGCCTGCCGGAGGTTGGCGATGCGAGTCCTGCTGGTTGACGATCACCGGCTGCTGGTCGAGGGCCTCATCAGCCTGCTGGAGGCCCACGGCATCGAGGTCGCGGGCACTGCGCGCGACGGACGCCAGGCGATCGCGGCGGCTCGGACGCTGCGCCCCGACGTGATCCTGATGGACCTCACCATGCCGAACCTGGACGGGCTGGCAGCGACGCGCCTGATCCGCGCCGAATGGCCGGAGGCCCGCATCGTGATCCTGACGACCTCGACGGCGGACCGGGACCTGTTCGAGGCGGTCAAGAGCGGCGCCTGCGGCTATCTACTCAAGAGCATGGACGCCGACGAGCTGGTGGAGGCGCTGGGCCAGGCACAGGACGGCATCCCGCCCTTTGCCCCCGGCCTGGCTGCCAGGCTCCTGGCCGAGTTTGCACGCCTGGCGGCGAGCGGAGAGGGCAAGGCGCAGGGAGGGGGAGAGCCGGGGAGGGAAAGCGGGGGCTCTGAAGAGGCGGAGGTGAGGCTGACCGGCCGCGAGCGAGAGGTGCTGGCGCTGGTGGCGCGGGGCCTCTCGTACAAGGAGGTGGGCGCGCAGCTGCACCTGAGCCCTCGCACCGTCAAGTATCACATGGCCGAGATCATGGCGCGGCTGCACCTGGAGCACCGCGCCCAGGTGCTGGCGTACGCGGGCAGGATGGGCATAGAGCCCGGACAATAGGGCCCCGGGCTGCGGCGCAGGGGCGCGAACCCACCCTGTCCCTGGGGACGGTCTCTCGTGTGAAGAGAGACTGTCCTTTTTTTGTCCCCAGGGGCATGGCGAAGCGCCGCCGAATGTGCTACGCTGGTCGTGAGGTGATAGATGGCAGAGCAGCGGCGGGTCATCCTGTACGGCAAGTCGCTCATCTTGGGGTCGGTGGGGGCCAGCCTGCGGGGCCGCCCTGACCTGGAGGTCGTGCCCCTGGCGCCGCCGCTTCCGGAGGCGCGGGAGCTGGAGGCCCTGGCGCCGGCCGCAATCCTCTTTGACCTGGAGGCGGCTCAGCCCGACGCGGCGCTGCGCCTCCTCAAGGGCCATCCCCGGCTGCTGCTCATCGGGATTGACCCAGCCGGCGACGAGATCCTGATCCTGTCGGGCCGCCAGGAACGCGCCGCGGCGGTGGCGGACCTACTGAGCGTGATCCAGGGAGCAGGGGCGCCGACAGGGGGAGACGCAGTGACGCGAGGACGTGGAGAACTCGAAGTCTGATGCCAAAGCAGGTCTGCTATGAAGCGATAGGGGCAACACGATTGACGCAACGGCTTGTTGGCAGGGACACACCCGTCAACATGTATCAGCCAGACAAAGAGGAGGAAACCCCGATGGCAAGTAAGTCCACCAAGGCTGCTAGGGAAGATGCTGCTCATTTCGCTCCTGGTGCTCACCGTGCCCATCACGCCGGCCTCGGCCGTCGTCTACGGCGAGCTGGACGGAGATGCCCACCCCCATGTGGTCCTGTTGGCCGTGGATGTGGATGGTGAGTTCGCCTGGGATTGAAGCGCAACCATGCTGACTCCAACTCTGGTCTTGACTGCCGGGCACTGTACCGAACTTGTTCCGGGAGACGAAGGAGAACAGGTCACCGGGATGAGGATCTTCACCGAATCCGATGTCCAGAATGGGGACAATACCCGCCCCTATCAGCGTTCCCGGCCTGACCGGTGACTATTCCCTGTTGCTGTCGAACAACCACGCCACCGGCGGCACCTGCTTTGGCGACTCGGGGGGTCCCAGCTTCCTGGGTGACAGCAACGTCGTCGCCGCGGTCACTTCCCTCGACCTCAACGGCAACTGCGCCGGGACCGGTGGCGTGTTCCGCATGGACAGGCAGAGCGTCCTGGACTTTGTCAACGGGTATTTGGACAACTGATAGCCCCAGGGGCGTATGAGCCGGCCGGGTACCCGGGTGCCGGATTGCGCCGCCCGCGTGGGTGGCAGAATCAGAGGGATGAAAGGAGAAGGGAAATGAAAGGCAAGATCGAGCGGAAGCAGTTGTTCGCAGTCGTGGGGGCGGCGGTGGCCGTGCTGGTCGCCGTCGCGTGGGCCTGGGCGCAGGGCGGCGGGGTGATCTACTATGCCTGCGTCAACAACGCCAGCGGGACGATCCACATGATCGGCGCAGGCGAAACGTGCGGCAACAACGAAGAGCTGGTCACGTGGAACAGCGAGGGGCCGCAGGGCATCCCCGGCCTGGCATGCTGGGACGTGAACGGAGACGGGATCCAGGATGTGTCCGAGGATGTCAACGGCGATGGGGTGTATGATGCCCTGGACTGCCAGGGCGCGCAGGGCATCCAGGGGGACCCAGGGCCCCAGGGTGAGGCCGGGCCGCAGGGTGTCGCGGGCCCGGCCGGGCCGGAGGGACCCCAGGGTGCGCCGGGCGAGGTGGGGCCTGCCGGTCCGCAGGGCCAGACCGGCCCTGCCGGGCCCGCAGGCGCGGGGCTGAGCTGCGCCAATCAAGAGGCTCTCGAGGCTGCCGTGCCAGGGTTCTACAGGTCGGCGGAATGCTATCCCGGCATTCCCGGCATGGTCCTCGTGCCCAGAGGGCCGTTCCAGATGGGCTGCGATGCGAACGTCGAGACCTGCTCGTGGTCCAACGAGCTGCCGCTGCACACCGTAACGCTGGACACTTACTACATCGACGCTACCGAGGTGACCGTTGCCCAGTACGTACAGTGCGTGGCCGCTGGCTCCTGCACCGCGCCGTCGAACTACGGCTCCTACACCCGCTCCTCGTACTACGACAACCCCGATTTTGCCAACTACCCGGTGGTCTGGGTCTCCTGGTACAACGCGACGGACTACTGCACGTGGACGGGCAAGCGGCTGCCCACCGAGGCGGAGTGGGAGAAGGCGGCGCGGGGCAGCGCTGATACGCGCATGTACCCCTGGGGGAACCAGCCGGCTGACTGCGAGTTAGCCAACTTCTACAATGGGTACTTCTGCGTGGGCGATACCAGCCCGGTGGGCAGCTACCCCACCGGCGCCAGCCCGTACGGGGCGCTGGACATGAGCGGCAACGTGTGGGAGTGGGTGAGTGACTGGTATCAGGACAACTACTACAGCACCTCGCCCGCCGACAACCCGCAGGGGCCAGACAGTGGGACGTCTAGCGTGCTGCGCGGCGGCAGCTGGTACTACTACTGGGGCTACGTCCGCGCTGCGTACCGCAACAACCTCAACCCGGCGAATCGCTACAACGCCGTCGGTTTTCGTTGTGCGGTGTCGCCATAGGGGGGACGCGGAGACGCGGTGAATGTGTGACGCGGAGAGGGGGAGACCCTCTCCGCGTCGCCCTGTCTTCGCGACTTCGCGCTTCGCGCTGGCGTGCCTTGGCGCCCTTGGCCAGCCGTCCAGAGTCCGCTTTGCCCTCTGCGTCACCTCAGGTATAATGGCGGGGTAGATGCCCGGCCTCTGCCGGCAAGGGATGCCCGTGTGGCACCGGTAGGAGTGGAAAGCGAGCTCTGCGACGATGCCAGCCGTTCGAGGCAAAAGAAGAGTTCCCAGGATCGCGGCCACGCTCTTGCGCGTTCTCCTGGTCTTCACTGTCAGTTGCACCACGGCGACGCCCTCAAGACGGCGGCCTCTCTGAAGGCCGCATGATGGGAGGATTGCGGAGGTTGGCAACCATGGGCGAGTCTGATCTGAAGGTATTCATCACCACCGGCGAGTCGTCCTGCAGCGAGTGTAGCGAGAACCTCGGTCACAAGGCCTGGATCACACTGGTGGAGGGCAAGGGCGCTTTGTGCCTGGCATGTGCCGACCTGGACCATCTCCTCTTTCTCCCTGCCGGCGATGCGGCCCTGACCCGCCGCGCGCGCAAGCACTCCACCCTCTCTGCGGTCGTCCTCCGCTGGAGCCGGGCACGACAGCGGTACGAGCGGCAGGGTCTGTTGGTCGAGGCGGAGGCCCTGGAGAGGGCCGAAGGGGAGTGCCTGGCCGACGAGGAGGTGAGGGCACGGCGGCGAGAACGGGAAGCTGAGCGCCGGGAGGAGCTGGACCAGCAGTACGTGCAAGAGTTCGCCAGGCGCGTGCGCGAGCTCTACCCGCGCTGCCCACGCGGCAGGGAAGTGGCCATCGCCGAACACGCCTGTCTCAAGTACAGCGGGCGCGTAGGTCGCTCGGCCGCGGCCAAGAGCTACGACGAGCAGGCGATCCGGCTGGCGGTCATAGCTCACATCCGGCACACCGAGACGCGGTACGACGAGCTGCTCGCGCGCGGCCTTGACCGCTGGGAAGCGCGTGCCGAGGTCGAGGCGAAAGTGTCCAGGATCGTGGCTGCGTGGGAATCGGCGGAACGATCGTAGGCCAGACGGGAAACAGGGAGAGGTGGCCACCAGTGCCCTGCCCTCACCCCACCAGGGCCGATCGCCAGGAAACGGAGGACACCGTTGGCGGTTCTTGCAAGGCCTGATACAATGCGCGTGTACCGAGGGACCGGAAGCGCCTGTCAAGTAGGCACTCCGGGATTTTCCTGGAGCCGTGAGCAGATGAGCCCAAAATGGAATCTGCCGATGCCATCCGCATGTACACGAAAGTGGATTGCGTGCATGCGCCGGCTGCGCGGTAGTGGGGTGGGCGAACGAGCAGCGAGCAGGCAATGAAGCTAGATGATGGCGTAGCAAAAGCGCAGTTCTATCTCCAAACCTTGTGCGACGTCAGGCCAAACCGGCGTACCGGATCTCCGGGAAACCGGGATGCGACAGACTTCTTCGCACACACGATCCGTGCTCACGGATATGAGATCGATGCCACCCCTTTCGAGTGTCTGGACCATGTCTGCGGCGGGGCACGGCTGACTCATGAAGAGGAAGCGTTCGAAGTCTATGCCAGTCCCTATGCCCTGGGATGCGAGGTCTTGGCGGAGCTGGTCGCCGTCTCGACCGTTGAGGAGCTGGAGAGCACCCCTTGCGAAGGCAGAATCCTGCTGCTGAGGGGTGCACTATGCTCAGAGCAGCTTATGCCGAAAGGTTTCGTCTTCTACAATCCAGAGCATCATCAGAAGATCATTGCCCTTCTTGAGAGCCGTAGGCCGGCGGGCATCGTCACGGCGACAGAGAGCAAACCGGAACAGGTCGGGGCGCTCTACCCATTTCCGTTGATTGCAGACGGGGATTTCGATATCCCCAGTGCCTACTGTCGGGACACTGTCGGAGACCTCCTGGCAGCCAGGCAAGGTGCCTCACTTCGATTGAAGATAGATGCCGGCCGGCTTCCGTCGAGCGCAGCAAACATCATTGCCCGGCTGAACGCAGGGGCGGCTGGCAAGATTGTCATCACCGCACACATCGACGCCTACGAAGGCTCTCCCGGCGCTTCAGACAACGCATCTGGCACAGTCGTCCTGCTTCTTTGCGCCGAGATGCTGTCCGACTACCGAGGGGAACACTGCGTCGAATTCGCCGCTCTCAATGGCGAAGACCACTACAGCGCAGGCGGTCAGATGGACTATCTGAAGCGATATGGGAGCGAGTTCCCCGCTGTCTTGCTGGCCGTGAACGTCGATGACGTTGGCTACAGAAAGGGGGGATCATCATACTCATTCTACGGATGCTCTCCTCAGCTGGAGAAGAAGGTCAAAGGCGTCTTCCGGCGCTTTGACGGTCTGGTGCAGGGCGAGCCGTGGTTCAATGGGGACCACATGATCTTTGTGCAGAGCCAGGTGCCGGCCGTGGCCTTCACGTCCGAGTGCATGCCCGAGCTAATGAGGACCGTGACTCATACACCCTCGGACACACCTGGCCTCATTGACTGCTCCAAGCTCGTTGAAGTCGCAGCGTCGCTGAGTGCTTTGGTCAGATCGCTCTAGGGCGCATGCCGTCGCACTTCCATCATTGAGGATCAGATGAAAAGAGTCACCGGCATTGGGGGCATCTTTTTCCAGGCCAGGGACCCGGTCGCCCTGAGGACCTGGTACAAGCAGCACCTCGGCATTGACGTCCAGGAATGGGGAGGGGCGGCGTTCTCCTGGGCGGACGAAGCGGGCCATCCGGCGGAGGGAACGACCATCTGGTCCATCGCCACCGCCGGTAGCGACTACTTTGCGCCGGGCACCTCGACCTTCATGATCAACTATCGCGTCAAGGACCTGGCATCGCTGCTGCAGGCACTTCGAGAAGAAGGCTGCGATGTCCTGGAGAAGACAGAAGACTCAGAGTACGGCAAGTTCGGCTGGGTCATGGACCCTGAGGGTAACAAGGTCGAGCTGTGGCAGCCGCCGCCCGGCCAATGATGTCACCCGCGAAGCCGGCGGGCGCCGCGCCCAGGACGTCGCCCATGAGAGACTGGAAACACAGGCTCAAGGCCGATCCAACTGCGTGGCTGCTGGAGCCGGAGTGTCCTCCCGTCCGCTACGGGACCCTGGTCGGCATTCTCGATCGGCCCCCTGACGACCCAGAGGTGCGTGCGGCGCAGGCGGCGATTCCTGCCTATCCACCTGTGGCCGAACTACTGGCGGCCCAAGGGCTTGCTGGGTATTGGGGCAAGCCGGATTACTACCTGCCCAGGGCCGGTCGCGGCACCTTCTGGGTGTTGAGCGTCCTGGGCGACCTGGGGCTCACGGTCGAGGAGGATCACATACGGCGGGCGTGCGACTGGGTCTTCACACACCAACGCGAGAGCGGCGCATTCTGTCGCCGCCGCCGAGTGCCGGGCCTGGGGATGGTGTGGCAGGACGACACGGAGCCCTGCACCCACGCGCGCATCGTGCGCTTTCTGATCCAGTTTGGCTACGCAAAAGACCCACGCGTGCGGAAGGCTGTGGACTGGCTTCTGCCGACACAGCGAGACGACGGGATGTGGTTCTGCCGCGGTGCCGGGGGCCATGGCTGCCTGCGGGCTACGCTCGACATCCTGCGCATCGCAGCCTTGGACCCACATACGGCTGACCGAGACGGCATTGCCCAAGCGGCCGGTGCGGTCCGCAATTTGCTGATGGAGCCGCGCATGAGCCGCTATCGCATCGGCGAGGCGTGGGGCACGTGGGAGTGCCTCAAGTACCCCTACTTCGGCTTCAGCGTCATCAGCGCGCTTGATGCCCTGGCGCGACTCGGTCATACACCCGAAGAGCCCAGGATCGCCGCCGCGCTGGAGTACCTGCTCAGCAGGCAGCTGCCCAGTGGGACTTGGCCCCTGGACGAGAGCTGGTCGCGTCCCCCAATCGACTTTGGCGAGCCGGGCAAGCCGAACAAGTGGCTGACGTTGGACGCCATGCGCGCGGTCAAGCTGCTCCACAGCCGACATTGATCTGGAGAGAAGCAGCGAACATCGGTCAGCTCGCCCTTGCGGCCCATCCATCGGTACTGTGACTATACCTCGAATGGGCCTGTTCTGGCGTTGAGCCGTACTCCATTGTGTGGTTCTTGTGTGTAGAACCGGCCTAACTCACGACTCCGTGAATCCATCTACCAGGCTGCTTCCCCTGAACGCCTACTGCGCCCGACGGGTTGTTTGAGCTGAGGAGACAGCCGACTTGATCTGACCGCCCACCCGGCCGAACCATCTGGCAAGTATCACACCCCCCCTCCTTCGCGTGATTCCTGGCGGGAAGTGACCTTTCCCAGCCAAATGCCCCATTTGGGGGATGACAACTCACCCAGTTGACGGGTATACTGGAGACACTGTTCCGGGTACGGCCTATGCGTCAGGGGAGGTGATCCACCATGAAGAAAGGCGCTCGCCTATCGATCCTCACGTTGTTGGGCGTGACCACTGCTTGTGCGGGCAGCACACCATCGCCGACCCCTCTTCCACCCTCGCCCTGGGTCGAAGAGGAGGTCACCTTCAGCTTTGGTGCGAACCAGTTGTACGGGATCCTGACGCTGCCCACAGGCGGCGGACCTTTCCCGGCGATCGTGCTCGTATCCGGGTCGATCAACACATCGACAGGGGTCCGGAGCGGCGCTCTCTCTCCCTATTTGATTGACCATGCTCACAACATGGTGCTCAGAGGATTCGCCGTGCTCCGCTACGATCCCCCGGGAGTCGGCCAGTCCTCGGGCGAGAGCGGGTTTGAGCCGCTGGACCTTCGTGCGGAGGAAGCAGCTGCCGCCCTGCAGTTCCTTCGCTCGCGACCGGACATCCGGCCGGACCGGGTAGGCTTGTGGGGAGAGAGCCAGGGCGCATGGGTCATCGCCAAGGCGGCCGCCCGGTACGCGCAGGATGTGGCCTTTGTCATCTCGGTCTCCGGCTCTGGCGTATCGGTCGCAGCACAGCAGTGGTACAGCATCGAAGCCCAGAGCCGTGCGGCCGGCATGACGGAGGAGGAGGTCGTCCAGGCGGCGCTGTTCGGCCGTGTGCTCATCGACTGGCAGCTTGCCACTCCGACCTACCGGGAAGAAAACGAGGAAGCGGCGCAATACCTGGGCAAAGAAGGGCCCTGGACCCAGTTCATGGCCCTGGTCTACGAGCCAGGGGAGATCACCCCGGCCGAGAGTCTCCGGATGGGGCTCGAGATCCTCAAGTCGGTCCAGGACGAACCGTGGGCCAAGTTCCTCTATCTCAAGGAGCTATACATTCCCCAGTTGGAGAGCATCCCGCCAGACCAGGTAGAGGCCCTTGGGGCGGTCGTGGGGCCGACCATGCTGGAGGATCCAGGGGAGTACTGGACCAAGGTCCAGTGCCCGGTCCTGGCGATCTGGGGCGAGGACGACCTGCTGCAGCCCACCGCGAGGAGCGCCAGGCTGTACGAGTACTACCTCACGCAAGCCGGGAACAAGCGCCTAGAGAAGGTGGTCCTCCCCGGCGTGGGTCATTCGATCAGCATGTCGACGCGCCGCTACCGGGAGGAGCTCTCCAAGTGGCTGGACGAGCTGTACCCGGAATAGGAGCCGTCTCGATGCGGTCCTGCACACGGGAGGAATTGTCCCGACCGGTGCCGAAGCGCCGGTTACGCAGTGACTTTCGACCTACCATAGGTTCTCCCTTGCCGAATTCGTCGCCCGCACAGAATCGACGAGGTAGGACAGCACAGTGGAGGAACGAGCCATGAGCAACCATCCAGATGGATCTGGCGGAGCGCGTGAATCGAGTTTGCCCCGCATCCTGCTGAGGCTCATGGCCTATGTGCTCGCCCTGGCGGCAATCTTGTTCGTTGCGGCCGACCGCTGGGACTGGGTGATGGGCTGGATCTACATGGCCGTGTACGCCTGTGTGACCGTGATCGCCACGCTGGTCGTGCCGCTCGATCCCGACCTGATCGCAGAACGCACCCAGATCAAAGAGGGTGTCAAAGAGTGGGACAAGCGGATTACCGTCATCGGCAGCGTGCTATACCCCCTGTCTATTCTGATCGTGGCCGGCCTGGATCTGCGTTTTGCCTGGTCGCCCAACGTTCCGCTCGCGCTTCAGCTGGTCGCTCTGCTGACTGCGGCTCTGGGCAACCTGCTCAGCGTATGGGCCGCGGCGGTCAACAGGTTCTACGGGCGCTTTGTCCGCATTCAGAAGGAGCGAGGACATTCTGTCATCTCTGATGGACCATACCGTGCCATACGCCACCCCGGATACCTGGGGCAGATCATCTTCAGTCTCGCCTCCACGCTGGCGTTGGGCTCCGTGTGGGCGCTCATCCCGGCCGGCCTGTTCGCCCTGCTCCTGGTTGTCCGTACAGCCCTGGAAGACAGGACGCTCCGGGACGAGCTTGGGGGCTACGAAGCGTATACCCGCAGGGTGCGTCACCGCCTGATACCCTACGTCTGGTAGCAGTGGTGGGAGCATCGTCATCTTGCTGGACGATCTTGACCTGGCTGGTGCCACGACCGCGAATCCCTTGCCAGCCATACGGCGAGCAGCCACTTACTCATCTTGGCGGCGACCGGTCTCGCCGCGGGGGTGAGACGTCGTCGGAGGCTTGCGCACTCGACAGGATCGCCGGCGGAAAGGCTCTGCGTTGCCGCGCCTCCGGCTGCGACTTTTCGCGTGGAGGGATAGACGGGAGAGGCAGGAGGGAGAGATCATGCGATGCGTTGAAATAGCAGGCTCATACTATGAGCTAGGTCTGCAATACGGACGAATCGTGTCTCAGAACAAGCTCAACTCGTGGTGGACACCGCCAACTGAGGCCAAGCGTGCGCTCGTCAAGGCATGTGAGCGCGAGATCGCGGTCCATGCGCCGGGGTTCCTCGAAGAGGTCCGGGGAATCGCCGACGCGTGCCAGAGGGACTATGATCTGGCCCTGTCGAACATGACGGTGACGTACTGGGAGCAGCCGGCCTGCAATGTGGTTGCCGTCTCTGGAGCCCAATGTCGAAACGGCCGGACGATCTTTGCACGCAATCACGACTGGGTCGACGAGGATCAAGAGTGGGTGACCTGTTTCAGAACAAGCCCAAAGAACGGCCTGCAGAGCATCGGGTTCGGATTCGCAGATCCGGGACGATATGACGGCGTCAACGAAGCGGGGCTTGCGATCGCCAGCGCCTGGATCTACTATCGGCACAAGCCCCAGCCGGGCCTGCGCATGAACATCGTCACACGCTGGGTCCTGGACACGTGCTCAGATACGCCGTGCGCCATCGACTATCTCAAGCGCATTCCACACCACGAGGCCATCTCGTACCTGGTTGCAGACAAGACGGGGTGCATCGCTCGTGTAGAGGCCGCACCCGAACGCGTAAAAGTCGCCTTCACGCAAGATGGCATGCTGGCGGCCATCAACCTGTATCAATCGCAGGAGATGGCGCACCTGGAATGCGCTCCCGGCGAGGAGAACCTCGTCCATCGGCATAAGAAGCGCATCCCGGCCTGGTACGAGGCCCACAAAGGCCAGATCGACCTGGATGCTGCAAAGAGGCTTTGTAGCAGCCATGAGATGGGGCTCTGCGATCATGGCGAGGGTCGTTCTGAGCCCTTTGGCACCATCTACTCCTGGGTCGCCGAGCTGGGTACAGGTGAAATTCATATTGCCCATGGGAGGCCATGCGAGAACGAGTATAGGGGAGATGATTGGCTCGGTAGATCGCTGCCGAGCGGAGGCGGGAACCCATGCGCAAGCCATTAGCCAAAACCATTCCTCTGGTCGTCCTGATCACCCTGGTCGCCGGCTGCGGGCCGGCCGCGCCCACGACCAGCCCAATGCCGGCAACCCCGGTTCCGCCTACCGCCACACCCATGCCACCTACCGCCACGCCTGTGCCACCCACTGCACTGCCGGTTGCTCCACCGGGCCCCTTGACGGTAGCCGTTCCCTTGGGCAATCCCCCCACACTCGACGGCACCCTCTCACCGGGCGAGTGGGACGGCGCCCGCCGAGAAGTCTTCTCCGATGGTAGCGAGCTGCTGCTGATGCAGAACGGGGGCTATCTCTACCTCGGCATCCGGGCCCACATTCGGAACGTCTCTGTGTGGAGCGTCTGCCTTGACCGCGGCGACGAGATCGCAGTCCTGCACTCCTCCGCCGCTCTCGGCACGGCAGTCTACAAGCGCACCGAGAGCGGCTGGCAGCGAGCTCGCACGTTCGCCTGGACACTGCGAGACACGTCGAACAGCGAGACGGCACACCAGGGGCGGAAGCAGTTCTTGGAAGAGGAGGGTTGGCTCGCCAGCCTGGGCACAATGGGCAAGCCAGAAGAGGTCGAGTTTCAACTAGCGATGCCCAAGGGCATGCTGCGCTTGGCACTGGCCTTCCTGTTGCCGCCCGGCTTCGACAAGGCTGCTTATTGGCCGGCCGGACCGGACGACGATCCCGGCAACATGGACCTCCTGCGGGGCGACGCGCCGGCCCAGGCCCGGTTTTCGCCGGAGCAATGGCCGTTGGTCATGGTGGACGGCAGCGGGATCGCTGAGCCGCCGCCGACTCCTGCAAGCGAGGCGACGCACATCCCTCTCGGCGGCAGCGGCGCCGGCCTCATCGCTTTCTATTCCGATCGCGACGGCAATCCCGAGATTTACGTCATGAACCCTGATGGCAGCAGCCAGCACCGCCTGACGTCCAGCCAATTTGAGGACAGCTCACCCGACTGGTCACCCGACGGCAGCCAGATCGCCTTCATCTCTGACCGAGATGATCCGCAGGCCGGGAACTGCTTCCCAGACTGTATGTACCAGATCTACGCGATCCAGGCCGATGGCAGCGGCGAGCATCAACTGGTGAAAACCGAATCTCGCGCCCTTCATCCCGACTGGCACCCCGATGGCACCAAGTTGAGCTTTGACACGGAATTCAACCTCGAGGGAGACGTCTATGTCGTCAATGCCGATGGCAGCGGCCTGCAACGGCTGATCGGCGATGGCTTCTGGGCGGATTGGTCGCCGGATGGCACCCAGCTCGTCTTTGCCTCCAAGCGGGATGGGAATGTCGAGATCTATGTGGCGGACGCCGACGGCACCCACCAGCGACGATTGACCGACAACAGCCAGCTCGACTACTTCCCCGCCTGGTCGCCCGATGGTCGCAGAATCGCTTTCGCCAGGCAAGAGAGCAAGCAGATCTACGTCATGAATGCAGATGGCAGTGACGAGCTGCAGCTGACGCACCAGGGCAGCGCCGAGAATCCGTCCTGGTCTCCGGACGGTGCCTACATCGTTTTCCAGTCGAGCAGCGAGGGCACCTTCGAGATCTATACCATCTATTATGTCAAGGATGCCCTTGAAGGAAGTGGAAGGTCGACTCCTCGGCGCTTGACGCAGAACGACGCGGCGGATCTCTGGCCCTCCTGGGGGGCTCTGCCCGACCTGGCTCGCCTCAGGTATGATGCGCTAGAAACCGACGCCTGCTATTCGCCCGACGGGAACCGGCTGTACTTCAATTCCGCCCGCCCTCTGCCCGGTGAAGAGACGAGGAGCCCTCTGCGCAACGTCTGGTTTGCCGACAGGACCGAGACGGGGTAGAGCGAGCCGCAATTGGTCGGCCCGCCCCTCACCGGCTATCATCCTGGATGTCCCGCCTGCTGACAGTGGGCCTTCGGAGGAAGGAGTAGCCATGAAACGGCATGTGGGAACCAGCTACTTCCGTTTTCAGTTGGGGGCCAGCGAGTGCGTGTCACTCTGTGATGGCAGCATGGACTATCCGCTGGAGACGATAGTCGCCAATGCGCCCCGCTGCGACGTGGTGGCAGCCTTGCAGGCGCGTGGCCTGCCCGCGGAAGTCATTACGACCCCGTACACTCACCTGTACGTTCACACCGGCAAGCACAGGATCCTGGTAGACATGGGTCTGGGCAACCTGGAACCCACCACGGGCAGGCTGCTGGAAAGCATGCGCTATGCAGGGATCTCGCCGGAGGACATTGATGCCGTTTTCATTACCCATGCACACCCCGATCACGTGGGTGGGGCGCTGGATGCCACGGGTGAACCCAACTTCCCCAATGCGGCCTACTTCATATCCAGGGCAGAGTGGGACTTCTGGTTCTCCGCAGAAGCCACGAGCCGCGCGGGCAGATGGTCTACCGAGTTCGCCAGACAGAAGTTGTCTCGGCTTCAGGACAGGATGGTGTTCCTGGAACAGGAGGGCCAAGTCCTGCCAGGTGCGAGTGTGCTGTCTGCGCCTGGTCACACACCGGGGCACATCGTCGTTTCCTTTGAGAGTGAAGGCGAACGGCTTCTGTACGTAGGGGACGCTGTCGTTCATCCACTTCATCTCGAGCACCCAGATTGGCTGCCAAAGCCCGACATCCTGCCAGAAGCAGCAGTTGCCAGCAAGCACCGCATCCTCGATCTGGCAGCATCAACCGGGAGTTGGGTGATGGGCCAACACCTTCCGCCTTTTCCCAGCCTGGGGCACGTTGTCAAGAAGCAAGTCGGATGGGACTGGCAGCCGGTGCGAACGGCACGCTGAGGAGGTGAGGACAGAGACCGCGTCGCTGGAAAACCCGAGTCGGTCTACCCCGCAATAGTCGTAGCTCCCTAGCTTCCTCCTACCGGTGCCAGTCGCCAGGAAATGGAGCAGCGCCTTGACGCCTTGCCCGGGCCGCGCTACAATGACCGTGAACCGAGACAGCGAAGGCAGTCGTCGAAAGGGCATGTGGGTTGAGACGTCCGTGCGCCTTGAGCCGATGAGCTGGATGGAATCCGTCTATCCCGTCGGTTGGGAGCGCCAAGCGGTTGTCGCAGAGACAATGGTCAGGCGTGGCTTGGCCCTAGATCCTGCGAATGGCCAATGCTTCTCGCGGCGGATACGTGCATGATGGTGGCAAGAAGTGCACCGGTCCGTTTCCGGGCAAGGAGGCAGGGAGGTGGAGGAGGTACTACAGGTACAGAACCTCCGTAAAGTCTATGGAAGCGTCGTGGCCGTCGACGATGTCTCCTTTGTGGTCCGCCAGGGGGAGATCTTCGGCATGGTTGGCCCCAATGGGGCGGGCAAGACCACGGCCATCGAGTGCCTGGAGGGGCTTCGCCGGCCCGATGCGGGCAGCGTGCGGGTGCTGGGCCTCGACCCCTGGTCGAGCAGGCTGGCCTTGGCTGAGCGGATCGGCGTCCAGTTGCAGGAGTCGGCCCTACCGCCGCGGTTACGAGTGGCCGAGGCGCTCAGGCTGTTCGGCTCCTTCTACCAGCACAGGGCGGATCCCGAGCCACTTCTCGATGCTCTGGGGCTGGCCGACAAGCGATCCTCGGCCTTCGCCAAGCTCTCCGGCGGCCAGAAGCAGCGCCTCTTTATCGCCCTGGCCTTGATCAACCAGCCACAGGTCGTTTTCTTCGACGAGCTCACGACCGGGCTCGATCCCCAGGCCCGCCACTCCATGTGGGACCTGGTCCGAGACGTCCGCAACCGCGGCTGCACCGTATTCCTGACGACACACTACATGGAAGAGGCTGAGCACCTGTGCGATCGCCTTCTCATCCTGGACCACGGACAGGTGGTGGCTCTTGACAGCCCTGAGGCACTCATTCGATCCCTCGACGCCGAGAGGCGGCTGGTTCTTAGCCTCCCAGAGGGTCAGGCTGCCCCAGACCTCACCGGACTGCCCTTGATCCAGCGCGTGGAGCAGTCGCCGCAGCGCCTGGTAGTCTACGGCCACGGCGAGCGGTTTGTCAGCTCTGTGGTCTACGCCCTCGAGGACGCCGGGGTGCCGTTCCTGGACCTGCGCACCGAACAGCCCAATCTAGAGGATGTCTTCTTGGCGTTGACCGGGCGGGAGATGCGGGAGTAGCACCATGCCGAGCTTTCTCAATCTGACATGGGTCAACCTAAAGCTCTACGTGCGCGAGCCTGTCGCCACCTTCTTTACCCTGGCCTTCCCACCCCTGATGGTCCTTCTATTTGGCGGCATGTACGGCAACGAACCGTCGGCTCTGTTTGGAGGGCTTGGTCCAATGGACATCTCCATGCCGGCCTATACCGCCATGATCCTGGCCACCGTCGCGTTCATCGGCGTGCCCATCACTCTCGGTGCCTATCGCGAAGCGGGCGTGCTGCGCCGGTACAAGGCCACCGCCCTGCGGCCCTTCACCTACATCCTGTCCGACGTGGTGTCCAACCTGCTCATGACGCTCGTCGGTATGGTGGGGCTGGTGCTTGTGGGCTGGTTGCTCTACCGCGTGCACTTTCAGGGGAACATACTGGTTGTGATCGCTGCCGTCGTCTTCTGCGGGCTGGCCATGTTTGCGGTTGGCTATCTGATCGCCAGCGTGGCGCCAAATGCGCGCACCGCCCAGGTGGTGAGTATGGTCATCTTCTACCCGATGCTGTTCCTGTCGGGGGCAGCCATCCCCCTCGAGATCATGCCAGCCACGATCAAGAAAATCTCAAGCTTTCTTCCACTGACCTATGTCGTCAAGCTCCTGCGGGGGCTGTGGTTCGGCGACTGGTGGGGCGAGCATCTGCTGGAGACGGCTGTTCTCGCTGCCATCCTTGTGCTGGGGGCCGCCCTTTCCGCTCGCTTTTTCCGGTGGGAATAGGGGCAGCCCATACCTCACCAGCGCCGAGCATGCGGGGCAGCGCCGGATCACCGCCCCGGGGGCGGCCGGCCCGTTCCACACTCAATCTATACTCCATAGCCCGGTCTCTTGTGCACAACCCGCCAGGCGCCTGCTTCTTCCTATGGGGTAGTGCCTGGCGATTCTGCCAAGTAGCAGGCCGGCCGGGCATGTGCCGAACCTGGCCCGCCTGTCTGGTCGCCCTTCGTCGGCCTTTCCGTGCCCTCTTGCCGGGTGCCGCGCCGTTCGGCGGCGGGCTCATACGAAGAACCCCACGCCGCCGCACTGGACGAGAAGCCAGGGGTCGCCCCCCCCCCGTTTGACAGGAAGTGGATTCTGTGGCATAATGTGGAGGTTGGCGGCGCCTGTACCTCGAGCCAGACTCCCACCTCCACAGTTCGGCCGAACTCTGGCATTCGTTGGCTATCGAAAACCTCGATGCTACGCCTATTCGCCGTCAGGAGGTGATCATGCCGGCCAAGACCGACAACCAGATCAAGCTAAGGGATGGGCGCAGCCTGGGCTACGCCGAGTACGGAGACCCCCAGGGAAAGCCGGTGCTGCACTTTCACGGGACCCCCAGCTCGCGGCTGGAGGGTACACGCCCCGCTGTGGACGAGATCGCGACACGCCTCGGCGCACGTCTCATCTTCCCCGATCGCCCCGGTGCCGGCCTCTCAGACTTCCAGCCGAAACGGAGCTTGCTGGACTGGCCGGACGACGTGCTGGAGCTCGCCTCTGCCCTCCACCTGGACCGCTTCGCGGTCATGGGCCTGTCGGGGGGCGGTCCGCACGTGGCCGCCTGCGCCCTCAAGATCCCTCAGCGTCTCAGCGCGGCAGGGATGGTCAGCGGCCTGGCACCCATGGACGCGCCGGGGGCCTTTGAGGGCATGGGGAAATCGGACCGCCAGACATACGATCTGGCCCGCAGGACACCCTGGCTGCTGCGGCCTCTCTTCTGGTACATGGCCGGCCAGATGCGCAAGAACCCCGGCAAGACCATTGACGAATTCGTGGCGGACGTGTCCGAGCCGGACAAGGCAGCGCTGGCTCAGCCCGGCGTAAAGGACGTGTTCATCAGAATGGCCACCGCCGGCTTTCAGCAGGGAGGGCGTGGGGTTGCCTGGGAGTATCTCCTCTTCGTCCGGCCCTGGGGATTCCGGCTGGAGGATATCCGGATGCCGGTGTACCTGTGGCACGGTGAAATGGACACGATGGCCCCGGTCACCATGGGCCGCTACATGGCCAATGCCATTCCAGACTGCCGCGCCACATTTTTCCCACACGACGGCCACGTATCGCTGATCGTAGACCACTACGAGGAGATACTCAGTGCCATCGTGTCCTGAGGGCACTGTCTGAGGGCATCCCACGGGACGGCGCCGCTGCCCCGGCTGGCGGACGGCACGCACGAGCATCTCCTGCCTGCGGAGCGCGTTGATCAGCCGGCTGACGGCAAGTCCGTCCCATCGCGCAGCATGCGGGCCGCACGCGATGGCTCGGCACACCACGTTGCGAGCCTGAACGGCGGCTTCTCGCAGCCGCCCTCCTTGCGACCTCTGTCCCCCTTGTGTCTCGCCCCGCACCGTAGTATAATGGGCAGAGCCGAGGGCTGGTAGTCCAATCCGGCAGCCGAGAGAGTGGGTGACCACAAGACTGCTGACCACGAAGCTTCACATTCCTCCGGTACGGCCTGAGTGGGTGCCGCGCCCGCGCCTGGTCGAGTGGCTGGACGGTGGGCTGTGGCAGAACCCCACGGACTTTTCTCGGAAGCTGACTCTCTTCTCTGCTCCGGCCGGCTCCGGCAAGACCGCACTGGTCACCGCCTGGCTTTCCGGCCTCCGCGCGGCAGGTACGGCCACCGCCATCCGCAGCCGGGTGGGATGGCTGTCGCTGGACGAGGGGGACAACGATCCGCTGCGCTTCTTTGCGTACGTCGTGACCACGCTGCAGGCGGTAGACCCGCAGATTGGGCAGGACGTCCTGCGGTGGATCGAGCGTTCGCCACCCTTGCCGGTCGAGTCCCTGGTCACGTCGCTGATCAACGACATCGCAGGCACGGCATCGCCGGTGATCCTCGTCCTCGACGACTGTCACGTCATCACAGACCTGGTCATCCACGAGGCCGTTGGGTTTCTGCTGGAGCACCAGCCGCCCAACATGCACTTGGTCATCACCACCCGCCACGACCCCCCCTTGCCCCTATCCCGGCTGCGAGGCCGGGGCCAGATCGCAGAGCTACGGCAGAGCGACCTGCGCTTCACACCCGAGGAAGCCGCCGAGTTTCTAAATCGATCCATGCGTTTGCCGGTGACGCCGTCCGAGATCGCGGCCCTCGAAAAGCACACCGAAGGCTGGATCACGGGGCTGCAGCTGGCTGCCCTCTCGATGCAGGGTCGAGACCCGGCAAGCATTGCCCAGTTTGTCGCTGGCTTTTCCGGACGTCACCATTTCATCCTGGAGTATCTGACCGACGAGGTGCTGCGGCACCAACCCCAGCCGGTGCAAACCTTCCTGCTGCAGACCTCGGTCCTGGACCGCATGTGCGGCGCACTGTGCGATGCCGTTCTGGGCCATCTCGAGCCCGCGCCGGGCAGGCAGCTGCTCGAACAGCTCGAAGCCGCGAACCTCTTTGTGGTACCGCTGGACGACGAGCGCGAATGGTACCGCTTTCACCACCTGTTCGCCGAGCTGCTGCGGGCGCGGCTGCAAGAGACGGCTCCGGACCTGATCCCCGAGCTCCATCGCCGGGCCGCGGCCTGGTACGAGCAGACCGAGTACAGCGCTGAAGCGGTCCATCATGCCCTGGCCACCGGCGACTATGCCCTGGCCGCCGAGGTGATCGAACACGCCATCACCCAGACCGCCACCTGGTCGCGGATCAACGTCGCCATGATCCAGAGATGGCTGAGCGCCCTGCCCGACGAGGCCGTGCAGCCCAGGCCCAGGCTCCGGCTGTTCATGTCTCGCATTCTCTACATATCCGGGCAGCCGGAGCTTGCCGGCAAGACCCTGCAGGCGCTGGAGGAATGGCTTCACGATCACCCTTCCGCCCCCGATGCCGCACGAATGCTGAGCCTGACGATGGTGGACCGGGCGTCGTATGCGGCGGTGATGGGCCATGTGCACCAGGCCAAGGAGTTTACGCACCGCGCGATCGCCCATGCGCCAGAGGATGATCCGATTGCCCGATTTCGGGCACCCGCGATCCTGGGGATGGCTCACCTGCGAGCGGGCGAGGTGTTGGAAGCGCAGCGTTCCTTTTCCCAGGCCGCTGAGATTGCCATGGCAGCCGGATTGGGCTATGCGGCCGTGCCCTTTCTCTGCAACCTGGCCGAAACCGAGATCGCACGGGCTCTGCTTCGGCAGGCCATGCAGACCTGCGAACGAGCCGGCCGGTTGGCGGTTGTCGCGGGGGTGCCGTCATCCTCTGCCGGGTTTGTGGGACTTGAGATGGCCAAGATCCTGCTCGAGTGGAACGATCTCGACGCCGCGCAGCGCCGTCTCTCGGAGGGACTGGAGCTTCTGGTTCAGAGCGGGATCAGCGAGAGCTTTGGCAGCGGCCAGGCCCTGCTGGCCCAGATCAGGCAAGCACTCGGCGATCGCGAGGGTGCCCTCGCAGCAGCCCTAAAGGCAGTCCAGATCGCAGAGCGCGAGAGCATCCCTCGCGTGGTCGGCCTGGCGTCCGCCTGCCTGGCTCGCATCCGCCTGTCCCAGGAGCAGCTCGACCTAGCTTCGGACTGGGCCGGTCAGTATTGCAGGCACGGAGAGACCGAATACCTGCGCGAGTTCGAGGACCTGACCCTCGTTCGCGTGCTTCTGGCAGAAGGCCGGCCTGCCGAGGCGCTGGCCCTCCTGGACGCCCGGCTTTCCCCGGCCCGAGACGCCGGCCGCATGAGCGCTGTCATCGAGATCCAGATCCTGCGCGCCCTGGCCCTGTCTACCCCCGAGGAGTCCCTGGATGCCCTGCAGCAGGCGCTCACCCTGGCCGAGCCGGCGGGCTATGTGCGGCTGTTTCTTGACCAGGGAGAGCCGATGCGCGCCCTGCTCAAACAGGCAGCGGCGAGAGGCATTGCGCCCAGGTACGTCAGCCGCTTGCTCGCCGCCTTTGGCCCCTCCGGCGAGGCCGCCCGCAAAGCACCGCAGCCCCTCGTCGAGCCGCTGACCGGTCGTGAGATGGAGGTGCTTCACCTCCTGGCCGAGGATCTGCCCAACCGCGAGATTGGCCGGCGTCTGTTCATCTCGCTGCCCACGGTCAAGTCCCATACCCGCAGCATCTATGGCAAGCTCGGCGTCCATGGCCGTGAGGAGGCCGTGGCCCGAGCCCAGGCACTGGGCATACTGCTCACCGCCTAAGCACACCCTCCCCTCACGCGTTCTCTGGCGAGAACGGCTCACCCTGGGCCGGGCTTCTCCATCCCCGCCTCGGTCTCGAGAATCATACCCCAAATCATACCGCCGGGATGATGCGCCTCATACCACACCCGTGCTATCCTGGCTTCAGAGACGGGAGCACAGGAGATCCAACCATGGCAACTGCGTGGACCTACGAGATACAAGTGCAGGGGCGGATCGGCGAGCGTTGGGCTCACTGGTTCGACGATATGAGCCTCGATGCTCGGGACGAGGCGGAAGGTTCCGTCACCACTTTGAGGGGGAGCGTTGCCGACCAGGCAGCCCTGCTCGGCCTGCTGCAGTGGCTGTACACGCTGGGGCTGCCGTTGCTGCTTGTTCGGCGGACATGAAGCAAGAAGATTGGAGGAACCCACGATGCAAGGGACACAGCAAGTGGCCGTGATCGCGCAGGGGCTGCGCAAATCGTACGGAAGGGTAGAGGCCTTGCGCAGCGTAGACATTGAGGTCCGCCGCGGCGAGATCTTTGGCTTCCTCGGCCCCAACGGCGCGGGCAAGACCACCACCATCCGTTGCCTCCTCGACCTGATCCGCCCCGACGGCGGAAAGGTCCGTGTCCTGGGCATCGATCCCCAAGCTGACCCGGTGGCGGTCCAGGCCCGCTGCGGCTACCTGCCGGGAGAGCTGCGCCTGAACGACAACATGACTGCCGAGCGCCAGCTCCGCTTTCTGGGCGACATGCGGGGCAGGGCAGTAGACTGGGCGCACGTGCGCCAACTCGCCCACCGCCTGGAGCTGGACCTGGGACGACCGATCAAGAACCTCTCCAAGGGCAATAAGCAGAAAATCGGGGTGATTCAGGCACTGATGCACCGCCCTGAGCTGCTCATCCTGGACGAGCCTACGAGTGGCCTCGACCCATTGATTCAGCAGCAGGTCTTGGGGCTGATCCAACAGGCCCGCGCTGACGGCGCCACCGTCTTCTTCTGCTCGCACATCATGAGCGAGGTGCAGTCCGCGGCCGATCGCGTGGCGATGATCCGCCTGGGCGAAATCGTCGAGGTGGCGGAGACAAGCACGCTCATCAGCCGCGCCCTGCGCCAGACGACCGTCTGGTTCAAGCAACCGGTGGACGGCAGCGCCCTGGCTGCTGTGCCCGGCGTAACCCTGCTCGGGCGCGACGACGAGACAAGCGTCACGTTGCAGGTGGAGGGCGACATGGACGGCCTGATCAAGGCCCTGGGGGCCTTCCCCGTCCGCGATCTGGAGACGGTCCGGCCTTCGCTGGAGGAAGTGTTCCTGGCCTACTACAGGCAGAGCTGAGCTGACGAGGAGGAACGAGATGCGAACCACAGTACGGTACACGCTCACATCACTCCGTGGGCAGATCCTGGGTTGGGGTCTGGGCGTTGCCGCCCTGGGCCTGATCCTCGTCCCCTTCTACGACGTGTTCATGGGGAAGCAAGCCGATTTCATGCAGATGATCGAGAACTACCCGCCCGAGTTTCTGGCCTTCTTTGGCGGAGACGCGGCAGCCCTCTCCACCGCCGCAGGCTATCTGGGCATGTACGGCTTTTCCATGCTGCCCGTCATCGTCGGCATCTTTGCCGTCATCGTGGGCAGCGGGCTGCTGGCCAGTGACGAGGAGAGCGGCAGGCTGGACCTCATCGTCGCCCACCCGGTCAGCCGGGCAGCGCTCTTCTGGGGACGGACCCTGGCCTTCGTGATCACAAGCCTCGGCATCATGATCCTGGGTTGGTTGGGTTTCACCATCCTGCTCGGCAGATCCAGTCTGGGCGTCACCTGGGGTCAGATGGCACTGCCCTTTCTCCCACTCCTGGCCCAGACCCTGATCTACGGCGCGCTTGCGCTGCTGCTGAGCATGCTTCTGCCCGCCCGCCGCCTGGCAGCCATGGGTACCGGCATCGTGCTGGTTGCCAGCTACTTCCTCTCCTCCATGGCTGGCATGAATGAGAGCCTGTCGGCGGTCGCGAGGTTCCTGCCCTACGACTACTTTCAGGGCGGTGACGCACTCAACGGCCTGCAGTGGGCCCCGTTCCTGGGCCTGCTGGGCGCGAGTGCGGTGCTGGCCCTCCTGGCCTGGCGGCGCTTTGAGCGGCGCGACATCCGGGTCGGCGGCGAGGGCGGCTGGCGGCTGCCGTCGCTCCCCTTCACGCGCCGCTCCCGGGCCATGGGGGAGGCCTAAGCTCCGCTTGACGGCATCATCCCCCCTGGTATGGGATCGCGGGCATGCCCGCAATGTCAGCCGGCCAATCCTGTGTACTGGGATTGGCCGGTTGGCGGTTGCGCGGTCGTGGCTAGCAATTGGTGACAGGGCGCCTGGCGGAAGCCATCCTGCTATAGGCACGCCGGGATTCTGGGTCCCTCCATTTGCCCCCGGTATCGCTCCAGGCCGTGTTCGAGTGCGCACACATAGTTGTGCACCTCGCGCACATCGGGAGTGGGCTCTTTTCGGGCGCTGCGACAGCAGCCACAGCCCACGCAAGCAGGGTATCGCCCTCTTCCCTCGGTCATGCCTCACTCCTGCGGTCTGTCGCTCACATCCGGCGCCCCCTCCGCCAGCGTGCCCCAATAGGCATCGGCTGTCGCACAGGCCAGAATCTCGGCCGCGACCTGAGACAGATCCAATTGCGCACCGCGCGCGAAGGCGGCGTCCAGCTCGTCTGCGGTGAGCGCTTCGCGCAGGATTTCCATCTCGCGCTTACACTCCACGTCCAGGGCGATCGCGCCCGCCGCGGCATGCGAGGCCAACCCGAGAAGCTCGGCCCCACGCTGAAGGTGCCCCAGATGCACGCCCATCTGTCCCACGGCCTCTACCACGGCGTGCACCCAGATCTGCCCACTGCTTGCGAACCACCGCAGTGCCTGGATGAGCAGGGACCACGCGGCATCGTACCTCCCCTGGAGCACAAGGACCTGGCCGAGAACCACCTGATCCGCGGTCAGTTGGTTCGAGTCGCCGATCTCGCGCTCGATGGCGATAGCCTCCTCCAGGCAGGCGCGGGCGTCCTGGAGCGCGCCTTCCGACAGGGCGAGACTGCCGAGGTTCTCGAGAGTGTACGCCATCAGCGCCCGGGCGCCGATCCTGTCGGCAACGGCCCGGCCGCGTTCCAGGTAGCGGCGTGCCCCGGCCGGGTCGTCGAGGTTCAGCGCCAACCTGGCAAGATCCAGCAGAGCCAGGCCGGTACGGTACAGATCGCCAATCTGCTCAGCCAGCGCCAGCCCTTCGCCGTACCAGCGCTTGGCTTCGTCCCATGCGCCCCTTGCCCACGCCACCATCCCCATCACACTGAGGGCGGCGACCATTCCCTGGCGGTCCCCGGCCTGTTCGTAGAGCGCCTTGCTGGCCGCCGCCAGCCGGGCGGCGTCGTCGAACTCCCCATGGTCACGGAGCACATCGGCCAGGAGTCGCGCGCCCAGGGCCTGCGTGGCGTCGTCGCCGGTCTCCTTGGCCAGCGCCAGGCTCTTGCGCAGAAGCGGCACGGCCTCGTCATCGATGCCCTGCCGAGAGCGCACTCCGCCCAGCTGCGCCAGGGCGCGGGCCTCAAGGCGGCGTTCCCCGACAGCCCGGGCCAGCTCCAGGGCAGCTTCGAACTCGGTCCATGCCTTTTCATACTCGTCGAGATACCTCCACGTCCGGCCCAGGCGGAGCCGTAGGTCCGCCCGTACCCGCAGGCTTTCGGCCGCACGCTCGTCGATGGCCCCCGACGCGGGAAGCATGCCTCCCCCCTGCTCCGCGGGCAGGGAAGGCAGCAGCGCGAGGGCCCGCTCAAACGCCTGCTTCGCCGCCCGGTGGCTGCTTACCTTGAGCAGCTCCTCCCCCGACCGCCGGAAGTAGCCCGCCGCCTTTTCCCCTTCCCTGGCCAGCTCATAGTGCCCGGCAATCAGGCCGAGGTACTCACCCAATCGCTCCCCCGCGTGCCCCTCCAGCCACGCCGCCACCTGGGCATGATACTGCCGCCGCGCCTTCAGCAGCACCGTCTCGTAGGTCACATCGCGCAGCACAGCGTGCTTGAACAGGTACTCTTCCGTTCCGGCAAATGCCGACCGCTCCCGCCGGTACACCATCTCCCGCGCCCGGAGCGCGCTCAGCAGCGGGCGCACGTCATCCGGCTGTACCGAGTCCGACGCCAGCTCGCCCACAAGCCCGCTCCAGAACTCGCGCCCGACCACCGACGCCCGCTGCAACACCTCCTTCTCCTCCCGCGGCAGCCCGTCCAGGCGCGCCTGCAGCACGGCCGTCAGGGTGGGCGGCACGCGCACCTGCGCCAGGCGCTCCATCTCCACCTGCCACTCCTCCTCGCCCGGCACGATGACGCCATCCTCCACAAGCATCTTGACCAGCTCTTCGGCGTAGAAGGGGTTCCCCTCCGCCCCTTCGACCACCAGCTGTGCCACCGCTTCCGGCACCTCCGGCACCTTCTGCAGGATCTCGCGCACCAGCGCCTGGCTGGCCCGCTTCGTTAGCGGCTTGAGCTCCAGGCGGCTGTAGGCCTCATACCCCTCCCCCCAGTTGGGACGGCGCTCGATCAGCACCGGCCGTGCCGCAGCCACCACCAGCAGCGGCGCATCCGCCAGCCGGTCGACGACCTCCGCCACCAAGTCCAGCGTGCTGTCGTCGGCCCAGTGCAGATCCTCCAGCAGCATGACCACAAGCTGGCTCGCCGCCAGCGTGCCCAGGTAGTCCACCAGGTAGGCAGTCGCGATTTGCCTGAACGACTCGCTGCCCAACATCGCGGCGACGGCCGGGCTTGAGGAAAAGTCGAAGCCGATCAGGTGGCCCACCAAGCTCGCCTGGTCCGGTTCCAGCAGTCCGGCCATGCCCTCCCGAAACTTGCGCAGGGCTTCTACGGCAGAGTCTGTCTCCAGGATGCCAAAGCGATAGGCGAACAGGTCGCGCCACACGCTGTAGGCCAGCGCCTGGCCCTCCGCAACCGCACGCCCGCGCAGATACCACACCGTCAGCGGCTCCAGCTCCAACCACGCCGCGAACTCGTCCAGCAGCCGGCTCTTGCCGACGCCCGCCTCGCCGACGACCGTCACAACCCGCGCCTCGCTGCCCTCCACCACCTCCCGGTAGCCCAGCTGCAGGGCGGTCAGCTCGAGTTCCCGGCCCACCATGCGCGTCTCGATGCCCTCCACGCCACGGCTGCCCACCCGCCACGCCCATGGCTTCGCCCGCTCCACGAGGTAGGCCTGCACCGGCTCCGCCCTGCCCTTCACCTCTAGCGGCGGCTGGGCCTGCACATCGAACACCCCGCGGACGTGACGGTAGACGGCGTGCGTGATCAAGACACCGCCCGCCGGAGCGTTCTGCTCCATCCGCGCTGCGAGGTTGACCGCATCGCCCATGGCCGTATACTCCGCCCGCAGGTCCGAACCCACCTCCCCTACCACCACTTGGCCGGTGTGGATGCCGACCCGCACGTTGAAGCCGCGAATCCCCCGCTCCTTCTCCAACTTTGCCGCGTATGCTTTCGCCCCGCTGACAATCTCCAGTCCGGCGCGGATGGCCCGCTCAGGATCGTCCTCGTGGGCCAGCGGTGCGCCGAAGAACGCCAGGATGGCATCGCCCATCAACCGGGCCAACGTCCCTTCATGTTCATAGACGGGAGCGATGAGAAACTCAAAGGCCCCCTCCATAATCTCCAGTACGTCTTCCGGGTCCAGGGTCTCGGCCATAGCCGTCGAGCCTTTGATGTCGCAGAAGAGGATCGTGACCAGCCTGCGCTCATTCCCCACCCGGCCGCGCGTGGCATGCAGGCGTGCGGCATACTCCGGGGGTATGAGCCGGTGCAGCCGCGCGGGCAGGATCTCAGTCGAAGCAGGCTCGGCCGCACGAATGCGAGTCCCGCAGCCACTGCAGAACCGCGCCTCCGCGGCGTTCGCGGCGCCACACTCGGGGCATCTCATCACAGCCCTCCTCACCCCTGTACAGCCCTGTCCGCTCAAAGAAGCGATGACGACCCAAGCGGCGAATGCGCCTAGGCCACTTAGATTATACCCCCAAAGCCAGGACAGCACAAGCAGGCCGGCCCGCGCCTGGCACCAGACTGGCAAACGCGCCAAGATCCGCTTGCCGCCCCGCCGCTCTTGGTGGATAATCCGTGTGCGGCAGCCCACCATCGTCGGGAGCCCGGGAAGCGCATTACCGGTGAGATAGGGGCCATGACCGGGAGCTACGCCTATACGCCCGAGCTGGAAATCCCCGACATCCTCACCGGCACACCATTTGAGCCGCAGGTCGAGGTCCAGCTCCCGCGGATCGTGCGGGAAGCGCTCACCAACATCCGCAAGCACGCCCGGGCACGAAGCGTGCGCGTGGCGTTCGCCCTCGAGGCCGGCTGGGCATGGGTCACGGTCCAGGACAATGGTCAGGGATTTGTCCCCGGCGCGCGCGATGATGTGGAGGGGAAGCATGTGGGCCTGCGGGTGATGCGCGAGCGTGCCGAAGCGGTGGGCGGCACCGTGCGAGTGGACCCTGCGCCCGGCCGGGGGACGTGCGTGACCGTCGAGGTGCCCCTGCGCCTCGAAGCCTCGGCAATCCGCACCCTCGACGAGGAAGGAGCCGGCTATGAGATCCAAACAGGATGAGGCGCAGAATCCCTGCGTCCCCGCATCCCCGCGTCCCGAGCCCTCGGCAGATGCAGATCCTCACCTTGGTCGCCCAGGGACAGACCTAGTGGGAGGTCGGCGAGACGGTGGGCATCGCCGAGCGCACGGTCAAATACCGCATGGCTGAGATCCTGGACCGCCTCCGCCTGGAAAACCGGGCCCAGGTGATCGCCTACGCCACGCGCATGCTGCGATAGACCTCACCGCTCTCTGTCCTGCGCCAAAGTACAGCCCCCTTGTCGTGAGGCTGTACCACTTTTGCCCTCCGTGCTGTACCTTCGGACCTTCCCATCCGCGCCGGCTCATCGTACGATGGAGGTGACGAGAGCCGGGCAGGGCACGGCATGGAGAAGCGAGTGCAGGTCGTCGTCGACGGGAGCTCCCTCAGTATGGCAGGCATCGCGGCCAGCTTGAGCCCGGACGCGGGCCTCGAGGTCGTTCGTATCGATCCCCACAGCCCTACCTTCAGGAAGCAGTTGGCCGGGCTCGATCCCGGAGTGGTTGCCTTCGATCCAGGCGACCCCTCGTCCGGCCTGGACGTCAGGCTGCTGCGCGGGCGCTACAAGCCAGGTGGGCAGCTACCGCGAACGGGAGACGCGGAGATGGGGAGACCCACTCCGCGTCTCCACGCCGGCTGTCCCGCGCTCGCCCGGGCTCCATAATCTACCTCGTCAAAATGCTTCTGTCTCGGGTAGCAGTGCTTCCTTGACCATCTCGTATGCCGCCAGGCAGTCCTCGTCGCCGTTGGTCAGGATAACCGTCGTGTACCGCTGGTCGAGAAAGACGTTGAGCATGCTGCAGACGCCCGGAGCGCCGCCACCATGGCCAACTATGCGTTGAGTCTCGCTCCCCCTATTCATAAAGCCGTAGGCGTACTGGGCCTTCTCACCCAGCCGAACCTTGGGTGCCAACGCCAGTTCCGTCGACTCCGGGCTCAATAGCTCGTGGGCCAGCAGGGCATTGCTGAAGCGCAGCAGATCCCCCACGGTCGAATAGCCACCGCCGGCGGGACCCCCTCTCATCGGCAGCAGGGACGAATTGTCGCGGACCTCGCCCGTCTCATTGTACTGCGCATCGAAGCGGGTATAGCCCCGGGCGACGTTCGGCACGTGGCCGTCCAGCTCGTACGCCGCTGTGTCTGCCATGCCGCTGGGCTCGAAGACGTTCTGCCGGACGTAGTCATAGTAGCTCTGCCCGGTGACCTTCTCGATGATCAGGCCCAGCACGACGTAGCCGGAATTGCTGTAGCGAACCTGTTCGCCCGGCTTGAACTCCAGGGGAGCGTCGGCAAACAGCGCCAGGTAATCCTCCACGCTCCGGAGCTGAGTGCGAAGCTCTTCGAAGCGCTGGCTCTCGAAATAGTCCCCCATACCGGAGGTGTGGGTGAGCAGTTGGTGAATCGTCACCGATCGGGCGACTTGCTGGTTTGGATAGTCGGGCACAGATTCGGCGATGGTACCCTGCAGGCTCACTTTTCCTTGCTCGGCAAGCTGCAGGATGGCGACCGCCGTAAACATCTTGTCCATGGAGCCCAGGTTGAACTTTGTGTCCATCTGGTTGGGCGTACCCAGGTCCCGGTCCGCCAGCCCGTGGGCTTGTGTCAGCACGGGCGCCCCCTCCTTGGCGATCAGGACCACCCCCGAGAACCCGCCCTCTGCGGCCAGTTCCTGGAGACCGGTCGCGATCTGGTCCGCCGCCGTGTCGGCGCCAGCAGCCGGCTTCGACGGACTGGACTCCGGCGATGGGCTGGGCTCTGGCTGGGCCGTCGGCGCAGGCGGCGTGAGCGTCGACGCCTGCGTCGACGCGGCAGCCCCAGGGGACTCGGTACCTGTTGCCGGCACGGGCGTGGGCAGCGCCCCTACCGCCGGCGCGGCGGTCGTCGGCGCGGCGCACGAGCCCACGCGGACGTGAGGCCAATCCCCCTCGAGGCAGCAAGACCTGATCCCCAGCTTCGCCGCCCGTGGGCTGCCCAGCGCCAGCGCCAGGGCAACGAGCACCAGCAGGCCCAGGACGATCCCGCCAAGGATCACCCCTCTCCGGCTGCCCTGCTTGATCCTTCGCATGCCGCTGCGCCCCCTCCTTCCTACAGCTCCCGCCCTTCCTCACCCAACGGGCAGGTCCGGCTGATATCCTCACCCGCCATGCGGGCGACGATCCGCTCGTCTATCCACCGCATCAGCGAGTAGCACACCACCTCGAACCGCTTGGGCCAGTAGCGGTTCGCCGGCGGATTCATCGGCTCCCAATCCGTGGCGCATCGCTCGTAGCCATGGCCCCTGAGCCACGCCAGTGCCTGGTTCAGAAGTGCCGTGGTGATCCCTTTGCCCCGCGCGCCCTCGCGGACGTAGGCTATGGTGATGCCGGCCGTCTTCTCGTCCTGGACAATCTGGCACCCGCCCGCACGCCCAAGCTCCAGCCCCAGGCAGCCC
The DNA here is from genome assembly GCA_035341665.1 of Anaerolineae bacterium. Lineage (GTDB taxonomy): Bacteria > Chloroflexota > Anaerolineae > JAAYZQ01 > JAAYZQ01 > DAOQVR01. The sequence continues at coordinate 50,183 of DAOQVR010000009.1, forward strand.
ACCGCCTCTTCATCCTCATAGGCCAGCCATGCGATGTGGTCCGGGTCCCTCAGCCACTCGCAGCGGTCCTCAGCGTCGTGTGTCCAATACACAGGGGGTGCGGCCATGTGCTGCGCAAGCGCCTGGTCAAGCGCAGTCAGCTCCCCGGCATCCTCCGGACCCGCCTGCCGCAAACTGAGATTGGCCCGACCGCCTTGCACCGGCGATAGGTCTCTCACACCGTCCACGGCAGCCAGGCCGAACCCGAGCCACTGCCAGCCCTCGATCCCTTGGTGGTCGTCGGCCAGCGTCACCGCATGAACAGGGCATCTGTCGGCGATCCAGCGCGGCGAGGCGCACCGGTACATCTCCTCGTACACCTCCCGGCTCTTCCCGGGTTGTGCGCCGTTGGCCCACTCGGGGCTGTAGAAGCCGCGCTTGCCCAGGAATTCGGGCAGCACAAACCCGGTCATGAACCCAAGCAGCCGGCCGGCCTGAAGCGCGACGACTCCGGCCGTCCAGTCCAGCTCGCGCAGCATGTCCGCAACCACGCCCGCGTCCTCGTATCTCGTAGGCAGCGATGGCAGCTGGCTGCGCAGGGCCCCGCAGCGGGCAGCCACCAACCCGGCGGCAGCCTCAAGGTGTTCCGGCCGAAAGGCGGTTATCTTCATCGTGTGACACCCCCTCTCGTGAATAACCCCGCCCTGGTCGAAAGTGTGCACTCGTCCGGCAGCTTCGACAAGCGACTGTCCCCTTGCCGGCTGCCGGCCGTCGCCTCGGCGCAGGCCGCCCAATCGGAGCCGCACAGAGACCGCTGGGCCCTCCCCAGCGGCACGGCCCATATGCCGGCGCGGGTACCGTTCCCCTCGCGCTCGCTGGGAATCCAGGCGGCGCGTAACTCGATCCTCAATCGGCTTCCCTTGCTCAACCCAGGCCCCGGTGCTATGATGTGCCCGATCGGCCTGACCACGGCCCATGGCCTGTCCCATTGACAGAGAAAACGGGGCGCCGGGCATCTTGGCCAGTGCCCAGCCTTGCGCATTGATCCAAAGTATCGTGCTCGCGGTAGCCGGTGTGCGCAGCCCACACCAGCTGCTTGCCGGCAGCACAGCAGCCGGGCACCTTCTCGTCGGCGAGCAGGCGCGCGGGTTCAGGAGGCAGAGTGTCCAATCCGTCCCTTCTAGTCAGCCTGTTCGCCGCTGGCGACGCCGGCAATCTCGATCTGTTCGATCGCTACCTGCACGCCGATGTGGTGGTGCATGCGCCGGGCACGCTCTCCACGGTCGGACTCGAAAGCGAGCGCGAGTCGTGGCGCAGGGCAAGGTCGGCAATGCAGGATCTTTATCACGAATTCGTCGATGTCTTCGCCAGCCCCACTGCGGAGGCAGCGCACTGTGTCGTCACGGGCACGATGCGTGGATCGTATGGGGGTTTCTCCTCGGAGGGGCGCTCGTTCAGGGTGGATCAAGCTGTCTTCGCGCATGTGAGAGACGGCAAGATCGCAGAGTTGTGGGAGATCGTCGACACCGCCGTCCTCCGCGAGCAGCTCGGCGAAGCTGGCAGCTAGGCGAGTGGGGCTCCGGCCAACAACGCTTTCCGGCGGACGGTACTGCGCGCCCCCGCTGAATGCGTGCGGCCGCCAGTCCGCCCCGCCCTGGCCGGCTGGACGCCCACCCTGGGATCCCTGAGTATTCCTGCTTAGCCTGCATACCCTATCGAAAGGCGGTCCTAAGAGCCCAATCATGAGGACGCTCACACCCATCATCCTGCTCGTCGTGCTGCTGTCCGCCGCGTTCGCGCCCGCTTCGGGTGCTGCGGCTCCGATCGACGACCTCGACTCGACCCAGCTTGACGGCATCGTTGCCGCCCAGATGCAAAAGCACGGACTGCCCGGCGTAGCGCTTGCCGTCGTGGAAGGCGGCAGTATCGTCTATCTCCAGGGCTACGGCACAGCCGGGCATGGCCGCCTGATGAGTCCGCAGACCCAGATGTTCATCGGATCGCAGAGCAAGTCGTTCACAGCGCTGGCGATCGCCCAGCTCGCCGAACAGGGCAGGCTCGACCTGGATGCCCCAGTGCAGGCGTATATCCCCTGGTTCCGGGTGGCGGATGAGGATGCCTCCCGGACAATCACCATCAGCCACCTGCTTCATCACACCAGTGGATTGTCCGAAGCGGGGTACGGCGTGCTTCTGCCGCCCAGCGCCACGCCAGAACAGGCCACCCGCTCTCTGGCACGCGCTCAGCTCACCGCGCCTGTGGGGACGCAGCATCAGTACTTCAACCTAGGCTACGATGTGCTGGCCTATCTCATCCAAGTCGTCAGCGGCAGGCCCTACGCTGACTACCTCCAAGATAACATCTTTGCCCCACTCGGCATGGACGATACCACAGCCGATCCGTCCACCGCCCGTGATCTGGCACAGGGGTACAGCCGGCTGTTTGGCTTTGCCATTCCCATGCGGCAGATCGTGCGAGACTACGAGATCGGGGCGGGCTACATCGTCTCCACAGCCGAGGATCTGGCCCGCTTCGCCATCGCCGTGAATGACGGCGGCGCGGGCCCGGTGTCGCCGGCCACGATGAAGCGCATGCTCACGCCGGGTGAGGGAGCGTACGGCATGGGTTGGATGATCGTGGATGGAGGCGCCAAGATCTTCCACGGCGGCGCGAACGAGACCTTCCGCACCGACGTCAACCTCTATCCCAGGCGCGACCGCGCCTTTGTCGTGCTCACCAACGAGGGCCACCAGATAGACCACTTCGTCTCCGCCTCTCAGCTCGCCGGCAGCGTCGAAGCGGCGGTGCTGGGCAGGGCAGCGCCACCCGCCTCCCAGGGTTTGTCGGTTTGCTGGATCGGCTGGGGCCTGGGCGTTCTGGTCCTCGCCCTGATAGTCCTCCATACGCGCAACTTCCTTGCCCTGCGCACCTGGAGCAAGCGCGCCCGCAAGCTCTCTACCACCCGGCGAGCCTTGGATGTAGCCCTCAGCTTTCTCATCCCTGCCATCATCTTGGTAGTGGTTCTCAGCCAGCTCAAGTCCTTCTATGGTTACCGCTTCAACCTGGTGACCACCCTGGCCTACTTCCGCCTCAGCCTGCCCGACGTCTTCATCCTCATGGTCATCGGCACCGTGCCCGACCTCGTCCAGGGCATCACCAAGTTGATCCTGTGGGGGAAATCGAAAGGCAGCCCACCGGGCGCCGCTCCGGCAGAGGCGCTGTGAAAGAGTGCCTTGGCGGGGACCTCACCCCGCCCTCGGTTGGCACGGCACTGCCCCTGACCCCTCTCGCCCGCATAACAGAGGCCGATCTTGACGGCTCTTGAATCCCTTGGTACAGTGGACCCCAACGGAGGGACGGCGCCCTCGCTTGGCAGGCGCGCCCCCGACTGGCAGGGGTTGTGAGCAAAGGAGAACGCCATGCACGAACGCATGATGGACAAGACGACGCAGCCGTCTGATGCAGACATGGTCAACACCATCGCGCAGCCAATCGCCGATGCGTGGACCGCATTGCGACACTTCCTCGTGGAGACCTACGACGTCACTCCCACCTTCAACTCCGGCGGAAAAAAGTACGGTTGGAACCTACAGTACCGCGCGGGCGGGCGGCCCCTGTGCGAGATGTACCCCGAGCACGGCTCCTTCACCACCCTGGTGGTGCTGGGCAAGTCGGAGCTGGACCAAGCGCTAGAGAGGCTGGATACCTTCGGTGCCCTCATCCGGCAGGCCCTGGTGGAAACGCCCAGGTTTCACGATGGCTGCTGGATGTACATCCGCGTATCAGACCCGCAGACGTGCCAGCAGGACGTCGACGACCTCCAGCAACTCATCCTGATCAAGAAAAAGCCGCCGAGAAAGTCCTCTCCTTAGGCACTGGGTCAGCACGGCCGCCCGACACCAGCTCGCTCGGCGGGCCGCCTAACCACCCGGTTGGGCACAGAGAGGAGAGAGTGAGCGCAGTCTTCGATGCCTACAATCTGCACACCGATGGGTTGGTCGAGTTCTACCGGAGGCTCAACAGGGTCATAGCCTACCCCGATGGGATGACCACCTCCCTCGGCATCGTCTACTGGGGACGTGACGAGCACCTGGGAGAGGTGGAAAAGGCGATACCGAGGCTGGTAGCACACGGTCTGCACCGGTTCCAGGACGTCTGGGAGGCAGCGCGGACCCCCGCACGCTCCAGGAACCTGTCCGAGCGCGCGGGCATTTCCAAAGAGCTGCTTCGGATCCTCGAACACGACATCGAGTTGTGGCTCCCGAAACCAGTTGCGCTCGCCGAGATCGAGTGGTTCGAGCACAACCCCGCATGCCTGCACGCGCTCTCTCGCATTGGTCTCGACGATCAGCTGGCGGTCATCTCCGCAGGGCAGACGCCTTCCCGGCGAGAGAAGGTCTCTCTTCAGGCCGGCCTGGACGGAGCCACAACGGCCGAAGCTGTCAAGGTGTGTGACCTTTTCCGTACCGGCCGGAACCTGCGGCACATCCGCGCCCAGATCTACTACAGGATGGGAATGGATACCTGGCAGAAGTGGGCCGAGCAGACCTCCGAGGCCATCATCTCCCTTTTCGCCAGCTACATCCAGGACAGTCCCCTGGAGGGACAGCGGCTGATCCCCTGGCCGAAGGAAGTAAGGAACGGAATCGAATGGGCCAAGAGGCATCTGGAAGTCTTTGCGGTCCAATGGTGAAGCCGCAGGAGCGAGCCCGAGGCCCCCGGTCCCCCAGGTGACCTCCTCCATCCCTTGAAGCCCCGCGCACCTCGTGCTACAATGCCCGAGGAGGAAGGCCACACCGCCGGAAACAAGCATGAGGCCCCCCTCCCGTTATCCTCCCGTTATCCACGCTTGATATACTGCTCCAGGCAGGCGGGATTCCAGCCCTCTGTCGGGAGGAGAGCGCCGTGCGTCCCGGGGTCACCTGATCCTGCGCCGGTGGGTACACACAAACAGGAGGAGGAACGAAGGATGAGGTACAGATCGCACCCACTGTTGTTCGCCAAGCTGGCTGGCCTGCTGTTGGCGGCCGCGGCGGCCCTGCTCGCTGTCTGCCCCTACGGAGCCGCCCTGTCCGCAGCCGGCGACGGTATCCCACCAGCGCCGCCAAGTTGCCGGCAAACGCCAAGCCTCGCTGGTGCCGTCCAGGTTGCTATCACCGAAGGGGGCCTCGATCCAGAGGCCGTGTTCGTGGATGTGGGCTGGACGGTGACCTGGACAAATGAGACTGCCGCCACCGTGCACTTGGTCGCGGGCTGGCCCCATAGTGTCTACCTCCCCCTGGTGGCGCGTGCGTACCTCGCACCCAGCAGCGCCGCTCAGCCGGCGGCGAGCGGGATCGATTCGCGGATTGACTGGGTAAACGCCGAAATCCCTCCGGGCGGCGCCTATGAGCACGGGTTTGCCGAGGCAGGCTTCTACACCTACCGCGTGGGAGAAGACCCTGAGATGACCGGCTGGGTCAAAGTCTACCCGCCGCCCGGTCCCATGGTCCTAGTCTCCGCCGGCGAGTTTCTGATGGGCTGCGACGAGGACAACCCGCACGAGTACTGCTACTTTGACGAAGAGCTGCCTCTGCACGCCGTCTACATCAGCCCCTACTACATCGACACCTTCGAGGTGACCAACGCCCAGTACGCCCAGTGCGTAGCCGCGGGCGACTGCGACCCGCCGGCCGACTACTCGAGTGGGACCCGGCCGTCCTACTACGAAAATCCCCTCTACGCCGACTACCCGGTCATCCATGTCACCTGGGACAACGCCGTCGGCTTTTGCGCCTGGGCCGGCAAGCGGCTGCCCACCGAGGCCGAGTGGGAAAAGGCCGCCCGTGGCAGCCAAGACACGCGCATGTACCCCTGGGGCGACCAGGATACCGAATGCATGCGGCTGAACTACCTCCACACGAACCAGCAGTACTGCGTGGGCGACACCGACCGCGTCGGCAGCTACCCTGCCGGCACCAGCGCCAACGGCGTGCGGGATATGGCCGGCAACGTCCGGGAATGGGTCCACGACCGGATGGACTACCACTACTACGAGCACTCGCCCTACTATGATCCGCAAGGACCTCCGAGCGGGGGTGACTCCAGGGTCCAACGCGGGGGCAGTTTCCAGGCCAATTGGAAAGAGGCCCGCACGGCAAAGCGCTTCAGCGAGTATCCCAGCTTTGAGACCGGCAATGCCGGCTTTCGGTGTGCCAAGAGCGTGCCCTGAGAGTGATCTCCTCGGGCTCTGAAATGTGATGTCGAGTGGCCGGGCATAGCGTCACCTATACCCGGCCGCTTCTTGTCTCCCCTAGTGCAGACCGCAGCGCCGCGCCCCGAAACCTGCCGCCACGCACGTTAAAAGCCCGTTAGAACCTGCGCAGAAGCCGTTCAAAGTATTGACAAACCCTGTACACTGTGGTATGCTTCGGGGGCAAGTTACACAACGAACGAAAGGGAAAAAAATGAGACGGCTATTTGCAATCAGTGCAGTTCTCGTCTTGGCGCTGGCCTTGACCCCCAGTGCCTTCGCAGTCGATGGCAAGGCTCGCGTCCGTGTGGTCCATGCCTCTCCCGACGCCCCGGCTGTCGATGCCTGGGTCAACGGCACCGTCGTATTCAGCAACGCCCCCTTCAAAGGCATCACCAACTACGCCAGCCTCGATCCCGCCACCTACCAGGTCCAGGTAACACCCACCGGCGCCTCCACCCCGATCGTGATCGACGCCTCCCTTGAACTCGCCGCCGACACGGACTACACGGTCGTGGCGGTGGGGCAGTTGGCCGGCATCGAGCCGCTCGTCCTGGTCGACATCAATGCCACCCCGGCAGCCGGTAAGGCCCATGTCCGGTTTGTCCACGCATCCCCCGATGCGCCTGCCGTTGACATCGCCGTGAAGGGTGGCCCGATCCTCTTCTCCAATGTCCCCTTCAAGGGCACAGGCGCCTACCTGCCCGTGGACGCTGGCACTTACGACTTGGAGGTCCGGCTGGCCGGCACCACGACGGTAGCCCTCGACGTGCCGGGCGTCAAGCTGGATAACCAGGTAGTGTACACCATCTTCGCCATGGGCCTGGTCGGGGACGGCACCCTGACCGCTGTGCCAAGCGTGGATGCAGCGGCACCGAGCACTCTGCCTACGACGGGTGGGTCTGCCATAAACCCCTGGCTCATCGCCCTGCTGGTCGCTGGCTTGACCCTGGCCGTCGGTGGCCTAGTCCTCCGCCGCCAGTCCGTCCACAACAGGATCGGCTAGTCCGCCCATACCAAGGGGGGTCCTGCCGGCCGGCAGGGCCCCCCTTCGCTATGAGGGGAGACATCGAGCCGGCCTCTCGCTCCTCACAACTGCCCCTGGAACCCAGGCTCGTTGGCAGGCTCATAGCCGGCACCCGCTCCCCCGGCACGGTGCGGCCGTCACTGCATCTTCGCCAGGTCCTGTGGCACGTGGGCGTCCTCCCCTTGGGTAGGCCCTTGATCGGTCCGCCCCTCTGGCCCACGGCGTGCACCGGCGCCCGATCCGGAGTCAACCGGTCCCGGGTGAGCGTGCCCTCAGGCAATCGTTACCGGCCGGCCAACAGGTCCAGCAGCCTCCCCTTGGCCTCCGCCGAAAGACCGAGCTCCTCCACGGCGGCCTCGACCCCGTCGAGCGTGCCGTATCCCCCCAGGTAACCGTTGGCGCGCGCGGCGACCGTGGAATCAATCCAGTCATTGCCCTGCGGGTAGAGGGCGCGCAACTCGCCCACCAGCGCCGGAACCTTCTGGAGCCGGTACTTCTGGTGATACGTCTCGGCCCGGTAGAATTCACTGAACGGCACGATCTCGGTGTAGATCCGCCTTCCCCGGCTGCCCTCCTCGCGCGCCAGGCTTGCTTCCGCCAGCCTCTGCTGTTCCGCGGTATGGTAAAAGATCACGGACGCGTACTGCCTCGACAAAGGCCGGGCCGTCGGGCTGTGGCTTCTCCAGAAGACATCCAGAAGCTCCTGGTACGAAACCTGGACCGGGTCATAGTCGACCTGGATCGTCTCGCTGTGATCGCCAAGGTCATGATAGGTAGGACTCGCCTTGCTTCCGCCCGCGTACCCCACGCGGGTGCGGACCACACCCCGGAGACTCCCGAACTGGGAGTCAGGCCCCCAGAATCAGCCCAGGGCAAATGTCGCCGTTTCGGTCATGGCCGATGCTGCCGCGGCCCCGCCGGTGGCCGCCGGCCCCGATGCCCCAGCGGGCGTGGCCGTAGCCCGCGAGACCCCCTCGCGGGTGGAGCCAGGGGTCACCCCGGTCCTTCCCACAGCCAGCCATACCCCGAACAGCACCACCAGCGCAAGCCCCGCGATCGTCGCGGCTGCCTTGTACAAACCCGCCATAGAGTGCCCCTTCCGTCGGTAGATTCCTGGCCCGCCCCCTGGCAAGACCCGCCGGCAAGCCGGCCCTGCCGCGGTGCGAGGCGGCACGGTGAGCCTGTTGCCGCCGTCCCTCCATGCGCGATTCTACCATGCTCTCAGCCCCTATGTATGCAAGCCGGGTCACTCTCGGTCGGGTCCAGAACCCTATCTCTCTCTTCGGAGCCGAAGCAATCGACGCTCACCAGGTACGCGGTTCCGGAGCCTGAGCCTTGACCAGCGCACTGCTCCTCCCCAGCCCAGCCGCCGTCGTGCCGACCCTCTTTGGGAACTCGCGCTGTGTTATGTCAGCCTCGGGACTGCCTCCTCGCCCCTGATGTGACAAGGCTCCCAGTCCACTACTGCCAGACTTCCTGACTGAGGCCGGGCGCCAGCTTCCAGATTTCCTCGATGTGAACCACCACTGCGTGGCTCGGCCGGACGTCGCTCTGCCCGGCCCGCCTCAGAACGGCCATGATGCCCCGAGTTGCCTTCTCGAACCACAGCTCCATGGGCTGCGGGCCGAAGCTGCTGCGGGCCAGGAGATCGACCACGCGTTCGTACAGCGGCCCCTGATCCGGCAGCTCTGCCTACCCCCAAGTGACCTCCTCCGTCCCTTGAAGCCCCGCTCAGCGTGTGCTATAATACCCGAGGAGGAAGGCCAGGACGCCCGAAACAAGCATGAAGATGGTGGAGAACCAGATCCGCCGCCGGGGCGTCACCGACCGGCAGGTGCTGGAGGCGATGGAGCGCGTGCCACGCCACGAGTTCGTGCCCGACCGCTTGAAGGACCAGGCATACTGCGACTCCCCTCTCGCCATCGGCTGCGGCCAGACCATCTCCCAACCCTACATTGTCGCCCTGATGAGCCAGCACCTCGCCCTCGAGCCGGCCGACAAGGTGCTCGAGATCGGAACCGGCTCAGGCTACCAGGCGGCCGTCCTGGCCGAGATCGTAGCCGAAGTCTACACCGTCGAGATCCTCAAGCCCCTCGCCGATGAAGCCGCCGGGCGCCTCAAGCGCCTCGGCTACACCAACGTCCACGTCCGCAACGCCGACGGCTACTATGGCTGGCAAGACCATGCCCCATACGATGCCATCATCGTCACCTGCGCGGCCGATCACATCCCGCCGGCCCTCGTGGAGCAGTTGGCCGAGGGGGGCAAGCTCGTGCTGCCCGTCGGCCCGCCGGGCGACTACCAGACGCTGTGGGAAGTGACCAAGACGGGCAAGGAGATCGTCCGGAAGGACATTACCGGGGTGCTCTTTGTCCCGCTGACCGGCGGGCACCGGGGGGAAGAGTAGTACCTGATTCACCAGGGTGCAGGCGGGCCGTAGCCCTCCTGCACCCTCTTCGTTGCCCGCCTATTGCGGAGACCACACCGGCCACATGTCATCGGCCGCGCTGTTCGTCAGTCGCTGCGCGCCGCTGCCGTCCGCATTCATGACATAGATCTCATAGTTCACGTCATCATCCCCGCTGTCCCGGTCGGAAGAAAAGACGATCCGCCCACCGTCAGGCGACCAGCAAGGGCCGTCGTCGGAGTAGTCACCCGTGGTCAGCGCGTCCATGCCGCTGCCGTCGGCGTTGATCACATAGATCATCCAGCCGTCCGAAAACGCAATCTTGCCGCCGTCCGGTGACCAGGAGGGGAACTCCAGGAACAGGTACATGTCCTCGGTCAGGGCAGTAGCCCCACTGCCATCCCTGCTCATCACATGCAGGTCCTGCTCATCTCCTTCTCCTGCCAGGTAGGCAAACTTGCCCGCAGCCGGCGACCACGTGGCGTTCGTCTCCCAGCCCGCATCGCTTGTCAGGGTAGTCACCTCGCTTCCGTCGGCCCTCATCACGTACAGGTTGAGATTCTCCGCCTCATCCCGGTCGGAAGTAAAGGCGATATGCTCCCCATCCACCCATGCCGGGTAGCTGTCCACGCCCGGGTCTGTCGTCAAACGTACCAGGCCACCGCCATTCGCATCCATCACATAGATCTCGTACTGGCCGTCCCGCTTCGAGGCAAAGGCGATGCGCGTTCCGTCCGGCGACCAGGCGGGGTAGAGGTCCTCTGCCGCATTGTCGGTCAGGCGAGTGACCCCACTGCCGTCGGCGTTCATCCGGTAGATCTCATAGTTGCCGTCTCGGTTCGACACGAAGGCGATCTGGTTGCTCGCTGGTGCGGGCAGGGTGGCAGTCGGGCCGGGCGTCACGCCCTGCTCCGGCGTCGCAGTCGGCGTCAGCGGAGACGCCGGCGTGGCCGATGCACCTGGGGCCACCGTGGAAGCCGGGCCCGCAGTCGGTCCGCCCGGCGTGGCCTGGCTGCCCGGGGTTGCCGAAGGGGCACCCGGCGCGAGCGTCTCCGTCGGAAGCGTCGAGGTCAGCACCGCAGTCGGCGCAACGCCCGTCGCTGCCGGCTCAGTCGCCGGCCCGGCAACGGTGGCCGTGGGCACCTCGGGCGTGATCGGCAGCGGGGTATTCGTGGGCAGCGCACCGGCTTGGAGCGTGGCCAGCCGGTCCAGCGCCACCTGCGTGGCCGAGGCGTCTGGCGTGGCCTCCTTCTTGCCACAGCCGGCAAGGGCGACGCACAGAACCACGGCAATCCAAACCCAAGTCAATCCTTTTTTCACGATACATGTCTCCTTTTTTCCCGAACCCGGGCGGCTGCCGGATTATAGCACAGGCGGGTACCCCCATCAAGTCCCACCCAACCGCTCAAACCCCCCCGCCCCCGCATCGACGGGGCTGACCCAAGACTGTCATTCCGAGGGAGCGCAGCGACCGAGGAATCCCTTCCCGCGCCGCAGAGAACGACCTGGCAGGTCTGCGAGACCTGCCAGGTCTCGTCCAGCCGAACTGTGCCACTGTGCCAAGAAATTGAGGGTACTATCCCGAAATGCCCGAATTTCCAGAAACGACTATCGACTATCGGTTGCCGGGGGCCGTGGCTTGTTCCGGCGTGGTCTCCGAAGCACGCCGGAGGGCCGGTCGGGGGGCCGGCCCGGAACTCGGGCCGGCCGTGGTTTGCTCCGGCGTGGTCTCCGAACTACGCCAGCGGTCCGGTCGGGGGGGCGGCCTGGAACTCGGGCCAGCCGAGCTGTGCCACTGTGCCAAGGACTTGATCGGGGCTGTCCATGCTTTTGGGACAGCCCCGTCTCGTCGCAGTGTCGCCCTGTTCCCGGCCGGTCTCTTGACCGGCCGCCCCCCTCCCCCCGACACGACGCCGCAACCCGCCGATTGACCCCAGCCGGGCAGCATGGTACAATCGGGCGGCCTCGCACGCACCCGAGGAGAGAGGATGAAACCCTACTACCGGCTCACCAACCAGGGCCAGGCACGGCGCCTCCGGCGCCTGGCCCGGTCCGCCCTCGAGTCGTACGACCTGGACGTCGAGCGCCTCCGGCTCATCACCAACGACCTCAACGGCATCTTCCGGGTGGACACAAGGGGCAGCCACTCCTACGCCCTGCGCGTCTCCATCCCCGGCGTGCTGGGCCACACCCTGCCCCAGATCCGCTCGGAGATGGCGTGGTTGGCTGCCCTGGCCCACGACACCGACCTGGGCGTGCCCCACCCCCTGCCAGCGCGCGATGGCAGCCTCGTGACCACGGCCGGCGCACCAGGCGTGCCCGAGCCGCGCCACTGCGCCATCTTCAGCTGGCTGCCCGGGCCGACGCTCTCCAGGCAGCTGTCGCCCGCCAACCTGGCCAAGCTTGGCGAGCTCGCCGCCCGGCTGCACACGCACGCCGCGACGTTTGTGCCGCCGGAGGGCTTTGCGGTCCCCACGGCCGATTCGGTCTTCCCCTTCCGCGAGCCGGTCGTCCTCTTCAACCCGGAGCATGCCGCTCTCTTCCCTTCCGGGCGCCGCCGGGTGTACGAGGACGGCATCGCCCGCATCCAGGCCACCCTCAACTCCCTCTACGCGGGCGGGCAGCCGCCGCGCGTCCTGCACTACGACCTCCATCAGTGGAACGTCAAGGTCTACCGCGGCAGGCTCTCCGTCTTTGACTTCGAGGACCTGATGTTCGGCCACCCCGCCCAGGACATTGCCATCACCTTCTATTACTTCCAGGACCGCGAGGACTATGCATCCCTGCGAGAGGCCTTCCAGAACGGCTACACACGCCACCTGGCTTGGCCGGAGCGCTTTGCCGGCGAGATCGACGCCTATGTCGCCGGCCGGGGCGTCGAGCTGACCAACTTTGTGCTTCAGGACCCCGATCCGCGCTACCAGGCACAGCGCCACCGCTTCGTCGAGCGCATGGAAGGGCGCTTCCGCGCCTTCCTGGCAGGGCCGGGCATGTGAGCGCAGCCCTCGGTGGAGAGCTAGCGGCGCTCGCCGGCGCGCTGCTCTGGGCCGTCGCTTCGATCCTCTACCGGCGCGCCGGCGAACAAATCGCGCCGCGCGAGCTCAACCTGCTCAAGGGACTCCTGGGGGCAGCCCTCCTGGCCCTCACCGCCTGGGCGCTGCGCACCCCCTTCCCGGCCGCCCAACCTTGGGCCATCTGGCTCCTGCTCCTCAGCGGTGCCTTGGGCATCGGCCTCGGCGATACGGCCTACTTCCAGGCACTCAACGACCTTGGCGCGCGCCGCGCCCTGCTGATCGAGGTCCTGGCACCCCCGGCTGCAGCGCTGATCGCCTGGGCCGCGCTGGGCGAAGCCCTCGGCGCAGCCGCCTGGGCAGGCATCGCCCTCACCGCGGCAGGCGTCGCATGGGTGGTGACTGAGCGGAGCGAAGAGATGCCCGGTACGTCCCGGCCTGCTCACCAGGTGCGTGGCATCGCTGCCGGGCTGGTGGCGGCGCTGGCCCAGGCCGGCGGTGCGGTCCTTTCGCGCGCCGCGCTGGACGGCACGCAGGTGAGCCCCCTGTGGAGCGCCGTGCTGCGCCTGGCGGCAGGGGTCGCGGTGCTCCTGGTATGGCTGGCGGCCGCGCGCCGGCCGTTGGGCGGTCTGCGGCCCGACTCGGGCAGGAGGCGCCTGTGGGCCACCGTGGCGGGAGCCATCCTGCTGGGCACCTACCTGGCACTCTGGCTCCAGCAGGTGTCGCTGCAGCGGGTGCCGGCGGGGATCGCCCAGACGCTCTTTGCCACCAGCCCTCTCTTCGTGCTGCCGCTGGCGGCCTGGAGCGGCGAGCACGTCAGCCCTCGCGCAGTCCTCGGCGCGCTCGTGGCGCTTGCGGGCGTTGCGCTCCTCTTTGCCGGGGGGTAGGCGGGCGCGGCTCGTTTCACGGGAATGCTCTCCTGGCCGCACAGCACTGCGTGAGAGCCATGTGTCGGGTCAGCATGACACCGGGCAGACGGCTGTGCGGCGGCAAACTCCCCTTCTCGATTTGACAATTCTGCGGCTATCTCGTACCATGTGGATACTGGTCTGACCAGAAGACCAGTATACTAATCAGGCCAGAACGCAAGACAATGCTTCAGACGATGTTGCTGCATGAGGGAGCCAAAAGGATGAACGTCCAGCTAACTCCGCCGCGAAAGGTCACGATCGTCGATTCGCTGATTCAGCAGATCGTGGGCCAGATGAAGGACGGTACGCTAAAGGCCGGAGATCGATTGCCTTCCGAGCGTCAGCTCATCAGCATGCTCGGGGTCAGCCGCTCGTCTGTCCGAGAAGCCCTGCAAGCCCTCTCGGCCATGGATCTGATAGAGATCCGGGCCGGCGACGGCGCGTTGGTCAAGACACCGCCTCCCTCCTTTGGGCTCGAGATGAACATCGATGCACTCTCGGGGCGACTGCAGAGCGACATGCGCCATCACCTGAACCAGGCCAGGCTGACTCTGGAGCTAGGGATCGTCTCGCTGGCGGCGGGCAACATCAACGAAGATGCCAAGGTGGCTATCTCCCGGGCCATGGATGCCTACGAGGGGACCGCGATTGCCAATCCTCCGGAAAACGACGACTGGTCTGTACACGACCGGGTACACCTCGCGATCGCTGAGGCGGCGGGCAACCCGATTCTGGTAGTCATCCTCCAGACCCTGCTGGGCCACGTCCCTGTTACGTTGCGCAAGAAGCAACTCCTGGATCTGGCCCCGGAGAGACGGCGGGAGAGAATCGAAGCAGAATTCTACGTTCACCGTCAGCTGTGCGAGGCCGTACTTGGGGGAGACGGCCCGGCTGCCTGCGATTGGATGCGCCGCCACGCCGATATGGAGACGCAGATTATCGACGAGTACTACGGAGATGCGGATACGGGGGATTCGTGAAGAAGAACGATCTGCCGACACCATGCTTGGTCGTTGACCTTGACAAGCTCCAGCGCAACATCGACGAGATGGCCCGCCGGGCACGCCAGGCCGGCATGGCCCTGCGCCCTCACGTCAAGACCCACAAAACACCGGCCATCGCACACTTGCAGATGAAGGCCGGCGCAGTTGGAATCACTTGCGCCAAGCTCGGTGAAGCTGAGGTCATGGCATCAGCCGGTATAGAGGACATCTTCGTGGCATACCCGATCGTGGGAGCGGACAAGGTAGAGCGGTTGCTCAACCTGGCGCTCTGGGTGCCGCGGGTGTCCACATCGGTCGATACCCTGCCTGCCGCACGAGCCCTGAATGCAGCAGCAATTGCCCGCCGCCAGCACCTGGACGTAGTTGCAGAAGTCGACACCGGCTACTGCCGCACGGGCGTGGCACCGGGCGAGCCACTCCTTCGCTTAGTCCAGGAGCTGACCTCGATGCCTGGTTTGCGTTTCAAGGGCCTGATGTACATGGCGGCCAACACCGCCAGGCACCTGGAGCCGGAGAAGCAGCTGGCCGCAGAGCAAGCCAGTGCCAGGCTGGCCACCGATTCGGCCACTCTACTGCGCGAGCATGGCATCGAGTCCGAGGTGGTCGGCGGAGGGGGCACGGTCGGCGCGCGCTACCTGGGCCAGCTCCCGGGTGTCACCGAATTCCGCGCCGGCTGCTACGTCTTTGGCGACCTGCAATATGCGGACCTCGGTGCCCACACACGCGAGCAGATCTCCCTGACCGTCCTGTCCACCGTGGTTTCGGTGCCGGCGGTCGAGGAGCCGGATCACTTAGTGGTGGACGCAGGCTCCAAGGCCCTCACCCACTGCCCTTCCGTGACCACGCCCGGACATGGTACCCTGGCAGCGTACCCCGATCTGCACATCACCTCCGCGAGCGAGGAACATGGCTCCATCCGGCTTCCGCCCGGCGTGAGGCCCCCAGCCCTTGGCAGCAAGGTGGACATCTGGCCCAACTATGTCTCTGACACAGTGAACCTGTTCGAGCGTATGTGGGTCATCCAGAACGATGAGGTGGTTGCGGGCTGGGACATCGCCGCCCGAGGCAAGAGCGTCTAGTGGGGACCCTCCAGCTCGCCGATTTCCTGGCGTATCGCTCTCTCTCCAGCCTGGAGCTGTCGCCGGACGGCCGGGAAGTCGCATTCATCGTCAGGCAACCAGACCTGGAGAGGAACGACTACGTTTCAGACATCTACCGGTGCAGCCTTGCTACGGGAAGCGTCGCCGCACTCACAACCGGGAGGAGGGTCGTAGCATTTGACTGGACGGCCGACGGCCATAGCATCCTCTTCCTGGAGCGCGCGCGGAATATGGGGGAGGGACCACACACTCAAGTCGTCGAGGTCGGGGCAGAGGGTGGCGCAGCCGAGATTGCTTTCACTCTTCAGGAGGATGCGACGCGCATCAAGGTCCTGGATGCTTGCCGGGTGCTCTACCTGCTGGTGGTGGACGCCAGCCCAAACGAACCCGCCTGGCCGGATGCCGACTGCGAGGTCGCGGATGAACTGCCGGTATGGCGTGACGGAGACGGCCAGACCAACAAGAGGCGCGCACACCTCTTTCTGTACAATCGGTCAACGGGGTGCAGCGAGCAACTGACCGGCGGCTTCCTGCACGTTGAGGCGTTTGACGTCCGAGCCGAGCAAGTTCTCTTCTCTGCCTTTGATTACGACCAGGTTGCACCGCTGTGCAATGACCTGTACTTGGTCGACTTGGTGAGCCGCAGGCTCCGGCGGCTCACGAACCAGACACATTGGTTCATTGGCCCACGCTTCCTGAGCGACACTGTCGTCGCCGCCCTGGGCTCCGACATGGCCCGCTATGGACTGCGCCAGAACAAGGAGGTGTTGGCCCTCAACCTCCGCGACGGCAGGCTGCAGAGCTTGACGCCGCGATGGGACAAGAGCGACAGGCAGCACATCGTGGTCACCGACGTCCGGTGGGGGAATGCTGCCATCTCACGGGCGTCCCAAGGCAGATTTTACTGCGTCACACCGGAGGGCTGCTCCGCCTACCTGAACGAGATAGACTTCGACGGAAAGGTCACGCGCCTGGTCGACTGTCCTGGCACAGTGGACGACTTTGATGTGAGGGGAGGCACGGCGGTCTACATCGCCCTGCGGGGCACCCAGCTCCAGGAGATCTACGCCCTGCGCGATGGGGCGGAGAAGCGGCTCACCGCGCTGAACGACGCTGCGCTGGTCGACAAGAGCGTGTCCGTTCCAGAGCATCTCACTGTGCACACTGCACCTGGGGTAGCCATTGATGCCTGGGTCATGAGGCCGGCCGGCTACGAGTCAGGCAAGCGCTACCCCGCCATCCTGCACATTCATGGTGGCCCCAAGGCCATCAGCTCATCCATCTTTCGCCATGAGCACCAGATGCTGGCGAACCAGGGCTATGCGGTTTTCCACTGCAACCCACGTGGCAGTGATGGGCGCGGCGACGCGTTTCATGCTGAGGTGATCGGCAACCCCGGCGTGGTGGACTATGACGACATCATGGCAACGGTGGACGAGATCGTGCACCGCTATGATTTCATCGATCCCGAGCGGCTGGGCGTGACCGGCTCCTCCTATGGCGGCTTCCTGGTCAACTGGATCATCGGACATACGCACCGGTTTCGGGCAGCGGTCTCCTCCAGCGGGATTTCGGATCTCGTGTCCATGTTCGGGACCACCGAGATTGGCTACTACTGGACGGAGCAATACCTGACGGTGACACCCTGGCAGGACACGGCCAAGTATTGGTTTCATTCACCGTTGCGATACGCGGGCGAGGTCTCAACGCCGACCCTCTTCCTCGAGGCCGAAGAGGATTATGTCTGTGGCACGCCACAGGCTTTCGAGATGTTCACCGCGCTCAAACACTTTGGCGTCGAGACTCGATTGTGCCTGTTCCGAGGGGAGGCACACGGCCTGTCGTATGGCGGCAAGCCCAAGAATCGCATCCGTTACTGGACGGAGATGCTTGCGTGGTTCGACGCGCATCTCAAGAACTGATCTGGATAGTCCTGCACCGACGGCGGCGTGCAGAGCAAAAACGGGGGGGGCGGAATGTCGTTTGACGAGGTGGAGTTACGGTATCTGAGCCGGGCGCAGCTCCTGGCTGCCGGGCTCGACATGTCGGTAGCACTGTCAGTCGTGGAGGAGGTGCTGCGCCTTCACGCCGAGGGAGGCGACATCTTGCCGCACAAGATATCGCTTGACCTGGGTGAGCCCGAAAGAGGGCGCGTGAACATCATGCCCGGATACGTAGGAGGGCGCTTTGATGTCTGCGGCCTGAAGTGGATCTCGATCTTCCCCAACAACCCAGAGCGCTACGGCCTGCCCAGCCTTAACGGGTTGATGATCCTGGGAGACGCCGACCGCGGTACGCCCGTCGCCGTGATGGAGTCGTCGCTGATCACGTCGCTGCGCACGGGGGCTGCAACGGGCGTTGCCGCCAAGTACCTGGCTCGCCCACACGCGACCACCATAGCAATTGTTGGCGCCGGCGTGCAAGGGCGCACCCAGCTTCAAGCCCTACATGCGGTGCTGCCGCGACTGGCAAAAGTGCGAGTGTATGACCTTCACGCCGAATCCGCCGCTCGGTACGCCGCAGAGATGACAGCCTCTCTGGGGCTGCACGTTCAGGCAGTGGACAGCCCCGAAGCCTGCGTCGCCGGCGCCGATGTCGTCGTCACCGCAACGGTGGCCGATGAGCCGATCGTCAAGGATGCCTGGATCAAGGACGGCAGCCTCTTCGTCCACGCCGGGTCCAACCAGGAGGAGGAGTACGAGGTGGTCTTGCACTCCGACGGCCTCTACGTAGACGATTGGCCCGGAATGGTGCACCGCCGCAGCCAGACCCTGGCCCGGATGCGCGAGAAAGGAATGATCGACGACGGCGCCATCACGGCGGAGCTGGGCGAGGTGATATCAGGCAGAAAGCCCGGCCGGACGAGCCCAAGGGAGCGCATGTACTTCTGCTCGGTCGGCATGGGCACCGAGGACACTGCGCTGGGATTGGCCGCGCTGCGCCTGGCCGAAAGCAAGGGACTGGGCACTATGCTGCCGCTGTTTGGACGGTAGAGACTGCCGAGCAGGCGGGCCGGGCACTCCCAGCGTCCGGCGCCAGGGGCGAGCCGCGGCAGGCGACAAGACAGGAGGGGTTATGCGCATCAACAAGGAACCACATGCCATAGATCTGCGAAGCGACACGGTCACCAAGCCCTCGGAGGTCATGCGGCGCGCCATGTACGAGGCCGAGGTTGCGGACGACACCTACGACGGCGACCCCACGGTCCGGCGGCTGCAGGAAATGGCAGCCGAGAAGACCGGCATGGAGGCTGCCCTGTTCGTCGCGTCCGGCACGATGGGGAACCTCATCGGCGTACTGGTGAACACCCATCCGGGCCAGGAGGTCATCCTCGGCGACGAATCGCACCAGTACCTGTGGGAAGTGGGTGGGATCGCACGGATTGCCAACTGCGTGACGCACCCGGTGCCTTTTCGCCGTGGCTTCGTTGACCCAGTAGAGGTGGAGGCCGCGATCCGTCCCCCTGCGCGCGAGGCAACCACCACCGGGTTGGTCTGCGTGGAAGACACCAGCAACTTCGGGGGAGGCGCAATGATCCCGCCCCAGCACGTAGCCAGGATCGCCGACGTTGCGCGGCGCCACGGGTTGGCCATGCACATGGACGGCGCGCGCTTCTTCAATGCGGTCATCGCCAGCGGGCAGCCTGCCAGGAGCTTCTCGCAGAGCTTGGATACCCTGGCCTTCTGCCTGTCGAAAGGGCTGGGCGCTCCATTCGGAGGGCTGCTGTGCGGGAGCCAAGAGAAGATAGAGAGGGCCACCTCATTTCGCCAGATGCTCGGCGGCGGCATGCGCCAGGCCGGGGTGATGGCCGCGGCCGGGCTGGTTGCCCTTCAGACCGGCATCGACAGGCTTGCCGAGGATCACGCGAACGCGAAAAAGCTGGCACTGGGCCTGGCCGAGCGATTCCCTGGCTGCTGCGATCCCGACCTGGTAGAAACGAACATGTGCCATGTCGATGTGCGAATCCTTGGCTTGACGCGCGACGAGTTAGCAGCCTACCTTGCTACGAAGGGAGTGATCATCTTCGGTGGAGCCAACCCGCGCATGCGCCTGACTACCCACTGCGGGATCAGTTCACAGGACATTGATGTCGTCCTCGAGGCTTTCGATGGCTTGCGCGCAGCAATCTAGTGAAACGTGGATGCAAGCACATGGTGAACCAGCCCCCCAGTGACCCGGGTGTCTGCTCCCGGCCTGGGATAGGCGGAGAAAGGAGGCGTCCCATAGAAGATTCTTGACCAGGCCGGCGGGGCCTGGTGGGGAGCACGCTCAGAGAATACCGACTGTTCCACAAGAGGAGGACTATCGTGAGCTCCAAAATGAGGAAACCAATCTCGATTCTGCTACTGATGGCCCTGGTGGTAAGCGGCCTGGCTGCCTGTGGAACGCCCACAGCTGCCCCCGAGCCGACCAAGGCCGAGGTGCCGACAACCGAGCCAGAGACGACCAAGGCCGAGGTGGCGACGACCGCACCCGAGCCGACTGAGGTCGAGGTGCCGACGACCGAACCGGAACCCGCAATCCAGCCGGGTGAGCTGGAGGTGGGCGTCGGATGGACCGAAGGCACGGCATTCGACCTGGTCAAGGAAATCGGCGACTCGATGGAGCAGGACTACCCGGGCACCAAGGTTACCTACACCTTCAACAACACGGAAGCGCGGCCGGCCATCACGATGCGCATGGAGGCCGGCGATCCACTCGACGTGGACTGGGCCTTCACGGCGCTCCGCGAATCGTCTCACTCCCTGGTCGACAACGACTACATCTACGACCTCACCGACACCCTGAACGAGGCGCGCGCGGATGGCACCCGCTGGATCGACGACTTCCACCCGGTGTTCGTGCCGGCCCTGACCTACAAGGACCGGATCTGGGGGGCACCCGACGAGGTCTGGGTCATGCTGCTCCACTACAACAAGGGCCTCTTCGACCAGTGGGGCCTGCAGCCGCCCAAGACATGGGCCGAGCTGCTGACGCTCTGCGAGACCATCAAGGCCAAAGGCGTTGCCCCTATCGCCGTCACCGGTCAGGTCCCCGACTATGTCGGCATCTGGTCCGATCTTCTCTTCCAGAGGATCGCCGGCACCGACAAGACCATGGAAGTCATGTGGAAAGAGACCGACAAGGGGATGGCCACGGACGCCGACTACCTGCTGGCTGCTCAGGAGCTTAACAAGCTCGCGACCAGCGGCTATCTGATCGATGGTTGGCAAGCCCTGGATTTCACGACCTCACAGCTCTACTTCTTCCAGGGCAAGGCGGCCATGATCCTGATGGGAAGCTGGCTGATGAAGGAGATGAAGGACTCGATCCCCGAAGGGTTCCAGTTGGGGGTTGCTCCGTTCCCCACCTATGATGGGGGTCACGGGAACCAGGAGGCAATGTTCGGAAACGTGACGGGCTGGAACGTGATGGCACAGTCTGATGTTCCCGACTTGGCGATCGAGTTCTTGAGGCGGTACACCAGCGACGAGGCAGCGACCAAGCGTGTGGAGCAACTGGGCTCCTTTGTGCCCAACAGTCACGTCGCCCAGCCGACAGGCGTCTACGGTGCCACCGAGGCGATGGCTGCCGCTTCCGGCAACGAGTTCATCCTCTACTTCTTTGGCGTCTCGGGCGGCCAGTTCGGGATGTCCACCGCGTGGTACGGCCCCATCGTCGAGATGTGGGCGGGCCAGCTCACGCCCGAGGAAGCACTGACCAAGATCGATGCCAATCTCAACTCGATTCGCGAACAGCGCAAGCTGGCAGGTGGTTCTATCTACGAGCCGACTGCCACCCCCTAAGGGGGCATCGCAATAGGCTGAGGATTGGATGTGCAGGGTGGCGACCTGCCCTGCACATCCATTCCACAAAAGGGTCACTCATGTATCAAAGATCGCGGCGAAAACTGGTCATCCCCTTTCTCGCCCCGGCGCTGTTGCTCTACACGGCGCTCCTGTTCATACCGCTCGTGCAGACCATGTGGCGATCCCTCACGAACTGGTACGGCCACGGGGGAGAGCGGGTCTTCTGGGGCCTTCGCAACTACAGGCTGATGTTCATGGACCCGCAGTTTCTGAATGCCGCCAAGAACACTGGCCTGTTTGCCCTGAGTGGGGGTGTCATCCTGTTCATCCCCGCGGTCTTTGTCAGTTGGGCGTTGACGCAGAGGATCCGGGGCCGGAGCATCTTCCGCTACATCATCGTCGCCCCGGTGGTGTTGTCTACGGTGTCGGTCGCCCTGCTTTGGAAGCTGCTCTATGACCCGGTCTTTGGCCCCATCAACAACCTGCTCAGGGCGATTGGCCTGGAGCAGCTTGCACTTCCCTGGCTGGGGGACCCGCGCACCGCGCTGCTGGCCGTGGTCATCGCCGCAACCTGGCAGCAGCTGGGAACCTGGGTGATCCTGCTGTCGGCCGGGCTGGAGCGCGTGCCCGTGGAACTGCTCGAGGCGGCACGCATCGACGGTGCCAGCGAGTGGAAAGTGTTCTGGAAGGTGACTCTGCCCCTGGTCTGGGGAGTGCTGCGCTTGTTGATCATCGTGTGGCTGATCTCGTCCCTCCAGGTATTCGGCCAGGTCTATGTGATGACGCCCGCCGGTTCCGTGGGCGGGTCGACCACCGTGGTGGGCATTCTGATCTACGAGCGCGCATTCCATAGCTACCAGTGGGGCCTGGCCTGCGCCATGGCGACCTTCCTGATGATCGTGATTCTCGTGGTCAGCTTGGTAGCAAACAAGCTGACAAAGCGCGAGTCCATCGAATACTAGCGAGGCACGCACAAATGAGTAGTACCGCCCTGCCGTCTCACCTGCCCCAGCCTCGCCTTAGCCAGCCCATTCGCTGGAAGCTCCTCCCTGTCTACCTGGCATTGGGGCTTTTCTGCCTCGGATCCGTCGGTGCATTTGCTTGGGTGTTCATGATCTCACTCAAGACCACCGAGGAATTCCTCACGACCAGCCCGTGGGCCCTGCCCCAGGCGCTTCACTTTGAGAACTATGTGAGTGCGTGGCAGAAGGCACACATCGGGAGGTACTTCGGCAACAGTCTCGTGGTCTCGACTATCGGCGCGGGCGCATCGGTCCTGGTCTCCGCGATGGCGGCCTACGTCATCGGCCGGGTCCGATTCAGGCTGAATGAGCTCTTCTCTACCTACTTCCTGGTGGGGTACATGGTCCCGACCATGTTGACGATCATCCCGCTTTGGTTTAGCCTGGTCAAGATCGGTATGGGCAGCGGCATTACTCCCTTGATCCTTCTGTACATCGCCTCGGGCGTCCCGTTCAACACGTTCGTTCTGCGGGGCTTCTTCGAGTCCTTGCCCTCCGACCTTGAGGAAGCGGCGACCGTGGACGGAGCTGCCCCGTTCCGTGTCTTCTGGCAGATCATGCTGCCCCTGGCCGTGCCGGGACTGGCCTCCACCTTCCTGATCAACTTCCTGAGCCTCTGGAACGAGTTCTTCCTGGCGCTGATCTTCCTGAGGCAGGAAACCGCCACACTCCCGCTCGGCCTGTTCTACCTTTCCCAGAGGGCTTCCTATTCGGCCCAGTGGGCAGAGCTCTTTGCCGCCATCCTGATCGCCAGCATACCGGTGCTCGTCGTCTTTGCCCTGCTGCAGAACCAGGTCACCAAGGCTATGACGGCGGGCGCAGTCAAGGGCTAACGGATCGGAGCGAGGTATGATCAAGCTTCCACCTCCCAACCCGAACCTGACGACCACCGATGTGCTGGAGATCATGCGCGCCTCCGGCAAGCTCCTCCACCGTTGGGGCCAGGCGGTCGACGGCACGCCGATCCTCTCGGTGCAGACCGGCGGAAACCGGCAGCCGCCCATTTTTGTCACCGCCGGAGCCCATTCCCATGAGCCGGCGGGCGTGCTTGCTGCGCTCGCACTCCTTCAAAGACTCGAGACCGAGCACGAGGTCCACATCCTGCCCCTGCGAGATCCGATGGGCTTTGCCGGGGCCAACCATTGCCTCAGCGTGGCAGCCGGTGTGATTGTTGAGGTCACCGACCACCGCGATGCGCTTGCCTATCTCCAAGCGCACGCACAGCCCCTCTCCTCACAGGGGGACCTGGCCCTCTTCCGCCTGGGCGATGTGGGCTTTCTTTGGAACGTGCCCACGCCTGGCAGCGAAGGTTCGCGGCCCATGGCCGGCTATGTCCAGGAGCTCGCACGCCGGGAGCCGGCGGTGACCAGGCCTCTGTGGGGCAAACCCGTGATGCTGCTCCTCACGATGCCGGATGTCGAGGGAGTAGGTGAGCTGCAGCGCTGCTACCACCAGTTGTTCGACCCCACGGGCGAGTGGCTTCATCTGAATCGCCTTTTCGGGCGCAGTGAGGCACCTCCAGAAGTGGCAGCGGTGGACCGGCTGATGCAGCAGGTGAGGCCGGGTCTGAGCTGCGACCTGCATGAGGGCGCCGAGCCTGGCTTCTGGCTGTCGGTGCCCAGGCCGGAGGGCGATAAGGAGAGAACCCTTGCGATGGCCCACGCATTCCTCGGCGCCGTCCAGGCCCGCGCCTACCCGATCACGACCTACGAGGAGTGGGTCGCCATCTACAAGATTACCGACCAGCAACGAGTGGGGCCAGAGCCGCGGCTCCCCGGGCTTCTCTGGACAAACCCGCTGCGCGCCGGCCAGGGACCCAACCTGGGCAGCTACGCGAGCCGATGGGGGATCGCGATCGATACCGAGGCACCGATCGTGCAACCCCTGGCTATGCGGGTGGACGGCATCACTCACGGAATAGAGGCCGCCGTCCAGGTCTGGGAGGAGACCCTTGACCGAGTTTGATATCGTTGTCCATGGTGGTACGGTAGTCGACGGGACCGGAAGCCCCGTGCGCCGGGCCGATGTGGGCGTCTCGGGGGATCGGATCCGGGCTGTGGGCGACCTTGCCGGCGCATCGGCCGGAGCGTGGGTCTCCGCTGAGGATCGGGTCGTCTGCCCGGGCTTTATCGATATGCACACGCATTCGGACCTGACGGCCCTGTTGGAGCCCGCGTGCTCAAGCAAAGCTCGACAGGGAGTAACCACCGAGCTGGTGGGCCATTGCGGTTTCTCGGCGTTTCCTCTGGTGCACGGAACAAACCAGGAACGGACTCTGCTGGACGGTGCCATCCTTACCGGGGAGGGCATCGAAGCTGGCTGGACAAGCTGCGCGGGCTACCTGGAAGCGATCGCTAGGGCGCGACCGGCCATCAACGTGGCGACCTTGGTCGGAAACGGCACTGTGCGCAGCGCGGTCATCGGATTCGATCAGCGCCCGGCGACACCCGCCGAGCTTCGGAAGATGCGCCGTGAGGTGGCACGGGCCATGGAGGAAGGTGCCTTTGGCCTCTCTACAGGCCTGACGCTCTACCCAAGCAGCGTCGCCGAGACAGACGAGGTTGTCGCCCTGTGCGAGGAGGTGGCTCGCTATGGCGGCCTCTACGACACCCACGTGCGGCATCTCCCCGGCTGGTACTTCAAGTCGTCCGAGGAAGCGATCCATATCGGACGCCGCACCGGCGTTCCCGTCCAGATTGCCCACCTTTTCCTGCCCGCCCCGCTCCATGCGGGCCAGGGCGCCAGGCTCTTGGAGATCATAGAGACGGCGCGGGAGGCAGGCGATGACGTCACATTCGACGCGTACCCCTACCTCGCCGCCGGCTGCCCGATGGGCGAGTTGATGCCCGATTGGCTGCAGGACGGAGGCACACAGGCCATGCTGGACCGCGCCGCCGACCCATCCCTCCGCCAAAAGGCAATCGCGGAGACGGCGGGCGTTGGGGGCCGGCGCCTGCCGCGCGATTGGACTAGGGTGGTCGTCGCCAGCAGTGGACCACGCGGCGACCCGGCTTGGAACGGCCAGATTGTCAAGAGCCTGGCTGATGCAGCCGGCGTGTCTCCAGAGGAGATGGCTCTGGAGATCCTTGTCCAGAGCGCAGACCAGGCCCAGCTGATCGTGTTTAACCGCGCTGAGGAGGATGTGGAGCAGTTCATCTCCCATCCCATGGGGATGATCGGCTCGGACGGCAAGGCGATTTCCGCCGACGGGCGGTGGAGCAACGCGCTGGTGCATCCCCGATTCTACGGCACCTTCCCGCGGGTGCTGGCTCGCTACGTGCGCGAGCGCCGGTCACTATCGCTCGAGGAAGCCATACGCAAAATGACCTCGCTGCCGGCCAGAAGGCTCCAGCTCGACCGGCGTGGTCAGGTGCGCGAGGGCTACGTCGCCGACCTGGTGATCCTCGACCCGGCCGCTGTGCAGGACCAGGCCACATTCGAGCGCCCCCACCAGTACCCTTTGGGCATCTCGCACGTGATGGTGGGCGGACAGTGGGTGATTGTCGACGGCGAGCAGACCCCGGCCCGGCCCGGCGCCGTCCTGCGACGTGGGGCGTAGACGGCAGGGCCGACATCATGTCCACAAGGATCCTGGTCAAGCGTCAGCTCTGCAGCGGCTGCCTCTCCTGCATGACGGCCTGCTCCATGGCCAACGAGCGGTATGCGAGCCTCTCGGCCTCGCGCGTGCAGGTCGTGCTCAGCCCTTTCGGAGGCACACACCAGCCACTCCTTTGCCGGCAGTGCCCCCGTGCAGCATGCGCGGAGGCGTGCCCCGAGAAGTGCATCGTTCGCCGTCTGGACGGGTGCCTCGAGATCGACTATGAGCGCTGCACGGGCTGCCGGGCCTGTATCGAGGCATGCCGCCTGGACGGCATCTTCTGGAACCCCATCTCGGAACGCGTGATCAAATGCGAGCTGTGCAACGGCGATCCGCAATGCGTTCGCGTCTGTGGCACAGGGGCCCTCCGGCTGGACGTGCGTGAGGAAAGACAAGAGAGCGACAAGTGACGGCGGGGAGGGAGATCTGTTGAGCAGGACGTGCGGGTGGGTCGGCAAGATCCTCTGGGTCGATCTGAGCGATCGAACGATCCGGACCCTGAATACGCTGGACTACGGCCCGGCCTACATTGGTGGACGGGGCATCGCCGCTCGAATCGCCTGGGAGTCGATCCCTCCCGGGGTAGGGGCCCTCGATCCAGGGAGCCCCTTGGTCGTCATGACAGGCCCGCTGACCGGCACATCCGCGCCGGAATCGGGCAGGACCATTGTCGTGGGCTTGAGCCCACAGGGCTGGCCCCGCGAGTGGCTGAGCCGCTCCAATATCGGTGGACATTGGGGGCCGTCGCTCAAGTATGCCGGCTATGACGGACTGGTCATCCAGGGCAAGGCCGAGCAGCCGGTGGTCCTGTGCATCGACGATGGCAAGATCAGCTTCCTGGATGCCTGTCATCTCTGGGGAAAGGGCGCCATTGAGACCCAAACGGCGCTGCTTTCGGATCTGGGGCCCAGCGCCCGTGTCCTGGCCATTGGCCAATCCGGAGAGCGCCTGAGCCGGATCGCCTCCATCATCACCGGGACCAACTCAGCCGCCGGACAGGGAGGCTACGGGGCCGTCATGGGTTCCAAGAACCTCAAGGGCATCGCCGTGCGCGGAAGTGGCCCCGTGCATATCGCACAGCCCGACCTCTTCATGCATCGCTGCTCGGCCATTCTCGATGCGGCGAGGTCCGGTCACCTGTATCGCGGCGCAGAGCTCGATCCTGAGCGAGTGCAGAAGTACCGGCAGCGATGGCAGGCGTGTACGCAGAACTGTGGCTTTCCCTGTGGCGCCGGATGCCGGTTCTACGGAGCGGTCCCGGGCCCGGCCACAGGCCAGGACCTTGCGGGGCAGATCAAGTGTGTCTCCTACCGGTTCCAGGGCACCAGCAGCTTTTACAACTGGGGGTTGGGTTTTGAGGGCGCCTTCGAGGCACGGCACCTCGCCGACGACTATGGGCTGAACCAATGGGACCTCCTGGCAGGCATCGTGCCCTGGCTGCGGCTCTGCGTCGATGCCGGGCTCGTGGATCAGGTCAACGGCCGGCCCATCGACTTCCACGACCCCTCCTTCTGGGCCCACTTTCTACGCGCGATCGCCTATCGCGAGGGGATGGGCGACGCGCTGGCCGAAGGGGGGAAACGAGCGCCATCCATCCTCGGCTTTGGCGAAGAGCAAGCCAATCTCTTCTACCCTGCGTGGGGGCATGCGGCCCATTGTGACGGGCACGGCGACCGTGGTAACACAATCTTCTATCCCTTCTGGCTGGTCACAGCACTTCTCTGGGCGCTGGACACACGAGATCCCATCAGCAGCAGCCATGGCTACCCTGCCTTGACGATGGGATGGTCGCCGTTCGGATCCGGAACGGACTACTCCTGGGACACCATCAAGGCGGTAGGCCGACGCATCTATGGAACCGAGAAGGCCGTGGACCCGGAAAGCGGCTACGAGGACAAGGAATTCCCGGCCTTCTGGCACGCTCACCGCAGTGTGCTCAAGGACTCGGTTCCCGTCCACGATCACCTCTTCCCCATGATCATGAGCTACGAAAGCCCCGACGGGCTCGCTCGGGCGGGTGACATGGTCGGCCTGGATTTCGAACACCACCTCCTCGCCGCCGCCACCGGTCTCTTTGTCACGCCGGACGAGCTCGACCTAGCATGTGAGAGGGTGTACAACCTGGAGCGTGCCGTTCAGGTGAGGAACTTCGGCCGGTCGCGGGAAGACGACGAAGGGATCATCCCCTATCTCGAGACAGAGGAATGGTGGCAGAACCCGCTGCTCGGACAGAAGATGCGCCTGGAAAGGCCCAAGTTCCTCGCCCTGCTCGACCGATACTACCAGGTGCGAGGCTGGGATATCCAGACAGGCCGCCCGACTGGTCCCACCTTGCGCCGGCTGGGCCTGCACGATGTCGCCTGCGAGCTCGAGAAGTTGGGCCAGAAGATGCCGGAGACCACCCGGCGGGAGCAGCTCTCATGCGCAGAGTAGAACCCGTCGTCATAGCCTGTGGCTTCCAGTCACCCGAAGGGCCCAGCTTCGACCAGCAGGGACATCTTCACTTTGTCGATTGGGACGCCGCCATGGTGTACCGAAGAGGCGATGACGGCGCGGTGTGGCCCTTTGTCAAGACGGGCGGCACACCAACGGGGTCCAAGTTCGGCCGAGACGGCCACTTGTTCGTCGCCGACGGTGCCCTTGGGATCCTGGATGTCGCACCGGACGGCTCCTTTCGGGTCGCGGCTGCCGGGTGGAAGGAGGGGCCATTCCGTGGGCCAAACGACCTCGTCTTTGCGCCCAACGGGGACCTCTATTTCACGGACCCCAAGGGATCGGGCCGCGAGAGTCCGACGGGCAACATCTTCATCCTGCGGCAATCCGGCGCAGTCGAGCTCTTCGCAGGCGGTTTCCGTTTTCCCAACGGGATTGTGCTCTCCGACGATGGGCAGACGCTCTACCTGGCGGAGACATCGCTCAACCGCGTCCTGGCCTTTGAGCTCGACGCGAGCGGGCATGAGCGAGCTCGGAGGGTCTATGCCCAACTCGATGGGGGTGCCGGCCCAGATGGGATGGCCTTTTCTGAGGACGGCCATCTCTTTGCGGCTCACTTTGGCAAGGGAGTGGTCTCCGTCATAAGCCCGCAGGGAAAGGTCGTCGACGAGATACCTGCAGGAGGAGCTCGACCCACCAACGTGGCGTTCTGGGGAGAGAGCCTGTACGTCACCGAGGTGGAGCACCGGCAGGTCGTGCGCTTGGACATCGGCGTGAGGGGGCAGCGCCTCTACTCCGACTGCTAAGCCGGCTGCCTGCGACCAGGGCTCGCGCGCTGCGGCTTGGCGTGCCGCGCCGGCGGGGCAGCCACTGGAGGTCAAGATGCCGGGCGGCTACATGGGCCGCTACCTTTGGGTCAACCTGGACGATGGCTGCATCAGCGACGAGGCTCCGGCGGAGTCGTGCCTACGCAGCCTCATCGGCGGCTATGGCCTGGGTGCGCGGTGGCTGTACGATCGTGTGTTGACAGGGGCCGATCCGCTCGGCCCCGCCAATATCCTGGGCTTTCTCACCGGCCCCCTCACGGGAGTGGCTCCGACCGGCACCCGCTTCACTGTAGTAGGGAAATCGCCGCTGACAGGCGGCTGGGGCGATGCCAACTGCGGGGGCTACTTTGGCCCGGCCCTGAAACGGGCCGGCTACGATGGCGTCCTTTTCACAGGGGTCTCTCCCCGGCCGGTCTACCTCTACCTGGCCGACGACAAGGCCGAGCTGCGTGATGCAGTCCATCTCTGGGGCCTCGACTGCTACGAGGTTGAGGAGTGGGCAAAGGGCAACCTGGGTGCGGATGCCGAGGCAGCCTGCATCGGTCCATCGGGTGAGAAACAGGCGCTCATCTCCGGCGTGATGCATTCCATGGGGCGCGCCGCGGCCCGGTCGGGCCTCGGGGCGGTGATGGGCTCAAAGCGGCTCAAGATGGTGGCTGCCCGCGGTACCAAGCCGGTGCCGGTGGCCATGCCCGACCTCGAAAGAGAGCTCCGTAGAAAATACCTCCGCGAAATGAACAGCGGGGTAGGCGGGGCGCTTTTCTTCCGCACCACAGGCACGCCCGGCTACACACCGACCGGCGCCAGAAACGGTGACTCTCCCGTGCAAAACTGGGGGGCAAGCGTGGCTGCCTTCCCCGACACAGAGTCCTTGGAGTTTGAGAGGTTGCTCGAGTACCGGGTGGCGAGAAAGGGCTGCTGGCGATGCCCCCTTGCCTGTTGGGGAACGTCGCGCGTGTCGTACGGTGGCCAGAACATCGAAGCCCACCAGCCGGAATACGAGACGGCAGCGGCCTTTGGCAGCATGGTCCTGAACAACGACTATCCGTCGCTGATCAGGGCCAACGATCTGTGCAACCGCTACGGGCTCGACACGATCTCGGCCGGCGCCTGCGTAGCATTCGCCGTGGAGTGCTACCAGCATGGACTGATCGGCGCGACAGACACGGGTGGCATCGAGCTCTCCTGGGGAAATCACGAGGCGATGAACGCGCTGCTCGAGATGATCGCAAGGCGAGAGGGGTTGGGCGACCTGCTGGCCGATGGCGTCAGGGCTGCTGCAGCGCGCCTCGGACCCGAGTGCGAGCCGTTTGCCATTCACGTGGGAGGCCAGGAGCTGGCCATGCACGACCCGCGCTACGAGCCGGGCTTGGGCGCCATCTACCTTGTCGACGCCACGCCGGGCCGGCACACCCAGGCCAACCAGTATTCACTGCCGCCCGGCTACGAGTCCGGCATGCCCGGGTATGGGCAGGACCGAGGACGGCAGGCCGGACGTGGGCATTGGATCAAGGAAGCAAGCTGCCTTTGCCACGTGGTCAATGCATCCGGTGTCTGCCTCTTCGGCTATGGCTCGACGAGCGTATCCTTCGTGCCAGAGTTCATCGAGGCCGCCACCGGCTGGACCTTTGGCGTGCAGGATATGCTCCTGACCGGGGAGCGGATTGCGAACCTCAGGCAGGCGTTCAATGCCAGAGAAGGTCTCAATGCGCTGAGCCGGAGCCTCCCGCTGCGGGCGTACGGGCGCCCACCCCTGGTGGACGGGCCTACGGCAGGCGTCGAGGTACAGGTCGAGCAGATGGTGCAGGAGTACCTGAGCGACATGGAGTGGACGCAAGAGGGGGCCGTTCCCCTGCCGGCCGTTCTGACGCGCTTAGGACTGGCGGACGTTTGCCGTGAGCTGTGGCGCTGAGTGCGGTGGGGATAGGCGCGCCCGGCAGAGCTTGGTCCAGGTCCGGCAGCATCCTCCATGACCAGTGCCCTGCTCCCGCTAGCGCGTAGGCTTCCCTCCGTGAGGGTGCCGCCCGTCGCCGACCCCTCTGCCCGAACCGATTTGCACCACCGCCCCACCCGTGCTATACTCCCCTTCCACGGGCGAGTAGCTCAGATGGTTAGAGCGCGTGTCTCACATACACGAGGTCAGGGGTTCAAGTCCCTTCTCGCCCACCAGGGACGTTCCATCGTCTAGCCGTGGCCTCAGGACCACGGCTTGTTCATTCATGTGCCCCGTGTGGAACGACGGCCCCCAGGCCGCCATTCCACACACGAGGTGAGTGCGTGGCTATCCTTCTAGACAGCCTACGTGCCTGGACCACAGCCCTCGACCCAACCCTGCTCTACTGGGTCGGGGCATCGCTCCTCGCCTGCGTCCTGGCCACCAACCTGGCCTGGCACCTGCGCTCGCGCATCTCGCTGCCCCCCGCCGCCCGCGACGCCCTCGTCGAGGCCGCGCGCTTCCTCTTCTGCCTGGGCATCCCCTACCTCGCCCTGGGCGGATGGCCCTTGCCCCCTCTCAGTGCGCTGCTCTCCCTGGAGGAGCTCGGGCTCGCCGGCATCCAGCCCCGCTGGCCGGCAGCCCGCTGGCTGAGCACCGCCGGCACGGGCACCTGGCTGGGCCTGGGCGCCTTCCTCCTCCTGCTCCTGGCCTGGAAGAACGCCCGCCGCGGGGCCGTCCGCCTCAGCTTTGCACCGCGCCCCTGGTGGGCACTGCTCATCGACGGCCTCTACCTCGAGGCCCACTGGGCCTTCTACCGCGCCGGGCTCGCCGTGGCCCTCGGCGACCGCTACGCTGGGCTCTTTGCCGGGCTGGGACTCATTGCCCTGGAGGCAGCGCTCAGCCCCTTCTGGCGGGCGGGGTGGCGTGACGACCATCGCGTCGCCGGCCGCTGGCTGAGGGCAGCCCTGGCCGTCGTCTCCACGCTGATCTACCTACTCACGCAGAACCTGTGGCTCTGCCTGGCCGTGCACTGGGTGCTGGAGCTGGCCTTCTGGCACATCGGGCGCCCCGCCGCGGCGATGGCCCCGGCGGATCCTCCTCCACTGGCCTAGTACTACGACCTGACCAGTCATCCTGGGGAGCGAAGCGACGAGGGATCTCGGCTGGCAGCAGCGGATCCTCGCGGCGCCACCGGGACTCCTCGCTCCCTGCGGTCGCTCAGGTTGACCTGCTCGGCCAGGTGGGGTTGCACTACCAGAGCGCCCCAGCACGGCGCGCCTAGATGCTGTAAAACTCCAGGATGTGCTTGTCCGTCTCGCCCTCAATGCGCGCCAGTACCCGCACGTAGGGGGCGATGCTGGAGCCGCGCAGCTTCCGCTTGAGCAGCTCGTCCACCTGGAAGATCCCCGCCGAGTTGTTCATCGCAACCTCGACCACGATGGGTGTCTCCTCCCCCTTTCGGATGTCCACCCGGTCGATCGCCATGGCCGAGATGGCGTGGATGTCCGTCTTGCCCGCCTCAAACGGGATGCGTGACCGCCCCTCCGTGATATCCAGCGCATCCGCCACCTTCACCACGCCGGCTTCCGTGGTCAGGCACTCGACGTCGGAGCGATGGGCGATGACGGCGTGCAGCGTCTCGGCTACCAGGATCGTCCGCTCGCGCACCTCGCAGAGCCCCTCCAGCAGCTCGCGGGCCTTGCGGTCGGCCAGGAAGAGGCTGTACTGCTCATGGTTGCTGCGATGGACGGAGATGCCCAGGTCGTGCAGGCAGGCAGCCAGGCAGACGACGACCTCGGCTTCGTCCGCGGTCAGCTCGTGGTCGCGCACCACACCCATCGGCACCCCCGCCTCCAGCAGCAGGCGCAGTAGCTTGATGGCGATGTTGGTCACGATCTTGATGTGGACCTCGCCATGATCGGTGATGCCGGTGCGCCCGACGGCGTTGATGTTGGCGCACTGCCACAGCGTGTGCAGCTCGACATCCTGGTCGATCCGCGCCACCAACCGGCGCAGCTTCTCGTTGTGCCGGGTCGGCAGGTTCAGGGGCAAGAGTTCCATGGACGATCAACCTCCACTCCTCAGGGACCTGTCCGGG
Source organism: Anaerolineae bacterium (assembly GCA_035341665.1). Classification (GTDB taxonomy): domain Bacteria; phylum Chloroflexota; class Anaerolineae; order JAAYZQ01; family JAAYZQ01; genus DAOQVR01. Next base: position 83,557 of record DAOQVR010000009.1, read on the forward strand.
AATTCGCACGGCAGCCCCAGTGGACCCGTGCGGCGGGCACAATCACACCTCTTCCGGACAGGCTCAAAGCCCTTCCGTGCCCTCACGGGCCGTCAATCTCAGTGCCTCTCCCACAGCCGGCAGAAAGCGCACAGGTCCAGGGCGACGGTGGGCTGGCCGCAGCGAGTGCATATCTGCAGCGGCGGCCCCGACTCCCCCTCCCCGCCGCCACCGGCCTGCGCCGAAAACCGGATCACGCCCGACTCGCGCGCCTGGAGAAAGTGGAGGTAGAACTGCTGCTTGGCCGCCGGCGAGCGCATCTCCAGGTCGTTGAGCAGCTCCTTGTAAAAGTTGGTCGTCGCCCCCTTGGAGAAGGGACACTCGTCGTAGACATAGTCGATGCCGCGCAGCAGCACGTACGCCGCCGACTCGCGCTCGTAGCAGCGCACCAGGGGCTTGACCTTGCGCGCCAACCCCTCCTGCTCGTCCAGGACCGGCGCCTGGCGGGCCAGGTAGCCCGCCTTCCAGTGCAGCGTGTTCTGAAAGAGCACGGCGACCTCGTCGTCGAGGTTGTGCCCGGTGGCGATCGCCGCAAAGCCTCCGTCGCGCGCGGCCCGATTCATGATGTGGCGCTTGACCAGGCCGCACACGGCGCACGGCTTGTTGCGGCCGCGCAGCTCGGCGCGCGCCAGCTCGGGGATGCCTGATCCATGCTCGGCGCGCAGGTCGACGACGTGGAGCCGCGCTTGGGGGTGGTGCTCGGCCACGAACCGCTCGCACATCATCCGCGAGGTGGCCGAGTAGCCGATCCCCTCGTCGATGCCGAGGTCGATGTACAGCCCCTCTGCGTGATACTCCAGCCGCAGAAGCACATCCCAGAGAGCGAGGCTGTCTTTCCCGCCCGAGACGGCCACGAGCAGGCGATCCTCGGGCCAGAACATCGAGTAGTGCTCGATGGCGCGCTGCACCATCGAGACGTAAAAGTCGAGGAGGTGCGCCTCACACAGCCGGAGATGGTGCTGGTGCAGGTTGATGACGGCCGTGCTGCCGCACTTGCTGCACTTCATGGGCACGCCTACCCACCCGACACGACCGCCACCAGCTTGATCGTGTCACCCTCACGAGTGAGCGTCTCCTCGCTGATCAGCCGGCCCTCGCGCATGGCGAGGACCCCTTCGGGGTTGAGGCCCAGCTTCAGCATGGCGTCGCGCACGGTGCTGCCGGCCTTGACGTCCCACGTTTTGTCTCGGTAGATGAACTTGACCATCTCTCGGCCCTCGGGCGGGCGCGGTGGCCGCGCCGCTGCACCGCCTATTGTAGCCCAGAGTGGGGGCAAGGTCAAGGGGGGGTTGCGCCCACAAGCCGGCCGCAGGGCTGTTGCCCCGCCGGAGCGCCCTTGGCAGGACCCTGGAGTCCCGCCTTCCACAGGGCGACGGCGGCTGCTCCCGGCCTACCGGTCGGCGCCGCAGGGCCCTGGGCAGCCATGAGGCCCGCCTTTGGCAAGAAGGCGGGCCTCGGCAAAGCCCTCCAAGCCCCGGCGCCGGTAGTGCCTGCTAGCCGGCAAGCTCCGGCGGCACCGGCGGGATAATCTCCTTCTCCATCAGCATCTGGACCATCTCGTGCGCCTCGCCGATCCGGTCGGTGGCCATCCGGTACAGCTCATCGGCCGAGAGCTGCCGGCGCGCGACGCCCTGCTCCTGCGCCTTCATGGCGACCGCAACCGCTTCGCGGGGGAACACTTCGCTCTCGCTCATGGTCGGGATGATGTTGTCCTCGCTGATGCCTCGCTCCTCGGCGAAACGGGCGATCTCCTGGGCCGCGGCGATGGCCATCTCGTCTGTGATCGTCGTGGCCTGGACATCGAGAACGCCGCGGAACATCGCCGGAAAGACGAGCGAGTTGTTGACCTGGTTGGGGAAGTCGGACCGCCCGGTACCCACGATGCGCGCACCGGCCTCTTTGGCCTCCCAGGGCCAAATCTCGGGGATGGGGTTGGCGGCCGGGAAGATGATGGCGTCCTCGTTCATACCTGCCACCCACTCGGGCAGGATGGTGCCCGGCCCCGGCTTGGAGGCCGCGATGCAGACGTCGGCTCCGCGCATCGCCTCGGCCACGCCGCCGGCACGCCCTTCAGAGTTGCTCAGCTGGCAGATGCGCCACTTCTCGACGAACTCGATCTTGTGCGACTCGACGTCCTTCCGCCCGGGATGCAGGATCCCCTTGCTGTCGCACACAACCACGTTGCACCACTGCACACCAGAGGCCGTCAGGAGGCGCAGGGTGGCCACATTGGCCGCCCCAAACCCGACAAACACCACCCGGATCTCGTCCAGTTTCTTGCCCACGACCTTGAGCGCGCCAAGCAGCCCTGCCAGCAGCACGGTGGCCGTGCCCTGCTGGTCGTCGTGCCACACCGGGATGCGCATCTCTGGATCGGTCCGGAGCAGGTCCAGCACGCGGAAGCACTTGGGCTGAGAGATGTCTTCCAGGTTGATGCCGCCGAAGGAGGGCTGGATCAGCTTGACGGTCTGGATGATCTGGTAGGGGTCCTTGGTGTTCAGGCAGATGGGGCTGGCATCGACGCCGCCCAGGTACTTGAAGAGCAGCGACTTGCCCTCCATCACCGGCATGGCTGCCTCAGGACCAATGTCGCCCAGCCCCAGCACGCGGGTCCCGTCGCTCACGACGGCCACGGTGTTGCCCTTGTTGGTGTGCTGGAACACCATCTCGGGGTGGGCCTGGATGTCCCTGCAGGGCGCCGCCACGCCGGGCGAGTACCAGATCGAAAAGTCGTCCAGGCTGCGTACCGGGACCTTGGCCCCGGTCTGTATCTTGCCCCCGTAGAAGGGGTGCAGGCGCATCGCGTCCTCGGATGGTTTCCTGGCCTTGGCCAGGAGCTCTTCTGTGGTAAGCATGATTCCTCCTATCAGTTACTTGCCAGGGCACTGGCACGATACGGACGGGTCGATACCCTTGGGGCCGTAGGCCCTGTCGAAATGCCTGGCAAAATCCCCCGCGAGCCTGTGGGCCCGCAGGTCAAACGCCTCTTTGTCTGCCCACGTGTTGCGCGGGTTCAGGATCGAGCAGTCGACGTCCGGGCAGGACTGCGGCACGAGGATGTGGAACAGCGGGTCCTCCCGCATCTCAACCCCCGCCAGCTCCCCATTCAGCGCCGCCCGCACGATCGTCCGCGTGATCGAAATGTCCATCCGCGAGCCCACGCCAAAAGGCCCGCCGCTCCAGCCGGTGTTGATCAGGTAGACCGCCGATCCATGCCTGCGCAGCTTCTCGCCCAGCAGCGAGGCATAGCGGTCAGGGTTCAGAGGCATGAAAGGCTCGCCGAAAAAGCGCGAAAAGGTGCTCACGGGATCGACGATGCCCGTCTCTGTGCCCGCCAGCTTGCTGGTGTAGCCCATCAAGAACCACAGCATCGCCTGCTCGGGCGTCAGCCGGGCCACCGGCGGCAGCACCCCATTCGCATCCGCCGCCAGGAACAGGACGGTCCTGGGATGGCCGCCCATCGGCGGCACCTTGACGTTCTGCAAGAAACTCAGCGGGTAGGAAGCCCGGGAGTTGGGCGTTAGCCGCTCGTCGTCGACGTCAAAGCGGCCGTCGGGATACATCATGGTGTTCTCGACGATGGCCCCGTGCTCCAGGTAGGGCGCCTCGTGAAAGACCGCATTCCAGATCTCAGGCTCCTTGTGGGGGCGCAGGTTGATCAGCTTGGCGTAGCAGCCGAACTCGAAATTGGCAATGCCGTCGTCGCTCCACCCATGCTCGTCGTCGCCATACAGCGCCCGGGTCGGGTCGGCGGACAGGCTGGTCTTTCCGGTGCCGGAGAGGCCCAACAGCAGCGCCACATCGCCTCGGGGACCCTCGTTGGCCGAGCAGTGCAGCGGCAAGATCCCCTCGAGCGGCAGCAGATAGTCCATGACGGAGAACATCAGCTTCTTGACGCTGCCGCAATAGGCCGAGCCGACGATGACCCCCAGCCGCCGGTCAAAGTCCATCGCCACAGCCATGTCCGAGGCCCGGCCGTCGGGCATCTTCCGCAGCCGGCCGGCGTACCGCTTGCGATCGAGCTTGTGGTAGGGCGCAACCACCAGGGTGAAGCCGCGCCTGGCAAAGATGCTGCGCCCCGCATCGTCCGGCACCGGCCGGAACATGTTGTCGGCAAAGAGCGCCGTCAGCGCCTGGTCGCCGATGACCCGCACCGGCAGCGCGTACGCCGAGTCGGCCCCCAGCACGCGGTCGACCACCAAGAGCCGCTTCGCCTGGGAAAGAAAGCCGAGCGCATCCTCCATCACCATGTCAAAGGTCTCGGGCTCCATGGCGATGTTGTTCGGCGAGTCCCAGTCGATGTTGCCCTCGCTTTCCCTGCGGCGAACCGAATAGGTGTCCTTCGGGCTGCGGCCCGTGGACTCGGGCGGGGTCCACGTGGCGAGCGCGCCGTTCGCGCTGACGACCGCCTCCCCTCCCTTGGCAGCCAGGTAGATCATGGCCTGGCGAGCCGGGTTGACCAGGACGTTCGGGTGCTTTTCTACGGTGTGAGTGATCTTGCCCGAAAGCTCCATGGGTACCTCCATTGGTCCTATTGATCCAGGGGTGCCGTTGCCCCTAGTCGAAGATTTTCCCCGGGTTCAGGATCCCATTGGGATCGAGTGCCCGGCGCACAGAGCGCATGACGTCGATGGCCAGCGGCCCGACGGCGCTCTCCAGGTACGGCTTCTTCAGCGTGCCGACCCCGTGCTCCCCCGACAGCGTGCCGCCCACCTCGATGGCCAGGCGGAAGATGTCCGCGACGGCCCGCTCCACCCGCGCCCACTCGTCCGGGTCCCTCTTGTCAAAGAGGATGTTGGGGTGCAGGTTTCCGTCTCCTGCATGGCCAAAGACGACGATGGGCAGGTTGTGCGCGCGCGAGATCTCCTTGATCCGCCGTACCGTCTCCGGGATCGCGCTGCGCGGCACCGAGATGTCCTCGCCCAGCTTGTTCGGCCGCTTCCGTGCCAGCGAGCCGCTGACAGAGCGCCGCGCCCGCCACAGCTCATTCCGCTCCGCCTCGTTGCCCGCGATGCGCACCTCGACCGCTCCCGCCGTCCGGCACACTCCGACGGTATCCTCGATCTCGCGCTGCACCGCCGCCGCATCGCTGCCGTCCGCCTCGATGATCAGGATGGCCTCCGCCTCGCGCGGCAGGCCCATCTGCAAGTAATCCTCGATGGTGTTGATGGTGGTGTTGTCCATCATCTCCATCGTCGCCGGCAGCAGCCCCGCCTCCAGCACGGCGCTGACCGCCTGGCTGGCGACGTCCAGGTCGTCGAACACGGCCGTGGCGGTGCGCACGTAGCGCGGCTTGGTCTTGAGCTTGACCAGCACCTCGGTGATCACACCCAGGGTCCCCTCCGAGCCGACGAACATCTGGCTCAGGTTGTATCCGGTCGCGTTCTTGATCGGCTTGCCGCCCGTCCACAGGATCCGCCCGTCGGCCAGCACCACCCGCAGCCCTTTGACATAGTCGCCGGTCACGCCATACTTGAGGCAGCGCGGCCCACCCGCGTTGCACGCCACGTTGCCGCCCATCGTCGAGTGGCGGATGGAGGAGGGGTCGGGTGGGTAGAAGAGGCCGATCTTTTCGACCTCGGCCTGAAAGTCGGCGGTGATGACGCCTGCCTCGACGCGGGCCGTCATGTTCGCCCGGTCGATCTCCAGGATGTGGTTCATCCGCACCATGTTCAGCACCAGGCCGCCGCCAAAGGGCACCGTCGCCGCCGCCAGCCCGCTGCCCATGCCGCGCGTGATGACGGGAAGCCGCGCGCGGTTGCAGATCTGCAGGATTTCGGACACCTGCTCGGTCGTGAGCGGGCTGATGACGGCGTCGGGCAGCGACTCGTGAAAGGTGCCGTCGAAGGAGTAGCAGACACGGGCCTCGGGCGAGGTCAGGACATGATCCTCGCCGGCGACGGCGCGCAGCTCGCTCAGGATCGCCTCGTCCAGCATTCCGGCCCTCTCCGCAGCACTCATGCGGGATGCCCTCTACTCGCCCAGTGCCTGGAGGGCCAGCTCGGCCACGTCCACGACCTTGATGCGCGCCCGGTTGCGGCGCGCCGTCTCGGTGAGCGTTCGCTCACACTGCTGGCAGGCAGAGGCAACGACCGCCGCCCCGACCTCCAGTGCCTGCGCCAGCCGCGCGTCCGACACCGAATGCGCCAGCTCCGAATCGTACGTCTCCAGGTTGCCGCCGCCCCCACAGCAGTGCGAATCGGCGCGGTTGTCCCGCATCTCCACCAGCTCGATGCCCGGGATGGCCTGGAGCACACGCCGCGGCGCGTCAAAGATCTTTTCCTTGCGCCCCAGGTCACACGGGTCGTGGTAGGTGACGCGCTGCGGCGGCAGCGGCTTGAACGCGAGCTTGCCCTCGTCTACCATCTCCGCCAGCAGCTCCGTGGCGTGCAGCAGCTCAAAGGGCAGCTCCTTCCCCGCCGCCTCGCGGTAGACCTCGTTCCAGATGTGCAGGCAGGAAGGGCAGGTAAAGACCACGCGCTTGGCCTGAAGGCGGGTGACCTCTTCCAGGTTGTGCCCGATCAGCTCCCGCGCAAGCTCCAGCTCGCCGTTGATCAGCAGAGGATAGCCGCAGCACCGCTCCTCCCCGCCCAGGATCACATAATCCAGGCCAGACCTGTCGAGCAGATGGGCCATCGTCTGCGGCAGCCGGTAGCTCCGCGGAAAAAACGACCCCACGCAGCCGACAAAGTAGACCACATCGGCCGTCTCGCGCGGCGCCGTGCCGGACGGCTTTTCCTCCATGTTGTCCGTCCAGATCAGGCGCTGGGCATTGTCCTCCCCCGAAATGTTATAGTGCTCGCGGATGACCTGTCCCAGGCGCACGAGCTTCTCGGGCTCCAGCTTGTGCCGGACCATGTCGTCGCGGGCGGCCTGCAGGATCCCCTCCAGCGGCACCCCGCTGGGGCAGATGTTGGCGCAGGCGCCGCACAGCAGGCAGTCGTAATAGCGCGAGGCAAGCTCATGGCCCGCGTCGAGCTTGCCGTCGCCCACGGCGCGCAGCAGGGCGATCTTGCCCCGCGGCGAGTCAGTCTCGCGCAGCGTGGAGCGGTAGACGGGGCAGGTCGCCAGGCACAGCCCGCAGCGGATGCAGGAGGCGTTCTGGCCGTCGTTGACAATCTCGGCGCTGTGAAAGCAGCACGCTTCGGCCGTTTCGGTTGGCTCCATCGACGCTTCTTTCATCAGGGCCGGCTCGCCTGGTCTGGCGCCGGCTGCACGATCGGCAGAGTCAGCAGGGCATGGGGCACGACCAGCACGTCGAGCCCGTCGCCCAGCTTCTCGCGCACCATCGCGAACGCAGCGTCCATCGTCGGCGCGGCCAGGAGCTTGGCCGAGCGGACCAGGTCCGGGTCCTGCGCGCCGACCACGATCACCTCGTTCTGCTCCAGCACCTTGGCCAGAACAAAGGCGCGCTGCTGCCCCGGCGGGTAGCCATTCTGGCGGGGGTCGTCCAGGAGATACTGCACGCTCGGCGCCTGGCGCATCGCCTTCAGAAAACGCTGCTCCCCCACTCCGTCGCCTGCCCCTTCGCCGCACGGCGCGGGCACGATGAAAAAGCCGCCCGGCTTGACCACCGGCGTGGGCGCGAAGAAGAGGTAACTGGCCGCGCGGGAGGCCTGGTAGAGGTTGGCATCCTTCGGGAAGCCGACGCCCGCCACGGCGACGTCGTACTGCTGCGGCACCGGCACCTCGTAGATCGTGCGGGCAAAGGCCACCAGCTCCCGGAAGGTTGCCTCCGGCTCGCCCGCGCCGACGTACACCACCCGCTTGTCGTCGTCCTGGACCACATTCACGATAAAGCGCAGGCCCGCGCGGCGCGCCGCCTCGCTGATCGCCTCGTGGAAGGGGTTGCCCTCGATGCGGCCCAGCCGCGTGCCGGGATGGTCCACCATCTCCGGCCCGTGGGTATAGGCGATCATCGCCTCGCCGGCGGCGCCCACCGCCAGCGTCTTGCGGCCGCCCGAGTACCCCGCGTACTGGTGCGGCTCCACGATGCCCGTAGCCATCAACAGGTCGGCCTCGTAGGCCGCCCGGTGCACCGAAAGGGGAATGCCGCTCTCCGTCGTGCCCAGGTCCACCAGGGCCGCCGGGTTCAGCGGCTCATTGTCGATCACCCGGTAGCGCTCGACCACCGCCCGGCCCAGCTTCGCGATCCGCTCCTCCTGGGTGCTGGGGCGGTGCAGGCCGATGCCGCACAGCAGCGTGATGTCCTCATCCCGGACCCCGGCCGCCTCCAGCTCGGCGAGCAGCGGCGGCACCAGCAGCGAGTCGGGGCTGGCGCGGGTCACATCGGTAAAGACAATGCAGGCACGGTCGCCCGGCTTCGCCAGCTCACGCAGCGGCGCCGAGTGGGTCGGATGGGCCAGCGCGGCCCGCACAGCCTCCGGCACATCCTTGACCGGCACCGCGATTCTCGACTCGGCTATGGCTCCCCGCCAGCCGGCCGGGAGGTCAAAGGTCAGCCTGCCTCGATCAAAGGGAACGTGGAACATCTCCGATCCATTCACCAAACGTATGACGCCCTGTTCACTGGCCAGGGCGTCCGATTCTGCACAGGCTCCAGGCCGCCAATGGCCTGAATATGGAGCACATCGTGCTGCATTCTACCATCGCGCCAAGGTGCCTACAAGAATGGAACAGCACCAGGCCCCACATCGACCTCGCAGGTCTGCATTCGACCTCACAGGTCTCCATTTGACGGGGCTGTCCCAAAACAGCCATTCCGAGGGTGCGAAGCTCGGTTGCTCCGGCGTGGTCTCCGGACCACGCCGGCGGGCCGGTTAGGAGACCGGCCCGCAACCTGGAACTGTGCCGCTGTGCCAAGAATCTGAGGGTACTATCCCGAAATGCCCGAATTCCCAGAAACGATTATCGACCATCGGTTGCGCTCAGTTGCTCCGGCGTGGTCTTCGGGCCGCGCCGGCGGGCCGGTCTCGCGACCGGCCCGCAACTTGGATGCGTCGCAGCGCTCAGCCTGCCTCGTTCCGGCGTGGTCTCCGGACCTCGCCGGCGGGCCGGTCTCGCGACCGGCCCGCAACTTGGAACCCGACAGGTCTGACCGCCTGATTACTCCTCATCCTCCACCCGCCCGCGGGCGCGCTTTACCTGCCCGCGCCGGCGCTTGCCGCGCAGCCGCTGCTCGCGGGAAGCGGCGGGGGTGTGCGTCGCCACGCGGTGCCGGCGTCGCCGCAGGGCGGTGCGCAGCAGCTCCTGGAAGCGCTCCGTTGTCTCCTGCCTGTTGCGCAGCTGGCTGCGCTCCGACTGCGCCACCAGGTGCAGCAGGCCGGCCGTGTCGATGTAGCCGGCCAACCGCGACAGCAGCCGGGCGCGCTGATCCTCGGTCAGGCTGGGGGAGCCGAGCACGTCAAAGTAGAGCTCGACGCGGGTCGACGACTTCTGGACGTGCTGGCCGCCCGGCCCGCTGCTGCGCGAGAATCGGAACTGCAGCTCGGCCATCGGGATAACCAACTCGTCGTTGATGGGCAGGAACTCGCTCTCCATCTGCTTTGTGCCTTGACGCAGTCTCCCGCCCTCACACTCTCGCCAGAGGGCGGTCCCTCGCTCTCGTTGAGGGCTATCCAGAAACTGTCATTCCGAGGGAGCGCAGCGACCGAGGAATCTCCCTCACGTTGGGGGGCGGTCCCTCCCTCACGTTGGGGGGGCGGTCCCTCCCTCACGTTGAGGGGCGGTCCCTCCCTCACGTTGGGGGGCGGTCTCCCGACCGCCCCCCCAGCCAGCCTCACATCAGAACCATGTCCCCAGGCCCGAGGGCTCCTTGCGTTCCTTCCAGGCAGTCGGGCTCCCCCAGTTGTCGGCCTTCCAGGGCATGTTCTCCGGTGCAACCAGCGGCAGCACCTCGCGGAAAAAGGCCAACCGCTCCGGGCCGGTCATCGGCACAAAGCTCTCGGCCACTGCCAGGTCCGACTCCAGCTCGGCCATCGTCGAGCAGCCGGCGATGACCGTGGTGAGCGGCAGGGCCAGGGCGTAGCGCAGCGCGCGCTCCGCCAGGTGCGCCAGCTTCTTGTAGGCAAAGACCTTCATGCCGATCACCCCGACGCCCAGCCGCGCGGCAACAGGCAGGAACTCCTCGGCAAAGCTGTACACGAAATGGTCGAGCACCGACGCAGCCACCAACACCGTGTCGAAGGGAAAGCGGCGCAGCGCCTCGATCTGGATCTGAGGGTCGGTGTGGCCGCTGATCGAGACGAATCGCACCAGGCCCTCTTCCCGTGCCCGGACCGCGGCCTCCAGCGCGCCGCCCGGCCTGGTCATCTGATCCAGGCGCTCGAAGGAGTAGACGTTGTGCAGCCGCCATTCATCGACATAATCCGTCTGGAGCCGCGCCAGGCTCTCTTCGAGCTGGCGGCGCGCGCCGTCGCGGCTCGTTTCCACCGTCTTCGTGGCAAGCCACATCTCGCGGCGCCGGTGCCTGGCGACCAGGCCCACGCGCTGCTCCGACTGGCCCTTCGAGTAGGCCCAAGCGGTGTCAAAGTAGCGGATGCCGCGATCGAGCGCGGTGTTCAGAATCGCGACCGCCTGATCCTCGCTGCAGCCCTCATCGTCGACGAGGCGCTGGCAGCCCAGGCTCAAGATCGGCAGCGATGTGCCTGTGTGGCCAAAGGGTCGTAGTTCCATGGAAAGCCTCCTGTGGACCGGGTTTCCCTACTCGGCGGGGCAAAGTATAGCACCGCGGGGGCGCCGCGTCAACACCAGCATCTGGCAGCCATTGGGGGCAGGGCGCGCGGCGCCCTGCCCCCAATGGCTGCCCTTCCGCCCTACCGAAACTGCGGCAAGTACGCCGCCTGCTCGCCCAGGTACGCGTCCAGGATCGCCCGCGCGGTGTCGATATCGTCGATGCACGGGTCCAGCAGCAGGGCCTGCAGGGCCTTCTGCCGGTCGCCCGTCGCCGCCGCGTCGACGGCAAAAGTAGCGACCGCAATCTCGCGCCGGCACAGCTCCGCTACCATCTCCGGCAGCGGGCCGACGTGGAGCCCCTGGATGCCAAAGCCGCCCACCAGCGCCGGAATCTCGACGATGGCCCCCTCGGGCAGACTGGGGATGTGCCCCCGGTTGGGGATGTTGACCGCCGGCCGGTAGATGTCCTCGCCGCCCGTCAGCCCTTCGATAATCTCGATCGCCCCCTCCGAGAACTCGTCCCGCAGCGGGTCGACCGGCGCCCTGCCCTGCGCCATCGCCTCGATCTCCTGCCACCCCTTGGCCCGCTCCTGCTCGGCACGGTCCCAGTCATAGAGATAGAGGTGGTACTTCTCCCATGGCTTGGCTTGCGGATCGTGGCACCAGGGCAGGTACTCGTCGAGATGGCTGTCGCCGGGCACAGGGCAGAGGCCGGTGGCCCGGTAGACGGCGCGCGTCAGCGGCTCGAACGAGTCCGGCAGGGCCAGGAACGCCTCGCGGAAGGCCGGATAGAGGTCCTCGCCGGTCTGTCGGTGCCGGATGTCCAGGATCCAGGTAAAGTGGTTGAGCCCGGCCGCCTTTATGTCCACCAGCGGGTACACCTGGCGCGCCACCTCCCCCGACCTGGGCCACACGTCCGGGTGGGCGTCGCTGTTGACCTCGCCCGGCACGTCGATGCCCAACCGGTCGCGCAGCGCGACGCCGACCATCATGTACGCCTCCGCAATCTGGTGGCAGAGGCCCACCGCCTTGATGCGGCTATGGCGGCTGATCGCCAGGCAGAGGCGGGGCACCGGGTTGGTAAAGTTGATGAGCCAGGCCCCGGGGCAGAGGCGCTCCATGTCGTGCGCGATGGCCAGCATGGCCGGCACCTGGCGCAGCGTGTGCGCCAGCCCGCCAGGCCCGCCATTCTCGCCGTACGGCTGCCGCACGCCGAACTGCAGCGGGATCTCCCAGTCGCGCCGCCAAAGCCCTTCGCGCGGCCCGACTTCGATGGCAACGATCACAAAGTCGGCGCCGGACAGCACCTCCTCGCGCTTCGTCGTGCTGACCACCGTCACGCCCGAGTCCCACTCCCGGTCCAGCCGGCGCGCCAGGGCATCGACCAGCTCGAGGCCCTCCCGGTTCAGGTCGACCAGGGCCACCGTGCCGCCCCTCATGCGCGGGCTGCGCATGAGCGTAGCGAGCGTTCCCAGGCCAAACGAAGCGCTGCCGGCGCCGATGATGACGACTTTCGGTTTCATGCTACCCCAGCGTCTTTCCATAGGCGAACAGGTCGCCCGCCTGGTAGATATCCATCTGGACCTTGGCCAGCGGCTCGGCCTGGAAGGTCTCCTCGCCGTTCAGGACCACCTGCCCCGTCTCGAAATCGATCTCGACCTGGTCGCCGTCCTTGAACCGCGTGTACAGCTCGCTCAGGCCCGGGAAGGAAACGATCGGGAAGCCGCTGTTGATTGCGTTGCGCTTGTAGATCGCGCCAAAGCTCTCGGCCACGATCGCGCCGATGCCCAACGCCCGAAAGCAGTCCACCGCCTGCTGCCGGCTCGATCCCGCGCCCAGGTTCACCCCGGTCAGCACAATGTCGCCCGGCTGCGCCTTCTTGGAGAAATCCTGCCACCCCTTCAGGTTGTCGAGGGCGTACTGTCCCATCTGCGCCACGTCGGTGATGGCCAGGTAGCGGTTGTGAAAGATCATGTCGGTGTCGATATCGTCGTACAGCTCGCCCGCCGGGGTGGTCAGCACCCAGATGCGTCCGGTGATGCGTGTCGGTTTCATCGCTTCCTCCTACCCCTCGGGCACCGTCAGCTCGCCCGTCAGCGCAGCCCACGCAGCGACCGCCGGGCTCGCCAGGTAGATGTCCCCCGGGCCCTGCTTACCGGCAAAGTTCCGGTTGCTGGTAGAGACCTGGGTCTCTTTCTCGCCCACCATGCCGATGTGCCCGGAGGCGCAGCCGCCGCAGCCGGGGTTGCTCACGATGAACCCCGCGTCAAAGAGCGCCTGCAGCGTGCCGTCGCGCAGGATCTGGGCATACACCTCCCGCGTCGCCGGCACGATCGACGCCACCATGTGCGGGGCAACGTGCCGGCCCCGGGCAATCCGCGCCACCGCCGCCAGGTCCTCGTACCGGCCGTTGGTGCAGGAGCCGATAAAGACCGAGTCCACCTTCCGGCCGGCAACCTCGCGCACCGGCTTGACGTTGTCCGGCTTGGGCGGGCAGGCGACCAGCGGCTCCAGGTCGGTGATATCGACCTCGATCTCTTGGACGTACCGCGCGCCCCGATCGGCACGGAGGGCAGCCAGGTCGGCGCGGCCGGTGCGCGCCCGGCAGTACGCCAGCACCTCCTCCGACGGCGGGATCAGGCCGATGATGCCCCCCATCTCGGTCATCATGCTGGCGAGGGTGATCCGCCCCGGCAGGTCGAGCGCGTCGATGGCCGGCCCGCAAAACTCGGCGGCCATGCCCAGCACCCCGCTGGCGCCCAGCCGCCGCAGGCACGCCAGCGTCAGGTCCTTGGCCGTGTTGGGCGGCTTCAGCTCGCCCCGCACCCTGATCTTGATCGTGTGCGGCACCTCGAACCAGGTCTTGCCCGCCCGGAACGCGAAGGCAATGTCCTGGTCGCCCATCCCCTGGCCAAAGGCGCCGATCGCGCCCAGGATGTTCAGGTGGCTGTCGGTGCCGACGAACGTGGAGCCGGGCCACGCCAGGCCGTTCTCGATGGCGACGTGCGAGCCGATCCCCTGGTCCACGTCGTACACGCGCACCCCCTGCGCGCGGGCCCAGTCGCGGCAGATCTGCTGGTTGATGGCATAGGGGATGTTGTTGGCCGGCGTCACCAGGTCAAAGGTGAAAAACGTCCTCGCCGGATCGTCGACCGGCGTGTCGCCATAGTGGGCCCGGTAGTTCTTGACCACGTTCGCGCCGCCAAAGTCGCGCGCCGTGCGCGCATCCAGCCGCATCCAGACGATCTTGCCCGCCTCCACCGCCTCGTCGGAATGATCCTGGATGATCTTCTCGATGATTGTCATACCCATACTTACTCTCCCTAATACAGGGGCAGTGCCACCGCAGTGGCACTGCCCCTGTATCCCCAATCATGCCATCCGAGCCGACGGCGACTTCTTAATCTGCAGGTCCCGCAGCGTCTCAAAGCTGGCAAAATCGGCCTTGTTGATCAGCGTCGCCTCGGGGCTGCGCTGGATCTTGTCGCCCTCGCCGGCGTGGGCCGCGATCATGTGCTGCACCTCGCCCGGCAGCCCGAACTCGTAGGCGAGCGCCGCGCCGCTGAAAGGGTGGCGCACCAGCGCACCGAAGGGTGTCTGCGCCGCCGTCCCCTCCCCCCTGTACTCGTACTCGAGCACCTTGCCGATGTCGTGCAGCAGCCCGCCCGAGACCAGGTAGTCAAAGTGGATCGGCACCCGCGCCCCATAGAGCTCGCCAAAGAGCTTGGCCGTGCGGTAGGCGGTCAGCGTCACCGCGCGGACGTGCTCGATGAAGCTGGCGGGGCAGGGGTTGATCAGCAGCGTGAAGGGCATCTGCGTCAACGTGTCGGGCGTCCAGCCACCGCGCTCCATCGCTACTTCCCAGACGTGGATCGTCTTCTCGCGCAGCGCCGGGTCCTCGATCAGGTCAAACTCGGGTACGAGCTCCAACAGTCTTGCTCTCATGCTTCCTCCATTCGTCCCCTCCCCCCTGCCGCAGCAGGAGGACAGAGGGGGGGTATCACCGCTCCAGGTCCCGCTCCGGCGGGCCGTCGTACTCCTGGGCGGTCGGGCTGATCTGGCGCATCGGCCGCTCGCGGGTCTGCTCCTCGTAGACCTGGGCAGTCAGGCCGACGGTGCGGCTGATGGCGAAAAAGCCGTTGCCCAGCTCCGGCGGGAACCCCAGCTCGCACAGCACGGCGGCGATGGCCCCGTCGACGTTCATCGGAAGGTCCCTGCCCGAGACCTCCTTGATGGCCATGCGCAGCGCCTGGCCCATGTCGACGTACTCGCCGGCGACACCCGCCTCCGCCGCCAGCTCAAAGAGGCGGCGCGTGCGCGGGTCGTCCGTGTGGATGCGGTGGCCGTAGCCCGAGACGCGGATGCCCCGCGCCTTGAACTCGGCCGCCTTTTCGCGCGCGGCAGTCACGGTGTCGATCTCTTTCTCGTGCTTAAAAGCCACCAGGCTCTTCAGCACCCGCATGCACTCCTCGATGGCCCCGCCGTGGTGGCGGTTGATCGTCATGATGCCGCCGGCAATCGCCGTGGTGAGCGGCGCCCCGCCCGAGGCGACGGTCCGCGCCGCCAGCGCGCTGGGCGGCGTCGCGCCGTGGTCCACCGACGAGACGAGCATCGCATCCACCAGCCGGCCGACCGGCTCGCTCGGCAGCTCACCCTTCAGGATCAGGTAGACCATCTCGCCAAAGGAGATGCGGCCCATCAGCTCGTCGATGCGGTAGCCGCGCACGGCCACCTTGTTCGGCTCGATCTTGGTAATCGCAGTCTTCCAGGGTTGTTCAGGCATGGGACCTCCAAATGCAGAATGCACAATGCTCAAGGCACAAGTCTACAGCCCGAGGCGGGCCAGCACCTGCCCGGTGGCAGCCGGCAGCTCGCCGAAAGCATCGACGACGGTCGCGCCGACCGAGCGCAGGCGGTCGACCTTGCCGGCGTAGGTGCCGCGGTTGCCCTCGATGATGGCGCCGGCGTGGCTGAAACGCGTGCCGCTCTTGGCTGCCTTGCCGCCAATGTAGGCAATCACCGGCTTGGTGACCTCGCCCGACTCGATCAGGTCCGCCACGCGCTCCTCCTGGGTGCCGCCGATCTCGCCAAAGAGGACGATCGCCTTGGTGTCGGGGTCTCTCTCAAAGAGCCGCGCCACCTCGGGGTGCGGCAGGCCGATGACCGCGTCGCCGCCGACGTGCACCAGGGTCGTCGCGCCGATGCCGGCCTGCGACAGGTAATACCCGGTGCTCGACGTCATGCCCCCGCTGCGCGAGCTGATGCCGACCGGCCCCGGCTTGAACCACGACCGCGCCGTCGCAGCGCGCCCGCCGATCATCCCCAGGATCCCCTTGTCAGGGCTCAGCACCCCCAGGGTGTTGGGCCCCACGAACATCGCGCCCGCTTCCTTGGCCGCCTTGGAGATGGCGAGCACGTCCCAGATCGGGACGCGGTCGGGGACGATGACCAGCAGCTTGACGCCGGCCGCAATCGCCTCCAGCGCGGCCGGCTTGACGATCGGCGCGGGGATAAAGAGGACCGAGACGTCGATCGGCCCCGCCTTTTCCCACGCCTCCTGGATGGTATCGAACACCGGCACGCCCTCGACCGACTGGTTGCCCTTGCCCGGCGTGACGCCGGCGACGACGTTGGTGCCATATTCGCGCATGAGCTTGGCGCGGGCCATGCCCTCGCGCCCGGTGATGCCCTGGATCAGGACACGTTTGGTTCCGTCGATCAGGATGGACATATTCTACTCTCCTCGTCGTCGTGGCCGGTCCCCCGACCGCGCCACCTTCGTCCGTGGTCCATGGTCTACATCCCGGCAATCGGCAGGCTGATCCTCCCGCCACCGGCCCCCTTGAAAAAGCAATCCACCTCGCACGCCAGGCACTCGTTGCAGCGCCCTTTTTTGGCCTCTTCGGCCGTGATGTTCAGCACCGGCAGGCCTTCTTCGTTGAGCGCGAGGATCTTGGGATTGCACTCCTTGACGCAGACCTTGCTCTCGCAGGCCGCGCAGATGGAGTGGTCGTAGGTCACCGTGCCGCCGGTGACGGTGGCAAACTGGTAGAGGCGGGGCTCGCCCAGGCGCTTCGGCTCGGGCCGGGCCTTGGGCGTGGTCTTCCTGCCCTCCTGGATCAGGCTGTGCAGCCGCGCCGCGCAATAGTCGGGCGGGTTGTCCTTCTTATAACCCTCCACCGGCGCCGGCACCCAGCCGTTGAGCCACTCGAGGATCTCGACGGCCTTGTCCTCCTGGTTTCCGCCCAGCCGGATGACCACCGGCACGTCGATCTGCGCTTCCAGAAAGGCCTTGACAAAGCCGCGCGCCGAGTGGAACTGCTCCTGGCTGGCGACCCCCGAGCCGGAGCCGAAGTAGCCGTCGATCTCGCCGGAGGCCATGATGATCCGCGCCGCGCGGTACACCTTGCTGGCGGGTGGGTTGCCGCTGGTGTCGACGTACGTGGCGAGCTTGTACCCCTGGCGCAGGATGGCGTCCATGCTCATCATCGAGCCGCCGCCGCCCGCGCCGTGGAAGCCGACGTAGCCCTCCCCCTCGTGAAAGCCGGAGGCCATCTGGATGAAGTAGAAGGTGCCGCGATAGTCCCCGGCCTCGACCTTGAAGGCGATCTTTTCCAGGTTGGTCGGCGGCCGGTCGTACTCGCGGGCAATCTCGATGCCGAGGTCAGGATGGCGGAAGATGCCATAGTCGTCGACCGTCACCCGGCAGTCGGCCGCCGCGAGCTTGCCGTCCGAGAGCTGCACCAGCGGGTTGATCTCGGCCGCCCGGGTGTCGTACTCCTGCGCCAGGCGGAAGAGGTTGACCAGCACATCGGCCAGGTCGACCTGCAGCTGCCCGCCGATGCCGGTGCGCCGCACCAGGTCGCGCGCCTGAAAGACTTGCAGCCCGGTGCCGACGTCGACGTGCATGCGCGCGACCTTGTCGGGATGGGCGGCCGCGATCTCTTCGATGCCGGTGCCGCCGATGCTGGAGAAAAGGATCACCGGCTGCTGAGCGGCGTCGTCGATGATCACGCCGGCATAAAACTCCCGCGCAATCTCCAGCCGCTGCTCGACCAGCACCTGCTCGACCGTAAAGCCCTTGATCTGCAGGCCCAGCATGTGCTGCGCAGCCTCCTCCGCCTGGGCCGGGTTGCTCGCCTTCTTGATGCCCCCCAGCCCGGCCCGGCCGGTCACCCAGGCCTGCGCCTTGACCATCGTCTCACCCCCGACCTCCTCGGCGATGGCCCGCGCCTCACCCGGCGTCCGCGCCACCCCGCCCTTCGGGACGGCGATCCTGAACCTTTTCAGTAACTCCTTGCCCTGGTATTCATGAAGTCGTGCCATACGTCCTCCAAGTGACGATTCTCAATGCACAATGCACAAGGCCAAAGGCACAATGTGCAGTGCACAACTAGGGATGACGGTCTAGGTTCTCACGCGAGGTTCTCACAGTTGCCGACAGGATCTTTTTGATCTCCAGTGCCTCCTGCACGATCGGTGCCATTCGCCCTTCGTCGAAGGCCCCACTGTCCCGGATCAGGCAGAGCCAACAGTGTGTTTCCCGGGCCTCCTTCAGCGCGATGGCCATCTTGTTGGTGAAATCGCGCTTGCTCGGGGCACCAATCGCCTCCTCGACATTGGCACCGACCGAAGTAGCTGCCCTGAGCAGCTGCCTGCCAAGTACGAGAGCCGAAGCATCTGTGGGCAGTGCCCGGACAAGCTTGACCACGCGGAGAGAGAACCGGTATGTCCTCTCCTCGATCGGCTCAAGCCGCTTCTCTGGCTGGTTACTCACAGGCACTCACTCGCCCCTCGTGCCCAGTGTTTTCGTCATTGTGCATTGGGCATTGGCCGTCGCGCATTCCGCCTTGTGCATTCTGCCTTGTGCCTTGGCCATTGTGCCGTTGTGCCTTGGTCATTGTGCATTGTGCATTGTGCATTGTGCATTCACAGCTCGACCCCCAGCTCCGATGCGATCTTTCTCAGGCTGGCCACCACCTTCTCCCCCAGCGGAATCCCCTCCTCACTGCGCCGCTCCTGCTCCTCAAACTCCTTCTCCCCGTGGACCCAGATACGGGCCGCGCCCTCGGCCAGGCGCTGGCCCTTCAGGCGCCGCACCAGGTCGTCCATGCCCGCCTTGAACTCGTCGACGGGGCGGAAGGCGTCGATGCGCCAGGCGCCAAAGAAGTGGCCCAGGTCGGCCGGCAGCGGCCTGCCGCTCTCATCCCTCGGGTAGACCGAGGTCAGGCAGGCGGCGCCGGGCAGGACGGCGGACAAGATCTCGACCAGCATGCCGAGGCCATAGCCCTTGTGACCGCTCAGCTCTTCGCCTGCGCCGCCGAGCGGCAGCAGGCCGCCGCCGGCCCGCTTGGCAAAGTTGTGCAGCACGCGCGCCGCATCCTGGGTGGGCAAGCCGCGCTCGTCGGTCGCCCAGCCGAGAGGCAGGGGCTTCGCGGCGCGGTCGTACACCTCTAGCTTGCCGCGCGGCACGGTGCTCGTGGCCATGTCCAGCACCCAGGGCCGCTCCTGGCCCGCCGGGACGGCGACCGAGATGGGATTCGTGCCGTAGAGCGAGTCGCGCCCGAAGGTGGGCACGACCAGCACGTCGGCGTTGGTGGTAGAGATGCCGATCATGTCGTGCTCGAGCGCCATCATCGAGTAGTAGCCGGCAATGCCATAGTGGTTGCTGTTGCGCACCGTCGCAAAGCCGCAGCCATACTGGCGGGCCTTCTCGATCGCCGTCTGCATGGCGCGGTGGCTGACCGGCTGGCCCAGGCCGGCCCCGGCATCGAGCGTGATCGTGGTCGGCGTCTCGACGACAACGCGGTGCTCCGGGCGGGCGATCATCACCCCGTCGCGCAGGCCGTTCACGTAGCGCGCGAGCCGGGCGACGCCGTGCGAGCCGATGCCGCGCAGGTCGGCCAGGACCAGGACCTCGGCCGTGATATGCGCATCCTCGGGCGGAACGCCCAGCGTTTCGAACACGCGCTCACAAAAAGCCAGCAGCACCTGCGCTCGGACCGTGCTTCCCGTTTCTGCCATGGGAGTGACTCCTCGCTGTTAGTGCTCTAGGAACAAAAGAGGGGGCACCAGGCCTCTGCGGGACAACCCGATTCCCCCGTCCAAATGCCGTCTCAGCCTGGCCCCATCGCCAAAATGCTGCGAGTGCGCCGGCGGCAGGCCCAACGGGCCGGCCGGGTACCCTCTTCTTCGCACACGCCGATTGTATCACGCCGCAAAGAGGGGCGGCAACTTTGCTCCGCGCGCTGGTAGGCTACGCCTGCTCCGCCGCAGGGACGGAGCTCGCCTCCGGCAGCCTCCCTTCGGCCTGCAGCACCTGCTTGAGGGCTGCGATCGAGACCTCCAGCATGGCCGGCTCGGGCTCGCGCGTGGTCAGCCGCTGCAGGGCAAGGTTCGGCGCAGCCAGCGCGCGCACGAGCGCGCTGTCCCGGTGGCTGTTCGTGAACTTGATGTACTCGTAGGCGATGCCGGCCACGACCGGGAGGAGCAGGATGCGCGATAGGATCGCCCAGACGAGGGGCGGGCGGCCCAGGAGCGAAAAGACGAGGATCGAGATCACCAGGACCGAGAGGAGGAAGGCGGTGCCGCAGCGGTAGTGCGCGGTCGTGAAGCGGGCGACCTCGGCCGGGGTCAGCTCGGCGCCCGACTCGTAGGCGTTGATCGTCTTGTGCTCGGCACCGTGGTAGGCAAAGACGCGCCTGATCTCGGCCATGCGGCCAATGGCCCACAGGTAGAGGACAAAGATCACGAGGCGGATGACGCCCTCGAGCAGGTTGCTCAGAAAGTCGGACGGGACGGCGCGGTCGACGAGGCGCGCCAGCAGCAGGGGAACGACGAAGAAAAGGCCAATCCCCAGCGCAAAGGAAAAGGCGACGGTCCCCCACGCGACCGGTCCCTTGAACTGCCCCTGCTCCTCGGGCCCGAGGGCCGCGTCGGCCGACCACATCAGCGTGCGGATGCCGAGCACCAGCGTGTCCCAGAGGCTGGTCAGCGCGCGCAGGAAGGGGATCTTGGCGATCCGGCTTGCATAGATCTTGGGGTCCAGGGGTTCCGTGTGGACGGTGACGCTGCCGTCGGGCAGCCGGACCGCCACCGCCAGCGCCTTCGTCCCGCGCATCATTACCCCTTCCATGACCGCTTGGCCGCCATAGTTCAGTTCTGGCATTGCTCTGTAGCTTCTCCCGCTCCTGTTGGTCGCGGCATTATACTCGACAGGCTGCTAGACGTCCAATCCCTCCCGACCCAGCAACCCCAAGATCAGCGACAGCTCCCCACGGTGATGAATCGTGTGCTCGAGGACATGCCAGATGATCCAGCCAAGGCGGTACCGGCCGGCCGTGCCGGCGTCGATCACCCTGTCGAGGTCGGCCAGCTCCAGCGTGGCCAAATAGGCTTCCGTCCGGGCATGAACCCCGTCCAGGAGTGCCCCGATCGCCTCGAGGTTCGGATACTCCTCGAGGCGCAAGTCCCCAGGCCACTGGTCATACTCGCGAGTCGCGACGAAGCGAAACCAGCCCTCTTCCGCATCGGCGATGTGCAGCAGGATCTGGCCCACCGACCAGGAGCCCGGAAAGGGGGTATAGGCAAGGTCCTCCTCGCCGAACAGGCCCATCATCACCCGCAGATCGGCGTCCACTTGTCTCCAGTGAGCGAACAACGCGTCAAGATGCATCAGACTTCGCTCCGGACCGGCTGTCGGAGGACCGTCCTGAGCTTCTCCGGCGCTGCGCGGCGCGGGTCGCCCAGGTAGATCTCGTGGTGCGCGCCCTCATAGGCATAGCCCTTCTCCTGGGCAAAGACCTTCATCCGCTCCAGCGTCGCCGGCTCGTCGGCGTAGGGGCCGATGTGCATCACCTGGATGCACAGCCCTTCGTGGAAGCGCTCCAGCCGCAGCCGGCCGAGGAAGGGACTGGGGCGCTTCTTCTCCAGCTGCCGCAGCGCATCCCGGAACATCTCCTCGGTGATGTGATCCGGCTGGAGGATCAGGAGCCGCCAGGTCCACTCCTCGGGGCGGCTGGCGTCGAACCAGGCGTTGCCGGTCCACCAGAGCCCTTCGAGCGGCATAACCGGGTGGTCGATCGGGTTCTCCTTGCGCTGCTTGGCCATGAACTTGAGCGTGTACGAGATCCCATACAGCGCGCCGATGGCCCCCTCGAACTCGGGCGACGTGCCTGGCATCTCGCCCGGCTTGATGCGGCCGTCGATCATGGCAAACTGCAGCTCGGGCACGTCCACGACCTCGATCCCCTTGGCCGAAGGGGCATAGAGCGATTTCAGATGGCTCGGGACAGGGGACATGCAAAGCCCTCCTTTCTGCACGTTCGGTGCCGGCGTGAGTATACGGCAAAGAAGTGCAAACCTCAAAGCAGCGCGGGTCTCCCCACCCGCCCTCCCCGCATTGGTGCGGCGCACCTTCACGGCCTGCCCCCGCAGGGGGTGCGCTGCACCTCGCCCCCCATTGGTGCGGCGCGCCTTCACGGTGCGGCGCACCTCGTCCCCCATTGGTGCGGCGCACCTTGACAGTGCGCTGCACCTCGTCCCGCATAGGTGCGGTGCACCTTCACGGTGCGCTGCACCTCGTCCCGCATAGGTGCGGTGCACCTTCACGGCCTGCCCCCGCAGGGGGTGCGCTGCACCTCTTCCCCCATTGGTGCGGTGCACCTTCACGGCCTGCCCCCGCAGGGGGTGCGCTGCACCTCGTCCCCCATTGGTGCGGTGCACCTTCACGGCCTGCCCCCGCAGGGGGTGCGCTGCACCTCGTCCCCCATTGGTGCGGTGCACCTTCACGGTGCGCTGCACCTCGTCCCACATTGGTGCGGCGCACCTTCACGGTGCGCTGCACCTCGTCCCCCATTGGTGCGGTGCACCTTCACGGCCTGCCCCCGCAGGGGGTGCGCTGCACCTCTTCCCCCATTGGTGCGGTGCACCTTCACGGCCTGCCCCCGCAGGGGGTGCGCTGCA
>DAOQVR010000009.1:106294-173635 GCA_035341665.1 Anaerolineae bacterium
CCATTGGTGCGGTGCACCTTCACGGCCTGCCCCCGCAGGGGGTGCGCTGCACCTCGTCCCCCATTGGTGCGGTGCACCTTCACGGTGCGCTGCACCTCGCCCCGCACAGGCGCTGTAGGGCGGGTTTCCATACCCGCCCCCCCCGCACAGGTGCGCTGCACCTTCAAGGCCTGCCCCCGCAGGGGGTGCGCTGCACCTCGCCCGCACAGGCACCGCAGGGCGGGTTTCCATACCCGCCGGCGTATTGGATCCCCGGTAGGCGTGAGCCCTAGCGCACGCGCAGACCAAGCGGCAGGAAGATCTGCCGGGCCACCATTACCTGCGCGCTGTCGGTGTTGTCCCCCGGGTTCGCCTCCGGGCCGGCGGACCAATACTCCAACCCCACCGTGTACAGCGTCCCGTAACCTGCCCCCGACGGCAATCCAACATACAGCAGGAAGGAGCCCTCCTCCAGGAAACCCTGGTCGGGCAGGTCCCACGTCACCTCGTCGCCCACAATCAAGGGCGTCACCCCAGACGTGTCCCACAGATAGGTCAGTTCCGACTCGAGCGTCGCGACGAGCTGCACGTCCTGCGCCGTCGTCCCGCCGTGGTTGGCGTACTCGAGCTGTAGCATCGCCGCCCCACCCGGCGGCCCACCCGCCGTAGCGCCAAACGCGGCATAGCCGTCCACCTCCTCCGCAGCCGCCCAGCTCCAGGAAGTGTTGCCATAGCCACTGTAGCTGGTGTACACCCGGCTCGACGTCGGAGACGAGTGGAAGAGCATCGGGGGGGTGGCGACCCCGCCGTACGCGTCCACCAGGGCGTAGAACAGGTGGGTTCGCGAGTAGTAGTCGTAGTCGCTCCACGTGAGGATGCCGTGGTTGGACGCATCGGCTGCCACCGAGACATAGTCGTTCCCCGAGAACGCGGCCGGGTTGTCGAGCGCCACCGGCCCAAAGACCCGGTTGTAGGCGCTGTCGAGCAGCGCGTAGCGCACTGTGTAGCTCGGATACTGCCCTCCGGTCCATGCCACCAGCGTCCGCCCGCCCGAGAGCTGCACGGCATCGGGGTTGTAATCGTACGAGGAGTAGCCGTCATCCGTAAGGTTGGTCTCTCCCTTGACCACATAGCCACCGCTGTCCAGCACAGCGTAGTGGATATCGTCATCACTGGTCCGCTCCCAGCTGAGCAACACGCGCGACCCATTCAGAGCAGCCAGGTTCGCTCCCGAGTGACCGTCCTGGTAGCCCGGCGTGTCGAAGGTGAATTGAGTGACCGGCTTGACCGAGATGCCGCTGCTGCTACGCACCGCGTAAAAGATGTCGTCGACGTAGCAGGAGTCGGAGCATCCGCCCCCCGGCGCCGCCGTATACTCTCTGCTCCAGGCCATGACGTACCGATTGTCGCTCGTACCCGCCACGGTGGGGTTGTAGAAGCTGGGCCACCAGTAGTCGCCCCAGTCACCCCAGTCCGAGTTGTTGGTGACGTTCAGCGGGCCGTAGACTACCCCGACCGAGGGGTCGAGGATGGCAAACCAGATGTTGTAGTTGTACTCGTCCGTGTCAGAATCGTAGGAATAGCGGTACCAGAGCACGCCTGCTCTGCCGTCCGTCGTCGCCGCCACCGCCGGGTAGGAGTCGTAGGTGTACACATCTGCCCCCGAGAGGTCGGTGAGGCGCTCCGGCGCGCGCAACGGCTGCCCGTAGCGGTCGAACAGCGCGTACCAGAGCTCGTCGACCCACGGGCCGCCGTACTGCTGCCCCTCACTCCACACGTAGACAAAGCCGTCCGCCGTCTCTGCCACGGCCGGATCGTAGCCGTAGGTCCAGTCGGGCGCTGCCTTGCGCAGAATATCGCCGGCCGGCTGTGCCAGCCGGAGGCTCATCGCCCCGTCTGCCTGGTCGGTGTACACCTGTGCGAAGGGCGCCGGCACCGCCGCCTGGAGCGTCGCAGTCTTGCCCACATCGGGGTTGACCGACGAGCGGGCGGTGAGCAGGACCGTGTCATGGTCGCCGGAGGCGCTTCCGCCGGGAACAGCCACGCGCACCACGATTTCTACGCTGCTGCCCTGCGGCACCAAGCCGGTGTCAGGCACGCCGTCGGAATCGGAGTCGGCGAGCGGCGTCACGCCGTCGCCCTCGAAGAGGGCGACGGCCCAGGCCGAAATCACGGTCAGGTCGTAGGTATCGGACCCGAGCTCACCGGTGTTGCGAATCGTCAAGTCGAAAACCTCGTCGACGCCTGGCTGCGCGAACCCGCCCAGGTAGCGAGGCACGATACGGACACGCGCGGCGGGCGGCGGGCGGTCGAACAGCACGGCCTCTCCTCCAGGGATGGAGCTGCACCGCGCATAGAGCAGGCCGTCAAGACCCACAGAGTCCTCGATCCCCGTCGTCGCGCAACACCAGCCCCCGGAGTAGTCCATGTCGAGGTATTGGAACTTGACGTCGCCGCTCTCATACAGGATCGCTTCGAAGGTAAAGACCGCATCCCCGCAGGTGTCGCCCATGTTCTCCCATTCGACAGCCAGGTAGCGGTTTGGGGCCGAGCCTCCAGTGCTGTAGCGCACAGCCCCCGAGTAGTCGTCGAACCTCCGCGCCCAGGGAGCGACGATGTTGTTCGGGTAGCCGGGGTTGGGCAGGCTACTGGGATAATAGCAGCCGCTGCCGGAGGCGAAGGTCAGCCAGCCGTTGTAGCTGACATAGGCGGTCGTGTAGGTATTCTCGTAGTATTTGAACGAGAAGGGGAGGGGTACCTCGGCCAGGTTCTGGCAGTTGTCGTACAGGCCGGTGTCGACGGACCCGTTCACCCAGCCGAAATCGACGCCGTCCTGCCACGTGTATCCAAAGTCATCGGGGCCGCCGGTGTCCTCTGGCACGATCGCCTGCGCCGGCTCCTCTGCCTCGGCGCCCGCACTACCGGGCGGTCGCTCCCCCCCAGGTGACCGGCCCGATCGCGTGTCCTGGTCCGGGAGGTCCCGGCCCTCCGGCACCCGCCCCTGCCACGTCTCTGGCCCCTGTGCTCCGGCGGCCGGGCCGGCCAGCCCACCCGTCAAGCTCAACACGAAGAGGAATAGAACCAACCAGCGCGTCTTCATGATGTACCTCCTTGGGCTATGTTCGTCGCCGACCGGGTGTACGGTGAGAATGCTCTGGGTCGCTCACCTCCTCTCGTTGGCAGGGTGTGCGAGCGCTGCCCTAGAGCGGGCGGCGCTGCAATGGGCCGGGCCCGGGGGTCGGCGCACAGGAAGGGGATGCGCAGATGGAAGTGGGCCATTCCTATGCTACCACGACGGCGCGCAGGCGTCAAGCGCACCTCCCTGGTCCCGGGGCATGTCGAAGCAGCCCGGCACACCGCAGGAATGCTCACAAGGCGCTATGCTACGGCTGAGACGGGGAGTGGAGTCCTCTGTGGGCATCCATGCAGGACAAACGTCTGACATGGGCACGGACACGGCCCTGAATCGCGCGGCTTGACTCCTGCGCAGCAGGGTGCTATTCTGGCAGCCACAGGGGAGGCGAACCCAGGCGGGCCGGGCGGGCAGCCGGCGGAGCATGCGGGCGAAGGCGAGAGCGTACAGGCATGCGCCCGGCACCCCGGGCACTCACCGGACCTTGGGTGACCAGATACCACAGCCATGGTCACTGGGTCACTCGGGCTTGACCTTGCCCTGGCCCGAGTGATAGTTGGCTCCCCGGTCGAGGCGCCGGAGAGATCAAGCCGAGAGTGCTGCAAGAATGATCGCCTGATACAGGTAGGCCGACGAGCTGAGGAGGGCGGAAACCATGGGCAAATCCGTCGCCATGTTGCTGATTCTCATCGTGCTGCTCGCCGGGTGCGGTGAACCCCCGGCTCCAACGCCGGACTTGGTGGCGACCCAGGTAGCGGTGATGGAGGCGGCGGCCGCAACCATTACCGCCAAGGCACCGACGTCGACACCCACTCCTCCGCCGACAGACACGCCCATACCGACGGCGACCCCGACGGCGACCGCTAGCCAGACGCCCACCGCCACACCGACGCCGACGGCCACCCCCACCAACACGCCCACTCCCTCTCCCACTCAGACGGCCACATGGACTCCTTCGCCGTCGCCCACCAGCAAGCCGAAGCCTACCTCGACGCCGACCCGGCCGCCCAGCGGCCGGCTGCTCTTCTCATCTACCGAGCTCAGCGACAGGGACCTCTTCACCATGGACGAGGCAGGAGGGAGTCGGCGGCAATTGACGTCCATCGGGTTCGTCTCTTGCGCGCACTATTCCCCGGACGGCAGCCGGATCACCTTTCACCGGACGGAGCGCGACAAACCCTACAGCTCCGACATCTATGTGGTGAACGGCGACGGCTCGGGACTGACCAACATCACGAACTCGCCCGACCTGGTCGAGCAGTGCCCGGCCTGGTCCCCAGACTCTGCCCGCATCCTCTTCTCCGGACGCAGGACGGTGGACCTTGACTCGGAGCTCTACGTGATGCAGGCCGACGGCAACGGGCGTGCGCTCCTAGTCGACGTGAACAACACCAACTCGGATCCGGCCTGGTCCCCGGACGGCACCAAGATCGCCTTCGTCTCCTACTGGTCGGGGCGGGGCGGGTACTGGGTGGACAAGGGGGACATCTTTGTGGTCAACGCCGACGGCTCAGGACTCTTCAACCTGACCAACCGAGGGGAGCATTTTGGCTCCATCGTCTGGTCGCCGGACGGGCAGGAGGTCCTCTATGGGCGGCTCACCAAGCAGCCCTCTACCGGCGAATCGTGGCAAATCTGGCGCATGAATGCCTGGGGAGGCGACCAGCGCTGCGTGGTGGGCTGCTCCGGTGCCTTCAGCGAGTTCAGCAACGTGCCTGTGGCGTGGCGTGGGTCGAGGATGGCCTTCCGTGGGTGGGAAGGAGGAGACTGGGATGTCTTTATCGCCAACGCCGACGGCACGGGCATCGTGCAGTTGACACAGCAGAGCGCTGACGAGGTGACCTGGGACTGGCAGCCGTAAGGCGAGCCCGAAGTTCGACAAGCCGCAGTCCGAAGTAGCCACGCCGCAGATCGGCCTGTCTGTTCGCAATGAAGGATCCAGGAGGTCTGCGGTTTCCCTTCATGGCTCAACTCCCCCATCCGGCACGGTGAGCAACACCGACCCGCCCACATCCAGCCAGCAGATGGCGCAGCGCGGCTTCTGCCCCAGGAGCGCCTCGACGGCGGCCGCGTACCGGCCCGCCTGCGCCGGGTAATCGCCCTCGGCCAGGAGCCGGGCCAGCTCGGTGCGGTCCTTCACCCGGTCCGTCTTGAACTCGACCACCGTCCACGTCCCGTCGCTCCGGTAGAGCGCGTCGATGATGCCGCTCTCGGTTTGCTCCCCGGCGGCCCGGCTGTAGGGCACCTCGTGCAGCCTCTGACCCGCGGCGTCCATCTCCGAGAAGAGGGGGTGGGCCCTGAAGCGTAGCAGGAGCCGCCGCACACGGCCGGCCGCATCCACCAGTTGGCCCGCGTCCGCAATGCCACAGCCGCGGGCACGCGCGTCGACCCAGCGCTCGAACGAGCGCTCGCCGGCGGCGTCCGGCATCGCGCCGGGGAACCGCCAAGCCGCCAGTGCCTCGTGCACCAGCAGCCCGACCACCCAAGCGGGCGCGTCCCGCCCCTTGGCGTGGGGCACCACGCGCCAGACGCGCTGCTCCGGGACCGTCTCCTGCTGCTGGACCCGGCCGTCCACGGCGTCCAGCCCGGGCAGGACCGGCTCGAGCAGCGGGGGCGGCAGGACGGCGGGAGGGTAGCTCCTCTCGGCAGTGGGCACCGCGCCCTCCGTCGGCCCATACTGCGGCTCGTAGAGCGCGCACGATACCGGTACCGTGCCCACCTGCAGGTCGAAGCGGTGCACGGCGGCTCCGGCGGGGTCGTGCGCCACCGCCAGCGACTCGAGCGGCAGGCCCTCTGCCCCGGTCAGGCTGCCCAGCCAGCCATCCTGCCTCCCCACGCAGCCCTTCTTGAGGCTGACACAGCCGCTCAGGATCAGCAGCTCGCGGGCGCGGGTAGCCGCCACGTAGAGCAGCCGGTCGGACTCGGCACGTTCCTGCTCGTCCTCGCGGACGCTGCCCAGCCGGTAGACGGCCGGCGGCCGGCCCTCCGGATCGGGGACGGGGAGGAGCAGCCCCAGCTCCGGGTCGAGCAGCAGCCCGCGGACCCCGCCCCGCCTGTGCGTGATGTCGCCGATCGCCACCACCGGGAATTCCAGCCCCTTGGCGGCGTGGATGGTCAGGATCTGCACGGCGCCTTCGGCCGTCGTCCGGGCCTCGCTCTCGCGCGCCCCGATCTCCCTCAGCCCAGCCACGTACTCCAGGAACTCGCCCACGCCGGCGATCTCGCTCGCGTGGGCATAGGCCAGCAGCTTGGACACGTTGCGCGCCCCGCGCGCCTGCCCGGCACGGATGAGCGCCGCGCCATAGCCCGTTTCGTCCAGCAGCGCCTTGAGCACGTCCGCCACCGGGGCTCTGCCCACCATCTCGTGCAGGCGGCCTGCAAGGCCGGCCGCGCGCCCGGCGCGAAGCCGCTCCTCCTCCGGCAGCGCCTCCAAGCCCTCGCCCTCGGCGAGCAGCTCCCACAGGCCCGCCTGCCTCGCCTCCCTCTCGCGGCAGAGGGCAAGCAGCGCCGCGTCGGAGAGCCCGCAGGCCGGCGAGCGCAGCAGCCCGGCAAACGCCAGGTCATCGGTGGGATCGGCGACGGCTCTCAGCGCGTTGAGCAGGTCCCGGACCTCGGCGCGCCCGTAAAAGCCGCCGCCCGCGACCGACAGGAAGGGCACGCCGGCCTCCTCGAAAGCATCCTCATAGTCGCGAAAGGAGGCCGACGCCCGGCAGAGCACCGCGACGTCGCCGTAGCCCAGGGGCCGCAGCCGGCCGCGCTCCTCGACCTGGACGCCAGACTCGACCAGCGCCCGGACCCGCGCCGCCAGCATCACCGCAGCCCGCCGCAGCGCATCGTCGCTCTTGGGGCCCACCGTCAGGTGCAGCTCCACGAACGGCGCCTGTAGCCCGGGCCCTGCCTCCTCGCGCTGGTGCCGCAGCGGCGCAAAGGGCTCAGCCCACGGCCGGCCGGGGTCCTCGCCCTCCCCCAGGACGGGGCGCAGCAGGGCGTTCAGGGCTGCGATCAGGTCGCGGTGGGCGCGGTAGGAAGTCTCCAGCGGCAGGTGCGCGCCGCCCTGCTCGATGCGCTTCCGCTCGCCGCGAAAGACGGCGACGTCGGCCCCGCGAAAGCGGTAGATCGACTGCTTGGCGTCCCCCACGATAAAGAGCCGGCCCTGGTCGCCGTTCAGGAGCAGCACCAGGTCGCGCTGCCGGCCGTTGGTGTCCTGGAACTCGTCGACCAGCAGCGCCTGCACCTCGTCCTGCCAGCGCTGTCGGACCGAGACGTCCTCCCGGAGCAGCGCCAGCGCCCGTGCCTCCAGGTCGTCAAAGTCGAGCGCCTGCCGCTCCTGCTTGTGCGTGGTGTAGAGATCGGACGCGTAGGTGAAGAGCACCCGGAGTGCCGGCACAGCCTCCGCCAGCCGGCGCTCGTGAGCCTCGTCGATGCCGTCGCCGGTCCACCTCGCCGGCCCCTGCTCCTCGTACCAGCGGCGCAGCTCGCCCAGGGCGGGCTTCGGCTCGTGCGGGCGCCAGGTGCCCGCCGATCCGACGTTGCCGGGCATGCTGCGCCGCAGGATGGGGAGCCGCGCAGAGGCGCCCGCCCAGTCTCCCTGGGCCAGGCAGCGGTCAATCTCCTCGCGCACCTCCAGCAGCGTGTGCAGGTGCGGGGCCAGCTTGTCGCCCGCGGCCTGCGCCCGCGCCAGCGTCCCGTCGTCCCGGACGGCCCTCAGATCCTTGAAGAGGGCCTCCACCCCAGGCCCAAAGAAGCCGCGGATATGGCTGCAAAAGCCCGCCTCCCACGCAGGCCACACGGGCGCCGGCGCCGAGCCCAGGCATGCCTCGACGTCCAGCCGCCGGGCGAGCATCGTGGTCAGCGTGGCGCGCAGGGTGCGCTCGCCCAGCAGCGCAAAGAGCTCCCCCATCGCCACATCGCCGGCGGCCCAGGCCAGCGCCTCCTCCACCACCCCGGCCACCGCGACGGCCGCGTGGCCCTCGTCGAGCACCTGGAAATTCGGGTCCACACCCGCCTCGGCCGGGTGCGAGCGCAGGACTTCGCTGCACAGCCCGTGGATCGTATCGATGCGCGCCCCATCCAGTTCGCGGTACACTGTCTGCCAGCGCTCCCTCTCGGGCAGGTCCGGCCCCGGCTCCTGCAAGTAGCGGTGGATCTCCTGCCGGACGCGGTTACGCATCTCGCGCGCCGCCTTCTGCGTGAACGTGACGGCAACGATCGAGCGGAGCGGCAGCCCCTCCGCCAGGAGGGACAGGTAGCGGGCGACCAGGGTGAGCGTCTTGCCGGCGCCCGCCCCGGCCGTGACCACGACGTCGCGGCCGCGATCGAGGATGGCGGGCGCCTGCTCCGCGCTGGGCGCCATCTGGGCGACGATCGGGTGCTCGGGCGCGATGGGTGCCATGGCCTAGCCTCCGTAGCCCGGCCGGTAGTGCCAGCAGAAGCCTGCTGCGACGCAATAGGAAGGGCAGCCGTCGTCGGGCCGCCTGGGACGAAAGTGCCCGCCCCGCACCCCGGCGATCGCTTCGCCGGCCACGGCGACCGCCAGCACCATGGCGCCTTCGGGTCCTCCCTCGAAGCGGCTCAACCGGAAATCGCTGGGCTCGGCCTGCTTGATGTGCCAGTAAAAGCCCTCCTCCGGCTCGCCCAGGCCGAGCGCCTCGCGGGCAGCCAGGGCATAGAGCGGCAGCTGGAGCTTCTTACCCTTGGCCACGTCGGCCTTCTTGTGCGACTCCTTGCCGCCGCTCTTGTAGTCGACGACGCGGATGCCGCCGCCGGGCGCCCGGTCGACCCGGTCGATCACGCCGCGCAGGAGGAAGGCATCGTCGCCCCCGCCCGCGCGCAGAGGCGGCGCCCCCCGCATGCCAAACGCCGCTTCCTGCAGGTAGGGCAGATAGCCCTCCGCCAGGCCGGCCAGGGCGACGAGCGAGCGGCGGACGTCCTCCTCGATCTCGACACGGGTCTGCGGCCACCACGCCGTCTCGCGAAAGCCCAGCTGCCCGGGAGCCGCGTCGAGCACGGCAGCCGCCACGCCCGGGAGGGCTTCCAGGAGTTGCTCCAGGCCGGGTGGGCCGGCTTGGGCGGCGGTGCGGTGGACCCTCTCCAGGATGGTGTGGTAGATGGTGCCCAGCTGCTTGGCGTTGAGGCCCTCCTCCGGCTCGACGCGCTCCTCCAGCCGGAGCAGCTTGGCCGCAAAGAAGGCAAAGGGGCAGAGCCGGTAGGCCTCGAGGCCGGTGGCGCTCCAGGTATAGCGCGGGCCGAACTGCTCCGCCAGCGCCTCGCCCAGCTCCGGGAGGTCGCCGTCGAGGCAGCCCGGCTGCGCCCGCGTCGCCCGCGCCCGGTGCACCCCCGCCGCGTGCTCCAGGGCATCGTGGCGCTCCGGGGCGGCTGCCTGCAGCCACGCCTCGACCTCCGCCCGGCCCGGGTGGGCTGCCACGCTTCCGAGCACCTCCTCCCACGACGCGGCCTGGTCCGCCGCAGGGGCACCCTCGCCCACCAGCGTCGCCGGCTCGACCGAGAGCACCTCGCGGACGCCCTCGTCCCAGAAGGGCGAGGCCTGCCAGGGCGCTCCGTTCTCGGCCAGGCGCGGGCGCGTCAGAAGCAGCCGCTCGCGCGGGCGGGTGACCGCCTCGTAGAAGAACTCGGCCTCGGCGCTCACCGTGGAGGGGTCGAGCGGGACGCCGAGCGCCTCGCTCAGGCTCTTCCGGTCCGCGTCGCGCAGGAAAGGGTCCTCCGAGAGGGTCCGCGGAAACTCCCCTTCGGCCAGGCCCAGCACGGCGACGGCGCGGAAGGGCACGCCGCGCGCCTGCACCACGTCCGCCACGACGATCTCACCCCGCTCAGGGTGGGCCGGCAGGACGTACGAGGCAGCCTCGACGGCGCCGGTCAGCTCCGCAAGGAACCCGTCAAAGGAAACCGGCCGGTTGGCGCCCACGGCCTCCTCCGCCCAGACCAACCCCCGCAGGATGTCCTTGAGGGCGCGGAGCGCCGCGACGTCGCGCTCGGCCGCCTGCGGCGAGGCATCGCGCGCCCGCCCTACCACCTGCAGGGCAGTCGGCTCGTCGCGATCGGGAAAGCGGCGCGGCCCCGGCTCGGGGTCGGGGCCGATCAGGTCCTCGAGCCACGCCACATAGTCGCGGTAGGGGCGCTCGCCTCCGGGCGGCGCAAGCCGCTGGACAAAGCGCTCCAGGCGCCCCAGGAGCTCGGCCGCCCGCGCGCCGCGGACGAGGCCGCGCGGCAGGCTGCGATCCTCATCGTCCTCGGGCTCGGCACCCTCCTCGCCCGGCTCTGGCATGCTCGCCAGGTTCCGCAGCGCCTGCACCCACTCGGAGAGCCCGCCGATCACCCGCCCCCACCGCCCCGCCGCCGCCAGCTTCTCCGCATCGCCTGCCGAGATGCCCACCGGCTCGGGCGCTCCCTCCGAGGGCAGCGCCAACCAGTCAAAGTAGGGGGACCGCCACGCCTCCACCAGGGTGCGGCGCGGCAGCGCCGGCTCGGGCCGGCCGGGGCCCACCGGCATCACCAGGCGCAAGAGGTCGAGCAACGCGGCGACGGCCGGGTTCGAGGAGAGGGGCAGGCCCCCGGTCAGCCGGATGGGAAGGCCGAACTCGGCCGCAACCTGGAGCAGGAATGGGCGGTACGCAGCAATGTCACGGGCCAGCAGCGCCAGCTCCTCGGGCCGCATCCCATCCTGCCTGATCCTGGCCTTGAGCCAGCGCAGCGCGGCCCGCGCCTCGGCCGCCCGGTCCGGCGCCTCGATCAGCTCCACCGCGCCGCCGGCGTCCCGTTGGCCCGCGGACGGCTCAAAGAGGCTGGCCTCCAGGTGGGCCAGGGCCGGGTGATGGCGCGGGGCAAGCTGCGGCAGCGGCTCGGCGCGGACTCCGAGCGCCTTCTCCAGCCGATCCAGCGTCTGGCTGAAGCGGCTGTGCACCGCCGGCCGCCCGCGGCCGTCCAGGGTGCCCGTCAGCGCGACGACGGCCGTCCCCACGCGGCCGGCGAGGACCGAGAGGAGCGACAGCTGTACCGAGGTAAAGCTGTCGAACCCGTCCACGACCAGGAGCGGCCAGTCCCGCGCCAGGCCGGGCGCCCGCTCCCGGGCCGCCTCGGCGGCAAGCCAACCCACGCCCGCGGCGTCCGCCCAGCCCTTTTCGCGAAGGCGCTCCTGGTAGGCGGCATAGACCAGGGCCAGCTCGGCAAGCCGCGGCTCGCTCCCCATGCCGGCCACGGCGCCGGCAAAGGCGCCCGGGTAGATGCCGGCGGCCTTGAGGTCCCCGATCAACCGCTGCAGCACCTGGACAAAGCCCGGCATCCGCGCCAGCGGGGCGTAGTGGACGAGGCCCAGCCCGTCGACGACGGAGCGGATCAGGCGGTACTGGACGGGCTCGGAGAGCTCGGTGTACGATTCACCGGCGGCGCTGAGGCAGTCGGCGTAGAGGCGCGAGAAGGTGAGAAGGCGGACGCCGATGGCGCCGCCGGCCTGCGCGAGACGGTGGCGCCAGGAGCGGACCTGCAGCATGGTGGGCACGACGACGCGCGGGGTGGCGGCCAGACCCTGGGCGGCCCGGCGGGTGAGGTCGACGAGATAGGCCGTCTTGCCCGCCGCGGCGGGCGCCAGGTAGAGGTGTGTGGCCATGGCATCCTCCGGGTGCCGGCGCCGGTGGCGCCTGGTGTCGGGTGCGGCACCATTATACCGCGGAGCGGCACGAAGAACAAGGGGGCGTACGCCGGGTTTCCCTACCCGCCACGTAGGGCGGGTTTCCATACCCGCCGCCGTAGCGCCGGGTCTCCCTACCCGCCACGTAGGCCGGGTTTCCATACCCGCCACCGCAGGCCGGGCTTCCCCATGCGCCACCGTAGGGCGGGTTTCCATACCCGCCACCGCAGGCCGGGTTTCCCCTCCTACGGCAAGGACCCCGACGCGTGCCGAATCTCGACCTGGTACCGCTCCAGGGAAGTGTTGAACAGCATGA
This sequence comes from Anaerolineae bacterium, assembly GCA_035341665.1. Lineage (GTDB taxonomy): Bacteria > Chloroflexota > Anaerolineae > JAAYZQ01 > JAAYZQ01 > DAOQVR01. The sequence continues at coordinate 118,364 of DAOQVR010000009.1, forward strand.
GGTCGTCGCACCAGCCGGCAGAGCTCGAGCCGGTCGATCCTTGTGCAAAGGTATCCGTCCGGCCGTTCCCCATGGGCAGGGGCCTTTGGATCACCAGGTCTTCGCCGCCCTCCGGGTAAGGCGAGCGCACGATCCAGGTGAACGCCCAGAACCCGTCGGCGCAGCTTCCTTCGATGCCCTCCGGCACATGCCAGTAGTCTGCGACCTTCAGGCTGACCTTGGCTCCGGGCTCAAGGGTGACCTCCATCAGCTGCTCATCGTACAGCTCCGTCCCATACGTATTGACGATGGCCGGGGCATGAGGGGGTGGTACGGGCGAAGGCGCTTCTCGATTCAGCAGCCCGCCCGGGTGCACCAGCCACCAGAACAGCGCGGCACCGAGCCACCAGACCAGCACCGCACCGATGAGAGCCGCTGCAATGCTGGCGGCCCACTTCCCCACACAGCTACCATTCTTGCTCAACTGCCGCTCCTCTGCCTGTGCCCTGCTGGCGGCACAGCGTCCTCCTCCTACTGCAAAGTAACCAGCACCATGATGAGCCCTTTTCCATTCTCCCAGGCTTCCAGGGCCTTGCCGATAATAGTGCCGGGTCGATAGAGCGCAAGTCCACCTACCACGACCGGTTGGGCCTTCATGGCATACCCCCGAGTAGGGGATGAAGTGAGCAGGTCACCCGGCACGATGGGACCGTGGCCGGCATCGACCTTGCACAGGGTGCGCCCCGCAATGACCAGGGGAACTCCAAGATCGTTGTCGATAAGCCCCTTCAGCCTCATGGCGGGGGCTGTGGAGATGATGCCTGCAACTGCGGTGTCGTTGGCCCTGCTGGCTGCCTTCAAGGTCAAGCCGGCGCCGGAGTCGATAACCACGACGTCGCCTCCCTCCAAGAACCCGGTGCCGTAATAGTTCTCAGCCAGGTCACCATGGCCCCCCTCGAAGCTGGCATAGTTCTTGAAGATGGACGTGCCGTCGACGTACAGGGCGGTGCCCTGCTTGCTGGCAGCCAGCACACCTGTGCCCTCGTCACTCCAGCCATGCACACCAGTCCTGTCGCTGCTGCCTGAGACGCCGGTCCCCTCGGTGCTGTGGCCCCACACGCCGCTCTTGCCCTTGGTTCCGGTCCATCCGACTACGCCATCGTCCTCCTCACTGCGGCCCACAACGCCGGCACCCTGCGTGCTTGCGCCGCGCACGCCATCGTTGTCGGTACTGTCGCCCCTGACGCCGATTCCTTCCGCGCTGTGGCCCCACACGCCGCTCTTGTCCTTGGTTCCGGTCCATCCGACTACCCCATCCTCCTCCTCACTGCGGCCCACAACCCCGGCACCCTGCGTGCTTGCGCCGCGCACGCCATCGTTGTCGGTGCTGTCGCCCCTGACGCCGATTCCTTCCGTGCTGTGGCCCCACACCGCGCTCTTGTCCTTGTTTCCGGTCCAGCCAACCAGGCCGTCGTTGCTGTCGCTCCGGGCCGTCACCCCGACTCCTACTGTGCTAAAACCATACACCCCGCTCTTGCCCTTCTGGCCGGTGATACCGTATACCCCATCGTCGCTCTTGCTTTCGGCCCTGATGCCTGGGCCACCGCCCTCGCTGTTTGCCTTGAGGCTGGCGCCTGTCCCCAGGTTGCGCAGGACGAGCAGCGCGTCAGGGTGACTGCCCTCCACCCGTGATCCCGGTGGAAAGGGCTGCCCATTGCTGGCCGCGGTGCTGGCCGCTGCAGAGACACCCGCCAGGCACAGGATGGTCACCAGGAGCACCCACCTGGCTCTCAACTTCGACTTCATCAACATGGCCGTCCTCCTTTCCAGGCGCAGCAACCCAGGTCTCCGTGTGCGCAGCCGCGCACCGGTCAATGCCAAAGCTGGTTCGGCACCAGCGAGCACAGCGCAGCCAACGCGGCCAATGGGGGGTAGGACGAGCTGAGAAAGCTCAGGGAGACGACGGCGCCGCATACGCCCCGCACATAGGGCAGCGAGCTCGAGTAGGACCTGAGCCGGCGGATGGAGCTGGTGTACTCGTTCAGCTCGTCCTCGAAAGACACGCCCTCGAACGCTGCCATCTCGTAGACGCAATCGAACAGCCTCTTCCAGGCAGCCTCGCCCAGCTCGGGGTTGTTGACAATGTTGGACTTTAGCTCCAGGCCGAGCTGGTAGGTTTCGGTGCCGGCCAGGAACTTGGCTTCCTCGAAGTAGTCGAGCACCGTGTGGTTGTGCTCATCTCGATGCGCGTCCAGCGCCTTCTCGTCGTAGTTGTTCTCGACATCCCAATCCTTGCCATAGGTGTCGTGCCAGGCACTGCCGTCAACCTCGCCGCCGATCCGCAGGTTCGCGTCCAGCGTGGCGTATTGCCTCTTCGCTTCACCCTCGTCCCCGGCGGCATGCTGAAGCAGAATCAGGTTCAGCTCCGCCCCCCGCTGCGCCTTCATGAAACTGGTCCACGTGGGGATCTCCTTGAAGTCAAAGCCGAGCTCATCGTGAAAGACCTCCACCCAGTTGGTGTGGGCGTAAAAGTCCTGGATGCCGTGAAGCATGTATCCGAATCGCCGTAGCACGTCAAAGCAGCGTTCTCCGGGCGCCATGTGCATGGCAGCCTCGATCGACCAGAGGCTGCGCATTTTCGTGAACTCGGTCAGCCCATACGCCGGACCGTCGTCAAACCCGTTGAGTGCGTACGGCAAGCGGCAGTTGTGGAAGGGGAGGCACCACGCCACCCAGTCGGCAAAGCGCCCACCCTGAACGCAGGGATCGGTAGCCAGGTCTTCATGGGTCGGAGCACAGGCGTACGTCTGCGTATGCCAGCGGATAGGAGTCCAGCAGAAAGGCCGCGGCAGTTCGTTCATGTCGACCTCGATCGCAAAGAAGGCAATCAGGTACGCCTCGCTCTCAGAAAACCCCGCGCCCTCGAGCGGCCCCATGATGGTATCCAGGTGGTGCTTGGGCGCGAAAGCCTGCGCCCTGGCGGGGAGAAGCACCACCGCGACCAGGGCAGCCAGGGCCGCCTGCAGTGCCCGACGCAACGAGGCTCGCACTTTCATCTTTGCCCCTCCTCACCCCCGGCTACTTGACTCGCACGGCTATGACTCTCTCCAGCGCGTTGTTCGTCTCATCGCTCTCTGGGACGGAATCCAGGGCGTCGATCTCGGCGACCAACGTGTACTCCCCGGCCGAGGTGCTCGTCCAGGAGACTGTGACCGTCTCCCGCCCACCAGGTTCGAGGGATGTCAGAAGCTCCACGTGGTCAAGCTTGAGCGGGTCTCGGTCCAGCGGCAGGCAGTGCAGGGCTTCCACGGCATCCAGGTCGGTGCCCGGAGACGCCGTGCCTTCCCGCTCCGGGCTGCCGTCGTCCGTGATCCTCACCAGCCAGGCCACCGCCACGCCAGACGCCGCGAGGTCCAGGTCGGTCCCGGCGCGGACAAGGCCCAGGGAGTAGAAGAGGGTGCCGTCCTCGCTCAGCTCGACGTGGAAGGAGCGCTCCACGCGCGGCGCGCCCCAGATACGCAGGTCATCGCCCGGCCCATCCATCACCCCGCTGTCGCCAAGCGCCAGGGTGATGGAACCACCGATACCCAGGTTGACACAGCCCCTCGCCGGCTCTTCTGAGAAGTCGGGCGGGCCAAGGGCTGCAGAAGGATCGGAGTCCGGGTTTGCCCGGGCAGAGTCCACCACCTCGACCGCATAGCGGTCCTCAGGGCTGCACTCGCCCTGCTCCAGCCCCTCCAGGTCAGCAGCACCCATGATAGAAAAGGCCACACTTGCCTGCTCCGCGGCGCCCGTGCCCCGGTTCCGAATCGTCACAGCGATCGCGACAGGGTCCCCGGGGGCCGGGCTCTCGGGCTGGACGGTCAGGCTCTCGATCACCAGGTCAGGGAGCTGTGCCCCTTCGACCACCAAGCTTCTGCGGAGCGCGTTGTTGCTCTCGTCGGCTTCCCTGATCCAACCGCCCGGATTCGCAATGACGTCCAGTCTATGCTCGCCGGCGGAGGGCGACGTCACTCTGACCGTGGCTTCACCCTCGGCTCCTGCGGAGAGGCGGCCGATAAGCACGGAGCCGATCTCCGCGCCGTCCAGCAAAAAGCTCACGAAGAAATCCTCCGCGTCCCAGGTTCCCAGGTTCTTGATGACAGCCCCCAGTGCCGTCACTTCTCCCGCCCGGGGAGCCGCCGGGGACGAAGAAACCTCAGTCACCGTCAGGTCAGGCAGCTCTTCCTCCCCAGCCGCGCCCGCGGGTGTCGCCCGACGAGAGGGTGTCGGGCCCGATGGCGCACCGGGCGGTTGCCCTGGGCTGCGGACGGAGATCACGACCTGGCGGCGGGCGACGGCCTCTCCGGTGTCAACCCCCAGCCAGAAGGTGGTCGTTTCCGGTGGGCACACCCGCCTCTGACCCGAGCGGTCAACCGGCTCTCCACCAAAGTCGACCCCAAGGCCACCCTCCACGCTCCACTGCAGCGTGGCGCACTCCCCGGGCGCGAGGCTCGTGCGATCGGCGGTGAAGGAGATCTGCGGTTCGGTTGGTGAGGTTGGCGTGACCCCGGTCGCGCCGCACCCTGCGAGGAGCAGTGCGGCCAATATCACTCCGATTGGTGGCTGTGGGATTCCCGGCTTGTTCATAGGATGCTCCCTGTGCTGCGACTGGATGCAGCTACCAACGCCTGAGCCTCGCCCGATCGCGTCTCCAGGGAATCGTGCCGCTCACGCCTGGGCTGCCTCCGCCACGGGCCAGGGCCGGGCGATGCCGTCGCGCGAGGCAAACGGCAGGCCGCACGGCGTTTTCGCCGGACGGCGCACCCCTAAGGGAGTGTCACATTCACGGCGTATGTCTGCGTGCCTCCCTGGGCCGAGGTGATGCTGCAGGTCAGGCCCAGCGTAGGAGGTTTCGATTCGCACGCGAGATGGAAGGGCGATTTGTAGGTGTAGCTCGAGTTCCCCGCGATGACTCCGCCTTGGACGATGTCTAGCCCGCCGCCCGTGATCGAGCCCCCAGGAGGGCACTTGTATGTGCATCCGGCACTGAATGCACTGGCGTCGCTGCCACCCGTGTTCTCGATAGTCGCCACGATTTGGTACGTCTGGCTGGCTTCGTCAAATGGCTCCACGTGGGTCGACCCTAGGATCAGGTTCGCCGCCGAGGGCTGCACCGCACCTGGTGCGAGCGGCAGCACCTCCTTCAGCTGCGGAGGTGGAGGCGACTCGGTTTCCTCAGCGCAGGCTGCGACCAGCAAGCCGGCGATCAACAAGGCGAGCAGTGACCCGAATGGGAACCTTCTTGCTCTGTTCGGCATCTCGGAGTCTCCTTTCACGACAGGTACCAAAATCCACTACACCGGCGCGCGAACCGCCAGGCGCCGGCGGGAGCGCGTGGCGACCGTACATGGATCGCCTCGACGGCACGTGGGTGCTTTGCTCAGCGAGGGAATTCTATGCAGTGGCGAGGATCACCAAGCACGCCTGCCGCCTCGGACATCTCCTGTGCCCCGCGTCTCTGCAGGCTGCTGGCTGTCTCCATTATATCCGCATTTGGGCCGGGTGTCAATGGGCCACGCCGGACCAGGGCCCGGCAGACGGGCGCGCCGAACCCCCTCCCGGTCCGCCCTACACCGGGCTTCTCCGCGAGTGGTGCGGCGACGACGTCGACGCCCACTCCCTCGACCACTACACCGCGCAGCGCGCCCGCAGGCGCTTCTGCTCCATCGAATGCCGGCAGGCGCACCTCCGGACGGCGGGCCGGGTATGGAAACCCGGCCTACCGGTTGCCTGCTGTGGGCCTGGAGGGATCGCGAGGCGCTAAGCACCTGTCGGGCGCGGCGGAGAGGTGCAACGCCCCAAGAAGGGAGTTGTACCTGGGAGGGAGTGTGCTACAATGGCGATGCTGGACGAAAGACGGGCTGATCCTCTCACCATACGGCACAACGGCTGTCAGAGGAGACAAGAGCTTGATCCGCGACTCGAACCGAACCGCAGCCCTGGTCGCCGCCACGCTGACCTCGCTTCTGACCTCATTTATGGCCTCGGCGCTCAACGTCGCCCTGCCGCAGATCGCGGCGCGCTACATCGGATGGCCGCTGTCGGACCGGGTCGAGCCGCCCATCATGGGCTCGGCCGGCATGGGGGTGACGGCGAGGTCAGCGGAGGGGAGGAGAGGTGCAATGCACCGGGGGGGAAGGACCCCGAGCGCAGACTGACCGGAGAAAGGAGATCGAGAATGGAGCAGAAACGGAAACCTGTGGATCTGGATGCTTGGCTCAGGGCACACCCGTCCATCGCGGCGAGCATTGTCTGGGAAGGCCCGGGCACAGCGGAGCTCTGGGCCAGGTGGAGCAGTAGGATGCAGGACGAGCTGGAGGAGGCGTTCCAGCTGGCGTTGGCAGGCCGCTCGGTGCTGGTGAAGGATGTGCCCCCGAACCTGGTCTCGCTGGCCGACGACGAGACGCCGACGACCATCCTGGCGCAAGACGACGCGTGGGCCTACTACAGGGCGAGCGTCGGGCTGGGCCTGGCCCTGGAGGTCGACCGGCAGCTGCCGTGGACGCTGCTTGAGGGGTACACGCTGCCGGCGCTCACCGAGCTGTTTGACAGCCGGGCGATGTTCCGCTGGAACGGACCGAAGCATGGCTACGAGATCAAGGCGGTCTTTGGACGCATCGTCCCCGCGCCGCCGGCCCGGAGCCTTGCGTTCTTGCGGTCGGTGCAGCTGATCGGCGCCTCGCGGCTGGAGACGATCGCGCGGGTGCTGGACTGGTGCGGGCGTTTGACCCACTTCTCAGGCTATGCAGAGGCGGCCAACATGGAGGCCCACTGGCAGTACCGGGGCGTTCCGCCGATGTCGCGGGTGCTCGCCGGCACGGTCAACAGCGGCTACCCATCCCGCGGGATTAGGCACTACACGGCGGGCTGCTGGGGAACGGTCGGGTTCCTGCGCGCCCTCCTGCGCGCCGCGAACATCCCGGTCAAGCTGACCTCCGCGGCGGGGCACGCGATGCCGTGGTTCGTGGCGGATGGGCGCCACCTGAGCCACGGGGATGATCCCTACAACCAGTTCGTGACCCACCCTCCGCGCGTGCCGGCGGCCGCGCTGCTGATCGACGAGGCGATGTTCGACCGCTGGTTCGGGGCCCGCCTGAGCGACCGGGCGAAGGAGCAAAACGTTGCCCGCGGCGCTTTCGAGGCGGCGGTGAGGTACGCGTCGGGCTTGGTGCTCACCCGGTACTGTGCCGGGCTTGCCACGAGCAAGGAGCGGGCAAGGCAGAAGGTGGAGGAGGAGCTGAAGAGTTACTTCACGCCGGCTCAGCTCGAGGCGGCGGGCCTTTGGGACAGGATAGAGCAGAGACTCGCTCAGCTGGGCGGCTGCGGCAAGCTTCCTCGGCCGTAGCCCGGCAGATGCGACGCACCGATGGAGAGGACCGGTGCAATGCACCAGGGGCAGGCGCCGTGCACCGGTAGGACGCCAGTGGGCAGGCGAGCGGCGCCGCGCCCAGCAGAGGGTGAATCCGGGGGCGAGTGAGGGCAGGAAGGCGGACAGCCGGGCCTGCCCCGTTCGGTACCGAGGACGAGCGATCCCAAGCGGCGCACGCCAGGGGGACGCCTTTGGCACCCCCGCGTGCGCTAAGCCGGCGTTCGCCGGCAGAAGTCAGGCCGGGCGGATGCGTCAGCCCGGCGCCCTCCGGCTAGGTGCGCCGGTACTCTGGTGTACGCGCTACTTGACGTCCTTCGCCGACAAGAACCGGCTCACCGTGGTGCCGCACTCTGGGCACACACCCTTGGCCATCGGTCTGCCTTTAGAGGTCTTGACAACCTTGCCCTGCTTGATCGCCCTCTTCTTCCGGCACTTCACGCAATACCCTTCGAAATCCATCGTGCGCCCCCTCTTCTCTCGTCTGGGATTGGCCGCTTCTGCTAGGCTGCACCCGACTGGGCAGCCTCTAGGCGTTATTATAGCACGCGATGCGCCGGACGTCAACTTGCCGACTTGACCCACTCCTCGAATGGGCCAAGCTCTCCGCCCGAACCCTCCTCCCGGTGCGGTGCACCTTCAGGGGGGGGTGGGGGGCTTGCCCCCCACGAACTTCCTCTCCCCCTCTCCGGAGAGGGGCGTCGCCGGCCCCGCGCGGCGAGCGTCACCTGGTGACGAGGGGCAGGTAGACGGCTGTCGACGGAATGAAGAGAAAGCCGGTCGCCAGCCACGTCTCGCCGTCATAGTTCCCGTCCATCCCGCCGAACAGCAGAACCTGGTCGCTGCCGGTGGAGGCCATGGCGTGGTCGTTCCGGGCGGAGGGCGATACCGCGGGGAGCCACTGGGTCCACTCGTCCTCGCCCAGGACGTAGACCCAGCTGTCGCCGAGGCGGATGTAGTCGGCGTCGAGCCCACCGAAGAGGAGGACCTGGTCGGCGCCGAGGGAGGCGAGGCCGTGGCCCCTGCGCGCGGGCGGGGCCGCAGCGGGCGACTTCTCGATCCAGGTGTTCGCGCCGAGGTCGTAGACCCAGGTATCGCTGTAGGGGACGTAGCTCCCGCCAAAGAGCACAACCTGGCCGGCGCCGGCGGCGGCGAGGGCGTGGTCCATCCGGGCAGCCGGAGCAGATGCCGGGGCCTTCAGCGTCCAGGTGTTGGCGCTCAGGTCATAGACCCAGGTGTCGTCCCTCGTTGCCCCATCCCAGCCGCCGAACAGGAGCACCTGGTCTCCGCCAAGCGGGGCGAGGGCGGCGCCCTCGCGCGCGGAAGGGCCCGAAGCGGGCGCCATGTTCGTCCAGGTGTTGGCGCTGAGATCATAGACCCAGGTGTCGCCGAGTGGGATGGCACCGTCCGTCCCGCCGAACAGAACCACCTGGTCTCCGCCAATGTTCGCCATGGCGTGGTGGGCGCGCGCGGGCGGCGACCCGGCCGGCGCCTGCTGCGCCCAGGTCTTGTCAGAGAGGTCGTGCACCCAGGTATCGCCGAGGACGGACGGGTAGTAGAACCCGCCAAAGAGGACGATCCGGTCGCCGGCGGCACCGGCCATGGCGGGTCGGTAGCGCTCGGAGGGTGCAGGGACCGGCTGTAGGTTGGTCCAGGTGCCGCCGGAGAGCACCGGAGCGGCGACAAAGCGCGCCGCCGGGGCCGCGGCGGCGGGTAGAAGGGCGAGAAGCAGGGCGAGGGCGAGCGGCCCCCCTCGTCGGGAGGCGAAGCGCGATGTCATGTCACACCTCCAGGCAGAACGGACCAGGCAGGCCCGAGCGTCGACGATGGACGGCGAACGTCATGGCCTGTCACCGCATCACCAGGGGCAAGCGGATCGCAAAGGCGGAGGCCGTGAACCCGGAGCCGAGCCAGGTCCCGCCGTTGGCCGCGAATCCGGCATCGTACCCGCCGAAGAGGGCCACCCGGTCCCCGCCGAGGGAGACCAGGCCATGGTAGTAGCGCGCGGAGGGGGACGCGGCGGGCGCCTGCTCCAGCCACCGGTTGGCGCCGAGGTCGTAGACCCACGTGTCGTCGAGCGGATGGCTGAAGTCGTACCCGCCGAAGAGCAGGACCTCGTCGCCGCCGAGCGAGGCCATCGCGTGCTCGGTCCGCGCGGAGGGGGCCGTGGGCGGCGCCTTCTGCGTCCAGGCGTTGTCGCTGAGGTCATAGACCCAGGTCCCGCCCGGGGACTGGGGCCCGCCGAAGAGGAGCACACGGTCTCCGCCGCAGGGGGCCATCGCATGGCCGGAGCGCGCGGAGGGGGCCTCCGGAGGCGCCTTGTTCGTCCAGGTATTGGCGCTCAGGTCATAGACCCAGGTATCCGCCAGCGTCGAGGTGCCGTCCCAGCCCCCGAAGAGGAGAACCTGGTCCCCGCCCAGGTAGGCCATCGCGTGCTCGATCCGGGCAGCCGGGTGGGCGGCGGGTGCCTTGTCGGTCCAGCTGCCGTCGGTGAGGTCAAAGACCCAGGTCTCGCCCAGGATGGCGTCCCCGTTCGCCCCGCCGAAGAGGAGCGCCTTGCCTCCGCCCAGCGAGGACGCGGCGCCGTACCATCGCTCGGAGGGGGCCACGGCGGGAAAGAGCTCGGTCCAGGTGACGGCGTCCAGGTCGAGCAGCCAGGTCTCGCCGCTGCCGCCTGGGTCAAGCAGGCCGCCGAAGACGAGAGCCCGGCTGCCGTCGAGCTCGGCCATGGCATGGCCATACCGGGCGACGGGGGTGACGGCGCGCTCGCTCCAGGCGTTGGCGGCGAGGTCATAGACCCAGGTGTCGCCGACCGTCCATCCATAGCTCATCCCGCCGAAGAGGAGCACCTGGTCTCCCCCCAGCGATGCCATGGCGTGGCTGTAGCGGGCGGCCGGGCGATCGGCGGCCGGCATCTCCGTCCAGGTGCCGGCGGCGAGATCATAGACCCAGACGTCGTCGAAGGCGTTCATGTCGTCCCCGCCGACGAGGAGCGCCTTTCCGGCGGAGAGGGGGGCCATGGCGTGGAGGCGGCGCTTGGCGGGGACGAGGTCCGGCGACATCTCGGTCCAGGCGTTGTCCGAGAGGTCGTACACCCAGGTATCCTGAAGGCGGCCCGAGAGGTTCTCCCCGCCGAAAAGGAGCACCTTGTCGCCGCCCAGGGAGACGACCGCATGGTACCACCGGTCGGGCGGGGGCGATGTCGGCGCCATGTTCGTCCAGGTGTCCTCGCCGAGGTCGTAGACCCAGGTGTCGCCGTCGAAGAGGAGCGCCTTGTCATCGCCGATGGCGGCCATGGGGCCGCCCCCGGCATCCGGATGCGCGGCGGGGAACCTCTGAGTCCAGGTGTTGTCGCCGAAATCATAGACCCACGTCTCGTCGCTCGGCTGGTAGGCAGCGTCCTTCCCGCCGAAGAGGAGCACCTGGTCCGAGCCGACCGAGGCCATGCTGTGCGCCCAGCGGGCGGACGGGGCGACGGCCGGTGCGGGATCGCTCCAGCGCCCCACGGCGAGGTCGAACACCCAGGTGTCGCCGTAGACCGAGCCGTCGGCGTACCCGCCGAAGAGGAGGACGTGGCCGTCACCGGCGGCAGCCGCGGCGTGGTAGGTCCGCGGCGCGGCGCCGGCGACCACCGCGAAATCGGTCCAGGTCGCGGCACTGAGCGCCGGCCCGAACGCGGGGGAAACGGCACCTGCCGGAAAAACAGCGCCCGAAGGCAGCGCGGCGACGAGCACAAGTCCGAGGAGAGAGAGGGTCGCTCGACTCCAGCTCATCTTCTACCTCCAGCCGGGAGTGGGCCGGCAATAGCATGGGAGACGCGGCCGAAACCGACGAGACAGCCGTTGAGCTCTGGTGCCAATTGTACCACGGTCCGGGACCCCTGTCAACGCGCGGCCCGATTTGACCCACCAACTCGGATGGCCAAGCTCTCCGCCCGAGCCCGTCTCCCGGTGCGCTGCACCTGGCCCCGCAGGGCGGTGCGCACGTAGGACTTGTGCCTTCCGCCTTGTGCACTCGTCCCGCACGGGCAAATCTCTCCGCCCGAGCCCTCCTCCCGGTGCGGTGCACCTCTAGGGTGCGCTGCACCTGGCCTTACAGGGCGGTGCGCACGTCGCACTTGTGCATTGTGCCTTCCGCCTTGTGCATTCGTCCCGCATGGGCCGAGCTCTCCGCCAATGCCCGCAGGTATTCCGAAGCGATATCTCGCCCGATGGAAGCTCGTGCTTCACCTCTTCCATTCTTTCGGACGAGAGATAGGCGATCAAAGACCCCAGCTTGTGCTTGGGAACCGTCTGGATGTGGTCCATGTCTGCTGCGCAGTGCGTGAGCAGTCCATCGCCCGGAGACAGTGAGACTTCGGACGGGATGTCACGGACGGTTGCCGTAATCGGCGCAACGGTAAGGGCAGCACGTCCCCGTAGGGCGGGATTCCATTCCCGCCTCTCCGCCGCTCCCCTAGCAGGACCCGTGCACCCCTGCCGGTCGGCGCGGGGTCCCCCGCGCTAGTCTCTGTGCTCCGTCCCGGGGCCCTCTCTGTCCCCTTCCTCCGCCCAGGTACGCCGCTCTGCGCGTGGCAGCAGCCTCTGCGCGGCCTCGAAGAGGTCGCGCGCCGTCAGGTCGGGACCCCCACGCAGCACCAGGAAGCCGCTGCCCTGCTCATCCTCCTCCTCCGGGGTGACCGGGGGATCGACCACACCGGCGTGCCTGCCCTCGAGGTGGTGGGCCTCGCCGGTGACGGGGTCGTAGACCGTGCAGCTGAGAACCGACCCGCCCCGGGCGACTATCTGCTCCCGCCGCACGATGAACTCCTCCACGGAGATGGCGAGGATCCCGCCCAGGCCGTGGCAGTCGGGGCACTCGCGGTACCGCTGGCGGCGCACGCCCGGCAGATAGCCCGACCCGGCACAGCGGGAGCAGGACCGGTAGGCGCCCTTCATGACCTCGAACCACAGCCTCCGGCTCGGGCCAAGGGGAGGCAGGCCGTACTTTTTCATGCTCTGGAACATGGTCTCGTTCATGGAAAGGCACATGCCGCTGCACACGTATGGAGCGCCGCACGATGGGCAGGCCTGCTGTCAGGACTGTGCTGCGCAACGTCCGGTTCTACCTGATCCGTGAGTGCGAGATCTCGAGGCCGCCCGACTTTCACCCGTGGAACTATGCCATCTATCACTGCGGCACCATGTCGAATGTCTACAGCATGGTGCACTGGGGGGCCAGTTCTCGGCTCGCGAACTGACCAGGACGCCGACAGGGATTCGAACCCCCTTGGGGGCATTCTCTAAAGCCCCACCAAAATCGGTGAGCTTCTCCTGGTGAGCCGGCCTGTGGTCTGGTTCACCTCTGCGGTTTCACGGCGCGGGCGTCTGGGAAGTGGCGTAGTGCCTCGGCTGCACTGAGGCGCGCGCTTCCATCCTGCCGGTAACCCGGGGCCCTGATCAATCCCTTGACATTCTTCCTGGCTGCCAGCTTCCTTACATCCGGTCGTCCAAATAGCCCAAACAGTGCCATCGGTCTCCTCCCAGTTACTTGCTTCCCCAGGTATTCCCTACCCCGCCTCCAGGACTGGAATTCACCCAGTAGCCATGCTCCTTGGCCCATCGTTGCGCCTCAGCCTCTAGGATATCGTTGCCGGAGTTGAGAAAGACCTCTGCCATCCCCTCACCTCCATATTCACGAAAGGCCGTTGTCAGTGCGCTCAAGGTGTTGGGATCCCCAATCCTGATCAACGGGTGGTATACCCGGAGGGTGGAGGCATCCTGGAGAAATGGTACCAGTATGGATGGATCGTCCAGACAGATCTGGACGAGAGCCGATACCGCACTCTCCCACATACCGCTTCTCGTGTCCATCATCGCAGCGATGAGGGGCTCGACCGCACTCAAGTCGCCGATCTGACCCAGCGCCTCAGCGGCATACTGGGAGGGGAAGTCCTGATCCTGGAGCGCGGCGATGAGCGGGTCCACCGCACGTGGGTCGCCCATCTTGCCCAGTGCAATAGCAGCCCGGGCGTCCGTAGAAGGGGCTTTGAGTGCGGCTAGGAGCGGTTCGAACGCTGGCTCGCCGATCAGGACCAGCGCTTCGGTGGCAAGTGTGGCGTCAGTACTGCTTGCTCCAAGTAGGGCCATGAGCGGCTCGACCGCCGGCTCGCCCATCTGGCCCAGCGTTCTGGCAGCGGCCCGCCGGTCCGGATGCCAAGGCCACTCCTTGAGGGCGTCGATGAGCAGCTCGACCCCTGGCTCGCCGAGCTCGACCAGGCCGGCTGCGGCCTCCTCCTCCATATCCGCCCGAACCGCCCACATGAGCGATTTTACCGCGCGCGAGTCGCCGATTTGACCCAGCGCTTTGGCGGCCTCCAAGCTATCCCGGCCGCCTCTGAGCATGAAGTCAAGCGGCTCGACTGCCCGCGGATCGCCGATGGCGCCCAAGGCCTGAGCTGCTCTCCGGCGCACCTCTTGTTCTTCATGCTCCAGGGCTTTGATCAAGCCCTGGACATCCCGTTTCTGCTCCAGCCGCTCAATGTCCGGCGTACAGCCGGCCGTAAAGCCTGCGGCCAGCACCAGCACCAAAAGAAACCACAGCAATTGGGGCGTGTTCCGTGTCATGGTCGTCCTCCTATCGAATATCGAAACTGCGAGAAACCTTGCATGCACACTCTGGCCAGGATCTCGCGCGCCGCCTTCGACTTGGCCTCCCAGTCCCGCCTGAGGCTACCTAACCGGTAGTAGCTTGGGTGCCCAGCCCAGGCGTCCTCCAGCCAGCGGTCCAGTTGGATCGCCTCGTCCGGCTTCTCCGGGCGATGGGCCTGCGGCCAGCGGGTGTACTCGCGCGGCACCCCGTCCGCCGCCGTGACCAGGTGGATCACGGCGGCATAGCGGCGGTAGTGCTCGGCGCGCGCAAGGCCGGTGAGGGCAAGGAACTCCTCCTCGGGCCAGCCGCGCTGCAGCCAGAAGGCCAGCGGGTCCAGGCTGCCACGGTGGCAGAGGATGGGCCGCGGGTCGAGCGGGCCGAGGGTACGGTCCAGCGCCTCCTCCAGCCCGATCTGCAGGTGGACCACGGCCCGTTGGAAGAGCTTCTCGGCCGGCGAGATGTTGACGAAGCGGGCGTACTGGACCGCCTCCGGTAGCGCGACAAAGCTGCCGGCCCACTTCGGGTCGCGGCGCAGATCCTCGATCAGCGCGGACTTGCCGCCGCCCGGCCCGCCGGTGAGGACGATTACAGCGCGCCGGCCCGCTGTGCGCTCGGCCGGGTGGACCGGCGGCTCGTCCCAGATGGCTTTGTAGGGCTTCAGGTCGAGGATCGGGGTGCCGTCCACGGCATCCAGCCCGATCACGGTGACCGTCGTCCCCTCCACGGCGAGGACGCGCACCAGCGTGACGCCGATCGGGTTGGGTCGGGCGGCGATGCGCCGGGTGACGAGTTCGGCGGGCGGCATCGCGCCGGCGGGCTCAACCCGGTGCAGGTGGGTTACGACCCAGATGTGCTGGCCCACCTCCAGGGCTGCCGCGGGCCGGGCAAAGCGCGGCTCCAGCACCAGGCGCACCGGCGCGCCGCGCATCTCCTCGGGACGGAGCGGCTCGAGCACGGGGCTTCCAACGATGCCGATGGGCGTGTAGGTGATGGTGTCCATCGCTACACCGGAAAGCCGACGCCGATGCCCCTGTCTACGTGATGCCCTCCGCTGCTGCAGTCCGAAGACGCCCCCGCCCACCGATCCTCATGCTGCAGCATGATGATTGGTCGCTTTGCCAGTATCAGTCTTCGATGTGACTCTCCGAGCCGGCCGGAATGGTAGAGCAACACAAGCGTTCCGGCTGCGATCCTGCGCTTCTCCCAACTTTCGCTCCAAAGCAGGTGAAGAAGTGGTTCCACGGCCGGAGCACCGACCCGGGCGAGGGCGGCAGCGACTTTCTCCTTGTCTTCCTGCCCGAGGACCGCGCTCAGCAGCTTCACAGCCGGAGCGCCAATCTGGATGCAGCGCTCCCACTCCCCCTTGGCGGCCCAGTAGGCTGCCCCATCCTCCCCCTGATCCGGTTTCCAGCCGATCTCACCTAGAGCCTCTGCCGCGGCCTGGCGCACAACCGGACGATTGTCCTTCAGCGCGGCGATGAGCGGCTCCACGGCGCGGGGGTCGCGGATCTCGCCCAGGGCTCGGGCGGCAGCCCGGCGTACACCACTGTCATCGCCCTTCAGCGCAGCGATGAGCGGCTCCACAAGCGCCTCTACGTCAGGCAGGCCGACCTGAGCCAGCGCCTGGCGGGCGCTCTCGCGCACCTGGCTGTCCCCATCGCCTAAAGCGCCGATCAGTGCCTGCACGGCGCGGGCGTCGCCGATCTGCCCCAGCGCCAGGGCGGTGCTGTAGCGCACCGAGTCATCGTCGTCCCTGATCGCAGCGATAAGCGGCTCCACGGCGCGGGCGTCGCCGATCAGCCCCAACGCTGCAGCCGCGCCCTCACGCACGGCGGGAACCTTGTCCTGCAGGGCAGCGATCAACGGCCCTACGGCTGGGGCGCCGATCTCGACCAGGGACCCAACCACTGCCTGCCACAGGTCGGCGTGCTTTGGGTTGCGCAGCTTGGCAGCCCAATACGCAGCGCCGAACTCATCCCGACCCGCCTTCCAGCCGAGCACATCCAGTGCCTCGACGGCCAGGCGAGCTACGATGCCAGACTCTTGCTGGCGGGCTATGACCTGCGCCTCCACGGCTGGAAGGCCGATCTGAGCCAGCGCCTGGCGGGCGCTCTCGCGCACCTGGCTGTCCCCATCGCCCAAAGCGCCGATCAGTGCCTGCACAGCGCGGGCGTCGCCGATCTGCCCCAGCGCCAGGGCGGTGCTGTAGCGCACCGAGTCATCGTCGTCCCTGATCGCAGCGATAAGCGGCTCCACGGCGCGGGCGTCGCCGATCAGCCCCAACGCTGCAGCCGCGCCCTCACGCACGGCGGGAACCTTGTCCTGCAGGGCAGCGATCAACGGCCCTACGGCTGGGGCGCCGATCTCGACCAGGGACCCAACCACTGCCTGCCACAGGTCGGCGTGCTTTGGATTGCCCAGCATTCTGATTAGGTGCTGGATATCCTGCTTTGCCTTCATTCTCTTGAGATCTGGACCAAGGAGTGGCATCTCTCTCCTATTTCTCCTCTTACCGCCAGGCCGCATTGGCCTGCGGAACTGCCTCGGGGAAAGCGTGAAGGCGGCCGGCCTACTCGGGGTCGCGGCGCAGATCCTCTATGAGGGAGGACTTGCCACCGCGAGTTCCAGCCCTCCCATCCCGGCCTCCCGCCACCGCTCCTCCGAGATCCCCAAGTGTTCCAGCGCGCTCAGGAGCAGCGAGCGCGCCCGCGCCTGCAAGGGGGCACAGTCGCGCGGTGCGGAGTCCAGGTCGGTCTGCGCGTCCTCTGGCAGGCGGCTCCAGGCGCGGCAGGCTCCCCCGCACAGGTAGCGCAGCGCGCATTCGCGGCAGCCGCGGTTGCTCCCACGGTGTGCCGGCCCAGATCTCGAAAGCCTGACGAGGCGACAATCCCGGCCAGCCCTCCCTCGTCTTGCAGGGCTCCCAGCCGCCACCCCTCGCCGTGCCAGGCGTAGCAGGGATAGGCCGCTCCGTCCGGCTCGACGTACAGGTTCTGCCCCATCCCGCACGAGGCCACCGGCTGGAAGCCGTAGGCCACCATCTCCCGCGGGTCCAGGTGCCCCCACAGCGTCTCGGGCACGACGTCCAGCTGCGACCCTACCGCCCGGCCCAGCGGCAACAGCGGCCGGAAGCGCATTCGCCGGATGCCCAGCTCGCGCGCCAGCGCGCGCACCGACTCACCCGGCCCGCTATTGGCCTGCGCCAGCGGCAGCACGGTCGCCAGGGAAAGGTCACTATCGCCCGCCGAGGCAGTCAGGCGGCGCAGGTTGCCCACCACCAAGTCATAGCTGCCCGCGCCGCGCCGCGCGTCGTGCGTCTCGCGGTTGCCATCCAGGCTGACCACCACCTGGCCGGTGCTGCGCGCGATGCGCTCCAGCAGCGCGTCGTCCACCGGAAACGACAGGCTCGTGCGCAGCACGGTCAGCAGCGGCTTGACTTCCCCGCGCAGTGCGGCCAGCATATCCAGAAGGTTTTCGCGCTCCGGGTGGACCAGCGGCTCTCCGCCGGTGATGACGGCGTGGCGAAAGCCGAGATCCGCTGCCTCGCGGCACGCCAGCGCGATGCGCTCCACCGCCATCGCCCCCTGGCGCGGCGGGCCGGCCTCGGCGTAGCAGTGCGCGCAGCGGAGCGGGCAGGCGAACGTGACGTGTAGATAGAGGTTGTTCAGGCCGCTAACGGGCATGGTCAGGCGGGCATGCAGCGACGCCATACCAGCCCGCGTGCGCTCGGGTCTCGTGACCAGCTCCAGCCGCTCAAAGCAGCGCGCCGCCTCCTCCGGCGAACCGGTCGCCGCCAGGGCAGTCGCCGCCAGGATCAGGCGGGCCCGGCCGGCAGCGTCGTAGGGGTGCGGGCCGTCGCGCATCAGGCTGAGCAGCCTCCCGTGTCGCAGCAGGCCCTTCTCCGGGTCGGGCCGCTCCACCACGGCAGCCATGTTCTCCTCGGCAAAGACCTCGGCCGTCGCCCGCTCGGTGATATAGGAAAAGATGCGCCGGTAGGCGGTACAATGCGGGTCGCGCAGCTGGCGGAAGGTCCCGCCGCCGGCGGCCAGTGCGTTATACGGGCAGCCGCCGCGGCAGATCTCCAGGTAGGCGCAGTCGCCGCATTCCTCGTGGATGCGCTGCTGGCGCCCCTGAAAGGCGCGCCAGGTCGGCGTCGCCGCCAACGCCTCCGGGGTTGGATCGTCGTGCACGTTGCCCACGACAAACGCCGAATTGCCGGCGAAGCGCTGGCAGGGGTAGATCGTCCCGTCCGGCCCGATCGCGAGGTAGTCGCCGAGACAGTCGCCAAAGGTGCAGATGCCCCCGCGTCCGGCGGAGACGCTGCGGCAGAGCGAATCCAGCGTGCTGATGCGCACCCGGTTGGTGTGCCCCAGGTAAAGGTCGAGCATCTGTACCAGGAGCTCGCCGTGTGCCTCTGGGGAGAGGCACCAGGTGCTATTGTCCTTGCCCTGCGGCGCGGCGAGGGCCGGCAGCGCCGCATGGATCGTGAAGTTGAGGCCTTCGTGAAGGAAGAACGACAGGATCTCATGGATGTGCGGCAGGGACTGCCGGGTGAACGTGCAGATACAGCCGACGTCCAGGCCATGGGCGCGCGCTCGCTCGATGCCGGCCATGGTGTGCCGGAAATAGTCGGCGCCGCGCTGGGCGTCGTTGATCGCCTCCGGGCCGTCCAGGCTGGTGCCGATGGAGACGCTATGCTCGCGCAGCAGCCCGGCCAACTCGTCGGTGAGCAGCCAGAGGTTGCTCTGCATCGCGAACCGAACTGACCGTGGCAAGAGGCCTTCGCGCAGGAGCGGCAGGGCCATGCGGTAGAACGCACTCCCGGGGACGAGCGGTTCCCCGCCGTGGAAAGTGATTTCCAGCGGTTGGCCGTCGCCGCCCAGCCCCACCTGCCAGCGCACGACCGCCTCGGTCGTCTGGCGCGACATGCATCCCCGGCCCTCGTGCGGGCCGAAGCAGTAGCTGCACGAGGCCGGGCAGGCCAGCGACGGGACCAGCAAAACATGTTGGGACGTACTCCCTCCTTGCCGCCTAACGCTACCACCGGGTCGCTGGAGAGAGCCGAGGTGCGCCCGGTGCCCAAATTGTGCCTGGATGATACCACCATTCGGCGCAGAGAACAAACTCACACAACCTGAGCAGCTGCTGGTGTGCGCGCCTGCAGGCCGATTCCCACTCGTTACTCGGGCGGGTCCCCAGTTCCGGCTTGCGTCTTCCACGACCAGCCCACTGGATCCCACGTGCCCGCTGCTTCCCCGCTCAGCACTGGGTCGAGGAACCGGCGCGCTGCCTCGCCGGCATCGCTAAGCGTCCGGAATTCCACGCCAACCTCGCCCGCGAGCCTGCGGTAGGGGGCTGACCAGGTGGCGGGTGGGTCGGGCAGGTGGCGGGGTAGGGCGTGCGTCCCGCGACCGGCGAACGTCGCCTCCAGAGCTTGGCGGACCGCCCGGGCATCGATCGGCCCAAGGCCGGCAATCAGCAGGATGTCAACGAGATCCTTGACGCGGCTGCTCTGGCCACTGGGGTGCGGCCGGGTGTAGGCGTGGACCTTTTCGGCGACCTGCTGTGGCAGCGGGAAGCAGGGGATCTCGGTGGGTGGGATGCCGGCGAACGCAAGGAGCGCGGGCGCCCGCAGCATATCGACGGGCTCAAGCAGCGTCTCACCCTGCCCGACGTCGATGTGAAAGGTCTCAAAGCGCCGCCCATCGAGCAGGCCCACCACGCGGAGTCGAACTCCGCCACCCTCGAGCGCGCCGAGGTCCTCCGAGGGGCGTTCTACCTCGAACTGGAACCAGTCCCCCAGGTCCTGGAGGGCGGCGCGGACAATCACCTGGTGGAGGTCGGCCGCTGGAGTAACCAGGAGCACGTCGATGTCCTTGGTGGTCCGGGCACGGTCCCCCAGGCGAAGTTGGAGGGCAAAGCCGCCCTTGACTACCCATGCATCGGGCCGATCCTCGGTCAGGCGGGCCAGGAACCGATCAAACACGACCATCTTGCGAAGGCGGACCAGAGGTACTCCGCTCTGAAGGCTCTGTACGCGCAGCCGGTCCTCCAACGCACGTCGGAACGCAGCTCCGCTGCCGTAGGTCATGGTGCCCCCTCCTCCTTCAGCGCCTCGACGATGAGGTGTTTGAGCCGGCCCCGGCGCTGGGCTGCCAGCGCCAGGAGGGCTTCCCGGGTAACCAGCCCGCGGCGTACCGCCTGCCGGATGACCAGCCGCACCTGCTCGTCGGCCAGGCCTGCGGCGGCGACATCCACCAGCGTCCGCTGGATCGTCGTGACGGGCAGCCCTTCGTAGCGGGTGACCTCCTGCGGGCTCAGCCGCTTGGTGTGAAGCGTCATGCCCAACCGTCGCCGTGAGGCTGTGCGCGGGACGGTGAGGTGGACCTGTGCCGGCAGCAGGTCCGACAGATCATTCAGTGCAAGGGCGCTGTCGTGCGAGATGACAGCCTGAGCGCCCGCCTCCAGCCAGGCAACATACAGGTCCTCGTGCGAGGAGGCCGGGAACTGGGCAAGGCGGAACACGTGCGGTCTCACCCGCACAAAGCGGCCACTGCCGACGTGGTAGGAGAGCAGCGACCGGCTAAAGCTGGCCTGCCGGGCCTGGGCCGCCGTGAAGTAGCCCGCCTGTTGCTCCGCAGCCAGGTACAGTGCTCCATGATCCGGTGAGTCAGCCTGTGTGTCGCTCATGTGCGCAAAACGTAAAGGAATCCTTGACGTTCTGCACACAGTATCGCACGCATCATTCGGATTGTCCAATCGGAGCAGCCGGATTGCAGTGAGTGCTGGCGTCAGGTTCGCCAGGGTGGCGACCGTCAGCGTCCTGGCTGGCCAAGGTGCCGGTCGACGAGAGTATTCGGCCGGAAAGCAACCCGCCTCCTGCCACAAAGCTGCGGGATCGTGATTGCTCTGTGGCTACCGCGATAACAGAAACGTCAACTGGCAGTCCTGTCGGGCGAGCTCCCTTGGGGGCACTCTCTAAAGCCCCGCCAAAATCGGTGAGGTTCTCCTGGTGAGCAGGCCCGCGCGGGCCGGTTCTGCATTCATCTGTGGCTACCGCTCTCTTCAAGCTGGCAGAGCAGGAGCTCCTCGCACCCCCACTCCTTGGGCAGGACGCGCCGGCCGAGGGTATTGAGCCCCACATCCCAGCCGGTCAGCCGGGTCACCACGGGTGCCACCTGGCGAAGCTAGGCGTTGGCCAGCTGGTCGGTGAGCTGCAATCTCTGCGCGCCTCTTTGGGCCATTCCCCACCCCTCTCCAGCATCTCCTCGATCTCCTCCGGCAGCGTGTAGACATCCCAGACAGATGCCTCGACCTGCCTGCCCCTGAACCAGAAAAGCTGGCCGTAGTCGACCTCGAGGTCCAGGATGCCGCACACGCCATGGCACCTTTCCAGAAGCCCGACGAAGGTCCGGCGGATGGAGGCGGACTCTTCAAAGAGCATGCTCATGCGCGTGCCGGTGGTGCCGAAGCGGAACAGGACCAAGTCGACCGGCTTTTTGAAGGCCCAGTGCTGCGCCAGGTCGGCGTAGACGGTCAGGTAGATCAAGCCAATGGCGACTCGCTTGACCCCGTCCGGGTCGGGCGGGGCGCGGTAGGCTTCTTCGAACCCGCCGCTGCGAAGGTACTCCAGGATGGCGTCATCCGCCTCAAAGACCAGCGAGAGGGCGAACTTGTATTCGGGCCTGTCATGGGGCAGCTCGTTCGGCTGGCCGTAATCGGTCGCGATCGGGAGCACCAGGTCATGGTCGGTGAAGTGGATCGTCGTGGGCGGGGGGTCGACCGGATCGGCGATCGCCGCCACCCCCCGCAGGGCGTCCCACAGGTGCTCACGCTTGAAGTAGAGCAGGTAGTTGTAGTTCAGGCCCATAGTGCTTCCGTAATGCAGGTTGCCCGGACTAACCTGGCGAAGCTGCCTCGACAAGCGCATCGATGAGCGAACTGGCGTCATGAATGGAGACTAGCTCCCAGTCGAGCTCGATGCCAAAGTTCGCATCGAGTGCGTCGAGTACGTTTTCGCGCCACAGTTCGAGGGCGGACAGGACTCCGCCTTGCAGGCTGCCGCCAGCAGCGCCTTCTGCCAGGCACTCCTCCAACCCTTCCGACCAGAACATATCTGTGCTGGACGCGTGCATCTCAATGATCTCGCGTATGCCTTCATCGATCCCAACCAGCAGGTTGGGGCCATGCCGGCAGAGCATGGTGTAAAACCTGGACCAGCTATAGGTGTCAGACATGTGAGCTCCTTGCTAGTCTCGCCAGCCCTCGGTGGCGTGGCGGAACCACTTCCCGCCCTCCACCAGGTCGGCGCGCACGCCTACGCCCTCGACAAGACACCGGCCGTAGGCCACCATCGCGTCCGTGTTGCCGCGCTCAGCAGCCCGCCGGTACCAGGCTGCCGCGGTGGCAGAGGATGGGCCGCGGGTCGAGCGGGCCGAGGGTACGGTCCAGCGCCTCCTCCAGCCCGATTTGCAGGTGGACCACCGCGCGCTGGAAGAGCTTCTCAGCGTGCGAGATGCTGGTGAAGCGGACACACTGGACCGCCTCCGGTAGCGCGACAAAGCAGCCAGCCCACTCCGGGTCGCGGCGCAGGTCCTCGATCAGCGCGGACTTGCCGCCGCCCGGCCCGCCGGTGAGGACGATCACGGCCCGCTGGCCCGCTTCGCGCTCGGCCGTGTGGACGGCCGGCTCGTCCCAGATGGCCTTGTAGAGCTTCAAGTCGAGGATGGGCGTGCCGTCCACGGCGTCCAGGCCGACCACGGTGACGGCCGTCCCCTCCACGGCAACGACGCGAACCAAAGTAACGCCGACCGGATTGGGGCGCGCTGCAATCCGCCGGGTGAAGAGGTCAGCGGGCGCCATGGCGCCGGCCGGCTCAACCCGGTGCAGGTGGTAGATGACCCACAGGTGCTGCCCTGTCTCCAGCGCCGCCACGGCTCGGGCGAAGCGCGGCTCCAGGACCAGGCGCGCCGGCACGACGCGCATCTCCTCGGGGCGCAGCGGCTCGCGAATCAGGCTGTCAACCAGGCCGATAGGCGTGTAGGTGATCGAGTCCATCACTACACCGGAAAGTCGACGTCGATCCCCGTGTCTGTGTGCGTTGAGGTGTTACAGTCCGAAGACGAACCCGACCACTTGTCTTCGTGCTGCCTCACTATGGCGGGTCTCCGTTCCAGGATACGCCTTTGGTCTGACTCTCCCAGACGGCCGGACTGATGCAACGCCACGAGCGTCCCGGCTACGATCTTGCGCATCTCCCAGTGTGAGTGCCCAAGCATGCCCAGGAGTGGCTCGAGGGCCGGCGCGCCGATCTGCCCCAGCGCCTCGATGATGCCCCGTTCCCGGTATGCCGGGCGCGCCAAGTACTTGAGCTCCTCCATCAGCGGCGCCACCGCCGCAGCGCCGATCTGGACACAGCGATCCCACTGTTCCCCGGCTGCCCAGTAGGCTGCTCCAGCCGCTCCCTGATCGGGTTTCCAGCCGATTTCGTCCAGTGCCTGCACGGCTGCCCTCTTCACCGCCCGAGAATCATCTTGTAGCGCGTCAATCAGTGGCTTCACGGCCCGGCGATCGCCGATCTGGCCCAGGGCTGCGGCTGCAGTCTCGCGTATGCTGTCATTCCCATCCTCGAGCCCCCCAATCAGCGCCTCGACGGCGCGGGCGTCGCCGACTCGCCCCAGCGCATGAGCTGCGCGCCTGCGCACGTTTCCATCGCCATCTCCGAGCGCGACGATGAGCGGCGCAACCGCCGGCCCCCCGACCTCCACGCAGTGATCCCAGTCCCCCCGGGCGATCCAGTAAGCCGCCGCGGCCGAGCTCTCAGCCGGCTGCCAGCCGATCCGGTCCAGAGCGTCGGCAGCCGCCCGGCGCACCTCCGCGTCCCGGTCGCCAAGGGCGGCGATGACTGGCTGCACGGCCCGCGGGTCGCCAATCTCGCCCAGCACCGAAGCTGCGAGGCGCCGGGCATCGCCGCGCCCCAAGGCGGCGATCAGTGGAACCACCGAGGGCTTGCCGATCTGGCCCAGGACCCGGGCGGCCGCCCGGCGCACGTCCTCCTTTGCGTCAGAGTCCTCCAGGGTGGAGATGAGCGGCCCCACCGCCGCCGCACCGATCTGCACCAACGCCGCACCGGCAGCTTGGTTGGCAGCCGGGTCTTTGGCGTAAAGGGCCAAAAGCGCCGGCGCAGCCCGGGCGTCGCCGATCTGCCCCAGGGCCGCCGCCGCGGCATCGCGCATGCCCGCGGCCCTTTGCTTGAGCTCGGCGACAAGGGGCTCCACCGCCCGGTGGTCGCCGAGCTGTCCCAGGGCCCTGGCCGCAGGAATGCGCGCATCCATGTCGCGGAGCGCGGCAATCAGCCCAGTGACCGCTTCCCCGCTGCCCAACTGCCCTAAGGCCTCGGCCGCGGCACAGCGCACGGCTGCGTCCCGGTCCTGGAGCGCAGCCGTCAGCGGCGCCGCCGCCTGCGCATCGCCGATCCGGCCCAGGACGTCGACCGCAGCGCAGCGCAGGGCCACGTCCCGGTCCTGGAGCGCCCGGATGAGCGGCTGAACCGCCGGTGCGCCGATCTGAGCCAGGGTCTGGGCTGCAGAGGCGCGCACGGCCGCGCCGCCATCACGGAGGGCCGTGATGAGGGGTGCCACGGCCGGCGCGCCGATCTGGGCACAGCGCTCCCATTGCCCCCGGCGGATCCAGTAGGCGGCCCCGGCCGGCCCATCGTCTGGCGCCCAGCCGAACCTGTCCAGCACTCTGGCGGCAGCCTGCCGCACCTGGGGAGACTCGTCCCCGAGCAGGGCCGACAGCGCCCCCATGGCCTGGGGGTCGCCCAGCCGCCCCAACGCTTCCACGGCAGCGTGGCGGTGCCAGTGCGCGCTGTCCTTGAGTGCAGCGATTAGCGGCTTCACCGCGCGCGGATCTCCAATCTCTCCGAGTGCCCTGGCCGCAGCCGTGCGGGCGTACCGGTGACGGAGCGCCGCGATGAGCGGCTCCACGGCAGGCGCTCCAATCTGCACCAAAGTGTCCTCAGCGGCGCGGCGGGCCTGCTCGTCCCCGCCTTCCTCCTCGAACAGAGCAATCAGCGGCTGCGCCGCGGGCGCGCCGATACGGGCCAGCGCCTGAGCCGCAGCTTGGCGCAGGGACGGATCTCTCCTGAGCAGGGTGCCGAGCGGCTCCACGGCCTGAGGGTCGCCGATCCGGCCCAGCGCGTCGGCGGCGGCCCGGCGCACGTCCGAGTCCTCGTCCCGGAGCGCGACGATGAGCGGCCCGACCGCTGGCGTCCCGGCCTCCACGCAGCGCTCCCACTGCTTCTGGATTACCCAGTACTCCACGCCGCCCGGCCCCTGGTCGGGGCGCCAGCCGAGTCTCTCGAGCGCGTCGGCAGCGGCCCGGCGCATCTCGGGGTCCCTGTCCTTGAGGGCGCGGACCAGAGGCTCGGCGACGCGCGCGCGCCGTGCGGCGTCCTCCTGCCGCGCGCCGATCCGGACCAAGGCATCGACTGCCGCGCGGCGCAGGGAGGTGTCCCGATCGCCCAGCACCTGACCGAGCGGCTGCACAGCACCGGCGTCGCCGACCCGGCCCAGCGCCTCCACGGCCACCAGTCGCAGAGCGGCGTCCCTGTCGTGCAGCGCCTCGACGAGCGACTCGGCGGCGCGGGCATCGCCGATCTGGCCTAGTGCCTGCGCAGCTGCCGCGCGGTTTTCCCCTGCCCCCTCGCGCAGAGCAGCCAGGAGCGGCAGCACTGCCTCCGCTCCCAGGCTGACGGCCTGTGCCCATTCCCGCTGGATCACCCAATACCGGGCAGCCGCTTCCCCACGCTCCGCCTTCCAGCCCAGCCGCGCCAGCACGCGGGCTGCCCCGCACTGGATGGGCTCGCGCCTGTCGGCGAGCGCGGCAACGAGCGAATCGATCGCCGCCTGGCCGATCTGGGTCAGCGCAGCAGCGGCCGAGTCGCGCACCTCCCGCTGCCCATCGTCGAGCGCGGCGATAAGCGGCTCGACCGACTGGGGATGGCCGATTTCGCCGAGGATCGCGGCCGCCGCCTGGCGTATCTCCCAGGGTCTGCCTTCCAGCGCGCCCGCCAGCGGCCCGACCGCCGGCTGCCCGATCCGTGCCAGCGCGCCGGCCGCAGCCAGGCGCACAGCCTGGTCCTTGTCCGCCAGGGCAGCGATCAGGGGCTCCACGGACTGCGTGTCACGGATCTCGCCCAGGGCTGCCGCGGCAGCGCGGCGCACCTTCCACTCGCCGCCGGCAAGCGCCGCAACCAGACGGACGACGGCGGGAGCGCCCAGCCTGCCCAGCGCCTCGACGGCCGGATCGGCCCCATCCTTCAGCGAGCCGGTCGTGCCCCCCTGGATCGCCTTGAGGAGCGGCTCGACCGCGCGTGGGTCGGCGATCGTGCCCAGCGCTGCGGCAGCCGTCCTGCGCGCATCCCTATCTTCGCCTCCCAGGAGGGTGATGAGTGGTTCGACCGCCGGAGCGCCGATCCTGGCCAGCGCCGCGGCCGCGGCCCGGCGTATCGTGTCGTCCTTCTGGTACCCCAGGGCCTTGATGAGCCCATCGACGTCGCGTTTTGCTTCCAGCTTTTCCACGTTGGGTGGGCCAAAGAGAGCCATGTGTTACTCCTGTTCTCGAACGGGCGGCGGCGCGGTTGGATCGGACGCTACAACTGCCGGGCCTGCGAGGGCCAGGGCGAACTCGAGCGCTGACAGCGACCTGCATTGGCGGATCACCGTATCGTACCATGTCAAGAGGTGGCCGGACAGCTTCTCAAACCGGGAAGGGAATGACCGAGTCTTCGTGTCCCGCCTTCTCACTGTGGCAATCTGATCCGCCCCTGACGATGTCGCGGTCGGTGTGTGACTGTGTGATGATCATCGACCGGTTCTCCAGGATCAGGCGCCAGTGCAGTTTGTCCAGCGTACCGGCCTGGTAAAGGGCAAGCAGAGCCTGAGCAGCGGCCTGCCGCACCGAAAGGTTGTCATCACGCTGGACGGCCGCGATGAGCGGCTCGACGGCCGCACCGCCGAGCCGGCCCAAGGCCGAGACCGTGACGCAGCGCAACCTCCAGTCCCCGGCCGCAAGTAGGGCAACCAGCGGCTCGACGGCACGAGCATCACCGATTTCGCCCAGCGCCCAGGCGGCGCCTGCGCTATCGCCCCTGAGCGCAGCAATGAGCGGCTCGACGGCCCTGGCATCTCTGATCCTGCCCAGAGCGCGCGCGGCGTTGTCGCGCTGTGCCGAGCTGCTGCCATGCTTGAGCACGGCGATGAGTGGCTCCACAGCGGGTGCACCGATCTGAACCAAGGCATTCTCTGCCCAGTCACTCATGTGACGGCTAGTCTCGCGCCGGTAGGTGTCTAGCAGGGCGACGAGCCGCTCCAAGGCCGGATTGCCAATCTGGCCCAGGGCCTGAGCGGCAGCGTGGTGTACGCGTTCATCGCTGTATCCAAGCGCGCCTACCAGCGGTTCCACAGCGCGGATGTCACCAATCCTGCCCAGGATCTGAGCGGCGGCCGCGCTCGGCCGCTTGAGCGCGACAATGAGTGGCTCTACGGCCGCTGCGCCGATCCGGCTCAGTGCCTCGGCGGCCGCCTCATCCGGGAGTGTGGCGATCAGCGGGTTGACGGCCGGCGCGCCTATCCTGACCAATGCGTGGGCTGCGGCCTGGCGTACATCGTTCTCGCCATCCTGGAGCGCGGTGGAGAGCCGCCACACAGCGCGCCCATCGCCGATCTCGCCCAGTGCTTGTGCCGCGGCGTGGCGTACCTCCCGGATCCTGTCGCCGAGCGCGGCCATGAGCGGTTCGACAGCCGGCGCTCCGATCCTGACCAATGCCTGGACGGCAGCGAGGCGCACGCTCGGATCCTTCTGGTAGCCCAGGGCCTTGGCCAATCCCTTGACATCCCTCTTGGCTTCCATTCTCTCGACTTGCGGTGGTCCAAAAAGCCCCATCGACTCCCCCTCTGTCTTCAGGCTCTGTCTTTCCCCACCATCTCCGCTCTCACAGGTTCCAGGCCGGCCAGCCCTGCCTCCCACCACCGCTCCTCCGGAATGCCAAAATGCGTTAGCGCGCTCACCAGCAGCGAGCGCGCCCGCGCTTGTAGATGGTCACAGTCGCGGGGCGCGGAATCCAGATCCGTCTGCGCGTCCTGGGGCAGGCGGCTCCAAGCGCGGCACGCCCCGCCGCACAGGTAGCGCAGCGCGCACGCGCGGCAGCCGTGGTTGCTGTCGACGGTGTGCCGGCCCAGATCTCGAAACCCTGACGAGGCGACAATCCCAGCCAAACCTCCCTCATCCGTCAATGCCTCCAGCCGCCACCCCTCGCCGTGCCAGGCGTAGCAGGGATAGGCCGCTCCGTCCGGCTCGACGTACAAGTTCTGCCCCATCCCGCACGAGGCCACCGGCTGGAAGCCATAGGCCACCATCTCCCGCGGGTCGAGATGCCCCCACAGCGTTTCGGGGACAATCTCCAGCTGCGACCCTGCCGCCCGGCCCAGCGGCAAGAGCGGCCGGAAGCGCGTTCGCCGTATGCCCAGCTCGCGCGCCAGCGCGCGCACGGCATCCCCCGGCGCACCGTTGGCCTGGGCCAAGGGCAGCACGGCCGCTAGCGAAAGTTCACTATTGCCCGCAGAGGCGGCCAGGCGGCGCAGGTTTGCCTCCACCAGGTCGTAGCTGCCGGCGCCGCGGCGGGCGTCGTGGGTCTCTCGTTCGCCGTCCAGGCTGACCACCACCTGGTCGGTGCTCTGGGCGATGCGCCGGAGCAGCCCGTCGTCGACCGGCAGCGACAGGCTGGTGCGCAGCACGGTCAGCAGCGGCTTTACCTCCCCACGCAGCGCGGCCAGGGCATCAAGCAGGGCGTCGCGCTGGGGATGCACCAGCGGCTCGCCGCCAGTGATGACGGCGTGGCGAAAGCCGAGAGCCGCTGCCTCGCGGCACGCCCGGGCGATGCGCTCCACCGGCATCGCCCCCTTGCGCGGTGGGCCGGCCTCAGCGTAGCAGTGCACGCAGCGCAGCGGGCAGGCAAAGGTGACGTGCAGGTAGAGGTTGTTCAGACCGGAGATCGGCGCTGCAAGGCGGGCATACAGCGACTCCATCCCGCTCCGCGTGCGCTCAGGCCTCGTGACCAGCCCTAACCGCTCGAAGCGGCGCGTCGCCTCCTCCGGCGAGCCGGTCGCCGCCAGGGCGACCGCGGCCAGGATCAGGCGGGCATGGCTGGCCGTCTCGTACGGGTGCGGGCCGCTGCGCATCAGCGCCAGCAGGCGGCCGCGCCGCAGCAGTCCCTGCTCCGAGTCGGGCTGCTCGACCACGGCGGCCATGTTCTCCGCGGAGAAGACCTCGGCCGTGGCCCGCTCGGTGATGCGGGCGAAGATGCGCTGGTAGGCAGCGCAGTGCGGGTCGCGCATTTGCCGGAAGGCCCCGCCGCCGGCGGCCAGCGCGTTGTACGGGCAGCCGCCACGGCAGACATCGAGGTATGGGCAGTCGCCGCACTCCTCGACAATGCGCTCTTGGCGCTCCTCGAAGGCGCACCACGCCGAGGAAGCCGCCAGCCTCTCCGGGCTTGGATCGTCGTGCACGCTGCCCAGGATGTATTCCGGCCTGCCGGCAAAGCGTTGGCAGGGATAGATCGTCCCGTCCGGGCCGACCGCGAGGTAGTCGCCGAGACAGTCACCAAAGGTACAGATGCCGCCGCGGCCGGCCGAGACGCTGCGGCAGAGCGAATCGAGCGTGCTGATGCGCACCCGGTTGGTGTGCTCCAGGTAAAGGTCGAGCATCTGCACCATGAGCTCGCCGTGCGCCTCTGCGGAGAGGCACCAGGTGCTGTTGTCCTCGCCCTGCGGCGCGGCGAGGGCCGGCAGCGCAGCGTGAAGCGTGAAGTTCAGGCCTTCGTGGAGAAAGAAGGAAAAGATCTCATGGATGTGGGACAGCGACTGCCGGGTGAAGGTGCAGATGCAGCCGACGTCCAGGCCATGCGCGCGGGCGCGCTCGATCCCGGCCATGGTCCGCCGGAAATAGCCCGCGCCGCGCTGGGCATCGTTGATCGCCTCCGGCCCGTCCAGGCTGGTGCCGACGGAGACGCCGTGCTCCCGCAGCAGGTCGGCCAGCTCGTCGGTGAGCAACCAGAGGTTGCTCTGCATGGCAAAGCGAACTGACCGTGGCAAAAGGCCTTCGCGCAGGAGCGGCAGGGCCATGCGGTAGAACGCACTCCCGGGGACGAGCGGTTCCCCGCCGTGGAAAGTGATTTCCAGCGGTTGGCCGTCGCCGCCCAGCCCCACCTGCCAGCGCACGACCGCCTCGGTCGTCTGGCGCGACATGCATCCCCGGCCCTCGTGCGGGCCGAAGCAGTAGCTGCACGAGGCCGGGCAGGCCAGCGACGGGACCAGCAAAACATGTTGGGACGTACTCCCTCCTTGCCGCCTAACGCTACCACCGGGTCGCTGGAGAGAGCCGAGGTGCGCCCGGTGCCCAAATTGTGCCTGGATGATACCACCATTCGGCGCAGAGAACAAACTCACACAACCTGAGCAGCTGCTGGTGTGCGCGCCTGCAGGCCGATTCCCACTCGTTACTCGGGCGGGTCCCCAGTTCCGGCTTGCGTCTTCCACGACCAGCCCACTGGATCCCACGTGCCCGCTGCTTCCCCGCTCAGCACTGGGTCGAGGAACCGGCGCGCTGCCTCGCCGGCATCGCTAAGCGTCCGGAATTCCACGCCAACCTCGCCCGCGAGCCTGCGGTAGGGGGCTGACCAGGTGGCGGGTGGGTCGGGCAGGTGGCGGGGTAGGGCGTGCGTCCCGCGACCGGCGAACGTCGCCTCCAGAGCTTGGCGGACCGCCCGGGCATCGATCGGCCCAAGGCCGGCAATCAGCAGGATGTCAACGAGATCCTTGACGCGGCTGCTCTGGCCACTGGGGTGCGGCCGGGTGTAGGCGTGGACCTTTTCGGCGACCTGCTGTGGCAGCGGGAAGCAGGGGATCTCGGTGGGTGGGATGCCGGCGAACGCAAGGAGCGCGGGCGCCCGCAGCATATCGACGGGCTCAAGCAGCGTCTCACCCTGCCCGACGTCGATGTGAAAGGTCTCAAAGCGCCGCCCATCGAGCAGGCCCACCACGCGGAGTCGAACTCCGCCACCCTCGAGCGCGCCGAGGTCCTCCGAGGGGCGTTCTACCTCGAACTGGAACCAGTCCCCGAGATCTTGGAGGGCAGCGCGGACGATCACCTGGTGAAGGTTGGCCGCTGGAGTAACCAGGAGCACATCGATGTCCTTGGTGGTCCGGGCACGGTCTCCCAGGCGAAGCTGCAGGGCAAAGCCGCCTTTGACTACCCATGCATCGGGCCGATCGTGCGTCAGGCGGGCCAGAAATCGATCAAACACCACCAGCTTGCGCAGCCGGACGAGGGGCACGCCTGTCTGGAGGCTCTGTACGCGCTGCCGGTCTTCGAGCGCGCGCCGGAAGGCGGCTCCGCTCGCATAGGTCATCATGTGACCCCTGCCCCTTTCAGCGTCCCGTCGATGAGGCGCCTGATCCGGCCTCTGCGCTGGGCAGCCAGTGTCAGCAGGTCTTCTTGGGCAACCAACCCGCGCCGCAGCGCCTCCCGGATGGCGAGCTGCACCTGCTCGTCGGCCAGGCCTGCGGCGGCGACATCCACCAGCGTTCGCCGGACAGTCGTGACGGGCAGCCCTTCATAGCGGGTGGCTTCCTGCGCGCTCAGCCGCTTGGTGTGGAGCCTGATCCCCGGCCTTCGTCGCGAGGCTGTGCGCGGCACCGTAACGTGGACCTGCGCCGGCAGCAGGTCCGACAGGCCGTGCAGCGACAGGGCGCTGTCGTGGGATATGACTGCCTCAGGGCCTGCCTCAAGCGCGGCCACGAACAGGTCCTCGTGCGAGGAAGCCGGAAACTGGGCAAGGCGGTACACACGCGGTCTCACTCGCACAAAGCGGCCACTGCCGACGTGGTAGGAGAGCAGCGACCGGCTGAAGCCGGCAAGCCGCGCCTGGGCCGCTGTGAAGTAACCCGCCTGCTGCTCCGCAGCCAGGTACAGTGCCCCATGGTCCGGTGAGTCAGTCTGTGTATCGCCCATGTGTGCAAAACGTACAGGAATCCTTGACGCCCTGCACACAGTATCGCACACATCGTGCAAATTGTCCAGACGCCACGGCCAGATTGCAGCGACGGTCAGCCTCACCGGATATCAGCGAGTCTGACGGATCAGCACCTGCCGTGGAAATCCCGGTCCATCCCCGGGCCGGGGAAGGAGGGCTGCCAGTCTCGCTCCGGTTGCAGTTGGTGCTCTTCCTTGGGATCCAGCCCCACGTGACGGCCGAACTCCCGGTCCCGCAGCCGTTCCAGGCCGAAGCAGCGCTCCGTCTCCCGCTGGGCCACGTCGCGGGTGTGCTGGGTATCCCTGGGATAGACGTTGAACGGCCGCTCGCGATCGCGGTCCATGGCGGGCACGATCACGTGCGCGTGAGGGCTCTCGACGCCCTTCTTGTCCTCGCCGGCGTGGATCACGTAGGAGTAGGGCAGGTCGAGCGGCTGCCGCGTGCCGTCTCCCCGCACGATGCCGGCCCGCTGCATCTCAGCGTCCATGACACGGTCCACCAGCTCCTTCATGAGATCGAGGCGATTGGCCCAGCGCTCAGGATCGGCCTGCCTAAGCTGCGCGAGCATGTCCTGCGGCGGCCGGATGACCAGTGACCGGAGTAGCACCTTGCCCGTTTGGAGCTCGGACGCGTTGTCGAGGATCTCGCGCCAGCCCCGGCCGAGGCCGCCGTCAACCCATCGCTCGGCACCCCCGGCGCGTGGCGCGTGGTTGATTCGATCCTCGCGGTACTGGAGATACCTTAAGAGGCCGCGGGCCTTGGAGTACTTGCCGGCACCGACGAACTTCCAGTCGGTGTAGCAGGTCATGGTCATGGGCTGCTCTGCTCCCGGCAGGCTACCGGCGCCAGCCGCGCTTGGTCTTCTCGGCTTCGTGCCATGCCTGGACGACTTGGGCGGGCAGGGGGGCCAGGATCTGCTCGACCTCACGGCGCACCAGGGTCTGCAGCCGGCTGGTGTCCTGTGCCATGCCCTGCCGCAGGCTCTGACCGGCCTGCTCCACACTTTGCGCCAACCCCTGCTTCAGGCTCGCCTCCATCTCGGCGATGCGCTTCTCGAAGCGCCGGTCAAAGGTGCGGCGGGTGCCGAGCGTCAGGTCGGTGCCGTCCAGGTAGTTCCGGATGGCCTGGCGCACGATGGCCGAGATCGGCTCCCCGCTCTTGGTGGCGACATTGGTCAGGTCGGCCAGCATGTGCCGGGTGATCTTGACCGTCAGCCTCTCGGCGTAGGTGTTCTCCGTTCGGGGCATGTCTTTCCCCTTTCGTCTGGGATATCGCCTGCCTGCGCTTGCATTCGGGCGCGCAGGGAGGGGTAGGCGCGGAAGGTGGGCACCCGCCGCCCGGCGACGCGGTAGCTCTTCCGGTCTAGGCCGCGCACGCTGCGCGGCCGGTGCACCCTGGTCTCGAAGCGGCCAAAGCCCACCAGGGTGACGGCGCCGCCGGCAGCCATCGTCTGGGCGACGACCTCCAGGATGCCTTCCAGCGCCTCTCCCACCTGGGCCCTGGTCAGCGAGGTGCGCCGGGCGACCTGGGCTACCAGGCCCCGCTTGTGCAGGGGCGCGCGCGGCAGGCCCCCAGCCTGCCGCCGCGCTTGCTCGGTCACGTCCTTCATGCTTTGACCCTCCTGTCGTTGTCTCTCTTCCTCCGGCGCGCAGCGGCTGAGGCGAAGCCGCACAGCCGCTGCACGGCCGGTTGTGTCCATAGATGGCGTCGAGTTGGCGCTTCGCGGCGTGAGGGCGGATGGAGTCGGGAAAAGTGGGGCACCATAGATGCCATGCGTCTGCCGTTCGGACGCGCAGCGTCCGCAAGCCTTTTGGCTTGCTTACCCCGCCGCGCCGAGGCGCGGACTGGCGCACCTGCGCAGCAGCAGCCAGAAGCGCACAGGTGCGGCGGGGTCAACCGCTCCTCCTTTCGGCGACCGCAGGAGAGGATGCCGGCTCTTTCCCAGTGACCTGTGCCTCATCCTCCCCAACCTTCGACTGAGATGCCACCATCTGCACCCCCTTCCATTGCTCAAGCAGCCAGGCCCGCAGATCCCCTCCGCTTGCGTGAAAGCCGGTCAAGTCATGCCCGTGCGGGACCTGGATGGGCCGCACCCGCTCACTCAGGCCGGCCACGTAGGCAGCACCCTCCTGCCCGGCTGTATCTGCGTCGTAGGCTGCTAGGATGATCCGGTAGGGCAGCAGCCACAGCACCCAGTGTCCCAGGTTCCGCCGGCCTGCTCCGCCCAGCGTGGCCACATCGACCAGGTGGGACAACTCCTGCATCGCCAGCAGGGCATCCCGCTCGCCCTCGCACAGCAGCAGCGGCCGGCCTCGTCCGACCAGGTGATCCGCACCGAACAGCGCACCTCGTCCCCCTCGCGGAGCCGTGTACTTCTGCCCGGCCTCGGTTGCGGCGTGTCCCCCGGCGTCGAAGCGCCTGATCTTGACGTACCACAGGTTTCCACCCACCTCGCAGGGGATGACTACGCCTCGCGCCAGAAAGATGCGCTCGCCCTCCAGCCCCCAGCGCGCGGCGTCGTCCCACAGGTCCCGTGGGTTCCAGCCCAGGCCATAGTGGCGGATCGTGTCGTCGGCCAGGCCCCCGGCGTGCAGGTAGCTCAGCCCTGTCGCCCCGGCACCCGACCGGAGCTGCTGCTGGCCGTACGCCACAAAGGCACGCGCCCGCTCTTGCCAGGCAGAGCTGGGAGGCAGACCCTCTACCGGCCCGGTCACTGGCGTGGCTTGCGGAGAGTGGTTCGCCCCGGGCAGCCCTCCGATCCTCCGCAGCTCCTCGATGGCTTCCGAGGCAGTCAAGCCCCGCCGCTTCTGCAAGAAGTCCAGGTGGTCGCCGGTTTCCCCGCAGCCGAAGCACTTGAAGCGGCCGGTATCGGGTGTGACGCCAAAGCTGGCCCTGGTCTCCGGGTGGAAAGGGCAGAGCCACCACGACCAGCGGCCGTGCTGCCTGCGAGGCGGCCCCAGGTCCATGGCCACCAGTGCGGCCAGATCCACCCTCCCCTTGAGATCTGCGATGTCCTCAGTCATGATAGCCTCCTCCCCTGATTGCGAATCGAACATTGCCACTCTGCCACTTTGCCAACGGTTTTCGCATGAAGCCGATGGGGGTATCTTGACAGTGTGGCAGAGTGGCAAAGTGGCAGAGTTCACGGTGCATGTGGCCTCCCGCATCAGGCCAGCGCCCAGCGGTTCTCAGGGTGCTTGTGGCCTTCAGTGTCCATGATCTGCCCACCCAGCTTCTCCCGCGACCGGTAGACCGTCCTCTGGCTGAACCCCTCCGCCTCGGCCCGCTCGACGATCTCCTGTGGCTTCAGGGCACCGGACTCCTCCAAGGTGCGCAGCAGCCACTCGGAGCACTCATCGGTCTTGGTCGGCTGCCTGTACGCCTGGGGCGGCTGCGCAGTATACTGGATCGTGGCGCCCTTGGGATGCATCGGCACGAACTGCATGCCGATGGGCTCCGGGTAGCGGGCCAGGTTGGTCTTGACGATCTCCAGCCGGCGCGGACCGTTCCGGTCGGGCTCCGCACTGGTCTGGACAATGGATAGCCCCATCACGCTGCGCGACATGGCGATGATGTGCGACGACCCGCGAAAGTCGTCCACGGTGAGAGTGTCCATCATCGGCAGCGGGACCCGCTTGCGCAGGTGGTGGATGAGCAGCAGCCCGCATTGGGCATCGAGCGCTAACTGGTTGAGGAAGCCGAGCAGCTCGCGCACATCCTCGACGTTGTTCTCGCCCTTGCTGCTGATGCTCGACAGCGAGTCCACGACGATGAGCGCCGGCTGGAGCTGCAGCGCCATCTCGACCAGGCGGTCGCGGTCTGCCCCGTCGCCAAAGTCGATGAACAGCCTGCCCGCCGGGCGCATCAGGTAGAGCCGTGAGGTGTCCATCTGCCACAGCCGCGCCCGCTCACTCAGGATCTGCGGCACGGACTCGGCGTCCACGTAGATGACGCTCGCTCCCGAATGCGGCTGGGGTGAGCCATCGGGGAAGGGCTCTCCGGCGATGACCCGCCGGGCCAGGTCCAGTGCCAGGTAGCTCTTGCCGGCGCCCGGCACCGCCCCGAGCAGGGTGATCATGCCCAGGGGGATCCAGGCCGGCCACAGCCAGCGGATGGGCGGCAGGGACCCGGCGATGTCGCGCAGGGAGGGAAAGGCCAGGCGCTCCCCGGGGACGGCCGCCAGGATCGCGCCCAGAGCTGCATCCCGGTCGGGCCGGTCGGCCAGGGCGGCCAGCACTGCCTGTTTCTCCTGCCCGGCCGGCGATTCCACGACGGCCCGGTAGACGCTGCGCCAGGGTTCCTCCAGCTCGTCAAACGGTGGGTGCCTGGTCCCGTCCCCCAAACCGGCCAGCCGGTCGGCGATAGCCTGGATCTGCATTCGTCGTGTCAGCATGAGTGGTTAGTCGTCCTCCCAGTCTCCGGCCCACATGCCGTCCAGCGAGGCAGTGAGCTCGGCAGTCTCTTGCGCCAGTGCTTCTTCCAGGACCTCGACCGGCGCTCCGGCCAGCACCCGGCGGATGTAGGCGCTGCGGCGGCCTCTCGGCAGCTCGGCCAGGCGCTGCAGGATGGCATCGACCTCCGGGTCGCCCTCGCGCAAGCGCAGCGTGACGCGGATGCTGCGCCCGGCCTTCCTGGGGCGCCCCCTTTTTGTCTGACCGAAATCCTGCCCACGGCTTGTGGGCCGTTTCTGTCTGACGGAAATCATCTCTGGTCCGCCCGGAAGATGCGCCGCTGGGCAAAGCGGGCAAAGCCCAGCGCGTTGGCCAGGGCGGGCTGCTCGAGGATCTCGGCGTTGCGCGGAAAGGCAGCCGCCACCGCCTTGCCGACCAGGGCTGCCCCGCCGCCGGTGATCAGCACGCTGTGGAAGCGGTCGGCCTGGCCCCACTGGCGGGTCGCCTCGCCCACGATCTCCTGGGCCAGCGACGAGAGCGCCGACTTCGCCAGCTCTCCCAGGTCCACGCTGTCACGGTAGACGGCCAGCGGCTGGCCGCGGCGCAGGGCGGCCGCCAGCTCGGCCAGCGGCCGGCGAACGCCGTAGCGTGCTTCCAGACCGGCGCTCAGCACCTCCAGTGCATCGCGCACGCCGATGCGCACGCCGCCGCTCCAGCGGGGGATCGGCTGCAGGTTGTGGATGCCCGACAGGTCGGTGGTGTTGAAGCCGATGTCCACGATGCCGAAGCCGGCGCGAAGGACCCCCTCGGCAGCCTGGGCCATCCCGTCGCCGGCCAGGAAGCGGGCGTAGAAGGAGCCCAGCGGCTGCCAGACGGCCCGCACCTCGCGCACGGCAATCGTCTGCGGCTTACCGTCCACGACGAGGCGGTGCTCGCCCTGCCAGGAGCGCACCAGGTCCTGGCGCCGCTCCCACCACAGCACCGGCAGGCCGGTGACGACGAGCGCATCGTCGATCCCGGCGCGGGCCAGGGAAGCCAGCAGGAGCACCCGCTCCTCCTCGCTGCCTATGCGCTCGGCGTTCTGCAGCGCGCCGCCCATCCGGCTCTCGATCAGGGCGCCCTCCCCGACAAAGTAGGCCTGCCCGCCGTACTCGACCGTCTGGATGTGCTGCCGGCGGCCGCCCAGGCCGAGACTGAGCCGGGCGCGCTCCTCGGCGCGCCCGAGCACGGCCGGGAAGGTGAGGGCATTCGGCTCCGGGTCGTGATAGACGAGCTTGACGTCGCCAAAGCCGACGTCGATGCCTACGCGGGTTGGTTTCTGGCTCATGGTCTCTTTTCTTCTCCTCGGTGTGCTCGTCCCTATCCTACGAAGCCATAGCAACTGCCACGAAGTCGAACGTCTGTTCTTTGCACGATTCGGTGAACTGTGGTACACTGTACTTGAGGTCGCCAAGATGCCCGTTGCCGTTCACCCGTGCCAGGTACCAGGCCGCCGCCGGCTCGGTGATGCGAGGGCTGAGCTCGGCGGCCACATCGGAAGGGTTCGGAAGGCAGCCGTGGGAGTCCTGGAACGAAGCGACGAACTCGGCCACCTGGGCTTGGCGGTGGCTCTGCCAACCAGCATACAGCCGCAGCAGGACAGGGCGGGCGCCCTGCAGGGCGGCGTCGAGTGAGGGGTAACGTGGCTCAGCGTCAGGCTGAGTGGTGATGGCGTAGGAGGTGATCCTGTGCCCGTTGTCACCCATATCGCGAGTATATCAGTCCCGGCAAGGCTTGCATAGGTCCTAAAATCGGGACAATTGGCCGACTACATCCCATGGATGCCAGTATATCGGGCCGCAATGGGTTTGCATAGGTTATAAAAAGTGAACATCCCGGTGGTGCACAGACAGGAGTCAGTATATCAGGCGCAGCAGGCCGTGTGAACCCTGGAGAACTCCGGGTGTTTTGCCGGTTCTGTGCTGTGTATTCCACAATGGGCACTATATCAGCCTTGTTGGCGCTTGCATAGACTCTAAAAAGGGGTATCTTTTCTGTCGGCGACATGGGAGCCTGGTTCACAGGAGCCAATATATCAGGCGCATCGGGCGCTGTCAGCCCGTCAGAATGAACGGTTTTTCGCCAATGACGGAGATGCAGCACATGTGGCAGAAGTTCATCGGAGTGTCCTTGCCCTCGTGCGTCCTCCAAGCGCCAGTATATCAGGCCGGGTGACCCTTGTCAGCCCTGTAGAATTACAGGTCTTTTGGCCAGGGACGAAGGAGACGCTACAGATATGGCGGTGAACGATTCGCTCCTGCCGCCCGGCTCCCGTGTAGCGGCCTATTTCCGGGACTCGGGCGGCGACGAGCAGGAGCGCTCCGTTGATCAGCAGCGGCGCGAGGCCGAGGCGTACTGCGCCCGGCATCACCTGGTTCTGGTGCGGGTGTTTGCCGACGAGGCGCGTCCCGGTGGGACGGTGGTGGGCCGCGAGGCGTTCGAGGAGCTGATCCACTACTGCCGCCAGATGGCGCCCGACGTGCGGCGGCGTTCCCCCGAAGCGCCGGCCGGCATCCTGCTCTGGGACCTCAAGCGCTTTGCACGCAACACGTTGGACAACGCCTTCTTCAAGGCCGACCTGCGCCGGCGCGGCTACGAGCTCGTTTTCCTCTCCGACAACATCCCCGCGGGCGACATCGGCCATGTGTACGAGGCGATGCTGGAGTGGAAGGCACAGCAGGACCTCGACGACATCTCCAAGGACGTGAAGCGGGGGCTGAGTGACCTGGTGAGCACGCGGGGTCCCGACGGCCAGTACCTGGGGCTGTGTCCCGGGCGGCCGCCCACCGGCTTCAGGGGAGAGGCCTACCCGTTGGGGGTCAAGCGCGACGGGCGGCTGCGCATCGTCCAGCGTTGGGTCCCTGACCCGGAGACGTGGGAGCTGGCGCGCAGGGCGTGGGAGCTGCGCGTCGAAGGGGCCTCCTATGCCGACATCCACAGGGCGACGCGCCTGTTCCAGGCGATCGGCTGCTACGCCACCTTCTTCCGCAACCGTATCTACACCGGGACGCTGGTGCACGGCGGGCACGAATACCCCGGCTTTGTGCCGGCGCTGGTGCCTGAGGCGTGGTGGGAGGCGGTGCAGCTGATGCGCAAGCCGCGCTACGAGCACCGGCCCCGGCTCGACAGCAGCGATTATGCCCTGTCCGGACTGCTGTACTGCGGGCTGTGCGGCCGGGCCATGAAGGCGGACAGCGTCCCGCCTCGCGACGATGCGGGGGACGGGTATCGGAGGAGGCGCTATCGGCGCTACACCTGCACCGGGTGGAAGCAGAACCGCGATTGCGACATGCACTATCTCCGGGCGGATGTGATCGAGGAGGCAGTGTACCGCGTGCTGCTGGAGGAGGTCTTGCTGCCTGAGAACCTCCTGAAGATCCTGAGGGATGCCCGGCCCGACGATGAGACCCGGCAGGCGCTAGAGCACGACGCCGACCGCTTCGAAGCCAACCTTGTGGATGTGGAGCAGGTGCTCCGTCGATTAGTGGATGCGGTGGAGCGGAGCGGTTACAGCGCCAGCCTGGGGGAGCGCCTGGCCGAGCGCGAGAAGGAACGGTCGGCGCTGCGGGTCAAGTTGGCGGAGGTGCGGGGCCGGCTGGACCGGGCAGAAGTCGAAGTCCCGCTGGCCGTGGTGGAGGACTACTGCACCAATGCTCGCGAAGTCCTGGCACAGGGGACGCTGGACGATGTGCGGGCGCTGCTGCGCTCGATCGTGGTCCGGATAGAGGTAGAGCCAGAGCACGGGACGTTGATCTACGGTTTCCCTTGATTGGTGGGGCTTTAGAGAGTCTCCCCTTGGGAGTGGTCTGCCTGTGAGCAGTTACTCTGTCCGCCTCAGACGGACCGGAGGCGACCTCCTGAGGAGCCTGCCAGTCACTGCAACCTGGTGACCGCTCTCGACCGGGGGATGGAACACCTGGCCGACCTCAAGAAGCGGATGGCTACCAGTCAGCCAACGATCCCAGCCCTCGGCTCCACCACCATCTTCACTCTGGAGAGCACGCCCGACATGGGGCCGGCAGCCATACCCCTTCGCCGCCATCGACAGCGGCGCTAGCACGGGCCTCCCGCATGCAGGCTGCGATCGCGCTGCCTCTCATCTCCTCGGTCCCCTTCTCAAACCCTTGACACCAGCCATCCCGGCTGATACGGTCCCATCAGCGCACCATGCGCAGAGAGGTTAGAGACATGTCTGGAGAATTGGAGCGAGTAGACCGCCAACAGGAACTCGCCGCCACGAGAGTTAGGAACGCCCACTCAGCGCAGCTGACCGTCTGGAAAGCTGCCGCTGTGGCGCAGTCCACGGGCGCCCCTACAAGGAGGTCATGATTGGGGGCCTCCCCTTCGGGACCATCCCCGGCATCGCCAAGCCGGCGCCCTGCAGCCGGGCGCCGCTGCGGCGGACTCAAGGGCGGCCCGGACATGCTCGGGCGCCGGCGGGTCTGGGAATCTCTGCACAACCTGGCCGCAGGAGAGAACGAGAGCACAAGCCACCGCGCGATTCGGCAATCGCTGCTTGCCGCAAACGAGGCCGTTTGCGCAGCCAGATCGGCAGCGCCTCACCCCCCTCACTCCGCCTCAAACGCCTGGCTCGCGAACTTGAGGGTTCGGCCGTTCTCTGTCACCGTCCGCACCACGCTCTCCGGCGCACCGGAGGGGATTTCCGCCTCGATCTCCAGCGTCACGGTGACCCGGGCGCCGGTCAGCCCTGCCAGGTGACCGACCACCTCTTCCGCGATGCGCCCTGCGTCGCGGCCCATCCGCGTCGCATCCAGCACAACCGTGCCGTGAAACCTCTTGGGGCCGGAAGGCGAGAGCGTGACCGCGTCCGGCTGCTTGGGCAGCGTCCTTTCCTGGCCGGCCGCCGGGGTCTTCACCTGGTCATCTCCAACAGGCCCGACCTTCCCCGGCTCCGGCTGCGCCTCGGCCGTGCGCTGCTTCACCGCCGCTTCCGCGCGCACCAGCAGGCCGGGTTGGGGGTCCACCCGGCCGGCCTCGGCGGGTCCGCAGCGCAGTCCACGGTAGCGGCCGGCCGCCTCGTCGTAGGCATCGGCGTACGCGAACGAGTCGGTGGC
The DNA here is from genome assembly GCA_035341665.1 of Anaerolineae bacterium. GTDB lineage: Bacteria > Chloroflexota > Anaerolineae > JAAYZQ01 > JAAYZQ01 > DAOQVR01. The sequence goes on from DAOQVR010000009.1 coordinate 159,977, forward strand.
CCACAGCATCAGCCCCAGGCCGTCGCGCACCGCTCCCAGCAGCACCGCCGAATCCTTGAGCCGCGGGAGGTAGAGGTACCGGGCAAAGTCGTCGACGAGCTGCTTGACCGCGACGCGATCCCCGCGCCACAGCGGCACGCGGTCCATCTCCATTCGCAGCCGCGTGCCCGCCAGGGTCGTCACCAGCAGCTCGTCGCTGCGCAGCTTCTTGGAGGCACGCACCGCAAGCGGGTCGGTGCCCGCCAGCCGGTACGCCTGCCACTCGACGGCCGACTGCGGCGTCCCTTGGCCCGGCACCAGCAGCCACTGGTAGGCCTCCGGTATGCGCGCCGTCACGGTCGTGTCCGCCGCGCCCAGCTGCGTTTCGGCCTGCTTCACCTGGTGCGGCGACAGGTCGAGCGTGTCCTTCTCGCCCAGGATCGAGTCCCAGGCCAGGTAGCGGCGCACCGCCTCGTCCAGGTCCTGCAGGCGCGTCCTGTCGACCGCCAGGAAGACCAGCGCGTTGCGGTAGAGGCGCGGCACGTTGCCGCGGAACTCGAAGATGGCCTTGGCCTGCGCCTCGGCGGCCGAGCCGGGCTCCCTGCTGTACGGGTGCTCGACGCCGAGCACCACCAGGCGCGCGTCGAGGTCGTCGGGCACGTCGGCGCCCGACTGGGGCAGCGGGTGGATGCGGCTGAAGTCGCCGGCCTTCCTCAGATCGGCGCGCAGCCTGCGCTCCACCTCGCGCGCGACGGCGTCAGGATCGCGCTTGAGCTGCTCGGCGCGGTCCTCGGCCATCTTGGTGACGGTCGGCTGGGTCGAGTACCAGTAGCGCGCCGCGTCCTGGTAGAGGTACGTGGCCGCACCGCTCAGCCGGCGCAGCGCGTCGCCAAAGACGGCGGGAGACTCCCCGGGCATGACGCAGCCCAGCTTGATCTGGCGGTCCTCCAGCCCGCGGTTGGCCGCGGTGGCGGTGGGCGCCGAGCCGAGGTAGATCGTGCGGGCGACGCGCCGGCAGGCATGGTACTTGCCCAGGTTGGGCACCTCGCCGTCCAGCCGAAGCGGCAGGGCGTTGGGGCCGTCGACGTCCTTCTCGATGACCGGCACCCAGTTGTCCGACAGGTAGCGGGTCAGCTCGAACTGCACGCGCGGATCGTCGATCGGCAGGTTGGAGGGCAGGATCAGCGGGTTGCGGTCGCCCTTCTCCCAGAGGCTGTGGATCACGGCCGCCATCAGGCGCAGGACGCCGCGGGTGCGCTGGAACTTGAGCAGCGCCGACCAGTCGGTGTACAGCCGGTCGAACACTTCGGGGTGGATGGGGTAGGCAGCGCGGAGGCGCTTTTCGTAGTCGGCCTCGCGCGACTCGGGCGGGAACTCGGCCGCCTGCGAGCGGTAGAGGTCGTAAAAAGCACGCGCCACCACGTCGCGCGCTGTGAACTGGTCGGCGCCGGTCAGCGGCTCGAAGAGTCGTCGGCGCACAATCTCAAAGCCTTCCTCGGCGCTGGCCGGGCGCCAGGACGACTCGACCCGGCCGACGGCGTTTCGCAGCCGGTCGAGCGCCATCCTCCCGCGCTGGCCCCCCACCTCCACGTCCTCGGCCTGGACGTGGGGCGAGCCCGGCGTGTCGGAGGCGGGCAGGCTGATCACCACCAGGCACTGCTGCGCCAGCTTGGCCGACTCGGTGAGCGCCTGGGCAAAGGTAAAGTGCGTCTCGAAGCTTCCTGCGGGAAGGTCGGCGGCGTCGTGGAGCTGCCGGGCGTAGGCCACCCACTCGTCGATGAGGACCAGGCAGGGTGCGTACTCGTTGAACAACTGGCGCAGCGTGTCGCCGGGACTGGTGGCGCGCTCGTCGTCGGCGCGCACGCGATCAAAGGCCGCGCGTCCTCCGAGCTGCCACGCCAGCTCGCCCCATAGGGTGCGAATGACCGTACCGTCGGGCTTGACGGCCGGGTTGCCGGGCGAGACGCGGTTGCCGACCAGCACCACGCGCTTGACGGCAGGCACGAGGGCTCCGTTGGTAAGGCCGGCCTCTTTCATCACCTGGTCGATGCCGAGCAGGTCACTGGGCGCGGTGCCCGAGAAGAGGTGGTAGAGGGCGAGCATGGAGTGGGTCTTGCCGCCGCCAAAGTTGGTCTGGAGCTGGACGACGGGATCGCCCCCCTGGCCCGAGAGGCGCCTTGCCGCGCCGGCCAGGAGCTGCCGGAGGCTTTCGGTGAGGTACGTGCGCCGGAAGAACTCGGCCGGGTCCTTGTACTCGTCGGAGCCTTCGCCCAGGTGCACCTGCCACAGGTCGGCGGCGAACTCGGCCTGCTGGTAGCGGCCGCTGGCGACGTCGGGGTGCGGGCTTACGACCTCGCGCCAGGGCCTGAGCGCCCCGGTGACCTGGCTCTCGATGGCCGTGCCCGCGCCGCGTCGCTTCTCCGCGCGCACCTGCTCCTCGTAGCGGACGCGCAGGAGCTCCAGCTTCATGCGGTCCAGTTCCGCTGCCTGGGGTGCCGAGAGGGCCGTCAGAAGACGGGCACAGGAGTCGAGGGCGCGGTAGGCGTCGTCTGAGGAGAAGGCTTCCTGGTGCGCCCAGCGGTTGCGCACCTCGCGCAGCTCGCTCACCAGGCTGCGCTCGGCATGGCCCAGGGTCTGGCGAAAGACCTCGTTCCACTGGTCCCACATCAGGCGGAGGATGGCGGCAACGTCGAGGTGCGGCCGGTCGTCGTCCTCGGACCAGTCGACGTCATGGGCCCAGCCCTCCGTCGCTCGCGTGATCCAGTACTTGCCGAACTTGGCGTGCAGCTCGCGCTCGACGAAGGGGGCAAGCCCTTCCTTGAGCAGGTCGAGTGCCTTGCCGACGCGCTCGTGATTGGTGATCGCCATCTTGAGCCTCCGAATTTCCGGACAGGATTGACAGGATGAAGCGACCTAATCCTGCAAATCCTGTCTGAACGAACCCCTTGCCCGATAGGTGCGGTGCTTGCGCTTGAGCTGCAGGCTGGCCGCACCAAAGTTCAGGAGCAGCCCGATCTCAATGCCCGTGGTCGTCAGGTAGTTGACCAACTGCACCTCGTGCGCCGGTGCGACTGCCTGGATCGCCTTGATCTCGAGAATGACCCGATCCTCGACCAACATGTCGGCAACGAAGTCCCCGACCACCACGCCATCGTATACCACCTGGATAGGTTTCTGGCGCTCCACGACCAGCCCGACCTTGCGCAGCTCGTGCGCCAAGGCCTTTTCGTAGACGGACTCCAGGTACCCCGGTCCAAGCGTCGTATGGACCTTCATCGCACAGCCGATGATCGTTTTGGTCAGCGACTCCTCTTCCATGGGCTTCTTCTCTTGGACAGGATTTACAGGATTTGCAGGATGGTTGGACCTTGTGCTGTCAATCCTGGTAATCCTGTCAATCCTGTCTACAGTAGCCTTTCCTGATGCGGTTTGGATGCCTGCGCCAGGCGGACGATCTCGGGCCAGCTCTGGACCAGGGCGTTGTACGCCAGCGCCTCCTGGGCGCGCTTCTTGCGCTCGCAGATGACGTACAGACGGTAGGCCAGCTCGCGGGCCGGCTCGGCGCGGGTGCCCAGCGCCGCGGCCAAGGCCGCCGCGCCTCGCTCGCCGCCCTTGTCCAGCGCGCGGATGAGGTGGTGGACCATCTCCCACACGGTCAGGCGCCTGTCCCTGGCCGGGTCCCAGTCCGCCGGCAGCTCCTGCGGCTTCAAGAGGCGCACCCTGCCGCCCTTGGAGGCCGCGACGCCCGCCTCGACCATCCCGCCGACGGAGGTGTTCTTGGCCTTGGAGAGGGTCTCGGCGACGCCGTACTCGCCCTCGGCAAAGCCGGACTGCTCGAACCACGCCAGCGCCCAGCGGGTGTCGGCGTCGAAATCGCCCTCCTGCTCGGCGAGGACCTCGTCGAGGGTCTGGTTGATGAGCGCCAGCGCCTCGCGCACGGTCATCTCTTTGCCGGAGGCATCGAGCACGCGGGCGTAGCGGGTGAAGACCGCCATGCCCGGCCCGATGGCCGCCTGCGCCAGGTCAACAGGGGCGATGTTGCCGCGCTGGAGGTGCGACAGGGCTGCCGGCAGCTCCGCCTTGAGCGCGGTGAGGAACTCGCGGCGGGTCGTTGTAGGCGCATCGGTGGGCCGTGGTCGGCAGACCAGGACGATGCTGGAGGCGAGAACATTGCTTCGGGTCTTCAGCCCTTGATCACGTTCGGTCCGCAGTGGCCAGGTGCCAGTAAGGGCGAGACCAGCGCGGACCACGGCGTCCAGGAAGACCTCCCAACCCGTCGACGCAGTGCCCTCCATGTTCTTGCTCTCCGACTGCTTGAAGGCGTAATAGACGGTGACGGGAAAAGCCAGGTGGGCCTGGTCAGCCAACAGATGCATGGACTGCATCATACCATCCAAGAAGAAGGCTTCAGCCCTTTCCTTTCCCCCGTGGCGGTAAGGTACCGCGACCAACTCCTCTGCCTTTGGCACGGCCAATGTGGCGAAAAGCTCAGGAAAGACGGGCCTCAAACACGTGCGCATCCAGACATAGAAGAAGTCCGAAAGATCAGCGTAGCTAATGTTGTCGAAATAGGGTGGGTCAGTGGAAAACACCTTCGGCGAAGTGGCGTTCCGAGTCTGTGCATCGGCTTGTTGAACATGACCCGCGGACAGCACGGGCAGGCAGAGGGTGATGACCTTGGTGATCCATTCGAGTGCGCCCAACCAGTTGCCCGTCGAGCTAGACAGGGGATTGGCCTCGGCGTAATCCCAAACCATTGGGATCGCCTGCCGACCGAAGGTCTGAACTATGAAGCCGCCGCCCCAAGGCGTGAGAGACGACCAGTAGTTGGCACTTCGACCGACACCGAGACCCAAGTAAACAGCCACTGCATCGCCGTATGCGATTGGACCTGAGCCTTCGTCGTCAAGGGTACGGTGGTCGCCGCAGCCACCGGCGTCAATCGCGTCACGCTTCGCCAGCTCGCGTGCCTCCAGCACCAGGCCGGAGAACGACGTCAGCGCCGCGAGCTGGCGAGGGCTGAAGAGGTCACCCCACAGGGCAAGTCCATAGGGGACGCAGGTACCGCCAGTCAACCGGGCTGGCACGTCCCCTTCCGGCTTCCACTCCGCTTTCGCCTGACGCGCCACTGCCTCAATCGTCTCGCTCGGCGATAGGTACACCTGCCCGCGATCTCCCTCAGCCACGATGGCCATCAAGCGGGCGCCCATGCGTCCGGCCTTGCCCTCCGCTTTGATGTAGTCCCCCGCGATCGGCGTCCCCGACATGACGCAGCGGAAGTTGGCGCCGCGCGCCAGTTTTGTGCCGTTCTCGGCGCCCGCCGGCGGCTTGCCCACCTTCACCGTGAAGCGATAGCCGCCCTCACCCCCCGCCCCTCTCCCGCCGGGAGAGGGGAGATCGACTACCGGCTCGACGTAGGCCTCCTTGCCGGGCTTGCTGGAGAGTATGAAGGATGCGGCCAACGGCACCTCGACGTGGGCAAAAGCGGGATTCGGGCTGCGCACCGTGCGCGCCCAGAGCCAGGCGATGACCGTCAGCTTGCGCCCGACGTAGGGCACCAGGTCGGGGCGCTCGCGGGCCATCTCGGGCGTGACCTCGACCTTGGGGTAGAGGTGGCCGATGCGCTTCTCGGCCTCGTCGCGCATCCACTTGCCGTAGTAGCGGACGTCCTCGGCCAACCCCTGCGCCCCGCGCCACACGGAGCCGTGGACAGGATTCACACGATGAACAGGATTTCCTTTTCCATCCGGCAAATCCTGTGAATCCTGTCTAAGAAACATCCCGCGCCGGGCCTCGGGGTTAACAGGCGGCATGCCGGCGAACTTGGGCGGGATCTCGATCATGGCCTTGTTGATGAGCACCGCCACCGGGTTGAGGTCGCTGGCGTGCGCCTCCAGCCCCAGTCTCTGCGCCTCCAGCGGCAGCGAGCCGCCGCCGGCGAAGGGGTCGTGGAACGCCGGCAGCCGGTCGGGGTCGAACAGCTCGGCGGCGCGCGGGTGGTCGCGGTTCTGCGAGCAGGTCAGCCGCCAGCTTTTCCGGATCTCGTCGCGCGCCCGGTTGAGCACCTCCTCGTTGGTGGTGTTCTCCCACTTGACCAGTTCCTCGATCAGCCGGAAGAGGCGCTGCCGCTCCTGTTCCTGCGCCTCTTCGGTAGGGAAGAGCTCGGGGTGGGCGGAGGGGTCGTCCACCATCTGGGCAAAGATGACGGCGCGGGCCGCGGCGAGCGGCCGGCGCGCCCACCAGAGGTGCAGGGTGGAGGGGTGCCCGTGGCGGATGGACTTTTCGCGGGCGGAGGCCGCGTTGATGGCGTCGAGGGGCAGGGCGACTTCGATGAGTTTCTTGCGGGTCACGACGGTGTCAGAAGGATTCAGATTGCACCCCCAATGTCTGACTACGCGTTTGCGGCGCATTTTCGGCGCATTTCGTTCGCCCGTTCAGCGCCGGCCGGCGGCATCGGCCAGACAGCCGGGCGATTGCGCTGGACCTCCGTCAAGATTGCGTATTATGCATTCTTCCGCGGAATTGCGTCCTGCGCCGCACAAGGCCGCCAAGGAGCGTCCTGGCATTCGCTTTGTCTCACCGGTGCCAGTGCTCGTGTTTGCCCAGAACCTAGCCGTCAAGGCCCAGGTCCCTGCGCTGCGCTCCCCAGTCCTTGTCCCACACCTGGCGGTAGCGCTCAGTGATCTCGTCGGTCGACCAGCCTGCCAAGACAGCCCGAAACCCGGGCATTCCCTCGAGCACGGCGACCAGTTCTGGGCGCAGCGCCCAGCCCCAGTCTATCCCGCTCCTTCTCACCTCCAGGAGCAGCCCTACTCCGGGCTTGGCAGGCTTCACACCCTCGGTCAGGTTGATCCGGTTGCCCAGACCGCCCAGTATGCCGTGCAGTTGGTTGTCATCGACCCCCATGCGCTCGTGGAGCTCCCTGTACGGCACAAACTCGTCACCGGCCTCGTAGAGCGCCCTATAGAGCAGGAGCTGCCCACGAGGGACAAAGGTGCGGGTCAGCACTCGCTGGATCAGGGCTGTCCCGTCACCGGCTTTGTCGCTGACCGGTGCCCCTCCCGGCTCGACCCGCCAACGCTCCCCAACCCAGCCCTCGATCTCTCTGCGGCGAGCCTGGATCGTGTCTGGAGTCCAGTCCTCGTAGCGGGCGATGGCCTGCTCAACGAATAGTTTTGAGCTGGCATAGCAGCACGGCCGTCCGGCGGCCCCCTTCTTCTCGGGGAATGGCTTGTTGCCCAAGCAGCTATTGTCGAAGGTCAACGTCAGGTTGCCGATGTCGTGTACCCAACGTGCATGCTCCTCCGGCGCGAACCTCTGCGCCCAGTAGCCGCCCGAGTCCATGGCCTGGGGCAGGATGTGCTCGACCGTATCTTGCTTCCGCGCCAGGTCCTCCCAGGGCATTCGCACGGCCTGCCCGGCCCCATCGGCCAGGTGCTGCTCGTACTCGTATAGCATATACTTCAACCCCGGCCAGGCGAACCAGTTCAGGTCGCGCTCCTCGAAGCGAGCCGGGATGCGCTGGTCCGGGCAGTAGTAGAGAATGGCTCCCCTGAGCTCGTCCAGCACGCCGTCGAGATCCCGCCCGTGATAGATCTGGTACCCCAGGCGAAAGATCCAGGACTGGCCGGTATATGCCGGGCGCTCCATCCAACGGTAGACTCGAAAGTTGAAGCGCTCGCAGAGCTCGAGCGCCTTGAGGCAGCGCTCGCCGTCATCCGGGTACTTGATCCGGACCGCCATGAGCAGAGGCACGAACGTGACGGGAGCGCCCAGCCGAGCCAGTCGCTCGCCGGCCGCGATCAGCCGGTCGTGGAGTTGCCTCTCGGCCTTGAATGGCCCGTAGGCACTCGAGTGGCGCGGCCGGTAGATGTCACAGTAGGCCACGGCTGCGTTGCGCAGGCTGGCGAGGTAGGCTTTGACTTGGTCAAGCAGATCAGGATGCTTCCCTCGGTAGCTACCCAGGGCAAATCGCTTCTTGATGGATCGGATACTCACCGGCTTGTTGCGGTCATAGTCGTGCTCCATCAGCCAATGGGTGCGCAGGAGCTGATCCTCGTTTTCCACTTCGCCGAGGTCGGCCGCCATCAGCCTCTCAAAGATGTGCGTCCAGGTGTCGTTGATGTCGCGGGCGAGGTCATGCTCGCATGGCAGCTCAAGCTTGCTGGCAAGGTAGAGCAGGTAGTTCTTCACCTTCTCAAGCTCAGTGAGCGGCTTGCCGCGGTTGTTCATAGTCTCAAAGACCACGCCTGCATCGGCCTCGCTTCGCACTGTGTAGACTACGAGGGTCAGTTGCTGGGTCACCTTCAGATACTGTGCCTTGAGCCACTCTGGGAAGCTATCTCCCAGAGCACCTCGCTTTGCATCAAGGTAGGCGGTGAAGTACTCCTTGGCCCCGGCAAGGAACTGGTGGGAACGGTTCGTGGGTCCCTGGATGTCCGGTGAACGCTCCAGTATCGTGCCGTAGAAGAAGCCGTGCGTGTCCCGGTTGAGCGTGAGCTTGCACAGCGGCTGGCCGCTCATGTTCCGCGTCGCCAGGTAACTCTCGTCCAGACCTTCGGCCAGCATCCGCCGGGAGTCATACTTGCGCATCTCCTTCTGGAGGGCGTGAAGGAACACCACAAGGGTCGTGAGCCTCTGCTGTCCGTCGACAACGTCGAACGTCTCGTAGGCATTCCCCTTCTGATCGAGCACCTTGGCCGATTCTCCATCCCTGTCGTGAAGGATCAGCAGACCCATGAAGTGCTCTTTCCCCTCTCCGAGCAGATCGAGGTCTTCGACCAAGTCCTGGCACTGCTGCTTCCCCCAAGAATAGCCACGCTGGTAGTCGGGAACGCGGAAAAGGCGACCGGCAAAGACTTTGCTCACGGTGTACAGGTTCTGCATCATCGTCTCCATGTCTCAGCGGCTGGGCACAGGTGAGTCAACCTACTCCTGGCCTTCCTCACGCCGGCTCCCCGGCCCGCGCCAGGAGCCCGGCAAAGTCATAGTTCACGCTCGTCACCCCAAAGTCTGGCTCGCGCCGGAAGGGGTGGCGCAGGTAATGGGCGCGGTGCGCCCCGCCCTCCAGGAACTCGACGATCGCCAGGATATAGTCGTCCGGCTTGTTGAGCGAGCAGAGGATCTCGTTCTTGGTGACGGTCACGGTATCGGCCCCGGAGGCACGCCCTTTGACCTCGATGAAGCGCAGCCGGCCGCTGCCGGGCACGCGGCTCTCGACGTCGTAGCCGAGCTTTTCCGTCTCGCGGTCGACCGGCTCATAGCCCAGCCCGCGCTCGACCTCCATCACGATGGCCCGCGCTCGCACCGCGGCGGCCTGGGTATCGGCTGCAGGGCGCTGGGAGGAGGGCTCCCGGCCGGCCATGCGGGCGAGCAGCCCCAGCGGTACGACGAGCACCCCGCCCAGCACCACCGGCGGCAGCGGTGCAATCTGCCGCTCCAGCCGCAGCTCGTCCATGCGCTTCTCCAGGCGCGCCTGGAGGAGGTCGGCGCGCTTGCGCGCCTCCCCGGAGTTGAGGCGGGCGTTGGGTCGGCCGGCCTGCTCCTGGGCCTTCAGCTCCTCGGCGCGGTGGTCCCAGTAGATGATCTCCCTGGTCAGCCGCTGCTTGACCGCCGCCTCGGTCTTGGCGATCAGCTCCAGCTTCTGCGCGCGCACCTCGTCCAGGTGCTCCGGCACGACGTGGACGACGGCGTAGCCCTGCGCCTGCTGCTCCAGGCCGCGGGTGATCCAGGCGAGCTCCGGGCGGGCCAGCAGCGCCTCGGCATCCGGCTCGCCCTCCGCCAGGGGGCGGTAGTCGAGGTAGGGCGCGTAGTGCAGGTGGCGGGTGTCGCCTTCTGCGTCCACCTCCACGTAGAGTATGCGCCTGGAAACAACGCGCCGCTCCCCGGAGCGGGTAAGGCTGGCGTCCTGTATCGCGTGCTCGAGGTAAAAGAGCACGCGCGGCTCGACGCCCGGGTCGCGCTCGTCGACCAGCACCGCGCCGCGGCGCAGCAGGTCGCGGTGGCGCTCCAGGGTCAGGTCGATGACGGCGTCGAGCAGGGGATGCCCGGGACAGAGGAAGGCCGCCAGGGGCTGGCCCTGAAGCGCGACGAGTTCCTTCTCGAAGGCGATCCGCTCGTAGCGGGGCATGACCGGCTCGCCGATGCCGATCAGCCGGTCGCGCTGGCGCACGATCGCCGGGACGTGGGTGACTTCGTAGCGGCGCGGCTCGCGCTGGCGGGCGGACCCGCTGAGCCGCTGGAAAGCCTCGAGGAAGAAAGACTCGACATAGTGCGGCTGGAGGCGGCGGGCCTCGGCGCGCTCCATCTCCTCTCGGATGCGGTAGACCCGGCTGGCATCCATGGCGTCGGAGGCAAGCGCCCGCTCCTCGAGCAGGCCCTGGAGCTGTGCCGGGTCGAAGGCGTTCTCGACCACCTGGGTCAGCCGGGCGCGTACCTCGGGCCGGTCGCCGTAGCGGATCGCCTGGATCAGCAGGTCGCGCAGTGGCCTGCCCTCGAACTCGAGCTTGCCCAGGACGTCAAAGACCCTGCCGCCGAGGGACTGGCGGGCCTGCTCGATCTTGGCCAGGAGGGTCCGGTAGACGTCGCCTTCCCGCGTCTCGTCGGCCACCAGGTTCCAGAGGTGGCACACTTCGGTCTGGCCGATGCGATGGATACGCCCAAAGCGCTGCTCCAGCCGGTTGGGGTTCCAGGGCAGGTCATAGTTGACCATCAGATGCGCACGCTGGAGGTTGATGCCCTCACCGGCGGCGTCTGTGGCCAAAAGCACCTGGACTTCGGGATCGTGGCGGAACGCCTCCTGCGCCTTCAGGCGGTCCTCGCGGCCCATGCCGCCGTGGATGATGACGAGGGCATCGCGGCGCCCGAGCAGCGTGGTGATGCGCCGCTCCAGGTAGTGGAGCGTATCCCGGTGCTCGGTGAAGAGGACCAGCTTCTGCCGCGGTGAAGGGACCGGCCGCGGAATCCCGGCTGGGCCATACGGCGCAGGCTCTTCGCCCAGGCGGCCGGCCAGGCCCGCGGGGGTAAAGATCTCGTTGAGCAGGTTGGAAAGCTCGCGCCACTTGCGGTCGTCCTGGCTGCTCAGCACCGCGAGAGCCATCCTCTCCAGGCGCCCCAGGGTCTCGATCTCGGCCTTGAGCTCGACGATGGTGCGCGCAGCGGTGGCCTGGTCGAGGATCTCTTCCTCGACCTCCGCTACTTCGCCGTCGGGCGCGTCCTCCAGGTCTTCGACCTCCTCGACGTCGAGCACGGGCACCGCCGAAGCCAGGGCGTGCGCGACCTCGGCGCCGCGCTGCAGCAGCTCCATCTCGCGCAGCCGCCGCTCGAGGCGCTCGCGCCGCCGGCGCAGCGATTGGAAGATGGCCTCGGGCGACGAGGCCAGGCGGCGCTGCAGGATGGTGAGCGCGAAGCCGACCGTGCCCGCGCGCTTGTCGTTCTGGAGGGCATCGGCGCGGTTGAACTCGTCGCGCACATAGTCGGTGACGGCCTTGTAGAGGGCCGCTTCGGCATCCGACAGCTTGAAGGGGACTGTGTAGGCCATCCGCTCGGGAAAGAGGGGTGTGGCGTCGAACTTCAGGAGGCTCTCCTTGTCCATGCGGCGCATCAGGTCCGACACGTCCGTGGTATGGACCCCGTCGCGGAAGTGGCCCTCGAAGCGGTCGCCATCGATCAGGGCCATGAAGAGCTGGAAGTCGGCCTCCTTGCCGTTGTGCGGCGTGGCGGTCATCAGGAGGAGGTGGCGCGTCAAGGTGGAGAGGAGCTGCGCCAGCCGGTAGCGCTTGGTGTACTGGACCTCACCTCCGAAGTAGGTGGCCGAGAGCTTGTGGGCCTCGTCACAGACGATCAGATCCCAGCGGCAGTCGGGTGCCGCCAGCTTGTCCTGGACTTCCTCGTTGCGCGAGAGCTTGTCCAGCCGGGCGATCGCCAGGTTGGTCTCCAGGAACCAGTTGCCGGTGCGAGCGGCCTCCAGCTTGTCGTTGGTCAGGATCTCGAAGGGCAAGTGAAAACGTCGGTAGAGCTCGTCCTGCCACTGCTCGGCAAGGCTGCCGGGACAGACGACCAGGCAGCGCTGCAGGTCCCCGCGGGCGATCAGCTCCTTGATGAGCAGCCCGGCCATGATGGTCTTGCCTGCGCCCGGGTCGTCTGCCAGGAGAAAGCGCAGCGGCTGGCGTGGCAGCATGACCTCGTAGACTGCCGTGATCTGGTGCGGCAGGGGCTCGACCATCGATGTGTGAATGGCGAGCAACGGGTCGAAGAGGTGAGCCAGGCGGATGCGGTGGGCTTCTGAAACGAGGCGAAAGAGGGCGCCGTCGCCGTCAAAGCTCCAGGGGCGGCCATGCTCGGCAACCTCGAGGTCGGCCTCGTTGTGACGGTAGAGGATGATGGCATCGACTCTGCCGTCCGGGCTCTTGTAGGTCAGCTCGACTGCCTCCGAGCCAAACCACTGCACGCTGACTACCGTGACGAGGGCATCCGGCAGGATGCCACGGATGGCCGCATTGGGGGCCAGGTCCTCAAGACGCGCCATGGAGCCGAGTCCTCCTTGCCTCACCCCTTCATTGTACCATGACCCTGCGTCAGGTGCTGTCGCCGCGGCCGCCGGCAGCACGGCCATTGACCGGGGCGACGGGTGCGCTGTGAGCTGTGGGGAACCGGGCCTCCTCCGGCACTATGAGCTCTTCTGCGCGAGGCTTTGGTCCGTGCCCGAATACGGCGGAACCCCAGGGCCAGGCTCTTTGATTATAGACTATTCAGTGCTCAAGAGCAAGTCGGGTGTCGCACAGCCGAGAAGCACTCCTACGAGGTCCCTCACCCTACCCGAGAGGGCCTCGGTCGGAGACCCTCGCCCATCGGAGAAGCCCGCACAATGCGCAAGGCGCAACGGCTCGTGGTTGATCGCTACCCGACTCGGTGCGGCGCACCTCTCAGGTGTGCTGCACCTGGTCTCTATGCCGCGCACGGCTTGAGGTTGATTGCTACCATCATGCTAACCGTCACTCTCTACGAGCCGACCACAGGGTTTCAATGCCGCGTACGGCTTGAGGTGGATTGCTACATGACCTGACGGCCTGGCAAGAAGAGGACCAAGACACGATCGTTTCAATGCCGCGTACGGCTTGAGGTGGATTGTTACCTGCCTGAGACGTTGCCCGTTGCCAACCCACGCATGAATGCGGGGGTGTTGGTTTCAATGCCGCGTACGGCTTGATGTGGATTGTTACGCAAAGGAGAGGCGTGATGTGGCAATTTCCGAACACGAAGGTTTCAATGCCGCGTACGGCTTGATGTGGATTGTTACGGTCTGACCTACGAACAGTCGTGGGTCTTGTGTCAAGGCCAAGTTAGAATTCCTCGAAATGGCCAACTTGGAATTCCCCAGCTCAAACGTTCGATGGGCTGGTTCAGGCCTCCTTCTGCAGGTCGGTCAACTCACTGAAGACACCGGCCTTGCGTTTCTCCCGCAGCCGGTAGCTCTGGCCGCGGATGTTGATCGTCGTCGAGAAGTGCAGCAAGCGGTCCAGGATCGCGGCTGCCAGTACCTGGTCGGCAAAGATGTCGCCCCACTCGCCGTACGACTTGTTCGAGGTCAGGATGATCGAGCCACGACCGTAGCGGCGACTGACCAACTGGAACAGGAACTGCGCGGCCATCCGGTCGAGGGAGAAGTATCCCATCTCGTCC
>DAOQVR010000010.1:0-72531 GCA_035341665.1 Anaerolineae bacterium
GCCTGGCCCTCGTCGGGGAAGCGATTGGGGAGCATACCCTGTGAAACATAGTGCGCAAAGGTGCGCAGGATCTGGGCCGCCACCTCAAAGCGCCCGGTTGCGAGGGACAGGCCCGGCAGCGAGATCATGGTATCGCGCCCCCAATCGCCGAACCAGGGGTAGCCGGCAATGACGGACCGGCCGTGCCCCTCCGGTGCCTCCCCCGCTGCGGCCGCACGGATGGGCCGCTGTACCACGAACTGGTCCGCCGCCAATACCAGCTGCTCCATCGCCGAACCGCATGGGCCAAGGTGAGGCCGTGCCCGCCCGAGCAACCGCTCCTCATGCGCTCGCTGCCGGGCATAAGCAGCCGCGCCGTCCAGGCCAGCGTCCGGCTCGGTCGTCGCGACAAGCGTGACCGACTCGCCCGGCTGCAGGGTCCAGTCGAATCGGCCTACTGCTACGTGATCGTCCAGTTCATCGAGCCCTTGGTACGCCTCCTCGCTCAGGAAGTAGCCGCGGAGCCATCTGGGCTCGGGGACTGCCTCGCCAGCGCTGCTCAGCAGGTAGACCGGCACGCCCTCCTCGCGCAAGCCCACCCGGAGGCCATGCGCCACGCTCTCTACGGCTCTCTTGCAGCAGCGGAAGCCCTGCATCCCGCGCGTGCTACCGTGGTGATCCCGATAGTTCACCAGCGCACGGGCACGCAATCGCAGGGGGCCGCTCGCCCGCGTCAGTCGATACAACACATAGGTTGTGTTGGCTCCCTGCTCCATCCAGACACGCTTCTCCAGCAGCTCATCTCCCACGGCGTAGCGCCACACAGGCGCCGCGCCCTCCAGAAAGAAACGCTCCAGGTGGACGAACCCCTGGGGTGCTACTTTCCCGCCGGCCCGGCGGTCGGCGTACAGGCAGCCGTTCTCCCCGTCATAGATCACGCTCTCGTCGAGCTTGGTCACCAGAAGCGTGCGGGCCACCGGTGGCTGGAGTGCCGCGACGAGCAGCCCGTGATAGCGGCGGGTTAGCACACCGCTGACCGTTCCCATCGCGTACCCGCCCATGCCGTTGGTCACCAGCCACTCGCGCTTGCCCGAGAAGGCCAGGTCCCCGCATGCTACCCGCCCAAAGTCAAGCATCCTCTTCCCTTCTTGCCAGCGTCCGTGCCGTGGCGCGCGAAGGAGGCAGGATTCGCCCTGCCTCCTCGTCGTGCTGCATGCCCGGGTGCGCGGCCCGCAGTTGGCGCTACTCTTTGGCGATGACGTTCAGTTCGGGCAGCAGGACATACGGCAGGCAGAACGATCCGTACACCCACTGCGTCTCCCGGCTGACCGCGGCCACATCCTTGAGCAGGTCGTAGACATTGCCGGCGATCGACAGGTCCTTCACCCGCCCCACGATCTGCCCGTGCTCGATTTTGAACGCCAGCGCCAGGGGGTTGGAGAAGGCACCCGAGATGATATTCCCCTGCCCGAGGCCCAGGACATCTTCGACCAACAGCCCTTCCTCGACGCCAGCAACGATCTGGGCCAAGGGCGTCTCTCCTCCTGCCAGCAGAAGGTTGGTAGGCGCCGGGCGCGGCTGCTGGAACAGGCCCCGCGACCCGTTGCCGGTCGGCTCCACCCCCGACTGGGCCGCCGTCTTGAGGTCATAGAGGAACCCCCGCAGCACACCGCGATCAAAGAGCACATTGGTGCGGTGCGGCACGCCCTCGTCGTCGTATGGGGCGCTGCCCAACCGGCCGTCGAGGGTCCCGTCGTCCACGAGCGTGATCTTGGCGTCGAGCAGCTTCTCCCCCACACGGCCACCGAGCGGAGAGACGCCGTTGAAGACGTTCTTGCCGTCCACGCCTTCCATCAGGGGGAGTGCGAGGGTCAGCACACCCGTCGGCGAAAAGAGCACCGGCAGCCGGGCGGTGTGCATGGACGTCAGCCGCCGCGCCAGCACCAGTTTGTCCGCCAGGCGGTGGGCAAAGGCCATATAGTCGTCGTCCCATACCGTAGTCCCGAGCATATCGTACAGGATCAGGACGTCGTCTCCCTCGATGCGCGCCACCTCCGCCCCAACTGAAAGGGGCGACCTCTGGAAGGCCGCCTCCAGGCCCGCCTGGTTGCGGATTACCACCTCCTCCGAGCCCCGCGTCAAGCTGATGTTGACCTGCACCCCAGGATCGGTCTGGACCAGCAGGGCGACGACCTCCTGCCCAATCTCCACCAATCGCTCCACTGGCAGGGTGTGGATTGCCCGATCGAACACCGTCACCCGGGGTGACGGTCGCGGTGCGGGGAACGAGAGGGCCACCTCGTCGCCGTAGGCAGCCGACTCAAGGACGTTGCCCACCAGCCGGTCGACGGCCTGCTCGTCGCTGCAGGCGGAGAATCCCAGCCGCCCGCCGCGCACGACGCGCACGGCAACGCCGCTCGTCTCCTCCACCTTGCTGGTCTTGAACCGGTTGGCCTCGAACTCGACACTCGTGGCCTCGTTGCGCAGGTGAACGACCTCCACCTGCTCGGCCTCTGCTTGGAGCCGCTCCAGGATGTCCATTGGTATCTCCTTCTTCCGAGTGTCCATCATCGGCCGCCGATGACCACATCCTGGATTCGGATGTGCGGAGCACCCATGCCAACCGGAAGCGGGTGCTGGTTGCCCTTTCCGCAGCCGCCCGCATGGTTCAGCCACTGGAAATCGTCGCCGACCGCGTCGATGCTCATCAGGGTGGTAAAGAGGTTGCCGGCCAGGATCACATCCTTCACCATCTCTGCGATTTCGCCGTCGCGGATCATGTAGGCATAGCCAGAGCTGAAGGAAAAGTTCTCCAGGGCGGTCTGCCCGCCATAGGCGTCGCAGGCATAGATGCCGAGCTTGATGTCCCTGATCATCTCTGGAAAGGGTGTGCCCCCGGCTTCGATGGCGGTGTTGGTCATGCGCACGATTGGTGCGTGCCGGTAGTTGATCGCCCGCGCGTTGCCGCTGGGCCGCTCACCCATCTTGGCTGCCGTCTCGCGCGAGTGGAGCCGCCCGACCAGGATCCCATCTCTGATCAGGTCATTGCGCCGGGTGGGCGTCCCCTCGTCATCGTAGCGGTGGGTGCCACGGACGCCGAGCACAAAGCCGTCGTCGTACACAGTCAAGATATCCTGCCCGAAGCGCCTCCCGAGCACCATCATCTCGCGCGCCTTGGGGTTCTCGTACACAAAATCTGACTCAGAGAGGTGCCCGAACGCCTCGTGGACAAAGACCCCCGCCAGCTCGTGATTGCAGACGACCGGATACCGGCCGCCGACCACTGTCTCCGCACCCAGCAGCTCGATCGCCCGCTGCGCGGTAGTGCGGGCGACCTCCTCGCATCCCTGGACGTAGTCGAAGCCAAAGGGCCCTGCACGCGTCTGGTAGCAGGTTTGCACGTTGTCCCCGTCGCGCGCGAGTGCAATGAATGCGAGTGAGATGCTTGGGCGCTCCTCCTCGATGAAGCTGCCATCGGACGAGGCAAAGCAGTAGCGCACAAACGCGTCTTGGTAGACGACATTCGGCTCGGCGATTTGGTCGCTGTAGCCAAGTAGGATGGCGTTGTAGGCTTCGGCCAGCGCCTTCTTCTCGGCGAGAGGAACTTGCCGGAAGTCATGCGGCAGCGGCGCCGCGATTCTGTCCTCCGAGATGGGGATCGGTGCCAGCTCGATTGGCTGCTCACTGTGGGCCATACGGGCGCACGCCATAGCCTGGTCGACCCGAGCGGGCAGGTCCTCCAGGCTGTTGAAGCTTGCGACGCCCCACCCATTCTTCCGAAACAGGCAGCGAACGAGCCCCCCGGTATCGATCACCGAGCTGGCCGTCTCCAGGTTCCTACCGCGGTAGGCGACGGTGGTGGCCTCGCGTCGCTCGATCCGGACCTCGGTGTAGTCGGCCCTGCTGCGCCGCAGTGCGTCTCTCATTTGGTTTTGCATAGGACTCCTCCTCACTCAGGCACGATTAGTCGGCCAGTACCAGGTAAAGCGTGGCGGTCATCGTAAGTAACGCCAGGGCGAGCAGAATGACGCCAAGGACCCACGCACCCAGGATACTCAGGATTAGGGCGGTTAGCACGACCAGCGCCAGGAACGCCATGGCGGTAGTCGCCGAGCGCTTCTTTCCCTCCAATGGCTGGTTGCCCTTGACCCAGAGGAGCATCCCTCCCGCCATGCTAGCTAGGCCCACAATCAGTACCAGGGCCAAGACTTGCGTGCCGGTGATGCCGGGCACGTCCAGTACCATGATGCCGCACATGCTCTGGCGGTAGGGAAAGGGATAGGTCGGGTTGGTCATCCCATTCACGAAGACAAAGTACTTCAGGTCGATGTCTGCCGAGGTCACTGCCCAGTCGACCCGCGCTTTTCCTCCCGGCGCGACCTCCACTTGCTCACGTACCTGACGGGCCGGCCCACCTGTGCTGATCTCGGCGCGAGCAGTAAAGGGGATCGGCCTGTCGGTCGGGTTCCTGAGGATGACGGTGACGGTGCCGGTCTCTTCCCTCGTCATCAGGACAGGGCACCGGAAGCCCGGCAGCGGCTCCTCTGCCCACAACGGGAACCCATAGAAGGTCGCCTCGAGGTCGGCCACGGTGCCTGCAGCAGCCAGGGCCATCGTCAGCAGGATGCCCAGCCAAAGCAGGAAAAACCCCAGGGCGCGAGAGAGCTTTCTGCGAGTGCTCATGGATCTCCTCCCTTCTCCTGTACCGTACACCTGCATAACGCTCCGCGCTGCCCAGCCCGTTCACCCTGTTGACCAGCCAGCCGCGAGGGGTGCCTACACCACCCTCGGCACGCGGGCCAGGATCTCGCTCACGACCTCGTAGTTGATCGTCCCAAGGCGGTCGGCCACATCTTCGGCCGTGATCCTCTGGCCGCCCTGCTCCCCGATCAGCACGACCTCGTCTCCCTGGCGCACATCCGGGATGGCCGTCACATCGATCATCGTCTGATCCATGCAGACCCTGCCCACGACCGGGGCCCGCCGGCCGCGCACGAGCACCTCGCCCCAGTGGCGCGGCGCCCGCCGAAAGCCATCTGCATAGCCGACCGGAAGGACGGCAATGCGCTGCTTGCCTGTCGTCTGGTAGATATTGCCGTAGCTGACATAGCTTCCGGCCGGCAGGCTCTTGACTTGCGCGACCTGCGTCTTGAAGGAGAGGGCCGGTCGGAAATCGGCCGGGAGTCGCGCATCTGGCGACGGCTGGAGGCCATACATGGCGATCCCGAGCCGGACTAGGTTGAAGTGGCTCTCCTCGAATCCGAGGATGGCCGCCGAGTTCGCGGCATGCACCAGTGGGAACCGGAGGCCCTCGGCGTCAAGAGCATCTAGCACGGAGCGGAAGCGATCGAGCTGGTAGCGCGTGTAGGCCGGGTCACTGTCGGCAACCGAAAAGTGAGTGAAAATCCCCTCCGGCACCAGGCCGGGTATCCGTCGCAGCTCACGCACGAAGGGCAGCACCTCGCCGGGCAGCAAGCCCAGCCGTCCCATTCCGCTGTCCACCTTGACGTGGACGAGTGCAGGCCGGTCCATCTCGCGAGCAGCCCGGCCGATGGCCTGTGCCACGTCCAGGTCAAACACCGTGGCGGACAAGCCGTTGAGCACCAGCTCTCTGGCCTGCCAGGCAGGGGTAAAGCCCAGCACCAGGATAGGCGCAGAGACACCAGCCCGGCGCAGGATCACTCCTTCACTGACGCTGGCAACTCCCAGGTACTTGGCTCCATTGTTGAGCGCGGTGCGAGCCACGCGGACCATGCCGTGGCCGTAGCCGTCCGCCTTGAGGACAGCCAGCACAGACACACCCGGGCCGACCATCTCGATCACCTGCCGGACGTTGTGGGCGATCGCATCCAGGTCCACCTCGAGCCATGTGGGTCGTCCGGGATGCAGCAACCGCACCTGACGCCAGCCGGCCGTCTGCCGGACGAGCGCATCCGGGGCCTGCTCGGGGTGGGCAAGCAGGCCGGCGACCACTTGCTCCATGCGCGCCTCCACCGGTCCTTTCACCAGCAGGGTATCGCCGGGCTGCAGCCGGGGCGCGATCCGGCGCAGCGCGTCCTCGGTCGTATAGGTCACCATGACCTGCTCGCGCGAGAGGCCAGAAGCCTCGGCTCTCTCGGCGATCCGGTGGGCGCCGTCCCCCAGCGCGACGAGCAGATCAACCACCTGCGCCGCCCGCCGGCCGACGGCCTCGCAGGCCTCCACCTCGTAGGCCCCCAACTCCCTCAACTCCCCCAGGATGGCCAGGCGCCTGCCTTTCCGGAAGAGGGCGAGCGTGTCCAGCGCGGCCAGGGTCGAGGCCGGGCTTGCGCTGAATGTGTCGTCCAGGACAAGGCTGCCGCCGACGCCCTCCAGGGGGTTGAGTCGCCCCGCCAGCGGTCGCACTGAAGTCAAGGCATCCAGCGCCTCCTCCAGCGGAACCTCCAGGGCCAGCCCGGTGGCGACGGCAGCCAGCGCGGCGTACACTTGGTGCCGACCCAAAAGAGGAAGCTGCACGCGCATCCTGCGCTCCCCGCGGTAACCCGGCACCGGGAAAAAGTCGCCCACAAAGACAGTGAATGCCGTTCCCTCTGGACCGGCCTCGACGTAGCCGGCCACCAAGTCCGCGTCCGGGTCTAGCCCATAGGTCACCACCCGCGCCTGAGTGCGCGCCGACATGCTCCGCACCCTTGTGTCGTCGTAGTTGAGGATGGCCACTCCACCTGCCTTGGCCGCAGGCAATGCCTCCACCAGGCGCCCCTTTTCGGTGGCGATCGCATCTAGCGACCCAAGATAGGCAAGGTGGGTTTCGTTGACGGACGTGACGATACCGATCTGCGGCCGGGTGAGAGCGGCCAGGTCGCGGATCTGGTCAAGGCCGTCGCACGCCATCTCCAGCACCGCCACCCGGTGCTCGGGTGCGAGCCGGCCCAGAGCGATGGGAAGACCGTGCTGCGTATTGTAGCTCCCGTAGTTGCGGAAGACCGGGTAGCGCTTCGCCAGGACGGCAGCCACGAGCTCCTTCGTTGTCGTCTTGCCGGATGAGCCTGTGATGCCAACCACCCGCGGGCGCAGCTTGCGCAGGATGAACCGCGCCCAATCCATAAGCGCCACCCGGGTGTCATTCACGACGATGCAGGTGGCACCATAGGCGGCTGTGTCAAAGGGCCTCTGGCACAGGACCCCTGCAGCCCCCCGCCGCACGGCGTCTTCGATGTAGTCGTGGCCGTCCCCCTTATCGGTCACAACCGCCAGGAACAGCTCTCCGGGGCTGAGAACTCGCGTGTCGTAGCAGAAATCCGTGAACTCGGGCGCCACGACCTGCCCGTGGACTGTTCCCCCAGTAGCTTCCAGAACGTCTGAAAGGTAGATCATGCAAGCGATTGTACCACTCTGCTGGTCCGGTCGCCAACTGATCTGGCAGGCTATCGTGTGCTTCCCTGAGAGAGCCAGTTGGCCCGGGGAGAGGGCCGCCCTCCGGGGAGTCCGCCGATGAGGGATGAGGCTTCTGCCTAGGGGATTGGCTCGAGGGCGGCCGTCAGTGCAACGCGGGCCATATGCTCCAGGACGTCTGCCATCTCCCGGGCAAGGTCCACACCGTCATAGGGATCATGGATGTGTGCCGCAAAGTGAAAACTGCCGGTCGCCTCCATAGCCCGCTCGTCCAGGAAGATGAGGTCGGCGTTGGGTATCGAGAGGCTATCGAAGGGGTAGTTGTCGGAGTAGACTGCGGAAGCATCCTCCATGGCGACCGTAGCGCCGTGCTGACCTGCGGCCGCGGCCAGGTAGATCGGCCAATCCAGCCGAGCAGCTCCCAGTTCGGACTCGTTCCACGTCACCAGGCTGACTTGTGCCTCGATGCCCTCCAGTGGATAGGTGAGGCAATCGATCTGCAGCATGGCCGCCGTGCGGCTCAGCAGCGCTGCATGGGTGTTCACAAAGTGGCTTGAGCCCAGCAGCCCCAGCTCCTCGCTCCCGAACCAGGTAAGGTACAGGTCGGTGGGCGGCTGGGTCCGCGACGCATCCAACACGCGCGCGACTTCGATCAAGATGGCCGAGCCGCTCGCATCGTCCATCGCTCCAGGGTTGTTGGGGCTGTCGATGTGCGCTCCGAGGATCACTGCGCGTGAAGGATCGCGGCCTGGGATGCGTACTACCAGGTTCCCTGAGACCGCAGGCGCCAGAACATCCGCGTCCCAAAGGAGCATCGCGCGCTCGACACGCCCGAGGTCAGTCCAGCCTTCGATTCCCGCTGCAGCCAGGTCCTCGAGCCGGACAACCACCGTGGGTGGGACCACGCCGCGTGCCTGCCGGCTGAGGGCGCCTCCCTCGCCAGCAAACACGCCATGGCTCTCTCCCGGCTCATTGGAGAACTGGGTCACCAGCACCAGGCCCGCCGGCTCGTGGGCCAACAATGTTGCGGCGGTCGAGACTGCCCCCTCCATCCCGCCACGGAGCATTGGGTCGATCACGGAATAGTCAAGCACTACCACCCGGCCCGCCAGGGCCCCGCGGGAGAGAGCGTCCAACTCGCCGGTCGACCCGATGCGAACGACCGGCCCGTCTACCACAACCGGATCCCGCTTCGAGTCGCCCACCAGGCCGTCCGAGTCGAAATTCCTGGCTAGGTCAGGGTCACTGCGCGAGCCGCGCAGGCCGCTTGCCGGCACGTGGACGGTACCCCCGTCGAGGGTCAGCTCGAGGCTCGTCTCCCACTGCTCGGTGCCAAGCGGCACCTCAAAGCTCTGGCGCTCCTGCTCCATGCCGAGGCCAGCTAGGTAGCCGAGCTCGCCCAGCGCCCGGCCGACATAGTCCAGCCCTTCGGCCTCACCGCTGGTCGCAGAATTCCGCCAGCCTGAATAGGGCTGGATGCCCGCCAGCGCCTCGATGGTGTCGAGCATGGCTTCCTGCGATAGGAGGGCATACGGGTCCATCATCCTTTCTGTCGCCGGCGTAGGAGAAGAGGCGGTCCCTGCTTGCGGTGAAGGGGACACCGGGGCCTGAGAAGGGGAGGGCTCTGCAGGCGCTTCTGGAGCGTGCGTGCCCTGCCCGGAGCGCACGGCAACATACACCATCCCGGTACCGGCCAGCAGGACCACGATAAGGGCAGACACCACCCAGGGATTGCACCGCCGCATGGTCAGATCTGCCCCTGCTCCTGCGCCTTCCTGTGTGCCTCAGCTGTGTCTTCGTCGGTCAGCTTGGCATAGATGCGGGTCGTTGTGGGCGAGGAGTGGCCCAACAAGTCCTGGGTTGCTGCCAGGTCATGCGTCGCAGACAGCACACCGGTGGCAAAGCGGTGCCGAAGCTTGTGGGGAGTGATGGGCTCCTCCAGGCCTGCCGCCTGGCAGAGCTCCTCGATCGCCGAGCGAGCGGTGTTGGTGGTAATAGGAAGGATCTTGCTGCCTGCTCCCCGGTCGTGCCTCGCAAACAGGGGGAGCCCGGCCAGGGCCCGCCCCGAGGCCCCGTCCTGCCGCGTTCTCAGGTAGAAGGTTAGCGCTCCCCACGCCTTCTCATCCAGGAACACCAAACGCTGCTTTCGCCCCTTTCCGGTGACGATGGCTGCCTTGCGCTCATAGTCCAGGTCCGTCCTGCGAAGGCTCACAGCTTCGCCCACGCGGGCCCCTGTGCTGCGCAGCACCTCCAGCAGGGCGATATTCCGCAGCCGGCGCAGAATGGCCATACGACCCTCGGGGCTGTTGGCATCTTTCGGTGTGGGGATGGCATACGCTGCTTGCAGCAGCGCCTGCACCGCCTCCTCCGCCGGCACGTGGGGCAGCGGGCGAGGAGGCCGGCGGCCGCGAACATCGCTCAGCCTCTCCTGCAGCCGGGCAAAGTCGGCCGCGGAAAAGCCCGCCCTCTCCTCCAGCATCAGCCACCGGAAGAAGCGGCTGATCGCGCTGAGGTAGTTGTCGAGGGTCGTTGGGCTGACCGGGTTCTTTTCCTGGAGCCATCGCACATACGACAGCGCGATGTCCGCGCTCACCGCCTCAACCGGCATCTCGTTGGCGGGCCGGCCCGTCTCGGCGCAGTATGCCTCCAGGTGGCGCAGCGCAGTTGTATAGGCCTCCACCGTGTGCGGTGAGCGCCGGATGGCAAGATCGCGACGAAACGCCTCGATGGCCTCGGCGACAGTGTCCGTCTGCTGCGTCATTCGCTCATTTCCTGTCGGGGTGAGACGGGGGGGGACGCCCTCACGCTCCGGCCCCTCCAGGTCTCACCCGATGTAATTGTATCCGGGCTTGTCGGCCCTGTCAAGATATGCTAGAATGCCCAAGCCCCAACGGCGGGGTAGGCAGCCGAACGCTGCCGGCCAGTTGGTATCCCGGAGGCGTCGCCGGGTGGGGTGTGTGCCCATGCCCCATTGGAAGCCTCCCGCTCATGGAGCACTGAATGAGACTTGGACACTTGGGATTTGTAGCCTGCCTGATCCTGTCGTGCCTGCTGCTCGCTGCCTGCGGCCAGTGGAGCACGCCCACCACCGGCCCGGCCGAAGTGAGCCCGTCGCCGGAGCCGCCGGTCACTTCGGCCCCACCGGCAGTGTCGCCCAGCCCTCTACCCCCATCGCCGAGCCCGACCGCACCCTCGTCGACGCCCACACCCACTCGGGTCCGGCCCACGGCGACGGTGACGACCCCACCACAGCAGGCTGTTCTCACCCCCTTCCCTAAGGGCAGCTGCCGCCTGGGAACCGGCCTCCGCGACGAGACCGGATCTCTCTTGGAAAAGTACAAGGCCAGCCCCGGCCTGGTGATGGCGGCAACCGTCGAGAATGCCCAGGCTTACTTCCCGCAGCTCGAGGGCTGGATCCGGGTGATCGGCGCACCCTCCCTGAACGCGCTGGCTCAGAAGGCAGCCAGGGCACAGGAGAGCGGCCTCGCGTACGAGGCGCTCGCCTACGGCCTGGAGACAGGCAAGAGCACGCCCGACGAAGAGTGGCAGGACCTGATCGGCTCCACCGTAAAGGCCCGTGCCCTTGCCGACCAATACGGCAAGCTGCTCGTCATGGGGCCCGGCTTCAAGCTAATGTCGGCCAACGAGGACAAGTATGCGGGTATGTCGGCCTTGGCGGACATCTGGGTATTCCAGACCCAGCAGCTTCAGAAGAACCCGCCGGGGGAAACCTACCGGGAGGGTGTCGAGCGCGTGGTCGGCCTGATCCGGGGAGGTAACCCCGATATCCCCATCTGGACACAGATCACGCTTCCGCCTGACCGCGAGCCGAATGCCAAGGAGTGGCTGGCCTATCGCGGGCAGATACAAGACCTCGTGACCGGCACATACGTCGGTGCCTATACTTGGCGGACGGTTGACTCCCAGACCTTGGTGTCGACCATCGACGCGATATTCGCCGGCGCCTGTGGAAACGAGTAGTCCAAGTCGAGGTGCTTTTCGCAGGGAGGGCTTCGTGAGGTACGCACGTAGATGGTTCGCTGTTGTGGCACTCCTTTTCCTGGTGGGCGGGCTGGCCGGCGTGAGCGGCGCTGCGTCACCCGAGGCTCTGGAGAGCGGGTTGGGGAGTGCGGATGTCAGGCTCCTCGGAGAGCAGGTAGGAGGTTGGGCGGCGTACTCGACATCGCCTGCAGGGGACGTCAACGGCGATGGGTTTGCCGACGTGCTGATCGGCGCGCCCTTGACCTCCTTCAGCCAGGGGGCCACCGAGCTGGCCGCCACAGGCAAGACGTACCTTCTCCTGGGCCGCCCGCGGGGCCAATGGCCGGCCAATCCCATTGTCCTTTCCCAGGCTGATGCCTCCTTCAACGGCTGCCCCGAAGCGGGAATGACCGGCCGACAGGTCTACACAGCCGGGGACGTCAACGGCGACGGCTACTCCGATTTCCTCATCAGCGGCTGGAAATGCTACGTTAACCGCATCTACCAAGGCAAGACCTTTCTCTTCCTCGGGCGGCCCGATGCCGATTGGGGCCAGGGATATCCAACCAGCCAAGCCGACGCGATCTTCCTGGGAGAGCACAAACTGGAGTTCGCCGGCTACTACGTCTCGACGGCGGGCGATGTCAATGGCGACGGCTATGATGACTTCTTGATCACCTGCCCCGACTGTGACTACGGGAGCGCCGATACCGGGCAGGTCTACCTAATCCTCGGCCGTGCCGCAGCGGACTGGGGAAGCGCCTTCATGCTCGGCAATGCCGACGCTTCCTTTGTAGGCGAAGCCTCCGGCGATCGCGTCGGTCGGTCCGCTTCAGGTGTCGGCGATGTCAACGGCGACGGGCTTGCCGACTTTCTGATGGGCTCGATCGCCAGCGATGAGGGGGCACCCGATGCCGGTCAGAGCTACCTGGTCCTCGGCCGGGCCGCCGCCGACTGGGGCATGCGCTATTCCCTCTCCCTGGCGGATGCATCTTTCCTGGGCGAGGAAGAGGGTGACGAGTCGGGACGGCGTGTCGCACAAGCCGGCGATGTCAACGGCGATGGCCAGGCCGACTTTGTGATAGGCGCCTCTCGCAACGACCAGGGCGGTGCCGACGCCGGCAAGGCCTACCTGGTCCTCGGCCGCACCACAGCCGATTGGGGCATGGACTGGCCGCTGGGCCAGGCCGATGCGTCCTTCATCGGGGAGGAGGAAGGCGACCAGGCGGGAAGGCGCGTCAGCGGGGTCGGCGATCTCAACGGCGACGGCTTTGACGATTTCGTTGTCGGTGCGCCGCACAACAGCCGTGGGGCGGAGGCGGCCGGCGCCGTCTATCTCGTCTACGGCCGGGCGGAGGGCTGGGTTCGGAACGCCCCCCTCGAGGACGCCGCCGTAGTCTACGTCGGCGAGGACTCCCTGGATGTGGCGGGCTACGACGTCTCGGCTGCCGGCGACGTCGATGGCGACGGAAGAGACGACTTTGTCGTCGGCGCCTTCGGCGGGCGCGAGACCCTCGCGGAGGAGGCCGCTGCGGAGACCGGGAACACACTCGAGGTGGAAAGTGCCGGCAAGGCGTACATCCTTTTCAGCCACGCCGACGAGGCACCCGGCATCCCGATGCTGGTAGCTCCACCAAATGGCAGCGTCACCGGCCAGAACGATGTTCTCTTCCGATGGCATGCCGGTGCAGGCGGCCTGCCCGACGGATTCAGGATCAACCTCGACGGCACCGTGTACGTCGTGAACGGGACCTCCTGGCAGAAGCATCTCGAGATGGGAGTCCATTCTTGGCGGGTCCGCGCTTTCAACAGCTTCGGGATCTCCACATGGACACCGCCCTGGACGGTCGAGGTAGCTATCACGCCTCCCAAGGTGCACGTGGGCAACATAAAGCTGACGTACCGCTACGTCGCTCCAAAATACAAGCTCCAGTGCCTCGTGCCGATCTGGGGCGAAGATGGCCAGCCCGTCCCCGGGGCGGCGGTTACGGCAGAGTGGGCCCACCCAGACGGATCGACCGTCGTACAGACGGGCACCACAGCGCCCAACGGCTCAGCCTTCTTCTCCCGCCTGACCACCCTGACCGGCCTTCACATCCTCACCATCCTAGACGTCCAGAAGAGCGGCTATGAGTACGACCCGTCCCTGAACGAGGAGACGAGCGAAGAGATCACCGTGCCCTAGCCGTCTGCCTTCCGGGGTCTGAGGATCCGATCGCAGAGTTGACAAACCTGCACCATCTGCTATACTGCAGCTATCGAGGACGAAACGGAACAAGAGCAACCATGAGCGACCGGCACTCCCTGGCCCTTCTTAGCGGGCTCCTCCTGCGGAGGAGCCGTCCGTGCTTGGGAGAAGCAGGAGCAGGGGCCGTGTAGCCTTTGCGTAGCTCTTGAGGACAGGGCCTCCCAGGCAGGGAGGCCCTGTTTCTTTTTGGAGATCGGAGGGAGAGCGATGAGAGCATCAGAGTCATACCATCCTCACGCTGTCGAGGCCTGCTGGCAGCACCGCTGGACCGAATCTGGGCTGTACCGCACTCCGGCGCAAGGAGAGCGCACGTTTTACTGCCTGGACTTTTTTCCCTACCCGTCCGGGGCGGGGCTAAGTGTGGGGCACTGCCGCAACTACGTGCCGACCGATGTCATCAGCCGCTATCACCGCATGAAGGGCTTTGCCGTGCTGCACCCCATGGGCTGGGACGCCTTTGGGCTGCCTGCCGAAAACGAGGCTATCGACAAAGGCGTCCATCCACAGGACAGCACAGCGCGCTATGCGGCGAACTATCGGCGCCAGATGACCCTCATCGGCGCCTCCTACGACTGGGAGCGGGAAATCAGCTCAGCCGATCCGTCCTATTACCGCTGGACTCAATGGATCTTCCTGCTGCTCCACAAGCGCGGGCTGGCCCACCAGGCCATTGCGCCCGTGAACTGGTGCGAGCGGTGCCAGACGACCCTCGCCAACGAAGAGGTGGAGCAGGGCACGTGCTGGCGCTGCCACGGCCCGGTGGTCCGGCGCGACCTGAGGCAGTGGTTCTTTCGCATCACGGCCTATGCTGAAGAGCTCCTGGCCGAGACAGATCACTTGGACTGGCCCGAGCACATCCTGGCCATGCAGCGACACTGGATCGGGCGCAGCGAAGGCGTCGAGTTCGAGATGGCCATTGCCGGCCGCGAGGACGTGGCCTTCTGCGTATACACAACCCGCCCGGACACGGTGTACGGCATGACCTTTGCCGTGCTGGCCCCGGAGCACACTCTGGTGGACCAGATCACGGCTCCCGAGTGCCGGACATCCGTAGCGGCCTACCTGGAGCGCGCCCGCCGCACCACCGAGGTCGAGCGGCTGAGCACCGAACGTGAGCGCAGCGGCGTCTTCACCGGGGCCTATGCAATCAACCCAGTGAACGGCCGGCATGTCCCGGTCTACGTCGGCGACTACGTGCTGACCGGCTACGGCACGGGGGCGATCATGGCCGTGCCAGCCCATGATCAGCGCGACCTGGAGTTTGCTCGGCGGTATGGGCTGCCTGTGCTGCAGGTGATCCTCCCGCCCTCCTGCACGGGGGGCACATGTGTCGATCTGGAAAGCGCCTACGAGGGGGAGGGGACGATGATCCGCTCGGGCCCTTTCGGCGGACAATCGTCCGTCCAGGCATGGCAGGGCATCGCCGACTTGATGGAGCGCGGCGGCTACGGCCGGCGGGTTGTCCGGTACCGCATGCGCGACTGGCTGATTAGCCGACAGCGCTACTGGGGCGCGCCGATCCCCATGGTGCGCTGCGCCCACTGTGGTGAGGTGCCCGTTCCGGAGGAGCGTCTGCCTGTGCTTCTGCCCCACATGCCCGACTACCAACCGCGAGGCGATGGGCGCTCCCCACTGGAGAACCTGCCCGAGTTCGTGAACACCGGCTGTCCGGCCTGCGGCGGGCCGGCCCGGCGCGAGACTGACACCATGGGCGGCTTTGCCTGCTCCAGTTGGTACTTCCTGCGCTTTGCGGACCCTTTGTACGAAGCCGGTCCCTTCAACCCCGAGGCGGTCCGCCGCTGGCTACCCGTCGATCTCTACGTGGGCGGTGCTGAGCACGCCGTGATGCACCTGCTCTACGCCCGCTTCTGGACCAAGGTACTGGCCGATGCCGGGCTGCTCCACTTCCGGGAGCCTTTCCCCCGGCTGCGCAGCCAGGGCGTGCTGCACGCCCGGGACGGCCGCCGAATGTCGAAGAGCCGCCACAACGTGGTCACGCCGGACGAGGTCGTAAAGCGCACCGGCGCCGACATCCTGCGCGTCCACCTGTTGGGCATGGCACCCTTTGAGAACGACGTGATCTGGGACGAAGAGGGCTTGATCGGCGCGCAGCGATTCCTGGAGCGGGTGTGGAAGGTCTGTCAGCCACGCTCCACCAGGGACACCAGGAGCAAGGTGAAGGATGCCTCTATACCCGAGGCTTCGA
The DNA here is from genome assembly GCA_035341665.1 of Anaerolineae bacterium. Taxonomy (GTDB): domain Bacteria; phylum Chloroflexota; class Anaerolineae; order JAAYZQ01; family JAAYZQ01; genus DAOQVR01. The sequence goes on from DAOQVR010000010.1 coordinate 15,786, forward strand.
GCGATCCGCTGGTCAGGATTGTGCATCGCACCATAGAGCGCGTCACGCGCGATATAGAGGCCTTCAAGTTCAACACCGCATTTGCGGGGATGGCGGGCCTGGTCAATGCGTTGTCCGAGGTCCCGGAGAAGCCGGACTTTGCCTGCGATGTGCTGATCCGCCTACTGGCGCCCTTCGCGCCGCACATTGCCGAGGAGTTGTGGGCGCGGCGCGGCGGAGCGTTCTCCGTGCACCAGCAGCCATGGCCCGAGTACAACCCGGAGCTGGTGGTAGAGGAGGCGGTGACACTCGTGGTGCAGGTTAACGGCAGGGTGCGCGACCGGATCATCGTCCCGACCGGCATCGCCGACGACGAAGCCCGGCGGCTGGCGCTGGAAAGCGAGCGCGTGCGCCCGTACCTGAAGGGTGAGCCCAGGAAGGTGCTCGTGGTGCGGAGCCGCCTGGTCAACATCGTGGTGTAGAGGCCACTTAAAGAAAGAAGAGCGGGGTCCCTTGCCAGTCCCCCGCTCTTCTTCCTCACAAGGAGGAGAAAGGAGTATCTGTAGTATACCGGAGTCCGCCCGGAGTTCTGTAAGCCACATCACAATATAGACCAGTGGAGTCCAATTCGCCGGCATTCTGACGGACTTCACCTGACGAGCTCCAAAGGAAACGTCCGGCCGCAGGAGAGGGACCTGCGGCCGGATGGCTGCCGCGATCCAATCAGTACGTGCGCAGGATCAGCGGCAGGTAGACTGTGTGATCCTCCCGCGTCTGAAAGCTCCAGGCGTAGGATGAGGGCATCGCGTTGCCGGCCAGATCCTTGACCCCAGCCGCAACCGCCAGCGTGTAGGTCATCCCGCCCATCAGCGCCCGGCGCGGGTAGACCGCAGCCCGGCGTGTTACGCCGTCGTACGCCACCGAGACGGGCACCGGCTGCCCGGCCCCGTCGAGCATCTGCACGACGTCATCCGTGATGCTCTCCTCGTCCATTGCCTCGGAGAACTGGACGAATGGCAGCGGTGCCCACACCGGCCCTACGTCGTCGGTAAAGACGGGTTGGGCGGTGACTGCGACGTCAATCGCCCCGTCTTCCGGGTAGGTCCACCACACCGCAGGCGGCATCGTGTCGCCCGCCGGGTCGATGACGACCTGCACCGTAGCCGGCCGGCTCTCCTGCCCGGCGCCCGTCACCTTGAACGTGAAGGCATCCAGCCCCGTCGAGTTCTCGGCCGGCGTGTACACCAAGTCGGGCGCCGTCCCGCTTAGCGTGCCGTTCAGCGACTCTGTGAGCACCTCAAAGCTCAGCGCCACCCCTTCCGGCCCGCGCCCCCCCAGGGTGATGCCCACCGGCTGCATGTACGTCGTCTCCAGGCGCTGCGGCACGGCCGCCAGCGGCTGCACCACGTTCACCACGGGGTTGGTGGGCGTTTCCTCGCCCACCGTCGGGAAGAACACCGTCGCCTGATTGATGACCGCCGTCCCCGTCGGCAGGTCGTCGAGCAGCTGGACGGTGAGCGAAACCACCCCCGACGAATCGGGCTCGCCCTTGGGTCCCAGCTCGCCGACGGTCCACAGGATGGTGCGGGCTTCGGCGATCAACTCACCGGGGCCGTAGATGGTCAGGGTCGAGAGGTCGAGCGCCGGGTCGAGTTGGTCGACCACAAAGACGCCGTACGCACGGCCGTCGCCCTCGTTCTCGTAGGTGATGGTGTAGGTCACCGACTGCCCCACCAGCAGGTCACCCTCCAGGCCATATTTGGCGTTGGGGTCGCGCGGCCGGCTGATCTTGGTGCGGGGGCACTTGCTGACGCCCTCTTGCTCCTCTTCGTGGCAGCCGAGGAGCCCGGCTGTCACCTCTGGCGGCGCGGCGGGCTGGACGGCTGGCGGGGCCGCGGAGAAGGAGAAGAAGCTGGGCGAGGCGTCGCTTGTGCCCCCCTTCGGTGGCGTATAGACAGGGTGGCACTGACAGCCTGCCAATTCATCCTTCAGAAGACCTCCTTCCGACGCGATCCCCTCCTTGCAGGTCTCGTAGTACTTGTTGCACTCCTCAGGGCCGAGAGTGTAAGGTGGCTCCTGGTTCCACACCATCTTGAATTGGACAAACCCGTCCACGCACGGGTAGTAGGTCGCGGACCATTTCCCGGTCCACCAGCTATGGGTGCACACGGCATAGTACTCCCCGTCGGGGCAGTAGGGCAGGTTCGGCGGGACAAGCCACCAGTTCGGCTGGGCGTTCGCCGCGGCAGCGACCTCTCCGGCGCAGGCCATGGCGCCGCTGGCTTCGGGCAGCGGCTGCACCGCCTGTAGCGTGGCGAAGCATTGCGTGCACGCCCCGCCCGACAGGCAGGAGTAGCAGGTCGCCGAGCTCAGCACCTGCGCCAGGCCCGCGATCTTGGCGTCCAGGACGGTGGCGGGCACATTCGGGTAGCGGCATTCGGAGAACGCTGCGCCGATTGTCGTGCTCTCCGTCCCGCTGCCCCAGGTGCCCCAGTAGGTCTCGTACAGAGTCTGCAGGTCGTACAGCAGGCCCCCCTCCGCCTGGCGCGCGGCGTAGCTGGTGGGGCTGAGGGTGGAGGCCAGCACCCGGTCCCCATGGCGGCGCAGGTAGAGTACCTCCTGCCCGGCCGGCCGCAGCATCACCACCTGGGTGATCGGATCGGCCGCGTCCAGCGTCAGCCGCACCGCGCCGCCAGGCAGGAAACCATCGGCCTCTGCCTGGGTGTAGATGAGGTCCAGGTCCGGGTAGGCCAGCCGCTCCGCTGCCAGCTCGGCGTCGGTCAGCGCTGTGGTGCCGAGCAGCTTCACCTGGCTGAAGTCCAGGTACCACTGCACTTCGCCCACCCCCAGCGGCAGGTTGGTCCCGCCCAGCCGCGCCTGGGCACCATACTCCGAGTCCACCGGCAGCCCCCAGGCGTACTGCACCTGCACTGCGGCCGTGCCGCTGCCGCCCGGCTCGAGGTTGCCCAGCTTCCAGACGACTGCGCCGCGCTCCGCCCAGTACTGGCCGCCGCCCGTCGCGTCTACGAACGAGACCACCGGGGGCAGATACACCACCAGCACCGCGTTCTCTATCGTCTCCTCCCGCCCGTTGACGTACATGGCGACATAGGTGGCCTGCTCGCCCGGGACCACCTGCCGCGACCCGACGAGCGTCACGTGGGCACCCTCCGGCACCTCGCCCTGCCATTCGACTGCCCAGGGGTCAAAGAGCACCCGATCGCTGACACTCTCGCCCCGGCCATCCGGGTTGAGAGTCGGATGGTACGGCCCCGAGATGTCGCCCCACCAGTTGTAGGTGGCGACCATCTGAGTGCCGGTGGCCAGTTGGTTGGCGCCCTTGCCGCCGTTGCCGAGAACGGTGTTTCCCAGGCCGTCCGCGCCGCCCAACGTCACCTGGGCGTTGCCGCTATTGCGCACGCCGTCCTCGGTGTTGGCCAGCACCGTCGAGCCGGACATCGTCACGGCCGCCGTGTCGCCGCTCACCCACACGCCGTAGCCGCCGTTCTGCACGATCGACGTGTCGGCGATGTGCACCTGCGCCGCTTCTTCCACCATCACGCCGTGGCGGACGTTGCCTTCTATGGCGCAGCCGCTGAGCGATACGTCGCTGTTGCCCTTGACATGGATCGCGGACTCGTTCTGGCCGGCGTTGTTGCCCAGGCCGGTGAACAGCGTGTTGGTCACGGTCACCCGGCTGTCCTGGACATACAGGCCGCTGTCGTCGTAGTTGTGCGCCGAGTCGATCACCTGGCTGTCCTCCAGGGTCACCTCGCCCGACTGCACATTGACCGCGCTGATGGCCGCCAGCCCCGCGTAGCGCACGACCGCGTGCTGGAGCATGCCAGTGCCCCCGTCGAAGGCAATCCCCTCCCACTGGGAAGGACCGCTGTCCGCCGGCGAAGTGAAGAGGACCTGCTCCTCCTCAGTGCCCAGGGCCTCGAGGGCCCCCTGCACGATTAGGCGGCCGGTGCCCGCCCGGATCTTCACCCCCGGTTCCACGGTCATGGCGGTGCCTGACGGCACAGTGAACTCCTCGCCATATGCCCCCTGCAGCAGGCGGTAGCCCTCCATCTCCGGCTGCGCGGAGAGCGTGAAGTCGTGCCCCGTCATCGCCCCCACGTCCAGCGCCACCTCGTTGTAGATGTTGCTCACCAGGTGCAGCCCCGACAGGCTCACCTCGCTCGCCGCGCCCCCGATGAGGACCGGGAACTCTCTCTGGTTGGGGTCGTTGCCGATGCCGGTGAACAGCGTGTTGCTCACCGCCACCCGGCTGTCCTTCACGCACAGACCGTGATCGTCGTTGCTGTTGGACCTCGTGTCGAGCACCTGGCTGTCCTCGACGACGACCTGCCCCGCCTGCACGTTGACCGCGCTGATCGCGGCCGAGTTCACCCCGCTGGAACAGGTGGTGATCCGCCCGCCGGCATAGCGCACGACGGCGTGCCGCAGCGTGCCGGTGCCCCCGTCAAAGGTGATCCCCGACCACTCGGCCGGCCCGCCGTCCGCCGGCGAGGTGAAGATGACGGGCTCCCCCTCGCTGCCCACGGCCTCGAGGTGCCCCTGCACGATCAAGCGGCCGGTGCCCGCCCGGACCTTTACCCCCGGCTCCACGGTCAGGGTGATGCCTGACGGCACAGTGAACTCCTCGCCATATGCCCCCTGCAGCAGGCGGTAGCCCTCCATCTCCGGCTGCGCGGAGAGCGTGAAGTCGTGCCCCGTCATCGCCCCCACGTCCAGCGCCACCTCGTTGTAGATGTTGCTCACCAGGTGCAGCCCCGACAGGCTCACCTCGCTCGCCGCGCCCCCGATGAGGACCGGGAACTCTCTCTGGTTGGGGTCGTTGCCGATGCCGGTGAACAGCGTGTTGCTCACCGCCACCCGGCTGTCCTTCACGCACAGACCGTGATCGTCGTTGCTGTTGGACCTCGTGTCGAGCACCTGGCTGTCCTCGACGACGACCTGCCCCGCCTGCACGTTGACCGCGCTGATCGCGGCCGAGTTCACCCCGCTGGAACAGGTGGTGATCCGCCCGCCGGCATAGCGCACGACGGCGTGCCGCAGCGTGCCGGTGCCCCCGTCAAAGGTGATCCCCGACCACTCGGCCGGCCCGCCGTCCGCCGGCGAGGTGAAGATGACGGGCTCCCCCTCGCTGCCCACGGCCTCGAGGTGCCCCTGCACGATCAAGCGGCCGGTGCCCGCCCGGACCTTTACCCCCGGCTCCACGGTCAGGGTGATGCCTGACGGCACAGTGAACTCCTCGCCATATGCCCCCTGCAGCAGGCGGTAGCCCTCCATCTCCGGCTGCGCGGAGAGCGCAAAGTCGTGCCCCGTCATCGCCCCCACGTCCAACGCCACCTGGTTGTAGATGTTGCTCACCAGGTGCAGCCCCGACAGGCTCACCTCGCTGGTTGGGCCGCTGATGTACACCGGGTAGTCGAGCTGCGCCGGGTCGTCGCCGATGCCGCTGAAGGTCGTGTCCACCACCGTCACCCGGCTGTTGATGATGTACACGCCGTGATTGCTGTTGGGACCTCCGGCCGAGGTGATGACTTGGCTGGACTCGATCGTCACCTCACCCGACTGGACATTGAAGGCGGCGATGCCCGCCGAGTGGAAGATGGGGCAGTTGTAGCACCCTACGCCGGTATAGCGCACGATCGTGTGGTGCAGCGTTCCCGTTCCGCCGCCGAACGTGATCCCCGGCCACTGGTAGGGACCGCTGTCTGCCAAGGACGTGAAGACAATCGGCTGGGCCTCAGTGCCAACCGCCTCCAGGTCTCCCTCCACGTCGAGGGCTGTGTTGGTGTCATTGGCTATCACCGTCACGCCGGGTTCGATCGTGAGCACGACCCCGGGCGCCACGATCACGGTGCTGACCATGAGATGCTGAGAGCCATCGGCCAGACACCAGGTCTGGTCGGCCGCGATCGTGCCGCTATGCGGCGGCGGTACGCACGGGGACGACGCGGCGTGCGCCGGCCCGACGGCTACCGGTCCGGCCAGCAGAACCAGCGCGGCCGCGGCCGCCACCATCAGGCCAAAGGGAATGGCCACCGACCACGGACGGATTTGCTTCTTCATCGCTCGGTCCTCCTCCTCTGAATCCAGCGCGGCGCGCCTTCCGGGGTGCACTGCGCCTTCCCCCACTCCTCCCGCTGCACCACGTGCTCATCGACAAACCGGGCCAGCTCCTCAGTTCCGCACACGTGCGCCCGCTCGCCACTTCCGACGCACTCGACCTGGCCTTCCCAGGACGGCTGTTGCGCGTCTGGATCTACCCACAAGCGGACGACAAAGGTAACAAGCCTGCGCATGATGATTCTCTGAGCGGGGCGAGCAGGTAGCCCGCCCATCAGCGAGCAGTGTAGCATGGGCGGATAACGGCAGGATAACGGGGGGAAGCTGAATCACTGAGGCTATCGCTCAGTGCCATCACATTCTCAATGCGTCAGCGGTTGTGCCCTTGTCTACACTCGCAGTGCCTCGTACAGCGCCTGGGTCTCGGGTGAGGGGGCGGCGTCCAACTCGTCGCGCAGGGCGCGGGCGCAGTCCTGGTAGGCGTGCAGCGCTTCGCTCCGCCGGCCCAGGCGGGCCAGGCAGGTCATCAGCGCCCGCCACACCTCCTCCAGCCAGGGCTCCATCTCCAGGATACGGCGCGCCAGCTCGGCTCCCTCTCGCCACGCTCCCGCCTGCACTTGTTCTTCCAGCCAGGCCGTGAGTGTATTCAGGTACAGGCCGCGCAACCGCTCCCGCTCCCGCAGCACCCAGTCCACATACGGCTCCTCGGGCAGAAAGTCGCCGCGGTACAGCTCCAACGCCTGGCGGGCCGCCTGGCCGCCGGCCCGCGCTGCCTCCCGGAAGGCTGTCACGTCGTACCACGTCTCGCCGACGGCATGGAGCACCAGGGTCTCTTCCTCGCGCGCCAGGTAGCGGGATGGCTGGCGTTGGCCCAGGTAGGGCTCGAGGATCCGACGCAGCTCAGAGAATGTGGTGTTGAGCGCCGGCCCCGCCGAGTCGGGCGGCAGGTCAGGCCAAAGGGCGTCGATTAGCTCGTCGCGCGGCACGCGGCGTGGCGCGCGGCCCAGCAGGTAGAGCAGCAGGAGACGGGCCTTGCGGCGCGGCTGCCACGCCTCGTCTGGGATGGGGACCTCGCCGCGCAGTACCCGAAAGCCGCCCAGTGCCAGGACGCGCAGCGGGGGCCGGGGTGCGGCAGCGATGCGCGCTAGGGCCGCCTCGACGGTGCATTTCAGGCGACGATCCCGGGTTTTGCCGAGATCGCTGAGAACGGGGGTGGCCCGCTCATCGCCGATTTCGCCCAGGAGGCGGACAGCCTGCTCTCGCACAGGATCGTCCGGCGTGCTGCCCAGCAGGGCCACAAGTGGCTCGACGGCCTTCTGCCCGATGGCCGCCAAGAGCCGGACGACCTCCGAGGTCTCGCAGACCGCCGAATGCTCGGCCTGGCCCAGGGCGAGAACCAGCAATGCCGCCGCCCGTCCCGTGTCGCGCCGGGTGAAAAGGAAGTCGTAGCCGTGCTGACGTGAGAGTGTCAGCGAGTGCCCCAGGTGGAGCAGGGCCTCTTTGTCGCGTGCCTCCCGCCTGCACAGATCGGCCAGGTCCAGACGCACAGATGCCCGGTCCAGGAGTCCGCCGGTTGCTTCGGCAATCTCCAGCGCGCGGCGGAAGTGGGCCTCGGCCTGGGGAGTGTCACCGCCGGCGCTCAGAATCTGGCCCAGGGCTGCCAGCGCATGCCCTTCCAGCGCATCTGGCACCATCCGCGCCCATTCGAGGGCCGCCCTGGCCTGGCGCAATGCCTCGCTCCGGTTGCCCTCGCCCAGCTCCAGCAGCGCCCATCCGCGACGCACCTCAAACGACAGGTAACGTTCCTGGACCTTGTCGGCCACGGGCTGCGCCTCGTGGTAGCAGCGGCGGGCAACGGCCCGAGCGCCGGCCTCGCGGTGTAGGTGGCCCAGCAGATAGAGCGCATACCCCCGCCGGGGCTCGTCCTGGTAGGCATCTGTCAGGCGCAGCAGCCGCTCCAGCACGGCGCGCGCCGCATCCCACTCACCGCCAAGCAAGTAGGCCTGGCCGAGGGTAATGAGCGGAAAGCAGATGCGATAGCTGTTCACCTCCTCAAGCAGGCGCAGGCTTGTTTGCTCGGCCGCGATGGTCTCGCGCAGCAGGCCTTCCGTCAAGGTATAGGCGGCCATGTTGTGCATGACGACTGCCTCGCGTTCGCGATCGCCCGTGCTCCGGAACAGCTCGAGGGCACGCCGGGCGTACTGCCGCCCCAGGATCGGGTCCCCGTCTTCGCCGTGGCAGTTGGCCAGGATGTTATAGGTCTTTGCCAGCCTTTGCTCTCGGTCGGGGTCCACCAACCGGTTCCCCTCACTTCGATCGTGGGCTGCCCCGCGCGGCAAGGGGACCTCGTCCCCCTCGCTCTGGCCCTCGCCGAGCGCGTCGAGCGCCCGGTGGCACAGCTTGATCGCCTCCTCGTAGCGATTCTGCCGGAAGCGAGCCCACGCCTGCCATCGAAGTGCTTCTTCTACGTCCCGCGCCGAGCCCGCGTCGACTGCGGCCCGCTCTGCCTGCTGGAGGACGGCAAGCGCCTCGGGGTAGCGGCCCTGCCGCTCCCGTATCCTGCCCAAGGCCACGAGCAGGCGCGGCCGCTCAGCCACCGCGCTGGGCGGCAGGCGCTCCAGCCAGGGCTCCATGCGGGGCAGCGCGCCAAAGTCCAGCACCTCAGCCAGCGTCTCGGTGACGCGCGCCGCGGCGGTCCACTCGCGCGCCGCCAACAGGTGTCCGACCGCAGCAGCCCGGTCATCGACGTCGGGCCCCTCCAGCAGGCAGGCCGCCGCCCGGCGATGCCAGGCCTCCACCGACGCTGCACCCTCCGCCTGTCCCAGCTCACGCTGCAGGAAGCCCTGGAATAGGGCGTGGTAGCGGTAGCAGCGCCCCGTCCGGTCGGCCAGCCGAGAGACGAAGAGATGGCTGCGCTCCAGGTTCTCGAGGAGGGCACCTGCGCCCGTGATACCGAGAAGGGCGTTGCACAACTCGGCACTGAGGTATGGCAGCAGCGACGTGCGCTGCAGGAATTCCTGGAGCTCCTTCGGCTGGCGAACCATCACCTGCCCGGCCAAGTAATCGAAGAGCGGCCGCTCGTCGCCGATGCTGCCCAGGAGGGACGCCAAGTCAGGACGTGGCTCGCGTCGCGCCGCCTGGCGGATCAACTCCAACGCCGCCGGCCAACCCTCGGTGCGCTCGGTCGCCTGTCGCAGCGACGCTTCGTCCAGGTCGAAGCCGCCGGCAGCCAGGAAACAGTGCACCTCCTCCAAGGTGAAGTGCAGGTCGGTCTCGTCCAGCTCGGTCAGCCGGCCTTCCACTCGCAGGCGGGCGACGGCGGCCAGGGGCGGCTGCGTGCGGCTGGAGAGGACCAGGTGGACCGGCCATGCCGGCATGCCCAGCAGCGTGTCCAGCGCGCCGTGGATGGCCGGCGATGTGACGTGGTGATAATCGTCGAGTACGACGAGCCACGGACCGCGCACAGATCGGGCTGCCTGCTGGAAGAGCAGCGACAGGGAATACGACAGCGGGCCCGACAGATCGACCGCCGGAGCGAGGCCGGCGAATCGGGCGCGAACCCCGGCGACGAGGCCGCTGAGCAAGTGGGCCGCGTCGTTGTCCATCTCGCTCAGAGTGTACCGCAGGACTGGCCCGGGCCCGACCTCAGCGCCGTCGCCGAGCCACTGCGACAGAAGCGTGGTCTTGCCATAGCCGGCAGGCGCGATGAGAAGGGTAAGCCGGCTGGCCAAGGCCTGGTTCAAGAGGCGCAGCAACCGCGGACGTGACACCACTGCAGAGGGCCGCCCTCTCGGCTGGAGGCCGACCCCAACTGAATCGGACTCGGAGACAGACAAGGCCATGGCCCGAGTCTACCATTTGAGCTCTGTTCGCGCAAGACGCAGTTGCCCACCTCCCAGGGCTGCGTCAAAGTCGCCCAGCAGGCGAGAGGACTGGGCACAAGATCGTGTGCGGTTCTGGGCTCCCGATTGCCGATTTTGGAGTGGGGAGCATGGGCCATGGACGGTGGACGATAGGCAACGGACCATGGAGGATGTGGAGCGGAGCGTGGGAACGAGGAACTGCACGAGATACGCCGCGCCGGGGCGCAGGTCGGGAGGTGCGCGGGCGCTGCTAGGCCCTCTGGTAGACGACCTTTCCGGCGACCAGGGTCAGGTCGATGGGGATGTCGTATAGCTGCTGTGCCGTCGCGGTGAGGGGGTCTTCGGCCCACACCGCCAGATCGGCCAGCTTGCCCACCTCGACGGAGCCCTTGACGTCCTCCTCGTGCAGCGCGTACGCCGAGCCCATCGTATGGGCACGCAAAGCCTCTTCCATGGTCAGGGCCTGCTCGGGCAGGTAGGGCGTGCCGTCGCGGGTCGGCCGAGCCACAGCACCCAACAGCGTCACCTGGGGCGTGTACCAGGGTGTCGTCGGTGCGTCGGAGCCGAGCGCCAAGTGAACCCCATTCTCCAGCCATTCCCGCGTGACGATCGTCCGCTTTCCCCGCTCTTGGCCGAATATGCTGGTGTAGCCTTCCACTGTCAGCCGCAGGAACTGGGGTTGAGCACAGGCCACTACCCCCAGATCGCGCATGCGCCGTGTCGCATCGGGTGTGGTGAGGATCGCGTGCTCGATCCGATGGCGGGGATCGGGCCGCGGGTTGGCGTTCATCGCCTCTTCGTATGCGTCCAGCACCAGGTCGACGGCTGCATCGCCGACGCAGTGGACGCTAATCTGAAGCCCCGTGTCGTGGAGCGCGCGCACAGCCTCCTTGAACGACTGGGGCTCCCACGTCGGCAGGTCCCAGCGCACGCCGTCGTGCGGCGCGTGGCAGTAGGCCATCTTGGCCTGACCGTCCAGCAGGAACTTGAAGCCGGCGAAGCGGACCATCTCGCCACCCTCGCCGTAGTCGATCTCCTTCAGCGCGCGACTCACATCCGACGGCCATTCCAGGGTGTAGAAGACCGCACCCCGAAGCATCATGTCCCCCTGCTGGCCGGCCGCTTGGTAGGCCGCTACGGTGTCTACGCCGCGCACGTTGTTGTCGTGAAAGCTGGTGACGCCGCACGCGGCAAAGAGGGGCTGGGTGGAAACGATGTTCTCCCGTACCATTTCAAGCGTGTAGACGGGGGCATGCCGGCGCAGCATGTCCATCGCGCGATGGTTGTAGAACACCCCAGTCGGCTCCCCCCGGGCGTCCCGCTCGATGACGCCACCTGTCGGGTCAGGCGTCTCTGCCGTGATGCCGGCGATCTGCAGAGCCAGGCTGTTGCATGAGCCATAGTGCCCTCCCTGCTGCATGATCCACACCGGGTGGTCGGGCGACACCGGGTCCAAGTCGAGCTTGGTGGGCAAGCCACCTTCCGCCACCACAAGGAAGTAGCCCTGCACCCATTCGCCCTTGGGTGTTCCAGCGACCACCCCTGCCAGCTTGGCCCTGAGGTCGGCCATCGTTTTGACCTCGGGGGGCAGGAAGGGCACATACCAGGTGTTCATCAGGCCCTGGACTTGCAGGTGGCAATGGGCGTCGATCATCCCCGGCGTGACAGAGCGCCCTGCAAGGTGGATCTCCTGCGTCGCGGGCCCGACCAAGGCGTGGATTTGCTCGTCCGTGCCGGCCGCCTGGATGCGCCCACCACGGATCGCCACAGCTTGCACAATGGAATCTGCAGCGTCGACAGTGATGATCTTGCCGCCCAAGAGCACCAGGTCGGCGGCGGCCTCTCCAGCCGGCAGCGCGGTGGCTGCCGGAAGCGCCGTTGCGGCAGCCACCCCGGTCGGCGGCACGGCGGTGGGCGTATACGTGGGAAGAGAGGTTGGGGGAACTACCGCCTGAGTCGCCGCTGGGACGGCCGTCTTCCCTCCCCGACCGCAGGCGACGCCCGCGCCGGCGACCGCCCCAAGGCTCAGCCCCAGTGCCCTCAGAAAGTCGCGCCGCGTGACCGGCTTGCCCGGCACCCGCTTGTCGTCCACGCTTTCTCCTCCTTGCGACGGGCAGCCGCCGTCCGCCACAGGCTACTCGCAGTCGTCCGCAGGCAGCCTCCCAAAGAACTCGACCAGGCGAGGATAGAGAACCCTGTGATTCCTGGGCCTGGTGATGCCGTGCCCCTCGTCCTCGAACACCACCAATTCGTACCGGATTCCAGCTTGCTCCAGCGCGTTGCGCACCACTCGCACGTTCTCGGGTGAGACGTTCGGATCCTTGAGCCCCTGCACGATAAGCAGCCGACCTTGGATGTTGCCCACGAAGTGGAGGGGGGACCGTTCCCGGTATCGCTCCCGCCGATCAACCGGTGAACCGCCCATCATCTCCTCGCTCAGGGGGCGCAGGTCGGGCCGTGTGGTCTCATAGTCCACCACCAGGTCGGTCATGCCACAGATGGGCGCCGCAGCCGCCACCAGGTCGGGTGAGAAGTGGGTGATCGCCCACCACGCCGAGTACCCTCCATAGGACGTGCCCGTGATGCCGATCGTGCCCGGCTTGCCCGCCCCGATGGCGATGAGTGCCTGCATCCCCGTGCGGATGTCCTCCTGCTCAAGCCCACCCCAGCCGCTGGTCCTGATCGCCAGCCGGAAGGCTTGGCCAAAGCCGGTGCTGCCCCGGTAGTTCGGGTCCAGCACGCAGAACCCCTCGCGCACCAGGTACTGGATCAGTGGGTTGATCCGATCCTCGCTGTGCGATGTGGGACCGCCATGCACATACACCACTGCACCCCGAGGCTCGCCCTGTGTCTGGTAAAGCCATCCCTGTATCTCCAGGCCGTCGACTGATCGCCAACGAAGCTCCTGCGCCGTCGCCAAGTCGTACGGCGTCAACGGCGTGCGTTCCCACACCCGCGACAGGCTCAGCACCGAATCAGGGCTCATCCCCTCCAGTGAGAAGCGCACCAGGTCGGCGGGCTGTTGTGAGCTGTAGTACGTGCCCACCCACCCTCCAGATGCGGCCGGCGCCAGCGGGACAAGGTTTCCGGTCACGGCGGGCAGGCGTGTCTCCTCCCCGGTCTCTACGTCTAGGAGAGCAGCGTGGGTGCGCGCCTGGTCCACTTCGACCAGGACAGCCTGCCGGCTGCCAAACGGCACGTAGGCCGACTCCACGTTCCGCGCCGGGTCGTCCAGCAGCCACCGTAGCTCGGCGCTGTCCATCTCCCAGAGGCCAACCCGCTGGTGCGTCTCAGTCTCGGCCAGAATCAGGATGCGCCGGCCGTCCGGGAGCCACGAGGCCCAGGCCTTCTTGTCCGCTCCGGCGCTGTATATCTCGCGATCCTCTTTGCCCTCGATGTCCACCACCCAGATCTGCCGGCCAGCCGGATGGTGCTCGTTGCGCTGGTAGAGCAGGTGCGTGCCCGGCGCGTTGAGCTTGGGCTCGTAGTAGCAGCCTCGCTCCGGGCGCGCCAGTACCAGGCGCTCCCCACTGTCGAGGTCCTGGCGATAGATCCACGAGGGCTCAATCTCGCGACCGGCCTCCTCATCCCAGTTGGCCGCATAAACCAACCAGCGGCCATTGGGGTGAAGCTGTCCCCCGCGCAAGTAAAAGCCAGGCGTAGCCTCCGTCAGCGGGTGCAGGACGCCGGGCCGATCGAGGTCTACGCGGAACAGCCGCTCGCGCTCGTCACCATCCCGGTCCTCTGCCACTAGCACCGCCCAAGTGCCGGGTACCCAGGACCGCAGACTCGTGTTCTGTGGCGTCTCCGTGAGACGGACTGGCGCCGCCGATCCGTCCGTCGGCGCCGCATAGACGTCCGCCGCCGGGCCGGCCCGGTACCACGTCCACGCCACCCACTTTCCGTCGTCAGAGACCTGGGCGTCATACAGCGTCGGAAGGCTCAACAGCGCGTCAAGAAACTGCACACTTTCCATTCGAGTCCCTTCTCATCAGCCATCACCGGTGATTCACAAGACACGGTCAAGCTCGACGCTTCTAGCATGCCGCTTAGCACGGTGAGTTGCGGATTGTCACCTGCTACTCGCGAGTGATCGGGTGCGCTTCCCCTCACGCCAGGTGGCAGGCAACCCAGTGCTCTCCGCCGAGGTCTCGCCATACCGGGCGTTCCAGCGAGCAGCGCTCCACGGCCACGGGGCAGCGGGTGTGAAAGCGGCAGCCACCGGGGGGGTTGATCGGGCTGGGCACGTCGCCCTCCAGCACCTGGCGTTTGCGCAAGCGCGCGGACTTGGGGTCGGGGACCGGCACCGAAGAGAGCAGAGAGCGGGTGTAGGGGTGCTGCGGCGTCTCGTAGAGCTCATTGCGCTCGGCAAGCTCCACAATGACTCCCAGGTACATCACAGCGACCCGGTTGCAGATGTGGCGCACCATGCTCAGATCGTGGGCAATGAACAGGTAGGTCAGGCCGAGACGTTCCTGGAGATCCTCCAGCAAGTTGACTACCTGCGCCTGGATCGAGACGTCCAGCGCCGAGATTGGCTCGTCGCACACGATGAAGAGAGGATCGGACGCCAGGGCGCGAGCAATGCCAATTCGCTGGCGCTGCCCACCTGAGAACTCGTGGGGGAAGCGGTTCACCAACCGTGAACTGAGTCCCACCAAGCCCATCAGGTCCTTTACCCGCTCGGTCCGCTCCACCTGCGTCTTGTACAGCTTGTGCACCCGGAGCGGCTCGCCGACGATGGCACTCACCGTCCAGCGGGGGTTGAGCGACGCATAGGGGTCCTGGAAGATCATCTGCGCCTTGCGGCGGATGGACATCAGCTCGGCGCCCTTGGCCGTCCGGACGTTGTGGCCGTCGATCGAGATTGAGCCCGCCGTCGCGGGGTACAGTCCCAGCACCACCCGGCCGGCAGTCGTCTTTCCGCAACCGCTCTCACCCACCAGGCCCAGCGTCTCGCCGTGCGGGATGGCGAAGGAGATATCGTCGACTGCCTGCACCGCGCCAACCCGGTGCTGGATCAGGATGCCCCTGGTGATGGGAAAGTGCTTGACAAGGCCTGTGACCTGCACCAGCACCGGGTCTTGGCTCATCTCCGGCCTCCTGTCTCCACATCGACCCAGCAAGCGATCTTGTGGCGCGGCCCAATCGGCTCCAGCACTGGGAGAGCCTCCTGGCACTGCTCTACGGCAAACTCGCACCGCGGCGCAAAGGGGCACCCAACCGGCTCTATCAGCAAACTGGGAGGTGCACCGGCGATGGATTTCAGGCGGCGGTCGCGCCGGCGATCCACGCGAGGCAGAGCCGCGAGCAACGCCGCCGTATAGGGATGGCAAGGGTCTTCGAAAAGGTCATCGACCGGCGCCTCTTCCACGATAAGGCCCGCATACATCACGATCACCCGCTCGGCCAGGCCGGCCACCACCCCTAGGTTGTGGGTGATCCAGATCATCGCCATGCCCACCTGCTCTCGCAGGCGGATCACCAGCTCCATGATCTGCGCCTGGATGGTCACATCCAGGGCTGTGGTCGGCTCATCGGCGATCAGGACCGTCGGGTTACAGGCCAACTGCATCGCGATCATCACTCGCTGGCGCATGCCGCCCGAAAACTGGTGGGGATAGTCGCCCAGCCGTCTCCGAGCGTCCGAGATCCCGACCAGGTCCAGGAGCTCGACGGCACGGTCGCTGGCGTCCGTCTTGTCCATCCCGATGTGCTTCTGAAGCGACTCTGTGATTTGCTTTCCGATAGTGAGAACGGGGTTGAGCGAGGTCATCGGGTCCTGGAAGACCATCGCGATCTCCTTGCCCCGGACGGTCTCCATCTCGGGCTCGGACAGCTTGAGCAGGTCCCTGCCCCGGTACATGGCCGTGCCGCTGGCAATCTCGCCCGGCGGGATGGGGATTAGCCCCAGGATGGACATCATGCTGACGGACTTGCCACAGCCGCTCTCGCCGACGACGGCCAAGGTCTCGCCTTCGTGCAGTGCGTAAGAGATGCCGTTCACGGCATACACGATGCCTTCCGGTGTGTGAAAGCGGGTCCGCAAGTCATCTACACAGAGCAAGAGGTTGTCGCTCATTTCGTCTCTCAATCCGCAGGGAAGCATAGCCGGTCACGCATGGTGCATTGCGCTCAGTGCCTTCTGCCTCACTCACACCGCCCGGCTGCGCGGGTCGAGGGCGTCGCGCAGACCATCCCCCACGAAGTTGATGCTCAACACGGTGAGGAGGATAAACAAGCTCGGGAAGAGCCAGAACCAAGGCGCGCTCTCGATCCGAGAGAAATTGGATGTAGCGGCCTGCAGCATGTTCCCCCAGGTAGCCGTCGGTGCCTGGACGCCCAACCCCAGGAAGCTGATATAGGACTCGGACAGGATGGCGGCTGCGACCGAGAGAGTAGCCGAGACGATAATCGGCGCCATACAGCTGGGCAGGATGTGCCGGAAGATGATCTCCCGGGCCGGCGTGCCGGTTGCGCGCGCAGCCAGGACGAACTCCCGCTCCTTCAGCGAGATAAACTCAGCACGGACGATGCGCGCCAGGTACATCCAGCTTGTCAGCCCAATGATCAGGATGACGACAATCACGCTCCCACTCAGCTCGCGTCCCAGGACCTCGAGGTTGGGGATTTTGCCCCCAAAGTACTTGGACATCACGATCAGCAGAAAGAGCTGTGGAATCACAAAGACAGCTTCGGTGAATCGCATCAAGAGGCTATCGGTCAACCCCCCGAAGTACCCCGACATGGAGCCGATCAGGATGCCGGCGACCAGCTCGACGATCATCGCAGTTAAGCCAATGACAAGAGAGATTTGGCCGCCAAAGACTGAGCGCTTCAGAATATCGCGCCCAACCGTGTCGGTGCCAAAGGGATGCTCGGCCGAAGGAGCCTGCAGCATAATGCCCGTCTCGGTATAGTTCGCCTCGTCCTCCGAGAAAAAGAGGGCGCCCCCGAACGAATAGAGGAAAAGGAGGCCAAGGACCACGATGCCGGCAAGTGCCATCTTGTGCCGGCGGAAGCGACGCCAGGTCAGCTGGCGCAGCGTCAGGGGCGGTGCCTCCAGCTCATCGACCTGGAACTTGGGAATGGCGGCTGCGGTCTCTGCGGAGCTGCTCATGGGTCTCGCCTCCTAGCTGTACCGGATGCGCGGATCAAGCCAGGCATAGGTAATGTCGGTCAAGATCTGGAACACGATCACCGCCACCGAGACCAGCATCAGGATGCCCATCACCACCGCCACGTCCACGCGCTCGACATGATCCAGGAAAAGCCGGCCCATGCCCGGCCAGGCAAAGATCCGCTCCGTGACAATCGCCCCGCCGAGCAGCGAGGGCAGGTCTAGCCCGACGATGGTCACGATCGGGAGCGCGGCATTCTTGAGCGCATGCGTGAACAGGACGTACCGGCGCTTGAGCCCTTTGGACTTGGCGGTCCGGATGTAGTCCTGGTGCAGGACCTCCAACATCGTGCTGCGCATGTACCGGCTGTAGCCGGCCAGGCTGATGAGGGCCAGGCTCATGACGGGCAAGATCATGTGCAGCGCGACCTGGCCGGGGGTCTTGCCTACTTGTTCGGTGAACATCCCATTGGGGGGTAAGTAGGGCAATCCCCATCTCTGGAAGCTGACAGAAAAGATGTAGATGCCCAACAGCGCCATGAAAAAGATGGGCATTGAATAGAGAACGAAGGAGATGCCCGTTACGATGTGGTCGATCGCCGAGTACTGGCGGACGGCCGAGAAGATGCCGACCGCCAGGGCACCAAGGATTACGATCACCTCGTAGGCACCCATGAGCAGCAGTGTGTTCGGCAGCCGCTCGCCAATCACTTCCACGACCGGCTTCCTGTTCACCAACGAGGTCCCAAGATCGCCCCGCAGCACGCCCTTGCGCGTGCCGGGCGTTTCCGCCACGCCGTCGCCGTCCATGTCGGCCTTGGCCCAATCGTTGCCGACCAGCCAATAGAGGTATTGGACCATCACAGGCTTGTCGAGACCGAGTTGTCGCGTGAGCCGTTCGCGATCCTGCGAGCGCGTCGGGCGCCGCCCTCCCATCGTCGCCAGCGGATCGCCCATGTTGTTCATCAGCAGGAACAACACCACGCTGATCAAGAGCAGCAGGGGGATCGCCTGCAAGAGGCGCCTGATCACGTACCGACCCATCGCCACCTCCTATGCAGAGGGCCGGAACAGGACCTGCGTCCCGTCCCGGCCCAGCCATCATCCAGCCAAGGCTACTCCGTCAGCTCCCACTCCAGGACATTGAAGAAGGGAGTTGCTCCCGAGATCTTGACATTCTTCAGCGTCGGACCGATGGCCCAGACGTCGGGGTCCTGCCAGATGCCCAGCCAGTAGACCTTGTCAAAGATCAGCTTGGTGATCTTGTGGAAGGTAGCCTGGCGCTCCGCAGAGTCGACCTGCGTCCGCTGAAGCATTAGCAGGTCTTCCAGCTCCTTATCGCACACAGCCATCCAGTTCGTCCCGTCCGGAGACTCGTCGGACGGGATTTCACTGCACAGCCACTCCGCTATATCGGGGTCAGGGTAGTTGAACACCGTCGAGTACTGGAACATGTCGTACTCGCCCGTGGCTGCCGGCCCGCCCTCTCCGTATCCAGAGAAGAAGAGGTCCGATTCGGCATTCAGCAGGTTGACCTTGATACCCACAGCGGCCAGCTGCTGCTGCAGCACGGCCTGCGTGTCCTTGCGGACCTCGCGGGTCGTGGTGCCATAGTCCAAGACCAGCTCCACGCCGTCCTTGTCGCGCGTGCCGTCGCCGTTGCTATCGACCCACCCAGCCCCGTCCAGCAGCTTATTAGCCTCTTCCGGATCGAATGGGAAAGGCTGGATCGTGGGATCGACCCAGGGGGTGTTGTCCCAGCTCGACGCGGCCGACTTGGTCAGGCCCAACAAGAGATCTTTGCACACCGCATCCCGGTCTGTGGCGTAGGCGATCGCCTTGCGCACATTCACATCCAGCAGTGCGGGGTGGCCCTTCTCCGGGTCCAGGTAGAAGTAGAAGCCCTCGTTATAACCCGAGAAGACGTTGATCATCTCCACCTTGGCTTCCTGGAGCGTCGGGATGTCGGCGTAGGAGA
Source organism: Anaerolineae bacterium (assembly GCA_035341665.1). Classification (GTDB taxonomy): domain Bacteria; phylum Chloroflexota; class Anaerolineae; order JAAYZQ01; family JAAYZQ01; genus DAOQVR01. The sequence continues at coordinate 34,807 of DAOQVR010000010.1, forward strand.
TGAAGGTTCCGAGGTCTCCATCGCCGGTCTGCAGCGCCGCCACCTGCGAGGCATCGTCGGGCACGAAGCGGAAGTAGATCTCGTCAATCTTGGGCTTGCCCAGCCAGTACTTGTCGTTGGCCACAAAGTGGGCGAAGCTGCCCGATTCCCATTCTTTGAAAACGAAGGGTCCGCAGCCCACCGTTGGGGCCAGGTTCCACTCTGCCTGGTCGATCGTCCCCTCAGCCTCGAATACGGGCCTGATGACATGTTCCGGCAGGATGCCGTGCCACAGCGTTCCAACCCATGGCGCATACGCCTCCTTGAAGGTCATGACCAGCGTCTGCGCGTCGGGCGCTTCCACCTTCTCCAGCTCATCGTAGGGAGCGACGGACGCCACCGCGTTCCCAGGGTTCACTGTCATCTCGTAGGTGAAAAGCAGGTCCGCAGAAGTAAGGGGCGTTCCGTCGGACCAGACGAGGTCATCGCGCAGCTTAAGGGTAATCACCTTGCCATCAGGCGAGATGCCGCCGTTTGCCTCGGAGGGGATCTCCTTCACCAGGACTGGCCGGGCTGTGGATTGGTCGTCGAAATCCCAGGCCCAGCAGTTCCAGATCTGGTGCGTGATCGACGAGAACCACATGTTGGTGTAGAGGGGGCTCAGCGAGTCAAACTCCTGGGTCCAGATGAAAGTGGCGATCTTGGGTTCTGCAGGCGCCGCTACTTTGGTCGGTTCCGGCGTCGCACCGCATGCGCTCAAGAGCATCGAGACCACGACGGCCATGGCCAATACGCAGAAAAGCCAGCTCTTCTTCATCGCAACTCCTCCCTGGTTCTGTGTGTACTTCCTGGGGGCCGTTGGTTGTTCGCTGATCGGGACCAGCGACCCATATCCTGCTCACCCCTGTAGCCCAGGGGCAAGTCCTCCCGCGAGTAGAGCGGGTCCTGAGGATTCTCAAGGCGCGATCGCCACCACCTCCTCTCCACCACCCATTGTGGGGGCCACATCTGTTTTGCAGCATTGGACTGGGCGCGTCAAGCAGATGGAACCCATGCTTCAGGTCCTTACCCCGCGCCGTGCAGGTCGCGCCGCGGCCGCAGCGGGATGGCACGGAACTCGCGCACCAGCCGCAGGAAGTTACCGACCGTCGTCTCAAACAAGGCTTTGCCGAATTCGGCCGTCGCCACCACCGGATCACCGCAGACGCCACTTTCGCTCATGCGGGACCACCAATCCTGCCACTGGATGACGCTCGGCTCAGGGTGGTCCCAGTTCATGTACTCGAGCTTGAGCTGGCCTATCTCGCGCACAGCCTTGTCCATCTGGACCAGGTCGGGCCGTAGATGGAGCATCATGGCCGTCTCATACTCGCAGGCGTGCGACACGCCCCCCGGCCCCGACTTGCGCATCTGCGAAAGGGTTGGCTCGGCCAGCGTTGGATCGATGGCCGCGTTCGGGCTCATCGCACCGCACACAATGCCTGTTTCCAGGACTACGCGGCGGGCAGCGAGCTCGGCAATGGCTGCGTTGGAGCCGTGGCCGTTCACAATCAGCAAGTGGGTAAAGCCGTGCCGGGCGGCGCTGACTCCCACGTCGGACACATAGCGCAGCAGCGTCTGCATGTCGACAGACACCGTGCCGGGGAAATCCATGTGGTGCTCGTCAAGTCCATAGGAGACGAGGGGCATCACCAGGGCTTCTTGGGCCGCCTGCCTGGCAACCTCCAGGCAGATGGCCTCTACGATGATGTTGTCCGTGTCCAGGGGCAGGTGCAGCCCGTGATCCTCCACGGTGCCGAAAGGCAGCAGCACCACTGGCTGGCGGGCAATCGCTTCCCGCATCTCGGGCCATGTCAGGTCGCCATACCGGTACTGGGTCACTTGACGAGACTCCTTCTACCCAACGTACGCGGGTTGCTCAGGACGCGACCAATGGGCAACCTATCATGACTATTGTACCACACTTGCCGCACATCAGCAAACAATCGCCGGGCAGGACAGCTTCTGGCATCCCCGTCTGCTGCTGCCCCAGGGTTGCATCAGCGCTATCCGGATTTGACATAGGAAACCATCTGATGTACCATAGGCGTGCAGGTGGAAGTAAGAATCTGGTTCGGTCGAGTAGTCGAGCACCCAGGCTTCCGGCTCTGGGTGCTTTTGTATGAGGGCGCCGGTCCATCCTCTTCCCCCTGAGAAATTCAGCAAGAGGTGTAGAAATGTCGGAAAGAATGACTGGGACCGTCAAGTGGTTCAATGGGGCGAAGGGCTATGGGTTCATCACCCGCGAAGGTGGCCCGGACGTCTTCGTGCACTTCTCTTCCATCCGGGGCGATGGCTTCCGGAACCTGGAAGAGGGGCAGAGGGTCGAATTCACTATCGAGCAGGACCGCAAGGGACTGCGCGCGGCCGATGTGGTCGTACTGAACTGAAAGGAAGCCTAATGGGCACCAATCTGTACGTCGGCAACTTGAGCTACGACACCACCGAGGATACTCTGCGAAAGCTCTTCGCAGAGTACGGCGAGGTCGCGTCGGTCAACATCATCGCAGACCGAGACACGGGCCGCTCCAAGGGCTTTGGCTTCGTCGAGATGGCGAGCGAACAAGCAGCGGATGCGGCTATCCAGGCACTGAGTGGCACGTCAGTAGACGGCCGGGACATCCGGGTCGACAAGGCCAAGCCGCGGACGGACCGCGACCGGCGCCAATCGCCCCACCGGCCTCGCTGGTAGGCATGTTGCCGGCGAGCTAGGGACCGCCACAAGCAGTTCCTAACGTCGCCCACCGCACACAAGGCAGCGCGGACCAGGTTTCTCCTGGTCCGCGCTCTTCTGTTTGGCGTGTCTAGCCTGCGCGGCCCGTGATATAATCCTCGGTCAGGCGCTTGTCTGGCTTGGTAAAGACCTGCTCTGTTGGCCCATACTCGACCAGCTCCCCCAGCCAAAAGAAACCCGTCCAGTCGGACGCCCGGGCGGCCTGCTGCATGTTGTGCGTGACGATTACGATGGTGTATGTCTGTTCCAGCCGCCGCATCAGGTCCTCCACGGCCAGCGTGTCCACCGGATCGAGTGCAGAACAGGGCTCGTCCATGAGGATGACCTCCGGCTGGACGGCAAGCACGCGAGCGATGCACAGGCGCTGCTGCTGACCGGCATTCAGGTTGAGGGCCGATCCCTTCAGGTCTCCCCTCACCTCATCCCACAGGGCTGCGCCCTCGAGGCTGGTCCGCACCAGGTCGTCCAGGCTGTGTCCGATGTGCATGCCCAGGATGCGGGGGCCAAAGGCAACATTGGCATAAACGCTCTGTGGAAAAGGGTTCGGCCGCTGGAAGACCATTCCCACCTTCCGGCGCAGGTTCACGACGTCGGACCCGGGCGCATAGATGTCGCGCCCGTCCAGCAAGATCTCCCCGGTGACGCGGGCCTCCTTGATGGTGTCGTTCATCCGGTTGAGGCAGCGCAGGAATGTAGATTTCCCGCAGCCCGAAGGCCCAATCAGCGCCGTGATCTGCCGCTCCTTCAGAGGGATGGAGATCCCCTTGAGGGCGTGGAACTGGCCATAGTGGAGGTGCAGATCCCTCACACTCATCTTCTCGGGGTGAGCCATGGCTCACCATTCTAGCAAACCGGAGAGGGAAAGTCAAAGGGGCTGTTTGACCAGAAGGCGCGGCGATGCTATAATCGCCCTGAATGAGAGGCAGAGGCCCGGCGATGGATCGGCATTGGAGAGGAGCAGGGGCGATACCGGCTCTTCTTCTTCTGTTCAGCCTACTCACCTGTGGCAACAGCCCCGAGGAAGGCAGCACCACCGCCACCACTCGCATCCAAAACAAGGGCTCAGACACCATGGTCAACCTGGCCCTCGCCTGGGCCGAGACCTACAACCAGGTCGACCCGTCTGCGCAAGTCTCGGTAACCGGCGGCGGCAGCGGCACCGGCATCGCCGCACTGATTAACCGGACCGTCGACATGGCCAATGCCTCGCGAGAGATCAAGCCGGAAGAAGTGAGCCAAGCCGAGGCATCTGGCGTCCGGCCGGTGGAGCACGTGGTCGCCGGCGACGCCATCGCCGTCGTCATCCATCCCAGCAACCCGGTGAGCCGGCTCACAATCCCACAGCTCTCGGACATCTTCTCGGGCAAGATCTCAAACTGGCTCGAGGTCGGCGGCGAGGACCGTCCCATCGTGCTCCTCTCTCGCGAGTCCAACAGCGGCACGCACGTCTATTTCCTGGAGGAGGTTGTCCGGCAGGGAGATGGCGATGACACCACGCTCTTCTCACCCAACACGCTGTTGATGCCGTCGTCTGAAGGCATTACGACCGAGGTGCGACAGAACCCCAACGCCATCGGTTACGATGGCCTGGGGTACGTGACGCCCGATCAGAAGGTGGTGGCAGTGGCACCTGCTGACGGGAAGGCGTATGTGCTGCCGTCCGTTGAGACGGTCAAGGATGGGAGCTATCCGATCGCGCGGGCTCTCCATATCTACACTGCGGGCGAGCCACAGGGTGTCATTGCCGACTACCTGGAATGGATCCTGGGGCCGGCAGGGCAGGCCATCGTGCTGGGGCAGGGGTTTGTGCCGCTCAACTGAGGCGCAGGAGGGCGTACTGCGCATGTCGCAGGGCCCCCAAGCGCCCACGGGCAGCCAAGGCTGACGATGCGCAAACCAAAGAGGCGCGAGTTCATCGTTGAGACGCTGATCCGGGCAGCCGGCTTCTCGGCCGTCTTCTTCGTCGCGCTCATCTTTCTGTTCCTGCTGCGTGAGGGTCTGCCTGCGTTCTGGGAAACCTCACTGGGCAACCTCTTTGGATGGACCTGGTATCCCAACGAGGGCTACTATGGCACGCTGCCGCTCATCCTGGGCTCGGTACTCGTCACCGCCGGTGCGGTGGTCCTCGCCCTGCCCCTCGGCCTGGCAACAGCCGTGTTTGTCCGCGAAATCGCTCCAAGCTGGCTGCGCGAGATCCTAAAACCGGTGATCGAGGTACTCGCCGGTATCCCGTCGGTGGTGCTGGGCTTCCTTGGCATGGTGGTCGTGGCCCCACTTGTACGCCAGGCACTCGATCTGCCCACCGGCCTGACTGCCTTCGCAGGGTCGATCATGCTGGGCTACATGGCCCTGCCCACGGTCATCAGCGTCGCCGAAGATGCGATCGATGCCGTGCCCCAGAGCTACCGCGATGGGGCTCTGGCTATGGGGGCGACCCACTGGCAGACAATCTGGCGGGTCGTACTCCCGGCCGCACGCTCCGGGGTCATCATGGCCGTCATGCTGGGCGTCGGCCGGGCGATAGGCGAAACGATGGCGGTGATGATGGTCACCGGAAACGCAGCACGGATGCCGCAGGAGTGGAATGCCCTTTTCCTGCCCGTTCGTACCATGACGGCAACGATCGCAGCCGAGATGGGCGAGGTGGCCCAGGGCAGCACCCACTACCACGTCCTCTTTGCGGTGGGCATCCTGCTCTTTGTCGTGACGTTCATCATCAATGCCGTCGCTTCGCTGGTCGTGATCCGCGGCGGTCCCCGGCGCGGCGGCCGGTTGATGGGATAAGCCTCATGTCTCGCCAGGCCTCTCAGAAGCTTGCCTTCGCTATCCTCACCTTCCTGGCCATCGTGGTTGTGGTGCCCATCATGTTGGTCGTGGTCTACATTGTCGTCCAGGGCATCGGCGCCATCAACTGGGAGTTCCTAACCACCTTCCCGCGCAACGGCATGAAGGAGGGGGGGATTCTGCCGGCAGTCATCGGCACAGTGCTGCTCACGTTCGGCACGGCCATCGTCTCAATCCCATTGGCCTTGGGCGCCTCCATCTACCTCGCCGAGTACGCCAGGGACAATCTCCTGACCCGTGTCATCCGCCTGGCGATCATCAACCTGGCCGGCATCCCATCGGTCGTGTACGGCCTCTTTGGACTGGGGCTCTTTGTGCTCTTTCTCAGGCTGGGGACCAGCATTGTTGCCGGGAGCCTGACACTGGGCCTTATGACGATGCCGGTCGTGATCTCGACAGCGGAGGAGGCCCTGCTGACCGTCCCCCAGCGCTTCCGGGTGGTCAGCCGCAGCCTAGGTGCCACGCGCTGGCAGACGATCCGCGAGGTTGTGCTGCCCAACGCGCTGCCGGGCATTCTGACCGGGGTCATCCTGGGCCTGGAGCGCGCCGCGGGCGAGACCGCACCCATCCTCTTCACCGTTGCGGCGTTCTATCTGCCTCAGCTTCCGCGCAGCCCACTGGACCAGACCATGGCGCTGCCTTACCACCTGTACGTCGTCTCGACGCAGGTGCCGGGCATGCCACTCGACGTGCAGTATGGTACGGCCCTGGTCCTCCTGATCCTGGTCCTGGGCATGAACGTCGTTGCGACGGTGCTTCGCAGCCGCTTTCGCCGGAGGCGGCAGTGGTAGCCAAGTTCTCCATCCGCAGCCTCACGTTTCGGTACAACGGCCAGGACGCTCTACGGGACATTACCCTGGATATCCTAGCGCACGAGATCACGGTGCTCTTTGGCCCCTCTCACTCTGGCAAGAGCACTCTGCTGCGCTGCTTGAACCGGCTGAACGACCTGATCGAAAACGAAAACACCGAGATGCGTGGGCAGGTCCTGCTGGACGGAGCAGACATCTATGCACCCGGAGTGGACGTGACGGATCTTCGCCGGCGGGTGGGCATGGTCTTCGCGCTGCCGATCGCCTTGCCGCTGACCGTGCGCCAGAACGTGGAGTATGGGCTCCGGATGCGCGGCGAGCGGCGGCCGGAACGCCTGGCCGCGTTGGTGGAGCAGAGCCTTCGCAAGGCAGCGCTTTGGGACGATATGAAGGACCGCCTGGATGAGCCCGCACTGCGCCTTTCCGGTGGGCAGCAGCAGAGGCTGTGCATCGCCCGCACCCTGGCTTTGGAGCCAGAGGTCATCCTGCTGGACAACCCAACTTCGGGGCTGGATCCCCTATCCACGGCCAAGGTCGAGGCCTCACTGCAGGAGCTCAAGGCCGCCTACAGCATCGTCCTCGTTCCCCACAGTGTCCAGCAGGCAGCGCGCGTGGCCGACACCGCCGTCTTTCTGCTGGGCGGAGCGCTGGTTGAAGTTGGCCCGGGAAGCGAGCTCTTCACACGCCCGAGCGATCAGCGCACCGAGGACTACATAACAGGACGGTTTGGATAATGGCCGACAGACGAGCGCTCAAAGACAAGGGCCTCCATACGCAGGCAGTCCACGCCGGCGAGCGTGGACCTCGCCCCGACTTTACCCCGGTGAGCACGCCAATCTACCACTCCGTCGGCTACTTGTACGACGCGATGGAAGAGCTCGACACCGTCTTTGGCGGGCAGCGCCCCGGCTTCGTCTACACGCGCTATGGCAGCCCGACCGTCATGGCGTTCGAGCAGGCGATGGCTGTTCTAGAGCAAGCCGGGGATGCCGTGGCCTTCGGCTCCGGGATGGCAGCCGTTCATGCCGCGCTCCTCGGAGCAGGCGCGTACGCCGGCAGGAGTATCGTCGCCGCGGCGGACCTCTATGGAGCCACCTACGCTCTGCTCGAGCGTCTCTTCCCGACCATGGGAATGAGCGTGCGTTTCGTTGACATTGCCGATCACGTCCAGGTCGCCCGCGCCCTGGAGGAGGATCGGCCGGCTGCGCTGTTGTGCGAGGCCATTTCCAACCCGTTGATGAAGGTAGCCGACGTGCCGGCCCTGGCGCAGATGGCCCACGCCGCCGGCGCATGCCTCCTCGTTGACAGCACATTCGCGACTCCCTACCTGCTCCGGCCGCTCCAGCAGGGTGCCGACTATGCCATCCATTCGGCTACCAAGTACCTCGGGGGGCACGGCGACGTAATGGCCGGCGTCGTGGCCTGCTCGGCCGAGAGAGGGCGGGACCTCAGGGACCGGCAGAAGCTGCTGGGGGCCAACCTCGGCCCGCAGGAAGCATGGTTGGCGATGCGTGGGCTGAAAACTCTGCCTCTGCGCATGCGGCAGCACTGCACCAATGCCCAGGCCGTAGCCGAGTGGCTCGCCGGGCAGCCTGCCGTGTCCGCGGTGCACTATCCTGGGTTCGGACCGCAGCGCACCCTCGCCGAACGGCTGTTTACAGGGCGCGGCTACGGAGGCATGCTCAGCTTTGAGCTGCGCGGAGCAGGGCAGTCCGAGGTCTTTGGCTTCATGGAGGCGCTCGAACTGGTCCTGCCAGCCACGACGCTGGGGGACGTCTACAGCCTGACCCTCTACCCGGCGCACTCCTCCCACAGGCTCCTGTCGCCGGAGGCGCGCGCGGCCCTAGGTATCGGCGAGGGCCTGGTTCGCCTCAGCGTCGGCATCGAGGATGCCCAGGACATCATCGACGACCTACAGCAGGCACTGAGACGACTGTCCATCATGAATGGGTCATCGCCCCTCCCCGAGGCATAGGGCCTCGTGCCCATGCGCCGTGCCCGTAACCCCGCGCAGCCACATTGACGCTGCGGAGACACTCGGCTATAATGACAGGCCGAAAGGAACCTATGCAGGCTGCGGCGAGAGTCGAAGGGATGGGACACGCCCCCAAGGTCGTCGCTATTGGCGGGGGAACAGGACTATCGACGCTCCTGCGGGGCCTCAAGGCCCACACTCCGCACATTACCGCGATCGTCACCGTCGCCGATGACGGAGGCTCTTCCGGCCAGCTGCGCCGTGAGCTGGGGCTGCTGCCACCCGGCGATTTTCGCAACTGCATCGCAGCGCTGGCCGACGACGAAGCACTCATTACACAACTCTTCCAGTATCGCTTCGGCCAGGGCAAAGGGCTCAACGGCCACTCTTTTGGCAACCTCTTCATCACTGCGCTTGCCGAGGTGACCGGCAGCTTCGAGCGAGCGATCCTGGAGGCAGGGCATGTCCTCTCCGTTCGGGGGCGCATCCTACCCTCGACGTTGGAGGACGTCACGCTGGTGGCCGACCTGCGCGAGGCACCGGTACCGGGCAGCACCCAACGGCAGCTGACGCGAGTGCACGGGGAATCGGAGATACCAAAGGCGGGCTACCCGATTGAGCGCGTTTTCCTGCGGCCCGACCGCGTCCGGGCCTATCCCGAAGCGGTACGCGCGCTTTTGGAGGCCGACCTGATCGTAGCCGGCCCGGGCAGCCTGTTTACCAGCATCTTGCCGAACCTGCTGGTGAGGGATATCCGGCGGGCAGTCGAGGCCTCACCGGCCCGCAGGCTGTATGTGTGCAATGTGGCCACGCAGGCCGGCGAGACGGATGGGTTTGATGTGGGACAGCATGTGGAGGGCTTGGAACGCCATGTGGGGCGAGGCCTCTTCCCCTATGTACTGGCGAACAGCGCCGTTGCCCGAAGCGCCGAATACCCGACGGTGGAAATGGTGGCGCTGAGCTTCCCTGCCGGTGCCGCATACCAGGTGATCTCGGCTCCGTTGGTCGACCCGGAGGTGCCCTGGAGGCACAGCCACACGCTGCTGGCGCAGCATGTCATGGATTTTTGCCATCGTTGCCCAGGCAACGAGTAAGGAAAGGATAGCGATGAAAACAGCTGCTGACGTCATGACCAAACAGGTCGTGGACATCAGTCCAGATGCTACGGTTGCAGAAGCCATTGTGAAGATGAAGCAGTCGAACGTCACCAGCCTGCTGGTCCAGCGCAGGAGTGCCAGCGACACATGGGGGTTCGTAAGCCAGACGGACATAGTCGAGAAGGTGATCGCAGAAGGGGCAGAGCCTGAGCAGACCCTGGTCCGGGACATCATGACCAAGCGGGTTATCACCGTGTCGCCCAACTTTTCCCTGATGGACTGCGCGGCCCTGATGGCGCGTGCCGACATACGCCGCGTGCTGGTGTTCGACGGTCAGGACATTGTGGGTATTGTCTCCGGCAGCGATATCTTCAGCGCGCTCTAGAGACACAATGGAGGAAAGGACACTAGGTCAAGCTCAAGAGGGTTCTGACTGAGGCATATCATTATGAAGATCCAGTTCCTGGGGGCCGTGCGTACCGTTACCGGCTCGATGTACCTTCTCACCGTCAACGGCTCAAAGATCCTGCTCGAGTGCGGGCTCTACCAGGGCAAGCGCCAGGAGAGCTACGAGCGCAACAAGAACCTGCCCTTCAACCCGCAGACGATCGACGCGATGGTCCTTTCGCACGCGCACATCGACCATGCCGGCAACATCCCCTCCTTGGTCAAGAACGGGTTTGGCGGTCCCATCTACGCCACGCCAGCTACACGCGACCTGTGCGTGGCGCTGCTTCGCGACTCGGGTCACATCCAGGAGGAAGACGCCCAGTTCGTGAACAAGAAACGCATCAAGAAGGGCGAGCCGCCGGTCGCACCGCTCTACACGGTAGAAGACGCCGAGGCGGCCGTCAACAGCTTCTCCAGCAGCGGCTACGACCGGCCGTTCCAGGCCGCGCCGGGCGTGACGGTGACCTTCCGCGACGCCGGGCACATCCTTGGCTCGTCCCTCGTCGTCCTGGACGTAGAGGAGAACGGAACCCGATCGCGGCTGGTCTTCAGCGGGGACGTGGGACGCAAGGGAATGGCCATCCTGCGGGATCCGGCCGTTGTGCAGGACGTAGACTACCTGCTTATCGAGTCCACCTACGGCGACCGCTACCACACCCCTGTCGAGGACACCGAGACGGCGCTGCGCGACGTGGTGGTGGATACGTACCACAGGGGAGGCAAGCTGATCGTCCCTGCCTTTGCCGTGGGCCGCACCCAGGAGCTCATCTATGCCCTGCACAGGTTGACCGAGCAGCGCGACATCCCGGCGCTGCCCGTTTATGTCGACAGCCCTTTGGCAATCAACGTCACCGAGATCTTTCGCCTCCATCCCGAGTGCTTCGACCAAGAGCTGAACGAATTCCTGGCCGGCCGGAAGGGACGCGACCCCTTTGGCTTTGACGGCCTGTCCTACACCCGGACCACCGCCGAATCGAAGGAGCTGAACTTTCTGCGGCATCCTGCGATCATCATCAGCGCCTCGGGGATGTGCGAGGCAGGGCGTGTCCTACACCACCTCAAGAACAATATCGAGGATACGCGCAACACCATCCTGATCGTGGGCTGGCAGGCCCCCGACACGCTCGGCCGCCGGCTCGTGGAACACGCGCCGGTGGTCAAGATCTTTGGCGACGAATACCCTGCCCGCGCCCGAGTGGAGACCATCAACGGCTTCAGCGCACACGCCGACCGGGCCGAGCTCCTTGACTATGTCAAGCAGGTTGGGGCCGGCCGACTGAAAGCTGCCTTTGTCGTGCATGGTGACGAGGCATCAAGTCTGGCACTGGCAGAAGGGCTTCGCGACTTGAACGTAGCTAAGGTCACTGTCCCCAGGATCGGCGATACCTTTGAGCTATAGCCCGGGGGCCGGTCCTACACAGAGAGTGAGCAACTTGTCTGATCGTATCCCGTATAGCGGGTGGATGTTCTGAATTCTATCGAAGAAAGGCGGACGAATCCCATGGCAAGCCTGATGAAAAAGATCAAGACCCTCATCTCGGCCAACCTCCATTCGATGGTCGACTCGGCACTCAAGGCGAATTCGCTGGCTGTCTTTGACGAGTATGTGCGCGAGGTGGAAAGCAATCTAGCCAAGCTCGAAGACGCCGTGGTCACAGTCGGCGGCGAGCTCAAGACGATGCAACGCAAGAAAGCCGACCTCGATCGCCAGTCCTCCGAGCTGGACCGCAACATCGACATCTTCCTGAGAGAGGGCAAGGAGAACCTTGCTCTGGCTGCCCAGAGCAAGCTGAACGGAATCCTGCGCCTTCAGCAGAACTATGACGAGATGTTGGCGCGCCAGCAGTCCGAGTTCAAGGCCCTCCAAGACGCCCGCACCAAGCTCGAGGCCAAGCTGACGACGACCAAGCAGGAGCGCGAGGAGCTGCAGGCACTGCTTGACCTGGCCCGCTCCAAGGAGATCACCGTCAAGGCCATCAAGTCTCTCGACGACCTGGTGGGCACGGGCGACGCCGACATCGCGCGGGTGGCCGAAGGGATCCGGGAGCGGCTAGACCGCGCATCCGCCCAGAGCGAGATGATGGCGGCCAGCCTGGACACGCAGATGGACCAGGTGCTGGAGCGCAGCTCGCTCGAAGCCCAGCTTGCCGAGCGCAAGGCACGCCTCGGGCTCCAATAGCCAGGGACGAGTCCCAATGCACAAGGCTCGATGCGCGGCTGCGCATCGAGCCTTGAGAACTGAGAATTGCGATGAATCGAACGCGGATCATCTTTTTCATCATCCTCGCACTGGCCGTGATCGCCGTCATACTCGGCCTCTGGAGGCCCTGGGAAGATCGCCAGCCCGTTGGCACGCCTGAGCCGGGCACAGACTCCAGCTCGCTGGAGGTGACGGTCGTTACGGCCCTCCCAGTATCCGATTGGGTCCAGGCGGCGGCCTCCCAGTTCAACACGGAAAAGCGCACGCTGGAGGGTCGCGCGATCCACGTCACCATCACGCCGATGGATGGCCTCACGGCGAAGGGGCGCTACGACCGAGACGAGTTCACCCCGGTGCCCACGGCCTGGATCCCAGACAGCCGCTACCTGGTGGAGCTGGTGAATGCCGCCTACGCCGAGCGGCTTGGCCGCGATGTCTTCCTGACGGACGGCGAGTACCGCGCACGGCCGCTCGTGACCTCGCTGCTTGCCTGGGGCATCTTCGACAGCCGCGCCAAGGCTTTGGAGGGCCAGTATGGCACCATTACCTGGCAGGCGATCCACGACGCGGCACTCGCCCCAGGTGGATGGGCCGGCCTGGGAGGGGAGAGCGATTGGGGCTTCTTCAAGCTCGCCATCTCCAATCCGCGCAAGAATGTCAGCGGGCTAGCTGCCATGGTCGCTGCCGCCGGCGAGTATTACGCCAAGACCAACATTGGCGTCGAGGAGGTCACAAACCCCGACTTTCAGAAGTGGTTGGGAGAGATCCTCAGCTCGATGAGCGACTTGTCGGGTGGCACCTACACGGTAGCCGACTTGGGCCTCTTCGGCTATACGACGGGCGATGCTGGACAGCTGCTGGAGTCCGACCTGCTGGTCAACATGCAGGGCATCCAGACGCGCTGGGCCGATCCCCTGCGCATCGTCTATCCCGAATACGTCTCCTGGTTCGACTTTCCCTTCACTGTCTGGATAGGTCCCGAGACAACCGCCCAGGAGAAGAACGCGGCACTCGAGTTCCAGAAGTACCTCCTGACGGAAGAGATCCAGAAGCAGGCCCTTGCCTACGGCCTGCGGCCCGCCAATTCGGCTGTGCCCGTGAGTGGGGAAGGGAGCCTCTTTGACCAGTGGGCCTCTCAGGGAGTCATGGGTATCGTGCCCCGCACGACTGCCATGCGCTCGCCCGACCGCGATGTGCTCCAGGCCCTGCTCCGCTGGTTCGACCTAAACGTGGCGGGGCGCTAGGAGCGGGGTCGACCCGCTCAGGGCAGGCGAGGGAAGAATGAGCACAAGACGTTCGCCATCCATAGACCGGCGTTGGATTCTGGCCTTTCTAGTCGCCGCGCTTGTCCTCGTCCTGGCCTGCTGCTGGTTGGCCAGCGCTGCGATAGACTGGGTCCAGAAGCCGCGCGAGACGCCGACACCGGCTGCCGGCGGCACCACGGGCTTTACCGTCGCCTATTCACCGGAGAAACAGGCCCTCTTTACCCAGCTCGCCTCCGAGTTCAACCGGCAGGGAGCAACAACCCCGGAGGGGCAGCCGATCCAGGTCGACATCGTGCCCCTGGCACCCGACGCAATGCTGGACGCAATGGTGGGCGGCAGCGCGACCTTCCAGGCCATTACGCCCGACTCGTCGATCTGGCTCGAGCAGCTCGATACCGAGTGGGGCGACGCCCACGCAGGTGCGCAGGCGGTCGGAGAGACCGTGCGCTATGCGGTCAGCCCGGTCGTCATCGCCATGTGGGAATCGAAAGCGCGTGAGATGGGCTGGCCACAGAACCCAGTGAGCTGGCAGGACCTCCTGTCGAGAGCACAGGCCGATCCCAGCTTCCGCTGGAGCCACCCCTCCACCAGCGCGGCCAGCGGCGTGCTTGCCGTCCTGGCCGAGTTCTACGCCGCCGCCGGCAAGACGCGCGGCCTGACCATTGAGGACGTCAAGCTCCAGGCAAATCTGGACTATGTGGCAGCGTTGGAGAAGACCGTCCGATACTATGGCGAGGGAGACGAGACAGCCCTTGTGGAGCGCGCGCTGAGCGAAGGGGCAGCCTTCCTGGACGCCTTTGTGGTCCAGGAGCAGATGGTCGTCTACTTCAACCAGGCGAGGCAGGGGCAGGAGCGCTTGGTTGCCCTCTACCCGGCGGAGGGCACCCTGTGGCAGGATCATCCACTGGCTCTCCTGGAGACAGCCGCCCTGACGACGTACCAGCGCCAGGCCTTTGCCCGCTTCCAGGACTATCTCCTTTCGGCCGAGGCGCAGAAGCTCATTCTGGACCACGGCTACCGACCGTCCGACTATACCATCCCGCACGACGGCCCGGGGTCGCCGATTACTGCCGAGAATGGGGCGGACCCGGCAGAGCCCCAAACAACCCTTCAGGTGCCCGGAGCGAGCGTCATCTCTGTCGTGCGCGACGTCTGGTGGTACACCAAGCGTCATGCAAACGTCTACCTGGTGGCCGATCGCTCCGGCAGCATGTCGTCGGAGGACAAGCTGCCCCAGGCCAAGCTGGCCTTTTCCACCTTCCTCGACCAGATCCAGGGGGATAGCGAGCGGGTCGGGCTGATTACCTTCTCCTCCTTCGTCGAGACGACCGTGCCCATCGCCGAGCTGGGGAGCAACCGCACCGCACTCCAGATGGCCATAGGGCAGTTGGAGGCCGGCGGTGACACAGCCCTGCTCGACGCCGTGGACGAGGCCTATCGACAGCTGCAGGCCTACGGAGACACCGAGCGCATCAATGCCATCGTCGTGATGACTGACGGCAAGGAGAACGCGTCCTACACCAGCCTCCGCGGCCTGGTGACCGAGCTGAGCAGGTCCTCTAGCGTCGAGGTCCTGGTCTTTTGCGTCGCGTATGGAGACGATGCCGACATGGAGATGCTCCAGGCGATTGCCGAGCCCTCCGGCGGCCGTGCCCTCCGGGGCGACCCTGAGACAATCCAGAGCCTGTACAAGATCCTGTCGCAGTACTTTTAGGAAATGCATCACTCACACTCGTGCATTCTGCCTTGAGCATTGTGTAAGATGGCAAAAGGAACCTTGCAGGACGAGCTTGAGAAGCGTGCGGCGCGGGCGATCGTGACCCGCGCCATCTACCGCTGGGAAAGCGCCACCATTCTTGGGCTTACGCTGATCCTTGCCGCCTTCAACAGCCGCCTGGGCATCCCAGGGTGGCAGTGGTGGTATTGGCTGGTCTTTGGCCTGATCGGCGAGGTTGCGCTGGTCTGGAGCAGCATCAAGGAGCCCGAGTTCCGTGCCCGGGCCGTGGCCGAGATGTTCCGAGAGAGGTTCAAGCCCGGCACCATCAAGAACGACGCGCTTCGCGCCCGCGTCGCCAGGGCCCTGGAGTACCAGGAACGGATCCACGCCTCCATCGCCAAGGGTCGCGAGTCGGTCCTGCGCGATCACCTGACCGACGTCAGCCGGGGGGTCAACGACTGGATGCAGAACGTCTTTCGACTTGCCCAGAGACTCGATGCCTACCTGGGGGACGACACCATCCGGCAGGACCTCCAGTCGGTCGATCCCGAGATCGACCGGCTGAAGAAGCGCCTGGCGCTCGAGGACGACGATCCTGTCAAGCGCCAGATCAGCCAGGCCATCGCCCAGAAAAAGATCCAGGGAGACAACCTGCGCAAGCTCCAAAACGTCATGGAGCAGGCACAGTTCCAGCTCGAGTCCACCATCACTGCCATGGGTACGGTCTACTCGCAGGTGATGATCCTGGGCGCACGCGATGTGGCCTCCGGCCGGGCGCAACGGCTCCAGCAAGATGTCCATGACCAGGTCCAGGCGCTGCAGGACGTCGTCCGCAGCATGGACGAGGTGTACCACACGGGGGCGGATGCCCTCGGAAGCGGGCTGAGTGCGGCGGATCTGGCCGCACTGGATGCACATGCCCAGGCGGCCGGCAAGGGCAAACCGTAGGCAGGCCGGGGCGGGGTGCCCGAAAGATGCCCTGTAGCCATGCAGACACGTGAATGCGGCGCGCCTACAAGGTGCGCTGCACCTGGAGCCGAATGACGAGGTTGATGCTATGAGCCGAACAACAGGAATAGCCGTCTCACTACTTGCCTGCTGCTTGCTGCTTGCCGCATGCGGCGGCACAAGCGGTGGCACCGGGTGCAAGGAACCGGCGAAGGGCGAGGCGCTCGTCTACGTCGCCGGTCCGCTCTCGGGCTTTCAGGCGAACGCCGGCCAGACGGTGCTGGGCGGGGCGCGCCTGGCAGCCGAGCAGGTCAACTGCGCCGGAGGGTTGCTGGACCACAAGGTAACGATCGTCGGGGTCGACGACCAGTCTGATTCGGATGTGGCCACCGGCATCGCCGAGCAGGTCGCGGCGGCGGTAGACGAAGGCAAGACCGTCGTGGGGGTCATCGGGCACCTCAACAGCGGCCAAACGCTGGCGGCGATGGAAGTCTACAAGGACTTGCCGCTCGTGGTCATCACACCCACGTCGAGCGAGATGAGCCTTACGCAGCAGGGCTACACCAACTTCTTCCGGGCCAACGCCAACGACACGACCCAGGCGCGCATCGATGCGGGCTTCCTGGTGAACACCCTCGGCGCCGGGCGCATCGCAGTGGTGCACAACGACGACCCGTATGGCATTGGGCTTGCCCAGCGGATCACCTCGGAGCTCAAGTCGTTGGGGGCTGAGGTGGTACTCACACTGCAGGTGGCGGTCGAGCAGTCGACCTACGAGAAAGAAGTGCCCCAGATCGCCGCTGCACAGCCGGACGCGGTCTTTTACGCCGGCTACGAGGTCGAGACGCCATACCTGCGCGTGGCGCTCGTCGAGGCGGGCATCACAAAGCCCTTCCTCGCCAGCGACGGCGCCTTCCTGGCAGCCACCATCGACGAAGCAGGCAGCGCCGCCGAGGGAATCTACGTCTCAGCCTTTGGCCCCAGCCCCAAGGCGCTCAGCGATCCCACCTGGTACAAGGAATACCAAGACGTCGAATACCGCAACCCCGACACCTACAGCATCAACGGCTACAGCGCGCTGGAGGTGCTCTCCGAGGGGATCAAGAAGGCCGGCAGCTTTGACTCGACGAAGGTGGAGGCGGCCATCCGCAGCCTGGCGGGGGTCGAGACGCCGATGGGCGAACTGAGCTACGACGCTTCTGGCGACCTGAAGGATCAGAAGATCTATATCTACCAGGTACAGGGCGCGGACTGGGTGCAGGTCTACCCGTAGCAGATGGCGTATTGGTGATCGCCGGTGGCGGGCCCAGAGCAGGGTGGCAACGAAGATGCCCCCGATGGTCACGAGGGCAAAGGCCACCGTCCCCAGGATCACAACGAGCGGGTCGGGCGATCCGTCCATGCCCTCAGCTGGTCTTGGCCTCGCCCCTGGTCACAAACCACATGAAGGCAATGGCCAGCACCATAAAGGCCGGCGCGACGATGAAGATCATGTTGTAATTCTTGCCGGTGGCATCGATGATGGCACCGTTGAGAATCGGCCCCACGATCGCCGCCAGCGTGCCCGAGATGTAGTAGAGCCCGGTGTAGGTGCCGCACAGCCGGTCACTGGGTGCCAAGTCAACGATCATCGGCAGCGAGTTGATGTTGACCAGGGCCCACGACATGCCCCCCAGAAAGAGGATGGCAGTGATGGCAGTGGCATTGGGCAGGAAGAACGCCCCCACCAGAAGCACCGTCAGGACCGACAACCCGGTGATGATCGTGCGCCGGCGCCCCCAGCGCTCGGCGAGCATTCCACCCGGGATGGAGAATGCGAGGAAGGTCACCGAGAAAAAACCCATCATCAGCGACGCCCTGGACTCGGTGACCCCCAGCCGGAAGGTGCCATACGAGGTGAAGAAGGTCTCGAGCGAGTTGTAGCCGACAAACCAGCAAAAGATGGCCGCCAGGATCAGCACCAGGCTCTTGCGGTCCTCGTTCGGGATGGCGCCGATCCCCTTCAGGGTGTCCCACCATCGCTCCGATGTCCTCGACTCCTCGGTGTACTCCTTCGACTCCTTGATCTTCCACACCACGACCAGCGCTGTGAGCACCAGGATGATGGCGCCGACGACGAACGGCAGCACCTTGTTGACTTCGTAGAGGAAGGCTCCGCCGAACAGGGCCAAGATCCCGCCGATGCCCCCCATCATGTTGATCACCCCGTTCGCCTTGGACCGCAGCGGAGAAGGTGTGATGTCGGGCATCAAGGCAATGAGCGGCGTGCGGAAGGCAGCCATCGCCAGCAGCATTAGGCCGACCACGACCATGAAGAAGGCAAGCTGGCCCCCGAGCAGGCCCGTCTGGCCCGAGAGGGCAGCCGGGATGCGGTTCACGGCGATCGGGATCAGGATGAAGGCGACCGCGGCGATAGGGGCTCCGGCCAAGATATAGGGCATCCGCCGGCCGAGGCGCGTCCGGGTCCGGTCGCTGATCACGCCCATGATCGGCTGGATGAAAAGGGCGGCGATGTTGTCCAGCGTCATGATGAAGCCGGCCAATCCGGCGCTCAGCCCAAAGCCGACCGTCGTGGCCTTGCTTACCTGGAACTCGGGATTGCCGGCCTGCAGGAAGATGGGCACATACGAGTTGTAGAGCAGCCACAGCACGCTGACACCCAAGAACCCAAACCCCAGAAGAAACGTCTTGCCATAATTAAGCTTCATCGATCTCTCCCTTTCATATGGATAGGGGCAGGGCTTCCCCGCCCTCGCCTAATACGCCCAGATAAGCGCCATCGCGGCGCAGACCGCGGTGATAGCCAGGCAGACGACAAATGTGGTCCGGATCACGCGTGACTCCTCTCCGATACGGTCAATGCTGGCGGCGGCGTTTTGCAGCTTCGCCGGCGAGATGGCGCTCGCCAGCCCGCCGCCGATGCCGCTGGCGGCGGCGATCAGCAGCCCATTGGCTGCGATCTTGTCCGCGGTCTGCAGGTGCAGGGCGGTGAGCATAGCAATCGCCGAGGTCTCAGAGCCGCTGATGAAGCCGCCAAGCAGCCCCAGGAAAGGCGCTGCGGCCGGATAGAGGTGGCCCATCGCCGCTGCACTGGCCGCAGCCAGAACGGCGACCATGTTGCGCGAGGGATCGGCCAGGACCCAATCGACTCCCTTGCCCGAGTGGTTGATCACGTAGGCGATTGCGAAGAAGATGGCGGCGGCAAACACCGGCCGCGGCGCGCGCCGGAGCCACTTCCGCCCCGATGCCTGGAGCTGGGCGCGCGTTGGCCTCAGGAAAGGCAGCGCCAGCAGGGTGCTCACCAGGATCCAGAAGTATGCTTGCCAGAAGAGGCGTACCTTCTCCGGCGCGCCGGGGATGATGCTCACCGGCATCGCCCACCGGACGAAGGCCAGGTCGAACAGGGGGAGGAAGGGCGCATTGACCAGGAACGCGAAGAACGTCAGCAGGATCCAGGGCGACAGGGCTGCCCCCAGCGAAATCCGCTTCTCCGCGGCCAGGTCGTTCTCCGTCAGCTCGCCCCGGTCGTGAAGCGGCCGGCCCGTGATCTTGAGGAAGAGGAGCATCACCAGCGCCACTCCCAGGCCGGCGACGATGCCGGTGACGGTGTTGAGCCCAAGCGCGTTCATGCCGATGGCGATGAAGCCAGCCGTCAGCCCAGAGAGCAAGGCCGGGAGCAGCCCCTTCCACAGGAGGCGCCAACGGCCCGCGATCCAAAGCATGCCCAGCGCGATACAGGTGCTGATGACCGGCATAAAGCGGGCGAAGAGCCCGCCCACCTCGCTCACCGGCTTCCCGACAAACCCAGCGAACACCACCACCGGCACGCCCAGCAGCGCGTAGGTGCACAGCGCATCGTAACCGATGGCCGGCAGGGCAATGGCGGCGAAGGAGGTATAGCCCAGGGCCATCATGATGGGCGGCAGGATCGACACCGGAACGGCTCCCAGCGCGGTCAGCATCGTGCCGAATCCGACGTTGATGAGCATGATCTGGACCACCTGGTTGCCCGGCGCCACCGTCTTGATGAGCGCCACGATGCGCGCCAGCGCCCCGGTCTCGATCAGGATGGTCACCTGGAGGATGGAGGCGGCGACCACCAACGCGATGGGCAGGGAGGCGACGATGCCGGCCGCACTCGCCTTGAGGGCGATGGCAAGGGGGGTGTGGAAGTAGAGACAGGCGACGAGCAGGGTAAAGACCCAGCCGATCAGCCCGGCGACATCGGCAGCCATCCTGCGGAGCGTGAGCAGAAGCAGGATCAAGAGCACCGGTGATAGGGCCAGCAGCACTGCCAGCAGGTTCATGCTTACCTCTTGCCTTCCACGAAGGCGGAAGGGGGCGGTGGCCTGATCACCGCCGGGTCCCAGGTTCCCAGGCGGCCTTCAGCCTAGCCCTTCCCCAGTGGTATAGCCCTTTAGTGGGCGTCGTTCTCCGCTGTGCCCGGTCTCAGCCTATCGCCCCGCCGCTCAGGAGACGGGCCGCGAATGGGCAAGCCGGCTGTGCAGGGCGGCACGCATGGCGGCGTGCTCACTCCACGGCGTCTCCACTGTGCCGTAGCACATCGATTGCTCGTGGCCCTTGCCGCAGGCGATCACCAAGTCGCCCGGTTGTGCCAGGTCGACGGCAAACTGGATTGCCTCCGCCCGTTCGGGCACCCGGAAGAAGGTTCGGCCCTCCTCGCCTCCGGCCTCCTCTGCCCCGCGCTCCATCTCATCCAGGATCGCGCCGAGCGACTCGCGGCGCGGGTCCTCCGCGGTCATGACCGTCACGTCGGCCAGACGAGCGCCGATGCCGCCCATCCAGGCCCGCTTCTGCACGTCGCGCTCGCCGGCACAGCCAAAGACGGCGATCACGCGGCCTGCGGTCATTGTCCGAGCAGTCTCCAGCGCACGCATCAGCGCGTTGGGCGTGTGGGCAAAGTCCACGATGGCCGTAAACTCCTGGCCCTCATCGATGCGCTCCATGCGCCCAAAGACACCCGCCGTCTTCCAGACCCCCTCCTGGATGGCGTTGACCGGCACACCCAGGGACAGTGCGACGCAGGTTGCAGCCAGGATATTCGAGACGTTGAAGTCGCCCACCAGGCGTGTGCGCAGCTCGAACGCCTCGCCCTCTGCCCGCCGGACCGTGAACCGCGTCTCGGCCGGGCCGTGGCGGACCTCCGCCGCGACGACTTCGCCTTCGCCGCCCAGGCTGTAGACGAGGTGCCGGTCCGCTGCAATGGGGCGCAGGTAGTGGTAGGAGTCGTCGTCCCCGTTCAGGACTGCCACCTTGGGGACACCCGGCTTGCGAAAGCCGGCTGCCAGGTGCTGGAAGAGCATTGCCTTGGCGCGGCGGTAGGCGTCCAGGCTACCGTGGATATCCAGGTGCTCGTGTGTGACGTTGGTCACGGCAGCCACGTCGAAGTCGCACGCGGAGACACGGTGCTGCTCGAGCCCGTGCGACGTGGTCTCCAGGACGGCGACCTCCATCCCGGCCTGCACCATCTCGGCCAGGTATCGCTGCACGTCGGGCGAGTCAGGGGTAGTGGTATGAAGGCCGGTGTCGAAAACCCTCTCGCCGATCACAGCGTTGACGGTGCTCACGAGCCCAGTCCGGCGGCCGGCCGCAACAAGGATCGCATACAGCAGGTTGCAGGTCGTCGTCTTGCCGTCGGTGCCGGTCACCCCGACCACGGTCAACCGGCGTGCCGGAAGGCCCATCCAGGCTGCCGACAGGTAGGCCAGTGCCTCGCGCCCGCTGGGGACGACCACGAGCGGCACCCTCTCTGCCACCCCAGGCAGGTCCCGTTCCGCCACCACGGCAACAGCACCACGCTCCAGCGCCTGCGGGATGAACGCGTGCCCGTCGCGCTCCACGCCGCCATAGGCGACGAACAGGCTGCCCGGGTCAGCCCGGCGCGAGTCGCAGGTGATGGCCTCGACGAAGACGGACGCGTCGCCCAGGATGCGGGCGTGGGGCAGGGCAGCGACCAGGTCGGCAAGTGCGGCAGGCATGCAAGCAGTATAGCCCAAAGCGGCGCGGCCGTCAAAGCGCGCTGCTGCCCTTCTGGTGAGCAGCAGAGCCGGTGCGGCGCACCTGCGGGCCTGCCCTCGCAGGGGGTGCGCTGGAGAGCCTGGTCAGGCCGGTCTCCGACCACGCTCCTCTGCGCTTTCTCATCTTTCGTGGTCCGCGCCTTGCCTGCATCGCCCAGCATCCGTCGTCGATGGCCCGCTCCGGACACCGCCTCCGTCTATTCGCACCGAGACACTCTTTGTGCTAGAATGGCACCAACACGACAACCCAGGCAGTGCTATGAACACCCTTTTTTTCGATCTCGAAACCCAGCGCCTCTTTGACGAAGTCGGCGGCCGGCACAACATCCGCATGCTCGGCCTCTCTGTCGCCGTCACCTACTCCTCGGCGGACGAGGCATTCCACCACTACCTCGAGGAGGACGCCGCCCGGCTGATCGCCGACCTCCAGGCGGCGGACCGCGTGGTGGGGTTCAATCTGCTGACCTTTGACTATGAGGTGCTGCGCGCCTACAAACCCGACTTTTCCCCACCCGCCACGGTCGACATGCTCGACCAGATCTATCGCCGGCTCGGCTATCGGGTCAGCCTCGACAATCTGGCGACGACGACCCTAGGGGTGGCCAAGTCGGCCGACGGCCTGCAGGCGGTGGCGTGGTATCGCGAGGGGCGCATCCAGGAGGTTCTGGACTATTGCCAGCAGGACGTGGACGTCACTCGCCGCCTGTATGAGTTTGGCCATAGGAACAAGCACCTCAAGTTCCATGACGGCCGCTACCGTGTGCAGAGTGTGCCGGTGAGCTGGTGAGCCTGCCCACCGGGCCAGACCTAGCAGGTTTTTGCGAAACCTGTCAGGTCTTTTGCAGAGAAAGGACTCGCGTGCTAAGAGCCATCCTGAGCCAGAAGCAGTCGCAGATCCTGAAGGAGGAGCGGGCCACGCTGGAGAGGCTGCTGGTCGCGCTCGCCGGCTGGGAGGTGAGCGCCGAAGACCAGAAGACGCTCCAGGCCTCCCTCCGGCAGCTCGACAAGCTCTTCCTCCTCGTGGTGGTCGGCGAGTTCAACAGCGGCAAGTCGGCCTTCATCAACGCCCTCCTGGGCGAGCAGTACCTGCCCGAGGGGGTGACCCCCACCACGGCGCAGATCTATATCCTGCACCACGGTGAGATAGCCGAGCAGCAGGTGACAGAGGCGGGTGTCGTTAGCCTCAGCCACCCGGCCGAGTTCCTGCGCGAGATCAACATCGTCGATACGCCGGGCACCAATGCCATCATCCGGCAGCACGAGCAGTTGACACAGGAGTTTGTGCCGCGCAGCGACCTCGTCCTCTTTGTCACATCGGCGGACCGGCCCTTCACCGAGAGTGAGCGCGCCTTCCTGGAGCGGATCCGAGAATGGGGCAAGAAAGTCATCGTCGTCCTCAACAAGATCGATCTACTGGAAGAGGCCGAGGTGGCGCAAGTGACCGAGTACATCCGCGAGAACGCCCTGGCACTGCTCGGCTTCACCCCCGAGATCTTTCCGATCTCGGCCAGGACAGCGCTGCGGGCCAAGCTGACCGGCAGCCGGGAGGAGCGGGGCGCGCTGTGGGCCTCCAGCCGCTTTGAGGCCGTCGAAACCTACATCCTGCGCACGCTTGACGAAAAGAGCCGGGTACAGCTCAAGTTCTCCAACCCCCTGGGCGTGGCGGAGCGGCTGGCAAGGCAGTACCAGGGCCTTGCCCGGGAGCGGCTGGGCCTGCTGGCCGAGGACCTGAGCGCCATCGGCAACATCGAGGACCAGATCGAGGTCTACCGTACCGACATGCAGCATGACTTCCGGTACCGGATGGCCGACGTGGAGAAGGTTCTGCTCAAGATGAGCAACCGCGGCATGCTCTATTTTGACGACACACTGCGCCTGGCCCGCGTGATCGACTTGATGAACACCCAGCGCATCCAGGGCGAGTTCGAGCGCAAGGTGGTGGCCGATGCCCCGCAGCAGATAGAGGAAGAGGTCCACGGCCTGATCGACTGGCTGGTGGACCGCGACCTGCGCCAGTGGCAGGCGACGCTGGAGTACCTGGAGAGTCACATGGCGCAGGTCCGCGGCGAGCAGGACCGGATCATTGGCCGGGTGGGCGGCCCCTTCGAGTACAACCGCCGGGCGCTTCTTGACTCGGTCGGGCGTGCGGCCCGGGACGTAGTGCGCACCTACGACCGCGAGGCCGAGGCGCGCAAGCTGGCATCCGGCGTGCGCGACGCCGTCGCCGGCGCGGCGCTGATGCAGGTGGGCGCGGTCGGGTTGGGCGTGCTGCTGCTCGCAATCCTGCACACGGCGCTGCTGGACTTTACCGGGATCGTGGCTGCCGGATCGATGGCGGTCATCGGCCTGCTCATCCTGCCGGCCAAGAAGCGGCGCGCCAAGGTTGAGCTGCACGACAAGCTGGAGGACCTTCGGCGACGACTGATGACGTCCATGACCGAGGCGTTTGACCAGGAGCTGGTCCGCAGCCTGCAGCGCCTGCGGGATGCGATCGCCCCCTACACCCGCTTTGTCCGCTCAGAGCAGCAGAAGCTGGCGGCCATCGACGGCGAGCTCGGGGAGGTCGGCGCGCTGCTCTCGCAGGTGCGCATGCGCGTCGACGGGCTCTAGCCTCTTCGGGGTGTCCAGGAGGCACAGACCTGTCAAGCTGAGCACGGCGACGCATCTCATTTCACGGCCTTTCCGGCGGAATCAGAAATTCCCTTCGTACCTCAGGGCGTGCCTTGGTCGCAGCGCTGCCTCGGAATGACAGTTCTTGGACAGCCCCCGGGGGGTGAGGGTAAGCCTCTACCGGATGCGCCCCTCTACCCGTGGGTCAACCGGCGAGCTCGCGTGGATGTACTCCGCGACCGCCCAAACCTCCCCGTCGCCGTAGGCCAGGTTTGTCCCGTCCAGGAACGCCTTGAAGCCGTCGCCCCCATAGGCCAGGTAGTCGATCGTCACCACGCGGTAGGTCCGGCTCGGGTCGAGCGGCTCTTCGCCGATGGTCACCTCCCGGACGCGCCGGCCCACAGGGTTCGAGAAGTCGAAGCGGAAGGCAAGCCCTGACACCTGGAGGCTGCCTGCTCGATCGCTTACCGAATGCTCCAGGATGCGCAGGATCTGCGCCCCGGTCAGGTCCATCGCGATCAGCTGGTTGTCGAAGGGCAGCACATTGTAGAGCTGGCCGTAGGTGATCGTTCCCTTTGGCAGGCTGGCGCGAATGCCGGCGTTGTTGTGAAAAGCCACATCGGCCACGCCGCCGTCGCCGACGCCGACCTCGCGCATCCCATCCACCACCAGATTGCCCAGGGCAAACTCGCCTTCCCGCGCGGGCTGGAGGGCGCGCACCGTCTTGCCGACCGGCCGGTCCTTCGTCGCAGCTACTTCGGCCAGGGCCGCATCCACCAGCGCTTGGGCCTCCCCACTCCTGGGAGAGACGTCGCTGCCGACCGCCAGCAGCAGGCCGCCGCGGGAGTAGCCGGTCACCTTGCCCGTGCCGGTGTCGACCTGAATCTCCAGCCGGCCCAGCGACTGCCCCTTGGAGCCGGCGCTCACGATCAAGGTACCGTTGACCACGTCGGGGCCGGTCAGGGACAGGTGGCTGTGACCGCCCACGATCACGTCGATGCCGTCAAGGGCCCGGGCCAGCTCGCGGTCGCCGTCAAAGCCCAGGTGGCTCAGCACGACTACCAGGGAGCTTTCCTCCAAGACCTTGGGCAGGAGGGCGCGCATCGTCTCCACCGCCGGCCGGAAATCGAGCCCTTCGACGTTCGCAGGCCTCGTGATCCCGGGCGTGTTCGGGTAAGCCAGGCCGATGACGGCCACTCGCGCCGCGCCTGCCGGCACGACGGTATAGGGCAGCACGTTCCAGGGAAGGCCGGTGGCTTTGTCGTACAGGTTCGCTGCCAGAGTCGGAAAGTTGGCCTCCGCAATGCGTGCCAGCAGCGCGTCCTGTCCAAAGTCGAACTCGTGGTTGCCCAGCGTCCAGGCATCGTACCCGGCCAGATTCATGGCCTCGATCATGACCTCACCCTGGCCGCTGTTGGAGACGTACGTGCCTTGAATCGCATCGCCCGCGTCCAGGACGATCGTGCGCTCGGGGTCCTCTTCACGGGTATTCTCGATCAGGCTGACCAGGTTGACCAGGCCGCCGCTCCTCCCGGACACAGGCTCGACCTGACCGTGCACATCGTTCGTATAGAGCAGCACGATGCGTTCTGTCGAGCCGGCCGCCGGCGCGGCGGTCGTCGGGGGAGCGGGAACCACTCCCGTGACCGGGCCGGCGGGCGGCACGCCCTCGGACTGGCGAGAGCAGGCAGCCAGAGGCAGCAGGAGTAGAAGCAGGAGCCATAGGAGCGGTCTTTTCATCGTCACTCGCTTCGGGCAGAGCCCGGTCGAAATCGCTGCCTGATTGTAGGGCAGGAGCACAGCCGCGGCAAATCGACCGCGCGAGGGAGCCTGCTATCTCGCGTTGGGAGACACCTGGCATTGCCAACTGGCCTGTCAGGCGGAGCTGGCTTCTGCCATGTGCTGCTGCGCTCTTTCGCCTGGTGGGAGGTGCGTCCGTGCGATGCGCCGCTGATCGTGTACGCCTTGGGCGAGCCCGGCCCGGAGAGCGCACCGGCCGCACTTGACGCGGTCCGCACTCGCGGGCATACTATCCCCCTGGGGGGGATAGCGGCCGGCGCAGCTGTGCGACCGGCCTGTGCCTTCCAAGGAAGAGCACGAGGAGAAGGGGAGAGAGCATGACCGAGCCATCACAGGCCGACCCATCCTGTATCGAGTGTGCGATGACCCCGCCAGGCTTCTTTGAGCGCTACCGGGGGTTTCTGCTGTCGTCCGGCACGCTGATCACGGCAGCCAACGCGCTGCTCCTCCTGGCAGGCCTGGTGGTAAGCCTGGCCGGCCGGCCAGAGGTCGGGCGTTGGCTGTACCTGGCCTCGGCTCTCATCGGCGGGGCGCCCATCTTTAAGCTGGCTGCGGGCAACATCTTGCGCCGCTTTGACCTGACGGCCGGGGTGATGGTCTCCATCGCCATGATCGCTGCCCTCATCATCGGCGAGTACAGCGCGGCGGCGCTGGTGGCCTTTATGATGCTGGTGGGTGAGATGCTGGAGAACCTGACGATGGCGCGGGCCGACAATGCCCTCAAGGAACTGGCGAGCCTGCTGCCCGGCACCGTGACGGTGCGCAGGGACGGGCAGGACGTCGAGGTGCCGATCGGGGCGGTGCGCCCGGGCGAAGTGGTACTGGTGCGGCCCGGCGGGCGGATACCGGTAGACGGCCGGGTGAGCTCCGGGCACGCAGCCGTGGACCAGTCGGCGATCACGGGCGAGTCGATGCCGCTGGACAAGGGCCCCGGCGAGGGGGTCTACGCCGGCACGCTGGTGTCCGGCGGGGCCCTGGAGGTTACGGCGGACAAGGTGGGCGGGGAGACTACGCTGGGCTACATGCAGCGCCTGGTCAAGGAGGTACGCTCGACCCAGGCCCCGGTACAGCGCGTCGCCAACAAGTACGCCCAGTACATGACGCCGCTGGCACTGGCCATAGCCGTAGTCACGTATCTGCTGACGCGCGACATCACCCGCTCCATCACCGTGCTGGTGGTCATCTGTCCCTGCTCACTGGTGCTCGCTACCCCGACCGCGATCGTGGCAGCCATCGGCAATGCAGCGCGGCGCGGCATCCTGGTCAAGCACGGCACGGCGATGGAGCAAATCGGCCGGGTGGACGTCGTCGCGTTTGACAAGACGGGGACTCTGACGCTGGGGGAGCCGGAGGTCACGGCTGTGGTGCCGCTCAACAGCTTTGGCGAGCGGGAGCTGCTCGCGCTGGCGGCCGGCGCCGAGCGCTCCAGCGAGCACCCTTTGGCCCGGGCGGTGGTGGCTGCTGCGCGGAAGGAGGGCCTGGAGCCCGCTTCCCCCGAGAGCCTGCGGAGTGTGCCGGGGCACGGCATCTTGGCCCGGGTGGAAGGGCGCGAGGTGATCGTCGGCGAGCGTATGCTGGCGCTGGAGAGTGTCCCGCTGGGGGCCGAAGCAGAGGCGCAGATGCAGGAGCTGGCGTCAGGGGGTGCAGCGGTGATCCCAGTGGCCGTCGACGGGGGGTTGGCGGGGCTCCTGGCGGTGGCCGACCGGGTGCGCCCCGAGTCGAAGGGGGCGGTTGAGCAGCTCAAGCGCCTGGGGGTGAAGGAGACGGTGCTGATCAGCGGCGACCAGGCAGCCGTAGCCGGCCGGGTGGGCTTGTCGTTGGGCGTGGACCGCGTACACTCGCAGGTTCTGCCGCAGGACAAACTGGCCCTCATCCGGGAGCAGCAGGCCCTGGGGCGGCGTGTGGCGTTTGTCGGGGATGGGGTGAACGACGCGCCGGCGCTGGCCGCGGCCGACGTGGGCATCGCCATGGGCGCCATCGGCACAGCGGTGGCGATGGAGACGGCCGACGTGGTGCTGCTGTCAGACCAGGTGGAGAGGATCCCGGAGCTGATCGACCTGTCGCGGGCCAGCCTGGGCACCATTCGCAACAATGTGGCCTTTTCGATGAGCATGAACCTGCTCTCGGTGGCGCTGAGCGTGCTCGGCATCATCGGCCCGGTCGTGGGAGCGGCGATGCACGAGGCGTCGGCGCTGCCGGTGGTAGCGAACTCGGCGCGGCTGATCGGCCGCAAGCCGCGGCCCATTGGGGCCGGTTCCTAGCCGGCCGGAGGAGGATCCCCTATGGGGCAGACCGGTCACTTGCATCGCCAGACGAAGGCCATTGCCAACCGGCTTTCGCGGATTGAGGGGCACGTGCGCAGCATCAAGGCCATGGTAGAAGAGGGACGTGACTGCTCGGACGTGCTGGTCCAGATCGCGGCAGTGCGCGCAGCAGTCAACCAGGTGGGGCGCATCGTGCTGGAGGACCACCTCGAGTCGTGTCTGCTGGAGGCAGCGCGTGAGGGCGACCCAGGCGAGACCTGGGCCGATCTAAAGAAGGCGTTCGACGTCTTCTTCTAGCAGACGCGGAGGTAGGCCCGGCGCGAGTGCTACGCTTCGGTTTCGGGCGCGATAGGTCGCTGGGAGACGGCCAGGACCTTGTCTACCCGGCGGCCGTCCATGTCTACCACTTCGAGCTGCCAGCCGCAGCAGTCAAAGCTGTCGCCCGGTGCGGGAATGCGCTCGAGGCACAGCATGGCTAGCCCGCCGACCGTGTTGTAGCCGGAGCCCTCGTGCGGCAGCGAGTCCACCCCGAGAAGCTCCTTCACCCTCTCGACCGGCAGCATGCCATCCAGCAGCCAAGATCCATCCTCGCGCTGCACAGCGCCCGGCTCGGCCGGACCGCCCGGTGCAGGGATGTCGCCGACGATGGTCCGCAGGAGGTCGCCGACTGTGAGCAGGCCCTCGAGCCCTCCATACTCGTCGACCACCAGGGCGGCGTCGGTCTGCATGTCTTTGAGTTGTTCGAGCGCTTCCAGCGCGGTTGCAGTCTCCGGCAAGAAGAGCGCCGGGCGGAGCCGGGACTCGAGGTCCAACGGCTGCCCTTCGAGCCCTGCGGCCAGCAGATCCTTGGCGTAGACCAAGCCCGTTACCTGGTCCAGGTTACCCCGCGCAACGGGATAGCGTGAGTGCCCGCCCGCGGCGACCTTGTGGCGTGTTTCGTCCTCGGAATCCTCCAGGTCTAGCCAGATGATATCCATGCGAGGTGTCATCACGGATTTGAGGGCAGCATCGCCCAGGCGAAAGACTTGCTCAACCATCTCCTGCTCGGCGGGCTCAAACACGCCTGCCCGAGTTCCGTGCTCAAGCAACATTGCGATCTCCTCCTCGCTTACCGGGGCCTCTTGCCCAGGCCGCACACGGAGGATGCGCAAGACCAGGTCGGTGGAGAGGCTGAGGAGGCGCACGAAGGGCGATGCCAGGCGGGAGAGAGAGCGCATGGAGGGGGCGAGACGGGCAGCCACCCGCTCGGCATTGCCGAGACCCAAGCGCTTGGGGACCAGCTCGCCGACGACAAGGGTCAGGTACGTGATGGTCAGCACGACGACTGCCACGCCGATCGCCTCGCCGTAGGGGGCCAGTGGCGGGACCTTGTCCAGCGCCTTTGCGAGCTCCTCGGCAATGGTGGCGCCGCCAAAGGCGCCGGCCACGATGCCCACCAATGTGATGCCAATCTGGACGGTGGCCAAGAACTGGTTCGGGGCGTTGGCAAGCTCCAGCGCCGCCTGTGCCTTCTTGTCCCCCTCCTCGGCCTGCTGCTGCAGCTTGCTCTTGCGTGCCGAGACGACGGCTATCTCGGCCATGGCAAAGAGGCCGTTGACCAGGATGAGAAGCAGGACGATGACTATCTCGACTACGACCTTGCTCATGGTGTCTCCAAGGATAACATGCGGCTTTTGCCTACACAGCGTTGCAGACTGGCAGCTCCTGTGCAGGACCCTGCCGTCAGCGATATTGTAGCGCAAAGGCGGGGGATTCCCAAGAAGGCGATCGATAGCCTCACCGGTCGCCGAACTGTGACACTGTGCCATGATTTTGAGGGTACTATCCCGAAATGCCCGAAATCCCAGAAACGACTATCGACTATCGACTGCCGGGATCGTGGGGGCCGGGGTTGGGTCGCCCGAGCGAGAGGCAGCCACGCGGCTGGAGGTCTTGATTGCAGCGGTAGGGGAGATCGAATCCCAAAGATGGGGGATGACAGCCGCCTCAGTCCTGTGCTATACAGAGTGAGGGGGAGGAGACGGGGAAATCGCCCTCCTCACACGCTGATGGGAGAGTCTCCGGGAGGTGGACAGATGAGTGAGCCAATGGGGTTCTTTGATTTTGCGGCTGAGGTGGGGCTGACGAAGCACATCGGCGGAGTCGAGGCCACGGAGGCGCTGGTCGAGCTGTGCCACATCGGCCCGGGCAGCTATGTCCTGGATGTGGGATGTGGGGTGGGGGTGACGCCGTGCTACCTCGCCAAGAGGGTTGGCTGCCGGGTCGTAGGCGTGGACATCTCGGAGAAGATGCTCGAGCGGTCGAGGGAGAGGGCCCGCCGCGAAGGGGTAGCGGGCCTGGTCGAGCTCCGGGTGGCCGATGCCCAGGAGCTGCCTTTCGAGGGCGGCCTGTTCGACGCAGTCATCACCGAGTCGGTCACTGCCTTTCCGGAGGATAAGCAGGGAGCAGTCAACGAGTACGCGAGGGTGACGAAGCCGGGTGGCTACGTCGGGCTCAACGAGACAGCCTGGCTGAAGGTACCACCGCCTCCAGAGGTGGTGGCCTGGGCAGCGCAGGATGTGGGCGCGAGCGTCCAGCCACAGACGCCAGAGGCCTGGACTGGGATGCTTGTGGCTGCGGGGCTGAGGGAGATAGTGAGCAGGACCTACGCCGTCGACCCCCAGGCCGAAGCCAAGGGCATCGTGCGGCGCTATGGCCTGCCGGGCATGGTGAGGGTGATGGGCAGGATGGTGCTGCTATACGCTCGCAGCGCCGCGTACCGGCGGTTTGTCGGGGAGGTGCGGAAGGGCGGGGTCCTCCCCAAGGACCTGGCAGAGTATTATGGATATGGGCTGTACGTGGGAAGAAAGTGAGCCGGGCGATGGACCTGAGACGATGACCGGCGGGTCACGGTCCTGCCCGGCTCGGCGGTTGGCGTGCCCGGCCTATGGCCGCCAGAATGGGAGCTGATCGTCGGCCGGGTTCTCCGTCAGGTTCTGCGGTGCGGTCCCATCCGCATTCATCACGTAGATCTCCCAGTTGCCATCGCGGTTCGTCTGAAAGGCAATCTGCTTGCCGTCTGGAGACCAGGCCGGCGCCCACTCGTCCGCCGGCGTGCCGGTCAGGTTGCGCAGCCCGCTGCCGTCGACCCCGATCAGGTAGATATCGGCCGGGCCGTCGTGGTGCGAGCGGAAGGCTATCTCCTTGCCGCTGGGCGACCAAGCTGGCGAGTAGTCGATGGCCGCATCGGCGGTGAGCCGGGTCACCCCGGAGCCGTCGCTCTTCATGAGATAGATGTCGTAGACGCCGGGCGACTGGTCGCGGTCGCTGACGAAGGCGATCAGGGAGCCGTCGGGCGACCAGGCGGGCGCAAAGTCATCGGCTTCGTTGTCGGTCAGCTGCACGAAATTGCCCCCACCGGCGTCGATGAGAAATATCTCGTTGTCGCCGTCGAAGAGGTTGAAGGCGATCGTCTGGCCGTCGGGCGACCAGGTCGGAAAGCCTTCATCGATCTGAGGCGACTCGGTAAGGTTGGTCGCGCCGCTTCCGTCGGCATTCATGACCCAGATATCGCTGGTGGTGAGGCCGAACCAGGTGTAGGCAATACGCTTTGCGTCGGGGGACCAGGGCCCGGCGAAGTTGTTCGTCTCGTCGGTCGTCAGGCGCACCAGGCCGCCGCCTTGGGCGTCCATGACGTACAGGTTGCGGTAGCCGCCGTCGCGGTCCGAGTCGAAGACGAGGCCGCCGGGCGTCGCGCCGCAGGCAGTGCACAGCAGCCCAAGCACAAGCAAACAGAGCATAACACAGATCGACAGCGTAGGTCTCCTCATTTCGTCCTCCGTCCTTATCTTCCCGAAATTGGCGCCAAGCGCACACTCATGGACCCAGTATACCAGAAAGTGACCCGCCTGTGGCCTCTCCCAGGGGATAGATGAGGGATAGTCTCGCCGGCGAGGTGACTGCCCCTGGGGGGAGGGTTGGAGAGAGGCGTGCAGCGCAGGCCCACCCGTCCCGCCGCCGGACGGGCTAAGGCAGACGGGCCAACCCGGAGCGGTGGGCGTAGGCCACCACCTGCTCGCGGTTCTTCAGGTGAAGGCGCTGCAGCACCTCGCCCATGTGGTATTTCACAGTGTTCTCGCTCAGGCTCAGCGCTGCGCCAACCTCCTTGTAGGTCAGTCCGTCCGCCACCAGGGCAAGGATCTGGCGCTGGCGCGGCGTCAGATCGGCGGCACGGGACTCCCCGGCAGGGCCGGCCCCCGCACGCCCGTCAAGCTCGGCTGCCTGCAGGGCGAACTCACGCAGCAGCCGGGCGGAGAGCTGGCGGGAGAGCGGGGCTTCTCCCCGCTCCAGCCCGGCGAGGTAGTCGAAGAGCTGGTTGGGCTCCAGGTTTTTGAGCAGGTACCCGCTGGCCCCGCTCTTGAGCGCTTCGAAGAGATCGGCCTCTTCGGCCGAGGTGGTCAGCATGACAATCTTGACGTCGGGCATCTCGGCCTGGATCAGGCGTGTGGCGGTCAAGCCGTCGCAGCCGGGCATTCGAACGTCCATCAGGATAACGTCTGGGTGCAGGGTACGCGCCAACTGGAGGGCCTGGAGCCCATCGCGCGCGCCGCCGACGACCTCGTAGCCGCCGGCACGGAGAAGGTTGTGCAGGCCTTCCAGGAAGAGGCCGTGGTCGTCCGCCAGCAGGATCCTCATGTTTGCCTCCCTGCAGCGCCAGCAGCCAACGGGACGCAGAGCTCGACGCGCGTACCCTGGCCCGGCGCCGAATGCACGGCCAGCTGCCCGCCGATGCGCTCGGCACGCCTGGTCATGACCTGAAGGCCCAGGTGCCTGCCGCCACGGCCATCCGAGGTTGGGTCAAAGCCTGAGCCGTCGTCGGCGACAGTCATCTGGAAACAGCCGGCATCCACGGCCAGCCGCACCTCGACCCGGCGGCAGTCTCCAGCATGCTTGCGCACGTTGGCGAGCGACTCCTGCAGGATGCGCAGGACCTGCACCCCGGCGTCGGGGGGCAGGGCGCCGGATGTGCCGAGCCCATCGAGGTCGCCGGCGAGCTCCAGGGCGACGCGCAGGCCGGTCTGCTCCTCAAAACGGGCAACGGCTCGGCGCGCGGGGCCGGGGAGGCCGCCGGAGGGCAGGCTGACGGCGAGCAGGTTGCCCATCAGCTCCCTCGTGTCGCCCTGCATCTCCAGGGCGACGTGAGCCAGGCGGTCGACGCTCTCTTCTGCCGCTTCGATCTGGCCCGACCGCAGGTAGAGGTGGGCCGCCTGGGCCTGCAGGTTGAGGAACCCCAGGTCTTGAGCGAGCCCGTCGTGCAGCTCCTGGGCCAGCAGCTCGCGTTCCTGCAGAGAGGCCTGGGCCCACTGCTGCTCCAGGAGGAGCGACTGCGCCCGGCGCTGCTCCGTCACATCGTGCAGCAGCAGCAGGTAGCCGGCGGTCAATCCGCGATGGTCGCGCAGCGGGGAAAGAGTCAGGTCACAATGCCGCGTCTCGCCGGTCGCCAGGCGAACCTCGACGGGGTTGGTCCCCGATTCGAGGCAGTGACCCGGATCGGGGCAGGAACGGAGCAGCTGCTGCCAAGACCTGCCGCGGGCGCGCGCGGCCGGTACAGAGAGGAGCTGCTCTGCTGCGGGGTTCAGGCTGAGGAGCTGCCAGTGGGTGTCGAACACGGCCATCCCCTCCCGCATCTGCTCGACGGCCGTCGCGCTCGCCGCCGGAAGCGGCTCGAGGATGCGAAAGCCGAAGAGGGCGATGGCATAGATCGCGAAAGGAATCACCAGCACAAGGAGGGAGAGATGCGGCAGAGCTGCGAAGCGCGGGGCCGCATGTTCGAGGGTATAGAGAGCCTGGGACGCGACGTGCCCTGCCAGCATGAGGGCTACCGGCCAGCGCCGGAGAGGCGAGCGGATGAAGAGCCAGGCGAAGGCGGTGCAGTTGACAAGAAAAAGCGATACGCTGTAGCCAAAGAGGATCCAGTAGCCAGGGCCATACAGAGGCACGATGGAACCGGCGGATGAGAAGCCGCGCCAGAGCCAGTGGCTGGAGTCGCCGGCGAGGATCAGGATCAGGGCCAGGAGGATTGGGAGGGAGAGCAGAAGCAAGGTACGGCGGGTCAACCAGCAGCCAGGGTAGGCGTACTCGAGCACAAAGCAAGTCATCGCCGTCGCGGTGGGCAACTGCCATGCGGCCTGGAACTTGAACCAGGTGAGCATGGACAAGGCGTCGCCGGCCAGCGACTCGGCACCCGCCCCTGCTACCCACAGGCTCGCGAAGAGGCAGGCCACGGCGAAGTAGCGAGCACCGGGGACGCTGCGCCGGCGCCAGCTATACGCCGCCAGGGCGGCCAGAAGGCTCATGGCCGCCAAATAGAACCAAAGGGTGCCCATGTTGCCCGGGTCTGTTTCCAACCCCTTCGGGATCATAGCACAGCCTCGGTCGGACCGCAATGGGCCACGGACGACGGGCACAAGGCCCTACACTACGGTGGAACGGGCACAGGGCCCTGCGCTACGGCGGAACGGGCACAAGGCCCTACACTACGACGGAACGGGCACAGGGCCCTGCGCCACTGTGGAATGGGCACAGGGCTCCTAGGCTATGGCATCCAGCGCAAGTCCAGATCGCTACTGGGAAGGCAGCTCGTACCAGAAGTCGGACAGGAAGCCGCGGGGATCGACCTGCAGGACCTGCCTGACAACTTGGGGCTGCCCGGAGGCGCACTTCCACTCGTACACGGTAGCCCTCCCAGTCACGGCGGCGGGGATGACTTCGGAGTCGGGGTTGGCCGTGCAGAACTCTTGCATGGCCGGAATAGGCGTCTGCGAAGTATCTGCCTTTTCGAGGCAGGGGAGGTTGGCGCCATAGTGGCAGATCCAGACGGCGCCGTCCATGCAGCGCCAGGTCGCGTTTGCCTGGAAGTCTGGCGGCGCGTCGGCGGTGACGATACCCTGGCCGATCATGGCCTGAACAAGCACATCGGGCACGGTGGGTCCCCCGTACTGTGCATCAGGTGCGTCGACGATACCAACGGCGGCGCAGTAGGCGAAGGGGTCGTCGTATGTGGATCCTCCGGCGGCGGCCTGCGGTGAAGAGGGCAGAGCCTGGGGTGTGTCTGCACCACAGGCAGCGAGAAGGACCACGATTGCGAGGGCGACAACGGCAGGCAAGATGCGATGACGCACGATTTGTACTCCTTTCGTACCGCTTATTGGACGCCGAGTGATGGCCCGACACTCCGGAGGCAAGTGTACCAGGTCACGGCGGGTTTGTCACCTACGCGCGGGGGTAGAAAAGGGATAGGCGCGCGAACGGCGAGGCTATCCCTGGGGATAGGGAACGCCAGGTGTGCTCGATTGCCCTGCCGGCAGGTCAAGCCGGCGGGCCAGGCGGCTGGCACCAGGGCCGGGGCGCCCGCTACTTGCCGTTGTCGATTTGACAGGCAGATCCAGAGGGATAGAATGCAGACTACTGCGAGGCCGACAGGGGGCTAGGCTCCGTTCGCCTCCGCAGTCGAAATCTGGTAGTCCGAGGAAGATGGACGAGATCGAAACGGAAGACGGGTCTCCCCAACGTAGTTTGGGACACAGGTCCCGTCTTTCACCTGCCAACCGAATAGACTAGTCCCCCGGAAGGCAGCTCTTTCCCACCTAATCAGGCCTCCGGGGAACCGACTCCGGAGGTGCATGCATGGACACCTGCGCGCTGGGTGCCGACCCAGTAAGGGTTCGTGCCGCTATGGACAACGGCGACGCCGCTTACGCTGCGTCGCGCGTCGTGGTTGCGCCTCCCCATTGCCTGGCCGAGACCTGGCCTGGCCGGCAAATGGGCTCCGGGGCTTGCTCGCGCTAGGGGGAGCACGCCGGGTTCACGGGATACCAACTGGGAGGGAAGCTCATGATCACCATCTACAAGGGCACAGGGGTGGGTCTTGAGACCATCACGCAACCGACCAGCGGCTGCTGGATCAACGTAGTGGATCCGTCTCCAGAGGAGGTGGCTCAGCTCGCGCAGACGCTGGGCATTCCGCAGGACTTTTTCACCTATCCGCTGGACATGGACGAGAGAGCAAGAACGGAAAAGGAGAACGGCGCCACCCTGATCGTGCTGCGCGTGCCGCGCTTTGAAGGGGAGGCCTCGGATGTACCGTACGTCACCGTCCCTCTCGGCATCGTGCTCAGCGAGTGGTTCGTTGCTACTGTCTGCAAGGTAGAGGCCAGTGTTGTTCAGGCGCTGTACCAGGCCCGTGAGCTTTCCACTTCGAAGCGCAACCGGTTCATCTTGCGTGTGTTGCGCATCACGGCCAACCTGTATCTGCAGGACTTGAGGAAGATCGACGCTACCGTCGACGTTCTCGAAGACCGCCTGCAGCACTCGCTGCGCAACCGTGAGCTGCTGGAACTGCTCAAGTACCAGAAGAGCCTGGTCTATTTCACTACCGCCCTCAAGTCGGACGAGCTAATCCTGCGGCATCTGCAGAAGTACCAGCTGTTCCAGCAATACCCCGAGGATTTAGACCTACTGGAAGACGTGCTCACCGAAGTGCAACAGGCCATCGAGATGACCAACATCTCCGGCAACATCTTGAGCCAGATGATGGATGCGTTTGCGTCTATTATCTCCAACAACCTCAATGCGGTGATGAAGTTCCTGGCGTCGGTGACGATCATCTTGAGCCTGCCCACGATGATTGCGAGCTTTTACGGGATGAACGTGCCCGTGCCCATGGGGCAATGGGCGTGGGCGTTCCCTCTGATCCTGGTGGCCTGCGTGGTGGTGTGCGCCGGCGCAGCCGTCCTCTTCTGGAGGAAAGATTGGCTGTAGAGAGAGGGCGGGTATGGAAACCCGCCCTACAGTGGGAGGCGGGTATGGAAACCCGCCCTACAGTGGGAGGGAGGTGTGGAAGCCCGCCCTACAGTGGGAGGCGGGTATGGAAACCCGCCCTACAGTGGGAGGCGGGTATGGAAACCCGCCCTAC
>DAOQVR010000010.1:72631-162941 GCA_035341665.1 Anaerolineae bacterium
AGCGGGAGGGAGCGGTCTACTGTGGCCTGTCCACTGCGAAGACGCGGCGCGCCACGTGCACGGCTTCGACCAGCCTATCCACCTCCTCCGGGAGGTTGTAGACGTAGAAGCTGGCGCGGGCTGTCGCCGGCACGCCATAGTGATCGGCGAGAGGTTGGGCACAATGGTGGCCGGCGCGGATGGCTACCCCTTCCCGATCGAGGATGCTGGCCAGGTCGTGAGGATGGATCAGCAAGTCGCCATCGCGGATCAGGTTAAAGCTCACAACCCCACCGCGCGCCCGGGCAGGCGGTCCGTACAGGTGTAGATCGGGCACTGTGGCAAGGGACTCGAGGGCATAGGCGACCAGGGCTTGCTCGTGGGCATGCACCTGATCCATGCCCAGGCGGGCCAGGTAGTCAACCGCGACCCCCAGGCCGATGGCGCCTGCGACGTCTGGCGTGCCGGCCTCGAACTTGTGTGGCAGGTCATTCCACGTGCTGTGGTCCAGGTGCACAGTCTTGATCATCTCACCGCCGGCGAGGAAGGGGGGCATGGACTGCAGAATCTCGCTGCGGGCCCAGAGCACCCCACTGCCCATCGGCGCCAGCATCTTGTGCCCGGAAAATGCCAGAAAGTCGGCCTCCAGCGCCTGGACATCGACGGCGAGATGGGGCACGCTCTGTGCCGCGTCTACGAGAAGCCGGGCGCCCACTGTGTGAGCCAGCCGGGCGACGTCGGCGACGGGGTTGATGGTGCCCAGGACGTTGGACATCCCCGGCAGCCCAACCAGCTTGACACGCTCGCCGTGCTTTGCCAGCAAGCGATGGAGATCGTCGAGGGCCAAGCAGCCCTGCGAGTCGAGGCCGACGAACTCGAGGCGGGCGCCGGCTGCCTGGGCGAGCAGTTGCCAGGGAACCAGGTTGGAGTGGTGCTCCATCAGGGTGAGGATCAGCACGTCGTCCTGGTGGACGTTGGCACGACCCCAGGCGTAGGCCACCAAGTTGATGGCCTCGGTGGTGTTGCGCACGAAGACGACTTCCTGGGGTGTGCGGGCGTTGATGAAGCGGCCGATCCGAAGGCGGGCCCCCTCGTAGGCCAACGTGGCCTCTTCGGCCAGCGCATGCACGCCGCGGTGGATGTTGGCGTTGGCGCGCTGATAGTAGCCGGTCACCGCGTCTATGACTGCCCGTGGTTTCTGGGAGGTAGCGGCGTTGTCCAGGTAGACCAGGGGCCTGCCGTGGACCTGCTGGTGCAGGATCGGGAAATCCGCGCGGATGACGCCAGGGTCGAGCATGGAACCCTCCTGTTGCGGGGCATGCCCTCGCGCGGTCACTATGCTGTAGGTGGGCGGATCGGTCAAGTATGGATGCCCAGGCGTCCGCGCGAGGCGCTCGGCCGGTTCTGGGTTCAAGGTCGGGTTGTGTCCAAGGCAGGCCGGAGGCGGGCAGAAGTGGGCGGGTATGGAAACCCGCCCTACGGGGGCTGCGAAGAGGGGTGCGCAGCACTGGGGGGTGGGCGCTTGACGGAGGGGCGGCGGCTGTGCTACGCTTGTTGCGCGCGGTTGCAGCGCGTGGGGGTAAGAGGGATGGGCGGTACACGTGTCGTGGTGGCCATGAGCGGTGGTGTGGACAGCTCGGTGGCCGCGGCGCTGCTGGTTGAGCAGGGCTATGAGGTTATCGGCCTCATGGCACGTCTCTGGGCGGAAGGGGGTGGGGTTGGGCCCGACCAGGGGCAGAACCGGTGCTGCGCCCCGCAGGCGGTCGACGACGCCCGTCGGACTGCGTCGTCGTTGGGTATCCCTTTCTACCTGGTGAATCTGGAGGCGGCGTTCAAGGCATGTGTGGTGGATCCCTTTGTCACCGAGTACAGCCTCGGCCGGACGCCGAATCCCTGCCTGGTGTGCAACAAGCAGATCCGCTTCGGCAGGCTGATGCAGCAGGCCCTGGCGCTGGGTGCCAGCCACCTGGCGACCGGGCACTATGCATTGATCGACGAGGTGGGCGGCGGCTACCGCCTGCGCCGAGGGAGGGACGCCCGGAAGGACCAGTCGTATGTGCTTTACCGGCTGGGGCAGGCAGAGCTCGGGCGGGTTCTCTTCCCCATCGGGCACTTGAGCAAGGGCGAGGTGCGCGAGGCCGCGCGGCGCAGGGGCCTGGCCGTCGCCGAGCGCGAAGAGAGCATGGAGATCTGCTTCGTGGCCGACGACGACTACCGGCGCTTTGTCCGGGAGCATGCGCCTGAGGCGGTGCGGCCCGGCCCGATCCTGGATACGTCGGGCCGGGAGATCGGCCGACACGAGGGCTTGGCCTTTTACACCATAGGTCAGCGGAAGGGGATTGGCATCGCCGGGCCGGCTGCGCTGTACGTGGTGCGGCTCGACCCGGCGGAGAACGCGGTGGTGGTGGGTCCGGCCAGTGCGCTGGGCAGGCAGTCGCTCGTCGCCCGGGACGTTCACTACCCAGCGGGCAGGCCGCCATCAGGGCCTGCCCGCGTACAGGTCCAGATCCGCTACCGGGCGGTGCCGGCGCCGGCGACCTGGACGGACTGCGGGGACGGCACGGCCCTGGTGCAGCTCGACAGACCGCTGCGCGACATCACTCCGGGCCAGGCCGCAGTCGCGTACGACGGCGATGTCGTAGCCGGCGGGGGCATCATCGCCGAGTGAATCGCGTGCGCCGGCTGGCCGGCCGCAGAATCAGCCGGCCAGTTGTGGGACCTGGAGCAGATCTGCAAAGCGCTCGACGTAGATGTCCCCCCGGGCGCCGGGGTCCGGGTTGAAGACGATGGTGGTGAGTCCAACGGCTTTGGCGCCTTCGAGCTCCGAGGCCTTGTGACCCACAAAGACCGCCTCACCGGGAAGGGCACTCAGCTGCCGAAGTGCTGCCCGGTAGATGCGCGCGTCGGGCTTGCACACCCCCACCTCGCGCGACGAGACAAACGCGTCCCATAGGTGCCCGATCCCGGCAGACTCGAACCAACTCAGCTTGGTCGAGACAGAGTGCGCGGTGTCGGTGACGATGCCCAGCAGGAAGCCCCGTTGCTTGAGCGCCGTCAGTGTATCCCGGACGCCCTCGAAGAAGCGGACGTTGTTGCCCTCCTCTTCGAGGATTCGCACACCCTGCTTGATGAGCTCCGGGGCCTCTACCCCGCAGAAGCGCACGAGGGCTTCGCGATACGATTCGTGGCTCATCGCGCCGCGGAAGGCACTGGCCTTGAGATCCTCTTCCCTGGCGCTGAAGCCCGGCGGGATGGCAAGCCCCAGACCTTCGAGGAAGTGCTCGAACCGCTTTCCCTCGTGAGGGCGATGGTACAGGACGTCGCCGGCATCAAAGAGGATGGCGCGAACCGAGCCGCCGGGCCGTGCGGGGCGGCCCCAGCGTGGGTTGACCAACTCCTCTCCCAGGAGGGGAATCAGCTCGGTGAGGTCCTGCAGCACACTGTCGGGCGCCGGGCCATCGTCGCTCTCCCCGTGGTCAAGGTCGTGGCGCACCAGGAGGGCAGCGGCATAACCGGCCCTGCGTGCGCCGAGGATGTCGCGGTTAACCCTGTCGCCGATGTAGAGGCAGGCGCCGGCCGGCACTCCCATCCGGCTTGCGGCGTGATGAAAGATGGCCGGATCGGGCTTCCGGCGGCCGTAGACGGAGGAGAGGACGACCGGATCGAAGTAGGGGAGGAGCCCATACTCTTCCAGGCAGTAGGGTACCTGCCGGTGGCTCAGGATGTTGCTGATGACCCCCATGCGCAGGCCCATCTGGCGGATGGCTTCGACCACGCGAGGCATTTCCGGGCGCATCTGGCGGCGGTAGTAGCGCGTGTCGACGTAGAAGGCCAGGTCCTGTGCGGCGTCCGCCAGCCGCTTCTGGTCGACGGGGTGGTCAGCCAGGACAAAGTCCCTCCACACCTGCTCGGCGGGCAGCTCGATCAGTGACTGGGTGCACCACTGCTTATAGCGGGCCAGTCCTTCTGTCACCACGCGGCACAGCTCGTCGATCTCCAGGCCGGGATCGATGCCGGCTGCCTGCATGGTGCGTTTGAGCTCGGGTGTGGCGCGGAGCCGCAGATCGAAGTCGTGCGAGCAAGTCTCGATCGTGCCTCCCATGTCGAAAAAGACAGCTTGAATCGTCAATGGATCCTCTCCTGGGTCCGGGGTAGAGCGTCCGCTCAGCGGGTGAGACCGTTCCCGCTCCGGTCGAGATCGACCAGACAGGGTAGGGTACGGTGCCGCGCGCGGCACCGTACCCTACCGACCGGGCTACTGATTGAGGTTGGCGATCCAGAAGTCGCGGACAGCGATGGCGTTCTGGTAGATGTACTCGATGTCCTCGGCGCCCGACCAGACCTGGCCCAGGATCTCGGTGAGCGGCTTGGCACCCTCGGGGGCAGGTGCATCGGTGCGGGTGCTGTAGTCGCCGGGCACGAAGAAAGGAGTGAAGCCCTGACCGCCGGCGGCGTCGCCCTTCATCCACTTGATGAGCAGCTTGGCAGCGTTGGGATGGGGAGCCTGATTGGCGATTGCCAAGCCGGTCTCTTCGGTGAAGCCGATGATCGGGGTCATGCCCCACATCACGTCAAAGGCAATCTCGCCTTTCATAGCGTTGCGGATCTTGGAATAGGTGGTGAAGCCGACCGGTGGGTTGGTCTGGCCCAGGGCGCCGATCGCGGTGGCGGCGTCGCCGCTGGAAGAGGTCAGCACCGGCTCGTTCTTCAGCAGGTCCTTGATCCACTGGTACCCGGCGTTGGGCACGCCCTCCTCTAGGACGATATCCTTGCCA
The DNA here is from genome assembly GCA_035341665.1 of Anaerolineae bacterium. Classification (GTDB taxonomy): domain Bacteria; phylum Chloroflexota; class Anaerolineae; order JAAYZQ01; family JAAYZQ01; genus DAOQVR01. The sequence continues at coordinate 77,386 of DAOQVR010000010.1, forward strand.
AAGACCTTCTTGTACTCCTCGGCCATGGCGTCGCCGTTCATGGTGATGACGGTCAGGCTGTTCAGGCCCATGTAGACTTTTTGCGGGTCGGGGTAGACGACGCGGCCCTTCCACTCGGGCTTGGTCATGTCCCAGATGGACTTGACGGGCGGCTCCGTGTTGGCCTCGGTGTTGTAGCCAAAGGCGACGATGCTGTAGCGGTGGAGCATCAGGGGTTCCAGTGTGGCGGGATCGCTCACGGCCCGGAGCTCGTCGGGCACAAAGTTCCAGAGCATCTTGTTGGGCGGGTTGAGCATTTCGGTCACCAGAGTGGCAAAGTCGCCGCTCAGGATGACGTCGGCGGTGTAGATGTTCGACTTTTGCTCCGTCTGGAGCTTGGTGATCAGGTCCACTGTCGAGATGTCGTAGCCTTCCACGGTGATGCCGGGGTACTCGGCCTCAAAGCTCTCCTTGATGGTCTCCCAGCGGGACGAGTTGGAGTAGATGACCACCTTGCCCTCGGCCTTGGCAGCGGCTTCGATGGCTTCCCAGTCCTGGGTCTCGGGGGCAGAGGGGCCCAACTCGGCCGCCTTCGCCCACTCCACCTGGGCGTCGGTCAGGCCTTCCAGCTCGGCGTTGCCGGCCTTGCCGCAGGAGAGCACGGCCAGGCTGAGGATGGCCAACACCAACAGGATCGATACTGCTCGGCGATTCATTGTCTTCCTCCTTCTAGAGATAATAGTCCGTTTGTTGCGCCATGCAGATTATGTGTAGCCAGGATGGATCTCTTGAGCCTCACCTCCTTCTGTGCACCAAGAGCGCCCGCCCGGGATCTGGTGCCGCGAGCTAGGATGATTCCGTGGGCCGGGCGGCTGCCCCCACCAGTTTTCCGGTCGCCTTGTCGTACAGGTTCACGCGGCGTGGGTCGAATGTGACCCAGATCGGGCGATCCATCTCGATCTCCAGGTCGCGCGTATCCTTGACCGTCAGCAGCAGGTTGCCGCGCTGCACATTCAAGATCGTTTCGGAGCCAGAGGGGAGCACCGAGTAGGTCATGAACTCGTAGGCACCCGGCTCGGGCTGCAGCGAGAGCCGAACGTCCTCCGGCCGGACGGCCACCACCACCGGCCCCGACACCTGCGCCGCCAAGCCGCCAATCGTGAGGGACTCGAGGACGGCGTTCGTGGCTCCGCCTTCTTGGACCGCCGTCGCATCCAGCAGGTTGGTTTTGGGGCTGCCGACGAAATCGGTGACAAAGAGGGTAGCCGGGCAGCGGTACACGCGCATGGGGGCGTCGACTTGCTCGAGGCGTCCGGCCCGCATGACGGCTATGTGGGTGGACATGGTAAGCGCCTCCGTCTGGTCGTGGGTCACGTAGAGCGCGGTGGCGCCGGCCGTACGGTGCAGCCGCTTCAGCTCGGAGCGCATGTCCACCCGGAGCCGTGCGTCCAGGTTGGAGAGCGGCTCATCCAGCAGGAAGATGCCCGGCTGGGGCGCCAGCATACGAGCCAGGGCGACGCGCTGCTGCTGACCGCCGCTCATCTCCTGCGGGTAGCGGTCTGCCATGTCGGCGATTTGCAGGTCAGCCAGGATGGCGCCGACGCGCCGGCGGATCTCCTCCTTGGGGCGCTTGGCGATCTTGAGTCCGAAGGCGGCGTTTTGGAAGACCGTCATGTGCGGCCACAGGGCATAGCTTTGGAACACCAAGCCAAAGCCACGGTCAGCGGGCGCGACAAAGATCCCCTTTTCGTGCGACGAGACGACCCGATCGTCGATCAGGATCTCGCCTTCGTCGGGGTCCTCCAACCCGGCGATCATGCGCAGGATGGTAGTTTTGCCGCAGCCGGATGGGCCAAGCAGTGTCAGAAAGTCGCCTTTCTCGATGACGAGGTCGACATGATCCACGGCCGTCACAGAGCCGAATCGCTTGGTCACGTTGCGCAGCTCGATTCGATGCATGGCCTGACTTCTCCTTATGCCCCGAGTCCCTTACCGATCTCGGCGCCGGGCAGGCGCCGCACGAGCCACTCGGCAACGAGGATGATGACGACGAGGACGACGGTGATGGCGTCGCCCGGCTGGTGATAGCCCTGCTCGGCGTAGCGGAAGGTGAGCGTGGGCAGGGTACGCGTGACCGGCGTCACGAGCAGGATGATCAGCGAAAGCTCGCGCATGGTGGTGATAAAGGTCAACAGGAAGCCCGAGACCAGCCCTGAACGGCACAGCGGCAGGATGACCTGACGGAAGCGACTGAGCCAGCGTGCGCCGGCGACGAGGGCCGCCTCCTCCAGCTCGCCGCCCACCTGCATCATGGCGGCGGTGCCCGACCGCGACGAGTAGGGGAAGTTCTTGACGACCGAGACGAGCAAGAGGAGCCAGAAGGTGCCGTAGAGAGAGGGGATGGGGCCGATGGGCTTGGCGAACATGCCGAGGTAGATGGCACCGAAGGCGATGCTCGGGATCAGGTAGGGGAGAAAGGCCATCTGCTCTACCACCTTGGAGAGGAACGTGCCGCGACCCCGTACCACGGCATACCCCAGGAGGATGCCCACCAGGGCGGTGATGGTGGCGGTGGAGACGGCCAAGAGCACGCTGTTGCGCGTGGCATTCCAGAGCTCCGGATTGCGGAAGATGCCCTCAATACCGTCGGCGATCCTGATGTTGGACTCGCCGGTCCAGAAGTGCAGGGTGAAGTTGGACAGAGAGTAGTTGTTGGGGTGCAGCATAAAGGTCTGGTAGACCAAGAAGAGGAGCGGCGCGACGACTGCCACGGCGACGAAGAGCCACACCAGAGCCAGGACCAAGCCCTTGAGCCGGCCGAGGCGGACGGGTGTGCTGGTGAAGCCCTTGCCGGCGATCGTGACAAAGCTCTTGCGGATGCCGAGGGCGCGCTGGTTGATGTAGATCGTCACGATAGAGATCACGATCAGCACCATGCTCAGCACAAAGCCATCGGCCTGCAGCCGGCTCTGGATGTTGTTGTAGAGCGTGGTCGAGAGCACATAGTAGCGGATGGGATTGCCGAGGAAGGCCGGGGTGCCGAAACTCCCGAGCGCGCGGGAGAAGGTCAGGATAAAGGCCGAGAGGATGGAGGGAAGGATGAGCGGGACGGTGATGCGGGAGAGAACCTGCCAGCGCCGCGCGCCGAGGACCTCGCCCGACTCTTCCAGACGCGCGTCGAGGGTGCTCAGGGCGCCTGACACTAGGAGAAAGGCAAAGGCGAAGTAGTGTATCGCCTCACAAATGACTATCGGCACCGGCCCATAGGAGAGCCAGTTGGGCGGTATGAGGCCCGTGGCCGACTGGAGAAAGCCGATCGCGCCGCCCATCCTCTCGTTCTTGAAGAGGACAATCCAAGCGAGGGCGATCGTCCAGGATGGCAGCATGTAGGGGATGGTCAGCACGCTGGATAGGTAGCGCCGGCCGGGCAGGTCGGTGCGGACGACGAGCCACGCCAGCAGGATCCCGAGGGCCAGGGCGAGCACCGAGGCGCCTGTGGCAGTGAGGAGCGTGTTCTTGAGGGGGGTCCAGAGCATCGAGCGGCTGAGCTCGCTGCTAAAGACGCGAAGGTAGTGGAAGAAGGTGAGCTTGCCCGGCTCAGCGTCCGCCGTCAGGCGCGCATCCTGCGGCTGCCAGGTGATGGTCGTCTGGATCATGACGCCCAGGGGTGCGACGACCAGGTAGAGCATAATCGCTGCCAGGACGACCCCGAGAATCACGTGCGGCCGGGTGAGCCTGCGCCGCAGGCGGCGAGCAGCCGGAGCGAGGGTCGCAGCGACGCGGGTGCTCTGTTTCATACGGCACTCCTTGCCCCCCAGGGCAGCGAGTATGATGGGGGCCGGTCCTTCCGGCGCGGTACGTCGCACAGCGAGCAGGGCCCTGCCGGCTGCCCTGACTGCGGGTGCCGCCCTTGGCTACGGCTGCATGGTGGCTGCATACGCGCGCCTCGTCTCATCCAGCTTATCCAGATGGGCCTCAAACACCGCTTCATCGGTCTGCGCAAGCGCCAGGAGAAGCGTGTTCGCGATCGTCATCGGCACGGTGAGCGAGTGAAAGGAAGAGAGGGGTCCCCTGCGCGCGACGAGCATCGCATCCGCCCGATCGCGCAGCAAGGAGGCCAGGGTGTCGGTGAGCAAGATGCAGGGGCAGCCGCACTTCCAGGCGTGGTCCAGCACAAAGGTCAGGGTGGGGTTCACATCGAAGAAGGCGGTGGCGAAGAGCAGGTCGTCCTTGGTCATCAGGAGAAGCCGCTCGAGCGCTTCTCGGCCGGTGGTCGTCAGCGAGATGACGTCGCGCTGGAATCTCAACAGCCGGATCTCGAGCAGGGTCACCAGCGCAACGGACGGCCCAAGTCCAAAGAGAAAGACCCTCTTTCGCTCCGACAGCAACTCGACGGCGCGCTGCATGGCCGCCCGATCGACGGTGTGGAGCGCCTGGGTGAGGTAGTCGATCTCGGACGCGGTGACGCGCTCAAAGATGTCGCCCGCCTGCCGGAGGTCGTCGAGGCGGCCGCGCAGGCGCGCCGAGTGCGACGCGCGGAGGCTGAAGGCGCGTTGGACGGCGGCGCGCATCTCGGGATAGCCGCGGAAGCCCAACGACTGCGCGAAGCGGACGGTGGTGGCCTCGCTCAGTGAGAGGCGCTCGGCGAGGCCAGAGGCGGAGAGGAAGGCAACCTCATCCTGATTGCGCAGGATGTACTGAGCGATCCGCTTTCCGCTCTTGGTGAGGGTGGCGTACCGCTCGCGGAGCACCTCGGCGAACTCGATACCGGGCGCGGGCTCGACCATACTCCTCCAGGACGGCATACTGCGGAGTGGACTCACCCATCACCCAGCCCAAGCCTCGCGCCTTTCGCAGGTCCTTCGGGCAGCGCGGGCCCGGCAGTCCGCCTTCGCTGGCGGGGAGATGGGCAATCCCAGCACGCCATCTCGCTTCGATGTATAGGATACTACGTTCGTGGGAACTTTGCAAGTTTACTTGCGGGAGTGGCGGATGCAGGCAAGTTGGCTTGCACGGAGAGACCCTTCGCTTCGCTCAGGGTGACAGCGTGCGGGGTGGGGTTAGGAAGATGGGCGGTGGTGGCCTCGTCTGGGGCTACGGCCAAAGAACGGGCACGAGGCCCTATACTACGACGACGGGCACTAGGCCCTGTGGTACGACGACGGGCAGAACGGGCACGAGGCCCTACACTACGACGATGGGCACGAGGCCCTATACTACGACGACGGGCACGGGGCCCGGTGGTACGACGACGGGCACGGGGCCCTGGGGTACGGCGACGGGCACAGGGCCCGGTGGTACGACGACGGGCAGAACGGGCACGAGGCCCTACACTACGACGACGGGCACGGGGCCCGGTGGTACGACGACGGGCAGTGGGCCCGGTGGTACGACGACGGGCAGAACAGGCACGAGGCCCCACACTACGACGACGGGCACGGGGCCCGGTGGTACGACGACGGGCAGAACGGGCACTAGGCCCTATACTACGACGACGGGCAGTGGGGGCTGAACTACGGGCGACGGTGGAGTAGCAGGAACGGGCACGAGGCCCTATACTACGACGACGGGCGCACGCCTCTTTACTGCGACGATGGGGCGGGCGGCAGGCGGCCTGGAGCGACCCGACCCAGCATCGGAATCGGCCAACGGGGGCGGGCATGGCAGAAGAAGGTAGGGCGGAGGGGGCAATGCGGGGCAGGACTCGAGTGGCCCTGACGGCCGGCTACTTTGCGACGTTCGTGGTGTTTGGAATGGGGGTGTCGGCGCTGGGGCCGGCGCTGCCAAGCCTGGCCGGGCAGACGGGGAGCACACTGAGCCGGGTCAGCGTGATTATCACCGCGGCAGCCAGCGGGTTCCTGCTCGGCGCACTGGCGGGTGGCAGGCTCTTCGCCAGGGTGCCCGGCCACCGGGTACTGGGTGCCGTGCTGATCCTCACAGCCGGCGCCGCGGCGCTGATCCCGGCCGCCGGCAGCCTATGGCTTCTCACCCTTCTCTTTCTGCTCCTGGGCACGGCGCAGGGGCTGGTGGAGGTTGGGGGCAACTCGCTCATCCTGTGGGTTCACTCAAGGCGTCCCGGCCCGTACGTGAATGCGCTCCACTTTTTCTTTGGGGTCGGTGCGCTGCTGGCGCCGGCGGGGGTTGCCCTGGCGCTCTCGACCACAGGGAAGGTGGCCTGGTTCTATTGGGCCTTTGCGCTGCTGGCACTTGCGGTGGCGGGCCTGATTCTTCTGCTGCCGAGCCCACGCCGGCCGGAGGAGGCGAGCGGTGTGCGTGGTGGCAACAGCCTGGCTCGAAGCGTCACACTCCTGGTGGCGCTGGCGGCCCTTTTCTACCTTCTGTATGCCGGCATCGAGCATAGCTTTGGGGACTGGATTGCGAGCTACGCCCAGGTGCGGCAGATGGCCAGCGCGGCGCGGTCCGCGCTCTTTGTGTCGGCGTTCTGGGCAGCGATCACGGCCGGCCGGCTGCTCGCCGTGCCGGCAAGTGCGCGCGTCCCACCCCAGGCGATCCTGGCCGCTGCGCTGGTGGGGGCGCTGCTCTCCGTAGCGGTGGTGCTGGTGTGGCCGGGCACCGGCTGGGTGCTGTGGGCCGGTACGCTGGGACTGGGGCTCGCGCTGGCCCCCATCTTTCCGACCATGCTGGCCCTGATGGGGCGCCGCGCGGGCGTGTCGAGCCAGGCGGCGAGCTGGTACTTTGCCGGCTCGGGCGTCGGGAAGATGACCGTCCCATGGACGATTGGCCAACTGCTGGAAAGCGCCGGGCCGCAGAGCTTGTTCGTGGTGATCGGTGTGCTGCTGGCGGCGGCGCTGGTCCTGTTCGCCGTTCTGACTGGGATCCAGGTACCCCAGGGAGAGCGAGCTGCAGCGGTCTAGCGGCGGGCCGGCTCAGAGAAGCGACAGCCCCGGCGCGCGTGCGGCGCCGGGGCTGTGCGTTCACCGGGGTGGGCCAGAGGATGTGCTGGCCGCGTACTAGGCCTGGTACGCCCGCGACGTGACATCGCCGCCGTGGCCGGTCCAGTTGGTGTGGGAGAACTCGCCGCGCGGCCTGTCGATCCGCTCATAGGTATGCGCGCCGAAGTAGTCGCGCTGGGCCTGGATCATGTTGGCCGGAAGGCGCTGGCGGCGGTAGCCATCATAGAAGGCCAGCGCGCTGGAGAGGGCCGGGACCGGGATGCCGAGCTGGACAGCGGCTGCCACGACGCGGCGCCAGGCGCCACCGGCTTCGGCCATCGCCTTCTGGAAGTAGGGGTCGAGCAGCAGATTGGGCAAGTCCGGGTTGACATCGAAGGCATCCTTGATCTTGCCGAGGAAGACGGAGCGGATGATACAGCCGCCGCGCCACATGAGGGCGATGCCGCCCAGGTTGAGGTGCCAGCCGTACGCTTGGGCCGCCGCACGCATCAGCATGTAGCCCTGGGCGTAGGACGCGATCTTGGCCGCATAGACGGCCTGCTCCAGGTCGGCCAGGAAGGCGGCCCTATCGCCGCCGAAGCGCTCATTGGGGCCGGCCAGGACTTGGGCAGCGGCTGCACGCTCCCCCACCAACGACGAGAGGAAGCGCGCAAAGACCGCCTCGCCCACCAGGGTAAGGGGGGTGCCCTGGTCCAGTGCTGAGGAGACGGTCCACTTGCCGGTGCCCTTTTGGCCGGCGCTGTCCAGGATGAGGTCGATCACGGCCTGACCCTGCTCATTGCGGAAGGCGAGGATATCGCGCGAGATCTCGATCAGGTATGACTCGAGCTTGCCCCGGTTCCACCGGCCCAGGACTGCGCTCATCTCGTCGTTGGTCATGCCGAGGCCTTCCTTCATGATCTGGTATGCCTCGGCGATGATCTGCATGTCGCCATACTCGATGCCGTTGTGGACCATTTTGACAAAGTGACCGGCGCCGTTCTCGCCCACCCAATCACAGCAGGGCGCGCCGTTGGGATCTCCCTCGGGAACCTTGGCCGCCACTGCCTGGAAGATGGGCTTGACATGAGGCCAGGCGCCGGGCGAACCGCCGGGCATGATCGAGGGCCCGTGGCGCGCGCCCTCTTCGCCGCCGGAGACGCCGGTGCCGATGTAGAGCAAGCCGTGGGATTCGACGGTCGCCGTGCGGCGAATTGTGTCTTCGTAGTTGGAGTTGCCGCCGTCGATAATGATGTCGCCCGGCGCCAGGAGCGGGATCAGCTTCGCGATGAAGTCGTCGACGGGTTGACCGGCCTTGACCAGCATCATGACGCGCCGAGGTTGCTTCAGCGCTGCAATCATCTCCTCCAAGGAATGCGTGCCGAACACGCTGGCGCCCTTGGCCGGGCCTTTGACGAAGTCGTCCACCACAGAGGTGGTGCGGTTGAAGACGGCCACGGTGAAGCCGTGGTCGGCCATGTTCAGCACAAGGTTTTGGCCCATCACGGCCAAACCGATCAGGGCGATGTCCGCCTTTGGCAGCTGTTGCAGGTCATTTGGTCTCATACATCCCTCCTTATCTGACGGCACGGTCTGAGTATGCTTCACTTGGGCGGCCAGGGCCTTGAGCCATGAGGCAGGCTCCGCGCCCGGCGCTCGACAAAGAAAGCCACCGACAGGGCCAGGATCAGGGCCCCGATGGCAAGGATCGTCAGGCTTGGGTAGTCTTTGACGTCGAGGATGATCACCTTGCGCGCAACGGCGATGAGCGCCACCTCCAGCACAACTTCGACATGGATCACGTGTTCCGCCAGGTAGGCACGGATCGTCTCCAGCAGCTCTATCCCTATGAGGATGAGCAGGAAGAAGCCGAAGATATCAAGCAGCTCTGTTATGCCCGGGAGAACGTAGGGCGGCGTGATGATGTCCTTGACAATGATCCAGCCCAGCTCGGCGGTCGAGAGCAAGATGATCAAGGCCATCATGGCGACGAGCGCAAAGACCACCACTTTCTCAAGCACTCTGAGTGCACGGTCCATGTGACAACCTCCCCGAAGTCGCGGCGCGCCTCAGGCGCTCAGGCCCTGGCAGCCCGGCGCCGCAGCCATTTCTCGAGCTCGATGACCAGGTAGCCCGCAAGGCCAGCCAGGAGGATACGGCCCCAGGCCGCCAGATCGATCGGCTCCGTCATCAGGAAGCGGTTCATTGGCGGAAGGTAGGTAAAGAGAAGCTGCAGCAGGAGCATACCCCCGATTCCCACGACCAGCCAGCGGTTCGAGAGGATGCCGATGCGGAAGATCGATTGTGTCAGCGAGCGACAGTTGAGAAGATAGAATGTCTCGACGGCGACAACGGTATTCACTGCCACGGTACGAGCAGCGGCTACGCTCAAGCCGCGAGACAGCTCCCACTTGTAGAGGCCGAAAGCCCCGGCCAGGATCAGCACTCCGACGATCAGGATCCGGATCATGAGCTCGGGGCTGAGAAGAGGGGCGCCTGGCGAGCGGGGAGGGCGCTTCATGATACCGGGTTCCTTGAGCTCCACCGCGAGGACGAGGCCCAAGACGGCTGTGGTCGTCATGTTGATCCACAGGATATGGATAGGGAGGATGGGCAGAGCCGCACCCAGCGCAAGGGCGAGGAGGATGATCATGCCCTCGCCGAGGTTGGTGGGAAGCGTCCAGGTGATGATCTTGGTCAGGTTGTCGAAAACACCGCGGCCCTCCTCAACGGCCGCCTCGATGGTCGCGAAGTTGTCGTCGGTGAGGACCATGTCTGCCGCCTCTTTGGCCACCTCGGTGCCGGTGATGCCCATGGCGATCCCCACGTTCGACTGCTTGAGCGCAGGGCCGTCGTTGACCCCATCGCCGGTCATGGCTACCACGTGGCCGCGAGCCTGGAGGGCCTCCACCAGGCGGAGCTTTTGCTCCGGGGAGACGCGGGCGAAGACACCTGTTTCTTCAGCCGCCTCGATGAGCTGGGTGTCACTGTAGCCGGCGAGGGCGCGCCCGGTGAGGGCGGCCGCCCCGCCGGAGCTCTCGGCAGCCCCTGCCAACCCCAATTGCCGGCCGATCGCGAGAGCCGTCAGGGCATGGTCGCCGGTGATCATCTTGACCTGGATGCCAGCATCCTGGCAGGCGTGGACCGCGGCCATCGCTTCAGGGCGAGGCGGATCGATCATCCCCTGGAGCCCGATCAGCGTCAAGCCCGTCTCGAGGTCTCGGTGAGCAACGTGCTCCGTCCCGGCCGGCAGCTCTTTTCGGGCGAAAGCCAGGACACGGAGCCCTCGCCGGGCCATGTCATCTGCCATTTCGTGCAGCTCAACGGCCCGGCAGGGTACAGCTGCCCCCTGGGCGTCCAATGCTCCCCCACAGCGATCCAGCAGCACCTCCGCGGCGCCCTTGACGTAGGCAACCCGAGGCCGGCCGGCGCCCAGATCATGCAGCGTCGCCATGTACTGGTGCTGTGACTCGAAAGGGAGCGTGTCGAGCCGCGGCGGCAGCGGCACGCTGAGGTGATCGGCCGAGGTCAGCCCGGCCTTGTGGGCCGAGACCAGCAGGGCGACCTCCGTGGGATCGCCCTGGGCTTTCCAGGTCCCAGCCTCCTCGAGGAGCCGGCTATCGTTGCACAGGAAGCCTGCGGTCACTACTTCACGTAGCGCGGGCAAATGGTCGAGCGCGACCGCCTGCCCATCCATGCCCAAAACCTGGCCGATTGGGGCGTACCCCGAGCCAGTAACCTCGTACCATGCGTCAAGGACTCCGATTTGCTGGACGGTCATCTGGTTCTGGGTGAGGGTCCCGGTCTTGTCGGAGCAGATCACTGTAACGCTGCCCAGCGTCTCGACGGCAGGCAGCTTACGGATGATGGCTCGGCGGCGGGCCATGCGTGAGACCCCGATTGCCAGTGTGACGGTCAGAGCAGCGGGGAGGCCTTCGGGGATCATGGCAACGGCGAGGGCGATCCCCGTGGTCAAGGTATCAATCCACGTCTGGCCGCGGAGGATCCCGACCAGGAAAGCAAGCGCCGCCAGTGCCAGGATCACATAGAGGATGATCTGACTGAAGCGCGCGATCTTTTGCGTGAGCGGCGTCGCCAGGGTTTCCGCCTGCGAGATGAGGCTCGAGATGCGGCCTACCTCGGTGCTGTCGCCGATTGCGGTCACCAATCCAACAGCTTGTCCGTAGGTGACCAGCGTAGAGGCGTAGGCCATGTTCCGGCGCTCGGCGAGCACCACGTCGGCCGAAAGGAGTGCAACTGCGTCCTTTTCGACCGGAACCGACTCGCCGGTGAGAGCGGATTCGGCCACCTGTAGGTCGCGCGACCGTACCAGCCGAACGTCTGCGGGGACTTTGTCGCCGGCCTTTAGCCATACGACATCGCCCGGAACCAGCTCGGTGGCCGGGACACGCTCTGTCTGGCCCGCGCGCTGCACAGTGGCTTCGGAGGTCATGGCCTGGGCCAGCGCCTCGATTGCCTTCTCCGCTTTGGATTCCTGGAGGAAGCCAATGATGGCGTTCACCAGGACGACGGCAAAGATGATGACTGCGTCGGTGATGTCCTTGAAGACGGCCGTGACGACAGTGGATGCGAGCAGGATGTAGATCAGGGGATTCTTGAATTGAAGGAGAAACCGGAGCAGAGGGCTCTTGCCCTTGTGGGGCGTGAGGACGTTGGGTCCGAACCGGTCTTGCCGGTGCTTGACGTCAAAGAGATCGAGTCCCCGATCGGTATCGGTCTCCAGCAGAGCGACAATCTCGTCGACAGGCAAGTGGTGCCAATGTTTGGCAAGCAGAGTCTGCATGCCTCAATCCCTCCTTGAGCGCAGGCATTGTATTCAGAACCAGCAGGGGCGTCAACCCGCCGGCAGGGCCGCGGCACGGCCCAGTCAGGGTCGCCCGGCAGGCCGCAGGAACGGGCACAAGGCCCTACACTACGGCCGCCGGAACCCGAGAACGGGCACAAGGCCCTACACTACGGCCGCCGGAACCCGAGAACGGGCACAAGGCCCTCGGCTACGGCCGCCGGAACCCGAGAACGGGCACAAGGCCCTACACTACGGCCGCCGGCGCCGGAGAAACGACCGTATGGTCTCTACGACCTCGTCGGTGGGCAGGGCATCGGCCATCTGCCCATCAAGGCGGGTCTCGACCTGCACCTTGCGGGCGGCCGCATACGCCTGATAGTTCCCCTCGCGGCGCAGGCGCCGGTGCTCCCTCAGATCTGGCCAGAGGGAGACCCAGTAGATCACAGCCATTGCCACGACGTAGGCAAGCTCTGCCCAGCCGCGGCCGCGCAACAGGACCCAGGGGATCATGAACACCACGTAGATGCCGGTCCCGACGAGCGCGTCCTTGAACACCGTGCCTACGGCAAGCCCCAACACATTGGTGACCAAGACGCCGAGCCAGTCGAGCACCAGCATGCCACCGGTGACCGGCGACAGCCCTCGCCCTCCTTTGAACCGGTGCCACACAGGCCAAATGTGCCCCACGGTCGCCATGCCGGCTGCGAGCAGGTAGTAGGGCGCATCGGGCTGCCAGAGCCGGAAAGCGAGGGCAGGCAGGGCCGCCTTGAGCACATCGAGGATGGCGGTCAGGCAGCCGTACTGCCGGCCCACGTGGTATCCCACACTGGAGGCAGTGGCAGCGTCTGCCTCGAAATGGATGGCGGTCCCCGGCACCGTCACTTTGAGCCGGCTGATGTCCTGCCCGGGTGCCACGGCCCGCGCGACCAGGCGGGCAAAGGAGATAGAGCCGAGAAGGTAGCCAACCACTGCTGCCAGGAATGCAGTCGCCCAGCTCATAGGTGTCTTCCTCTCTAGAGAGAATCGGATGGCGCTAGTTGGTCTGCCTCGCCGCCCGCGCCAGGCGCAGGTGGCTCGTGGACCCGCACTTGGCCGTGGTACCCATCCACGGTGACGATCTTGTGATCCAAGACCTGGCATGCACCGAGCACTGAGACCACGGCCGGGATGCCGTACTCCCGGGCGATGATCGAGCTGTGAGACAAGATCCCGCCCGACTCGGCAACCACTGCGCCTGCCTTGGCAAAGAGTGGTGTCCAGCCAACGTCTGAGTAGGGGATCACGAGGACGTCTCCGCTCTCCATCAGACCCAGGTCCTCGATCCCCCGCAGGACCTTGGCCGGCCCCGTGTAATGGCCACGGGAGGTTGGGATACCCTGCAGCGTCGAGCCCACACCGGTATCTACGGGCGGTGCCACCTCTCCGTAGATGGTCTCAGGCGGTTGGATGTCGCGGACTCTCTCTATCTCGGCCTTGCGCCGGGCAACCAGCTCCTGGGGGCGGTCAGGGTGAGTGCCGCCGCGTACAATGCCCCGCACTTCGTCGAGGTAGAGGTAGAAGATGTCCTCTCTGTCGTCGAGGAGGCCTCTCCGGACGAGCCGGTCACCCAGGGCGAGGAAGTAAGGCCGGAGACGGCCGTAGCCGTAGGTGTACAGCGAGCTGACTGCCTCCCGGTGCAGGCGATAGCGGCGGGCACGCTGGTAGAAGGGGCGTGCCACCGACCGGCGCACAGCCGGCAGGTCCAGGCTCTCGAACCGCTGCGGGCGGCGCTGCCGAGCACCCACCGGCGTCTGAGCAGCCGCCATTCTGAGGACCAGATCAGGCCTCTCCCGCCAGGGTGTGGCCGAAAAGTCGTTCCCACTGTCACTGAGATGGCCAAAGTGCTCCAGAAAAGAGATGACCTCCTTCAGAAAAGGGGCAGCCTCAGGCCGGTACGCCAAGTCGTCCATCAGGCCTCCGGCGACGAGTGCCTGCACGTCCGGAGCGAGGGCATGATAGTGCTCGTGGAGGCGGGCCAGGTGGAGGTTGGGATCGAATTGCTCCATTTCCGGCATGCCGCCGGTCAGATCCAATGCCTCGAAATCCACTCCGGCCTTGACGAGCTGGCCCTTCAGCAGGCGGCTGTAGAGCATCGCCATCAGCGGGACGACGATGTTGTAGTAGGCGGCTTCTTGTGCCAGTCCATAGTTGCGGTCGACGGCCTCAAGGAGACCGACCTCGCTGACCTGGTGGAGCGGACCATCTGGCAGAGCAGCAAACCCTGCCCGTGCCGCCGGCAGGTAGGACTGAACCCTGCGCTCAATGCGCACCTTGTCGGCCGCGAAACGCAGCATCTTGGGCAGAAGCGCGTAGGTCTTGGCGCCCGGTCGGAAGGTGGGCTTCTCGGGCCCTTCCAGCTCGAGGCCCAGCAATAGCTCGAGTGACTCGCGAGGCATGCCCAGCATCTCAAAGATCTGACCGATGGCCCCCATGTTGAAATAGGCACGGTAGTGAAAGTGACCGGCCAAGGTCAGTGGGTCGAGGCCGTTGTGCCCGATCAGCTCGGTGAAGAGGCGTACCCATGCCCCGTTAACCAGGGGCACATTGACCGACCATATGAGCGGCTTGATGATCCCTGGAAGGAACTCCCTCGGAATTCGATGCGAGTAGATAGGCACGTCGAGCGCCGTGATCTCCCGGGCCTGGACCCAGTGGAGGGCCGTCCCATCGTATACCCATTCGAGGTCGACGGGTTTGCCGAAGGCCTTGGCGATGGCCTTGGTACCGCGGACTACCTGCTCGATCAGCGCCAGGGGGATGTCGTCCCCCTGCGGTTTCTGAAGCCAGGCGCCCCACTTGCTGATCCAGCGCTGTGGGCTGACCCCCGACTGTACCAAAGCGACGCCACTGCCGGGGACTGCCTCCACGACCACCTCGTCCAGCCCTGTCATGGGGTTCCTACTGAAGGAAACCCCAGACACCACGGGCTTCACCATCTCCTGGAGCACCACAGCCATCCTCACATAGCCGGATGGGGTGCCATGGTGCTCGAGGTAGGCTCCCACGTCCCCAGAGTGCGCGCTCTTCCACACCGACTCGATCGACGCCAGGATGGCATCCGGCCCGCGGACGTCCAAGTAGGAGCTGAACTGCCCAGCAAAGGAGTGCCGCGAGTCATCCTCCAGGTTCGCCGAGGAGCGAACCGCGTAGGCACGCCCGGCCGCGAGGCGTTCTGCCACCTCGGAGCGCAGTCTGCCCAGGGTGGAAGGGCCTGCGGACAGGTAGTCAAGGTGCGCGTCCCAGGTGCAAACCCAGCTGGGCGGCACGGGGAACTTGTGGCGAATGAGGAAGCGCAGATTCGCGGCCTTCCTGCCTATGGCTGCCGGAAGCTTTGGCTCTTTCAGGTCATAGAGATAACGGGTTTGCATGCCCAATAGCATCCTTCTTTACGCGGGGACACCGAATGGCACATTATACTTGACACCTGGCTTCCCAGCCAAATCGAGCGACCCTCCACTCGGCGAAGACGCCGCAGGCGATGGACCCAGCCGGCGATGGTGCGGACATGCGCGACAGCCAGCTTGACGAAGTGCACGGCGGGGGGTAAAATCATTAAGTTCTATGGTACGCATAGCTATAGGTTATGGCTTGTCGGGGCCGATCCCACGGGGACGCATGATCTACTTTGACAACGCAGCCACCACGTGGCCCAAGCCGGCCTGTGTGGCAGAGGCAATGCTTCACTTCCTCGAGCACGTCGGGGCCAATCCTGGCCGGGCTGGCCATCGCCTGGCGGTGGAGGCGGCCCGCGTCGTCTATGCTGCGCGGGAGGCGGTGGCGGAGCTTTTCCACGCGCCCGATCCGCTGCGGGTGGTCTTTGGCGCGAACGCAACGGAGGCTCTCAACCTGGCCATGCGAGGGCTCCTGGTCCCCGGCGACCACGTCATTACCAGCAGCATGGAGCACAACTCGGTCATGCGGCCGCTGCGCGCCCTCGAGCGGCAGGGTGTTGGGCTCACGATTGCCCGCTGCACTCCCACGGGCGCCCTGGACGTGAAGGCAGTCGAGGCCGAAATCCGGCCGGAGACGCGGATGATCGTCCTCAACCATGCCTCTAACGTCGTGGGCACCCTCCTGCCGGTGGCTGAGGTTGGAGGGATCGCGCGCCGGCACGGCCTGCTCCTGTTGGTGGATGCGGCGCAGACGGCCGGCGCGTACCCGATTGACGTGCAGGCGGACGCGATCGACCTGCTGGCCTTTACGGGACACAAGTCGCTGTACGGGCCGATGGGCACCGGTGGGCTGGTGGTCGGCGAGAGGGTAAGGGCCGCACTCCTGAATCCCCTCAAACGCGGCGGCACCGGCAGCCGATCGGAGCGGGAGGAACAGCCGGACTTTTTGCCCGACGCCTGCGAGAGCGGCACACCGAACGCCGTCGGTCTGGCGGGGCTGTGTGCCGGGGTCGGGTGGGTGCTGGAGCAGGGCGTGGAGGCGATCCGCGCGCACGAGGTGGCGCTCGCCCAGCAGCTGATCGATGGGCTGCGGGCGATCGAGGGTGTCACAGTGTACGGCGGCCTCGACGCAGCACGCCAGACGGCGACCGTCTCGTTCAACATCGAGGGCATGGAGCCCTCGGAAGCGGGCCTGCGGCTGGACGAGGAGCAGGAGATCCTCTGCCGCGTTGGCCTGCACTGCGCCCCTGCCGCCCACAAGACACTGGGCACGTTTCCAGGCGGCAGCGTGCGCTTTGGGCTGGCGGCGACGAGCACTCTCACAGAGGTGCAGGCAGGCGTCGATGCCGTTCGACGGCTCGCCGGGCGACCAGCGTGAATGAGCCCGAGTACGCCATCCTCCTGGTCCACTCCACCAGCCATGCCATTCGCGCGGAGAGGCTGCTGCTCGACCGCGGCATCGCCTGCAAGATGATCCCCGTCCCTCGCCACATCAGCTCCGACTGCGGCGTGTGCGTCCGCGTTCTGCACCAGGATATGGACGCCGCACGGTGCGCCCTGGAGGCAGCCGGGGTTGACATAGAGGCCGTGCACACAGCCTGAGGCAGAGGGCAGCGACCGAGCGGTGCGCCCCAGGTTTTGCGGGCCAGCCGGCGACCCGTTCCTTCGTCTGTGGCCTCCCCGTCACACTGCCCAGTCCTGCCAGCCAAACGCCCCCGCACGTACCCTTTTGGGCCTCAAATCCCCCAGGTGGGGGATGACGTTTCCCCAAATCTCGCACTATAAGAGAGTGTAGGAGGCACTCGATCGGGATCGGCCGGTCGATTGCACGGACGAAGGGAAGCTGCGAGAGGAGTCGGAGAAATGAAATACAGGGTACACCGGTTCGACCTTAGGATGACGGCCGACCAAAGCAGGCTGGAGCAGTTCCTGAACAGCTTGGAGGGTGAGGTTGTGGCGATCATCCCAAACGTGACGATGTCGTTCTTCTGG
The DNA here is from genome assembly GCA_035341665.1 of Anaerolineae bacterium. Taxonomy (GTDB): domain Bacteria; phylum Chloroflexota; class Anaerolineae; order JAAYZQ01; family JAAYZQ01; genus DAOQVR01. Next base: position 94,488 of record DAOQVR010000010.1, read on the forward strand.
GTCCACCGCGTGGATTTTGTCCTCATCGTGGAGAGGCTGCGCTAGGGAAGCGCAGAGAGGGGTGGACCTGGCCGCGATGGAACCTCCGGGAGCGGGCTGTCGTCTGTAGTTGTGAGGAAGGTGCCCGGCAGAAGCACGGAGCTCGCACGAGGCCGGGACAAGAGGAGGGAGAGGAAATGAAACAGAAGCTTGCTATCGTCGCCGTCCTGCTGATCGCCGTCATGGCCGCCGGTGCCTGTGGCGGCAAACCCGAGCCCAACATGCCAAACCCGGCCTCTGTCTTCTGCGAGGAGCAGGGGGGCAAGGTGGAGGTCCGCACCGCCGCCGACGGGAGCCAACAGGGTTTCTGCCTCCTGCCCGACGGAACCGAGTGCGACGAGTGGGCGTATTACCGCAGCGAGTGCGGTCCAGACGCAGGTGGTGGTGGCTCTCAGATGGCCAACCCAGCCTCGGTGTACTGCGAGGAGCAGGGTGGCAAGGTAGACATTCGCACCGTCGCCGACGGGGGGCAGCAGGGCTACTGCGTGTTTTCCGACGGGAGCGAGTGCGACGAGTGGGCCTACTTCCGTGGCGACTGTGCGCCGGGGGCAGCCAAGCCGTAGCCCGGCGACCCGGCCGTGGCCGGGTGACGCACCAGAGGCTTCCGGGGGACGGGGGAACCCCGGAAGCCTCTCTCTTTGGGAGAGGGCAGCTCGACGGCCCGACTGACCGCTTCCCGCCGTTCTTGCCCCTCCGCCGGCTTGGTGGTATCCTCCCCGGCGGAGGGCACAGAGCAGTCGATGGAGACAACGCAGAGGAACCCGGAACGGCTGTCACCCCGCATCTGGATCGCGCTGATCCTGCTTGGCTTTGCCGGGCAGTTGGCGTGGGGGGTCGAGAATCAGTTCTTCAATGCCTTCGTCTACAACAGCATCTCCCCCGACCCGCGCCCGATTTCTTGGATGGTCGCCGCGAGCGCCCTCACGGCCACGCTGACGACGATTCTGATGGGTGCCCTCTCGGACCGGGCGCATACGCGCTGGGGAAAGCGAAAGCCGTTCATCCTGTTTGGCTACCTCGCCTGGGGCATCCTGACGGCGGCCTTTCCCACAGCGGCCTATCTCAAGCCCGTGGGGCTGGCCATCGGAATGGCCATCCTCTTTGACTGCGTCATGACCTTCTTCGGCTCAACGGCCAACGACGCCGCGCTCAACGCCTACGTCGCCGACGTCACGACGCGCTCAAACCGGGGCCGAGTCGTCGGCATCATGCAAATCCTAACCTGGGTCGCGATCCTGATCGTGTACGGTGCCTCGGGCCTGCTCATCCAGGCATGGGGCTACTTTACCTTCTTCTACCTAATCGGTGGGCTCGTCTTTCTGCTGGGGTTGGTGGGCGGGTGGCTGGTCAAGGAAACCCCGGTCGGGGATCGACCGATCGGCTCGTACTGGAGCCAGATTGCCGGGTCCTTCCGAGCAGAAAACCTGAGGGCCAACCGCAGGTACTTTCTGCTGCTTTGCGCCCTGATGCTCTACGGCATTGCCGAGCAGATCTACTTCCCCTACCTGATCATCTACCTCAACCATTACCTGAAGCTGCCCACGCTGCCGGCATCGATGGTAATCTTCTTGTGCATCCTGTTGGGCGGGATTGCGCTGGCCTATCCCTTTGGCTTGCTGGTCGACCGCATCGGCCGCAAGAACCTAGCCATCGGTGCCGTCCTGCTCAAGGTGGTAGGGCTGATCCTCTTTTCGCTGATGAGGGACATGGTGCTGTTGACGCTGACCGGCACGCTTTGGCTCGCGGCGATGTCGGCGTGGATCATCAGCACCGGTGCCTGGACAAAGGACCTCTACCCGGAGGGCATGCGAGGGCAGTATGCCGGCTACTTCATCCTCTTTACCGTCGCCCTGGCCATGATCCCAGGCTCGCTCATCGGCGGCTGGCTGGGGAGCCAGTTTGGCATCCCTGCGGTGATTGAGGGCAGGGAGGGCTTTATCCCCACGCCGCTCCTTTTCCAGGTGGGCGCTTTGGCGACACTGGCAGCCCTCGTACCGATGGCACGCATCAAGGAAGAGCGCGGTCCCGGGGGCTCCGCGCTCGCCGCCAAGCAGGAATAGGGAAAGGCCATGGCTTGGAAATCGGGGCCGGGGACAATAGCGACACGCTGGGCGGACGACGTCTCGCCGGAGAGCGCCTGGCGCGAGTACCCCCGGCCGCAGCTGACTCGGAGCCAGTGGCTCAACCTGAACGGGCTGTGGGAGTATGCCGTCCTCCCCAGGGGGAGCGAGCCGCGCGCCTTCGAGGGCGAGATCCTGGTCCCTTTCTGCATCGAGTCGGCGTTGAGCGGGGTGGAGCGGCCCCTGGCGCCCTCCGAGTGGCTCTGGTACCGGCGCACTTTCCGGGTTCCCGAGGAGTGGTGCGGCCGCCGGATAGTGCTTCACTTTGGCGCGGTCGATTGGGAAGCTACGGTTTGGGTCAATGGGCAGAAGGCCGGCAGCCACCGGGGTGGGTACCTGCCCTTCTGCTTTGACGTCACGCGATACCTGCACCCCCTCCTCCCCGGCGAGGAGAGGCTGAATGAGCTCCGGGTCCGGGTTTGGGACCCAACAGACCGGCATTGGCAGCAACGCGGCAAGCAAGTGCTCAAGCCGAAGGGGATCTGGTACACGGCGGTGTCCGGGATCTGGCAGACAGTCTGGCTGGAGCCGGTGCCCGACGTGTGCGTGGAAGGGCTGAAGCTAACGCCGGACGTGGATTCGTCCAGCCTCCGGGTGGAGACACGCATGGACGGCGATGTGGCCGGGCTTGATCTGCACGTGGTGGCGTCGGAGGGGGGATCGGTCGTCGCTTCGGGTGCCGGACCTGCGGGGAAGCCGATCACGCTCTCGATTCCCAGCGCCCGGCTGTGGAGTCCGGATGATCCTTCTCTCTACGACCTCAAAGTCGAGCTCCGCCGGGACGAGGAGGTCATCGACCGTGTGGGAAGCTACTTCGGGATGCGCAAGGTCGGGCTGACCAAGGACAGCCAGGGGCGGACGAGGCTCTGCCTGAACGGCCGGGCGCTGTTCCAGTACGGTCCGCTCGACCAGGGATACTGGCCCGATGGGCTCTACACCCCGCCGTCGGAGGATGCCATGCGCGCCGATGTGGCCCTGGTCAAGGCGCTCGGCTGCAATATGCTGCGAAAGCATGTCAAGGTGGAACCGGCGCGGTTCTACTACGAGTGCGATCGGCAGGGGTTGATCGTGTGGCAGGATATGCCCAACGGTGGCCGAGCGGTGGGGGAGGTGTTGTCGTTCCTGGCCATCCTCTCGGGAAGACTCAGGCGCCGCGACAACCGGCTGCGGTGGCGGGCGGGGCGGGGGATAGCAGCCGCGCGGGAGGACTACCGCCGCGAGCTGCGCGAGATGGTCGACAACCTGCACAGCTTCCCATGCGTTTGTGCCTGGGTGCCGTTCAACGAGGGCTGGGGGCAGTTCGACTCGGTCGAAGTCGCCCGGTGGCTGGGGGCCTACGATCCAACCCGGCCCGTCGACCATGCCTCGGGCTGGTTCGACCATGGGGCCGGGCAGATGCGCAGCCTGCACGTCTATTTCAAGCCACTGCCGGGTGGCGATCCGGACCGACTGCGCGCGGTGGTGCTGTCGGAGTTTGGGGGGTATTCGCTGCGGATCGCGGGGCACGAATGGGATGCCCGTGAGGAGTTTGGCTACCGAAAGCTGGATTCGCCCCAGGCATTGACGGCGGCGTACATCGAGCTACTGGAGGAGCAGCTCACGCCGTGGATCAGACGCGGCCTATCGGCCGCGGTCTACACCCAGGCGACCGACGTGGAGACGGAGGTCAATGGGTTTGTGACCTACGACCGCGCCGTGGAAAAGATGGACGTGGGGCGCGTGGCGGCGGTGCACCGCCGCCTGTACGAGGTGAGCGAGAGAGGATAGGCCACAGCGTGTTCTCACCCTTGGTTGGCGGCGCAGTCCGGCCCCGGGGAAGCACCAGGAGGCGCCGATGAAGGTAGCGGTCATTGGCGGGGGATCGACGTATACGCCAGAGCTGGTGCGGGGCTTTCTCGAGCGGGCTGCGTCGTTTCCCCTGACCGAGCTCTGGCTGATGGACGTAGCGGCCGGACGGTTGGCGACCGTTGGCGGCTTGGCCCGGCGGATGATCCGTGCCGGGGGAGCGCCGTTCCGCGTGGTGCTGACCGGAGACCTGTTCGAAGCGATCGACGGCGCCGCCTATGTCATCACGCAGCTGCGGGTGGGCGGGATGGAGGCCAGGCGCGAGGACGAGTATCTGGGGCAGCGCCACGGGCTGATCGGCCAGGAAACCACGGGCATCGGAGGCATGGCCAAGGCGTTGCGCACCATCCCTGTGATCCTGGAGGTTGCCGGCGCCATGCGCGGCCATGCGCCGGGGGCACTCCTGGTCAACTTCACGAACCCGTCCGGGCTGATCACCGAGGCGCTGTGGCGCTACGCGCCGGGCGTCCCAGCCTTGGGCGTGTGCAACGTCGCGCTAACAACCAAGATGGAGATGCTGGCAGGACTGGGCGGCTCCGCAGCCGGCATCGATGCGGAGACGGTCGAGCTGGACACCCTCGGCTTGAACCATCTCACTTGGCATCGGGGCCTGCGTGCCCGCGGGGAGGATCTCTGGCCACAGGTCCTGGCAGGTTTCCTGCGGCGGTTGGCCGCCGAGCCCGAGCCGGAGTGGGGTGTGCGGACGATCGAGAGCCTGGGCATGATCCCCAATTCCTACCTGCAATACTACTACTACACGCACCGCAAGTTGGCCGAGCAGGCGCACTGGCCGCCCTCGCGCGCCGAGGAGGTAATGGCCGTGGAAGAGGAGCTGCTGCGCCAGTATGGGGAGCCCGATAGGGTTGAGCCCCCGCCGGGTCTGTTGAAACGCGGTGGAGCGTATTACTCGACGGTGGCGACCCAACTGCTGAGCGCACACTACAACAACCGGGGTGAGACGCATGTCGCCAACGTGCGGCACGGCGGCGCCGTGCGGGGGTGGCCGGCCGATTGGGTCCTGGAGATGCCGTGCCGCGTGGACGGCACTGGGGTGCACGCGCTTCCGGCGGACCCGCTGCCGCCGGTATGCTTTGGGCTGCTGGCCCACGTGAAGGCATTCGAGCTGCTGACCGTCGAGGCGGCAGTTCATGGGGACCGTACGGCTGCCTACCAGGCACTGCTGGCCCACCCCCTGGGGCCAAGTGCAGACCGCGCCCAAGCGGTCCTAGACGACCTACTGGAGGCGAACCGCCGCTACCTGCCCGGCTTTTGGGAAGTGCGATGAGCCGCTTCTTCTTGGGGGTAGACGTCGGGGCCACAAAGACACATGCCCTTTTGGCCGACGAGGCGGGCAGGGCGGTTGGCTTTGGCCAGAGCGGGCCGGGCAACCACGAGGTAGCCGGGTACGAAGGGCTCAGCTGCGCCCTACAGGACGCGGTATCACGCGCCCTCGATCGGGCCGGCGTGCGCAGCTCGGCGATCGCCGGGGCAGGATTCGGCATTGCCGGCTACGATTGGCCAAGTGAGCGGCAGGCAACTCTACAGGCTGTGAGCACCTTGGGGTTGGACGGGCCGGTTGAGGTGGTCAACGATACCCTCATCGGGCTGTTGGCAGGCGCCGCCGAAGGCTGGGGTGTCGCCGTGGTGGCGGGGACCGGCTGCAACTGCTGGGGGTGGGATCGCGCGCGGAGGACGGCGCAGCTGACCGGCCACGGTTGGTGGATGGGCGAAGGAGCCGGGGCGAGCGAGCTGGTCTGGTACGCGCAATGCGCGGTTGCGCGGGCGTGGTCACGGCGCGGCCCGGACACGTCCCTCACCCGGGCGTTTGCGGAGCGGTGCGGTGCATCGGGAGCAGACGACCTACTGGAAGGGCTCTGCCAGGGTCGCTACTGCCTGGCAGCAGATGCCGCTCCCCTTGTCTTCCGGGCGGCCGCCCAAGGCGATGGGGTGGCGCAGGAAGCCATCAGGTGGGCCGGCCGCGAGCTGGGGAGCCTGGCCGCAGGCGTCATCCGCCAGCTGGGCATCGAAGCTCTTGGCTTTGACGTGGTGCTGGTGGGCAGCCTCTACGACGGAGAGCCGCCGGTCATCGAGCCGATGCGGCAGGTAGTCCAGACAGCTGCGCCACTGGCGCGCCTGGTTCGGCTGGCTGCGCCGCCCGTGGCCGGCGGGGTCCTATTGGGGATGGAGCAGGCGGGGCTGCGTACTGCTCACCTGCGGGAAACGGTACTCGAATCGGCAGCAATCGCCTGCACGGCGATCAGTTGAGCTCCAGCCGCTTCTCCAAGAAGCGAACCAGCATCGCCAGACCGATGGTCATGACCAGGTAGAGAAGGGCCACGATGCTATAGGTCTCGAAGAACTTGAAGGTCGAGGCAGAGTAGACCTTGCCCAGTTGGGTGATGTCCTGGACGCCGAGGGCCGAGACAAGTGCCGAGTCCTTGAGCATAGCGATGAACTCGTTGCCCAGGGCGGGCAGGACATTGCGGACCGCCTGCGGAAGCAGGATGAAGCGCATGGTCTGCCAGTAGGTGGCCCCTTCGGTCGCCGCTGCTTCCTTCTGCTCTTTGCCGATGGACTGGATGCCCGCACGAAAGATCTCGGAGATGAAGGCGCCGTAGCCAAGACAGAGGGCCAGGATGGCCCGCACGGTGAAGTTGATGTCGCGCGGCGCAATCGCGGCCATGGCTCCTGACTGGATCAGGGGCGATGCCACCCAGTTGATGACCTTGACCAGGGCGGGTGCCCCCACAAAAGAGATGTAGTAGAGCAGCACCAGCATAGGCACGCCGCGGATGATCTCGACATAGAAGGAAGAGAGCTCACGGGCAGCCCGGCTGCGGTGCACACGAAGCAGGCTCAGCAACAGGCCCAACACGAGCGCCAGCGCATAGGCTGTGAGCGAGACATAGACCGTCGTCCAGATGCCCTGTGTGACGGCCGTCAGGATGACGCGCGAGCCAGCGTCGCTGGCGACGGTCCAGAAAGCGATCGACGCCAGCAGGATCGTCAACAGTAGCCAATAGGGAAGCCTCGACAGCCGGTCGGCAACCGGCAGCAGATGCGACCGGCGCGCCGGAGGCGGTTCTGCGGCCTTCACAAAGCCCCCTGGCACGAGATGGGATGGGGAGAGCCCTCGGCAGGCCGGAGCCTGCCGAGGGCAACTGCACTACTGAGCGGGGTCGTACTCAAAGAACCACTTGGTGCTGAGCTCATCCAGGAAGCCGTCCGCCTTCATCTCGGCAATGGCTGCGTTGAAGGGGGCGACCAGATCCGAGCCCGGCGTGAAGATGAATCCGTAATCTTCGGACTTGATGGCTTCGCCGACCATCTTGAGCTTGTCGGGGTTGGCGCCGATGTAGCCCCGGCTGGATGCAGCATCCATGAGGACCATGTCCACATCGCCGGTGATCAGAGCCTGCACCGCAGCACCAAAGTTCTCGAACAGCTTGATTCGCGGATTCGCTTCGTCGCCGTCCAGCACATCGTAGACCGCCGTGTAGAAGCTGGTGGTACCCGTCTGCGAGCCGATCAGCAGGTCCGCATTGGCCGCGAACTCCTGTGGGGCAGCAAAGCGGCTCTCATCCGCGCGCGTGAGCATGAACTGCTGCGCCGTCATGTAGGGATCGGAAAAGTTCACTTCCTTCGCGCGCTCTTCCGTGATGGTGATGCCATCCATGCCGACGTCGAACTGCCCCTCCTTGACCGCGGCGATCATGGTGTCCCAGGCCGTCACCTGCCACTCCACAGTGCAACCCAGGCGGCGACAGATCTCGTTGACCGCGTCATACTCCCAACCGACGGCCTCGCCGGTCTTGGGGTCGACAAAGTTGAGCGGCGTAAAGTCGTTGCCGGTGACTGCTACAACCGTACGCCCCTTGAGGGACTGGTCTCCCGCCGACCCGCAGGCAGCCAGGCCCAGGCTCAGAAGGACAACCAAGCTCAGAAAGACGACTCTTCTCTTCACAGCTCCTCCAAACAGAATCAGCGAGTCACGGCCAGATCCCTGCGGGATGGCAGAGCCCCTTGGCAGGCCACGGGGAGCCTGAGCAAGGCCCATGAGTCACAGAAGACCTTCCGCGCAGGAGAAGTATAGCACAGAAAGCGAGTCAGAGGCAAGCAAGGCATGGCGCAGTCGCCCCGCGCCCACAGGTGCCTTGTGTGCAACAGGCCTGATTCTGGCCCGTCTAGCCGCGCGTGCCGGGTTGCTCGTCGTCCTTGATCGCTGAATGTTGCGTTTCTGTAGATTACTGCGGCCCAACTCGGTTTCTACTCAGTTCATAGGCTTTTCAACATTTAACAGCGGCTACTTGACTATTCCATCGTTCTGTGCTACAATTCATCTCGGTACATCGCTTCTCAACCTAACAGAGCATCAAGGACCATCGGGGGAGGCAAGGACCATGTCTCAGGGACTCGCATCAGGTCAGGGTGGCAGCACCGTGCAGCCTGGACACGCGCTTCGGGCAGACCGGGGTGTGGTCACCGGCCAACGCCTGACCAATCTGGCAAAACTATACCAGGTACCCGTCTTTGCCCTGCGGGCACTGCTGGAGCGCACCGCTCCGGGCCAGGACATGGGCGGGCTTCGCCAAGCGGACTTGGTGAAGCGGGCAGATGCGATGCCCGAAATCCATGAGACGGACGTCGACAACCTGTATGAGTCGGCCCGATATGGCCAGCAGCTGGCCTTTCATCTCTACCTGCTGCCTGCCGGGCTCGAGGAACCGGGCTTGGAGGAACTGCAGTCCTTCGTGGATGAGGCCGTTGCCCAGGACCGCGCCTGCCGCCACGGGGACGGCTGTGCCTGCCACGATTATGAGTGTGAATCGTGCCCACGCCAGGTACGGCTGCTGGACGACGAGCGGTGGGACTCGTTCCGGGAGATTCGGTTCCGGTATTATGTGAGCCACCGTTTCCTCAATGCCGACGAACGGGCCGACGGGGTTCTGCAGAGCCGGTACGGGTTCCTGTGGCTGGACCTCACCCAGGGGTACCTGGTGGTGCTGGCGCGCGACGAACCAATGAAGGGCCTCGTAACGAGCGCGCTGGAGCGATGCCTGCGGACGGCTCCGGTGCCCGTTCACTTTCCGAAGGAGCTGATCGACAAGCACTTTTCGATCGAGAAGGCGAAGCAGCTTTCCTACTACGATCCGGGGACAGGGGTGCGCCGCTGCATCTCAGGCTACGGCCTATGGCAGCGATTTGAGCAAGAGATCGCAGCCCGGGAGAAGCAATATACGCGCCCTTCCTCCCTCTACGACGAAGAGGTTGCCAAGGGCATCGTGAGCGGGCTCGAAGTGCTGGCGACAAAGGGCAAGATGATCCTGACGCGAACGCTGCCTACTTCGGTTGTGCGCAATTGGGCGAGGCACCGGCTGCCGGACCTGATGCGCGACGTGCGTGAGCTGCAGGCGTACCAGCCCCAGGCGCTCGGACAGCCTATGGAGACTGTGCGGCGGCTGCGGCTTCCTTCGGCCAGCCGGGCCACGATCAACCTTCTCGTGCAGGCCCTTCTCCAAGTGGAGAAAGAAGACGTCACAAGTGTCAGCCTTCCCTACTCGGGGTTGGATATCTACGAGTCGCTGGCAGGCCGGTACTTTCAGCCTTACCTGCGCTTGGAGTGCAGCCGGTGCAGCGAGGCGGCCGAGCTGTGCCCGGAGTGTGAGAGCCAGGACCTGGTAATCGAGGGCAAGAGCGTGCGCTGCGGTGCGTGCGGCGCCACCATCTCGGACAACGGCGCGGTTACCCTGCATTGCATGAGGGGGCACGCGACGACGGTCCCGCTGGCCCAAGCGTGGGACATTGCTCCCAACCACTGGCTGCAGAAGCGCATGGCCCGCATCTTTGCCGAGCTGGGAAAGGTGTGGGACGAAACGAGCGACTATTTCCACATCGAGGGCAAGACGCTATACCGGCTGCGGAAGGGCGCCTCTGACCCGGCCCAACTGCCGCCGGTCGTCCAGAACTATATCAGCAACTTTTGGGATCCTGTATCGGGACAGGTGCATACCGGGAGTGGGCCAATTGTCAGCGACAGGGGCAACGGAACTCAGGCGGCTGCGGGTGAGGGGTTCCCTGCACCGGCGGGTGCCGTGCCGGATCGCAACAGCCCGGCAGGCCAAAAGGCATCAGAAGGGGAAGGGGAAGGAACTATGCTGCGGAGAGAAGACATCCGCCCCACTGTCACGTACACGCCGACCTTTCACGGTCCGATCTATGGACCGACCCATGTGGGCACCGGAAACCTGAGCGTGCAGAGCATGAGCTACGGGCTGCAGGGCAACGACCTGGCTTCGCTCTTTGCCGGGCTGAGCAAAACGGTGCAGGAACAAGCACCGGCCGAGAAGAAGCCCGAGGCGATGCAGAAGGTCGCCGAGCTCAGGAGTGCCATCCAATCCGCGAAGCCTGACGTAAACCGGATGGCATCGGTGCTGGACTGGTTCAAGAAGTACGTTCCGCAGTTGGCCGGGGCGGTGACCTCTGTGATCGTCAACCCCATTGTAGGCCAGCTGGTCGAGGCAGCGGGGGACGTCGTCGTCGAAGCGTTCAGGCGACGTTTCGGCCAGGCATAGCCTGCCGGCGGCGTCGATCGGCTGCGCGTGACGCCTGGAGGAGGCTCAGGCAGGATGGGGGCAGCAGCAAGGGAGTCACGCCCTTGCGGCAGCGCGCGTCTGCGTGCTTTCTTCGAATAGGTCCTGGAGCTGGCGGTAGCGGGCGAGCGAGAGCTTGGATTGTGCGCGGATGAGGCGCTTGAGCCCGCCGGGAAGCAGTACAGGGCGCGGTGGATCGATGGCTTCGAGCTGCACGCGCGGGTTGTAGAAGACGACCAGGTTCTGCACCTCCACGTCCTCGATGCCGTTCTGCCGGAGGAGCTGATTGAGGGCGCTCACCTGGCGGTCGCCCTCGACGAACGGCCGCCCCAGCCCTTCGTCGCTCAGGAAGCGCAGAAGGCGTGTTACGCTGAACCGCCGGTGGAACTTGCCCTCGTAGCGGATGGCCCCATCCTGACCCATGGCAGTGAGAACGAAAAGGCCGTTGGGGGCCAGCAGCACATGCGGGGCTGGCAAGGTGTAGTTGTAGAGACGATGGCGCTCATCCAAGCCCTTGAGGCCGGCAGCCAGTGCCTGGTCGGCGCGGGGCTCTCGCACCCAGCGGTTCATGAAGGCAAACCCAATCGTCGTCGTCACGAGGGCAATGGCCAAGCAGGCAAGGGAAAGCCAGACGTAGTAGAGCTGCGTCAGCCGCAGCGCCAGGACAAGCCCGGCGACCAGGAACCCCAGGCTGCCAAAGACCAGGATCTTGCCCAGGCGCGCGCCGCGCGCGATTCTGTTCACGTCGGTGATGATTCGCATCTGACTGTCGACCGTCCGGTGCCGGGATTGTGGGTCTATTCCTCGAACCGGGCAAGCACCAGGCAAGCGTTCTGGCCGCCCAACCCGAAGGAATTGGAGAGCGCCGTGCGCACGAGGGCCCGGCGCGCCTGGTTGGGGACATAGTCCAGGTCGCATGCCGGATCGGGAACCTCGAGGTTGATCGTGGGATGGATCACGCCTTCCTGGATGGTCTTGACGCACGCCATCGCTTCTACGGCGCCGGCGCCGCCGAGGGGATGGCCGATCATCGACTTGGTAGAGCTCACGGGCAGGCGGTATGCGCGGTCTCCGAACACTTTCTTGATGGCAGCGGTCTCGGCCGGGTCACCGACCGGCGTGCCGGGACCGTGCGCATTGACATAGTCGATCTGGTCGGGCGACACCTGCGCATTCGCGAGTGCCCAGCGCATAGCCCTGGCTGCGCCTTCGCCTTCCGGATCGGACGCCGCCACGTGAAAGGCGTCGGCGCTGGCGGAGTAGCCGAGCACCTCCGCATGGATATGGGCGCCGCGATCGAGTGCCTTGTCCAGCCGCTCGAGCACCATCACGGCCCCTCCCTCGGAACAGACAAAGCCGTCACGCCGGGCATCAAAAGGCTTGCAGGCCAGTTGAGGGTGGTCGTTGTCCGAGGCGAGTCCCCGCATGGCGGAGAAACCCGCCAGGACGACCTCGCAGACCGGCGCATCCACCCCTCCGGCGAGGATGAGATCGGCAACCCCGCGCCGGATTTGCTCGGCTGCCTCGCCGATGGCCTGGGTGCTGGCAGCACAGGCGGTCACGACGGTCGCGTTGTGGCCCTGGCAGCGGAAGCGCAGGCTCAGGTGATGGGCGGGCATGTTACAGAGGATTTCGGCAGCGACGAAGGGGCTGACGCGCCGCAGGCCCTTTTCCTTGTAGGTGTCCCAGGCGCCGGTGACCATGTCGAGGCCGCCGGCTGCGACCCCCATGACCACCCCTGAGCGCTCTGGGTCGAGCACCTGCTCGCCAAGGCCCGCGTCTGCCATGGCCTGGGTCCCCATGGCCAGGGCCAATTGTGAGATACGCGCGATGCGGCGCGCCTCTTTGGCATCCATGTAGTGGGACGGATCGAACCCTTTGACTTCGCCGGCAATGCGCACAGGGAGGCTGCCGGCATCGAAGAGGGTGATCGGTCCGACGCCGGAGGTACCGGCCACAAGCCCGTCCCAAGTCTCCAAGACTGTCAGGCCGAGGGGCGTCACTGCGCCCATCCCGGAGATAACGACGCGCTGCCGAATATCTCGCTTGCTCAAACTCTCTCCCTTGCCGGGTGCAGGCATGGCTGCACGGGCTTATTCTGGTGGTGTTTCTGCCAGCGCCTGGTAGCCGGCTAACCCGTGCTTGATTGCGTCCAGCACGCCATTTTCTACCGTCTGTGCCGCCAAGCGGACACCGTTGCGAATGGCCATGGCGTCGGAGCGGCCGTGGCCGATGATCACAACGCCATCCACGCCCAGAAGGGGTGCGCCCCCATATTCGCGGTAATCCAGGCGCCGCTTGACGGAATTGAAGGCGGGCTTCGAGAGAAGCGCCCCCACCTTGGTTACGGGGCGGCTCATCAGCTCCTGTTTGAGGACGTCCAGAATGAGCCTTGATACGCCCTCAGCAAGCTTGACAATGACATTGCCGGTGAAGCCATCGGTCACGACGACATCGGCCAGGCCCCAGGGGATGTCCTTGCCCTCCGCATTTCCGACGAAATTCAGCTTGCTGGCGCGCAGCAGAGGCACCGTTTCCTGGACGAGCTGATTCCCCTTGCCCTCCTCTTCGCCGTTGGAGACGATGGCGACACGCGGGGTGGTCACGCCAAGCACACGCTCGGCATAGATCGAACCCATCATGGCAAACTGGAGGAGGTAGTCCGGCTTGCAGTCGGCATTGGCGCCAATGTCCAGCAGAAAGCAGAATCCGGAGGGGGTCAGGCTGGGGAAGATGGTCGAGATGGAAGGCCGAAGGATGCCCCGGATGCGGCCCAAGCGGAAGAGCGCTGCCGCCAAGGCACCGCCCGAGTTCCCTGCCGTGAAGAAAGCATCCGCCTCGCCGCGCTTGACCAGGTCCAGGCCCACGGTCATCGAGGAGTCCTTCTTGGCCTTGACGGCCGCGGCCGGGTGCTCGTCCATTTCGATCACTTGGCTGGCATGGTGGACGGCCACCTGCAGCCCCGACGTGTCGTGTTTGGCAAGCTCGGCCTGGATGGCCTCTTGCCGGCCAACGAGAATGACTTGCATCCCAAGGTCGCGGGCTGCCTGAACCGCCCCGGTCACGACCAGGGCAGGGGCATGGTCGCCCCCCATGGCATCGACTGCGATCCTCATGCGGCTTCTCCTGTGCTGATGTGGTTACTGTTTGTGCAGCTCGATGGAGCCTGATCCGGTGTGGGCATAGATGCTGCCTTGATCGCCGGTGCCAATCTTCCCCTTCACGGAGCGTCTCGAGGGCTGGCCCAGGAGATCGTGCTCGACCTCGATGCTGCCCGAGCCAGTGGATAGATCGATTGTGACGTCAAGAGCAGCGGGCAGATGCAGCTCGATCCCGCCGCTGCCGGTCTCAAAGCGGCAGTCGCCCTGGGGTGTGCCCTCGTAGTCGATCCCGCCACTTCCCGTGTGGAGATTGGCCGGGCCGCCGCCCGCTCGTACGTCGATGCCGCCGGAGCCGGTGCTGGCGTCGATCGCACCGGGGACATTCCGCAGATCGATTCCCCCAGAGCCCGTGTGCACGTTGAGGTCCCCAGTGAGGCCGTCCACCTTGACGCCTCCCGACCCGGTATCGACGCCGAGGCGTGTGCCTGCCGGCGCCGTGATCTCCAACTCGACATACACCATGCCCAAGCCCGAGGGCAGCCGGGTCTCAACCGTCACGGAGGACTCCTCCTGCGACATGTCGACCGTGATCTGACCGCGGCGTGACGCGCTCCAGCCCCTCTTGACGGCACTTACCCGGATCACGCCATCCGCGCCAGCCCGAACCGTCACGCCCCCGGCAAAGTTCTTGATGGTCAATTCTGGTGCAGACCCGACGTCGAAGCTGCGCTCGATCCGATCGGCTTCGGAGGCACCGCCTCCCAGATCAACATTCGGCAGCGTGACAGCTCCCAGCGCGACTGCGCCGAGCAAGAGCGCACAGAGCCCCATCAGGCCCAAGACGACGATCGCAAAGATCCAGACAACACGGCCTTTCCTCTCCATCTCTCCTCCTCAACTCAAGACCTGAGAATGCCCGTGGCAAGCGGGGCTAGCCAAAGATACGCGCCAGCTCGGCGTTGGTAGGCTCGGTGGCGACATGGATGCCATCCACCAGGATGGTCGGGGTGGACTGGTAGCCTCCATTCAGCTCTGCGCAGTGGCGGGCAGCGGCAGGGTCCCGAGTGATGTCGATCTCGCTGTAGGGAATACCGCGCTGATCCAGCCAGAGCTTGACACGCATAACACTGCCGCACCATGGGCGGACGTACAGGGTGACTTTTGCGCCTGGGTTGACCACATGTTCCTCGCCGGGAACGGATTTCCTGCATCTTACTTCAAGAGGCTCAAGAGTGCAAGTCAAGAGTGTGGGGCAAGGCACCTGGCGCACCACGGCCCTTGACAGAATTGCGATCCGCTATCGACGGTGTATAATCCAGGGTACGCGGCTTGGCGGATCGCGCGAGGTAGCGCGATGGCTGCCGGAGCCCTCCAAGGATGCCGTGCACTCCAGCGGGGTGCTCGCACAGACTCGCACGCGAAGACGTGAAAGCGCACCAGCAAAGGCCCGGCCTTCCGGCCTGACAACGACCGCAGAAGAGGAGGTGATCAGCGCATCACGAATCAGACTCGTAGACCAAGGAATCGAAGCACTCTACACTGCAAAGGAATAAAGTTGGAGGAGAGAAAATGAAGAAGTGGATGTTTGCCCTGATGGCCGTCCTGGTGGTGATGAGCATGCTCGTCGCCGCCTGCGGGCCGGCCGAGACCGAAGTTGTGACCGAGCCGACGGCCGAGGTCGTGGCAGAGCCGACCGCAGAGACGGCCGAGCCCGTGACCATTACCGTCTGGCACCAGTGGAGTGGTGACTACCTGACTGCTATCGAGCAGGCCTTCAAGGACTATACTGCCGAGCACCCGAATGTCACCATCGACCTGTCCAAGCCCGAGGATACGTCCAACGCCCTGAGCGTTGCCATTCCCGCGGGCGAAGGCCCCGACATCATCGGCTGGGCCAATGACCAGATCGGCACCCAGGCCTTGGCCGGCAATATCGTCGCCCTCAACGACTATGGCGTCGACCTGACCTTCCTCAACACCACCTACGAGCCGGCTGCCGTCCGCGGCGTCGTCTGGCAGGACAAGATCTGGGGCCTCCCCGAGAGCCAGGAAGGTATCGCCTTCGTCTACAACAAGGCGCTCGTCACCGACGAGTACCTCCCCACCGACCCGATGGACTTTGACGACCTACTGGCCAAGGCCCAGGCCTTTAACACCGCCACCGGCAAGTACCTCGTCTGCAACCAGGCCCTCGGCAACCCCGATGCCTACCACGCCGCCCCGATCTACTTCGGCTTCGGCGTCCCCGAGTATGTCGACGACCAGGGCAATGCCTACCTCAACACTCCTGAGGCCCTCGCCGCCGGCAACTGGCTCGTCGAGTTCAGCAAGGTCGCTCCGGCTGAGACCAGCCACGACATCTGCAAGGCCATGATCGTCGACGGCGAAGCGGGTGCCTGGTGGACCGGCCCGTGGGCCATCGCCGACCTCGAAGCGGCCGGCATCGACTACGGCATCCTCCCCATGGGCAAGCCCTTCGTCGGCATCAAGGCGCTCATGCTGAGCAAGAACGCCGTCGACCGCGGCAACGAAGCCCTCGCCATCGACATCATGAAGTACTTCACCAGCGGCCCCGTCCAGGCCAAGATCGCCGCCACCAACAAGACGATCCCCGCCTCGACCGCCGCCATGAGCGATGCAGCCGTCCAGGCCCTGGCCACCCTCAAGGGCTTTGGCGCTTCGCTGAACCTCGGCGTGCCCATGGCCAACACCCCCTTCGCCAACGCGCAGTGGGGCCCGGTGGGTGACGCCACCACCGCCATCTGGACCGGCGCGCAGGCACCTGAAGCGGCCCTGGCTGCGGCCCAGACGGCCATCGAGACGGCAATCATGGAGATGGGTGGGCCAGCAGGCGCGGAAGCGCCCGCAGAAGAGCCCGCGGCTGAATTTGCCGGGACTATCAGCATCTGGCACCAGTGGAGTGGTGACTACCTGACTGCTATCGAGCAGGCCTTCAATGACTATACTGCCGAGCACCCGAACGTCACCATCGACCTGTCCAAGCCTGAGGATACGTCCAACGCCCTGAGCGTGGCTATCCCCGCGGGCGAAGGCCCCGACATCATCGGCTGGGCCAATGACCAGATCGGCACCCAGGCCTTGGCCGGCAATATCGTCGCCCTCAACGACTATGGCGTCGACCTGACCTTCCTCAACACCACCTACGAGCCGGCTGCCGTCCGCGGCGTCGTCTGGCAGGACAAGATCTGGGGCCTCCCCGAGAGCCAGGAAGGTATCGCCTTCGTCTACAACAAGGCGCTCGTCACCGACGAGTACCTCCCCACCGACCCGATGGACTTTGACGACCTACTGGCCAAGGCCCAGGCCTTTAACACCGCCACCGGCAAGTACCTCGTCTGCAACCAGGCCCTCGGCAACCCCGATGCCTACCACGCCGCCCCGATCTACTTCGGCTTCGGCGTCCCCGAGTATGTCGACGACCAGGGCAATGCCTACCTCAACACTCCTGAGGCCCTCGCCGCCGGCAACTGGCTCGTCGAGTTCAGCAAGGTCGCTCCGGCTGAGACCAGCCACGACATCTGCAAGGCCATGATCGTCGACGGCGAAGCGGGTGCCTGGTGGACCGGCCCGTGGGCCATCGCCGACCTCGAAGCGGCCGGCATCGACTACGGCATCCTCCCCATGGGCAAGCCCTTCGTCGGCATCAAGGCGCTCATGCTGAGCAAGAACGCCGTCGACCGCGGCAACGAAGCCCTCGCCATCGACATCATGAAGTACTTCACCAGCGGCCCCGTCCAGGCCAAGATCGCCGCCACCAACAAGACGATCCCCGCCTCGACCGCCGCCATGAGCGATGCAGCCGTCCAGGCCCTGGCCACCCTCAAGGGCTTTGGCGCTTCGCTGAACCTCGGCGTGCCCATGGCCAACACCCCCTTCGCCAACGCGCAGTGGGGCCCGGTGGGTGACGCCACTACCGCCATCTGGACCGGCGCGCAGACACCGGAAGAGGCCCTGGCGGCCGGCCAGACGGCCATCGAAGAAGCCATCGCAGCAATGAAGTAGTCTCGCTGGGAGCGGGGAGAGGGCAGCCTCTCCCCGCTCTTTCTAATCCATGACCACCAAAGGAGGTGCTGTATGGTAGGTTGGTCGGGACGCCGCCTGGCGATGACCATTCTCGCCTTCGTTGCGCCGACGCTCCTCGGTATCGCCATCTTTAGCCTCTATCCCCTGTTCCTCAACATCTTCATCTCCTTCACCGACAAGGGCAAGTACCATCCAAACCCCGATTGCACGCAGCCTGTCTGGACTATCATGGATCCCGCCTGCTGGCGCGGCAACGCGACGCAGGGCCTTGCCACCCCCTACTCCTTCCAGGAGCCGGCTACCAAGAACTATACCGACCTCTTGGGCGGGTTATTCGGCAAGGATGCGCTCGTTGCGGTGGCCTTCATTCTCCTCGCCCTGCTGCCCCTGATCATCGCCTGGCAGGTCAACAAGTACCTGGACCGCAAGGGCAACCGCTCCGTCACGTCGGGGCCGATATGGCTCGCCGGGCTGTTCGGGACCCTGGCGCTGGGTTGGCTGGTGAATGTGCCCGACCAGTACCGGATGCTCCTCAACACGGGCGACTTTATCATGGTCAACGTGCGGACCATCCTGTACGTGCTGATCTGCATGCCGCTCCTGTTCATCATGGGCCTCATCATGGCCATCATCCTGAACAACAAGTTTCTCAAGGGAGTGACCTTTTTCCGGGTGGCGTTGATCGTGCCGTGGGCTGCCTCGACGGTCGCGATCATGATGACGCTGATCTGGCAGTTCTTCTTCCGGGAGCAGGGCACTATCAACCAGGTACTGAGGGCGATCATCCCCAGCTTCAGCGGTCCCGTCTATCTCAACAGCGCGGGATGGTCTTGGTTCATCGTCGTGCTGGTCCAGGTGTGGTACACGTATCCCTTCTTCATGGTCACGCTGCTGGGCGGCCTCCAGAGCATCCCTACCGACCTGTATGAGGCGGCCGATGTGGACGGCGCGAGCTGGTGGCAGCAGCTGACCAATATCACATTGCCCCTGCTTCGCCCCGTGGCGCTGCCAATTGTCGTTCTCAGCTCGCTCACCACGTACAAGATCGACGCGATCATCTGGGCGCTCACCCGCGGCGGCCCCACGGCCGGGGCGGGCAAGCCGGGAGCCACTGAGTTCGTGATGGTGCACGCCTACAAGCAGATCTTCCAGACGCAGGCCTATGGGCGCATGGGGGCTTTCGCCGTGATCTTGTTCATCTTCCTGTTCGCTGCCACCCTGTACAGCCTGCGGATCACCAAGATCACGAAAGGAGCCTACGAATGAACCGGCCACCAAAGACTGGCGCCAAGATCGTCATGTATGTCTTTCTGATCTTGATGACGATTCTGGCCCTGTACCCTATCTGGTTTGCCATTCTGGCTTCTGGGCGAGCGGGCCAGCGTCTGTACACCTTCAATCTGGCAGGGATGTTCGTACCCACGGAATGGACCTGGGACAATTACCAGGTGCTTCTGAGGGACACCTCCTTTCTGACCTGGATGAAGAACAGTTTGATCGTAGCATCGCTGACGGCCATTGCCTCTGTCACCCTCGGAACCAGCGGGGCGTTTGCCTTCTCGCGCTTCAAGTTCAAGGGCCGCGAGGCCGGCTTGATCCTCTTCCTGGCCATCCAGGCCTTTCCGGGCATCCTTGCACTGGTCCCGATCGCCCAGATTTTGAGCGCCCTTGGGCTGTATGGGAAGATCTGGGGCCTGGTCATCGCCTACATGGCCGGGCAGCTGGTGTTTGCCACCTGGATGCTCAAGGGCTTCTTCGACACCATCCCCATCGACCTGGAAGAGGCGGGCAGGATCGACGGCTGCGGGCCGATCCAATCGTTCGTGCACATCGCCCTGCCCCTGGCCCGGCCGGCCCTGGCGATTACCGCCCTCTTTGGCTTCATGGCCGGCTGGGGCGAGTTCTTCCTGGCGAACATTCTCATCCCGGCCCCCGACGCCAAGAAGACGGTCATGGTCGGCATGTTCCAGATGGCCAATGAGGTCAACATTCCCTGGGGCCAGTTCGCCGCCGGCGCGGTGATGGTCATCATCCCCATCGTCATCGTTTTCCTGTGGCTCCAGAAGTACATGGAAGCCGGCCTCACCGTGGGAGGTGTCAAGGGCTAGACCCTGACGAGCCAGCAGGATTGCCGCCGCCGGTCCCCATGGCTCGACCAAGGGATGGGCGGCGTCGAACCAACGTAGGGCGAGCGACCCGTCCTGGCACCGCCAGGGTTGCCATGGGCTACTCGCCCTACCTGTATCTGGGACAGGCGAAATGGAAGAGTTCATCTTTGGCACGCTTGCGACCGACGACCTGAAGCTTGTGCACCATCGTGCCGGCCTGAGCGGGCTACAGCACAATCACGACCTCTCCCCACGCGATCCATTACCGGGGGAGCCAGTGACGTTGACCGTGCGCGCCGGGCATGACCTCGATGCCCAGCAGGTGGTCTGCTACTACACCACCGACAACACGGAGCCAAAGGGCAGCCACGGTGCGTCCGAGAACGGCTTTGCGCTTCCCCTGGAGCGGGCCGGTGTTCTCTGGGACACGCTGGCGTGGGGCTATATCACTCTCTGGCAGGGCACGCTGCCGGCGCAGCCGGAGGGCACCACCGTTCGGTACCAGATCGGGGCCTGGTCGGGGGAGGGGTCCGAGGTATTTGCCGACTGGCCGGATGTCCAGGCTACTGCCGAGCGGGCGTCGAGTGCCTTCTTCCGGGGGGAGCCTCTCCCCAGCACACCGGTGGGCGACCCATCGCAGCGCCACACCTTCGCCTTCGGCATCGATCGGCTGGCACCGCCGGATTGGGCACGAAGAAGCGTAATCTACCAGGTGTTCGTGGACCGTTTCTATCCGGGCCGCGGCAGGGGGTGGCTTCAGACGACCGACTTGCGGGGCTTCTGTGGAGGGACCCTGGAGGGCGTCCTGGAGAAGCTGGACTATGTGTCCGATCTCGGCGCGGACTGCCTGTGGCTCAGCCCGATCTTCCCCAGCCCGTCGCACCATGGCTACGACGCGACGGACATGGAGCATGTCGAGCCGCGCCTTGGAGGGGACGATGCACTCCACGCCCTGGTCGATGCGGCCCACAGCCGCGGGATCCGGGTCCTGCTCGATTTGGTGTGTAACCATGTCTCGGACAGGCACCCCATCTTCCAGGAAGCACGCGCCAACCCGTCCAGCCCTCACCGGGCCTGGTTCACTTTCGACGACTCGGAGATTGGATACCGCACCTTTTTCGCCGTGCGCTCGATGCCCCAGGTCAACCTAGTTCATCCGGGCGCGCGGGCCTGGATGATCGACACAGCCCTATACTGGCTGCGTGAGTTTGACGTGGACGGCTACCGGCTCGACTATGCCAACGGGCCGGGCCCTGACTTTTGGACCGACTTTTGGCGCGCCTGCAAGGCCGAGAAACCCGACTGCTACTGCTTCGGGGAAGTGGTGGACGCACCGGCGTCACAGCAGGCGTACGTGGGACGGCTGGACGGCGTGCTGGACTTTTTCGCCGGCGATGCCATCCGCCGGACCCTTGCCCTGCGCCGGTGGAGCGAGGCACACATGGAGCGGTTCCTGGAGCGCCATATCCGCTTTTTCCCAGAGACCTTTCTGATGCCCACCTTCATAGACAACCACGACATGGACCGTTTCCTCTACCTGGCGGGTGGTGACAAAGTGGCGCTCCGGCGCGCTGCAGCCGTCCAGATGCGCCTACCGGGTCCACCGATCATCTACTACGGGACCGAGGTCGGCCTGAACCAGTGCCGGAGCACTCGCGAGGGGATGGGTCTGCACGTCTGCCGTGTGCCCATGGCCTGGGGCGGCGAGCAGGATAGGGAGCTCTTGGCGTACTACAAGGAGCTGATCAGGGAACGTCGATGCCGGAGCCAGTGAGCAAGGGCAAGCGCAGCCGGCTGGTCGCGCTGATCGCCGTCGTGCTGCTCGCGGCACTGCTGCGCGGATGGGCAGCGCTGCGGCTGCCGGTCGACTACGACGAGCCTACCTACCTGGAGGCAGCCTTTCGCTACGCCCGGGCGCTGGAGGCCGGCGACCTGGCCGGCGTGATCGACAATAGTGCCACGCAGGAGCATCCGCCCCTGGTCAAGTTTTTGTACGGCTTGGTGGTGCGGGCACTAGGGGACGAGGCGGGCTGGACGCTCGCACTCTATGGAGCGCGGGTGCTCTCCGCGCTGTTCGGTGTCCTGGCCGTGCTGGTGCTCGGGCTCGTCGATCCCGCCGCGGCCGGTATGATGGCCGTGCACACCCTGGCCATCAAGTACTCGAGCCAAGCCTACCTGGAGGCGCTGCCCTTCCTGGCTTCCTTGGTGTCGGTGCTCGCGCTGGTGCGTGTCCGAGCGGCAGACCAGGACGGCCGCCGGGCGCCCGGCGGGTGGTTCTGGCTCTCGGCGATTGCGCTGGGTGTCACGGCGGCGGGCAAGTATACCTACCTGCCGGTGGTGTTGGTCCTTCTCTACGTGGCCGTCTTTGAGAAGCGCACTCGGTGGCACTTTCTTCTCCTCTACTTCGTCGTGTCGATTGGGGTTTTCTGGCTGCTGAATCCGACCCTGTGGCGCGAGCCTGTGAGCAGGTTGTTCGAGTCACTCGTGTTTCACATTCGCTACTCGCAGGGCAGCGAGGTGCAGAGTGCCTCCCTGCCGTGGTACCAGCCGCTGCTCTGGCTGTCGCGCTCTGCACCTTCTGCCTGGCATCCCGACGTCTTTTTCTATCCCGGCCTCGATGCGATCATCACCCTGTTGGCCCTGGCCGGCCTCTATTGGGAGTGGCGCGACAGGCGATGGGTGGTCGTCTGGATCGCAGCGGGCCTGCTCTTCCTGCTCGTCTGGCCCACGAAGTGGCCCCAGTACACGCTGATCGTCACTCCCGCACTCTGCCTGGCCGCGTCTTTTGCGGTTGGCCGCGCCTACCGCTGGCTCAAGGAACAGGAGCTCTATTGGGAATGGTTCCGGCAGATGGTGCCCAAGCCTCCCCTCGGCTTCTGGGTCCTCGTGGGCGTCGTACTCGTGGCAATCACCATCGGCTATTCGGCGGCCACCCTGCAACTGACGATGGCACGTCTGAACTGGTCGCACTTTACGAGCGACAGCACGCGGCTGCCCAGCGATACGGTGTACGCCCTGCTGGCCGGGGAGAATGGACAGATGGTCGTGGGCACCGACCACGGCATGGCCGTTTGGTCACCGCCAGCGGCCGCAGATCTGCCGGATCAGTGGACGCTCTACACGGCAGGCAGCTCGCCCCTTCCGGACAACAGCGTGCGAGCCGTGGCCCGCGACAAGGCGGGTCGGCTCTGGGTGGGCACCGAGCAAGGCTTGGCCAGTCTCGACGGATCACGATGGGTTACGTATCGTGCCGCCGAGCTGGGACTGCCTGGAGACCAGGTTCACAGCTTGGCGGTCGGAAGCGACGGCAGGATCTGGGTTGGGACCGAAACGGGTGTGGCCGTCCTGGAAGGAGAAGCATGGGTCCCCCTGACAACCCACACATCGGGCCTGTCGAGCGACCAGGTGCTCGCCCTGGCCGTCGAGCCCGCTCCGGAGGGCGACCGGGTATGGTTGGGCACCCGCAGGGGCGTCAGCCGGCTGGACACTGCATCTGGCCAGTGGGTGAGCTTCCCTGACGATTTCGACCCCACCTGGGGTGGCGTAGCCGCGCTGACCTTTGACTCCAGCGGCTTGTTGTGGGCTGCGACTTCCGGAGGCGGGCTGGGCCGCTGGGACGGCACCTCGTGGGAGTTCTTCCGCACCAGCAATTCAGACATTCCTTTCAACAGCGTGAGCGCCGTGGCCGAGGTCAGGCCAGGGGTGCTCTGGGTGGGGACGGCCCTTCCGGCCGAGGTGGGTGGCGAGCTTGCCGAGTTTGACGGGCAGACCTGGAGCGTCTACGATAGTGCGTCCGGCTTTTCGGGCGCGGAGGCGCTCTCCATTGCCCAGGATTCGGAGGGCAGGTGGTGGATCGGGACGCGGACGGCCGGGGTGGACATCTACCACGCCAGGCAGTGAGCTGCCCGAGCACCCATCAAAGCCAGGAAGATTCCTATCGAAGGAGAGACGACATGGCAAAACGATGGTCCTTGTTTCTGGTACCTGTGTGGTTGATGGGCCTGTTGGTGGCGTGCGGCACGCCTGAGGCGACTAGGACCCACGAACCGGGGCCGCCGGCGTCCCCGACGGCCCAGGTCGAGGGCGACCCCATCTACCTGTCCATCATCTGGCACCAGCACCAGCCTCTCTATTTCAAGGACCCCGAAACGGGGATATACCAGAAGCCCTGGGTGCGGGTACACGCGACGAAGGACTATGTGGACATGGCTGCCATCCTGGAGAAGTACCCGGACATCCATGCCACCTTCAACCTGACCCCTTCCCTGCTGCGCCAGGTGCAGGACCTGGAAGCCGGCGCCAAGGACCTGTACCAGGTCTACACCGAGGTACCCGCCGACCAGCTCACTGACGAGCAAAAGGGCAGCATCCAGGAGCGGTTCTTTGACACCAACTCCAAGATCATCGCCCGCTTCCCACGCTACCAGGAAATCGCCGACGACCGCGCCAACTGGGAGAGCTGGGACACGCAGACCTGGCTTGACCTGCAGGTGCTCTTTAACCTCGCCTGGACCGATCCAGACTGGCTGGCGGAGGAGCCGCTGGCAAGCCTGGTGGCAAAAGGGAGGGAGTATGCTGAGGCGGACAAGGCCATCCTGCTGGGCAAGCATGCCGAGCTGGTGGCGGAGGTGATCCCGCTCCACAAGAGACTGCAGGATGCCGGCCAGATCGAAGTGACGATGACTCCTTTCTACCACCCCATCCTGCCCCTCATCCTGGACAGCAACCTGGCGTCCAAGGCTGTGCCCGACATCAAGCTGCCCTCGCGCTACACCTACGGCTTTGACGCCATCGCCCAAGTCGAGAAGGGAGTAGCGTTCTACGACGAGGTCTTTGGCCGGGCGCCGGCGGGCATGTGGCCGGCCGAAGGGTCGGTGGCCCAGGAGATCGTGGGCATGGTCGCCCGCGCAGGGATCCAGTGGATGGCCTCCGACGAAGAGGTGCTCGCGCGCAGCATAGGGCAGACCGCCTTCACCCGGGACAGCCAGGATGTGGTCCAGGAAGCGGATGCCCTGTACCGGCCGTACATCGTCAGCAGCCGCGAGAACCAAGCGTACATCGTCTTTCGCGACAAGACCATCAGCGACAAGGTGGGCTTTACCTACAGCGGGACGCCGGGCAAGGCGGCAGCGGCCGATTTCGTCAAGCGCGTGCTTGCGATCCGCAGCCGGCTGGAGGAGGAAGGGACCGCAGGGCCTCACCTGGTCAGCGTGATCCTGGACGGCGAAAACGCCTGGGAGAATTATGACAACGATGGCAAGGAGTTTCTGAACAACCTGTACGCGATGCTACAGGAAGAGCAGGCCAAAGGCACCATCCGCACGATCACCCCCAGCGCCTACGTGGCCCAATTCGCCGACCAGCCCAAGATCGAAAGCCTGTGGGCCGGGAGCTGGGTCAGTCCCGACTACCTGACCTGGATCGGCGAAGACGAAGAGAACCGCGCCTGGGAGTACCTCGGCGAGGTGCGAGCCGCCGTCGAGCGGAAGAAGGTATCGCTGGACGAAGCGACCTTGGCGGCGGTCATGGAGCAGATCTATGCGGCTGAGGGAAGCGACTGGTTCTGGTGGTTTGGGGCGGACCAGAACAGCGGGAACGACGGCAGCTTCGACCTCCAGTTCCGCCAGACGCTACAGCAGGTGTATGAGCTGCTGGATGAGCCGGTCCCGACCTTCTTGAAGGTGCCGGTCATCCCCCTGACGACGCAGCCGCCGGCTGCCGGCGCAAGCGGTGTGATCTCGCCGGTGATCGACGGCGTGGCTGCGGAGGGGGAGTGGGACCTGGCGGGTTACTACCAGGAAGAAGGCGGTGTCCAGGCCACGCCGTCGCAGGTGGTCAGCCAGCTTTGGTATGGCTTTGACAAGGGCACGCTCTATCTCCGGCTCGACGGGCGCCGCGCGTGGGCCGACGTGGGCGCGGAGACTCGTGTCGGCTTCTATCTGACGCGACCAGGGGGCGACCTAGAGAATCCTTTCAGCCGTATCGGCGGTGAGCAGACGCTGCTGGGCTTTGGCGCCAACGCCCTGGCCGAAGTGGTGATCAAGGAGGGTTCCGCTGCCGCTGCCTTCTACCTGGCGGGGGATGGAAACAGGTATGAGATGAAGACGGCCGGACTGCCGGCTGCTGTGACGGGCAGCACAATCGAGCTTGCCATCCCCTACGCCGACCTGGGCAAGCCGGACGCGGGCGACACCTTCCGCATCCGCGCGGTGGTCAGCGAGGGAGAAGAACGCGACATCCAGGTGGTGCCCGCCAGCGGGCCGGGTGCCATCGCCGTCCCGGACTTGGGGCTGACCACCCCCATCCTCACCGTCGCAGACCCAGAGGGAGATGACCACGGCCCGGGCACCTACGAATACCCATCCGACAAGGTGTTTGCCGACGGCACCTTCGACATCACCTCGTTTGAGGTAGCCGAGGACGACAGCAACCTCATCTTCCGCTTTGCCTTTGCCGGCGCGCTGGACAACAGCTGGGGCGCGCCGAACGGGATGGGCATTCACACGCTGGATGTCTACATTGATGCTGCGCCCGGCGGCGAGCGAAAGCTGCTCCCCGGCCGCAACGCGGCCCTGGCCAAGGAGAGCGGCTGGGAGTTTGCCCTGTGGGCGGAAGGCTGGACCCCCGGCCTGTATGGCCCGCCAGCCGCCGGCAAGACGGAACCTGAGCAGATAGGCGACAGCAGCACGCTCAACATCATGAGCGATCCGGGCCAGCAGAAGTTCACCATCCGGGTGGCAAAGCAGGTTCTGGCCGACCGGCTGGGCATCGGCCTGGAGGCGCTGCAGCCGGGCTCCTGGGGGTACCTGGGCATCGTCATGAGCCAAGAGGGCTATCCCGCCAGCGGCGTGTGGCGCATCCGGGACGTGGAAGGGGCGGCGGCGCAGTGGCGCATTGGGGGCGCTCCGACCGACACGAACCACACGCGGATCATCGACGTCGCCTACCCGGCCGGTGCATCGCCGACGCAGGAGGAAGCCCTCAGCACCTATCCGGCGTCCCAGGAAGCCAGCATGGATGCGCTCGGCCCCGACGATTTTGCACAACTGGTGCCGGTCAAGGCTCCTCAGTAGGCATCCTCGCCGCGACCAGGTCACACCGGGGCTGTCCAGAGAGCACGAGGCCTGCCATGCTGAGCACGGCGACGCATGGAATCTCGATCCGTTTCAGGCGGAAGCAGAGATTCCCTTCGTACCTCAGGGCGTGCCTGGATCGCTGCGCTCCCTCGGAATGACAGCTTTTGGACAGCCCCGGTGTTTGTGGGGAGAAGGGATCGACGGCCGGCCGCCCCGGTGGAGAGTGCCGTGCTCATTCTGACAGGACGGCCTGCCGGCGCCCGCGCATCTCGTAGTAAAAGTCGAGGGTTTCCCGGCCCACGCGCTCCCAGGAGTAGCGGCCGGCCCGCGTCTTGCCGGCCTCGCCCAGGCGTCGCCTCAGTGGCTCGTCGCGCAGGAGGCGGATCAAAGACGCAGCCAGCGCAAGGGGGTTTTTGGGAGGAACGAGCAGCCCCTCCACCTCATGGCGAACGACCTCGCGGTAGCCAGGGATATCGGAGGCGACAATCGGCCGGCCGGCTGCCATCGCCTCCAGCAGCACGATGCCAAAGCTCTCGCTGCCCGTCGAAGGAAAGCAGACGACGTCGGCCGTGCGGTAGTAGCAGGCGAGGTCCTCATCGGAGACACGGCCGACGAAGTGCACATCCATGTGCTCGTCCTGAACCGTGTGCCGGTATTCCTCTGCATCGTCCCGGCTGTACGCGCCGGCGACAACGAGGCGGGTGGGCGGGACCGAGTCGCGGATCACGTGGAACGCCTCCAGCAGGTAGGGGAAGCCTTTGCGCCGGTCCAGCCGGCCTACGAAGAGGAGGTTCAACCTCCCGTCCTTGAATGCCCTCATTGGCTCCAGGCCATCTGCGCCGAAACGGGCGACGTCGACGCCGTTGGGGATAATGCGGTAGTCGCCGGGGAAATAGGGCAGCACAGTAGCCCTGGCTGCCTCCGAGACGGCGATCCGGCCGTCAAGGCGCTCCAGCCACCGGTTCAAGATGCCTGTCACGGGGAGATAGCCAGGCGAGGTTCTGCGATAGGCGTGAAACGTGGCAACGGCTGTGCTCTTCGGGCATGCCTGCGCGTTGATCAGGGTGGACAGGCAGACGGTTGGCATGAGCGGCTCGTGCATGTGAATGACGTCGAACTGCTCCTGAGAGAGAAGGTTCCTCACCAGCAAGTGGACCTCGAGTGAGAGGCCCATTCGGACTTTGGATCCGTCGGCGCTCAGGGGGATGACGGTCTGCTCGATGGGAATGAGGCTGGGCGGGAGCGGCAGCCCACCCCGCGAGCCTGACGAATAGGGCGCTATGATCTTGGATACGTGGCCAAGCTGATGGAAGATCGCATCGAGGGAGGTCACCACGCGCTGTACACCCCCATCGACGGACCAGTCATAGGGCTCAACCAGCGCGATCTTCAGCGGACCTTGCTCCGGCACCGGCCCCTCCTCGATCCGGCATAGCTTCGCAGCGGTGCAATCCACCATACGGGAATGGATTGCCGGTCGAATGTGCCTGACGGCAGGT
Source organism: Anaerolineae bacterium (assembly GCA_035341665.1). Classification (GTDB taxonomy): domain Bacteria; phylum Chloroflexota; class Anaerolineae; order JAAYZQ01; family JAAYZQ01; genus DAOQVR01. Next base: position 122,910 of record DAOQVR010000010.1, read on the forward strand.
ATTGTACCTCACCTCGGCCCTCTACCGCAACGTCGTCCCCTGCCTGCAGCGAGGCTGCTGCCGGTAGGGCGGGCAGCCTTCGAGGGGCTTTGACAGAGGAAGGGAAGTTTGGGATAATGCCGGGGCAGCACCTGCCAAAGAGGAGCCGGGTCATGAGCTTGCGCGCCCACGTCTACACGCTGATCTTGTTGTCTGCCGTCTTGCTGTCCGGCTGTGGGACTGCAACGCGGGCAACCCCATCTGCGACACCGTCTGGCCTGCCGGAAGAGACCTCGCCGGGCGGGCCACTCTACACCCCCACGCCGGAGCCTGTGGTGGATGCACCGGCCTGGTCCTCGGAGGGGATCCTCTACGAGGTCCTGGTCCGAAGCTTCTACGATGCCGATGGCGACGGAACAGGCGATCTGGACGGCGTGACCGCTCAGCTGGACTATTTGGAAGGCCTGCGCGCCGGCGTCCTCTGGCTGCTGCCCATCCACCCCAGCCCGATCTATCACGGGTACGATGTGACGGACTATCTGGCCGTCAACCCTGACCTGGGCACGCTGGAGGACATGCAGGACCTGGTCGAGGCGGCCCACGAAAAGGGGATTCGGGTGATCATGGACCTGGTGGTCAACCATACGTCAGACGAGCATCCCTTCTTCGAGGATGCCAGAGGGAACCCGCAGTCGCGCTTTGCGGACTGGTACCTGTGGACGAACGATGCTCACACGGCCTATCAGGCCTTTGGCGGCTACAGGGACATGCCCAAGCTCAACCACCAGAACCCCGAGGTCGTCGACTATGTCCTAGAGATTGCCCGCTTCTGGATGGACCTGGACGGGGATGGTGACTACACAGACGGGGTCGACGGCTTCCGCTGTGACGTGGCGAAAGAAGTCCCGCTCAGCACCTGGCAAGCGCTGCGGAAAGAGATGCGGGACCACAACCCCGACTCGTTCCTCCTGGGCGAGGTGTGGGATATGAATGCCCGAAACCTGACCAAGTGGTACGACGAAGCCTTTGACGCCCTCTTCAACTTTCCGCTGTACGGGTCGCTGGCGGGCAGCAACGATTCGGTCGAAGACAGCGCACTGGCAGGCGCCGGCGAACCAAAGCTGGCGCGGCAGACGGTTCTGGCGCAGAACAGCCTGTTCCCGCCCGGCTACCAGATTGTGCAATTCCTCAACAACCACGACACCGACCGGGTTATGTCCGATGTGGGCGGCGACTGGGAGCGTGCGCGGACGGCAGCCACGCTTCTGCTCACCCTGCCCGGGACGCCGATGATCTATTACGGCGAGGAGATCGGAGCAAAAGGCACGAAAGGGAAGGGAAATCCCTACTGGGATGAGTACCGGCGGGAGCCGATGGACTGGTACGCGGCCGAGACAGGACCGGGCATGACGACCTGGTTCAAGCCGGGCGACCGGAACAACAAGCCGGGCGACGGCATCTCCGTAGAGGAGCAGTCGGGGGTGGCGGGGTCCCTGCTTGAGCATTACCGGGCACTGGCTGCACTGCGCATGGCGCACCCGGCACTTTTGCGCGGCTCCTTCGCCGCGGCGCAGGTCACGGGCAGCGAGATGGTCCTGGCCTACACGCGCCATGCGCCCGCGAGTGACGGCTTCCCCGAGGAGGTCTTTCCGGTGGTGTTGAACCTGGACTTTATGGCCCAGGAGGTCACTCTTGAACTGAGCAGGGCCTACGCCGGGCCCTTTGTGGCAGTAGACGCCCTGAGCGGGGAAGCGTGGCCGGATGTTCCGACCGGCGTGCCGTATGCCGTGAAGGTGCCGGCCAGAAGCGGCCTGGTCCTGCAGCTCAGCAGACCCTAGAGCGACGGACTTGGCCTTTGCCAGGAGAATGGAGGGGGATATGACGACGGAGAAAGCGTTCTATGCCAGGGCGGAGTACTTCCTGGCGCGGTTGCTGGAGCGCAACCCAGTAGCCGCGACACAGCTGGGGGATCACCGGTGGGATGACCGGCTGGCAGACATGTCGGCGGCCGCAATTGACAGCGACTACCGGGAGATGCGGGGGGCGCTGGAGGAGATCCAGGCGACAGACACTTCGGGCTTTTGCCTGGATGCACGGATCGACCACCAGCTGCTGGTCCAGATTCTGAAGCAGTTCGTGCGGCAGTACGAGAAGGTCAGGGGCCACCTGCGCAACCCGGGGGGATACCTGGACGAGGCGGCCGGCGGTGTCTTCCTGTTGCTGATCAGGGACTTTGCTCCTCTGCCTGAGCGGCTGCGCTCGGCCTTGGGGCGCGTGCGGGAGGTGCCCAGGGTGCTGGAGGACGGGAAGCGCAACACCATCCCGGCCGAGGTACCACGCGTCTGGGCCGAGACGACACTCGAACAAGCCGAGCAGCTGCCGGGGCTCTTCATGGGCCTGCTCCCCTACATGGCCGGCGAGGCGGCCCCGGACCTGGTGCCGGAGCTGGTCGAGGCGGGCAAGACAGCCAGCGAGGCAGTGCAGGGCTACGCCGAGTGGGTCCGGAGCGAGGTGCTTCCGAAGGCAGCCGGCGACTTTGCCGCCGGCCGTGAGCTGTTTGACGAGATGCTGCGCGAAGACCACATGGTGGACTATGACAGCGACCGGCTGCTGGAAACGGGTTGGGAGCTTTTCCACGCCACGCGCGCCCAGATGGAGGCCCTGGCTGCCGACATCGATCCCAGCACGACCGTCAAGGAGCTCCTCGAGGCAGCCAAGGCCGACCATCCATCGGCCGAAGGGCTGCTGGACTGCTACCGCGAGCAGATGGCGGCCATTCGCCAGTATGTGATCGACCAGGAGATTGCCACCATCCCGCCGGGAGAGTCCCTCCAGATCGTCGAGACGCCCGCCTACCTGCGCCCCATCATCCCCTACGCTGCCTACATGCAGCCCGGGATCCTGGAGGAGAAGCAGGAGGGGATCTTTATCGTGACCCCCGTGGACCCCAGCGCTCCGCCTGAAGAGCAGGAACAGAAACTGCGCGGTCACTACTGGGCCAAGCTGCCGATCACAGCTTTGCACGAAGCGTACCCAGGCCACCACTTGCAGCTGGTGTGGGCCAACCGCCAGGAGACGATCCCGCGCCGCATGGGGTCCTTTCTCGCGACGCTCTTTATCGAGGGCTGGGCGTTCTACTGCGAGGAACTGCTCGAGAAGATGGGGTACATCTCGAAGCCGATCCAGCGGCTGGGGCGGCTCTCGGACCAGCTCTGGCGAGCGGGGCGGATCATCCTGGATGTCTCGCTGCACACGCGAGGGATGAGCGTGGACGAGGCGGTGCAGTTCTTGGTCCAGGAGTGCAGCCTGGAGCCCACCAACGCCCTGGCCGAGGTGCGCCGCTATACCCAGAGCCCGACGCAGCCCCAGTCGTACCTGATGGGCAAGCTGGCGATCATGGAGCTGGTGGCGGACTACCGCCGCGCCCACCCGGAGGCATCCCTCCGGGAGGTGCACGACGCACTGCTGGGGAGCGGCTCGCTGCCTCCGCGGCTCATGCGCGAGCGACTGCTGCACTAGAAGAGAGAGGGGAGCTTGCCCCATGGCAAGCTCCCCTCTCCTCGTGGCGGGACCTCGATCCCGCCGCTCAGGCCTTGCGCGCGACCGCTATCAAGTCGCCGCTCGCAGCCGGGTCAAACGCTGAGCCGTCGTAGCTTCCATAGAAGGCCGCTTCGCCGAACCCCGCCGCTGCGAGGGCCTCGGACAGCCCGTCCCGGAAGATGGGGCGCAACTCGGTCGCGTCGACGGCCTGCGTCCAGCCAGCCTCCGACCGGTGCAGCCGGACCATGTTGAAGGTAAGCGTCTCTTCGTGAAAGTCATAGAAGCGGACAAAGAGCCACTCCTCTTCCCCGTCGCGGTGTGCCTGCGGGCCGATGAAGCGGTCTCGCGCCGCCCAAACCTGGTCGAAGTTGCGGTTCTGCACGACCAGCAGCCCTCCGGGGCGCAGCACGGCGGCAAAATCGGCCAGGGCGCCGGCCACAGCCGCGGGAGTGAGCAGGTGAGGCAGCGAGTTGCCCAGGCAGAGCACTGCGTCAAAGGTCTTCCCCAGGGTGGTGGCAAGCTGGCCGAAGCCGGCGACGACAAAGGGGATGCCGGTGGCGGCGACGGCCGCGTTCCGCCGTGCCTGCTCGATCATCGGCGCACTGAGGTCCGCGCCCACCGACTGATAGCCGCGTTGCGCCAGGGCGATGGCATGCCGCCCTGAGCCGCAGGCCGAGTCCAGCACGCTCTGCACGCCGTGCGCCTGGAAGGTGCTCTCCAGGAAAGGAAGCTCTCGGGCCAGGCGCCCAGGCCAGCTCACAAAGCGGTCATAGTCGACCGCAAGCGCATCATACAGAGGAACGGAGCTCATCCAATGTCTCCTCGGGCGGCCGCGCCCGCTTGAGGCGCTCGTATGCCTCCAGGCCGATGCACTGGGCGGCCGCCTTGCACCAGTCGATGCAGGAGGCGCCCCGTTCCTTGCTCACCCACAGGTGGCAGTGGGGGCAGCGGGCGATTGGCTCGTCGGACCAGATCTCCATCTCCTGGCCGCAATGCGGGCATTCGATGTAGTCTGGGCGTGCATCCTTAAGGACGATGGCTCCAGGACAACCCTTTATCATACCTAACCTCCGGTCTCCTTTCAGACAACGACGACGCCCATGTTGCGGGGAAAGATCCCCACCCTGTCCCCTTCGCGTACGGGCATGCCCCAATGGCCCTCTGGCGTGAGGGGCTGCCCCGCTGCCAGCGGGTAGCCGAGGGTGATGGGGTACGCGGCGCGGGGCAGCAAACGCCCGTTCAGGAAGACGTGGCTGACCTCGGCAGGGTCGATGCCAATGCGAGCCAGGACCTGCCCCACGGTTGCGGTTTCGGCTGCCGGCAGGTACAGGATGGTGTCTGAGGCAGGGATCGCATCCGGCGCATGCCGTCTTAGGTTGCCGAACAAACGGATCTCAATCAAGAGATGTCTCCTTCAGGGCAGCCAACCTGAGCCGGAGCAGCCCGGTCTCGTCGGAGTCCACGCAGTTACGCAGGTTCTCGGCTGCCGCCAGCCGCCCTGCCTCGCTTGCCGTGTGTAGGAGCCGGGCGCCTACCTGTAGCTCGGCGTGGACCACGGGTGGGCAGATGTCGAACAAGGCATCGATGGGCTCTTCCAGGGGAATGGCCAGCTCGGCAAGGCGCAGGGGCACTTCCACAGCAGCGCGCCAAGCTCGCTGCCGCAGTGGATGCTCTGCCTCCAGAGTACGGGTCTTGAGCACTGAGCGGTACACCTCGGTGTCGGCCGCAGCAAGGTCCAGAAAATCCGTGGCATGGCGGTCCGCCAGGCAGGCCAAGTCCTCCAGGTTGGAGTAACCCCGGGCAGCCGGCTCCTGGCGCCGGAGTGCGATCCTCACCGACTTGGCGACTAGGGCAGCGCCCATCGCGGCCGCGGCGGACGCCGCGGCGATTCCTCCGGGCAGCGGCCGGCGGGCCATCTCCTCCAGGTTGAGGGAGAGTGCGCCGCGATCCAGGCACAGTGCAAGGTGCGCGGCTCGCGGCTCTGGCGATCTGCTCTTGTCTTCCACGCTGCCAGTATACCAGACAGGGAGATGGTGCCTATGACTTTTGTCAGGCAGGGACTAGATAGACATCGCTCCTCCTTTGGGGTATACTTTGGGCGGACACAAGGAGGGAGCGCAATGGACTGTCCCAACTGCGGGGTGTACAACCCGGAAAGCCGCGAGATATGCTGGCGCTGTGACCAGCCTTTGCCCAAGCCAAAGGAGCCAAAGAAGCCACGCGACCCGGCCCTGGCCATGCGCCGGATCTGGATCATTGTGATCATCGCTGTTGCCGTGTGGATCGTGCTCACCTGGCTCTTGCCCTTGCTGCTGGGGCAGGGGGGATAGCGCCGGACTGAGGGTGCGGCCAGAGCGGATTGGTGCTCGGACCCTGCGGCCGGCACGCCCTCGCTCAGCGTGCTGACATCGGAGGAGAGATGGCGCTGTTCTGTGTGGACATTGGCAACACCAATGTCGTGATGGGCCTGTACAGCGGCCCGGACTTGGTGACTCACTGGCGAGTGGCGACCGATGGGCGCCGGATGGCGGACGAGTACGGCATGCTCGTGTTGGATCTACTGGAGCGATCGGGCCAGCCGCCAGCATCCATTGAGGGGATCATAATCGCCAGCGTCGTGCCCCCTGTTACGTCGCTGTTCGAGAAGCTGTCAGAGCGCTACCTGGGCCACAGGCCTTTGGTGGTGGATGTGGAGAGGCACACTGGCGTGCGCATCCTACTGGAAAACCCCAGTGAGGTGGGGGCCGACCGCGTCGTCAACGCCGTGGCCGTTTTCCGGCGGTACGGAGGGCCAGCCTGTGTGGTGGACCTCGGCACGGCAACCACCTTTGACCTGCTCTCCGAGAAGGGTGACTACATGGGAGGGGCCATCGCCCCGGGACTGGGGATTGCAGCCGAGGCGCTGACGCTGCGCACGGCCAAGCTGCCCCGCATCGACCTGGTGCGGCCGCCCTCGGTGATCGGCAAGAACACGATCCAGGCCATGCAGTCGGGGCTGCTCTTCGGCTATGTCGGGCTCGTGGAGGGGCTGGTGGCGCGGTTCCGCGCCGAGTTGGGGCCCGATCTCAAGGTGATCGCGACCGGAGGCCTGGCATCCCTGCTGGCGACCGAGACGGCCGTGTTTGACGCGATCGACCCCTGGCTGACGCTGGAGGGGCTGCGGCTGGTGTGGGAGATGAACGAGGGTTGGGATAGCCCTGACAGGCCGTGAAGACCTGTCAGGTCCGCCTGGGTCTGTCCGGGGTTGGGTCTGGAGCAAGCGAGGAAGAGATGATCCTCCAAGGGAAATCGATCGTCCTGGGAGTGACCGGCGGGATCGCGGCCTACAAGGCTGCGGCTTTGTGCAGCCACCTGGTGCAGGCAGGCGCCCAGGTCGACGTCATCCTGACAGACGCAGCACGGGAGTTTGTGGCCCCGCTTACCTTCCAAGCGCTGACGCACCGGCCGGTGGTGACGGAGATGTTTGCCCTGCTCGCAGAGACGGAAATCGGCCACGTTTCGTTGGCCAAGCGTGCGGACTTGATGATCATTGCGCCGGCGACAGCAAACACGATCGCCAAGCTCGCGGCCGGCATGGCCGACAACTTGCTGACGACGACAGCCCTGGCGACCCGAGCACCCATCTTGATCGCACCGGCCATGGAGAGCCAGATGTGGACCAACCCCCTCACCCAGGCCAACGTCGCACGGCTGTGCCAGGCACGCGACGTGGTAGTGGTGGGGCCCGGCGAAGGCCGGTTGGCCTCCGGGGCAAGCGGCCCGGGGCGGATGGCCGAGCCGGACGAGATCCTGGATGCTGCGTGCTGGGTCTTGGCAAGGGAGGGGCCCCTGGCCGGACGAGAGGTGGTCATCACCGCCGGAGGCACGATGGAGCCCCTCGATCCCGTTCGGGTGCTGGCCAACCGGTCCTCGGGCAAGATGGGCTATGCGCTGGCGCGCGCAGCCCGTGACCGTGGGGCAGAGGTGACGCTGATCAGCACCACCGGGCGGCCGGCCCCGCACGGGGCGAGGCTGGTGGAGGTTGGGACGGCAGCCGACATGGAAGGGGCAGTGCTGGCGGCACTGCCCACGGCTGACGTCCTTCTGATGGCGGCGGCGGTGGCCGACTACCGCCCAGCCTTCGTGGCCGATCAGAAGATGAAGAAGGGCGAGCGAGGCATGGTGCTGGAGCTGGTGCGGACGAGCGACATCTTGCTCAAGGTGGCGGGCCTGCGGCGCGACGGGCAGGTCATTGCCGGGTTTGCGGCCGAGACAGAGCACGTTGTCGAGAACGCCCGGGAGAAGCTGGAGCGCAAGCGACTGGATCTGATCGTTGCGAACGACGCCCGTCTGGCGATGGGCTCTGACTTGAACCAGGTGACGCTCATCGATGCCGGCGGCCATGCAGAGGCGCTGCCCCTCCTCTCCAAGGAGGACGTAGCAGAGCGTATCCTGGATCGAGTGGGCGCCCTGCTGGCCATGCGAGGGGAATGACAGCGATGGCCTGGACGAACACAATCACCGACGTGCCCGGCATCCGAGTCGGGCATGCCACGAACGTCGAAGCACGTACGGGATGCACTGTGGTGCTCTGCCCGCCGGCAGGGGCCACCGGCGGGGTGGACCAGCGGGGCGGATCGCCGGGAACGCGCGAAACCGACCTCCTGCGGCCCATGCACATGGTCGAGCGGGTGCATGCCGTGTTGCTGACCGGGGGCAGTGCATTTGGCCTCGATGCGGCCGGAGGGGTCGTCCGCTGGCTGGAAGAGCACAAGATTGGATTCGACGTACGGGTGGCCCGGGTGCCGATTGTGCCGGCGGCGGTGGTCTTTGACCTGGACGTGGGCCGCGCCGATGTCCGGCCCGATGCTGCCATGGGCTATGCCGCGTGCTGCGCCGCCGACGACGGCGGCGTTGCGGAGGGGAGGGTGGGCGCCGGCACCGGCTGCACGGTGGGCAAGGTTTTTGGGACCGGACATTCCTCCCCCGGTGGCGTTGGCTCGGCCAGCGCGGACCTCGGCGGCGGGCTCGTGGTCGGAGCCATCTTGGTGGTCAATGCTTTTGGGGACGTCGTCGATCCCAAGACCGGGCAGATTGTGGCCGGGGCGCGCTCGCTGACCGGGGATGGCTGGGCAGACACGTTGGCCACCATGAAGGGACTCGCCGGAAAGAGCGTGCTGCGTTTTGCCGGACGGAGCCACACGGTGGTCGGCGTCGTGGCAACCAATGCCCGGCTGACCAAAGAGGGCACGAACAAGGTGGCGCAGATGGCCCATAACGGACTTGCCCGCGCGATCCGGCCGGCACACACGATGTTCGACGGGGACACGGTATTCGCCCTGGCAACCGGCCGGAAGGCGGCCGATGTGAACCTGGTGGGCGCTTACGCGGCCGAGGTTGTGGCCGAGGCGACCGTCCGCGCCGTGAAGGCCAGCCAGACGTGATTCAGAGGTTCGGCAGCATTGACTAGATTCCTGGGGCTTGGGACCAAGACGTGGGCCGTCAGCGAGCTGATGGAGTATATCCGGCAGCTGCTGGAAGACGATGTGGTGCTGCATGACGTGTGGCTTGCCGGCGAGGTGTCGAACTTTAGCCGCTCTGCCCCGGGGCATGTCTACTTTACGCTGAAGGACGCGCAAGCCGCGTTGGGCTGCGTCGCCTGGCGGACTGTGGCTGCGAGGTTGACCTGGCAGCCGGCCCTGGGCGACGCCGCCGTCGCCCACGGCTCCATCTCGATCTATGGCGCACGAGGCACCGTCCAACTATACATCGACCAGCTCTTGCCCGCCGGGCAGGGGGACCTGTACGCTCAGTTCGAGAGGCTGCGGGACCGGCTCAGGGACGAAGGCCTCTTTGACCGTGAGCGGAGATCACTCCCCGAGTTTCCCCGCGTGCTGGGCATCGTCACATCGCCCAGGGCAGCCGCGCTTCAAGATGTGCTGCGCACCCTGGAGCGGCGTTACCCCTTGGCCCGCGTCCTGCTGGCGCCCGCGATGGTGCAGGGAGAGCAGGCGCCGCTCCAGATCGTGGCGGCCCTGCGGGCACTGGACGCACGCGAGGAGGTCGACGCGATCCTGCTGGTGCGGGGCGGCGGCTCGCTGGAGGAGCTGTGGGCCTTTAACGACGAGCGAGTGGCTCGGGCGGTGGTTGCCTGCCGACACCCCGTGGTGACCGGGGTTGGGCACGAGACCGACTTTACCATCGCCGACTTCGTGTCCGACCTCCGCGCACCGACGCCGACGGCAGCGGCCGAGCTGTCCGCACCGGACCAAGCCGAGATCCGGCAGCGGATCGGGGCATGGCAGGGCCAGATGGAGTGGAGGATTGGACAGCGGCTGGTGGAGGCAGGCCAGGCGCTGCAGCGGCAGATGCACAACCTGCAGCTCGCATCGCCTCGGGCGAGGATCGACGCACGCCGGCAGCAGGCCGACGAGATGATCCTGCGGGCGGGACGATCGCTTTTCCACACCCTGGAGCTGTGGCAGGCAGGGCTGGCCGGCGTGGAGGCGCGGCTACAGGTGTTGAGCCCCCTGGCAACCCTGGAGCGGGGCTACGCCATTGTCCGGCGCGAGGAGGATAGTGCCATCGTCGCGAGCGTGGGCCAGGTGAGCGCCGGGGATGGCCTTAGGGTGCGGGTGGGGGATGGCGAGTTTGCGGCGGTGGCGGGCCCGTCCCTGAAAGAGACGAAGGTGGCGCAAGCCACGCACGGAGGAGCGGATGACGCAGGAGACCGAGCCATCGTTTGAAGAGGCCTACCGGGAATTGGAGGCCACTGTTAGGAGGATGGAGGCGGGCGACTTGACCCTCGAGGAAGCCCTTGCCGCCTACGAGAAGGGCGTGCGCCTCGCACGGCGCTGCCAGGCGGCTCTGGACGAGGCGCAGCTGCGGGTGCAGCAGCTGAGCGAAGGCGAAGCCTGAGTGGGTGCCCTGCCGGACGTTGCCGCCATTGGGAGAGTCAGCCGCTCGCGACGCCTTCCCACGCGCACGCCGGGCACGGCCTATGCCAGCTCGCGCACCTTCGGGTAGCGGAGCGCGACGAATAGACCATACCCCAAGCAAATGACCCCACCGATGCCCACGGCGAGCGGCGCGCCCAGGGCATCTCCCATTACCCCGGCCTGCATTCCCCCCATCCGCATCATCGCCTGGAAGGTGAGGGAGTAGAAACCCATCACCCGGCCGCGCAGCTTGTCGGGCACCGCAACCTGGATCAGGGTGTTGACCAGGGCGTTCTGGGCGACAAAGCTGAAGCCAATCCCCAGGAGGATAACACACGAGAGGAGAAAGGAGCGCGAGAGGGCCATCAGGACGACGAGCGCCGGGAAGCCGAGGTTGCCCAGCGTCAGCCAGCCACCGCGCCGGGCAGTGGGGCGAAGTGAGGCAACGAACAACGCCCCGACGACTGCTCCGACACCCGTGGCCGCCATCAAGAGTCCGTAGGTCAGCGCGTCGGGAGACTTGCACGGCATGCCCAAGGCAGAGTCAGGGCCACAGACGAAATCGACCACCGGCTGCGCGCTGACGGTCAACACTTTGCTGGCAAAGACCGGCAGCAGCGTCGAATAGGGCATCGAGAGGAAAGCCGAGACGGCTACGAGGCTAATGAGAACCAGGACTACCTGCTCTTGACGGACGTAGCGCACTGCTTCCCCGAGGTGGGAGGCGAGGGGAGACCGGCCTTCGGGGGCGGCGTGGGGCGGCAGCCGCATGAGGAGCAGGCTGGCGATGACAAAGAGGAAGCTGAGGCCGTTGGCGAGGAAGGCGGCCGCCTCGCCCGTGGCCGCGACGGCGACTCCGGCCAGGGCCGGGCCGATGACGCGGGCGCCGTTGAAGATGGCCGAGTTCAGGCCGATGGCATTCGCCAAGTCCTCCTTGCCGCCCACCATCTCAACGATAAAGGCCTGGCGCGCCGGGATGTCGAGGGCGTTGGCGGCTGCCAGAAGGACCGAGAGCACCATCACGTGCCACACTTGCACAGCACCGGTCCAGGTGAGTGCCGCGAGGACCAAGGCGAGAATCATCATGGTTGTCTGGGTGACCACCAGGATGCTGCGCTTGGGGAAGCGGTCGGCCAAGCTGCCACCCCAGAGTGCCATGGGGAAGAGCGGGATGATGCCCAAGAGGCTGATGGTGCCCAGCATGGTCGCGGAGCCCGTCAGCCGGTAGACCAGCCACTGCTGTGCAATGGTCTGCATCCAGGTGCCGACCAGGGAGATAAGCTGGCCGTAGAAGAATAGCTTGAAGTTGCGGTGGCGCAGGGCGCGAAAGGTAGAGGAGCGTTGCGTGCCGGGCGAAGCCGCCGGTGCCGGTTGAGTATCTGCCATCCAAGCCTCGATGCATCGGAAAAGGGTACCTCCGGCAAGTGAGGCCCGACAGGCATCTTACACCCCAGCGGCATGTTCTGTCCAATTCGGGCCGCCGCGCCGGACCGGGACAGCCGGCTTGGGGCAGGCGCCGAGGGCGGGTTCGGGGCTCTGGGAGGCCTTATGTAGGGCGAGCTGGCTCGCCGCTGTGCGGGTCCCCGGCGATGCCTCGCCCTAGAGCGCGCGCACTACCAGCCACACGGTCAGGCCGATGGCCGCGAGCCAGGCAACGACGATGACCGCGGCCGCAACCCTGCCCTGTCGCCCGCCACGGCCGACCGCCTGCTCGGCCCTGGCGCGGCTATCGACCATCACCTCGGGCGGGATCATCCGCAGCGCGAGGGAGATACCCAGCGGGATGAGCACAAGGTCGTCCAGATAGCCCAGGACGGGGATAAAGTCGGGGATGAGATCGATCGGGCTGAGCGCGTAGGCCACCACGCAGGCAGACCATACCCTCGCGATCCATGGCACTCGCGGATCGCGATAGGCCAGGTACAAGGCGTAGGTTTCCTTTTGCAGCTGCTCGGCCTTCTGGCGCCAGGCGAGGCGCATGGCCATCCACTTCACTGTGCGTACCTCCACGACCGGCGCCGGGCGCGCCCACCGATGGGCTCCGCCCAGTCGACGAGCTCCACCCCTGGAGTATAGCACCCCACGGGGCCGTCCAAAAAGCACGAGACCTGCCATGCTGAGCGCGGCGACGCATCTGACTGCACTGCGTTTCAAGCGGAATCAGAGATTCCCTTCGTACCTCAGGGCGTGCCTCGGTTGCTGCGCTCCCTCGGAATGACAGTTTTGGGACATCCCCGTTATGACCAAGATCATACCGTGGAGGCGGGGGAGTGTGCTATGATGGGCCAGCGAGGGTATGTATGACACAACCAAAAGAGCCAATCACTGCAGAGAGCCTGGTGCAGCAGGTGGTCGAGGAGTGTCCGCAGACCATCCTGGTCTTTGCCCGGCACGGCATGAGCTGCGCCGGCTGCTACATCGCGCCCTTTCACACCGTAGCCGACAGTGCGCGCGAGCATCACCAGGGCGTCGAGCCCCTGCTGGTCGATCTGAACCAAGCCCTGGAGGCTGCCCTGGCCTAGCCAGCGCGGGTTGCATGCCGGCCCGGCATCTGGTACAATCTGGCCATCGAGTTCTGCCGTGGCCGGAAAGATGACCGCCGAGGGCAGGTGGTGGGCCTGGCAAAGGCTTTCCCTGCCCCTGCTCGGCAGGCCAGGGAGGAACTGAGGAGGAGTCGCCTATCGAGTGAAGATGGAATAACCCCGCGCTAAGGAATTGTCTCCGTTGCGTGTTCACAATGAAGTGCCTTATCACGAGGAGGTTCCTATGCACATAACCGACGCAGTTTGGTGGTCGTACACCGCCTTTGTGGTGCTGGTGGCGCTTTTCCTGCTCTGGTTTTCCTTCAAGGTTCGGACAAGAGGGCGAAAGCGATGAGCGCGAAGAAGACGACAGCCAAGGGTCGCCCCCGAGCCACAACACCACACAAGGCAACAGAGTCGCACCGGATGGACCCGCGCGAGAAGCGCTGGTTGTTCGTACTGATCGGTGTGTTCCTGGCAGTCAATATCATCACACTTTCCCCCGCAGTCCCCTGGCAGCGCTGGCTGCTCTGGTCCAAGCCCGAGCCCGCCAAGAGCTTTGCCATCGAGATCGACGACTATGAGTTCACGCTTCCTCCCATGGAGGCCAAGGTCGGTGAGTACGTGGAGTTCACGGCCACGTCCAAGGACGTCACCTACGGATTTGGCGCGTTCCGCCAAGACGGCAGCCTCGTCTTCCAGATGCAGGTACTCCCGGGAATGACGAACAGCATCGTCTGGAGGTTTGACGAGGCCGGCAGCTACGACGTGCGCTCCACCGAATACTCGGGTCCCCGGCATTCCGAGATGCTTGTCGAGGACGCGATCACCGTGACCCAGTGAGGGAGGACAAGATGGCTCAGCTAAGCTGGCAAGAAAAATGGACGCTGCGCTTTGCCGTGGTGGGCCTGCTGTTCCTCGCCCTCTCCGGCTTTGAGGGGCTACTGATGCGGACGCAGCAGATCGACATCGACGCCCTGAAACCGATGGAAGGGGTCCTGAACGCCGTTCGGCTGGGGACAGAACCGACGCAGGAGGAGCTCTTCTACTCGATGATGACTGCCCACCCGATCGTGGGCATCTACGGCTTTGTCTACATGGCGATCATGGGTGCCTTTTACTACCTTGTCCCCTTCCTGCTGAAGAGGGAAGTCCGCCACAAGAAGCTGGAGGTGGCCAACTTTTTCCTGCAGCCAATCGGGGTGATGATTTGCTGGAGCGCCGGGTTCTTTGGCATGTTCCACTCGCTGTATACACTCTACTGGCCGCTGCCGGTGGCGTTCGATCGGGGCATGCCGGTCATCAGCACGATCGCTTTCTCCGTCGGCGCCGCGATCATCATGGTGAACATCCTTCTTTTCGCCTTCAACCTTTTCAGCACCGTGCTCAGCAAGAGCAACCCCCAGTCGTACAGCTTCTGGGGCTTTCTTCGGTCGGCCTTTGGCATCAACCGCCTTCTGAAGTGGCTGGGCAAGGAGGATAAGGGAGCGCCAAACCTGGATCACAACGGCCTGCCGGTCTTCCTGGTGGCGGTGGGACGCGGCTCGATCGACACAGTGATCAATGCCTTTGTGCTGTTGACGGCCGGAGCTCTGATCCTGGTGTATGGGCTGGCAGCTTTGTTCAAAGCCCCGCTTGACCCGGGCGCGGTGAATGCACTGGTCTACAAGAACTGGTACTGGTGGGGGCTGGACATGGTGGCCGACGGCAATGTGCTGATCTACACCGCCGGCATCTGGTACCTGCTGGTTCCGCTCTTGGTGGGGCGGGAGCTCTTTGGGGCGAACGTCGTCAAAACGGTGATCATGGTGGACCTGCTGGTCAGCATGGGTGTCTGGAGCCACCACCTGCTGGGGGACCGGCCGCAGCCGGGCTGGATGAAGCTGCTTTCGGGGCAGTTCGTGACCTGGGGTGAGTTCTTCACCATGGGGCTGACGATCTTTGCGGCGCTGATGACCATCTGGTTGGCACGCCCTGTCAAGATGACGCCGCCGCTCAAGTTCGTACTGGCCTCCATCTTCGGCTTCCTGATGGGCGGGGCAGCCGGGCTTACGCAGGCGAACACCGGCCTGAACATGGTGTTCCACAACACGCAGTGGGTCATCGCACTGCACGCCCATACCTTCCTGCTGACGGCTGTGGGGTCGCTGGTCTTTGCCGTGCTGTACACGCTGGTGCCGATGATGATCAAGAAGGAGTACCGCTTCCCCAAGCTGGTGAACGTCCACCTGGTGCTCTGGCTGGTGGGGGCGATTACCAATGCCTACGCTATGGGCATGGCGGGCATGGAAGGCATGCTGCGGCGCACGCTCTATGCAGCGGGCATGTGGGACCCGTATGTGCTGGCGGCGATGGCCGGCGGCATCTTGATGGCGTTGGGTCTCGTGGTCTTCCTGGTCAATGTGATCGGCACGCTGGGGTTGGGCAACGTGCTCAGACTCTTTGTGCCGGAGAAGTGGCTGGCGAAGAAAGAGCCGGCGGCTGCATAGCCAGAGGGGACGCAGGACGCGGGGGCGCGAGAGGCGCTCGGCCGGTCAGGAGACCGGCCGAGAACAGAGGTAGGGTACGAGCCGAGGACAGAAGTAGGGGCTTGGCCCACGCTCGGCCGGTCAGGAGACCGGCCGAGAACAGGGGTGGGCAAGACCGGCCGAGAACAGGACCGGCCGAGAACAGAGGTGGGCAAGACCGGCCGAGAACAGACCGAGAACAGAGGTAGGGTACGAGCCGAGGACAGAAGTAGGGGCTTGGCCGACGCTCGGCCGGTCAGGAGACCGGCCGAGAACAGAGAACAGAGGTGCGCAAGACCGGCCGAGAACAGAGGTGCGCAAGACCGGCCGAGAACAGGGGTGGGCAAGACCGGCCGAGAACAGGGTGGGCAAGACCGGCCGAGGACAGGGTCGGCAAGACCGGCCGAGAACGCAGCAACAGAGGCGATGGTTGCGCGGGGACGGGGAGACTGTCCCTGCGCAACCATGGGCGCGGGCTCGCGGCAAGGTGGAATGTGGACGGCAGAGAACGGGTGTTGGTGGCGATGGCCGGCGGCGAGCCGGACCGGGTGCCCTGCGCGCTGAGCTTTTATCGTGTCGACCTGGCAGCGATTGTCCCGCCAGGCGAGGACCTCCGCGGCCTGGTGGATGTCCAGATGGTGGCGTTTCCCCTTTCGCCGGAAGAGGAGGCGCTGGAAGCGCTCGCCCGGCCCTTCTCCCCCGACACGCGGTTGGGCACCTCCTCGCAGGTGAGGACCTACGCCCGGTGGAGCTACCGCCCGCACGATCCGCCGTACGCGAGCCCGCTGGCGGGCGCCCGCTCGATGGAGGAGCTGAGGGAGTTTCCCTTCCCAGACCTGTCGGCGCCCTACCAGGCGGAGGGGATTGCAGAGCAGGTGGAGGTGCTACACGAGCAAGGGATGGCAGCCGGCGGCAACCTGCCCCACCTGGGCGGGGAGCTGTTCGAGGCCGCCTGGCGGCTGCGCGGGCTGGAGACTTTCCTGCTGGACCTGGTCGAGCGCCCAGAGTGGGCGAGCTACTTGCTGGACCGGCTGGCGGAGCTGGCGCGCCGCAACGCCGAGACGCTGGCCCGCGCGGGCGTGGACGTCCTCTCGCTGGACGACGACGTCGGCATGCCGAGGACGATGTTCATGAGCCCCGATGTCTGGAGGCGCTTCTTCAAGCCGCGCATGGCAGGGATTATCGAGGCGGCACGTGCCATCCAGCCCGGGCTTCCGGTGCTGTACCACAGCGACGGCTATTTCGAGCCAATCCTTGAGGACTTGGTCGACATCGGCGTGAATGCCATCAACCCCCTGGAGCCGGAGCATATGGACGCTGTGCGCATCCGGCGAAGGTTCGGCCCGCGGCTGGCATTGTGGGGCACGGTGGGCTGCCACACGACCTTCAGTTTCTCCACCCCAGACGAGATCCGTGCCGAGGTCAAGATGCGTATTGAGACCCTCGGCCGCGCCGGGCTGATCCTCGGACCGGCGTATGACATCGACGAGCCCGATATCCCCTGGGCCAACATTGCCGTCCTCCTCGAGGCGGTCGAGGAGTTCGGCTAGTCCCCGCCCGTCCCCTTCCTAGTTATGACATTGGTCATACAAATTCACCCGAGATAGGGTATAATTCGGATAGTTCAATCCACTTTCCGGTAGGGAGGGGCAAATGAGACCGACAGAGACGCTCATGCACGAGCACCAGATCATTCTGCTGGCGATCGGCGCGGCGGACCGCGAGGTGGGCCACATCGAGGCCACCGGCCAGGTCCACGCGGACCGGGTGGCGCAGATGCTGGACCTGTTCCCGAATTTCGCCGACCGCTGCCACCACGCAAAGGAAGAGAAGCTGCTCTTCGTGCGGATGGGGGAACGCGGGCTGCCGGTCGAGGGTGGGCCCGTGGCCGTGATGCTGCAGGAGCACGAGATGGGGCGCAGGTTTCTGAGGGCAGCTGCCGCGGCGCTCCCCAGGGCGCGGGACGGGGATGCGGGAGAGATCGCGCAGGTCAAGGACGCACTGGGAGGGTACGCCCGCCTGCTCAGGGCGCATATCCACAAAGAGGATCGTGTCCTTTTCCCGATGGCGGACAGGCTCTTCCGTGACGAGGACCAGCTCGAGCTAGAAGCGGCATTCGACCAGGTTGAGGCCGAGGAGATGGGGGCCGGGGTCCACGAGCGATACCACCAGATGGCACACGACCTGGCGGAGGCAGCGTAGGTCCGAGCGCCGGGGGGCACAGAGGCCTTGGCTACAGCTCCTCGGCGATGGCCACCAACTGGTGCGGCTTTAGGAGGATGACGCGTCCCTCGCGCGTCTCGAGGTAGCCCAGCTTTTGGAAGCGGCTCATGCTGCGGATGGCAGTCTCGATCACGGTGCCGGCCATGTCGGCGATGTCCTGGCGGCTGAGGGGGAGGGTGATCAGTACTGCGCCCCCCTCGAGACGCTGGCCGGCGGTCGAGGCCATTCGCAGGAGCACCCGGGCCACCCGCCTCTCCACCTTCTCCACCGCCATGCTGCGAATCGACTCGTGCGCGTGCTGTAGGCGGCGGCCGAGCTCCTGAATGAGCGCCCAGGCCAAGTCGGGACGGTTCCGGACCCAGCCGACATAGTCGGCGCGGTGAAGGCTGACGGTGACGGCGCGCTCCATGGCTTGTGCCGTTGCGGGGTACGCCTCGCCCACCAGCACACCCACCTCGCCGACGATCTGGCCGGGGCCGAAGGTAGCGAGGATCGTCTCCCGGCCACCCTCGGAGTGCTTGACCATCTTGACCTGGCCCTCGGCGACAAAGAAGAGCCACTCGGCCGGATCGCCTTCGAGGAAGAGGTACTCGTCCTTCTCAAAGGCCCGCCGGACCAGCTGCCTGGCCAGCCTGGCGCGGTCTTCGGCAGAGAGAGGAGCAAAGAGCGGGCTGTGGGACAGCGGATCGGTCTCCTTCATCGAAGGCGATTGTACCATGGCGCAGATGGCGCGTCAAACGACCTGACGGGGGGACAATAGAGAGGGGCCCCTAGACGGAGCCCCTCTTGACTGAGAGCGGGTGATGGGATTCGAACCCACGACAACCTGCTTGGGAAGCAGGTACGCTACCGCTGCGTCACACCCGCAAGCCAGGATCGATATTCGTATTGCAAAGTATAGCGCACGCCTGTGGATCGCGCAAATCGGCGGGGAGGTAGGGCCGGGTACGCGCGCAATCCCGTGCTTGCCGCAGGTGATGGGGCGTGCTATACTTCCGGCCGGGCCTGTCCGCAGGCCCGGCCGGAGCCGAGGATGATCCAGGATACGGGCTTGACGTACCTTCACGCCATCGAGCTGCCCACACCCTTCCCGGTGGGCCCTGTCAGCGTCTTCCTGTCCGATGCCCCCGGCGAACGGCTGACCTTGGTCGACACGGGCCCCCTGCACCCCGACACGCGAGCCGCGCTCATAGCCGGCCTGGCCCAGCTTGGCTACGCGCCGGCAGAGTTGGAGCGGATCGTGGTCTCGCACGCGCATGTGGACCATTTTGGGTTGGCGCGAGAGCTGGCCGATTGCTCCGGCGCAGAGGTTTGGACGCACCCGTGGAACGTCGCCGCACTGGGCGATTTCGTCGCGGACCGGGAGGAGCGAGTCCGGTTCTATGCGCAGCTGCTGAGCGAGGCTGCCGTCCCCCGAGAGGTCATGCAGGCCGTCGGCAGCATCACCGGGGGCATGACCGCTTTCTCGCGCCCGGTGGCGGTAGCGCGCACCTTGGACGAGGGGGCGACCGTGCGCCTGGCCGGGCGGGACTGGCAGGTGCTCCATACCCCGGGCCATGCCAGCGGGCTCATCTGCCTGTATGAGCCCGAAAGCCGCACGCTGCTGTCGAGCGATCACCTGCTGGCCGGGATCTCTTCTAACCCGGTGGTGGAGCCGCCTGCCCCAGGCGAGACAGAGCGCCCACGGAGCCTGGTGCTCTACCGGCAGTCGCTGCGGCGCGTGGCAGAGATGGGGGTCTCGGTTGCCCTGCCCAGCCACGGTCCTGCCATCCAGGACGTCGCCGGGTTGGTCGCCAAGCGCATGGCCTTCCATGAGCGGCGGCTGGAGCGAGTGGTTGAGGCGCTGCGGGCAGGGGCCCAGACCACGTGGGAAGTGACTGAGCTCCTCTTCCCGGGCCGCCCGCCCCTGGATACTTTCCTGGCAGTGTCGGAGGTGGTCGGGCACCTGGACGTGCTGGAGATGGAAGGCAAGATTGCCGCAGAGAGGCGCGGCGGCACGCTGGCCTGGAGGCCGCTGATCTAGCGCCGGGCGGGCTGCGGCAGCCAGGTCGGGGGCCCAGCCGGCCGCGCGCTACTCACCCAACAGGGCCAGAATCCCCCCAAGATCGCGAATGACCGGGCAGTCAGGGTGGTCCGCCCTGCCGTCGCGGTCGAGTAGGGCGGCGGCGATGCCGGCGCTGCGCGCGCCCACCACGTCGTGGAAGTAGCTGTCGCCCACGTAGAGGGCGCGACCGGGTGGGGGCGCGGGCTGCATCTGCGCCAGGGTCTGGTGGAATATCGCGGGGTGCGGCTTGCTGCAACCGGCATAGGCGGAGGCCCAAATGACCTCGAAGAAGTGCTCCAGCCCCACCTGGACAACGCGCTGGCGCAGGTTCCAACTCCAGTTGGAAACGATGGCCAGACGGTAGCCAAGCTGCCGAAGGGTGGCCAGGATTGGCACGACCTCGGGGTAGGTGTGCATCACGCCGGGGCGCTCGTACCATGACCGGAGCTCGGTGGCAAAGGCTTTCAGGGTTGCCGGTTCGGCAGGGACCCGCAGGCGGGTGAGCAGGTTGCGCTCGAAGGCGCGCTGCGACTCGCGGTCATACTCAAGCGTGGCTGGAAAGGTAGCCGAAGCGGCGTCGCGTGTCTCGTCGGCATACGCAGCTTCCTCGGCAACGTAGATCTCGTGCGGTGAGCGCTCCACGCCGATGGCCTGCAATGCGCGGTGGATGATCTCCTCTGTCGTCGGCTGAAAGTAGACCAGCGTGTAGCCCATGTCCAGGAGAACGGCGTCGTAGCGCCTCGAGCCTTCGGTGATCCCCCCGACGGGAGCATCCATCCTCATCAGCGCCAACCCCTCTCTTCGCCGACCCGGTGAACCTTGAGCATGTTGGTGAGGCCCATGCCGCTGACGGGCACACCGGCAGTGATTACGACAAGATCGCCCTCGTCCACCATGCCATACGCTCGCGCTCCTTCAACCACAGTACGGATCATGGCGTCGGTGTCGGCGAACTCGTCGACGAGCAGGGGCTCGACCCCCCAGACGAGAGCCAGCCGGCGGTAGGCGGCAGGGCTGGGCGTTGGTGCCAGGATGGGGGTCGCCGGCCGGTGGGAGGCTACCTGCCGGGCAGTGCCGCCGGTCATGGTCGAGGCGATGATCGCCCGAGCATCGAGCTCAGCGGCGATCTCGCAGGCGACCTGGCTGAGGGCATCGGTGACACTGGCCGAGTGGGCGGAAAAGGCCTGCTGAAGCCAATCGTGGTAGGGCATGCTGCGCTCGGTGACTTCGGCAATGCGTGCCATCATGCGCACCGCTTCCACCGGGTAGTGGCCCATGGCCGTCTCCCCAGAAAGCATGACGGCATCGGAGCCATCGAGGATGGCATTGGCGACGTCGGATGCCTCGGCGCGGGTAGGGCGTGGGTTGCGGATCATGGAGTCGAGCATCTGCGTGGCGGTGATGACCGGCTTGCCTGCCTCGTTGCACGCCCGGATGATCCGCTTCTGGGCGACGGGCAGCTCCTCGGGCGGCGCTTCTACGCCCAGGTCTCCACGCGCCACCATGAGGCCGGCGGAGACGGCCACGATTTCGTCTATGCAACCGAGCGCTTCCGGCTTTTCTATCTTGGCGATCACCGGGGTGTCTCCACCCTGCTGCTGAAGCCACGCCTGCAGGTTCTCCACGTCGGCGGCGCCGCGGACAAAGGAGAGCGCGAAGTAATCGACCTCCTGTCCGAGGGCAAAGGCTGCGTCGGCCTTGTCCTTGTCGGTGACGGAGGGCATCTGGATAGAGGTATGGGGAAGGCTGATCCCCTTGCGAGACAGGAGCTGGCCGCCGGTCACCACACGAACCCGGGCACCGCCTTCGATGCACTCGGTCACCTGCAGCTCGAGCAGGCCATCGTCCAGCAGGATCCGGTCGCCCGGCTTGAGATCGCGGATCACCTCCGGGTGAGGGACTGGGATGGTGACAGGATCGGTGGAGGTAGTTTGGTCGACCAGGGTGAGGATCGCGCCCGGGACCAGGGGCACGCCCTCCAGGGGCAGGGCGCCGACACGCAGTTTGGGTCCCTGAAGGTCGGCGAGAATGGCCACCGGCCTGCCCATCTCACTGGCGATGCGGCGAACGGTTTCGATGCGGCGTGCGTGGTCCTCGTACTCCCCGTGGGAGAAGTTGATGCGGGCGACGGCCATGCCAGCCTCGAGAAAAGCACGGATGGTGGCCTCGTCGTCGGACGCGGGACCGAGAGTGCAGACGATTTTGGTTCGAAGCATGTCATCACCCTTCTTTCACCGAAGCGGTTGCGGAATGGGTTGTGGTCCTCTGTGCACCCGTCAAGAAGGTGGTCGGTCTACGCCTGCGGCAGGAAGGAGTCGTTCATTTGGTCCGTCAGGTAGCGCTCGGTACCCCGGAGGGTAAAGATGGAGACGATGCCGGCCGCCAGGACGGCCAGCCCGGTGACGAAGAAGATGATCCGAGGTCCGTTGGGGCCGATTATGTCGGCGCCGACGCCTGCGAGGACAAGCGCCCCCATCGTTCCGAGGCCGGTGACGGTCACCATGGCGCTCTCTACGCGGCCGCGCCTGATGTCCGGGACGAGGGCCTGCGTCATGGCAGCCAGGGTGCTGCGCGCCGAGACCACGCAGAGCCCGACAACCAGCGCCCCCATCAGCACCATCCAGTAGCGAGGCGCAATGGCGAAGGTGAGCGTGGCAATGCCCAGAAAGATCATGTTCCCGCTGACAATGCGCCGGGAGCGGGCCCACGAGGCGTAGATGCCAACCAGCACGGCGCCGATGGCCATGCCGAGTCCTTCCATGGTCTGCAAGAGCCCCAGATACTCGGAGCCAACGTTGAAGAGCTTGTTGAAGAAGGCCACGGCGAGGAGGACGGTTGCGCTCAGGCCAAGCGTGGCCATGAGGGTAATGGCCATCAGCTGAAGCAGGAACCTGTGGCCGCGGATGTAGTGCAGGCCCTCGGTGAAGCTCGCCCAGAAGCTGCGGAATGCGCCGATGGTGGCAGGCGCGGCGGCTACCTGCCCGGCCGAAGGGATCCGGGCGAAGAAGATCAGCACCGCAGACAGGATGAAGCTGCCCGAGTCCATGATGAAGGCGGCGGGCGTGCCGAACAGGCCGATCATCAGGGTGGCCAACGAGGCTCCCAGGATGAGCGACGCCAGGTCGGTGGCCTGGATGAGGGCGTTGGCTGTGAGGAGCTGCTCCTCCTTCACCATGTTGGGAATTGAAGCGTTGCGGGCGGGGGCGAAAACAGCGCCAAGGGCATTGATGACAAAAGCGGCGATGTAGAGAACGAAGAGCTGATCGGCCCGCCGGACAAGAAGTGGCAGTAGGACGGCACCGGCCCGCAAGAGGTCCGTCAGGATCATGACCCACTTGCGGCTGAAGCGATCGAGCAGCACGCCGCTGGCCAAGGCAAAGAGGGACGGAATGGTCTGCACGACGGCGATGACGACCACAGCGATCCCCGGCTTGTTGGCATACTCGTTGATGAGCACCAAGCCGGCAACCGTGGCGATGTTATCACCTACCCGGGAGACAAGTTGGCCCAGCCACAGGGCCAGAAAGTCGCGGTTCCTCAGGACGGCAACCGCGCCGTTTTTCCGTCCAGCCATTCAGTTCCTTGTGTGCGAAGTGCGAGCGCAGGCATTATAGCTGCGATGGGTACGCATGGCAAACGCGGTGGACAGGCAGTAGCCGGCAGGCTAGACCCGGCGGCGCCTGGCAACGAGGGTGACGATACAGGTGAGCAGAGCGAGGGAGGTGATCAAAGCGGGCCAGAGAGGCAGCCTGTACGACAGCTCGACCTGGTACCTGCCCGCAGGGACGCGTACCCCCTGCAGAAACGAATCGACTCGAAGAAGTGGGACGCGCTCCCCGTTCAGGCGCGCCTGCCAGCCCGGATAGTACGGCTGGCTGATGACGAGCAGGCCCTCTGCGCCGGTTGAGACCAGGAGGGCCAGCCGCCCGGGCCGTGCACTTTCTACGCGTGCCTCAGCGGCAGGGGCGCCCTGCGCTGCCGGCAGCGGGTCTGGGAGGCCGCCCGCCACGATGGCAACTCGCCGTGGATCAAAGCTCTCGTCGCCGAGCCGGTCGATCGCCTGGGCATCACCGGCCGCAGCCACTTCGTGGACCACCCACGCCCGAGGGAGAGGATCGGAGAGACGGTAGACCTTGACGTCGCCCTCTTCGAAGGCGGGCTGGAAGCCGGGTCCGTCCAGGGTATCCCTGGTGAGGACGAACTCGACATTGAGAAGCTGCCAAAGCCGCCAACTGCCCAGCCGATCCTCGAGCCGCTGAAAAGCCGCCAGGCGGAGGGGGGTGTTGGCTGTGATGTCCTCCATCTCGTGGACTATCCCGGCGTTGGAGCCGCCGGGCAGCAGGCCTGCGCTGGATATGCGGAAGGTGCCGGGCTGGCTCTTGAGGTACCCCACCAGGCCGCCGGACGGGAACGATCCGCCTGCCACGGGCGAGGAGAGGTTGTACCGCCAGTTGACGGTAAAGAGGTTGAGCCAGATCAGCACCAGCGCGAGGAGCACCAGCCAGCGGCGACGGACACGCCCGGAGAGCCTCAAGAGAAAGAGAAGGGTTGAGCCGCCCAGGATGAAGAGGATGAGCGTGTGGTGGCGAAGCACGGCCTCGAAGAGGTTGATCTCGGCCCCCTGCTGAAGGGCCTGCTCGAAGCCAAAGTACCAAAGGGCAGTCAGGCCAAGGAATACTACCAGGACCCAGGCCAGGGTGCGGCAGAAGCGGCGGAGCGCAGGCCGCAGGCCAGCGGGCAGCGGCTGGACCAGGAGAAGCGCGCCGTAGCCGGCGAGCACGCTGGCCGCAAAGCTGAAGAGGAAAACGGTCCGCTCCTGATTCCTGACGGCAGAGAAGCCGGGTGCGACCAGGTAGGCCACGTTGTAGAAGAAGAGGTCGCCGCCAAAGGAGAGCAGGAAGGCGACCGCTCCCAGGAGGGTCCAGAAGAGGACTTCCCGGCGGGCGCGCTTGAGGAACCAGGCGGCCAGGGCGAGGATCGGGCCCAGGATGCCGAGGTACTGCGGCGAACCGCCAAAGTAGCCGGGGTAGAGCAGGTGTGTGACCTCGGACAAGGAAAACCCCTTGGCGACCGCATCGTAGCCAAGCCCAGCACGCGTGGAGTGCGCGATGAAGGTGAGTGTGGGCACGAGCTGGACGGCGGCGAGGGCGAGTGCAACGGCAAAGGGCAAGGCGTAAGGCACCAGGCGCAGGGCGAAACGCAAGATGCGCAAGGCACAATGCACAAGGCGGGAATGGGCGGGAGGGGAAGTAGACAGTCCCGAGGGAGCATGCGAGACGGTGCGGGCATGGCCCAGGAAGAGGAACAGAGCGTAGGTCAAGGCGGCATAGACGACGAGCATGGCGGTCTGGGGATGGCCGGCGAGCAGGGCCATGGCGAGTGCCATCCCCGCCAGGACCGGCGGCCCGAGACGGCGCACCCCCGAGGCGGGCGAGTCTAGGGAGAGGTCCTGGAACAGGAGCACGAGGGGCAGCCAGACGGCCGTCTCCAGGATGGTCAACTGCTGGACGGGGAAGGAGGTCAGGTAGCCGCCATATGTGAAGGAGAGGGCAGCGACCGCGCCGGCGAAACGTGCGGCCGGCAGCCGGGCCCCGGCGCGGCGCGCCAGGCGCCGGCCGAGGAGGTAGGTGAAGAGACTGGCAAGGGCAAAGTGCAGGACCACCTGTGCCTGGAGCAGGCCGGGCGTCAGCGGCCGTCCCAGGAGGGCAAGGATGAGGTTGGGGAGCAAGTTGAGCGGGTAGAAGGCGCCCGTCTGGATGTCGGCCAGGCCGGGCTGCCCAGCGTTGATATAGGGATCCCAGGACGGCAGCTGCCCGGCAGCCAGCTCCCGGGCGGCAAAGAGCTGGAGAGGATAGTACTGGCTGGTGAAGTCGCCCTCCGGGATGGCAGCCCGGTCAGCTGCGCCGGGTACCCAGAGCCGCCACCAGAAGAGGAGCGGCAGGAGTAGGAGCCCGGAGATGATGAGGGCGTCGGGGAGCCAGGCGCGCCTGGGTGGGGTCACGGCCGCTTGCCCCTGCCGCCCGGCTGCCTTGATGCTCCGGGGGAAGGCCGGCCCCGCGCCTTCCGCTCCTCCCGCCGCTTTGCCGAGCCTCGGTAGCTCGGGGCGAGGATGGCGAATATGGTGCAGCGCGCCACGTCCAGCATCCGAGTGCGCAGCCTTGGGTCGACCTCGTCGATCCTTTTCGACATCGTGATGACGGTGGGGAGCCGGGCGATGTAGCGGTAGTTGAAGAGCTGGAAGAGCTTTTCCTGCGCCCACGGGCTGGCGCTCTCGGTGCCGAGGTCGTCGAGCACCAGAAGGGGCGCATTCTTGACCTCCTCAAACCGGCGGTCAAAGCGGGCCTGGCTGGTGGGGCTGAAGGTGGCCCGTAGGTGATCGAGCAGGTCTGGGACGACGACCAACAGGGCCGGCTGCCCCCGGGAGGTGCGCTCGTTCGCGATAGCCGCGGCCAAGTGGGTCTTGCCGCAGCCGTAGTCACCCTGAAGCACGAGCCAACCCTCTGGCTGGTCGGCATAGGTCCGGCACCGGTCAAACGCATCCCTCAGATTGACTCGCTCCTCCGCCGGGAGGTCTTCGTCGCGCAGGTCAAAGCTCTCAAAGGTCATGTCCTCCATCAGCGAAAGGCTGGAGAGCTCTGATTGGTCCTGGTCCATGGCGCCGCCGCGGAAATCGTGCGCACGGATGGCAAGGATGCGCCCGAGACCTGGGTCGACCATCCGCGACCGGATGCGCAGGTCGATCTCTTCCAGTTTCTGGTTGGAGGTGATCACGGTGGGCAGCCGGGCATTGTAGCGGTGGTTGAAGATCTGGAAGAGCTTTTCCAAGGCCCAGGGAGTGCTGCTCTGGGTGCCCAGGTCGTCCAGGATCAGGATGGGGGCGCTGCGCACCTCGTCGAAGCGCTCGTCGTAGCTGCCCGGGCTGCCGGGGGCGAAGCTCGCGCGAAGGTAGTCGAGGAGGTCGGGGACGACGACAAAGAGCACGGCGTGCCCCCGCTCGAGGAGGCGGTTGGCAATGGCTGCCGCGAGGTGGGTCTTGCCGCAGCCGTAGACGCCGAGGAACGTGAGCCACCCCTGCGGCGCCTCGGCGAATTGCTGGGCCGCCAGGTAGGCCTCCCGCAGGCTGAGTGCCTTGTCGGGCGACAGGCCGTGAGCTTCGGGACGGAAGGTATCGAAGGTCAGGTGGGCAAAATGGCCCATGTTGCTCTGGACACGCAGGCGCTCGAGGCGCCGCTGCTCGATTTCGGCCAGTTTGCAGCGGCAAGGGAAGAGCTGGCCAAAATCGGGATGGTCCAGCGGCAGGTCGGCCCGGAGATAGCCCAGGCCGCCGCAGATCGGGCACACCTCCGGGGTCGCACTAGTGCTCGACGTAGTCGGCATACTCCCCTTCGATGTACCGGCGCCGGTTTCCTTCAACACTTCGCCGAGACGTTTCATCGCTCTTTCCTTCGGCTGCCCAGCGCTCCAGGATGCGCAGGATATAGCGCCAGCTGCGCTTGTTCAACGAGACCGATTCGCGGAAGGCATCCTCGATCCAGGACGCCGGGTAGCGCTCTTCTGCCTCCATCAGCTCCTCGACCAGCAGCGGGGTCAAGGGTCCGATGTTCTGCTCGTAGAGCAGAAAGATGTTGGGGCGGTCCACCTCGACCGGCGCGGGCTGCTCGAGGTCGGGGGGTGCCCACCTGCCAGCGCTGAGGTCCTGTACTGCCCGGCGGCCCTTCTCGGAGTTCACAAAGTACCACTCCCGGCGTCCCGCCCCTTCTCCCGCCGAGGCGCGCAGGAGCGTCCCACGCGCCTCGGCGCGCTCCAGGGCTTCGGATAGAGCCTCCAGGGGCGGTATGCCGGGTGGCGCCAGCCCTTCCAGCAGGTGTGGATCGGATGTAAGAGCCGCTCGGGAGACGTACCGGCGATCTCCCTTCTGACGGGCCAGCAGCCAAAAGACGTACAGGGTCACCTTGAGCTCGCCCAAGTGGTCGATGGTCGGGAGGAGCTCGGCGAAAAAGAGGTCGGGCAAGGGCGTATTGGATTGCCTTCCCGGAGGGAAACCCGCAAAGCCTTTCATCCTATCCCCAGGGCCTTCTCAGCGGCCAGGCGCAGACGCGGATGCGGATCGTGTCGTCCATCACAGACTGACAAACTCGGTTCGTCGCATCTCGGCCTCGCGGAACTGGGCCAGCTCCTTCTTGAAGTACAGGGCCACGGAACCGGTGGGGCCGTTGCGGTGCTTGGCGACGATGATGTCGGCGATGTTCTTGCGGTCGGTGTTGGGGTTGTAGAGCTCGTCGCGGTAGATGAAGATGACGACGTCCGCGTCCTGCTCGAGGGCTCCGCTGTTGTGCACAATCAAGTCGTTGGCGACGAAGTTGTGAGGGCCGGGAACAATCCCGTCATACACGACCTCCTCGCCGTCCGATTCGATGCTGTCGATCTGGTCCCAATACACATCTGAGCGCGCCAGCCGGGTGATCTCTGGAGACGGCAGGAACTCGGCGATGCGCTCCATTCGCTCCCGTCCTATTCCCGTCTTGAAGAGGGCAGAGCCACAGTACTGCATCTTGAGCTTTTCGGCGAAGCCACGCCAGGTTATGCCTGCCGCCTGCCGTGCCGGATCTATGACTTGGGGCCAGGCCTGCTTGGGTATCACATCGCAGTTCGGGTTGGAGCGTCGTTCCAGGAGGTGCACCATAATCACAGGGACATGATCCGCCTTGCGGCCAAATGCGCCTACCTCGGTCAGGAAACGCATCTGCTCTTCCCGCCCATCGACCAGGACCGAGTACTGGGGTGTGTAGCCGTTGCGCTGCGGATTCAGCCGTACTCTGGCATTGATGCCAAGCGAGAGGAGCAGGTGGCGCACGCCGTCGGCCAAAGTGGAGCTGGACGTGGCGTAGTAGATCTGCGCACGATTCCTACTCTCGTTCCAGCGCAGAGAGCCATCGGTTGCCCACAGGTGGCGCAGGAAGAGCGAGGTCTGTTCCGCGGGCAAGCCGAAAAGCTCTGACGGAAGGGCTTTCTCCTTCGATCTCTGGCCATAGATCCCCAAATCTGCCAGCCAGACGGCTATCGGATTTCGAACTCCGTGCGTCAGGTGCCTCCGGGCGGATAGGTACAGATGTGTCCAGGTCTCTTGTCGGACACGTTTTGGCTCAACGTCAAAGGAAGTTGCTGCGGACTCGACAGCATCGAGGCAGGCCGGATCCTGGCTGGTATAGTGCAGCGGCTGGCGCTCCACGAAGCAGCCGTCACCAATCAGGTGAGCCAGAAGGATCAGCTCGGCCTCCCGCCAGGAGTGTGATTGCACCGGCGACGGGATGAGCCGGGGCACGGCGACGAAATCTCCGGGCACGAGGTTATCCAGTCGTGCCCAACCATCGATCTTGAGAAAGGGGTGGTTGGCACTGGCGCGTACGGCGCGCCCGGATCGGGTACGAAGCTTGAACACCGGCTTGGTCCCGGAGGGAAAGACCCGCTCCATGGTCGCGGACCTGAGCTGGAGGTTCTCATCCAATGCCCACACAGGCACGGGCTGACCAGAGGCCGCCAGCTCGGCAATCGGGACTCGTGCGCCCGTATCTGCCCGCACGACAAGTGCGTCGCCGGTCAGGCACTCGCGCAGGTCGGACAACTGCGGCTTTTTGTCCTGGCGCGACTCGACGGAGCGAGAGAGCTGGGATAGGGCAAGAAGGGGCACATTCAGCTCGCGGGCGAGGGCCTTGAGCGAGCGGGAGATACTAGATATTTCTTGCACGCGGTTCTCGGAGCGATAGTCGCTGCGCATGAGCTGGAGGTAGTCGACAATGAGAATATCGAGCCCGGTCTCGCTCCACTGTCGGCGCGCCTTGGAGCGGAGCTCTTGCGCCGAGAGGCCGGGCGTGTCATCGATGTAGAAGCCAATCTCGCCCAGGTCGGCGGCGACGCGCATGACGAGGGCCAATTCGTCTTCGTTGATCTCTCCCTTGCGCAGGCGCTGCGACTCGATCCCGGTCTCGGCGGAGATCAGGCGCTGGACGACCTGTTCGGCGGACATCTCGAGGCTGAAGAAGGCCACCTGCTGACGGTGCTTCTTGGCGGCCTGGAGGGCCATAGTGAGGGCCAAACTCGTCTTGCCGACGCTCGGCCTGGCGGCCAAGATGATCATGTCGGACTTTTGGAAGCCGGTTAGGACGTGATCGAGGTCGGCGAAGCCGGTGGGGATTCCGATCTGCTCCCCCTGGTGGAGGGTGAGGTACTCGATGCGGTCGTAGTACTCTCCCACCAGCTGCCGGATGGGGACCAGGTCGTGCGCAAGCCGGCGCTCGGCCAGGCCAAAGAGGATCTGCTCGGCGCGGTCGACGACCTCCTTGACGTCCTCGGATTCCTGGTAGGCCAGGACGGCGATTTGGCCAGCAGCATCGATGAGGCGGCGCCGGACTGAGGCGCGCTCGACGATCCGGGCGTAGTGCTCGGCATGGATCGAGGTGGGCACGGCACTGATGAGCGAGGTGATGAACGCCGTGCCGCCGACCTCGTTGAGCTGCCCGCGCCGGTCCAACTCGTCACAGAGGGTGAGGAAGTCGACCGGCTCGCGGCGCTCGTGCAAGGCAAGAATGCAGTCGTAGATCCAAGCGTGCTTCTCGCGGTAAAAGTCCTCCGGGCGGAGGATGGTCGCGAGGCGAATGACGGCATCGGGATCGATCAGAAGCGCGCCCAGGACTGCTTCTTCTGCCTCGAGGTTTTGAGGCGGCAGCCGCTCTATTCCACTGCTCTCAGCCACGGCACTCCTTTATGACCCGGCTAGTGATTCGGAGGGCGATCGTCCGGCGCTCCCTCGGCAGGGTTGGGCCGGACGATGGATAGGGAGCCGGGCTAGTTCTCGCCCAAGCCGTCCAGGTCGAGCCCTTCGATAAAGTCCTTGTAGGGAGCGAGCTGTTCCTCTTCCTCGGGGGAAATGGCGTCCAGGTCGATCTCCTCGTCCGGAACGAAGCCTGCCCGCTCCATGACCGACTCGCCGACAAAGATGGGGGATTGGGTGCGCACGGCGAGGGCGATGGCATCGCTGGGCCGTGAGTCGATCTCGATCCGCTCCCCGTCCCGGTCGACGACGATGATGGCGTAGAAGGTGTCCTCATGTAGATCGCTCACGAGGACGTGCGACACCCGGCCGCCCAGCCTGGCCAGGACACTGGAGAGGAGGTCGTGCGTCAGGGGCCGGGGTACTTCCACGCCTTGGAGCCTAATCGTGATCGCGTCTGCCTCGAAGGGCCCGATCCAGATGGCGAGGTAGCGAGTCACACCCTCTTCCTTGAGGATCACGACCCGGTGTTGGGACAGGAGACTGGCCCGCACGCTGTCAATCGTGACCTTGATCATCCTCCGCTCCTTATCGCGAGATCCAGCCCTTTGCGGGCAACGGGCCTCCCACAAAGCGCCCTCATTCTACCATAGACGCCAGGTGTGCACAAGCGTCGGAGAGCCTGCTAATGCGCACGATGGGCCGTTAGCGCAGGACGGTTTCGGTCCACTCGCGGATCCAAAGCTCGCGGTTGGCTTCGATGTCGTCTGGCGGTAGCGTGACGGGGGCCTGCGTCACCTGGGCAAAGCGCCGAAACACTTCGGGCAGCTGGGCTTGGCTGTTGGCCGGAAACATGAACATCTTGAGGGGGAGGTCCTCCTGGAAGGCCGTGCCGAGCATGAAATCTATCCACTGCTCGGCCAGGTCGCGGTTCTGGGTGCCCTTCAGGATGCCCACGAACTCGATCTGGCGGAAGCAGGAACCATCGGCGACGATGGCGGCTGTGGGCGCCTGCTCGAAGGGCTGTTCGGCGAAGAGGACCTCGACCGGCGGGCTGCTGGCATAGCTGACGACGATGGGGCGGTCGCCCTCCGACGCATAGGTGAAGCTGCCGTAGTATGCGTCGCTCCATCCGCCGGCGACAAGAAGGTCGTTGGCACGGAGGTCGGCCCAGAAGTCGCGATAGGTGTAGTGGCCGATGGTGCCGTAGCGCCAGATGGTGGTCAGGAGGAAGGCGAGCCCAGGCGAGGAGGTGGCAGGGTTCTCGACCACCGTGAGCCCTTTGTAGCGGGGGTCGATCAGGTCGGGGATGTCGGTGGGAGGCGGCAGGTTGTGCTCCTGAAACCAGGCTATGTCGTAATTCAGGCAGACGTCGCCATAGTCGACGGGGAGGAGGCGGAAGGTGGCATCCAACTGCAGGTCATCGGGTACTGCAGCAAGGGCTTTGGAAGCGTAGGGCTCGAGGAGGTCGCCCTGGAGAGCGCGGCTCATGTAGGTGTTGTCCACGCCAAAGATGACATCCGCGAGCGGGTGATCCTTGCTGAGGAGCGCCTGGTTGAGCATGAGGCCGGCGTCCCCGGATTTGAGGAACTGGACATCACAGCTGCAGGCCGCCCGGAAAGTGTCGAGGACTTCCTGGCTGGCGTCGAAGCTCTCGTGCGTCATGACGGCCAGCGTGCGCCTGGGCGGCTCCACGGTCGGCTCGGCGGTGGGGCTGGCCGGCGCCTGTGCCGGAGCGCAGGCGGCGAGCAGCAGGCCGAGAAGAAGAATAGAAATCAGGGATTCGCGTTTCATTGTCCTACCCTCCCCGGCGCGGAGTCAACCGTGCCGGAACCAGAAACGGGATTTTGCGCTGCGGGCAGATGCGCGCGGTGAACGACAAGCAGGAGGCCTTGATCCAGGCGGACGGTGGCCTGGTGGCGCGTCATCTCGTTGCTGACGCCGCGGCTGAAGGCAAAGCGCAGGCCGTCGCCCTGGAGCGGCCAGGCGAGCCCACCGGTGGTAATGCCCAAGGCGTCGGCACCCAGGGGCAGGAGCGAGACAAGATCACCCGGCTGCCCCTCCAGGCGGATTTCCTCGCCGCTGCGGAGCAGGAGTGCGGTGTCCGGCCCGTCGACCAAGCGCACCGAGCGGCCGGCAAGCTGCGGCATGGCGAGCAAGAAGAGGTTGGCGAGGGCGTGGTCGAGCCTCCCGCCCAGCGCACCCAGAATGATGATCTCTTGGGCGCCCTGCCCGGCGGCATAGGTGAGCGCAAGCTCGAGGTCGGTCTCGTCCTTGGCACGGGGATGAACGAGGAAGCGGCAGCCGCGTGCCTCGAGCGCACGGCGCTTGCCCGCCGGCAGAGAATCGAGGTCACCGACAACGAGGTCGGGCACGATGCCGCGGGCCAGTGCGCGCGCCGCGCCGCCGTCAGCGGCGATAACCTGGTCGCCGGGACGCACCCATGTGTGCCAATCGCGGTCGCTGTTGGTCCGCCCGGCAGCGATGATGACCGCTCGCATACACCCTCCCAGAAAGAAGAAACCGCCGGGGCTGGTCCGGCGGTCGGTTCCTGATCGTGCGCAACTGCTTCCCTCCGCCGGCATTACCCGGATCAGGTTCTGCGGGTCGGCGACGGATCGGGTCGCCCTCTCAGCCTGGCCCCCCAGGCTCCCCGGATCGTATTCGCTTTTGCCGGTATCCGTATATCACAGGGAGCCGGGGTTGTCAAGGGACCGCAGGCATCGGGGCACCACCTAAGGGTGGCGGGTATGGAAACCCGCCCTACGAGAGGGGCTCGGTCGGAGAGGTGCAGCGCACCCAAAAGGTGCACCGCACCAGGGGCAACGGGATCGGTCGGAGGCCTTCGCCCATCGCCAGGCGGGTGTGGAAGCCCGCCCTACGAGAGGGGCGCGTGTGTGGTCTGGGGCAAGTCGTGATAGAATGGCGGCAGTGGGCCTCTGGCAGCCTACCCCCTGTGCCCAGGGGTCCATTCGAGATAGGGAGGGTCGGGTTCGAGCCATGCCGGTGAGCTTTTGGGTTGCCTGTGCCGTGATCCCGCTGACGCTGGTCGGCGTAGCGGTGGGACGCTACCCCGGATTGCGCATGAACCGTGCTACGATCGCGCTGGCGGGCGCGGTGGTGTTGATCGTGGCGGGTTCGATCTCTCTGGAAGAGGCGTACGCAGCGCTGGATATGGACACGCTGGCGCTGCTCTTTGCGATGATGGTGCTGAACGTCAACCTGCGGGGGTCGGGCTTTTTCAAGCTGGTGGGGCGCTGGGTGATACGCTGGGCGCGCTCGCCACGGCAGCTCCTGGCGCTGGTCGTGGTCACGGCGGGGCTGCTTTCGGCGCTCTTCCTAAATGACACGATTGTGCTGATGTTCACACCGCTGGTGCTGGAGATCGTGCTGGCGCTGGGCCGCAACCCAATCCCGTACTTGGTCGGGCTGGTGTCGGCGGCGAACATCGGCTCGGCGGCCACGATCACCGGCAACCCGCAGAATATGCTGATCGGGGCATCGTCACGCATCCCGTACGTGCGGTTCACGGCGGCGCTGGCGCCGGTCGCGCTGGCAGGGATGGCGGTCGCGTGGGGGGTGCTGGTGCTGGTCTACCGGAAGGAGTTTGTGCGCGGCCGGCTGGAAGAAATCCCTGAACAGCGGATGCGTCTTCTCCGACCACTCCTATACAAGAGCCTGCTGGCGACGACGGGGATGCTGATCGCGCTGCTGGCGGGCGCACCGATTGCGCTTTCGGCGCTGGCGGCGGCCGCAGCGCTCCTGATCACGCGTCGAGTCAAGCCGCAACGGATCTTCCGCGAGGTGGATTTCAGCCTGCTGGTGTTTTTCGCTGGGCTGTTCATCGTGACGGGCACGATTGAGAGCACGGGGTTGAGCGACCTTCTGTTTCGAATGGCACGGCCGGTGGCGGAGGGGGGTGTGGCGCCACTAGCGGGCGTGTCGGTGGTGCTCAGCAACCTGGTGTCCAACGTGCCTGCGGTGATGCTCTTCCGGCCGCTGATCCCGCAGCTGGCCGACCCGCAGAAGGCGTGGCTGACGCTGGCGATGGCGACGACCTTCGCCGGCAACCTGACGCTGCTGGGCTCGGTGGCGAACCTGATCGTGGCGGAGAGCGCACGGGAGCGAGGGGTGAAGCTCTCGTTTGGGGAGTACCTGAAGGCGGGCGTGCCGATCACGGTGGTGAGCCTGGCGCTGGGGGTGGTGTGGCTGATAACGGTGTAGGGGGGACGAGCGACGATGGCCCGCGGACGATGGATGAAGGGCACCGAGGAGCTGAAGGAGCGTAGGGGCGGGGCGTACGGGCCCGCGTTTCGGCGAGCTGATTGACAAGGGATGCGCAGCTGTGCTAGAATCATGCGTGCCGTGGCCGACCGAGTGCGACGCGAGTTTCCCAACAGCTACATCTTGCAGAGCAGAGAGAAGGTATTCGTGGCAGACTCCGGACACGTCAAGCGCATTCGCGGGGATCAGCCGGTCCGGCTCTTCAAGTCGGATTTCCTGGAGTTCTTTACGCACATTCACCCTGCCGTGATCGTCGCGCTCTGGCTGCCGGTGATCGCCGGCTTCCTGGTGTGGGGGATCGTGAAGCGGCAGGATGGGGTGTGGGGCACCCTGGCCATCCCCCTGGGCTTCATTGCCGGGCTCTTCCTGTGGACGCTGGCGGAGTATGTGCTGCACCGCTGGGTATTTCACTTCCGGCCGAGGAACGCATGGCAGGAGCGGGTCTCGTTCCTGGCGCACGGGGTGCACCACGCTCAGCCACAGGAAAAGACGCGGCTGGTGATGCCGCCGGCGGTGAGCATCCCGCTGGCGCTGCTCTTCTTCGGGCTCTTCTGGCTGGTGCTGGGCGTCGTGCTGGGCATTCCGAACTGGATCGCACCGGCGTTCGGGGGGTTCCTGGCGGGCTACCTGACGTACGACGTGATCCACTATGCCACGCACCACGTCCGGATGCGCAAAGGGATCGGCAAGGCACTGGTACGGCACCATATGCAACACCATGGCAGGGCATCGGATAGGCAGTTTGGGGTAAGCTCGCCGCTGTGGGATTATGTGTTCGGGACGAGGTAGGCAGGTGGGAAGATGGAGCCAAGGCAAAGGGTGATCCTTCGCCCGGCCGAGCCGGGGCGGGACTTTGGGGAGCTCGCGACTCTTTTCACGAGCCTGGAGGATGAGCCAGCTACGGAGGCCGGCCTCCTCGCCTTCTACGAAAAAGAGAAGGAGCGGGTGCTCCAGGCAGTCGCCGAGGAGGAAAGGGGCAGCTTGCCCGGCTTCTACTGGGCAGAGAAGGAGCGGGCAGCACCGGAGCACGTCTTCTTCTACCTCTATGTGAAGCCGGAGAGGCGCGGGCAGGGGATTGGAGGCCAGTTGTATGCGGAGATGTTTCGGGCGCTCGAAGCAGGGGGGGCCAAGAGGCTGCGCGTCGCCATCCGGGACGACTGCGCCGAAGGCCTGGCATTCGCCGGGCGGCGCGGCTTCCGTGAGCGGGGGCACTCGATTGGGATGACGCTGGACCTGGACTCACTCGACGACCGGCCCTACGACGAGATCATCGCCAGGCTGGAGGGCGAGGGGTTCCGCTTTGCCTCCATGGAGGAACTGGGCGATACGGAGGAAGCACAGCGCAAGCTGTATTGGCTGAACGACACAACAGACAGGGATACGCCGGGCACGGACGGCGAGCCTTCCTGGGATTCTTTCGAGGATTTTCGGGACAGTGTGTGCAGGTCTGAGTGGTACAAGCCGGGCGGGCAGATGGTGGCGATCGATACCTCCACCGGCACCTGGGCGGCGATGAGTGCCATCACCGTGATGCCAGGGTGCGACTATGCCTACAACCTGCACACGGGCGTGGATAGGCGCTACCGAGGGCGGAAGCTGGCACAGGCGGTGAAGGTGCGGGCGCTGCGCTACGCACGAGATGTGCTCAGAGCCAAGAGTGTGCGCACCCACCACCGTGTGCAGAACCTGCCCATGATTGCGATCGATGTCAAGTTGGGTTATGAGCAGACGCCGGGGCTGTTTTCGATGCAGATGGACTTGGAGTGACAGAGGAAGGAGACCATGGACGACAGGTTGAGGGACAGGATTCGGGGCATCGCTGTGGGCGCGGCGGTGGGAGATGCGCTGGGGATGCCGCTGGAGTTCCGGCCGCGCCGGCCGGCGCACCAACTGGTACGGGAGATGCTGGGTGGGCGGCTGCCCTCGGGCACCTTTACCGACGACACCGAGATGGCACTGGCCGTGGCGGAGAGCCTGCTGGCGCACCTTCCGCTGGACCCGGAGGACCTGGGGACCCGCTTCCTGGGCTGGTTCCGGATGATGCCGACGGATGTGGGGGTCCACACGAAGGCGGTGCTGGAGATTATGGACCTTGGCGAGGACTGGGAGGCCGCCTCCAAGGAGGCGCAGCGGATCAACCCCGACTCGGCAGGGAACGGCTCGGTGATGCGCTGCTGGCCGGTGGCAGTGGTGCACAGGAGTGACCTAGAGCGGCTGCTCGCCGACAGCCAGCTGCAGAGCCGGGTGACGCATGCTCACCCAGAATGCGGTGCGAGCTGCGCCTTTGTGAATGCGGCTATTTACTGGCTTCTGAGCGGGGTCGAGCCGGCACAGGCGGTGGCGAAGGCGGTGGAGGCCGTGGGCGACAGCCTGCCATCCGACCTGAGGCTGACCATCGAGGACGCGCCTACGCTGAGCCGGGAGCAGCTGCTCAACAGCGGCTGGGTGCGGCACACGGTGGAAAGCGCGGTGTGGGGGCTGCTAACGACGAGCTCGTTCGAAGAGGCGGTGGTCCAGGTGGTGAACCTGGGCGACGACACGGATACGGCCGGCGCCGTGGTTGGAGCGCTGGCGGGGGCCGCATACGGGCTGGAGGCGATCCCCAAGAGGTGGCGAGATGCGCTGCGGGGCGAGTGGCCTCCGCGGGGCAGGGTGTGGCGCGAGGCGGATCTGATCGTGTTGGCTGACCGGCTGGCCAGCCGGTCGTAACGGGGCAGGCGGGGTTGAAGGTCTTTTACAGCGACGAGTTTGGATTTCCACTACCGGAGGGGCATCGCTTCCCGATTGACAAGTTCCGAATGGTGCGCGAGGCGGTCTCCGCACAGGCGCTGGTACCCCCCGGCGAGATGATCGTGCCAGAGCCGGCCGAAGATGAGGACGTCCTGCGCACGCACGACCAGAGGTACGTGCGGCGGCTGGAGGAAGGGCAGCTCACGCTGAAGGAAATGCAGCGGATCGGGCTGCCCTGGTCGCATGAGCTGATGGAGCGCACGCGCCGCACCGTGGGGGGGACGTTGGCTGCCTGTCGGGCTGCGCTGGACGATGGCGTCGCAATGAACCTGGCGGGTGGCTACCACCACGCCTTCCGGGACCACGGACAGGGCTTTTGCCTGTACAATGACATCGTGATCGCGGTGCGGGCACTGCAGGCGGAGCGGCGGATCGAGCGCGCGGTGGTGTTGGACTGCGACGTGCACCAGGGCAACGGGACAGCTTCGTTGGCGGCGGACGATCCGACGATCTTTGCCTTTTCCATCCACAATGATGACAACTTTCCCCTCTTCAAGGTGGCAAGCGACCTAGACATCGGCCTACACGATGGGACGGGCGACGCAGAGTACCTCGAGGCGCTGAAGCCGGGTGTGCAGAGCGCACTGGAGCAGGCCGGTGCGGGCCTGGCCCTGTACCTGGCGGGCGCAGACCCATACGAGGGAGACCTGCTGGGCCGCATGGCGATGACGAAGGCAGGGCTGGCGGCACGGGACCAGATGGTGCTGGGGATGTGCCGGGCCGCCGGGCTGCCGGTCGCGGTGCTGATGGCCGGCGGCTACGGGCGGTACGTCGAGGACACGGCGCAGATCCATACGCAGACGGTGCGCATCGCGGCTGGGATGTACGAGGGGCGCCAGGTGCAGCGCACCACAGGCAGGTGCGCCGCACCGTAGGTGTTGGGATGGCGGCCGCTCGGAGACCGGCCGGGAACAAGGCATTGGACCACGGAAGGCACGGAAGGGTAGCGGCTGCTTTCGGTGGCTTTGGATGCCGGAGCCTGCAAGGTGGCCTCGGCCGATCTCCCGACCGGCCGGGAACAAGGTCTCGCACTGGGAAGGGGTGCCTCTAGGCGAGGAATTCCTGGAGGATGGAGCGGACGGCCCGCATGTCGGAGAGGGCGATCCGCTCTTCTTTTTTGTGGGCCCACTCGGTGCGGCCGGGGCCGGCGACTACGACGGGCACCCCCAGCCCCTTGGAGAGGAGCGCGGCCTCGGTCCAGCCAGAGTGGGCGGCCGTAACGGTGTTGGGGTAGGCACGGCGGCAGCAGTCGCAGAAGCGCCGGAAGGCGGCCGTTTCCTCGATGCCGGGCTGCTCCAGGCCGGGGTCACCCCAACGCACGATGGTCCACCCGGGGAAGTGATCGGGGCCGGCGATCCGGGGCATGTCGGCGAAGAGACGATCATCGGTTCGGACGTCGACCTTGGCCTGGGCGGTGCCGTCGTGTACCTCAAGGATGGCGACCGCGCAAGGGGTGCGCGCGTAGAGCGCATTGGTGTAGCGGCGGTCCGTCACCTGCTGCTTGAGGTCGACGAGTGCCTGGACAAAGCCGGCGACGGAGAAGCCGGGACGCGCGCCGGGAACGAGCGCGACCTCGACACAGAGCCTCTCGCGCGCATACCGGCGGCAGGCGTCATCCTCCAAGCCGGTCATTACCTCCTCAACCGCCTCCTGGCAGGCATCGCGCAGCGGCCGCTCCGCAGCAGAGATGAGAGCGGAGGCGAAGGCGGGCAGGGCATTGGCCTCCTTGTCGATCGGCCGGTCGGTCCGGATGGAAGCGACAACGGGGTCGGGTAGCCGGCGCAATACCTGAAGGAGGGCATAGCCAGGATCGAAGTAGGCGGGCTCGCGCGAGGCGTGGGGTGTCTCGCCGGTGCGGATGGTTAACTCGATCCACTCGGAGGGTGTCCCGGCGCCCAGAACAGGTACGCTCAGCTGCAGCGACGAGTCACCCGGGTGCTGGGTGGCGACTTCGAAGCGGCCGGGCTCGACGGTGGGTTCCAAGACGACGGCAAAGTCGAGACGGTCCCACCACTCCAGCCGGTGCTTGAGGAACTCCTGGACGCCAGCGACGTTGACCTCTTCCTCGCAGGT
The DNA here is from genome assembly GCA_035341665.1 of Anaerolineae bacterium. Taxonomy (GTDB): domain Bacteria; phylum Chloroflexota; class Anaerolineae; order JAAYZQ01; family JAAYZQ01; genus DAOQVR01. The sequence continues at coordinate 162,557 of DAOQVR010000010.1, forward strand.
CGCCAGCAGGTAGGTATCGAGGCGGGGTGGACGGCCGGCGCGGATCATTTCCTCGAGGGCGAGGATGCCGGAGACGAGGCCGCCCTTCATGTCGGTCGTGCCACGACCGAGCAGCTCGTCGCCGGCGGCGGTGAGTCGAGGGGAGAAGTCGCCGTCGAGGGCGACCACGTCGTAATGGCCCTCGAGCAGGAGGGCACGGGAGGAGTCGCGGCCCGGGATGCGAGCCCAGACGTTGGGGAGGGCCTGGCCGTCGACGAGCACGTCCTGGAGCACGACGGTGCCGGCGATGGGGGCAAGCCACTCCCGGAGGTAGGCGGCGGCCCGCCGGAAGGTGTCAATTGGCGGGCTATACTGGTCCATGCATGTGCGGCCAAGTTGGTCCACT
>DAOQVR010000011.1:0-152146 GCA_035341665.1 Anaerolineae bacterium
AGTGGACCAACTTGGCCGCACATGCATGGACCAGTATAGCCCGCCAATTGACAGGGCCGACGGCGGCACGGCGGCGCTGCTCTTCCACCTGGGGCGGCGCCTGGCCGGCAGCCGAATCCTGCTGGCCTGTGCCTACCGGCCCGAGGCGCTCCAGCCATCCCCCGACCTCCGAGACAGGCGAGGTCCGACCGAAGGCCGCCGGTCGGTCCCGAGCGAAGCGGGTGAGAGCCTCGGAGGTCTGGCGCCCATCCTCCAGGAGCTGGCCCGCCAGTGGGGCGACGTGCTGGTTGACCTCGACCGGGCCGATGGGCGGGCGTTCGTCGAGGCGTACGTCGACAGCGAGCCGAACCGGTTGGGCGCGGTCTTCCGCCGGGCGCTGTACGACCATACCGGCGGCAATCCGCTGTTCACCGTCGAGCTACTGCGCAGCTTTGAGCGCGACGGATCGTTGGTGCAGGACGAGGCCGGGCGGTGGGTACCCGCGGCGGCAGACGGGCCCGATTGGGAGCGCTGGCCGCCCCAGGTGGAGACGCTGATCGCCGGGCACCTGGCCGGTTTGCCGGATGAGGACCGTGCGGTGCTGCAGGCGGCCAGCGTCCAGGGCGAGCAGTTCATCGCCGAGGTGGCCGCGCGGGTCCTGCGCTGTGGCGAGGAGGAGCTGGTCGAGCGGCTGAGCGGCCCGCTGCGCACCCGGCACCGGCTGGTGGAGGCAGACCGCCTCGAGCGGCTGCCATCGAGTGGACGATGTCTGTCGCGCTACCGGTTCCGCCACGCACTGGTGCAGCGCAGCGCTTACGCCGGCCTGGACCGGGTGGCGCGGGCGCGGCTGCACGAGGCGACCGCGAGGGCCCTGGAAGCGATCTATGGCCCGGCGGGCCAGGCCGAGGGGGAACGGCCCGAGGTGCCGCCTCCTTTGGCGGGTTCGGCGCCGGCGCCTGTCCTGGCGCGGCACTACGAGGCGGCGGGGATGCCCCTGCATGCTGCCCGCGCGCTGCACGACGCCGGCCGCCAGGCCACGAGGCTGTCGGCTTTTCGTGAAGCCCTTATCCACTTTGACCACGGATTGGCCCTGCTGGCGGATGAGCCGCCGTCGCCCGAACGCTCGGAGATCGAGCGGCTGCTGCAGGCTGCCCGGCTGCTTCCCCGCCGTGGCGTGGATGGGAGCGGCAGCCCGCGGTTGGAGGGGGCCCTGGCAGAGGCCTTCGAAGCAGGGGCAGGCAAGGCGCAGGGCCGGACCAGGCTGATGACGCTCGAGGCTCAGGCAAGCCACTTGATCTCGCGGGGGCGGCTTGCGGGTGTCCTGGCCGTGGCGGAGCAGATGTTCGACCTGGCGACAGAAGAGGGTCAGGAAGGGCTTGCTGCTCAGGCCTATTGGTGGTCCGGCTTTGCCCACTACTTCAGGGGGGATGTGTCGCGAGCGGAGAGCAGCTTCGATTGGATATTCGCCCGGCTGCGGCCGGGCGGCTGGGCGGAGGTGCGTGCGGCAGTCGGCTACGATATCACGGTGCACGCGCTCACCTTCTCCGGAATCAACCAGTGGTTGCTGGGGTCTCCAGAACAGGCCTGGAGGCGCAATACCCAAGCCGTGACCCGCGCCCTTGAGCTGGGGGATCTGTACGCGCAGCCGTTCGCCTTCGCGTGCGGCTGCACCACGCTGTTCCTCCTGCGCGGCGATACGGCGGCGCTGCAAGAGCAGGCCGAGCTGTGCCAAAGGGTGTGCGCGGAGCAGGGCCTGGCCCCGTGGCGCCATTTTGCGGAAGTTTTCCTCGGATGGCTGGCGGTCATGCGCGGCGAGGAGGTCGCCGGCATCGAGCGGATGCAGCTTGCGATCGCCGCCTGGCAGGACGCAGGCATGGTGGTCGGAACCGACGCTCTCGCCGTCGTCCTGGCCGACGGCTGCCTGGCCGCGGCCAAGGGGCGTCTCGAGAGCGACGATGAGCAGCGCGCCCGATTGCTGGCGATCGGACTGGCCGCGGTAGAATGCTGGATCGGACTGGAGGTTCCCTGCGGGCAGGCCAACCAGGCCGAGCTTCACCGCCTGCGGGGCGAGCTGCTGCTGGCGCGCGACGGCCTGGCTGCCGCCGAGGAGGCGCTGGGATGCTTCGAGCGGGCGCATGCGCTCGGCCGGGAGAAGGGGACGCTGGGCTGGGAGCTGCGCGCCGCCATGAGCCTGGTGCGCCTGCGGGAGCACCTGGGCGAGGCGAACGCGGCCGAACTGGCGGAGGCGCGCCAGTGCCTGCGCGAGGTGTACGGGCGGTTCAAGGAGGGGTTCGCCTTCCCCGACTTGAGGGACGCGGCGGCGTTGATTGGGGACCCTCCCGGCCAGGGGAGCGGCGAGGCAGGGTGAGCCCACGCCACAAGGGTTTCCGCTGGTATTGCCCGTGGGACCGCTTCTTTGGGAAGTGCCAGCAGCACACCTGTGCAAGTACCAGGTACCCCCGGCGGAGGTCGGCATAAAGGTCCGCACGTTCGAGTACGCCGAGCTGGGAGGCTGAAGGTTTCTGCTCCGGCGTCTTCGCCAGTGGCCGCGTCAATTGCTGGCCTGAAGCGACCCAGGGGCAGCCATTTCGCAACCCTGGCCGCCCTTACGCCTTGTGGGTAGATCCCGGGGCGACCGCCTCTCGCGGAAAGCCATCTTCTGCGGGCTTGCGTGCTCTAGGCGCCGAACCTACTGCTGTGCCGCTCGGCAAGGTGCGATCTAGACGGCAACGCCCGGGGTGACTTCGGCCGACGCCTAGTCCCGATTCACGGTGCAGAATGTCGGACCGGTCTTGCCCGGTGCCCAGAGCATATCGTGCAGGTGCAGCTACGGTTGGTGAAGTGCCTGACACCAACAACGATGCCGTCCTTGCGATCCGCTCTCTGAAACACCAGGTCAAACAGCTCGACCTCTCCGTTCTCCAAGTACCGGCGCAGCGCGTAGCAGCACACGTCTGCGACCTGCACCATGCTGGTGAGCCTGCTGTCCACAAAGAGCGGCGTCTCGATGATGTTCTCGACGTTGGTCCAGAGAGTGCCTCCCTTGTGGAACCTCTGCATAAGATCGGTGTGCTTCCTTGCCACCGTCTCGTTGTTATCATGGATCAGAAGCCCAAAGTTCTCTCCCGCGACACCTGAGCTGGTGATCTTCAGGTACTGCTCAAACCGAGACACCAACTGCTCGAACGCCTGCTCATCGACTGACAAATGGGTCCGGCTCGGATCGAAGTGCAGCTTGTCTATGCACTCGGCAAACAGCCGGGCGAAGGTCTAACTTGAGATGCACTGGGCCACCTCCTGCACGAAGGTGCGTCTCTCGTCGAACGTCAGGTGGACATAGGACTCGGTCTGCTTATAGTTCTTCTTGGTCTGCTTGAGCAGCGCTGGTTTTTTCGACCGTTGTAGCCTGAGAAGATCGGCATTCCTGAGCCTGGTGACTTCCAGCCGCCGCCGTACATGGCTCAGCGCCGCCAAGCCGGGTATCTTTTCCTGTTCCGCATACCTCCTCAGCATCCAGGCGGCGTGGATCTCTGCATCTCCAAGACCATAACGATTCTTGATAGAGCCTATGGCTTGATCGCACTCTTTCCAATGCCACACAGGTATGGAGATGCCGGCCAGAACGAAATGAGAGGTGTTGCCGGGAACATCGGACGTGCCAGACTCGTCAACGTAGCACAGGTGCATGAAGCAGGTCTCCTTCGCCGCGCCTCGCAGCCCAAAAAAAAGCGACTGGGGTTGAGGCTGAAAGCCTCACTATGAGACGCATCGCGACTCATCCCAGACGCAACGACATTGTAGCACAAAGGCTGTTGGTTGTCAAGCACCGATCTGAGAAAATCCAAAACTCCGGTCTCGGCCACCAGTTCCCGATGAGGCCACACCTCGCGACCAAATAAATCGGCGGCGAGTTGTGCTTCTTCGGGAGTCAGGTCAGCCAAGAACTGGTGGCCAAGCTGCACGCCCCAGACGAGCTAGGCTGCAGCCACTAATCCAAAGGCCTCCAGCCACTGCCCGGTTCCCACCTTTGCTCAAAGGGGAGCCCTGCCACCAGCGCCTCCGTCACGGGAGCCAGGAAGGAGGCGACGACCTGCACCACTTCTCGGAGAGTGGCAGGCGTGGTCTCTCTCAGCAGCCGGCGACGAAACGCTTCCCACTGGATCTGCTTCTCCCTGGATTGCGCGAACGCATCGCTGAAGGCGGTCGGATGCAGGGACAGTGGGATCCCCCTCGACTGGAATGTCTTCGAGATCGCCTGGGCGAGGATGGCTCCCTCGAAGGCAAAGTGCGCCGTCAAGGACCAGATGTCATAGAAGTCCTTCATGCGACTGTTGAGCTGCCCCAGGGTAACCATGGCATGGTACTTCTCGGCGATGGCACTCTCGCGGCTGTAGCCCTGCACCTCGGGCGGCGGGAAATCGAGGATGACCGGCAGCCGGACCAGGGTGGGGCCAGGCACCAATGGGTCGCCGAACCCGACGTCGATGCGCATGGGGATGCGAGCGTTGCCGAGATAGGCGGTGAAGCGCACACGCACGCCGGAGTAGTCTGCCGCTTCCACGATGCGCTCACCGACGATGCTCGCGGCATCAAAGCGCAGGCCATCACCCGGAACGTCTTCCTGGCAGATGGCTTCCACGGCCGAGACCACCTGGTCCACGCTATTCTCCATGTGCCCCAACAGGTCAATGTCGCGCGTTGGTCGGGCGGATGGCACCCGCCAGGCCGTCAGCATCATGGCTCCCTTGAGCACGAACCGGCGCGAGAAGGGCGAGTGACCCACTCGATAGAGAAAACGTTCCAGCGCAAAGCGCTGGAGCACTTCGTTGAAGGGCCGTTCGGTCGCCCGTGCATTGTTCAGCAGACGTTGGTGGACGGACGCCGGCAGGTTTGGGCTCACAGCAGAGCCTCCAGGTAGGGGGACAGCACCTTCTCTACCCGGCAGACGCGCGCATAGTGCAGGAGTCTGTCCACGCTGAAGCCGGGCCTTCGGCGGTATGCCTGCAGAGCCTCGATGGCCAGGTCCAGGCCCAGCCGGCGGCGGAACTTGAAGGCATCGGCGACGCTCTTCTCCGCTCCGTAGATTCGCACCGGAGTGCCGTCGACCTGGTGCACCTCTACCCCTTCGCTCCACGCAGGCCCGGAGAACCAGAACACGCGCAGGGGCGGATAGGCCACTCGGGGCCGCTTGCTTCCGCTCTCGAGCGCAAGGTCTACCGCCTGTGGGATCTGCGTGGTCAGGTCGTGGTAGGCGAGAGCAGAGACGAGGCAGATCACAGCGCGTGGGACCTGGCGTGCAACGATGATCAGGTCAGGCTGGGTAAGGGGAGGTAGATCGCCGAGGCGGTAGAGTCCCCAGGCGAGTCGTTCCAGCCTGCCGGCGTCGCGCAGTGCATAGAGCGTGCGCTCCTCGATGCCGAGGCGCAGGGCCTCGGAGGTCCGCAGTGTTCCACCATGCTCGCGAAACAGAGCGATTGCTGCTTCAGTTGCTGTTCGTCCGCTCACGGAGTTCTCTCCGCATAAATAAGTCTATACTTATCGATAAGTATAGACTATTCTATGCTCGGCCACCCGGCCTGTCAAGTCAGGAGCTGCCTTCGGACAGGTTCCCGTAGGTCCTTGGGACAGCCAATTCGCCACCGTGGCAGCCCTCACGCCTTCTGCATAGAGTCCGGGGCGACCGCATCTCGCGGCAGGCCACCTCGTGCAGCCATTCGTACTCGAGGCGGAGGTTAGCACAAGGGCCCGCACATTTGACCAGGCAGAGCCGGGAGGCTGGGGGGATGGCTTCTTGGCTCAGTCCTTATCCTCCGCGACGGCAGGTGCTTCGGGGTGCCTTTTGGGCCGCTGCGTCGCTTTCTGCCCCAAGGAGCAGGGCGTGCTGCACCTGGCCGGTGTGTGGGGCTACATGGTCAAGGTCGCCGGGATGCCGCCGGCGGGAGGGTGAGGCGCTCGCTCACCGGGGCGCTGAGGCAGGGTGGGGGAAGGGCCCGGCCGGGCGGTGGTTGGGCGAACTGTGCCGCTGTGCCAAGAAATTGAGGGTACTATCCCGGCATGTCCGAAATCCCAGAAGCAATTATCGAGTATCGTCGGCTGGGGGCACGGGGCATGCGCGGCGACGGCGATCTGAGCGGCGGGGCGAGCCGGCCACGCGGGCAGCGCGCGCGAAATCGCCCGGCCCGACCGGCCCAGAGGCGAGGCGCCCGCTCATCGTGGCGACGATGTGGGGCCGGGGGATGGCCTGGACGTACGCAGGGTTGGCGAACTGTGCCGCTGTGCCAGGAGAGTCACAGCCGGCCGGTCCGGGCGACTCTGTGCCGGGGGCCTTCGCCCCCCATACTGCAAGTATAATTGCTCCCTGGAGGACTTGGCATCCCCCAGATGGGGGATTCGTGTTGGCCTTGTGGTTGGTTACCGGGGGTGACTGGACCAGCGTGAGAGATCAGAGGAGTTTGCCCAACCCTGCCTCGATGCCATATAGGCCCCAGAGTAGGACGGACCTTGGGGCCAAGAGCCGCGGAGACAAGAGTGACGCGGAGAGGGTCTCCCCCTCTCCGCGCCACACGTTCACCGCGTCTCCGCGTCCTTCCTACGGCGACGCCGCACATCGGAACCCGATGTAGAGGTTGCGAAACGACGGAATGCTGCCGTAGCGGAACGCGGCGCGGACGTCGTCCCAGACGGCGTTCCAACTGCCGCCGCGCAGCACCCTATACGAACCGGAGGGCGGTCCCTGGGGGTTCTCGTCGGGTGACTGGCTGTAGTAGTCGCTCTGGTACCAGTCGTTGACCCACTCGTACACGTTGCCGCTCATGTCCAGCGCGCCGTAGGGGCTGGTGCCGGTGGAATAGTCCCCGACTCGGGTGGTGTCGCCCACGCAGTCGTAGCTGTAGTTCAGCCGTGAGCAGTCGGGCCACTCGTACCCCCAGGGATACGTGCGCGTGTCGGCGCTCCCCCGTGCCGCCTTCTCCCACTCCGCCTCGGTCGGCAGCCGCTTGCCGGCCCAACTGCAGTAGGCGGACGCATCATTCCAGGAGACGTAGATGACCGGGTAGTTGTCAAACTCCGGGTTGTCGTAGTAAGAGGGGCGGGTCGTGGAGGAGTAGTTGGAGGGCGCGCCACAGACGCCGGCCGCCACGCACTGGGCGTACTGGGCGTTGGTCACCTCGGTGGCGTCAATATAGTAGGCGTCCAGGGTCACGGTGTGCAGCGGCAGCTCGGCGGCGTACGAGCAGGTCTCGGTGGCCGAGTCGCAGCCCATCTGGAACGCGCCGCCGGGGACGAGAACCATGCCGGGAATGCTGGGATAGCATTCTGGCGACACCTCAAACCCCTGCACCACGGCCTGAATCGCGAGCTGATTCGCGCAGTTCAGCCCGGCGCCCGGCTCTCCCTGCGGGCCCTCGGGGCCGGCAGGACCTATCTCGCCTTGGATTCCCTGCTCGCCCTGCGGGCCCTGGGATCCCTCAGGCCCGGCAGGGCCCTCGGGGCCGGCAGGACCTATCTCGCCTTGGATTCCCTGCTCGCCCTGCGGGCCCTGGGATCCCTCAGGCCCGGCAGGGCCCTCGGGTCCTGCGGGACCGGCGTCACCGGGCAGGCCCTGGCAGTCGGCAGCATCCCAGTGACCGTCCAGGTTGATGTCTTCCGCCGTATCCTGGATGCCGTCCCCGTTCAGGTCCCAACAGGCCAGACCGGGGATGCCCTGCGGCCCCTCGCTGTTCCACGTGACCAACTCCTCGTTGTTGCCGCACGTTTCGCCTGCGCCGATCATGTGGATCGTCCCGCTGGCGTTGTTGACGCAGGCATAGTACATCACCCCACCGCCCTGCGCCCAGGCCCAGGTGGCGGCGATGACCAGCATGGCCACCACCGCCCCCACCCCAATCGACAACCTCGTCCGATCGATCTTGCCGTTCATTTCCCTTCTCCTTTCCTTTCTGTGAATCTGCCGCCTGACCGGGCGGCGCAGTCCAACACCTGGGACCCCGGAGTCGCCGCAGCAGGCGGCGTCTCCCATCATCTCCTCTCCCCGCGGTGGATCACGCTCAGCAAGTCGGCCACGGCCACTGCCCGCTCCTGCCGGCTGGATAGGAGCAGCAGCTCATCGCTGACCGGGTCGACCCCGACGAGCAGCAGGCCGGGCCGCTCACGCAGCAGCCTGACGTCCAGGCCGGACGACGGATCGCCGAGATCGAAGGCAATCACTGCGGGATCGAGCTCGGCCAACTGCTGCAGCAAGGTCGGGCTGTGGGGATCGATACGAACGACTTCGAGGCCCGCATCCTCGCGCAAGGTGGCCGCGATGCCTGCCATGCTGAGGGAGCTCCCGTACACGACGACCTGCATGCGCTTCTTCATGCTGTGCCCTGCCCCGCTTTCATCACCTCCATCGTACGAGGAACCGGCGCGGATGGGAAGGTCCGAAGGTACAGCATGGGGGACAAAAGAGGTACAGTCTCACGATCCGGGAGACTGTACTTTCGTGCAGGATGGGCCCGGAGACGCGGGGACGCGGGGACGCGGGGACGCGGAGACGCGGGGACGCGGGGACGCGGGGACATGGAGACGCGGGGACATGGAGACGCGGGGACGCGGGGACGCGGGGACATGGAGACGCGGGGACGCGGAGACATAGAGACGCGGGGACATGGGGACGCGGGGACGCGGAGACGCGGGGACGCGGGGACGCGGGGACGCGGGGACGCGGAGAGGCGGGGACGCGGAGACATGGAGACGCGGGGACATGGAGACGCGGGGACGCGGGGACATGGAGACGCGGGGACATGGAGACGCGGTGACGCGGAGACGGCCGCCCTATCTCCGCGTCACCCTATCACCGCGTCTCCGCGTCAGTCTTTCTCCGCGTCTCCGCGTCAGTCTTTCTCCGTCTCTCGGCGTCACTCCACCCCATCCGGGCGGCGTAGGCGATCACCTGGGCGCGGTTTTCCAGGTGGAGGCGGGCCAAGATCTCGCCCATGTGGTATTTGACGGTGCGCTCGGCGATGCCCACCGTCTCACCGACCTCCCGGTAGGTCTGTCCCTGGGCCACCAAGGTCAGGATCTGCAACTGGCGGGGATTGAGGGGGACGCGGGGACACGGCGACGCGGCGACGTGGAGATCGGAGGGCCGTTCTCCCGTCTCCGCGTCCCCGCGTCTCTCAGCCTCCGTGCCGGTCTCACGAAGGGCAGACTGTCCGGCAAACTCCCGCAGGATCTTGTCCGCCAGGCCGGGCGAAAAGGGGGGATGGCCGGACTGCAGCTCGGCGAGATAGGCAAAGAAGTCGGCCGCGTCCAGCCGCTTCAGCAGGTAGCCAGATGCGCCGCTCTTGACTGCCTCAAACAGGTCCTGGTCATCTTCCGACATGGTGAGTATCACGATTTTGCAGTCCGGCATCTCGGCCTTGATGAGGCGCGTGGCGGCCACGCCGTCGCAGTGTGGCATCTGGATATCCATCAGGATCAGATCGGGCTGCAGGCGGCGCGCCTGGGCCAGCGCCTCCAGGCCATCTCTGGCCAATCCGGCCACTTCTATGCCTTCTGAGAGCAGGAGGTTGCGCAGTCCTTCGAGAAAGAGGGCATGGTCGTCGACGAGGAGGACGCGGAGGCGCGGGGACGCGGGGACGCGGGGGCGCAGGGAGGGATTCTGCGGGTCATCGTGTTTGGGTCTCATAGCCGGCTCCTTGCTCGCGGAGGGTGGGGATCGCCGAGGCTTCGGGGCGCAGGGGCACCTCGACGGTCACGCAGGTCCCCCGGCCGGGCGCAGAGTCGACGCGCACGGTGCCGCCCACCCCTTCGGCACGCTCGCGCATCACCCGCAGGCCCACCTGTTTCCCTGCCCCATCATCGCGCGCGCCCGGGTCAAACCCCTGCCCATCGTCCTGGACCGTGACCCGTGCCCAGCCAGCCTCGAGGGCGAACGCCACGCGCACGCTCCGGGCCTGGGCGTGCCTGCGGACGTTGGTGAGCGCTTCCTGCACGATCCGCAGGAGCTGGACCTCGACCTGCGGCTCAAACGGTGTGCCGGTGAGGATGTCGGGGATTTCCAGCTCGACGTGGACGCCATAGTTCTTCTCGACCTGCCGGAGATAGTGGGCGAGGGCCGGAAAGAGCCCGCGCTCGGAGAGGGGCTCGCGCAGGCCCAGGATCGAGGCGCGGATATCCAAGTCGGCTTCGCGCGCCACTTCGACGAGCCTGGCGACGAGCTCGTCTGCGGCGGCCACGTCGCCCCGGCCCAGCAGGCGGCGGACCGTCTGTCCCTGGGTGTTGACAAAGGCGAACACCTGGCCCAGGGTGTCGTGCAGCTCGCGCGCCAGGTGCTCACGCTCGTGCAGCATGGCGAGCGCCCGCTGCTGCTCGACGATCTGCGCCTGGGCGTGGCGCTGCTCCGTCACGTCGTGCAGCAGCAGCAAGTAGCCCATCGTCAGCGCGCGGTGGTCGAGGAGGGGAGTGAGTATCAGCGCCAGGTGCCGGGCCCCGCCGCCGGCCGCTCCATCGTCGCGGTCTGGGCCCTCGAGGCTCACCTCTACAGGAGCTCCGCCTGACGCCAGGCAGCGTCCGGCTTCGGGACAGAAGGGCAGAAGCTCCGGCCAGGTTTTGCCCCGGACGCGTGCCGCGGGAACGCCCAGGATGCCTGCCGCGGCGGGATTCAGGCTGAGGGCCCGCCAGGCAGTGTCGAAGACGACCATCCCCTCCCGCATCTGATCGAGGGCTGCCCGCCCGGCTGCCGGCACAGGGTCAAAGATGCGAAAGCCGAACAGGGCAATGGCATAGCTTCCGAGGGGAATGACCATTTCGAAGAAGACGGGATCCAACCCGAAGGGGGCCCGGCCGCCGGCGACGTCCAGCGCGTGCAGGGCGCGCGCCGTGATCTGCCCGACGAGCATCAGAGCCACCGGCAGGCGGTGCCGCGGCGAGCGGACGAAGAGCCAGGCAAAGGCGATGAGGTTGACCAGGATCAGGCCCATGCCATAGGCGAACAGGACCCAGTAGCCAGGCCCGGGTAAGGGCTCGACCCAGGTACCCACGGAGAATCCAAGCCAGTACCAGTGATGGAGGCTGTTGGTGGGGATCAGGATCAAGCCCAAGAGCGCGGGCAGGGACAGCAGGGCCAGCGTGCGGCGGGTCAGCCAGCGGCCGGGGTTGGCGTACTCCAGGACAAAGCAGGTGATGGCTGTGACCGTGGGCAGCTGCCACGCCACCTGAAACTTGAACCACGCGACCTTGGCCGCGGGATCGACGGTCATGGACTCGGCGGCCGCACCGGCCACCCAGATCAGTGCAAGCAGGTAGGCGACGGCAAGGGGAAGCGCGCCAGGAACGGTGCGCCTGCGCCAGCTGTAGGCTGCCAGCACGGCCAATGGCGCGGCCGTGAAGAGGTACGGCCAGATCTGGGGCGTGTAGACATAGTCCCCGGTCATGATCCCCATCCCCCGGTCAGCCGCCCGCCGGATTGGACGGCGAGGGCGGATGGCCGGGCGATCGGATTGTACATCAAGAGCGGTTTGGCGGCAACCGGGAAGGGGGTGACCTTCCCCCGAAAAAGTGGACGAGAAGATAACCCGATTCAGGCCGGTGGCATAGTCCAACTCGCGGAGGGACCTGATGGGTAAGCAGAGAGGGAATCCATGCCATCAAGCCAGCGGGTCCCCGTTTTCACGGGGAGGGGCGGCGGACCACGCCCAGGCAGTGGACAGCGGACTCGCAGGCGATCACGACAGACGAACCGTCGCGGCTGATCCCGCCCGCGTGTACCTGGGAGTCGGGCAGGAACCGCAGCGCTGAAGGTCGATCACCCTTCGCATCTTTGTCCAACGCCGGGATCGCCACGCTGACCTCGCGCCCGCCCTGGTGGATCTCGAGACAGGTGCCGTTTTCCGCCGACAGGCGCGCTTCGGCCAGGGGAACGACGGCCAACTTCCCGGGTGGTTCGTCTCCCAGCACCTGGCCCGAACTGGCGTCGATCCAGACGGTCTTGCCGGTCATGGGTGTGCCGCGCTCGTTGAGTACCTCCGGCCAGGTGGGCACGCGCACGTACCGGTGGCGGGTGCTCGCTGGGCCGGAAGACCCCGGCACCTGTTCCAGCAGTACCGGCTCGCCGAACCGATCGCTGGGGGTGTGAGACTCGAATTCAAAGAGTGCCTTGCCCGTAACCAGGTCAAAGCCGGCCAGGAGCCAGCCGTCGTACATGTCCTCCCCGTGAGCCGTCGCTATCGAGATGGCCAGGTCCGCACTGATGCGCTGCTTGAGCGCCACGACCCCGGGCCTCAGCCCGCAGGTGTGCAGGCGGCGGCCGGAGATGGTATCCCAGACGGTCATGGGCGCGTTGCTCTCGCACAGGACGGCCCGCTCTCCGCTGGGGCTTACGTAGACCTCTGCCGGTCTGCCAGCGAGTGCTTCAGGGAGATCCGTGGGCACGTCGCCCGAAATGTCGGCTATCAGCAAGCGCCCTTCGATGGTCAGGATGGCGACACGCTCAAGGCTGGGGAAGGGGGCGAGCGCGACGATGGTTCCCGGGCCGATCGTGCCGGCAAACCTCACTGCCCGAGAGGCGCTGTCCCAGGCCTGTACGGCGCCGTGGAGCCCGCCGCAGACAATCAGACGCCCGTCGCGCGAGATCGCGGGCGCGATGAGTCCAGAAGAGAGGTAGTTGGTCCGCTCTGGGCGAAAGGCCGCGTGGATCGGCAGCGCGGTTTCGCTTTCTTGCCGGGCGGGTTCGCTTGGCTCGGCCCGCCGGCGCTCGATCGGCACGGACTCGTCCAGCGGGGCTGTGGGGTCGCACTCGCTGCAGAACTTGTGCGTGTCCAGGTCAACTTCGCCGGCCCGGTCCTCGGCCATGGGGCCCTGCTCCCCTCGCATGGCTGCACGCCAGTGCCGGGCGCTTTCTGACGGGCAGCGCGCGGGGTGGTGCCTTTTTTGCAGTTGCTGCACCACGGGGGCTTTGGGCCCCCCGGCGCGCTCTGGAGGCGCTGGAGGCTGCGCAATCCGGCGGATCGAGACCGAGTTGTCGTAGCTGACGTTGTACTGCCCGCCGTAGTGACCTGTGCCATGTCTCTGCACGTGGCATCTGACGACCACCTCTCCGGGGGGCGACTCGACGCTCCAGGTGAACTTGTGATAGTCCTCGTCGGCGAAATGGGCCGGCGGCAGGTTCGCGCGCCACGATGCCCAGTCAACACCGCCGAAAGCCGGCTCTACGTCGCCGCGGCCGGCTTCGATGCCGGTCCTGATGTCCCAGAAGCGAGTCTCCATCCCCTCCACGATGGCAACCGTGCGCTCGTCGTCTGACACCAGCAGCCGCGCTACCGGAGCGACCGAGAATAGCTTCCAGGAGTGGACGACGCGGGAGTCGGGGCGCAGCAACGTACCACTTCGGGGGCGCAGCCAGGCATAGGGCAGGCGTGCCATCAATTGCTCCAGAAAGGACTGGATGTCGGGCTGCTCAAAGGCAAGCAGGCGGCCGGTGAGCTGGCCGGGCAATTGGCGGACGTCGTCGGCCAGCGCCTGCGCAGACAGGCGTAGCGCTCCCTGGACACGCTCAAGGCTCCTGCGGCTCTCTGCGGGAAAAGGGAGGCCGGGAGCGTGTATCAGCTCATAGTCGTCGATCAGCGCCTGTGTCCCCGAGGCCTCCAGCCTGGCCTGCAAGAAGCTCGGGTCGAGGAGGATCTGTCGCAAGTCGGCCGGCAGCCCGGCGTGGGCCAGTTGGTAGGGCAGCTCATCCAGGCCGCGGGCAAAGCTCGCCCGCCACCCGCCGTCGCCAGCCGGGTCGGCCATGTGGCGAAAGTAGCCGGCGAGGTGACGATGGCCGGCTTGGCGGGCAGCGTCACCGGGGAGATATCGCCTGCGCACGGCCTCGGTCAGGCGCCGGTGGAAGAAATCGAGCAAGCCTTCGCCGCTTTCCCCGGGCTGCTGCAGGTACGACTTGATGCTGCGGTAGAGACGCGCCCAGGTTGCGCGCGGCAGTGGCGCTTGCCCTCCCAGCAGGTCCAGAAGCTCGCTTTCCAGCAGGCCGTGATGGGAACAGGCCAGCAGCGACAGCGCGCTGTGCACCAGCTCTTGTCCGTGGTCGTGCTCCAGGCGCTCCAGCACCTGCTCAAACAGGGCCGAAAGCGTGTCGGGGAGGTCCGCGATGCGCTCGGTCAACCTCTCGAACTCGCCGAACATCCGCAGCTCTTCGCATGCCACCGCGAGGTAGAGGGGGTTGTGGGCCTCACCCTTGCCGAGCAGCAAGCCCATCTGGTCGTTCTGAGGCCGATTGTCCAGTGTCTTGCGATATTCGGCCAGCGTCTGGCGTACGATCAGCCGGCCCTCCTCCTGTGTCAGGCGCCCCACGTCGATCTCGGGTGGGGCGGGTTTCCTCTGGCGCAACGCCTCCAGGCAGCCACCTTCCAGCGTGCTGACGATGAGCCGCACGCCGGCTGGCAGGAAGTGGGGCAGCCAGGTCAGCGCATGGGCGTCATGGGTGTCGTCGAGTTGGTCAACCGCATCCAACAGGAGGACAGCGCGCCGCCGGCCCGCCGCCTCGCCCAGCAGTTTGGGAAACGCCCGCCGCAGCTCGTCCAGGTCCTCAGGGACCGGCTCGGACCTGAGTCCCCGCGCCAGCTCGCGGCACAGGCGCACCAAGGTACGGCGCAGGTCGCTCGAACCGGGACCGGCGCCGATAAAGTGCGACAGGACCAGGTCCTGGGCATGGGACTGGGCGTATGTCTGGGCAAAACGAGCCATCAGAGTCGACTTGCCGGAGCCGGGTGCGCCGGTGATGACGAGCGGCGTGGGATCATCGCCCTGGGCATAGGAGGTCATGTCTGCCAGGGGCTTTGCGCGCCCCAGGAAGCGGCGCGTCCGGCTCTCCAGGAATGCCTCGTGGTAGGCGCGCTCGGCGGATAGCTCGTCCGGTGGGGCTGCCGTCTCCGGATGCTCGGCGCAGATGGCGGCCCAGATATCCTCCAGCACGCGCTCGCCAAGTGCCTCCAAGCCCCCGGTCAGGGCACGGCCGTCGGCGTCGAGGCCTGCGTAGGTGCAAGGATAGTCGTACACGGGGCACCGGGCGCGTATGGCGGCCTTCAGCCGCTTGAGCTTTTCGGCTGCCTCGCGGCTTTCCGGCTGGAACACTGCCTGCTGAGCATCGGGCACTGCAGCCAGAAAGCCGGGCTGGCGGAAGTAGAAGAAGGCGCGCGCCGCTCCACTAGGTTTCCGGAAGCCGAACAGGCCGCGTTTGGGCGCTGCCTGCGACCGCAGGACACCATAGTAGATTTCGAGCGCCGTGATAGAGTGCCCGGGCTCGAACTCGCGCATCCAGTCGTAAGGTGCCTCATCGGTAACCTGGTATGCCGGCGGGATCCAGCCATAGCGCTGGCCCAACAGGCCTATGAAGAAGGGGCGGCAGCGCTCGATCTCGTCCAGGCAGATCTCCAGAGCCAGGCCCTGCTCCGATTGGGCCTCAGTCACTCCCCAGCGCAGGTCCACGTCCACCATGTGGAGCTTGCGTCTGGCGCAGCGCTCGCGCAGCTCGGGGAACACAAAGCGCACCAGGTAGTCGCGCTCCGCGTGCATGTCGCGGAACGTGCTGCTGATAAAGACTCGAACGGTCCTAGACGCTCTGTCCATCGGCTGCTGCTCCCTGCCCTAGTTCCGACGCTTCGCCCGGAGGGGAGTTGGTGCCTCATCCGCCCGGCGTCGTGGCCTCTTCCTCTTCCCGGCCCTCACTAGCCGGGTGCGCTCCTAGCCCGCGCGCGACGACGGCCGCGAAGGCTCGCCAGCAGGCCCTGCTGGGCCTTGGGGACGATCTCGAAGCCGGCGCTCGCCAGGGCAGCTGGGAGCCCACTTGCGGCATCGCACACCCTGGTGCGCTCATCCCCGGGCAACTGCTCCCAGGGCACGAGTGTCGGGCTCGACTTGCGGTTGGCGTCCAGCGGGCCGGGGGAAAAGCGCCACCCATCGCCAAGCCTTTCGGCAACCGTGCGGGCATGCTCCATCTTGGCCAGGCGTGCCACCTCTGCCTCTGAGAAACGAAAGTGACCGGCCTCCGGGCCAGCCGACGGGACGAGCGTGTAGCCGAGGGCTGCCAGTTGTCGAAGGGTTGCGCTGGCTTTCGCGCGGATTGACTTCCGCAGGGGCTTGGGCAGGTGATCCCACTCGACCAGGTAGGGTTTTGTCTCGGCGGTCTCGCCGAGGGCGCGAAGCTGCTGGACAGACAGCCTGTGCAGGCCGCGCGCCAGCGCCTCCCGCTTGCCGCCCAGGAACAGCGTCAGCCGGCCGAACACTGCGGGCATATTGCATGGCCTCCTTCCTGACCACGGCACAGCGCGACGACCGGGGTGCTGCGCAAAGAGCTGCACAATCGCCTACTCGACCGCCGCGTCGATGATCTCGAATCGTCGATTCTCCGCATCAATTTGAGCGCGGCATCCTATCGGTATGGTGAACTGCGGTGCAGTGTGTCCGAAATCCATGTCTGCGATAATGGGAAATGTGTACCCTCTCGCCCGCTGCAAGATCACCTCTCGAAGCTGCTGCTTCTCTTCCTCGGTGTAGCGCATCCAGGAGGGACTCACAAGGCCAACTGCATCTCCGGGCCGCAATCTTGGTGGTCTGGTCACCCCGTCTCCTTCTGCGAGGGCACTTCGCAATCCTTTCCGCGGTTCACAGCCATTCTACCAGGGCTGCTACCGACCGTCAAGGCCGTCGTTCTTCCCCTGCCAGCAGGGGTTGCTCCCATGGAGCGAAGGCGCCACCATGCCGGAGTGGATGGTCACGCGCCCGTTGGTTGCAGCCCATCCCGCCCTGGAGGAGAAGCAGGCACTGAATCCCGGGGAGGTGCGAAAGCGAGACACGGAAGCGTGGCGGGTGCCTGATGAGCCTGACCGACCTGCCAGGTACTACCCTGTCAGAAATGACAGGTACCCCCGGGGGGGGTGTTGCATAGAAAACCGCACAAGGGAGTTCGGATAGGGCGACACGGAGCCCTGGCGAGCCTACCCCAGTATTCTGCCCCGTCTCCTTATTTGCATTTCAACCACGAAATGATAATATGTTCGCGCCTGGTCTGCGTCTTTGCAAACAAGAGTGCAGCGAGCGGAGGTATTGTCCATGAGACCTGAACTCTTTCGAGACAGCCCATCTGGCCGCGCAGTGCGCACACCTGCCGGGTATTGGGCCTTTGTGCCGAATCCGCTTCCGCCAGCTCTCTCATGGACACCGACCTTGGTGGGTGCTCTCTCGGAGGCTGACCGGGCGTTGGGCGAGCTGGCCGGCCTTGGCCGAGCCCTGCCTAACCCTCATCTTCTCATTCGGCCCTTCGTGCGCCGCGAGGCAGTGCTCTCGTCACGGATCGAGGGTACGCAGGCGTCGTTGTCGGAGCTGTATGCCTACGAGGCAGTCCGGTTGGCGCTGTTTGAGCCGACTCCCGATGTACGGGAGGTGTACAACTACGTGCGAGCCCTGGAGCGTGGCCTGGAGCGGCTGCCAACCTTTCCCCTGAGCCTGAGACTCATCCGCGAGGTCCACGCCACGCTGGTGGAGGGGGTACGGGGCGAACGGCAGACCCCTGGCGAGTTCCGGCGCAGCCAGAACTGGATCGGGCCTGCCGGCTCCACGCCGGACAACGCGTCCTACGTTCCACCGCCCGTTCTGGAGATGATGGACGCGTTGGACGCTTTCGAGCGCTTCCTGCATGCTCCTTCCATGTTACCTCCGCTGGTGTCGCTGGGGCTACTCCACTACCAGTTCGAGGCGGTTCACCCGTTCCTGGACGGCAATGGCCGGATTGGGCGGCTGCTGCTCACGTTGCTGCTGTGCGCCTGGGATCTGGTCCCGGAGCCGCTGCTCTACCTGAGCGCGTACTTCGAGGCTCAACGACAGACCTACTACGACCTACTGCTGGCCGTCAGCCAACGCGGCCAGTGGGAAGATTGGCTGGCGTTCTTTCTCCGTGGTGTGGCCCTCCAGTCGCGAGATGCGGTGGTCCGGATTGGCCGGCTGCAGGATCTGCGGGAGTGGTATCGCGATCAGCTTCAGGGAGCCAGGATTCCAGCGCGCCTGTTGCAGGTGGTGGATCTGCTGTTTGCCCAGCCAATCCTGACGGTGCGGCAGGTAGAGGCTGCGGCTGGGGTGAACTTTACCACCGCTCAGCGCTATGTGGACCAGTTGGTAGATCTGGGCATGCTTCGAGAGAGCACTGGCCAGGCACGCAATCGGGTGTACCGAGCCGAGGAGGTTTTGCGGGCGATCGAAGAACCGCTGAAGGTATGACGCAAGGTCTACCCGAACAGCCGAGACTGCAACAGGCTGACTTCTTCAAGGGATGGTGAGAACGATCACTTTGAGTTGCACACTGCGCCGTGCATTGCCAAAGGCGCACAGGGCGTTATTCCGGCCTGGCTGAGGCTGTTCGAGGGTCCGGACGAAAGGGAAAGGAGTCGACGCATGATTCGGGTCCTCGCCGCGGGCCTGGCCGCTTGCCTCAGCACAGGCTCGCCTCTTGAGGTTCGATGAGGGACGGCTTCTTGCAGCAGCCACCATCTACCCGCCCAAAGCATATCCACCGCCCATGTCGCAACAGCTCACGATGCTGGCCAGGAGCGTGTGGCATGGCGGCCTACTCAAGCGGATCACCTGGGTCATACTGAAGCGCTCGCTCGACATGCTGGGGGAGATGCCGAGGGAGCATACAGCGAGTGCTCACTACTACCTGGAGTACATCGGGGTAGTGCCCGACTGCCAGGGTTAGAGAATCGGAACCAGCCTATGCAATGCCCTCCCACACAAGGCCGACCGGGAGCAGATGGGCTGCTACCTGGAGACCGCAAACCCTCGGGCCATTCCGCTGTACCAGCGACTGGGGTTTCGGACGCTGCGCGAAGGGGAGATCCTGGCTGTGCCGATGTGGTTCATGTGGCGTGATCCCAAAGACGCATAGGTTGTGGTCACTGCGCAAGTGTCTTCTCCATAAAGATCCAATGCTCTCGAAAGTCAGGGGGAATCTCGCTCTCGTCGTACTGCTCAATCTCGCGAAATCCCGCAGACCGATAGAGCGAGTGAGCTGCCTTCATGAAACGGGCGCTGTCCAGTCGGACGGTCGAGTAGCCGATTTTTCGGGCCTCGGAGAGGAGCGCCTCCAGCACCCCTCTTCCCAAACCGCGACCGCGGTACTCCGCCCGGACGTACATCCGCTTGACCTCGCCCACGCCATCCCGGAGCTTCTTGAGGCAGGCGAGCCCTGCCGATTGGCCGTCTTCTGAGATCAGGAGCAGCCGTCCGCTGGGAGGGAAGTAGATATCCAGCCTTCTCATGTCGTCTTCCAGCATGGTCGCGATGTCAAAGCTCACGCCGAACTCCTCGTGGACACGGCCATTTGCCCACTGCAGATACTCCCAGAACAACTCGCGGACCTTCGCCAGATCTTCCTCGGTCCGTGCTTGCCGATATTCGGGCATCCTCCCCCCTCACCTCAAACCAAGCAGGACGCCGGCCAATTCACGCGGCGCGGTGATCATGGCCGCGTGCGCCGTGGGTAGCTCAACGTAGCGCATTCCCTCTGCCTGCGGCGGCATTGCCCCATAGGTCTGCAGGGCCCATTGGCACGCGATGAACGTACAGGGAACTATCGAAGAAGGGGCTCGGCTGAACTGTGCCGGTTGCTGGAAAGTTGCCAGTGGGTGAGGCGTCAGACGGGCCATCACCCACTCCTGGTCCTCTCTATCGGTAATGCCATAGTCGCTCTCGAAGGGCGGGACGTTCCATCCCTCGCCCACTCGATTGGCTCGCGTCGTCAATCCGATTCTTGCATCGGCCAAGATGTCGAACAGCGACTGGCCTGGCGCAGGCACGGGAGCGTCCAGGAAGACGGCGTGAATAATCCGGCCGGCAGCCCGTTCGAGCACCATGGGGATCAACATCGCTCCGTAGCTGTGCCCGACGATGATCACGTCCTGAAGATCGTCAAAGAAGAGCAGCGCCAGGATGTCCTGTACATGGGTGCCCAGGTCGATCCCCGGAGAAAGCAGGTGTGAGCGCTCTCCGAGGCCGGTCAGTGAAGGCGCATAGACCTCGTGTCCGGCTGCCCGCAAGTGCGGAGCCAGCTTCTTCCAGCACCAACCCCCGTGCCATGCCCCGGGCACCAACAGAAAGGTTGCCATGTCGCTACCTCACCTCTTCTGGCGGAGCGTTATCCCCAACAACTCGTTTCAGATGCGCTTGATGAGCCGCTCCTTCTCGCCACTTAACTGAGCTGCAACCTCTGCGACCTCGCCCCAGACGCGCAGCAGGTTCCCGCTCCAGATCTTGCCGATCACCTCAACGGTATAGCCACGGCGGACGAGCTCCTGCGTGACATTCCGGGTCTCACCGGCGTCGCGCCACCCATCCAGACCAAAGCTATTGAACCTCAGCATCTTTCGTTCTTTCCTGGTACTCGTGACTCCCGGAGCTTTGGCTGTCATCGGGCGTTACACTGACATCGGATACTACAACACGCTCAAGTGGACGGCGGTTGACATGCAGTTGAAGGACATCAGGGCGAGAATAGTGGCCACCAACGTCAATACTGGCTTTTGCCTGTAGAACCGCTTCCAGTGACACAGGTGCGGTCAGGATCGTTTCCTCACCGACCGCGGCCTGAGCGATCACGGTTCCGCTGGGGGCGATGATACGGCACCCCCCTTTCTTGGCGCCAATCCATTCGTCAACCTCGCTTGTTGCCAGCGCGCGGTATGCTTCCTGGACATCCTCAGGTCTCAGCAGGGCACTCGTCGCGATCACATAGCATCCCCCTTGGGCCGCGAAAACCTGCGAGACGAACGGGGCACTGTTCAGGTCTGGATCCAAATGCCAAGAGAATGGCCAGGTGGCCACGTGGATCTGAGTTCCAAGCGCCATCAGGGCATAGCCGGGAAGCAGCATCCTGTGTTCCCAGCAGTTCAGACCGCTAATGCGACCGTAAGGGCGCTCATAGACCCTCAGTCCGACGCCGTCCCCCTCGCCCCACACGGTACGCTCCGCCCCAGAAGGTTTGAGTTTGCGGTGGCGTCCCAGGATCTCCCCCTCCCGACTGATGAATAGCAGCGTGCAGTAGACCGTACCTCTGGTTCTCGGATCGAGCTCGGCAACGCCGATGGCTACGTCCACGCCGGCTTTTTGGGCGGCCATGCACAGGCGGTCCGTTGTGGGGCTGGGGATTACCACAGCGTTGGACAAGTAGGTTACCCGACCTTGATTAGCGAGCACAGAGGAGTGGAAGAAGGGGTAACCCGGCAGCCACGTCTCACCAAAGGCGGCAAGATCGGCCCCCTTATGTCCCGCCTCCGTGATGAGCTGGCAGGCTTTCTCTGTGGAGGCTTCTCTGTCGAAGTAAACTGGCGCGGCCTGTACAGCAGCCAATGTGAATTCCGGATAGTCAGCCATATCATCCTCTCCTAACTTCCACAGGCTGCAGCGACAGGTTGGCGCTGGGCAGCGCCGGTCGTCGCGCTCACCAGGCGCCGGGTGCCTAAGGTACGCGGACGTGCACCTGCGTCATGGTCTCCGTGCGCGGGCCACACTTGTCCTGGACCACGAGGAACCGGATCTTGCCGTCCGGCAATAGCTGCACCTGGTAGACAGCCGGGTCGACGGGGCAGTTGCGAACACCCTGTGCGTGGCAGTCGGTCAGCGTGAGCTTGGCCTCCGCAAACTGGTACTTGCAGCGACCGTTTGGCTTCGTATCCAGGTCCTCCTGAGCGAACGCCTGCCGCACGGTCCCGTCGGTGTCGTACCTCTGGTACATGGCGCCCATGCTTCCCTCGCCGTGCCAGGTGCCGAGGAGCTGCTTGACGTCTGTCAGCAGCATGGGCGTGGGCGAAGGCGTGCGCGTGGGTCCGGCGGTGGGTGGGATGCGTGTTGGCGGTGCGGTGGGTGGGACGGGGGTCGGGGTCGAGGTGGGTGGCACCGGAGTAGGTGTTGCCGTGGGGGGGGGAGATGTGTTCGTGGTGGTCGGCGGCACGGCCGACGGGGTCGCTGTGGGCAAAACGGCGCTGGTGGTCGCAGCCGGCGGCGGTGGCGTAGCAGTCGGCGGAGCGCCGCACGCGCCGCAGAAAAGCACCATCAAGACGACGGTCCGTGTCCATCGGCCGACAATCCTATCGCTCACGGGCTTTCTCCTAGTGCAAACTGTGTTCCACCGCCCTACCAGGTTTGCATCACACAGGGCAAGTAGGTGCAGCAACAGCCGCTCCCGGCTGAGCTGGGTGACGCCGGCCCCAGCAGGCGGTAGCTCCCGCCGCTGGCGTAGCCGGTCACCTTCCAGTTGACCGTGGTCAAGCGGTAGCTCCCGCCGGAGATCATGCCGCCTGCGACCTGGTATCGCCCGGTTGACTCGGCCAGCGCCCCGCTGGCCAGGAGGGCGGCGAGCAGGAAGCAGCAAAGGCCAATCCCCAACAGGCGCCGGATCTTACGCCTTTCCAATTCTGCCTCCTAATCCTCCTGCTCCTCACCGCCGGTGTCCACCGGTTCCAGCCGGGCTCCCTCGCTGCCCAGCCGCTTGGCCACGACGCGAAAGTCGAAGGCGATGGCGCACTTCTGCCCGCCCATGGCCTTGACGGTGAACGACTCCGGCGCCTTGGCGGCGACATACAACGGGCAGTCGCCCAGCGGCGTGAGAAAGACCTGGTAGGCGGCCAGACTCACCATCTGGGCAAAGACTGGTTCCATGGTCACCGTCGTCTGGCCGTCCACCAACTCCGCCGTACCAAAATCCTCGATCCAGTCCCCCGTGGCCTGGACGGCGTAGGTAGCACGAGTGCCGTGGGCGCCGGCCGGGGTGCCAAAAGCGGCTGTGCCGCTTTCCCCAACCGTCCAGACGGCAGTGTTGGCTCCGTTGTAGATCACAAAGGCGCTGGTCGAGTTGTTGTCTTCGTCGAGGTGGACGTGGACCTCGTCGTTGCTGAAGAGCAGGATGTCGCTGCCGGTTTCGGACCTCAAGGAGTAGATGCGGCCGTCGTCGCCACCTCCGTACACCCCCAGCTCGATGTCGGGGGCGGTGTTGCTGCCGCCTGCCGCGTATAGACCGGCTCCGCTTGCTGCAACGTTGTAGAACCGCCCACCATAGTCCAAGGCGTCGACCGAGACGGCATATACGCCGTTGCCGCCTGCCGAGTCGACGCGCACCCCGTCCTGGGTGGCTTGGGCCACATACAGGCCATACCACTCCGCCGAGTCCACCGTCACGCCGTCCAGGTCGGCATGGCCCACCCACAGTCCGGACCCTTCGGCGCCGGCCACCTCATACCCGTTATTGTAGGCCGAGGGGTCCGTCGAGGTGGGGTTGCCGGCTTCCTTCACGTACACCCCGTCCATGCCCGCCGACTCTACCCGCACGCCGGTGTCGCCTGCCGAGCTCACCCAGACGCCGGTGTGGCCCGCCGAGTTCACCCACACACCGGTGGCGCCCGCGTAGTTGACCAGCAAGCCCTGGCCGGTGGCGCCGCTGTTCTGAATCATGAGCCCGTGGCCGGGGGAGTTGCCGATCCAGGACTCCCCAAAGTGGTCGTGGGGGCAGGCGGCGCCGGCGGTAGGCGCGGCCGCGCTCACCCGCTGGCGCGGGGTCAGGGCGGTGAAGCCGGCCTCACCCGGCCCGCGCACCGCGGCCGCCAGCCACAGGGGACGGCCGTCCAGCACCGCGGGTGGGAGGGAGACGACGCTGCCAAGAGAGACGGAGAAGGATCCACCCTCCACCGGCACTCCTGCCTGCTCCTCTGTCCACAGGGGTTCACCGCCGGTCTCGTCTGCGTATAGGGCAAAGGTGAGATCATAGGCCCCGTCGGCTACCGGCTGCCCGGCGCCGTCGTCGAGGCGGCCGGCGTACGGGATGGCGATACCCACCGGCTGGAGGGCATCCGCTGTGCCGGCCGAGCCTGCAGCCCTGCCGGGTTGGAGTCCGCTCTCCGGCCCTGGCCCCTGTGCCTGGCCCAGGCCCGCCGTCACAGCGGCCAGCACGGCTAGGATCAACGTGCCGAAAAAGAGTCGAGCTTTCATGCGATTGTTGGCTCCTTTCATCATCTCGTGGATATCCGCCCCATCTGCCGCAACAAGTGCGCCGGCATTGCGCGGGCCGCGAGGCCCGGTCGGGTTCACGCGACGCAAGGCCGCATGTCCTTCCCCAGATCGTCCACCCTGGTCCAGCGCTCGATGAAGCGGATCACCGCCGCCCCATCTTCCACGTAGCCTACCTCCTGCGTGCCGACGTGCTCCACCCGTCCGCGCCAGTGAGTGCCACCGGCGGCATCGGTCTCGCGCCACAGGCGGACGACAAAGGTCAGGGTTCGGTGGTCATTCCCGGAATGAGACACGGCGATTCCTTCCCATCTCCGTGGGACTGGTGCGCCCGACCACCGCTATGCCCAACCGAGCTCCTTCATCGCCAGACCTGAATGCCATATCTTGGTCATGTGGACGATCTTGTCGCCCTCGAACTGCATGACATAGACATAGTCCGTGCTGGTGCCACGCCCCGTGGGCGGAACCGGACCGCCCGGCCCAGTATGCGTACCGTGGAACACGCCGTAGGCCGCAACGTTATTTCGCGCCAGGTCGGTGGCGAATGACTTGACCTCACAGTGCCCGTCCGGCAGAATGGTCAGAATCGCCTTCATCCAGTCCGTGTACTGCGCGAGCGTCTTGACTTCGAGGAGCGGCTCGGCCTGAGCGCAAAAGGTGGCGTCGGGTGTGCAATAGGCGCTGCACTTGTCCCATCCCTTGCCCGTCTCGCAGGCAGCAAAGAATGCTTCGGCGGCACCAGTGATCGATGCCATGTGAACGTCTCCTTTCTTGACATAGACTGCATGGACGAACAAAGAAGGCTGCATCCTCGTGGATACAGCCTATCACACCCAACTTACTTCGAACTTAATGTCGACTTATTCGATGAGTAACCGCTCGCGCAGTTGCAGTCCCTGCCCCCAGAGCTCGTGCAAGTCCTCCTCTTCGGCCAGGCGGATCACTTCGTCGGCGGCGGCCCGGGCGGCCTCGGTCTCGCCCAGCAGCAGGCGCCCGGCGGCGACGTGGAGCAGCGTCCCGCCCCGGTGCCAGGGCAGGCCGATCCGTGGCGCCAGCGCCGCGGCCTCGGCCAGCGCCTGGCAGCCTGTCTCTATGTCGCCCCGCTCCAAGCGCAGCTCGCCCAGGAGGGCCAGGGCATAGGCCGCCTCGTAGACCTCGTGCGTCTCCCGGCTGAGAATCAAGACCCGCTCGAGGGCTGCCGTGGCCTGCTCCACCGGCCTGGACGCTGCGGGATGGTAGGCCAACCCGAGGCGGAGAAGGGTGCCGGCCAGCATCGCGCGCCAACTGAGCGCCTCAAAAGTGCGAGCGGCCTCTTGCAGATGGGCCAGACCCTCATCGATCTTGCCGAGGGCTACCAGGGTCTGGCCCAGCGCCCGGCGGTTCCAGGCGCCGTAGGCCGGGCTGCCTGCTTGCTCGGCCAGGGCCATTCCCTGCCGGGCGTACTCTGCCGCCGCTGCAGACTCCCCCTGCCGGGCCAGCAGATCGGCCAGCTTGGCCAGGGTACCTGCTTCCTCCCGTGGGTCGCCCAACTGGCGAGCCAAGGTCAGCGCCTCTTCCAGCGCGGCGCGCGCCTGCGGCAGCCGCCCCACGCCCCACAGCTCACACAGGACGTAGTGCAGCAGCGCAGGGTCGCCCACTTGGCGGGCCAGGCTCACCGCCTGATCCAGGGCATCCAGCGCATGCTGTCGTTCGGACGGCGTGGCCAGGAAGCCGCTGTCGGAGCCCAGGCGTGCCAGGCTTCGCGCCAGGGCTGCCGGGTCGCCCAGGCCGCGAGCCAGGGCCAACGCCTGCGATTGAGCCCCCGATGGCCCACCCGCCGCCACCTGGGTCTCGTCGTGGGCCAGGTGCCACAGCGCTTGCAGCTCGGCGGCGGCATTCCCTTCGCGGCGAGCTGCCGTCAGCGCAGCCCAATCCGCCGCCAGCGTGCGTTCCAGGTCGCCGCGGTAGTACCACAGCGTCCGCCACTGCAAGTGCAGCCGGGTGCGAAAGCCCGGAGGCACGGCTGCCGGGTGCGCTTCGGCGATGTCCATGCCTTTCTGGCACCAGGCGATCGCCTCGTCGTAGGCGACCACCCGTGCCGCCTGGTCGGCGGCGGCGAGGGCATGCTCCAGGGCGAGCCAGGGCCGGTCGCTGGCAGCATAGTGGGTTGCCACCGTCGCGGCAGGAGCGCCAAGGCCGGACAGCGCCCCGGCTGCTTGTCGATGCAGCAGCCGGCGGCGCGGCTCGCTGAGGGCCTCGTAGGCAGCCCGGCGCATCAGGTCGTGGCCGAAGGCGTAGTGATCTGGCCGGCAGGGCCGGAGGAACCCCCGCCTGCACAGCCTCTCGGATTGCACGGCCAGCTCTGTCTCGGGTTGATCGAGGAGATGAGCCATCAGGGGAAGCGAGAATTCGCGCCCGATGATCGAAGCGTGGTCGAGAAGAAGCCGGTCTTCGTCCGCAAGGCGATCCAGCCGGCCCAGGACCACGGCTCGTATGTTGGGCGGCAGAAGCCAAGGCTCGTCCAGGCCCGCACTCCCATTCTTCCCGAAGGCCGGCAGCCCAGTCGCCGCAGCCAGGTGCCACCGCCCTTCGGCATCGCTCACAATCCACTCTTCCTGGATGAAGGTGCGCAGCACCTCAGCCAGGAAGTAGGGATGGCCCTCGGTCTTTCGGTAGAGCTGCCGGGCCAGGGCATCTCCCGGCTCCTGGCTGCCCAGGATGCGCAGCAGCAGGATCACATCGTCTTCTCGAAATGCAGTAAGGGGCAGTTCCACCAGCACACCTTGCCGGGCCAGTTGACCGCACATGGCCGCCAAAGGGTGTTGAGGGACCACGCGGGTGGAGCGGTAGGCACCTACCAGCAGCAAGGCCTGGTCCGCCACCTGACGTGCCAGGTAGTGGACCACTTGCAGGGTGGAGTGGTCGGCCCAGTGCAGGTCGTCGAGCAGCAGGACCAGCGGCTCGCTGTGGGCGCAGCGTCTGAGGACCTGCGCCAGGGTAGCCAGCAGCCGGGCGCGCTCTTCGTCGGGTGGCAGGGGGCGGTGCGCCGGCAGGTCGGGCCGCATCTCGCGCAATTCGGGCAACAGCTCCGCCAGCTCCGCCAACTGGGCGGGCGGGCAGAGGGTGGGAGACGCGGCCAGGGTAGGCAGAAGGGCTCGAAGAGCATCGAGGAGGGGGGCATAGGCGACGTTCTGCTCCAGCTCGTAGCACCGGCCGAGGAGGGCCCGGGCTCCCCGCGCCGTTGCCAGGCCGGCCAGCTCCTCCAGCAGGCGCGTTTTGCCGATGCCTGGCTCACCGGCCAGCAGAGCAACCCGCCCCTGGCCATTGAGTGCCTGCTGCAAGAAGCCGCTGAGCAGTGCCCATTCCCGCTCGCGGCCGACGAACGGCAGATGCAGAGAAAGGGCCGGCGGAAGTGCGGGGGGCAGGGAGCGGGGTGGTCGCGGCGGCGCCTGGAGGATGTGCTGGTGTAGCGTCAGAGTCTCGGGCAAGGGGTCAACACCCAGCTCCTCGGCCAGCACGGCGCGGCAGCGCGCAAAGGCCCGCAGTGCGTGATCCTGTTCGCCCGCACGGTAGTGGGCTTCCATGACCAATCGCCAGGCGCTTTCGCGCCAGGGCTCGTTGTCCAATACCGCCCGGGCATCCGCCAGTGCCTCCTGGTAACGTCCCAGGGCAAGATGGCAGGCAGCCAGCGCGGTCTGCGTCTCGGCGAACACCTCTCGCAGCCGCTCCCGCGTGGGCATGGCCCAGTCTTCGTACGGGTATTGGGCCAGGTAGTCACCCCGGTACCGGGCTGTGGCGGCGAGGCATGCTTCGATGGCCTCGACCCACTCGCCGCACTGCTGCAGGGCCTGCCCGGCGCGTGCCTGGCCGAGAAAGGCCTCTACGTCAATGTCGCATCGGCCCGCGGGGTCGAAGCGATAGCCTGACGGTTCCGTGAGCACAAACGAGGAGGAACCGCGGCCGTGTGCTTCCGGTTCCAGGAGGCGGCGCAGTTGGCTGACCGCCACCCACAGGCTGTTCCGGGCCGCCTTGGGGCTCAGCGTGGGCCACAGCCATTCGAGTAGCTCGTCGCTGGAGACAGTCCGGTGGCGGTGCGTGAGGAGGATCAGAAAGAGTCGGCGGGCTTTGCGGCCCGGCCAGGCGTCAGGGGATAGAAGCTGGCCGTCGCGCCAAACCTCCAGAGAACCCAAGAGGTGGATCCGCAACCCGCTTGCCACTTCCCCTCCGCGTAATCACTACGTTCACAGATCCAGGAGGAATAATCGGCCCATTCCCAGGTGCAGAGTCTGTGCTTTCTGTCCCAAACCGTCGTGTGGCGAAGAAGGTTGGTATACGGTCGCTATAGAGGTTGGTGTCTGGCTTCTTTGCCAGGTAGCTTCCTGCCCGTCCCACCCCGCCAGAAACACGCAGGGGAACAGTATACCTTGGAACCACCATTCTGTCAAAGGAGCGCCGCGAGGCCTGGAGGTCACCTGGCTCGCTAGGGCTTTTGGGAAGCTGTCGTGTTGAAGGCGAGAGAGGGAGAGCCCATGGGCAGGCTATGCTGTAGTCGGCCAACGAGGGGCCTTGGATTCTGAAGGGGAACCCTCAAGTCTGCGGAGGTGAGAGGGTCACGCAGAACCGGGCCAAGCGCCCATCACCTTGATCAACCTGGTGGAACTGCAAGATGCCACGCTGCTAGGAGTACAAGCTACTTCCTCTGTCAGAAGTGCCAGGCACTGCCCTGCCAGAAGTGCAAGCCAGTCCCCCTGCTGGAAGTGCAAGATCCTGCACTGGTTGAAGTATCAGCTTCGTACCTGGTATAAATGACAGGTACCCCCGGGGGGGTACATCGTATTGCACCGCACAATTGGCTACGGATCGGCCCCAGGAGAGCCCGGTGGCTTCAGCCCAGCTTCAGTCCAGGTCATACTCAGCGCTTTCCTCGAACAAGCTCAACTGCTGAGCCGGACCTGTCGGGGTTTGATAGAAGGCGCGCGGCACAAGACCTTCGTTGGTCAGGCCGCCCATGGTATTGATCGTCTGGGTGATCTGGGGGATGCAGTATTCCGTCAGCGATTCGCGGATTTGGCGCCCGTTGAAGCGCAATACGTGCCAGCCCTCCGACTGGAGGCCATTGTCTCGGCGGTTGGGCTCGGAGATACGCTCTCGACCGGCATGCCAGGTGTCGTCATCGGTCTCAACGTCAATCTGGCTGGTTACGCAGAACAGCGCAAAGTCCAGGAAGTGCCAGGCCTCGCCGACTCGAAGCCCCCACTGTCGCTCGGCACCCAACTTCAGACGCTTGAATTCGGCCCACAAGCGGTCTTCGAGAGGGCTTTCATCAAACAGGTCGTTGATCTCGCTGGCTTGGCTGAACTTTTGCCAGGTGGTGGGGATGAATACGATGCGTCGCAAGCGTCGGCTATAGATAGGGGCTGGAAGACATTCCAGATCATGGACGTGTACTTGATAATACCAGCGATTCGTTTTTGGGTTGGGCAGCTCATGGGGGAACAGCTCGTGGCGCTGAACCCTATGGATGCCGCGGACTCGCCCGTAGTAGTTGACGGAAAATGCCTCGCTCTCGAAAACCCTGGTTTGGTAGAACGCGAGCCACATCGGTGGCCAGCGTTTGGGAGCCTTGTCAACGGGGATGCGGTACCATCCCTGCTCGCGCACGATGCCGAAATCAGCTTTGTGGTTCACGATAGCCACCAGTACCTCACCGCGCTCCAGTTGGCTTTTTCATTGGGTTCCCCGTGACCTCCTCCGAATGCCCAGTGCCGTGGCTGCTTCGCCCCAAGCTTCAGCAAGAACGTGATGCCGGACAGGATACCCTGGTCCGGCGCACCGACGTAGGCCAGCGCAGGACCAGGTCGCTGCAGCCGGCTGCCGGCGCGCCTGGCTCAAGAAGCCCATCATGCTACGGGCCAGAGGCTCTCCACCCATGGCCGCACATCGTCCAGGACCTGTTCCACGGCTGGACAATCGGACACGAAGGGGCACAACTGGCGCTCCCACTCGGCCTTGGCTGCTTCCAGCAACATGGTGGCAAAAAAGTCCTGCGGAGTCTCGAACGTAATGTCCCGATGGGCGCACTTCTGAGCCACCAGAGAGGGTAGGAGATCCTTCCGCAGCCCCTCGCCGCTCAGAATGCGCCACAAATCGTAGTAGTCGCGGCACACCCGGCTGGCTCCCCAGCCGCGTGCCCGGAGTCTCTCACGGCTCTGGAGCAACGCCCGCAGCTTCTCGGCCGCAATCTCCTCCAGTGGGTAGCACCAGTGCGCTCCTTCCACTGCGTCGGGGAATCGATGCAACAAGGATCGCCGCTCGGGTGGCAGAAGCACTTGCTCGTCAGCGGTGATCTCCACTTTCAGGCGGCACAGCGGCTCCCTTTGAGCAGGGAACTGGACGCGCACCACAAACGCTTCCTGGCCTCCTGGGTGAGGCTCGGGCAGCATCAGCAACTCACCCTGAACATGGAACGGCCCGCGTTCCTGTAGGAGATGCTCCGTCGCCCGCAGGGCCTCATCCATCGCTTCCCCAATCTCTGCGGGATGGACAGTGTGGCGCAGGGTAAAGTCCAGGTCTTCAGAGAAGCGATAGTCTTCAAAGTAGTACTTGCGCAGGGCAGTGCCACCTTTCAGGATCAGCGACTCCGACAGGCGATCGATGCGGGCGATGCCGGCCAGCAGATAGCTGATGGCATAGTCCTTCTCTACCACCCAGTAAGGAATGCGGCCGAGGCCCTCGGCTGTGGAACGGATCATCTGGTCAACGGTCGGCATCGTTGCCCTCCTGCGGCAGGTTGTTCCGCACATGCCAGCGCGGTATTGGTGTTCCTCCAGGTGGACGCGTCGGATCCAACGAGTAGTAGGTTCGGACCGGGTAGGTCCGGAGCGGATTGGTCACAGACGCTGGCACCCGTAGCGCCTCCAGCATCCATCCCAGCCGCTTGATCACTGCCCCCACGTCGTAGCGCAGCGCATGGCCGACAAGCCTGTCCAGGTACAGCCGGCCGAGGTGACTCTCCAGTGTCTCCATGGCAGCGCCGAGGGTACCGAACAGGCGAGGAGAGGCCACCATGTCCAGCACGGTCCGCTCCGGGTCAGTGATGACCACGCGATGCCACTGGCTGACCCATTCCTGCTGAAAGCCAAAGAAACGCTTCCCTCCCACCGTGATGAACTCAAACTCCAGCCCTAGTGCTCGCCAGGTGGCGTGCCCCCTCGGCCGATAGGCCTTTCCTTCCCTCATCTCGGGGGTCACCACACCGCGTGGAGTGGAAGCCTGAATCATCGGTGGAATCTGGGTTGTCAGACCGTGGTGCGCCAAAGCCGACCAGTGGCTAATCGCCATTTGCCCGGCCAGGGCTGCAGCAATCGCAAAGGGATGAATTTCCGCACTCAAGACGGGGGATTGCACAGCGTACACGCCACGCTTGAGTCGGGCGATCCAGCCGCCGGCAGCCAACTGGTTCAGAAGCCACGGTACCCGGGCAGCAGAAATGCCGAGCGCTTCCGCCTGTGCTTGAGCCTCGGCGATGGCAAAGATGGGCCCCACAGCGGTGACGATGTGTTGGAGCAAGAGGACTCCTCGCGTTTGAGCGTACTGCGCCTCGACCATTCAAGGTGCCTCTTCGTGCCAGGTTATGCATATTGTACTACCAAAATATGCCCAAGGCAAAGTTGCGTAGCGCCAGATCCGCGGCGAGGCTGTGCAAGGCCACCGCTGGGGTACGAACCAGCACAGCACAATAGAATATGGGGAAGGCAATACCGTGAAGGAACAGGGCAAGGAAGCATAGTACATGTCAGATCGGTTTGACCGACCTGGCGCAACTACCAGGTGCCAACCTGTAAAGAATACGAGGTACCCCCGGGGGGGTGTTGCACAAAAAACCGCACAATGGAGTTCGGTTCGGCTGCAGAGCAGCGCTTTGCTGCAACTTCACTCTAGCACAACTTGCTCCGCCAGGCCAGCCACGCGCAGGTCCGGGCGGCAGCCCCGCTCGGCGGTCTCCTGTTCACGCCATCCTCAAGTTAGTGAGTGATGGTCGGAATCGATGAGTGATACGCCCATACCAGACCCTGGCCTGCTTTGGGCAGTATTGCCGGTTGGCACAAGATGTGATAGAATGTGCGTGCGAGTCTGGGCCAGATCTCACCCATGGACAAAGCTCATGCCCCGACTCGCGATGGACTGGGGGGCCCAAAGGGGCCACGGGGTACCTGGAGGCGGACATGCTAGCCCATCACACTCCCAAGAGGGAGTACAGAGTACCCAGGCGAGCCGTTCTCCTGCTGCTCGGCGTCACGGCACTGTTGGGCAGCACGCTTGCTCTGGCAGCTGCTGCTACACCTTCCGTGGCCATTGCCTCTCAAGGCCCGCAGACGCCAGGAAACCTCCCCCCGCCCTCCATCCGCTTCGACAGGATCACGATTGCCGATGGCCTGTCTTTTAGCAAAGTCGACGCCATGCTGCAGGACCGGCAGGGATTCCTGTGGGTTGGGACCGAGCGCGGGCTGAACAAGTACGACGGCTACCAGTTCACCGTCTATCGCAACGATCCTGCGGATCCAGGCAGCCTCTCCCATGACAGGATCTATGCGCTCTACGAAGACAGCGCCGGGGAGTTGTGGGTCGGAACGGCAGTGGGGGGGTGGGCGAAGGCGTGCGCGTGGGTCCGGCGGTGGGTGGGATCCGAGTTGGCGTTGCGGTGGGCGGAACGGGCGTTGGGGTTGCGGTGGGTGGCAGCGGTGTGTGTGTCGCCGTGGGCGGGATGGGTGTGCTGGTGGCCGTTGGCGGCGCAGGAGACGGGGTCTCAGTGGGCACAACGGCGATGGTGGTCTCAGTCGCCGGTGGTGGCGCAGCAGTCGGCGGAGCGCCGCAGGCACCACAGACAACTGCGGCAAGCACGAGGAATCGTGTCCACCGTCCAACCATCTTGGCACTCATAGGTAGCTCTTCTCCTTTCACCAGTTCGTCCCAGTGGGCAGATGGACTCCCGATCAGAAAGCGCTATCTATCCGAACGACGGCACCACGCCTAGCTGTTGCAGGAAACCTAGGTAATCCGAATACTCGAACTCCTCAGTGACTTTGCCGTCGTGCACATGAACTACGACGCAGCCCTGCAAGATCACCTCTTTTCCAGTGGGCGGAATGGGCAATGACGGCGATTGGCCAGTGTGCTTGGCCTGCCAGGTGTAGCGGTAGGCGATGACGCTGCCCTCGCCGATCATCTCTTCGTAGATGATTTGGATGTCGGAGTAGCCGATACGCGAAGCTGCCATGCTCTCCTTGACGGCCTCGAGTCCTACGGTATCTGGGAAGGGAGGCTTGTGCGAGACCAGGTCCGCAGTGTACGCCTCTCCCAGTGCGTCCAGGTTGCCCTTCATCCACGCTTCCTCACCTGCCCACCGGATTTTGGCCTTGAGTTCTTCGAGTGACATTTGAGATCCTCCTTCTTGTCTATAGATTTGATACAATCAGCCGCCAGATGTAACGGTCCGTGCGGTGGCCGGCTCACCTCTCCAGCGTTCGATAAAGCCTGCCACCTCAGCCGCCTCCTCCGCGTAGCCCACCTCCTGCGTGCCGACGTGCTCCACCCGTCCGCCCCAGTGAGCAGGACCGGTGGCAGCTTCGATAGCCGCGTGCCCGGCGGTGAGGCTAGCAGTGTGGCTGTGCGCACCCACCAATCCGCGAACGCACAGCCGGTACTAGCGTGCCTACCAGTCGCGCATCAGGCAGGGTAAGTAGGTGCAGCAACAGCCACTGCCGGCTGAGCTGGGCGACGCCGGCCCCAGCAGGCGGTAGCTCCCGCCGCTGGCGTCGCCGGTCACCTGCCAGTTGACTGTGGTCAAGCGGTAGCTCCCGCCGGAGATCATGCCACGAGCGACCTGATACGGGCCGGCCGGCTGGGCCAGTGCACTGCTGACTAGGAGCGCAGCGAGCAGCAAGCAGCACAGGCCAATCCCCAACAGGCACCGGACCTTGCGCTTTTTCATGTCTGCCTCCTAATCCTCCTGCTCCTCACCGCCGGTGTCCACCGGTTCCAGCCGGGCTCCCTCGTTGCCCAGCCGCCTGGCCACGACGCGATAGTCGAAGGCGATGGCGCATTCTTGCCCGCCCATGGCCTTGACGGTGAACGACTCCGGCGTCTTGGCGGCGACGTACAGCGGGCAGTCACCCAGCGGCGTGAGAAAGACCTGGTAGGCGGCCAGGCTCACCATCTGGGCAAAGACCGGTTCTATGGTCACCGTCGTCTGGCCGCCCGCCAGCTCCGCCGTGCCAAAATCCTCGATCCAGTCGCCCGTGGCCTGGACGGCGTAGGTAGCGCGAGGGCCGTAGGGCCCGGCCTCGGTGCCAAAGGCAGCTGTGCCACTTTCCCCAACCGTCCAGACAGCGGTGTTGGCACCGTTGTAGATCACAAAAGCGCTGCTCGAGTTGTTGTCTTCGTCGAGGTGGACGTGGACCTCATCGTTGCTGAACAGCAGGATGTCGCTTCCGGTTTCGGACCTCAAGGAGTAGATGCGGCCGTCGTCGCCGCTGCCGTACACGCCCAGCTCGATGTCGGGGGCGGTGTTATTGCCGCCCGCCGCGTACAGACCGGCTCCGCCTGCTGCAACGTTGTAGAACTTGCCACCATAGTCCGCGGCGTCGACCGAGACGGCAAATACGCCGTTGCTGCCTGCGGAGTCGACGCGCACCCCGTCCTGGGTGGCTTGGGCCACGTACAGTCCATACCACCCCGCCGAGTCCACCGTCACGCCGTCCAGGTCGGCACGGCCCACCCACAGTCCGGACCCTTCGGCGCCGGCCACCTCATACCCGTTATTGTAGCCCGAGGGGTCTGTCGCGGTCGGGCTGCCGGCTTCATTCACGTACATCCCGTCCTTGCCCGCCGACTCTACCCGCACGCCGGTGTCGCCTGCCGAGTTCACCCAGACGCCGGTGTGGCCCGCCGAGGCCACCCACACGCCGGTGGCGCCCGCGTAGTTGACCAGCAAGCCCTGACCGGTGGCGCCGTTGTTCTGAATCATGAGCCCATGGCCGGGAGAGTTGCCGATCCAGGACTCGCCAAAGTGGTCGTGTGGGCAGGCGGCGCCGGCGGTAGGCGCGGCCGCGCCCACCCGCTGGCGCGGGCTCAGCGCCGTGAAACCGGCCTCGCCCGGGCCGCGTACCCCCACCGCCAGCCAGAAGTCCTGGCCCCCTAGAGCGGCGGATGAGATGGGGGCGACGCTGCCCAGGGAGACGGAGAAGGATCCGGCCACCACCGGCACTCCTGCCTGCTCCTCTGCCCACAGGGGTTCACCGCCGGTCTCGTCTTCGTATAGGGCAAAGGTGAGATCATAGGCCCCGTCGGCTACCGGCTGCCCGGCGCCGTCGTCGAGGCGGCCGGCGTACGGGATGGTGATACCCACCGACTGGACGGCATCCGCTGCGCCGGCCGGGCCTGCAGTCCTGCCGGGCTGCGGTCTGCTCTCCGACACTGGCCCCTGCGCCTGGCCCAGGCCCGCCGTCACAGCGGCCAACACAGCTACGACCAACGTGCCAGCGAAGAGTCGAGCTTTCATACGATTTCTGGCTCCTTTCATCATCTCGTGGATGGCCGCTCCATCTGCCGCAACAAGTGCGCCGACGTGGCGCGGGCCGCAAGGCCCGGTCGGGTTCAGGCGACGCAAGGCCGTATGTCTTTCCCCAGCTCGTCCACCCTGGTCCAGCGCTCGATGAAGCATGCCACGTCGGCCACATTCGCAACGTAGCCCACCTCCTCCGTGCCGACGTGCTCCACCCGCCCGCGCCAGTGAGCGTGACCGGCAGCATCGGTCTCGCGCCACAGGCGGACGACGAACGTCATGGCCTCGCCGGCATGCCCCGGATTGGACATCGGCATCCCTCCCAAAACAAAGTAGGCTGCATCCATCAGGATGCAGCCTATCACACCCAACTTACTTCTAACTTAATATCGACTTATTCGATGAGTAGCCGCTCGCGCAGCCGCAGCCCCTGCGCCCGCACCTCGTGCAGGTTCTCCTCTTCGGCCAGGCGGATTGCCTCATCGGCCGTGGTCAGGGCGGTTGCCATCTCGCCCAGCAGCAGGCGCCCGGCGGCGATGTGCAGCAGCGTCCCGCCCCGGTGCCACGGCAGGCCGATCCGCGGCGCCAGCGCGGCGGCCTCGGCCAGCGCCTCGCAGCCTGCCTCTCTGTCGCTCTGCCTCAGACGCAGCTCGCCCAGGAGGGCCAGGGCATAGGCCGCCTCGTAGACCTCGTGCGTCTCCCGGCTGAGAATCAAGACCCGCTCGAGGGCTGCCGTGGCCTGCTCCACCGGCCTGGACGCTGCGGGATGGTAGGCCAACCCGAGGCGGAGAAGGGTGCCGGCCAGCATCGCGCGCCAACTGAGCGCCTCAAAAGTGCGAGCGGCCTCTTGCAGATGGGCCAGACCCTCATCGGTCTTGCCGAGGGCTACCAGGGCCTGGCCCAGCGCCCGGCGGTTCCAGGCGCCGTAGGCCGGGCTGCCTGCCTGCTCGGCCAGGGCCATCCCCTGGCGGGCGTATTCTGCCGCCGCTGCCAACTCCCCCTGCCGGGCCAGCAGATCGGCCAGCTTGGCCAGGGTGCCCGCTTCCTCCCGCTGGTCGCCCAACCGGCGAACCAGGGTCAGCGCCTCTTCCAGCGCGGCGCGCGCTTGCGGCAGCCGCCCCACGCCCCACAGCTCGCACAGGACATAGTGCAGCAGCGCAGGGTCGCCCACTTGGCGGGCCAGGCTCACCGCCTGATCCAGGGCATCCAGCGCATGCTGTCGTTCGGACGGCGTGGCCAGGAAGCCGCTGTCGGAGCCCAGGCGTGCCAGGCTTCGCGCCAGGGCTGCCGGGTCGCCCAGGCCGCGAGCCAGGGCCAACGCCTGCGATTGAGCCCCCGATGGCCCACCCGCCGCCACCTGGGTCTCGTCGTGAGCCAGGTGCCACAGCGCTTGCAGCTCGGCGGCGGCATTCCCTTCGCGGCGGGCTGCCGTCAGCGCAGCCCAATCCGCCGTCAGCGTGCGCTCCAGGTCGCCTTGGTAGTACCACAGCGTCCGCCACTCCAAGTGCAGCCGGGTGCGAAAGCCCGGAGGCACGGCTTCCGGGTGCGCTTCGGCGATGTCCATGCCCTTCTGGCACCAGGCAATCGCCTCGTCGTAGGCGACCACCCGTGCCGCCTGGTCGGCGGCGGCGAGGGCCTGCTCCAGGGCCAGCCAGGGCCGGTCGCTGGCAGCATAGTGGGTGGCCACTGTCGCGGTAGGAGCACCCAGACCCAACAGCGCCCCGGCCGCCTGTCGATGCAGCAGTCGGCGGCGCGGCTCGCTGAGGGCTTCGTAGGCAGCCCGGCGCATCAGGTCGTGGCCGAAGGCGTAGTGATCCGGCCGGCAAGGCCGCAGGAACCCCCGCCTGCACAGCCTCTCGGCCTGCACGGCCAGCTCTGTCTCGGGTTGCTCGAGCAGATGAGCCATCAGGGGAAGTGAGAACTCGCGCCCGATGATGGCAGCGTGGTCGAGGAACAACCGATCATCCTCCGAAAGGCGATCCAGCCGGCCCAGGACCAGGGCTCGTATGTTGGGCGGGAGAAGCCATGGCTCATCCAGGCCCGCGTGCCCGTCCCGCCCGAAGGCCGGCAGCCCACTCGTCGCAGCCAGGTGCCACCGCCCTTCGGCGTCCCTTACCATCCACTCTTCCTGGATGAATGTCCGCAGCACCTCGGCCAGGAAGTAGGGATGGCCCTCCGTCTTTCGGTAGAGCCGCCGGGCCAGGGCATCTCCCGGCTCCTGGCTGCCCAGGAGGCGCAGCAGCAGGATCACATCGTCTTCTTGGAATGCAGAAATCGGCAGCTCCACCAATGTGCCCTGCCGGGCCAGATGGCCCCGCATGGCGGCCACGGGGTGCTGAGAATCCACGCGCGTGGAGCGGTAGGCACCTACCAGCAGCAAGGCCTGGTCCGCCACCTGACGTGCCAGGTAGTGGACCACTTGCAGAGTGGATGGGTCGGCCCAGTGCAGGTCGTCGAGCAGCAGGACCAGCGGCTCGCTCTGGGCGCAGCGTCTGAAGACCTGTGCCACCGCGGCCAGCAGCCGGGCGCGCTCTTCGTCGGGTGGCAGGGGGCGGTGTGCTGGCAGGTCGGGCCTCATCTCACGCAGCTCGGGCAACAGCTCCGCCAGCGCCGCCAACGAGGCGGGTGGGCATGGACTGGGAGACGCGGCCAGTGTAGGCAGAAGGGCGCGCAGGGCATCGAGGATGGGGGCATACGCGACGTCCGGCTCCAGCTCGTGGCACCGGCCAAAGAGGACCCGCGCTCCCCGCGCCGTTGACAGGCCTGCCAATTCCTCCAACAGGCGGGTCTTGCCGATACCCGGCTCACCGGCCAGCAGAGCGACCCGTCCCTGGCCATCAAGCGCTTGCTGCAAGAAGCCGCTGAGCAGCGCCCATTCCCGCTCCCGGCCGACGAACGGCAGGTGCAGAGAAAGCGCCGGCGGAAGTGCAGGACGCGGCCAGGAGGGCGGTCGCACTGGAATCTGGAGGATGCGCTGGTGCAGGGCTAGGGTTTCGGGCAGGGGGTCCACACCCAGCTCCTCGGCCAGCAACGCGCGGCAGCGCGCAAAGGCCCGCAGTGCCTGATCCTGTTCGCCCGCACGGTAGTGGGCTTCCATGACCAATCGCCAGGCGCTTTCGCGCCAGGGCTCGTTGTCCAATACCGCCCGGGCATCCGCCAGTGCCTCCTGGTAACGTCCCAGGGCAAGATGGCAGGCAGCCAGCGCGGTCTGCGTCTCGGCGAACACCTCTCGCAGCCGCTCCCGCGTGGGCATGGCCCAGTCTTCGTACGGGTATTGGGCCAGGTAGTCACCCCGGTACCGGGCTGTGGCGGCGAGGCATGCTTCGATGGCCTCGACCCACTCGCCGCACTGCTGCAGGGCCTGCCCGGCGCGTGCCTGGCCGAGAAAGGCCTCTACGTCAATGTCGCATCGGCCCGCGGGGTCGAAGCGATAGCCTGACGGTTCCGTGAGCACAAACGAGGAGGAACCGCGGCCGTGTGCTTCCGGTTCCAGGAGGCGGCGCAGTTGGCTGACCGCCACCCACAGGCTGTTCCGGGCCGCCTTGGGGCTCAGCGTGGGCCACAGCCATTCGAGTAGCTCGTCGCTGGAGACAGTCCGGTGGCGGTGCGTGAGGAGGATCAGAAAGAGTCGGCGGGCTTTGCGGCCCGGCCAGGCGTCAGGGGATAGAAGCTGGCCGTCGCGCCAAACCTCCAGAGAACCCAAGAGGTGGATCCGCAACCCGCTTGCCACTTCCCCTCCGCGTAATCACTACGTTCACAGATCCAGGAGGAATAATCGGCCCATTCCCAGGTGCAGAGTCTGTGCTTTCTGTCCCAAACCGTCGTGTGGCGAAGAAGGTTGGTATACGGTCGCTATAGAGGTTGGTGTCTGGCTTCTTTGCCAGGTAGCTTCCTGCCCGTCCCACCCCGCCAGAAACACGCAGGGGAACAGTATACCTTGGAACCACCATTCTGTCAAAGGAGCGCCGCGAGGCCTGGAGGTCACCTGGCTCGCTAGGGCTTTTGGGAAGCTGTCGTGTTGAAGGCGAGAGAGGGAGAGCCCATGGGCAGGCTATGCTGTAGTCGGCCAACGAGGGGCCTTGGATTCTGAAGGGGAACCCTCAAGTCTGCGGAGGTGAGAGGGTCACGCAGAACCGGGCCAAGCGCCCATCACCTTGATCAACCTGGTGGAACTGCAAGATGCCACGCTGCTAGGAGTACAAGCTACTTCCTCTGTCAGAAGTGCCAGGCACTGCCCTGCCAGAAGTGCAAGCCAGTCCCCCTGCTAGAAGTGCAAGATCTTGCACTGATTGAAATACCAGCTTCATACCTGGTACAAATGACAGGTACCCCGGGGGGGTTCTGCATAAAAAACCGCACAATGGAGTTCGGTTCGGCTGCGGAGTAGCTGTTCGCTACGAGCCCACTCTAGAACAACTTGCCTGACCAGGCAAATGCGCTCACACAGCGCATTTCGCACAAGAAGGCCCTACGTATGGTGGCACCCATTGCCCAAGCCCCACCGCGACGAGATGGCTGTTGCATAGTCTATTGACGCTGTCATGCTGAGCGCAGCGAAGCATCTCGTCCCTGCCGCAGGCGAGATCCTTCGGTCGCTGCGCTCCCTCAGGATGACAGATCGGAGAGAATGCAACAGCCCTGCCGCGACGATGATTTCATTGACAGTGAAAACATTCTGGTGTATGATTGCAGCATGACTGACAATCATTGGAAAACCAGATGGTCCAGAGACCAGGTCCGGGCCATGCTGTTGGAGCAATTCGAGGTTTTCTGGCGCCGTGACACTGGTATTGAGCGCACCCAGTTGGCCGAGCTTGAACGCGCGGCGGCGCTGCCACATGCCGTTATCATCTCAGGGCTACGCCGGGCCGGCAAGTCCACCCTGCTGGCGCAGCTGGCGCATCGAATGGGCCGCGATCAGTTCTACTACCTCAACTTCGAGGATGAGCGCTTTCTGGGCTTTGGAGCCGACGACGCTAACGACCTGTACGGGATTCTGGTCGAGTTGTTCGGCGAGCGCAGGGTTTTCGTGATAGACGAGATCCAGAACGTGCCCGGCTGGGAGCGCTTCGTGCGCCGGTTCATGGAGTTGGGGCACAAGTTCTACATCACCGGCTCGAATGCCTCGTTGCTCAGCCGGGAGTTGGGCAGCCGCCTGACCGGGCGTTACGTGCCGGTCGAACTGTTCCCCTTCTCCTTCGCCGAATTCCTGCGCTTTCGGGGCCATGGCGTGCCTGACCTGACGCGGCTCACGACGGTGGACGCGGCCCGGCTGCAGGGCTACCTGAACGAATACCTGCGCTTGGGCGGCGTCCCGGAGCCGCTCAAGTACCCCGAGCTAGCGCTGGCGCGCGCGCTCTACGATGATGTGCTCTACCGCGACATCGCCACGCGCTACCGGATCGAGGAAGTGCGCGCGCTCAGGGAACTGGCCTTTTACCTGATGAGCAACCCCACGGGCCTGGTGTCGTTCAACAAGCTGAAGGAGCAGCTCCGGCTCGGCAGCGTAAACACTGTCAAGAACTATGTCGAATACCTGGAGAACAGCTGGCTGGTCTTCACGACCAACGTGTACGACTTCTCGGTCAAGCGTCAGCAGGTCGCGCCAAAGAAGGTCTATGCGATTGACACCGGCCTGGTGAATGCCGTCGGCTTCTCCTTCTCGCCAAACACCGGAAAGCTGCTGGAGAACCAGGTGTTCCTGGCGCTCCGCCGGCGGACGCCGGGGGTCTACTACTACAGGTCGCCCGGTGGTTACGAGGTGGACTTCTACCTGCCGGAGACCCGCGAGCTGATCCAGGTCAGCCAGAACCTGGCGCAGCCCGCCACGCGTGAGCGCGAAACGCGCGCTCTGACCGACGCCCTGGCTGGACTGGGTTTGACGCGCGGGCTGATCCTGACTGATGCTAACACGGCACCGATCGAGACAGATGGCCTCGAGCTTGAAGTTCGGTCCCTGGCCGAGTGGTTGCTGCAATCATAGCACGCTGTCCGTCTTTTTCCGGACACGACTGTCGCGACTATTGACCGGAAAGTTGCACGTTTTACGGATAGACAGGCTGCTCCGAGCATGCTATACTCGACCTCGGTGGACAGGTCTGGTGGGACGGGGTAGCCCAAGGCCCCAAAAAGAGAGGGGAACACCCTGAGCTGGTGCTCCCCTTGCGGACTTACGGCTATACCCCCGGGGGGGGTGTTGCATAAAAAACCGCACAATGGAGTACGGGGCAGTCGCCCAATAGGCCGGCAACTTCCGGCCTCTATGGACAAGCCAAGGCTTCAGGGACGGCGGATGATCCTCGCCAACTGGTCGATCTCTGCCTCGCCCGAAGTCATGATCCCCTCTTCACGGGCGAAGGCCCGTGCCTCAGGCGTGAATCCCGTCCGCGAGATAGCCCAGGGCCTGGCAGCCACGCTCTCAGCCGCTGCCAACAGCTTCTGCAGTTCCCTTACTCCAGCCAGCCTACCCCGCCACTTGATCCCCACTGCCCAACGCTCGTCGCCCTCTGCCAGAGCATCGATTTCCACTTGCCCATCGTCGGACCGGTAGGAAGCCACGCTGTGGAAGGTGGGCAGCGCCACCCTGCCCGGGAGCCCTAACAGGTCTCCGTCCACCTCCTGCCCGGTGAAGTGGTGCAACATCTCGCGCACTTGACTTTCCTTGGCGATCCCCAACTCGGTCGTAGCCCGCTGATACTTCTCCATCAGTTCCGCGACCAATTGGTCAAGCACCTTCTGCCGCGGCATGCCGCTCAGTTCCAGCCCAGCATAGTAGTAGGCCACCCATAGCTGGAGCACCGGGTCACGGAAGAGGTAGGTCTTGTCCGCCTGTTGGTACACCAGGTCGACCTCCATCAGCCAGTTGAGCACCTGGCGGATTGCCCCCGTCGGGCGCTTCAGAGTGCGGGCCACCTCGGTCAGCGTGAACCCTTCCGCTCTCCCTGCCAGCACGCGCAGGACGGCCTGAGGCATGGTCTCACCCCGCGTCCGTTGCAGGGAGGTCTCCAGCGCATAGCGGCACAGGTTGTAGATGCGGCCGGCAGTGCCCAAGGTCTCAAGCACAAAGGCCTCCTGTACCGTCTGCGAAGTCAGGGGCTTGTGTAGAAGCGCTGCCATCTCCAGCACCCGCATCGTGGTGGCATAGATGTAGAAAGGATGTCCGCGGGTCACCTGGTAAACGGCAGCCAGGACTTCCGGGGAAGGCGAAGGGTCCAGTGGCGACAGCCGCCTGCGGGTCAGGTCGTAGCTGTCCTCTCGCCCAAAGGGGCCGACCGTCTCCAACTGGAAATGAACAAACAGAGGCGAGTCGGCTCCGAGGAACAGCCGTTCCATCAGGCTGAGCATCGAGCCGGCCACGACGTAGCAGACCCTCGACTGGCTCTGCAACACGGCCCGGAAAAGGGCCACGACGCTTTCGATCTGGGGATAGTTGTTCAGTGCTAGAATGTCGGGAAACTCATCGAGGATCAGCAGAACGTGACGGCCGGTCGCTCGCGCCCAAGTCTCGGGCCAGTTGAAGGCCATCTCCAGGAGCAGGTGCTGGTCAGGTCGCTCCTTCTGGAGTTCCTGGCCAAATGCGTACAGGTAGTCTGACAGTGACCGGTTGTTCCACCGGCCGGCGGCGATCAGCTGAAATGCAGGATCGTAGTAGCGTTCGATCTTGGCGTCGGCATCGTGCGCGGCCAGCCAGTAGAGAATGGAACCGATGTACTGCGTGGCAAAGGCCTCGGGAGTGAAGGCCAGGCGCGGCAGGTCCACGAAAGCGAGGGCCACGGGGGCTTCGGGTTCCTGGAGAAGGTGGCGGCGCAGGAACTCCTTGAGAATCACCGTTTTGCCGACGCGTCGGAATCCGCTCAAAGCCAGGTGCTTGCGGATGCCTTGCAGGAGCAGATCCCGGCTCAGACCCAGCAGCTCCAGGTAGTGTTCCCGGTCGGTGAAGAACCGCTGCTCCTCTTCAGGATAGATGTAGTCCAGCATCGCTTCCTCCTAGGCATATGGCATACTAGTCACCCGCCTAGTATACCATATGGAGAGGGCAAGGAGCGAATTGCTTGGGCACGCGGGCACCGCGAACCCTGGCACGAGCCCGTCTGAACCCGCTGCTGCGATGCCTCACCGGCGCGACATGGGAGTCTGTCGGTCCTTTTCTGGACACGGCTGTCGTGATAATTGACCGGAAAGTTGCACGTTTTCCGGATAGACAGACCGCCGCGAGTGTGCTATACTCGACCTCGGTGGACAGGTCTGGTGGGACGGGGTAGCCCAAGGCCCCAAAAAGAGAGGGGAACACCCTGAGCTGGTGCTCCCCTTGCGGACTTACGGCTATACCCCCGGGGGGGTGTTGCATAAAAAACCGCACAATGGAGCTCGGTTCGGCTGCAGAGTAGCACTTCGCTACCAGTCCACTCTAGCACAACTTGCTCGGTCAGGCAAATCTGCTCACGCGCCGCATTTCGCACAAAAAGGCATCGGGTGCAATAACTGCGCCCTTCAGCAGCCGAAACACTTCCCTTGGCGGCCAAACGTTTCCCATCGCTGCCAAAACGATTCCCTCCAGGACCGAAACACTTCCCTTCGGCCGACAAAACACTTCCCGTCAGGGCCAAAACGATTCCCTTCAGGACCGAAACACTTCCCTTCGGCCGACAAAACACTTTCCATCGCCGCCAAAACGATTCCCTCCAGGGCCAAAACACTTCCCGTCGTCAGCCAGAACGCTTCCCATTTGGCCAAAACGATTCC
Organism: Anaerolineae bacterium; assembly: GCA_035341665.1. Taxonomy (GTDB): domain Bacteria; phylum Chloroflexota; class Anaerolineae; order JAAYZQ01; family JAAYZQ01; genus DAOQVR01. Next base: position 44,288 of record DAOQVR010000011.1, read on the forward strand.
CATCGGCACGAAAACACTTCCCATCCGGCGCGAGAACGTTTCCCTCCTAGAGGCCACTCGTCGCAAACAACGCCCTACGTCTGCCGACGGTTCCTGTCGACGACAAGCCTGTTCCCTAGCTGCCCAGGTCCTCATCCAGTCCCGCCAGATCAACCAGCATCACCTGCTGGCTTCGCGCGTCCGCCTGGGCCGCCTCCGTGAATCCGGCCCGCGCAAACAAGGCATGATGAGCCGTCCAGCCTTCTCCACCTTCAGGCAGTGCCTGCAGCACAGAGGGCGTCTTGTCCAGAAGCTCCCGCAAGATTGACCGGCCCACGGCGTCCACGCCCCACTTGCACTCTCCCAGCAGGATAGCCTTTTCCCTCCAGTTGACGGCCACCACATCCATCTGCACGTCCTGCGCCCAGTGGCTGCCCACGATCTCCGGCACAAAAGGCAGCTTCCCGGCCCGTGCCTGGGCCAATACCCACGCGCGGCACAGCTCCTCAAACGCCGTTCCGCCCACGAAGGCGCGGAACTGCTCGCTGATTCGATCCCACAGAAGGTCGGTCAGCTCCTGCTCGACCAGGCTCAGGTTGGGAGCGATGAAGCGGAAGTAGAAGCGCAAGTAAGGGTCTTCCAGGTGGTAGCGGCTGGTCCGGCTGGTGCGGCGCTGCTCCGGTGAGATGGTCGCGGGCAAGCGGCGCTCGATGAGGTGCAGCCTCTCCAACTGCTTCAGGTAGGGGCTCAGGTAGGACGAAGTCACATCCAGCGTCGAACCGATCTCCTGCGGCGTGTGTCGCCCCGAGGCAACCGCCTTCAAGATCGCCTCGTAGGTCTGCGTCTCCCGCCGGATGACATCCCCGACCAACAGAAACGGCTCACTGCGGAACATGCCGGTGCGGCGCATGAACAGGCGCTGGATGTTGGCCCCCAGGCTTTCCCCATCGCTGAACCGTTCCAGATAGGCTGGGATGCCCCCCGTCACCGCGTACACGGCCACTCGCTCCGCCGCCGTATAGCGCGGCAGGAAGTCGCGCAGGGCGGAGAAGGGCAGGGGATCGACTGGCAGTTGGGCAGTAAAGCGCCCGTACAGAGGGGCATGATACCCCATCAGGTCGACCATCATCCCGATGTGGGAGCCGGCCAACAGGAGGATGGCGTCGCGCTCTTTGAAGTGGTGGTCCCACGCCGCCTGCAGATTCGAGGGCAAGGCGGGATCCGACTCGGCCGCGTAGGAAAACTCGTCCATGATGAGGATCACGGGCTGATCCCCGATGAGGCGCGCCGCCGTCTCAAAGACCTCAGACCAGCTCTCAAAACGGGGCACGGCCTGGCTGCCGGGGTAGGCCCAGGCCCACAGCGCCTGGGTGAAGCCATAGCGCACCTGGGCAGGCGTGTCGCGGGTGGCTACCCAGTAGATCACAGGCCTGCCGGTCTGTTGCGCCCAGTGCAGGATCAGGGTGGTCTTGCCGACCCGCCTGCGGCCGTAGACCAGGATGAACTGCGCACCTTTCTGGGCTGCGATTGCATCCAACTCGTCCAGCTCACGCTTGCGACCTACGAACTTGCTCATGGCTCACCCGCGTTCTAAGCTGCTTAGTATAAGCTGCTTAGATTGTACAACGGAAGGGGAATCAGGTCAAGTGAGCGGTTCCTGTGGGGAGAATGGACAGACGCCCGTGCGGGGTAGTTGGCCGCAGCCTAGGTGCACTGCCATCAATCGCGCATACGCACGCAGTTATAAACCCTCCATCCCCAGGACTTTTCGCATCACCTCGGTGCTGTCGGAGCAGGCCCCGGCGCTGGCCGGCCGGATCCCGGCCCGAGTGGGAGGGGCGGTGGGCGAGGCCGCAGGCGTGGCTGCTTCAGTGGAGAAGGCCAGACGGACGACCTCGACGCGATCGGGGCGAGTAGGCAGCGCATAGATATTGCCATCTGGCCCAATGCCCAGGCCGTGCTGCACGTAGGTGTACTGTTTGTCGAGGGGCACGGGAGTGGAGCCAAGGAGCTCGCCGGAGGAGCCGTAGAGGCGCACGGTCTGGTGTATAGTAACTGTGGGTGCCGTCCTGTCCATCTCCTCCACCACAACGTAGAGGCTACCGTCGGAAGCGAAGCCGAGGAGCCACAGTCCGGCGAGAATCTCTGGGACAGTTACGTCGATGCGGGTGCTGCCTGCCGTGATAGAGCCATGGCTGGTCCACCCACGAGCCAGCTGAGCCTTGTATAGCCGTCCCTCGTGGGTGTATCCCGGCAGTTGCCTCGGCTCAAGTACACCTTGGGCATTGACGAGCTGGGTGATCTGGGCTCCCATCTCGAACTCCAACAGGATTTCCCCGTGATCACCCACTGCCAATCCGGTCAGGCCGCCCTCGGGTCCCAGGTTATCGGGTATGTCGTACGTCGCCAGCAAGTCGCCGCCCGCGGTCAGGCGGAGCACCTTCCCACTGCTGCACAGCACCAAGACATCTGAGCCGACAGCTTCCACGTCGGAGGGGCCGTACAGGCCGTAGCCGCTCAGATCAATCCGGTTGAGCAGGGTACCGTCGGGATCGTAGTGGAGGAGCCGGCCGCCTTGTGTATCGGCAATCCAGAAAGTGCCGTCGGGAGCGACGGCCAGGGCCATGGGGCCTGTTCGTTCTGCACCATACTGAACGCCGTCTGTGCCTACAGGGAGGGTGAATACGACCGTGCCCTCATCTGCAGGGCCGGCGTTCGGCAGCTCAGCAGCCGGCGCGGCCGGTGGAATCTCGATGACGAACAATGCCTCCTGTTCCACCCGGGCATCATATCCCGTTGCCACCGCTCGCGAGCCATCCGGCGACCACCACAGGTAGCGCGTGTCGTACGGAGACGTACTGTACCCGCCGAGCAGTTGCCCGTCCCGTAGGCCAAAGATCATGACGGACGTCTCCCTGGCGAACGCCATCTGCCCTAGCTCAAGCGACGAGCCGCAGAACGCCCACTTGTAGTCAACCGCCTTGGCCACGATTTCCGCCATCTCTCGTGCCTGGGCCGGCACCCCGTCAATCTTCATGCTGGTGGAGGCCCTAACCGCAGCGCTGCCCGGTGGATCGACTGGACGAAGCCAGTAGTTGATGGTGCCGGTCGGCTCACCTTCAGAGACGGGGTCGCCCAGGAGCAACCACTGTCCGTCAGGGGTAAAGCTCGAGCCTTCAAAGAACGGCCAGGCGAGATAGAAGGGAATCTCCTCTAGCTGGTCCAGCTCGCTGTGGTAGAGCAGAACGGGAAACTGAGGCGCATCGTCCTTGTACTCCTGCAGGAGCAGATGGTATTCGCCGCTTGCCGGATTCGCTTGGCTCTGTACGAGCCAGATGTATTCTTCATCGCTTTCATTCAACCCCCACAGATCGGGAAGCACGTGCCCTAGCTTGCCCTCCGGCAGTGAGACGTACAGCACCCCCCGATCCACTGTCTTCCCGATGAGGTACAACCGGTCATTGAGCCACCCTTGTCCTGCCCGAAGAATGTGAGGGCTGCCTACGTAGGACACGGTCGCAACGGTTCGGCCGGTGCCCGACTCAGACATCACCAGGGTCTTGTACTCAGCTTCGCCTTCCCACCGTACGATCCTCTCCTCGGCGCGATAGCGACCATCCGGCGAGGGTTCGTCTGCCGTGACGCGGCCCGGGAAGGCAACGGCTTCGACCGGCGCAAGCGCCCCACACACGGTTCCGGCAAGAGCTTCACCCTGCTGATTCACAACCGCGCTCACCTTGTCATCTCCCTGCCAGATCAGCCTCCGACTCCAGTCCTGGGCATCGACCTCCTCGTGCTGACAGGTCCGGCCGGTGTGGACGTCGGCGAACGCAAGGTGTGCAGGTCCCTCTGCGTCCCCAACCCAATAGCCGATCCACCGGCCGTCCGGCGACCAGCTATCGAAGCCCAGTCCCTGTCTGGCTGGAGCAGCGGTCAGCGGTCTGAGGACGGGCTGCGCCGTTACCGTACTGGTTGCTGTGCCGCCGGTAACTGTGCTCATCGGAGGAGGAACCGTGGTCTCGGGAATGGGAATTTGGGTTGGAGGCATCGAGGGCACGGCGCCTGAGGCAGCTAAGTCGGTCGTTGGAGAGGGTGGCGACGTCCGCGAGGCAGGGGTGCAGGCAGCCTGAGCCAAGGCCAGGAAGATGCACAGCCCAGCAATGAGTTTGTAGAGATATCGCCGTACGACTTCTGCACGCGTCGCGCTTGGAGTCACCGAAAGCTCCCTAAGTAGTAGACGGCTCGCGAAGGTCAGGGGTTCCCCCCGATCAGTTCTGTTGGACGGTGAGACGACAATGCACGAGGCACGCTGGCGCCCGGGGTATCGCAGAGAGGCCGCGTCATGCAATGCGGAAAGGCCGAGAGTGCGAGTGAGGCAAGAAAAGGCGGCGCGCGTCGCATCGACCCGTCCGACCTGCTAGAAGTGCAAGGTACTCCCCTGTTAGGAGTACAAGATCCTTCTCCTGCTAGGAGTACCAGACGCTGCCCTGCTAGAAGTGCAAGCCAGTCCCCCTGCTAAAAGTGCAAGATCCTGCACTGATTGAAATACCAGCTTCACACCTGGTATAAATGACAGGTACCCCCGGGGGGGTGTTGCACAAAAAACCGCACAATGGAGTACGGCTCGACTGCAGAACAGGCACAAACGGCGAGCACACTCTAGCACGACTTGCTTCGCCAGGCGAATCTGGTCAAGCAGCGCACGCTCGACATGCGGACCCTTCCCCCCAGGCAACCATCCCTCTCTGCAGCCCCAAACGTCCCCGCATGGTCACAGGATCTACGGCACGGTCGCTGCACTGCCCTGGGCGCAGAGCGGCTGCGCTCCCAATTGCCCTTTCCCTCTCACCGTGGTAGAATGGTGGCGCCTCAAGGACTGAGCGTTAGCGGGGTCATGAGCAACATCCAGCGAGTAATCGAGAGGGCAACGTATGCTTCTGTTTGTCGACGAAAGCGGTACTGACCGCCGTGAGGCTCCCTACGAGGTACTGGCAGGGGTCGCTATCCATGAACGCGACCTGTGGAACCTCGTGCAGGCGATCCGAACCGCCGAGCGTGACTATTTTGGCACCACGCTCAGTGCGGTGGGAGTCGAGTTCAAGGGGAAGACCCTTCTCAAGCGCAAGATCTTTCGGCTGGCAGGGCAGGGAACTCCCCTCCCGCCGGACCGCCGACGTGCTCTGGCCTTCCAGTTCCTCCAGAAGGGATTCGCGGAAGCGAGTGGCAGCCCCATCGAATCTCGTCATCGTGACGAGTTCACAGCCTATGGCCAAGCGGTTCTCGCGTTCGTAGAGCGGGTGTATGAGCTTTGCGCAGCGTATCGCGTCAAGGTCTTTGCTTCGATGGTTGCACCGGATGCGCCACGACCCGCCGAAGATTTCCTGCGCAAGGACTACGCCTACCTATTCGAGCGCTATTTCTACTATCTCGAAGATACTGCGGCCGAGGAGACCGGCTTGATCGTCTTTGACGAACTGGAGCGTGCCGGGTGCCGTCGGCTACTGGACCAGATGGAGCGCTACTTCCTCTACACCGGACGAGGACGGACCCGAGCAGGCCGGATCGTGCCTGAGCCATTTTTCGTGCACTCAGACTTGACGACGGCGGTTCAGGTTGCAGACATCGTGGCCTACAGCCTGAACTGGGGACTACGGCTCAGGCGGATGCAGCAGCCCACACGGCCCGAGATGGAGCTCTTTGGTCAGCGCGCGTTCGACCTGCGCTATGTTGGGCATCGCGGGGCCGAGGCGGGCCGGGGCAGCAGATCGATGTATGGGGTTTTCTACCTAGAGGACCTTCGGCCGCGCACAGAACGAGAGGCGGGATAGGCAAAAAGAAAAGGCAAAGATGGTTCCCCTCGCGGGGTTCCATCAGAGCCTCCGAGAATAATATAGCAGAATCTCGTATACTTGTCAAGAACGCGACAGCCGAACACCCGAGATCGACTTGCGCTGACCACCCACCTCGCGCCAGGAGGGATCCCAGCGCCGGCACAGCCTCGATATGCATGCCAGCCCCTCGTTGATAGTCCACTCTGACAACGGATATGTCGAAGATGGCAAGCAGAACCTGTCCGTTTGAGCCGGGCAATCGCATCTGGGCCTACTGCCGTGACAGCGGTGGAGATGACCAACAGGACAGCGTGGCCTCGCAGCGCAGAGCTATAGAGCGATACTGCGACGAGCACCACTTGGTCCTCGTTCAGGTGTTCGCCGACGAAGCCAGACCTGGCACCACGACCGTAGGGCGTGAGGGCCTGGAAGATCTGCAGTACTTCGCTCGCCAGCAACCCCGCCCAGTGGAAGGGATCATCTTCTGGAGCTTCTCACGTCTGGCCCGAAGGCAGATAGACTCCCAGTTCATCAAGAGCGACCTACGTCGACAGGGCTATGTGCTCCACTCGATGACGGATGATGTGCCCACCGGTGACATCGCGCCGGTCGTGGAGGCGATCATCGACTGGAAGAACGAGCGCTACCTGAGCGACCTGAGCCGCGACGTCAAGCGAGGGCTGTATGACCTGGCGCGGGCGGGCTACGCACCGGGAGGCTTTCCTCCGAAGGGCTACAAGGCCGTGAAGGTGCAGATTGGCGTCAAGAGGGACGGGGAACCCCGCCTGGTGAGCCAATGGGTGCCGGACCCTGAGCTGGCGCCCAGGGTGCGGCAGGCCTTCGAGATGAGAGCTGCAGGCGCATCCTACGAGGAGATCCTGAAGGCCACGCGGATCTTCCCCGTCCGAAGCAGCTATGTCGCCATGTTCCGAAACAAGAGCTACCTGGGCATCCGAAAATGTGGCGATCTGGAAGTCGAGGACGCGCATGAGCCGCTCGTGGACCGGGAGACGTGGGATGCCGTGCAGTCGGCAGTAGGCACAAGGGTAAGGAGAACCCAACGCGACGATGCGGGCGACCCTGATCTGCACCAAGGGAAGAGCCTCTTCCTCTTGTCCGGGCTGGCCGAGTGCGCGGAATGCGGTGCGGCCATGATCGGCAAGGAGGATTGGTCCGGCGGTCGCAAGACGCCTTTCCGCTACTACCTGTGCAGCCGCAAGAACAGGGAGGGGTGGGGCTCTTGTCCGGGTGGCAAGATATCGGCGGAGCGGCCGGAGCAGGCCATGCTCAAGTTCGCGATCGAGAACCTGCTGACCGCTGAGTTCGCAACGACCCAGGTGGCGGAAACAGGCGAGCGCCTGCCCCGGCGCAGAGCCTTGCGGGAGCACAATGTCGAGGAAACGCGGCGCCGCCTTCAGGGTGTGGACAAGTCCATCCAGATTCTGCTCGATCTCGCGGAGCAGTATGGGACTGAGAGCGCAGGGGCCCGCCTCGTCCAACGGGAGGCCGAACGCCGTGAGTTGCTGGCCAAGCTGGACGAGATAGAAGCTGATGAGGAAGCCCAGAGGCAGGCAGAGCCCTCAGATGGCGTTCAGGCAATACTGGCTCAGATGTTCGAAACCCTCGCCGGCACCGACACGAGAGCGCAGCAGGTACTACTGAAGAAGGTGGTTGTTCGCGTGAAGCTGGGCAAAGGGCAAGGGGAGGTCTTCTACACCTCCCCTTGCGGGCTTACGGCCATACCCCCGGGGGGGTTCTGCACAAAAAACCGCACAATGGAGTTCGGTTCGGCTGCGGAGTAGCTCTTCGCTACGAGCCCACTCTAGCACAACTTGCCTGGCCAGGCAAATCTGCTCAGACGCCGCATTTCCCACAAAAAAACACCTCGCGCCACACCTTGGCCCTCCTGCAGCCGAAACACTTCCCTTGGCGGCCAAACGTTTCCCTTCTCTGCCAAGACACTTCCCATCAGGGCCGAACGATTCCCTTCTGAGCCAAAACACTTCCCTTCGGCACCAAAACACCTCCCGTGAGCAGCCAAAACACTTCCCTTCGGGCGCCAAAACGACTCCCATTTGGGCTAAAACACTTCCCATCAGCGCCAAAACGATTCCCGTCGGCGTCAAAACACTTCCCTTGGCAGTCAGAACGGTTCCCATCGATGACCGATCCACGATGCACTCACAAGGGAGCGCCTCCAATCTGCTCCTCTTGACAAGGCGCTAACGAGCTGCACGGTCTGCGGATTGCCGTCTCGCAGAGTGACTGCTATACTGGGTTCTAGCGTCCGGAGTGGCAAGGTGGTCAAACCACAGTACGGAGGCCACGCCCAACCATGACCAAGATCGATCTCTACCGTATCGCGCTAAAGAGCATGCTCGACTGGGATGAGTACCTGCTCGAGCACTCGGGCCTGCCCGAGCCCCGTGCCAACCTCGAGCTTGCCCAGGCCGTGGCGCAGGAGGGGGATGTCACCCTCTTCCGCCGTTACCTGGCCCTCGATCCTGAGCGAGCGCCCACGAATACCCCGCATGTCTTCCTGGTCGTGTGCGGAGCGCTTGGACTGGGCAGGTTGCTCTCGGAGGGCAATCGCGAGGTGCTACCCGAACTGCGCTGCCTGGCGTCCGATCCGCGCTGGCGCATCCGCGAGGCAGTCGCCATGGCGCTGCAGGCCTGGGGGGATGCCGATCTCAGCGAGTTGTTGGCTGCCATGCGACTGTGGAGCCCGGGCAACCCCCTGGAACAGCGGGCGGCGGCCGCCGCCCTTGCCGAGCCGCGCTTGCTGCGCCAAGTCGGGCAGGTCCTGGAGGTGCTGGATATCCTCGATTCGATTACTCTCTCGGTGGAAAGCAGGGCGACCGCGCGAGCGAAGAGTTCCGAGTCCTGCGCCAGGGACTCGGCTATTGCTGGAGCGTCGTCGTCGCCGCCCTGCCCGACCCGGGCCCACGCCACTGGAGCGCTGGTTTCAGAGCGGGGACCCGGACGTCTGGTGGATCATGCCCGAGAATCTCACGAAGAAGCGCCTGTCCCGCCTCGATCCGGGCTTGGTCCTCCGAGCACAGGCTGCGCTGGCCGCGGGCTGAGCCGTCGTTTGGTGCACCCTGGCAATGCCCGGGCCGGTGGGATGGACCCTATCCCCTCAGCAGCCGCATCGGTCACTTCAGGATCTGCGACAAGGCCAGGAGCAGCAAAAAGCCCAGATTGACCTTCTCACAACTTCTCGGCGTGGACGGCTCTCTCGATTTTCATCACCGACAGTACTCGCCCACAGGGCTTGAGATACCATGCTGTGTATTCCTGGCTGCCGGCTTGCTCGACTTCCTGCCAGGAATACCCATGCAAGAAGCAAGCCACCTTCTCTGGCGCAAGTCCAAACTGCCATATCTGCTCTTTCACCCGAAATCCTTGGTACAACGCGTCTAGCCCATGCAGAGCGGTCCCGTCCATGAAGTCCTGGCGGATATAGGTGAAGACCAGGCGGCTGCCGCTGGGCACCTGTGCCAGGAAGTCAAAGGTGTTTCGCACCGCGGCTTCGGGCAGGTATTGGGTCACGGCTTCCCAGATGAAGAAGCCCTTCTGCCCCTTCTGATAGCCTGAAGAGGACAGAACCCCTTCCAGGTCTTGCGCGCCGAATTCCATGGGCACCAGCCGCACATGGGCGGGTATCATGCCAAATACCTGTTGAAGCCTATCCCTCTTGTAGACCATGTTCTCGGGCAGATCCACCTCAAACGCCGAACTCTCAGCCAAAGCCGGAAGCCGGTAGAAGAGCGTGTCCAGCCCAGCACCCAGATTCACGAAGGTGTTGATCCCGGCGTTCACCGCCTCGATGGTCTTGTCATCAACGTAGCGCTTCCGGCACAATACGCCTCCCCGGACACCCGGCGCCCTCTTCTCGGACAACCTGTACTCCAATCGCCTCAACGACCGCCATCGGGTCAATCTCACCACGTGCTGCAGCCCGGGCGGCAGAAACTGGCATGCCAATTCATCATGAACCAGCCTCTGTCCTTCCAGTTCGTACTGCTCGACCGCTACCTGAACCATTGGCCCGTAGGCCGTTTGACCCGCTTTGTTTGCCATGGTTGTCACTCAGTTTCACCTACCACATAGCCACATGCCCTTGGGCACGATAGGGATGCCCCAGCGCGTCAGTCGTTAAGCGCACTCCTTGTAGCCAGGCTGCTCGTCCCACGGCGTTCGAGCTTCCAGGGCCGTCCGCACGAGAAAGCGTGACTCATCGCCTTCTCAGGACCAAAGGTAGATACGCTCTCGCCACCCTCGCCACTGGCGCCGAGAACTCAGAAGTGTTTCCTTCACTATCCGTGGCCGTAGCCGTGACAAACGGCCCGGCCAGCGGACTGCCTTTATCGAAAGTGAAGTGGCCCACGGCGTCGGCGACAGTCGTACCCTCGTAGGTGCGCCCTTCCTCGTCATCATCGGAGAAAACCTCCACCGAGCAGCCGGGGCAGGCCGTACCCGAGATGGCGGTTTCGGTGATGATGAGAATGACCGGGGCGGGAAGGTCCTGGTTCCCGCCGTTGGTGAGCTCAATGCCTTTTCCCGCGCTGGCGTGGATGGAGTTGCGGCGGACGGTGTTATAGTCGTACGTCTCTATCTGGACACCACTGCTGGTTGAGTAGGCAAGGAGATTGCCCTGGATCACGTTATGCTCCGCACCGACAAGCACGCCACTCGCGCCGCCGTTCTCGGCTGGCCCACTACCGTCCAAGTTGGTCCCGACGTAGTTTCCGGAGAAGCAGTTATAGTCCGAGCCCAGCACAAGGGCTGGCCCTCCCCGCCCGCTGATCAGGTTCCGCTCCGGCGCCGTTGTACCCCCGATCAACGCCCGCGAACCCGCATGGGACACTATGCCAAAATGCCAGTTGTCATCGCCGATGACCCGGGTGCCAGTGACGTCCGTACCGATGATGTTGCCCAAAACGAGGTTCTCCGCCGTCGGTACTCCAGCCAACCAGATCCCGACGGTGTTCCCGCTGATGATGTTCGCCTCACCAGGCCGGGTTCCCCCGATCCTGTTGAACCAGCCGCCCTGAAACCAGCCTCCCACGCCCACCCCGGCTGTGGCGTTTCCCATGTCCGTGCGGCCGGTCGCATCGGTCCCAATCAAGTTGCCGACGATCAGATTGTAGTCGCTGCCCCAATCGCCGACATACACCCCAAAATGCCCGTTGCTGCTCACAAGGTTGCCCCGCACAACGCTGTCAAAGCCGCCGAGTTCCAGGGTGATGCCGTATGATCCATTCCCCAGGGGCAGCATGCCGCTCACATCAGTCCCCACAAAGTTGCCCACCACAGAGTTGCCCCCACAGCCGAACATGCTGATCCCCTGGCCCACATTTCCACTGACGATATTGCGTTCCCAGTCAGCGTCTCCTCCGATCCGGTTCTGTGACGCTCCGTCGCTCAGAATCACGCCAAAGTCACCGTTGCCGAGCGCATTCGTCCCGCTGACGTCCGTTCCGATCAGATTACCGACCACGACGTTGTTCATGGCCTTACTGCCGCCAATATGCACCCCTGATCCACTTCCGCTGATAACGTTGCCCTGCCCAATCGGCCCGGTTCCCTGGCTTCTGTCTCCACCGATCCGGTTGTTCTTGGCGTCTGAGATCCGTACGCCAGCCCGCGGAAAACGTAGGATCTGGAGCCCCTGCACGATATTGCCGTCCGACAAGATCTGAAGTCCGTCGGAACCCTCCTGAAGGTAGCTCCCATCCAGGACAACCCCGGCATTGCTGCCATCAATGGTGATATATCCCTGGGTGATGGCTGGCAGTGGGTTGTCGAGGGCAATCGTCACCGGGCTTGTCGGTGAAAACACAGCGGGGTCGAAGATGATCGTGTTTCCTGGCCACGCGCTCAGGAGAGCCTGGCGCAGGCTGCCGGGCCCACTGTCCAGCACGCTGGTGACGGTGATCGTCCCGGTGTGCGTCACGACCAGCATCGGAGCCGAGAACTCGGAGGTATTTCGCGCCGCGTCGGTTGCCGTCGCGGTGACGTGGGGACCGGTCAGCCCGCTGGGTAGTGTGAACGTGAAGGTGCCCGAGGCGGCAGCGACGGCCTGCCCCTCGTACACCTCACCTTCATCTTCCCAATCGGAAAAAACCTCTACCATGGCGCCAGGCGGCGCCGTGCCCAGGACGGTGGTTATGCTGGCAGTGACGAGGATCGGCGGTGCCAGGGAGGCGTTACCCCCATTGTTAGTCGCGATCCCTTCACCTGCATTCTTGTAGATTGCGTTCGCCGTGATCGTGTTGCTGAGGGTGCTGGCCCCGTCCACCACCACTCCGGCACCGCCGTTGTAGGCAATTCGGTTGCCCGGTCCGATCTGGTGCTCCTGCGCTCCGTTGCTGAGGTCGACACCCTGATATGAGTTGCCGATATCGGCTGTTCCCGACATGTCTGTCCCGATCCAGTTGCCGACGACTTGGTTATCCTGCGCGCAACAGATGCTCACGCCCCAGGTGACGCCGCCGATCACGTTACCCGGCCCGATGGTGTTGTGCGCGGCGCCACTGTGGATCTGCACGCCGCTTACGTAGCCCTGCGCGGGAGGCAGTGCGCGCAGGGCAAAGGTTCCGCTCGGATCGGTGCCGATCATGTTACCCTGGATGACATTGTAGTCGGTTCCGTCGCTCCAGATCATCACCTCGTTGCCGCTGTTGCCGGCGATCACATTACGCTCCCCCGACACCGAGCTGCCGATGACGTTGTGGCCAGCGCCCCAGCCGATGTTCACCCCTATGCTATTGCTGACGATTGTCGTGCCGCTGAGGTCCGTTCCGATAAAGTTGCCAATGACGCAATTGCTTGCACCGCCGATGTCTATGCCGTCCCCGCTGTTCCCGCTGAGCAGATTCCCCTGACCTAGCGGGCCCCTCCCTTGCAGCCTGTCCCCGCCGACGCGATTGTGTGCTCCACCCTGAATGGAGATGGCGGCTGCCGGAAACCGCAAGATCGCCAACCCTTGGATCACGTTGCCGTCCGATGAAATCAGCAGGCCGTCGGTACCTGGTGGTGTACCGCTGCCGTTCAAGATCACCCCTGCTCCCGATGCGTCGACTGTGACATACCCCTGACTGAGAGATGGAAGTGGGCTGACAAGCGAAACTGTGACAGGGTTGGTGGGAGGAAAGACGGCTGTGTCGAAGATGATGGTGTCGCCGCTGGCAGCACCCTCCAGGCAGGTCCGCAATGTCCCCGGACCAGAGTCCAGCGCGCTGTTGACGATACAGGTATTGCCTATGTCGCCAGCGTGCTTGACCGGCTGTGCTATCGACCTCGGCGTGCAGGCATTGGCCGCTGGGCGAGCATCGCACTTGGCTCCGGCCACATCCGCACCAGAACCGGCCGTCGGGTCGCATGAAACCACGCCGAGCCTATCCGTCCTTCCGGTTCTTCCGCTTGGCCCGAGCGTGATCAAGGGTTTCGAACCTTCCTCCCGACACAAAGCCCGGTCTGTTGCTGTCGGCTCGTCCGACGTGTCGCCGGGCATACTCGCAACGACAGCCAGCCCGCCCGTGCCATCCGCCAGGTAGATCCGGCTATCATCGACATCCAGTTCTCCGGCAAACCCGGGGGTGTTGATGACAGCAGCAAGCTGAGGCTGATATGGATTCGACACGTCGACAACTGACAGGCCTTGGCCCCCATCCGCCACAAAGGCCGTTCCGTCGCTGACAACCACAGCGCGAGCGTCCGGCGACGTCTCCACAAAGCTCATCTCTACCGGCTGCGTCGGCTCGGAAACGTCGACTATGGACAGGCCACCATCGTGGACGAGATAGACCAGGCTGCCAGCCACAGCTACGTCGAATGCACTGCCAATCGCCAAACTTCCCAGCAAGGCTGGAGCGTGCGGGTCTGAAACATCAACGATCTCTAGACCAGCCAGCTCATCGGCCACGTAAGCCAGGCCATCACTCACAACGACACCCTGGGAATACCCCAACACGATGCGTCCGGCCAAGGCAGGTTGAGTCGGATCGGTGACATCAAACAGCTCCAAGCCCCCTCCATTGACAGTGTAGACGATCCGCCCCCTTACATCCATCTCCCTGATCTCCCCCGTCAGGGTAGTCCGCACCCATCCTACCACGACCGGCTGCGCTGGCTCGGACACATCCACGACATGGAGCTGCCACCAGGTACCGACATAGGCATAGTTGCCGGACACAGCCACCGCAGCCGAAAAGCGATCGCTGCCGCTTTGGATCTCGCACTTCCCCACTTCCCGTGATGCCGCAGGGGATGAGACATCAACAATCCGCAGACCATTGATTCCGGCCGCGACATATGAATAGCCTTCCGCCTCCGCAACAGCGGTGGCATACCCCATAGGTAAGTAGGAGCCGACCTCGGATGGGGCTCCGGGGTCAGTAATGTCCAGCAGGTGCAAGCCAAGATTGTGGTCTGCGACGTAGGCTATGGTTCCGACCACTGCGACGCTTCCAGCGTGTCCTCCGACTGCCTCGTAGCTACCCAGTTGAGTCGGCTGCGCTGGGTGTGATACGTCCAGCACCTGCAGGCCCTTGAAAGCGTCGGCCACATACGCCCGCGTGCCGGAGATGGCGATGCCAAAGGCCCAGCCAGGGGTCTTGAACGAGCTTAGCATCACAGGATTGGCCGGATCGGAAATGTCCGCGACCTGTACCCCCTCCCACTCATCTGCAATGTAGGCCGCTTCTTCGACCACGGCGATGCCTTGGGCATAGCCAGGCGTGTCCATGCCACCGACTTCCACTGGGCGTGCCGGGTCGGACACATCCGCCACCAGCAAGCCGGCCCCGGCCGCGGCGAGGTAGGCAAAGTCGCCAGAGACCGCCACCTCAAGAGCGTAATTCATCTCGTAGGCCGAGCCAAGGGGCGTAAGGCTGGCGGGATCAGAAACGTCCACCGCGCGCAGGCCGTACGGCCCGTCGGCCAGGTACACAATGTCACCCGAAGCGGCCACCCCCTCGGCGTAACCGGGCGAGTCCCAGGCGCCGATCTCGGTGGGATTGGCGGGATCGGAGATATCCACCACCCGCAGCCCGGCGCCGCCTGCGGCGACATAGGCCCATGTACCGCTGACAACAACGTCCTCCACGAAATAGGGGAAGGGCGCGGTGGCACCGATCTCGGTGGGGGTGATTGGGTTCGTCACGTCCAGCGCGACCAGCCGGAGACCGACGCCGACGTAGGCATGGTTGCCCTGCACGGTCACGGCGCTTGCCGGCCCACCGATCTGGCCCACGACCTGCCAGCCGGTGGGCTGGGCCGGCTGTGCAGCGGACAGGCTCTGCAGCAGAGCCAGGAGCAAGACCAACAAGGCGAGAACAATGCAAACATGCATCCAGCCATGTTCCCGCATTGCTACCTCCGAGGGCTGCCTCAACGGCGCCTCAGGATCAAGGGCAAATAGACTCTCTCTGCCGGCGCCACGGGCACCGAGAACTGAGATGTGTTGCCCTGGGCATCCGTGGCCGTAGCCGTCACAAGCGGTCCAACCAGAGGGCTGCCCTTCTCATACCTGAAGTAGCCTGAAGCATCGGCGATGGCCGCGCCTTCGTAGACGCGTCCCTCGTCCTCGCCATCGGAAAAGACCTCCACGGTGCACACGGCGCAGGCCACTCCGGAGACGCCGGTTCCAGTAGCGGCAAAGATGACAGGCGCCGGCAGCATCTGGTTACCACCGGTGACCAGGAGAATGCCGGCTCCCTCGTTGCTCCAGATTGCGTTCCGCCGCAAACTGTTCGCCGGGTAGAGATCGACCTGCACGCCGGAGCCCCCCTGGCTTGTGTAGGCAATCCGATTGCCCTGGACCACGTTGTGCGCGGCGCCGATGTACACGCCCTGGTAGCCGTTGCCTAATGGTGTCTCCCCGTCGGCTGCCGTGCCGATATAGTTGCCGGCGACGGTGGAGTAGTCGGAGGTCAGCCAAACGCCGGTCCCGCCGTTGGCACCAATGACGTTGCGCTCGGCTGTCGTCGCCCCGCCGACGAGCGCCCGTGCACCCGCGCCGACTTCCACCCCATATCCGGCGTTGCCCAGGGGCGCCGACCCCGTCGCGTCGATGCCGATCCAATTGCCGAGCACCAGGCTGCCGACACTCAACCTCGATTCCAGGGCCAGGCCGAGAGGGTTACCGCTGATGAGGTTGGCTTCGCCCGGCTGCGTGCCGCCAATGCGATTGAAGGAGCCGTCGGACAGGAACACCCCCAGCCAATCGTTGGGGATGGCTTGCGTGCCGGCGGCGTTGGTGCCGACACGGTTAGCGACCACCACGTTATAGTCCACGCCCTGCCCGCCGACGACGATCCCGCCAAAGCCGTTGCCGCTGACCAGGTTGCCCTCGATCCGGTTGCGGTTCGCACCCATCTGGGGGCAGAGCCCGGAGCGGGCGTTGCCCAGGTCGAAGGCGCCGGAGGCATCGGTGCCGATGTAGTTGCCGGCCACAAGGTTCTGCGAGGCATCTGCGCCGATAAAGTTAAACCCTCCGGAGCCGTTTGCGCTCACCACGTTGCGCTCGCCAGGTGCAAGGCCGCCTATCCGGTTCCGGGTTGCGCCGATCCACACGCCGTCGCCTGCGTTGCCCAGGACGGCCGTTCCGGACGCATCGAGGCCGATATAGTTGCCGGCGATCACATTGTCGTTGGTCTCCGCGCCGGCCAGGCACACCCCGCTGCCGCCGTTGCCGCTGATCAGGTTGCGCTCCGCCGGCGTGCTGCCGCCGATCCGGTTCTGGCTCGCCCCGCCGCCGATGTCCACGCCGTTGGAAAAGTTGCCGATGGCGGCCGTGCCGGCGTCGTTCGTCCCGATGCGGTTGCCGATGACCCGGTTGCGGCGCGAGTCGCCGCTGCCGAGAATCACGCCGTAGGTGCAGCCGTTGATGACATTGTCCGGGCCCAGGGTGTTGTCCTGGCCGCCCAGCGCGACCCCGGCGATCCAGCCGCCGGCCGGCGGCTCCGTGCGCAGGGCGGCCTCTCCGGTGGCGTCGGTGCCGATGTAGTTGCCGGCGATCGTGTTCCAGCGCGTGCCCTCTTCCGTGACGGTCACCTCGGCGCCATAGGTGCTGGTGCTGCCGCCGATGACGTTGCGCTCTCCCGGCGCAGAGCCGCCGACCCGGTTGTAGCTCGCCCCCCAGCCGATCACCACGCCGGCGCCGTTGCCCTGCATTTGGGTGCCGCTCAGGTCGGTGCCGATCAGGTTGCCGGTCACCGTGTTGCTGAACGTCGTGCCGCCCAGGATCATCACCCCGGTGCCGCCGTTGCCGCTGATGCGGTTGCCCTGGCCGAGCGGGCCACTGCCCACAGACCGATCGCCGCCGATCAGGTTGTTCTGCCCGGGGTTGATGTGCACCCCGTCGCCGGGAACGCCAACGATCTGGAGCCCCTGCACCCGGTTGCCGTCGGAGGTGATCACCACGCCGCAGGTGCCCGGCGGTGCGTTGCTGCCGTCGAGCACGACGCCGGCGTTGGAGGCGTCGATCGTGACCCCGCCCTGGGTCAGCCACGGCAGATCGCTCCAGACGGGGATCGTGACAGGGCTGGCCGGGGGGAAGGTGGCCGGATCAAAGGTGATGGTGTCGCCGGCCACGGCGTTCTCCAGGCAGCGGCGCAGCGTACCCGCGCCGCCGTCGGCCGGGCTGGTGACGGTGCAGGTCGCCGCCGGGCGGTCCGCCTGCGGGGATGGCTCCGGCGCCGCGGGCCGGGAGGGCTCGGGCGGCCTGGGCCAACGGGGAAGCTCAACCGCGTGCCGAGACGCGGCGACATCCCCGTGCAGGATCTGCTGTTCGATGGTCCACAGGCCGGGCGGGCCGGCCCCAATCGCCGAGGTCGGGGGGCGCGCGGGACTGCCCTCTCCGGTGCGCCGCAGCACGACCAGCCCGCCCACGTCGTCGGCTACGTACAGCAGGTCGCCGGCCGGCGCCACCTGGTGGCTGTAGCCCAGCGTGTCATACCCGCCGGCCCACACCGGATCGTCGGGATCCGACACATCGAGGATTTGTACGCCCGCCCCCCCGTCGGCCAGGTAGACGGTCGTCCCGGCGGCGGCAATCCCCTGCGCCAGCCCGGGCGAGTCGTAGTACCCGCGCCCCTGCGGGTTTGCCGGGTCGGTCACCTCCACAATGCGCATGCCAAAGTGGTCGGCGAGGTAGGCCATGTCGCCCGAAAGGGCCACATCGTGAGCGTTATCCAGGTCGCCCTGGAAGCTGCCCAGCAGGAAGGGCTGCGCCGGGTCAGTGGCGTCGACGACGGCCAGACCTTCGTAGGCGTCGGCGATGTACACCAGCGCATCGCGTGCCACGAGACCGGCGCCGCCGCCCGGCGTGGACGAGCGACTGAGGAAGGCCGGCGCGTGCGGGTCCGACACGTCCAGGATGAGCAGCATCCAGCCGTCCTCGATGTAGGCAATGCCGTCCTCCACGTCGATCCCCCAGGTCTCGCCCATATAGTCGGTGAAGCGGCTGGTCAACGCTGGCTGCGCCGGATCGGAGACATCCAGCACGTGCAGGCCGTTGCCGGCGCCGGGGATGATGGTGCCGACGTAGGCATAGTCGCCGTCCAGGGTGAAAAAGGTAGCCCATGCCTGCGTATCGTAGGTGGCCAGCGGCCGGGGATGCGCCGGATCGGAGACGTCCAGGGTGTGAAAGCCGCTCAGCCCGGCAGTCAGGTAGGCGACGTGACCGCGCACCTCCACGTCACGGGCGGCAAAGGGCTCGCGGTAGGAGCCCGCCTGCACGGGAGCCTCCGGGTCGGAGACGTCGAGCACGCGCAGCCCCAGCGTCCGGTCGGCGACACAGGCCAGGTCCCCCGTCGCCGCGACGCTGCCGGCGTGGCCCCCGGTCGCCGGTGCCCCCCCGAGCAGGACAGGCGCACCCGGGTCCGAGACGTCGACGACCTGCAGGCCGGCGAATGCGTCGGCGACGTACAGCCTGGTGCCGCCCAGGGCTACGCCGAAAGGCTGGCCCGGGGTGGCGAGGGTCGCCAGGGGCTGCGGACTTGCCGGGTCTGAGACGTCGACCGCCAGCAGCCCTTCCCACCCGTCGGCTACGTAGGCGGTCGTTCCGTCCACCGCCACCCCATACGCATACCCCGGCGTGTCCAGCCCGCCCACCTCGATGGGGTGTGCCGGGTCGGCGACGTCCGCCATCAGCAGCCCGGCCCCGGCGGCGGCGACGTAGGCATAGCCTCCGGAGACGGCGACGTCGTAGGCATAGCTCATATCGTAGGCCGAGCCCAGCGGGATTGGGGCGGCCGGGTCGGACACGTCCACGACCCGCAGTCCATATGGGCCGTCGGCCAGGAACGCCAGGTTCCCCGCGACCGCCACTCCCTCCGAGTAGCCGGGCGAGTCCCACGCCCCGACCTCAGCCGGGTGGGCCGGGTCGGAGAGATCCACCACGCGCAGGCCCGCCCCGCCGGCGGCCACGTACGCCCGGCTGCCGCTGACGGCCACGCCCTCGGCAAAGTGGGGGAAGGGCGCGGTGGCGCCCAAGTAGGTGGGGAATGCCGGATCGGAGAGATCGACCACGACCAGGCGCAGGCCGACGGCGAGATACGCATAGGTCCCCTGCACAGCCACGGCCGTCGTCGGCCCGCCGACCTGGCCCACGACCTGCCAGCCATCCGGTTGGACAGAGTGGGTCGCACCTGCTCCCAACCAAGGGACGGACAGGCCCGCGACCAAAAGTGCAATGGTGCCAATAACCCCAAGACAGAGCCGGCCCCTGGGCTGTGACGGGCCAGTCATGCTGTCACGGGTCACATGCGGCAGTGGATCGTTCATGAGCGACACTCCAGTCCGTTTCTGTGGTCCGGGTCAGAGGGGCGGCTGCTGCTGGTCCTACGGCCGGGGAACTACCCTGACCAGGACACCCAGGCCGCCGATCGAGTCGCTTACCCACAGTGCGCCTGCCGGGTCGCAGGTGATGCCGTAGGTGATGCCCGGATTGAGCGTGCCGAGGCTGTTGATGTCGTAGGTCCGCAGCTTCTCCCCGGCCGGCGAATACTCCTGTACGGAGCCGGTCTCCGGATCGGTAAGAAAGATGTGGCCCAGGCAGAAGCAGAGGAACGGCTTGTACTCAGGAGTGTTCGTCTTCCACCCGTCCACCGGCCAGTCCGCCTGCCAGGTAAGGCTGCCGTCGGGCGCCAAAGCAAAGACCTGGACGCGCCGGTTCCGTTGGTCGGCTACGAAGAGGTGGTCGCTTGCATCCAGCGCCAGTCCGACGGGCTCCTCGAACTGGCCCGGGCCGGTGCCTGCGCCTCCGGCCTGCCCGATGTACTGCCCGGCCTGGTCATACACGACGATGCGCTTGTTGCCGGTATCGCTCACGAGCACGAGACCGCTCTTGGAGACGGCGACGTCGCGCGGTCCAAACAACTCATAGGGTCCGCTGCAGCCGATGCAGGGCTCACCCCAGGCCAGGAGGAACCGGCCAGTGCCGTCAAACTTCTGGATGCGGTGGTTCCACGTGTCGGCCACGTAGACCGAACCGTCCGGCCCGACGGCCAGCCCCCACGGCTCGTTGAAGGTGCCGGTAGGAGCCACCGCCCCCTCGGAGCTTTGCCCCTGGGTTCCCCAGGCGTGAAGGATGCGGCCTTCGCCATCAAGGTGCAGGATGCGATGGGTGCGGGCGTCGGCCAAGTACAGGCTCCCGTCAGGGCCGGCTGCCAGGCCCGTCGGCTTCCCGATGGATTCGGGCTCGGCGTCCACCGTGGCGATTCTCCCTCCCCACCACGGGACGTCAGTGCTGCCCGGAAGCGGCGTGGGTGCCGGGCGGGTGACCTCGGGGGGTAGGGTAGCAGTGTCCGGTGGGCGCGTAGTGGAGGCAGGGGCTCGTGTGGCCTCCACGATTGCGGTCGGGGTGGTTGTGGTCTCCCAGTCTGTCGCCGGTCCACAGCCGGCGATCAGCGCACAGACTACCCATGGAACGAGAAGGCGCCACTTGCTCTTCACGCGGTTCTCCTCCCTCCGCCTTTGCCAGAAAGCAGGCTGGCTTGTGCCCGCTCGACTCGCGACTGCATTCCATGTGGGTGTAGCCCGCCTTGTGGTGGTCTTGGTGCATTCCTGCCAGCCTGACCACGATTATAACGCGATCGGGCATCCACGACAAATGCACGCTCTTGTACCATGGCGCAGCATGCCTGTCGATGAGCCTGGCGCACAGGCGGGTGGGGCGCTCCATTGAAAGACGGGAAACTACGGCGGGGGCGAACAGACTTTCAATGTGGCGCGAACTCCCGGTGAAGGGTGATGAGATGCAAAAGAGGCGTGTTGCATGTCAGGTCGGCTTGGCCGACCTGCGAGAAGTGCAAGCTACCCCACTGTCAGGAGTACAAGATCCTCCTCCTGATAGGAGTACCAGGCATCGCCCTGTTGAAAGTGCAAGCCACTCCCCCTGCTAGAAGTGCAAGATCCTGCACTGACAAAAATGTCAGCTTCCAACCTGGCATAAATGACAGGTACCCCCGGGGGAGTACACCGTATTGCACCGCACAATTGGCCTCGGATCGGCCACCGACTAGGCCGACGCTATCAGGCCACCACCACGATCCAGGCCCAAGCTGCAAGCCTACTCTAGCACAACTTGCTTGGTCAGGCAAGTCTGCCCGAACGGCACTTCTCGCACAAGAACGCATGTGGCGCCAGAGCGCCGCCCTTCAGCAGCCGAAACACCTCCCTTGGCCGCACGTTCACTGTTCACCGGCGGCACAACGCCCCCCATCGGCACCCGAGCACTTGGGCACCTATGCGACTCCTTTCAAGGGGCTGAGACGTTTCCTGCAGCAGCCACAACCGTCGCCCGCTCGCGGACCCCTATTGCTCCAGCAATTGCAGCCTACATCGATGCCGGTTCCACTCTGCGAATAACGCGCCACGCCAACAGCGTCAGCCACCGAGAGGGTCCCTTCTTCTGCCCAAACTCCCAATCCTTCCACGCTGTCCACGTGGATTCGGGGGTAAAGCGCCCTCGCTCGTCTGCCCTGCCCTTCAGTACCGCAAGCATGTCGAGCAATCGGTCATCGCTCCGAAGCCAGGAGAAACATGACAGGACGTCGAGCAGGTGCATGAGGTCGTACCACACAAGTGGGACCTTCAACTTGCGAAAGTCGGTGCCCATGTAGAACATGTAAGGGTGCCGCGTGGTACTCTCGCTCCAGAGGGTTAGAAGCGTCTCGGCCCCAACGTGACAGGCATGGCTGTCGCGCAGTTCCTCCATGGCCGACAATGCCTTGAGCATGGCCAGGTTGGTATACGGGCAGGGATCGTCCTTGCGCCCCGGGCCACGGAACTTGCCCAGCTCCTTGGACACGGCGCAGGGCCAGCCGTTGTCTCGCAGCAATCCGACCAGGTGCTCGACGGCCGCCTTCACGGCTGGCACGCCTTCCAGGCCAAACTTGACCAGGGCATACACGATGAGCGGCGCATCGCACAGGGCCCACGCCCATTGATCCTGGCCCGTTCCCCCATAGTGGGTGGGGATGTTGGTGGGGAGCTGGAACGGCCCTTCGGCCGATTGATGCTCCAGGATGCGCGCAATGATCGCGTCCATGCCGGGGTCACCGGCCACGAGGCCCAGATCGGCGATGAATGTCAGCTTGTGAAAGGGTTGGCCGGCGCTCTTGTGGCTCGAAATGACCGTCCCCGGCCACCCCGATAGCTCGGCAAGCAGGCGTTGCACCTGAGCATCTGCCAGCATGGACTGCCGGGCGGACCGGACTGGCGGCTCTTGCTCGGGCTGCCCCAGTAAGTCGCGCCTCGTCCGGTACTCGATCCACGATCCGCCCTCGAGAAGCCAGTCGATAGGAATCTTCATGGCCTTTGTCCTTGCCTAATACAGCGCATGCAGTGCAGATGACTGCTCAGAACTCGCCCCTGTCGTTCAGCAGTGGCGTGCGAAAGGTGCATCCCACAAAGTGTGTCCGCGCCGTGCGGCACGTGCTTGGGCCGGTGCGACACCACCAGGCACGCGATGCCGCATATCATAGTCCAGAGTGGCTTTTCCGTCAAACGAGCGCTGCCGCGCCTGAAGGGTGCGACCTGCGGTCAGCAGTCCTGCTGCACTGGCTGGCACCGTCGGCTTCTTCGCACCCACCGGCATCAAGGGTCAGCTCTCCGTTCATTGCCCGCCCAACCCTACTCCCATCAGGGGAAGCTGCGCTATCTTGAGAGAAGGTCCGCCGTGACAGGCCTGCCACATGGAACCATGATCTGATCAGGAATTGACATGACGAACCCAAGCGTGTAAACTCCTTACATTCTATGTAAGGTTTTTGCAGATGAAGCGAGACCCTCAGGAGAATGCGCAGAAGCTGTACCAGATCGCGGCGTCGCAAGGCGGCTACTTCAGCGCAGCCCAGGCCCTCGAAGCGGGCTACTCTTACAGACAGCAGCACTACCACCGCTCGCGGGGAACTTGGCTGCTGATAGACCGCGGTGTCTATCGTCTACGGGACTTTCCTCCCGGTGAGCGCGAGGATCTGATCCGATGGTCCCTGTGGAGCCGGGATCAAAAAGGCGCTCCCCAGGCAGTCGTCTCTCACGAGACAGCGCTTACCGTCCATGACCTGAGCGATGTCATGCCTGAGCGCGTTCATCTCACCGTGCCCAAGGGTTTTCGCAAGAGAGTGCCCGCGGGGTGTGTACTCCACGCGGCCTCGCTGACCGGGGAAGAAATCGAACCTCGTACAGGGTTCTCTGTGACCACACCGCTGCGGACCCTGGTCGATATTGCTGGCAGCGCCCTCAGCCAGGAGCATCTGGACGCCGCCGTGAGGGAGGCCCTGGAGCGCGGGCTGGTACGCCGCACCCTTCTACAGAGTGCACCCTGCCCAGTTGAGGCAAGGGCACGCTTGGATCGAGCACTGGCACTCGCTGGCGAGAGGGAGGGCCACCGATGATCGGCCCGTACGAGACTCCGCATGCGTTCCGCATGGCCCTGGAAGAGCGGCTGAGGAACATCTCGCTACGGCAGGGCATCGATCTGCAGCGGTTGCGCCGCCGTGTGGGATTTGAGCGGCTGCTGGCTCGGCTGTTTGCCGACCAGGTGCCACCCTGGTTCCTGAAAGGCGGCTACGCTCTGGAATTGCGCATGGCCTACCGGGCAAGATCCACCCGAGACCTCGACCTCACCGTCCCTGATCCTGGACGACTGGACTTGCCGACCGAGGCTGGGCTATCTCAGGCTAGCGCTGAGAAGCTCCACGAAAACCTCCAGCTTGCAGCCGCACGTGATCTGGGTGACGGCTTTCGGTTTGTCGTTCGCACACCCAGGGGCGAGCTTGCAGGAGCTCCAGGAGGCGGTATCCGCTGTGCAGTGGAGGCGCACCCTGCTGGGCGTGCCTTCGCGCAGTTCCACGTTGATGTCGGCGTTGGCGATCCGATGGTGGGCGAGCCCGAATGGGTGTCGGGAGAGCCCATCCTGGCTTTTGCAGGGATTCCTGAAGTGCGCATCCCGGTGGTACCGGCAGCACAGCAGTTCGCTGAGAAGATCCACGCCTATACCTTCCCCTGGCAGGACCGTGACAACACACGGGTCAAAGACCTGGTCGATCTGGTTCTGTTGGTGCACTCAGGCCTGCTTGGGACTCGCGAAGTGAGGCAAGCTCTGGAGGCCACATTCCGGGCTAGGGCCACGCATCCGCTCCAGGCCGAGCTACCCGAGCCACCCGAGGCTTGGTCGGAGCCATATCGGGCGCTCGCTGCCGAGCTCGGAATACCGGAACGAGACCTAAGGCGAGCCTACGAGTGTCTGACAGCTTTCTGGAAGAGCCAAGGCCTGGACCAGCTCGGTGAAGGATGACATAGAGGGTCAGCAGAGCCTGGCATACGCCAGGCCGACCAAGCTGACCTGTCAGAACTGACAGGTACTACCCTGTTAGAACTACCAGGTACCCCCCGGGGGGTGTTGCATAAAAAACCGCACAGTGGAGTACGGATCGGCTCTGGAGTAGGCCGGTGGTACCGAGTGGGCACCGAGCAGCGAGTTTCCACCCGACGAGCGCATCAGGCGGAGTGGCGCTGCGCCTTTCCGAGTATCTTCAGGAACACTCCAAACCCTCCGACATATCGGCCGTCCGATTCCGTTAGGCGCTCAAACTCATCACACCAATCGGCTGGCGATCTGATACAGCCCTACAGCAAGCAGGGCCGAGAACGGGATCGTCACTAACCAGGCAAGTACCATGTCACGAACCACGTGCCACCGCACCTTTGACACGCGGTCTGCCGATCCGGCGCCCACGATAGCAGAACTGATCACGTGGACCGAACTCACCGGTCCGCCGAGCAGACCCGTGCCTAGGATTACGGCTGCCGAGCTCAATTGCGCTCCAAAGGCATGGACAGGGCGTATCTTGTAGAACTTGGCACCAAAGGTTCTGATAAGCCGCCAGCCGCCCACAGCCGTCCCCAGCCCGATGGCGAAGGCACACAGCATGATGACCCACCATGGAATCCGGAATTGCGCTGTATAGCCCGTGACCACCATGCTCATGGCAATAACAGCCATGGCCTTCTGGGCATCGTTGGTGCTGTGGCTCAAGGCCAAGATCACTGCAGTCACGAGTTGAAGGCGCTTGAACAGCGTATTGACCGATGGGGTGGCGCCACGTGCAAGAAAGTAAAGCGTCTTCAGGGTCAGGTAGCCGAATATCATGCCCAGGAAAGGGGAGAGAAAAAGGGAGATCGCCACCTTCGCCAACCCTGTCCAATGCAGGGCCGATGGGCCTGTTGCGGCGAGTGCACCTCCCACCAACCCCCCCACCAATGCGTGCGAAGTGCTGGACGGCAGGCCGGTGTAGAACGTAAACAGGCTCCAGATGATGGCTGCGCTGACCGCGGACAGGATGGCTGCGGTGTTCACCAGAGCAAGATCCACTAACCCGGAGCCCATTGTTACGGCTACCGCGACGCCAAAGAGCAACGGCCCGGCAGACTCGGCGATGGCCGTCATCGCGAGTGCACGGCGCGGCCCGACAGCCCTCGACGAGATCATCGTAGCCACGATGCTGCTGGAACCAAGGAAACCGTTCAAGAAGTCGAATATGAGCGAAAGAGCAATGAGCACAACGAGAATCCAGGTCATGCGACGTTGTTGTCTTCCCCTTCCGAACCATCAATGAACCTGCAAATCGAGTAGGGGGCGGCGGCTAGCCGCCCCCTCTCACACCACCGGACATGCGGGTCCGCATCCGGCGGTTCGTCAAGTCACACGCACTTTCTGGTATCGCTGACCAATGCTTTCCAGCCCCAACTTCTGCCAGTAGGCATTTTTCAGAGCTTCTTGCACCACCGGGGTTCTGGACATTCGCCACGGACTCTTGCCCACTGCTCCCAAGCCTGCTCGCTCCCGCGGTACACCCAGAGCAACCAGTTCTCGGTAGCGGGTCCGGCCTCGTTTCCACCGTTTCCAGACTATCTGCCTCAGCCTGCGTCTCACCCAACTGTCAAGGTGCGCAAAGACGCTCGGTGTATCCGCCAGCCGAAAGTAGCCGATCCAGCCTCGTAGATACTGGTTCACTTCCTGGATTATCCCCTCTAGCTTCCCAGAGCGGGTCCGTCGCGTCAGCCGGCGCAACCTATCTCGAAAGCGTTGCAGCGACTTGGTCGCCACCCGGATGCGCACTTCTCCCCGGTACTTGTAGAAGCTAAACCCCAGGAACTTGACCTTACTCGCCCGGTCCACCTTACTCTTCTGGCGGTTCACCTTTAGCTTCAGCTGCCCTTCCAGAAACTGCACCACACTGCCCATGACCCGCTCGCCTGCCCGCTGCGTCTTCACGTAGATGTTGCAGTCGTCGGCGTACCGCACAAACTTGTGCCCTCGCTCCTCCAGCTCCTTGTCCAAGTCATCGAGCATGATGTTGGACAGCAGCGGTGATAACGGTCCGCCTTGTGGCGTCCCTTCTTCCGTATCCATCACCACCCCGTTGACCATCACCCCCGATTCCAGGTAGGCCCGGATCAGCTTCAGCACTCGCTTGTCTTTCACCATACGCGCCACCCGTGCCATCAGCATGTCGTGGTTCACCCGGTCGAAGAACCTTTCCAGGTCGATATCCACCACCCAGTCGTACCCTTCTTGCACGTGCACCTGCGCTTGCTTCATAGCATCATGGGCGCTGCGTCCTGGCCGAAACCCGTAGCTGTGTGGCGAGAAGAGCGGCTCAAACAGCGGCATCAGGGCTTGGGTTATGGCCTGTTGGATGAAGCGGTCCAGCACCGTCGGTATCCCAAGCTGCCGCTCCCCTCCATCCGGCTTGGGTATCCCCACCCGGCGAACGGGGCTCGGCCGATACCGCCCTCCATCCAGAGCTTCCCGAACTTCTCGCCAGTGGTCGATGATGTACGGCCGCAACTCCTCAACTGTCATCCCGTCCACCCCTGGCGCGCCTCGGTTGCTCTCGACTCGGCGCAGGGCTTGCACCAGGTTCTGTCTCTCCCAGACTTGCTCCCACAGCCCTGCTACTGCGTTGGATTGCCCTTCGTCTCGTGCCGGGGATTGCTCGACCCTCTGGCCAGTCGTCAGCGGCTTCACCGCCTCCCCCTGTCCAGCAGTACCCCTATCCGGGGCATTCTGTCTTCTGGGCTCACCCCTCGAACTCCTCAAAGGTCCTCCTCCTTGACGTTCAGCCCTTCCCAGCGGACAAGTGCCTAGCTGGTACTATGGCCTCTGCTGACTCCTGCCGCCTCAGCCTGGCCTCACGACCAGGGTTACCACCTGTTGTGGCTTGACGGCAGATCTCCCCAGGTAAGAACGTTGACTCTCCCCGCACACTTGCCCCATTTACTGCTTTGGCCCTTGATTGCATCGGGCTTCGTTGTCTGTTGCCAACTCGCCCGGCCGCACAGCCTCCTATGTGGTTCGCGTTCCTCAAGTCGCGGGTTTGCCTCCGGCTTCCTCCAGACCCCACCTCGCGGCGACGCCCTTGCCCTTGGCTAACGGTTGGTGCAATCAACCTCCGTAAGGGACTTTCACCCTCTAGTCAACGCCCATGCTGGGCGCACAACCAAAGGGGAGGGCCTCGGGCCCTCCCCTGAGAACACCGTCTCCTATCTCTTGCAGTGCCTGACCAATTCCGAGCATAGCATGCACCCATGCAATTGTCAAGAATCGCCATCTCAGGCTCGGCCTCTGGTCGCAGCTGGCCAGCACTTGGAGATCCGCGGTGGGCGCAACCAAGACACCCGCCTCGACCTCGGCGCCACGACCGGCAACGAGGCCGCGTTCAGAGGGTCGGGTATATTACCTCACCGAGGGAACACTTGGCGTCAGTCTCTCCAGCGACCTGTTATGGCCAGTATGCCCGGGGATAGCGTAAGGAACCGCGCAATGCAGTGCTGTCCGGCCGAAGGGCAACGAAGCAGGACAAGGGAACGGGGCGAATGCCAGATCGGCGGTAGAATCTCAAAGTGTGGTGTAAATAGGGAGGCTTGACAAGAAGGGCACCGGCTGCTTCCATGTGAGTATGGCCAATACCACTGAGGAGGCATCCGATGACCGAGCCGAGTGTAGCATTGCGCGAGTATCTGCGCAAAGTGGGTGTCCAACTGGGCGGTGACTTCCTTCAGGAAGGCATCGCCGTGTTGACAAGGCTGCTGATGGAATGGGAAGTGAGCCAGCAGATCGGAGCCGAGCGGTATCAGCGCAGCGAGGGGCGGCAGGCGCAGCGCAACGGCTACCGAGAACGAGCCTGGGAGACGCGGGTAGGAGAGGTACCGCTGCGCGTTCCGAAGCTGCGACAGGGGACGTACTTCCCTGGCTTTCTGGAGCCGAGGCGGAGGGCAGAGCGAGCGTTGCTGGCGGTGGTGCAGGCGGCGTACGTCGAGGGGGTGAGCACACGGAAAGTCGACGAGCTGGTCCGGGCGATGGGATTGAGCGGCATCGACAAGAGCAAGGTGTCGCGCATGTGCCAGGACCTGGATGAGGTAGTCGCCCTTTTTCGCAACCGAGAACTGGATGCGACCTACTCTTACCTGTGGCTGGACGCTCTTTACGTCAAGGTACGCCAGAACCATCGCATCGTCAGTATGGCGGTGGTGATTGCGATCGGGGTGCGCGAGAGAGGGGAGCGGGAGATCCTGGGTGTGGACATCGGAGCAAGCGAAGACCCCGCCTTCTGGACGGCGTTTCTGCGAGGGCTGGTGTCTCGAAGCCTGAAGAAGGTGGATTTGGTGGTCAGCGATGCGCACCAGGGGCTGCGCGAGGCGATCTCCGCGGTACTGACGGGAGCTGCCTGGCAGCGCTGCCGGGTGCACTTCATGCGCAACGTGTTGGCGCATGTGCCTCAAGCGGACAAGTCGATCGTGGCCGCAGCCATCCGCACCGTTTTCGCGCAGCGGGATCAGACGGCGGCCAAGGAGCAGCTCAGGGAAGTGGTGAAGGCAATGGAGCCGCGCTGGCCGAGAGCGGCCGAGGTGCTGGCCGGCGGCGAGGAAGAAGTGCTGACCTACATGACCTTTCCCGCTGAGCATTGGTCGCGCATCTACTCGACCAATCCCCTGGAACGGCTGAATCGCGAGGTAAAGAGGCGCTCCGATGTGGTCGGCATCTTCCCCGACGCGGAGGCCGTTCTGCGCTTGGCCGGCTCGGTGCTGATTGAGATTCACGATGAGTGGCAGGCCGAGCGACGCTACTTCAGCCTCGACTCGATGGCAAGCTAAAAGAACCGCAGAGCTTCCTGCCGGTGCGCACCGAGCCGCAACGGCTGGCGCCGATCCGCTGACAGGGCAGTCACCGCAACCACAAGGAGAACGATCTCGACGACTGATCAGACCATGTGCTCACTGGAAGTCGCCACCCAATCTACACCACTTGACAAGACGCTAACCGGCCTCGTCGACAGATGAGCCATGCTGGACCCGCCACCCTGCCCTGCTGATGTACTCATAGTTCAGCATCAACAGGTCCAGGTGAGTGCGGTCCTCGCCTGCCAGGTACTCGAATACGCGCTGGCTCACAGGATCGCGTGCGCTCGAAGCTAGTTCACGGTACAGATTGAGGCTGTCATTTTCCAGGCCCAGGGCGAACAACAGCGCATCCAAGTCGCTGGCATCAAGTGGGATATGGGCCTGAAGAGTCTCGCCTCCTTCGGGAAAGAAGGTAGAGACCAGGTCAACTCTATTCAGGCTCATGCTCTCGGGCAAGGTCCATGCCTGGCTTTGGGTGAGACTCTGTAGCTGCCGGCCGAGTATCTCCTCGTGCCGCGCCTCCTCGTCTGCCAGGGAGCGAAACATCTCAGCCCCCAAGGACCTGGTCGCACGGTCAGCAGCCTCCAAGTAGAAGGCCCGGGCTTTCCGTTCCACCGCAATGGCTTGCCGAACAATGGGATGAAGGGAGTCTCCCCCCTCATTCACGGTGAGACCGCATTCCCCTACCGGATGCATGCTTCCGTCGCGTCTGGGAGGTCCGGCGTCTGTTCCAGATATGTCTTCAGCGCCACGGCGTTGTTGTGCTCCTCGTCGCGCGCACCATACACTAGCGTCACGTTGCCCAGCCGAGCTGCCGCCCTGATCGGCTCCAGCGCCTCCTGTTTTTCCTCCAACTCGGAGGAGTAACGGGCCAAGAAGCTTTCCCACCGCGTGGGATCATGGCCGAACCACGTGCGCAGGCCTGCGCTCGGAGCTACCCCTTTCGGCCAGCCGTCGATCTGCAGGTCCTCCTTCTTGATGCCCCTGGGCCACAGCCCGTCGACCAGGAAACGGGATCCATCTTCCGCCGCCGGAGGAGCGTAGGCGCGTTTGACTCGGATCATCTGCTTCTGGACCCTCTCACCAACCCGCAGCACGAGTCGGCGGCGGCACCTGCCGGTACGCCAGAGGCCACCTCCCGTGCACCCAGCCCAGAACCGGCCGAAAGGCACCGCGCAGGAGGCAGTGGCTGCTCCGCAGATGCGCCGGGCCCGAGCCCATCACGCCGATTTCCTCTTCAAGCCCAGGTACCCCATCACGACGGCGATAACCAGCGGCACAACCCCCAGCAGGGCAAAGACCAGGTCGCCGGGCATGCGCAGCCATTCGAGGGTGCGCATCAGGCCACTGCCCATGAACTCGACGCTGCGTGCGTGCCAATAGCCGTTCTGGAGGACGTCAGCGAGCTGCAGGATACCGCCGGGAAACAGGCTGCCGATCACCATCAGCGCCAGGCCGGCGTTCAAGCCCCAGAAGGAGACCTTCACGAACTTCTCAATGCGTCCCCATCGCTCATCGGAGAGCACCTCGCGCAGTGCAAAGACGAGCAGCGCCACCGCCAGCATGCCAAAGACGCCCATAAAGGCGGGATGGCCGTGGTTGGGTGTGAGCACCGTGCCTACTTCGTAGTAGCTCACGATGGGCAAGTTGATCAGAAACCCAAAGATGCCCGCCCCGACAAAGTTCCACACGCCGACGGCGATCAGGAAGTAGAACGTCCACTTGTGCGGCACGGACACTGTCTGCCCGCACACGTCGCACTTGCCGCGCGTCAGCCGGATAAAGTCCCAGGCGTCCCGGGTGAGGAGTGTCAGCGGGACAATCTCAAGCGCGGAAAAGACGGCGCCCAGCGCAAGGCTGATGTTGGCCTGCCCGGTCCAGTACCAGTGGTGTCCGGTGCCGACGATGCCGCTCGCCAGGTAGAGGATGGCGTCGAGGTACACCACCCGCACCACCGTCTTGCGCGAGACCAGGCCGAGCTGGTGAAAGATGACGGCAACCATCACCGTCACGAACAGCTCGAAAAAGCCTTCGACCCACAGGTGGATGATCCAGAAGCGCCACATGTCCACCACGGAGTAGTTGGTGCTGCCGGTGAAGAACATGGCCGGCAGGTACAGGAGGGGGATGGCGATGGCGGCATACAGGAAGAGGGAGGAGATCTCGCGCCGCTCCGGGTCCTTGCGCGCCGGCACGATGGCTCGGAAAAGCAGCACCGCCCAGAACACCAGGCCAACCGCCAGCAGGATCTGCCAGGCGCGCCCCAGGTCCAGGAACTCCCACCCTTGATGCCCGATCCAGAACCACAGCTTGCCTACCAGACGATTGATCCCCAGGAACTCGCCGATCAGGCTGCCGGCGACGACCACCAGCAGCCCGCCAAACAGGATATTGACCCCCTTGCTCTGGCCTTTCGGCTCTCGGCCGCCGAGCGCGGGGGCCAGGAACAGCCCGCCCGCCACGTAAGCGGTCGCCACCCAGAAGATCATGAGCTGCAGATGCCAGGTGCGCACCAGGTTGCTGGGCAGAAGTGACGACAGGTCCAGGCCATAGAACGTGGCGGGGTCGGCACGATAGTGCGCCACGGCCGTGCCAACGGCCACCTGCAAGAAGAACAGGAGGGCCACCACCGCGAAGTACTTGATAACGCCCCTCTGGCTGGGCAAGGTCGCGCCGCCGGGGATAAGCTGCGGGTGGACGTGCTGCCCCTCCTTGCCTCTCCACCCCAGGTAGTTGAAGCGGCCAAACGCGAACATGACGACGGCGGTGCCGCCCAGCAGCGCTATCAGGCTCAGGGCACTCCACAGCAGCGCCGCGGAGGGGGCGGTATTGCCCGCCGCAGGATCATAGGGAAAGTTGTTGGTGTAGGAATAGGGCAGGCCCGGGCGATCTGCCGCGGCCGCCCACGCCGTCCAGGCGAAAAATGCCGTCAGGGTCCGCAGCTCGCCGGCGTCCTTGATATAGCCTTTGGGCAGGCCGCCGTTGAGGGCCGGCTGAACAAAGTACTCCTTCCACACGCCAACCTGGTGTTGATAGGAATCGGCCTCGGCCTGGGTGAACGTGAGGATCCGGGTCTGCGGGTCGTAGCGGTTGTCTTTCAGCAGCTTGCGCACCTCCGCGCTCACCGCCTCCTGCTCGGCGGGTGGCAGCGCCTGCCAACTGCCGCCGTACAACTGTCGGGCGAGAGTTGCGTTGGCATCCAGCGCCAGGGTGTGCAGGTAGGAGGCCGAGAAATCGCGCCCCAGGTAGGCGCCGTGGCCCCAGATCGTGCCGTTTTCCATCAGGGCGTATTTGAGGAACACCTGCTGCCCCGCGCGGATGCCGGCCCCGGCAAAGACGACCTCCCCCGACGGCTTAACTACCTGGTCGGGAATGGGAGGCGCATTCCGGTAGGTGAGGATCGCCAGGACGATCAGGACGGTGAATCCGGCGATCAGGATCAGGATGACAGCCATCCGCCACCAGGGTGAGAGTTCTCTCTTTTCTTGGGTCGTGTCGCGGCTCATTCTGTTTCTCCTTGCCGTCTTGTCTACTGCCTTCCCCGAGGCACGCCTAACCGCTGAGTATCGCCAAGACCGGGATGGTTCCCGCCGCCGCTCCACCCCATGCGAGCCATCGAACTTGAGCTCCGGTCCGGGGCAGCCGCCTGATCACTCTGCGCGCTCGGAAAGCTCCTCGGCGAAATGCTCCAGGCGATGATGTACATCTCGGCCTACCCGATCCTCCACCTGCTCGAACTGCCGGTATAAGGCTTGCTGCTCCTCCGGGCTCACGACTTTGTTGGCCAGGGGAAACAGCAGGTAGTCTTCTTTCCAGATATGCTGGGGGTACAGGGTCGCAATCCCCCTCAAGCTCTTCACCACCGCCTCTCTGGCGGCGGGTTCACCCTTTTGGAGCGCACCTGCGGCGCTGGCCAATTCCTGGACGAGCGCCCGGCCTCGCGCGTGCTCGGCCGTCAGCGCTCCCACCGGGCAGCCCTGCATCGGCACGCCCTTCGTCGCCAGCAGCGGAAAGAGCAACTCCTCTTCCTTGCCATGATGGCATCTGTCGGCGAAGGTGCGCATGAACTCGACCACCCCCTGGAGCGTGTCCACATCCACTTCATGACCTGCTTCAAGCTGGTCGGCCAGCACGGGTGCTGCCCCGATCACCCTGGCGATGACGCGATGTTCGTCCTCAAGCATTTGGGTTGGGTTGTCTCTGGTCATCTATAATCACCTACTTCCAAAGCACTTGTGCTACCGTGCTTCCAGAGTACGCGGGTAGCAGGTGAGCGTCTCGCGCCCATCGGGCGTGACCAGGTTGGTGTCCTCGACGCGCACCCCCCAGGGGCCGGTGTACAACCCGCAGTTGCCCACAGCGATGACCACGTTGGCCGGCAGCGGGGGCGGCTCTTTCTCGCCGTGGAAAAAGGCATGCCCCGCAGGCAACGGCGCCTCCTCGAACTCGATGCCCACGCCGTGGATGGGTGGTCCAAAGACGTGGCTGCCGTGTCCGGCGGCCCGAAGGATGCTGTGGAGAGTGTGCTCCAGCTCGCCCATGCCCACGCCGGCTCTGATCTTGGCGATGGTCGCCTGCTGCGCCTCCAGGTAGAGGTCGTACGCCGGCTGCTGTTCGGCGGAGGGCTTGCCGACGCAGACGGTGCGGCAGATGTCGGCGCTGTAGCCGCCCACGATCGGGTGGATGTCGATCATCACCAGGTCGCCCCGTTCGAGTTTCCGAGCGGTGGGCAAGCCGTGGGCGATGCTCGTGCGCGGCCCCGAGGCTACGTAGCTGCGCCAGAATTCTTCGGCCCCGGCGTGGCGCATGGCGTACTCCGCGGCCGCTGCCACCTGGCTCTCGGTCACGCCCGCCGCGACGGCCTCCACGGCGGCTTTCATGCCGGCGTCGGCGACCGCGGCTGCGGCGCGGATGCGCTCGATCTCCCCGGGCTCTTTCACCATGCGCATCTCGGAAAGGATGTGCGTGCAGTCCTTGACTGCAATCGCTGCCGGCTTGGCGTGAGGATGGGTGAGCATGCCCATCATCGATTGGGTGAGGAACGTGTACTCCAGCCCCACCGTGCCCTGGCGAATGCCAAAATGCTCGAAGTGGTGAGCGATGGAGTGGATCATGCCTACTTCGTCCTCAAAGCCGGCGATCTGATCGAAGCGGGCCAGGGTCTTGACGTCTTCGACGTCGGTCTGCGGCACGCCGAGGGCGACTCGTCCCCCGCGCGTGATCATGGCATAGGCGCACAGGCGCCCGTCGCCGGTGAGCTAGAACATGTTGGCCGGCTTGGTCAGCAGCAGGGCATCCAACCCGGCCGCCTCCATCAGGCCGGCACACCGTTCCAAGCGCTTCGGATAGGGGTCGTTTCCCATCTGCGATCCTCCTTTGCCTTTCACGTTCCGAGAGCCATCGTACGGGTCCCGGAATATGCAGTTCCTGCGGCGTGAGGGCCGGCCCAGCCATAGCCTGCTGACTGTACCCCGGCTGAGCTGGTCGCACTCATGATCTCACGCCGGTCGATGATCGTCCTGCACGAGCGATGACGGCCGCCGCCGGAGCAGGTTCACCCGGGCCGACTGGCCCTGCAACCTCCAGTCGACGGGAGACTGCACCTAAGATCCCGCGGCCATAGATCCGCATGCGGCGTGAGCGCTCGTAGGCATCGGTCCAGACACAGCGCCGCTCGGCATACACCTCACATCCTGCAATCGAAGAGCAGTCTCTTGCTGGCTTTTTCCGGTGCCACGATCAGGCGCTCGATCCGATCGTGGCCCAGCCTGGCGAGGATGGGATCCAGGGTGCGAAACAGCGCCTCACCGATGCAGTATGCCCATTCCAGCGGACGGGGATGATCCTGGATCCAGCGCCAGGCGCTCAAGGCGTAGCCTGGCCTCGCTCTTGCTCGAGGTCGAACTTCCAGTAGCCCGGCCCTTCGCTGTGGAAGCGCCGGTTGCGGGCGATGTCGTCTGCGTACTCGGCCGGGACCTCGTCTTCGGGAAAGATCGCCTCCGTCGGGCAGGCCTGAGCGCAGGCTCCGCAGTCGATACAGGTGTCGGGGTCGATGTAGAAATGGGGCCAGTCCGCGCTGGCTTTGGGGCCGGGGACGATGCAGCTCACCGGGCACACTTCGACGCAGTCACCCACGCGGGTGCACATACTGGTAATAACGTACGCCATCGGTTGCCTCCTCTTTTGTGTACTGGATCGATTCAGGGCACTGGCACTCCAACCCGGTAGACGAGTTGTCGTGGCACGTTTCTATCTACTCTTCGGCAGCCTCAAGAGCGCGCTCCAGCAACCCCATCAGCTTCTCTTGTTCCTCGCTGGAGAGGCCGGCCAGGAGCTTGCGCATCTTGTCCAGGCGAAAGGCCCGCGCCTTCTGCAGCATGGCCTGCCCCTCGCTGGTCAGAAACAGCCGTAGGGCGCGCCCGTCCTGTGGATCGGCCTGCCGCTCCAGCAGTCCCGCGTCTTCCAGGCGGCGCGCACCCACGCTCACCGTGGGGGCGGTCAAGCCCAATTTGCCGGCGATCTCCGTGATCCCACTGCCAGGCGAGGCACCCACCCATTCGAGCAGGGTGAGCTGCGGGCCGCTCACCACGAAGGCATCAGGCACGCTGCGGCCTTGCGCGGTGCGGCGGAGCCGGTCGATCGATGCCAGCAGTCGCTCTTCGGCTCGCGGCGATTGCTCGTTCCCCATCCTTCTGCTCTGCTCCGTGGATATCATTAGTTAGACGCACTAAGTATACAGCAGTGTGGAGGCACTGTCAAGTTGCAGAAAGAGGGAGTGCAAACAACCGCACGATGGAACACTGAAGGACCGAAGTGAGAGAACGCAGGACCAGTAGGCGTAACGCGCGCCAGATCGGCTTGGCCGACCTGCTAGAAGTGCAAGGTACTCCCCTGGTAGGAGTACAAGATCCTCCTCCTGTTAGGAGTACCAGATGCTGCCCTGCTAGAAGTGCAAGCCACTTCCCCTGCTAGAAGTGCAAGATCCTGCACTGATTGAAATACCAGCTTCAAACCTGGTATAAATGACAGGTACCCCCGGGGGGGTACACCGTAAAGCACCGCACAATTGGCTACGGATCGGCCGCCGAATAGATTGCTGACCTTCAACCGATCCTCTGAGGCTGACTTCTGGTAGGGTACTATCCTGTTCAAGCCCAGTCTGGTCACTGACAAGACTAAGGATTCGGCAAGGCAAGTTGGGCGGCCTGACCGTTATCGTCCGGCAGGGCGATCTCATAGCCGATTGCCCTGTACCCAACTCGCCGCCTTGTGTACATCTTGGCCAGCACGGGGACCTCAAAGTCCACGTAGTCGTAGATGGTCACCTCCTTCTTGGCTGCGTTCAGCCGGTGAAGCCGCCCGGCATACTGAGAGTCAAGGTTCCACGCCAAGAGATTGGCAGGCCCAGGAACAGGGTATCCAGTTGCTCGTTGTCAAACCCTTCGCCCAGATAGCGCCCTGTCGCGACAATGACGCGGGGCTGGTCAATAGGCAGGCCGGCGATTCGCTCTGCCAGTAGCTGCCGCTGTCTCTTGCCCATGCCCCCTCTCATCACAATGACATTCTGGACGCGCCCGGCAAGCAGGTTGGCCAGCAGATCCAGGTGCTGCCGCCGTTCGGTCAGCAGAACGGGGAAGCGTCCTGCATGCGCCGCAGCGACCACATCTTCCACGATCAAGTGGTTGCGCTCTTCGTCCCTGGCTAACAGGGCGTACAATTCCTGAATGGGCTGGGAAGTCGTGTCTTGCAGGTGGGGCGGCAGGCGGAAGTGGGTGGGTCGAACAATCACCCTGTGGTCAAAGGGCCGCTTCTCTGCCTGCTGGCGATCACTCACACGATAGCGCACTGGACCACATTGCATAAAGATGATCGGATGGTGTCCATCTTTCCGCACGACCGTGGCCGACAAGCCGGTTATGTACCTGGCCTTGCTCTGCCTGACAACCTGCTCAAAGCTGACGGCGGAGATGTGGTGGCACTCATCTACAATCAGATGGCCATACCTTTCGACGAGGTCGTCAACAACACCTCCCCGGGTGAGGCTCTGAACCATGGCAACGTCGAGCTTCCCGGTCGCCTTGTGTTTGCCGCCCCCGATCTGGCCAATCTCCTTCGGCGCGATGTCAAGAAACCGGCTCAACGCCTCAACCCATTGATCGAGCAGCTGCCGGCGATGGACTATCACCAGCGTATTGACCTGGCGTTGGGCGATCAGGTAGGCTGCAACGACTGTCTTTCCGAAAGCCGTCGAAGCAGACAGAACGCCTGTCTCGTGCTGCAATAGAGCATCGGCGGCCTGCTGTTGTTCCGCTCGCAATGCCCCGTTGAAGCTGAGCTGC
Source organism: Anaerolineae bacterium (assembly GCA_035341665.1). Classification (GTDB taxonomy): domain Bacteria; phylum Chloroflexota; class Anaerolineae; order JAAYZQ01; family JAAYZQ01; genus DAOQVR01. Next base: position 82,137 of record DAOQVR010000011.1, read on the forward strand.
ATGGGAGTTCCACCGAATCGCTGATCGGTGAGCCTTACATCGACCTTGAGCGACTGAAGTAGGTCGAGGAGCTCGTCGAGGCAGCCACGCGGCAACCCCAAGTGTTTGGCAAAGTCCTCGCAGCAACTGATAATGCGCGGCTTGCCAAACGTGGAGAGGCGCATGGCCTGCGCTTGGTAGAACTCTGGGTTCTGAAAAGCGGCCAGGCGGATCAAACGATTGCGAAGGGATGGTGTGATCCCTACCTTGGGCACATAGACCTGATTGCCGAGCACCACGTCCATCTGCGCAGGAATCGGGCCGATGATCGGCGGTTTCTTTCCCTGCCGCGAAGGTGGTGCAGTCCAGGGTTGATCATCAGTCTCGTCCGTCACGGGGAGGCGGATCCCCAGGAATTCGCCCTGCTGCTCTGCCTCTCGGACAACTGCTTCGACTTCCTGGCGGTTCATGCGCCGGAGCGATGAGAGAAAGGTCCATTGATCGTGATACGGGACCAGGCCCTCGTCAAGGAACAAGCTGTTGCCATTTTGGCGAGGTTTCTTCTGTAAGGGCAAGGCGATCAGGCCGCCAAAGCCCCCTCGGGGGAGCGTATCCTGGCTGGGGAAGAAGCGATCATAGGAGTCTAGCCCGATCTCGGGCCGGCGCTCCATCGTCTGGGTCAGGAGAAAGGCTCCCATCCGGCGGACCAGAGCCGCGGGGACGGGTTCAGACAGAAAGATCCAGCAGTGACCCCCGTTTCCCGAACGCGACCTCTCCAACGCAGCCGGGACATCGAAATGCCTGCAGGTCTCCAGGAATGCCCTGGCATCTTCGTGTCAGGATGCCTTGTCCAGGTCGACCGCCAGGAACCAGCAGGTTTCATCGAGGAGCATGGGATAGAGGCCGATCGTAAAGTCACGTCCAGGCCTCTCTCGCGGATCTACTCCCAAGAGATGGTTTCTTACCACGTCGTCTGTCACAGGCAGCAGGTCACGATGCGAGCAATCATCGCATCGACCCCTCGGCTTGTTGCAGACCCCGCTGGCCCATTCGTTGCGACAGGCTGGTTGATAGCCCTGCTTGCCGGTCTTCAGGCTCTCGAATCTCCTGGCGTATACGTCATCCCGGCCCCGAAACAGACTTCGGAAGAGGGCGATTCTCGCTTCCTGGGAAGACTGATTGGTCACCAATGTCGGCTTGGGCTGCAGCGGGGGTGTTTCCTGCCCGGCGAGGAAGGATGTCTTCTCGTGCTGCAGTTCGCTGATGTGCATGAGCAGTTCAGCCCTGCGCGCATTCAGATTCGCCAACTCCTCTTCGGTTTCAGCCAGCAATCGGTCGATCTCATCCAAGCTTCTCACTGTCGCCTCGACTACTCAGTAGCCATGTGCGGCCCTGCGCTATCGCTGCAGTGTACTGCAAGCTGGGCTGGCAGTGTCACCAGGACTGGGAGGAAGGAGGGAACAGACGTGGGTACGAAAAGGCCCTCGGTGTGATTGGGCCGCGAAGCCAGTTGTACAGCGGCTACGGCAGAGGCCCACTGGCGGACGGCAAAGGAGTCATGCGTATGCGGCCATCTTCAACCACTGCAAAGTGCCCAGCCCAATCGGTCCGACTGTCCAGCGCTGCCACGGCAACCCGAGCCACGTGCGCCGAAGACGGAGTCGAAATGCGGAATAAGATGATGCCACTGGAGATAGGGAGTCTGGCGCGAAAGGCTAACTCCCCAAAGTCCTTGTCGAAGGTGACCAGGATTCGGTCGTCGGCGCATGCCCATTCGAGGATCTGCTGATCGCGGCTGCCCGGAGCATCTGTGCGCACCCAGGCGACATCGTGGCCATGCAGCCGCAATGCTGCGACTGCGTCTCCAGGGAAGTTCTCGTTGGCAAGGATGCGCATGGGCTACGCAGCCACCAAAGGATAGACCTTCTCTGCCCGCAGCGTTGCGCTGGCATAGCTCAGGCATGCTTGAACATCCGCGTGGGTCAGCCCTGGATAGTTGTGAAGGATTTCGGTCTCCGTCCAACCCTGAGCCAACAGGTCGATAATGAATTCCACTGCGAGGCGGGTTCCCCTCACAATCGGCTTGCCAACAAGGACCTGTGGATCGATGACGATCCGAGTTCGCCAATCTCTCACCGCTTCCTCCTGTTGCAGTATACTCATAGACACAGTATAGCACACTTGGCCAGCAGCCGCAAGGCTGATTGTCGCCTCCCTGCTGCAAAGTCTGTGCGGCCGGGGCAGGTTGAGACAAGAAGGGAGAGGCGGTGGGCGCGCTATGTCACGGTCGGCCTATGAGGATCTATGAGCGGCTCTATAAGGAATCCCTAATAGAGAGGTACTCGTCCGTGCTTTGCGGTGTGGCAAGGCTGGCGCAGTGTGAAAGCGGGACCAGAAAGTGCGACACATGCAAGATCGGCTGGACCGACCTGGCAGAACTACCAGGTCCTCCCCTGTTAGAAATACCAGGTACCCCCGGGGCGACTCGAACGCCCGCACACGGCTCCGGAGGCCGCTGCTCTATCCACTGAGCTACGGGGGCGGGTACACGCTTACTGTATCACAACCCGCCGGGCAAGGCAAGAATGAGTAGCCGGGCGACGGCCTAGAGGCGCCCGTAGACGGCCGTCATCTCCCGCAGCCGGCCGGCGATCCCCTCGTCCAGCGCGCCCGGCTCCAACCTCCAGCACCAGTTGGGCGGACCCATCGTGCTGGGGGTGTTCATCCGGGCTTGCCGACCCAGCCCCAACAGGTCCTGGACGGTGGTCATGGCGGTGCCGGCCACGGAGGCCCATGCCAGGCGGATCAGGTCCCAGTGGATCTGGGAGCCGTCGCACTGCATGTACTTGCGCGCATAGTCGCGCTCTTTTTCGGTGGAGCTGCCCTGGTACCAGCCAACGCTGGTGTCGTTGTCGTGGGTTCCGGTGTAGACGACGTAGTCCCGGGTGTGGTTGTGGGGAAGGAAGGGGTCCTTGGGGCCGCCGCCGAAGGCGAACTGCAGGACTTTCATGCCGGGATAGCCGAACTCGGACTGGATCGCATCGAGGCCGGCGCGCGACCTGGCGTCAAAGTCGCCGAGGTCCTCGGCCACGATGGCCACGTCGCCGAGGGCCTCGGTGACCGTGTGGAAGAGCGACGGTCCGGGGCCCTTGAGCCAGCGCCCCTTGATCGCCGTCGTTTCGCCGGCGGGCACCTCCCAGTAGTTGTAGAAGCCGCGGAAGTGGTCGATGCGCACGACGTCGGCCTGGGTGAAGGCCATCCGGAAGCGGGCAATCCACCAGGCGTAGCCTTCGTCTGCCATGACGTTCCACCGGTAGAGGGGGTGCCCCCAGAGCTGCCCGGTCTCGCTGAAGTAGTCGGGCGGTACGCCCGAGACGACCGTGGGATGCAGGTTCTTGTCGAAGGAGAAGAGGCGGGTGTTGGCCCAGACGTCGGCGCTGTCGAGCGCCACGAAGATGGGGATGTCGCCGATGATGCGCAGCCCCTGGCCGTTGGCGTAGCGCTTGAGCGCGAGCCACTGCCGGAAGAACTGCCACTGGCGGTACTGGGCGTTGGCGATGCCCTCGGCCAGGGCCTGGCGGTAGTGGGCCAGGGCCTCGGGCCGGCGGGTGGCGGCGCCCGGCTCCCACTCGTGCCAGGGGCGCAGGCCGTTGGCCTGCTTGAGGGCGGCAAAGAGGGCAAAGTCGTCGAGCCAAGCGGCCTGCTCCTCGCAGAAGCGGGCGAAGGCTTTGCGCTGGCCGGCGGGCGCCTTGGCGCGGAAGCGGGCGAAGGCCCGGTCGAGCAGCTCGTCCTTGAAGCGGATGACCGGCCCAAAGTCGACCCGGTCCGCCGGGAAGGGAGGAACGCCGTCCAGGTCGCCGGGGGAGAGGTGGCCGGTCTCGACGAGCCGCTCGGGGCTGATCAGCATTGGGTTGCCGGCAAAGGCGGAGAGCCCCTGGTAGGGCGAGTCGCCGTAGCCGGTGGGGCTCAGGGGCAGCACCTGCCAGTAGTGCTGGCCGGCCGTTTTCAGGAAGTCGGCAAAGCGATAGGCCTCGTCGCCCAGGTCGCCGATGCCGAAGCGGCCGGGCAGGGAGGTGGGGTGCAGGATCACGCCGCTGCGGCGCGGGAATTTGTTCTTCATGGAGCCTCCTTGGATGGTGCGCAGGCGGCGCGCACTCGTTCTTTCACGGCTCGACCGCCAGGACGGGCCCGTCGCGGCATACGAGCCAACCGAGCCGGGAGCAGGTCCCGCAGACGCCAAAGCCGCAGCGCATGGCACGCTCGTAGCTGAGCTGGGCCGGCAGACGACGGGATCGGGCCAGGCTCTCCACGGCGGCCAGCATCGGCTCGGGCCCGCAGGCGTAGATCGAGGCATGCTCGGAGCCGTCCAGGAGCCGGGCGGCGGCATCGGTGACGAACCCCTTTTGCCCGCGGGAGCCGTCGTCGGTGGTCACGGCCACCTGCGCACCCAACGCGGCAAAGCGTTCTACGAAAATCACGTCGACCGCGGTCCGGGCGCCGATCGCGACGTCGACACGCCAGCCGGCGGCGACGGCTACGCTCGCCAGGAAATAGAGGGGGGCGACGCCGTAGCCGCCGGCGACGAGAAGAAGCGCAGAGTCCTTGGCCTGGGGTCCAGGCTGGGGCAAGCGAAAGCCTTGACCGAGCGGGCCTCGCAGCCAGAGGCGGTCGCCGGGGCGCAGGCGGTGGACGGCTTCGGTGAAGGCTCCGACCCGGGCAATGGTCAGGGTCACGGGCTGGGCGCTCACCAGGCTGAAGGGCCTCTCGTTCACACCGGGCAGCCAGGCCATGACGAATTGGCCCGGCTCGGCGCGCAGGCAGCGGTCGAGCACGAGAGTGCGGACCGTCGGGCTGTCGTCGGAGACGTCCAGAACGCGAGCGGGGTGGGGGAGGCTGGTGCTCACCGGTGCGCCGCTCCGCGCAGCTGGTCGAGGGAGACGGCCTCGAGTTCGGCCATCAGCGCCTCGATCTCGGCGTTGATCTGGGCGAATACCTCCGGCCCGCCCTGGTAGACGGCCGAGCCGATCCCGACTGCGGTGGCCCCGGCGAGGATCATTTCGAGCGCATCGCGCCCGCAGGTTACGCCGCCGGTGCCGACGATCGGCAGGTCGACGGCCTGGTAGACCTCGTAGACGCAGCGCACGGCCAGGGGCCGGATGGCGGGGCCGGAGAGGCCGCCGGTGCGGTTGGCCAGCAGCGGCCTGCGGGCGTGCAGGTCGATCAGCATGCCGGTAAGGGTGTTGACGGCCGTGATGCCGTCGGCCCCGGCGCGCTGCACTGCGCGGGCGATGGCCCGGATGTCGGCCACGTTGGGGGAGAGCTTGACGAGCAGGGGCGCGGCGCCGGCGACGGCCTGCTTGACGGCGGCCGTCACGTCGGCGGCGGCGGCCGGATCGGCGGAGAAGGGCGTGCCGAACTCGTCGTGGACGTTGGGGCAGGAGATGTTGACCTCGACCAGGTCGGGCCGGGCGGCGGTGATGCGGGCGGCGACCTCGGCGAAATGCTCGACGGTGTCGGCAAATATGGAGGCGATCAGCGCGGCGCCTGTGGGCCGGAGCAGGGCCTTGGCGCAGGCGAGCTCGCCGACCTCGGCCTCGACGCCGGGGTTAGCGAGGCCGACGGCGTTGATCAGGCCGTGCTCCCACGCCAGGACGCTGGGGTTGGGGTGGCCGGCGCGCGGCTCGAGGCTGCACGACTTGGCGGTCACCGCGCCGGCGCCTGCGCGTGCGACGCGGGCCAGGAGCTCGGCCTCGGTCCCGAGGATGCCGCTGGCCAGCACCAGCGGGCCGGGCAGCTGCACGCCGCAGAGGTTGACGCTCAGATCGCCCACCGAGCTGCCTCCGGGGCGACCTTGCCCGAAACGGGGCGCGGCACGCGGCGCCGTGCGCCTGTGCCCAGCGCAGCCGGGTGTGTGGCCTGCGACGCGTGCATGGCGGATCAGGCCTTGCCGAGGACGGCGGCGAGGAGCGCCATGCGGATGTAGAGGCCGTTTTCCATCTGGCGGAAGTAGGCGGCCCGCGGGTCCTGGTCGATCGCGTAGCTGATCTCGTTGACGCGGGGCAGGGGGTGCATGACGACCATCTTTTGCTTGGCCATGGCGATCAGCTCGGGATCGACGACGTAGTAATCGGCGACCGACTCGTACTGGGCCTGGTCGGCAAAGCGCTCGCGCTGCACGCGGGTCACGTAGAGCACGTCGAGGTCGGCGATGACGTCGTGGACGTCGTAGGTCTCGCGGACGGGGCGGCCGGCGGCCTTGACCTCGTTCATCACGTCGAGGGGCAGGCGCAGGATCTCGGGTGAGACGAAGGTCATGCTGACGTCGTACATGGTGAGGAGGCGCGCCAGGGAGTGGACCGTGCGGCCGTAGCGCAGGTCGCCGGCCATCGCGACGTGGAGCCCGTCGATCCTGCCGAGCTCGGACTGGATGGTGTAGAGGTCGAGCAGCGCCTGGGTGGGGTGCTCGCCGACCCCGTCGCCGGCGTTGATGATCGGCTTGTGGGCATACTCGGCGGCCACCTGGGACGCGCCGACGTCGGGATGGCGGAGGACGATCACGTCGGCGTACGATTCGAGGGTGCGGATCGTGTCGGGCAGGCTCTCGCCCTTGGTGACGGAGGAGAATTTGACCTCGTTGATGGGGATGACGCTGCCCCCAAGCCGGGTCATGGCGGCGATGAAGGAGGAGCTGGTGCGCGTGCTGGGCTCGTAGAAGAGCACGGCGAGCACGTGCCCCTTGAGCAGGTCGGTGGAGCCGACGCGCTTGACCACGGCGCGCATCTCGTCGGCCACGCGGAAGAGGTGCGCCAGGTTGTCGCGGGTGAACTGCCGGACGGAGATGATGTCCTGCCCGTAGAAGCCGGACTGCAGGTTGGGTGCGAGGCCCACCGTCTTGATGCCGTTTCCCAGTTTGGGTGCCATTCGTTCTTCTCCTTTCCTATCGCCCAGAGGGCGCGGGGTGTGGCGCCGGCGGGCCGACGACGAGGCCCGAACCCGGCCGTGCCAGCACCCGGCCCTCGAATGCGGTCTGACCGCGCAGGACCACGCGCCGCAGCTTGCCCACGGCAGGCATGCCCTGGAAGGGTGTCCAGCCGCAGCGGGTGAGGAGCGGCTCGGCGCCCAGGGTATGGCGGACGGCCGGATCGACTTCTACCCACGAGTCGTCCGGCTCGGGGAGCCCAAAGATGCGCAGGGGTGCGTCGTGGGTGAGCTGCACCATCCGCTCCAGGGTGAGGCGCCTTTCGGCGACGGCGGTGAGGAGGAGGGGCAGCATGGTCTCGAGCCCGGGCACGCCGGGCGGGGGGGCGTCGCCCTCTTTCTCGGCGGCGGTGTGGGGGGCGTGGTCGGTGGCGATGCAGTCGACGACGTCGAGGTTGGCCCAGAGGGCGGCGCGGTCGGCCTCGCTTGCCAGGGGCGGCTTCATGCTGCCGTAGGGGCCCAGCCGCTCGGCGTCCGCCTCGGTCAGGAAGAGGTGATGGGGGGTGACCTCGCAGGTGACGCTGGCGCCCGATTCCTTGGCCGCGCGGACCAGGGCGATCTCGTCGGCGCGGCTGACGTGGCAGAGGTGGAGCCGGCGGCCGTAGACGCGGGCGAGGCCGATGGCGGTGGCGGCGGAGAGGCCTTCGGCGTGCACGGCGATGGGCCGGCCGGCGGGCCAGGTGCGGAAGTGGGCCAGGAGGGCGGCGAGGCTGCGCATGCGGAGGGGGCCGTAGGTCTGGTCGAGGTAGATCTTGAGCCCGACGGCCTGTCGCGCCAGCGCGGCTGCCTCCGCGGCGTTGGTCTCGGAGGCGCCGGCGAAGAAGCCGATGTCGCAGAGGGCCTTTTCGCGGGCGAGGCTGCGCTTGAGGGCCAGCGCAGCGCCGTCTACGGCCGGCGGGTAGGTGTTGGGCATGTCGAGGACCAGAAGAACGCCGCCTGCAAGGGCGGCGGCGCTGCCACTGGCGATGTCCTCCTTGTGCTCCCCGCCGGGCTCGCGGAGGTGCACGTGGACGTCTACCAACCCGGGAATCTTCAGTCTAGCCATACACAAAAAAAGGGCACCGGGCTGGAAATGTCTCCCAGCCGGTGCCCATGCTCTCCCCATCTTGTGGGCGCGGTGCCTGCTGTCTCACGCTCCTCTACCTATCGCGCAACCGACCTATTGTACTACGGGCCGGCGGGGGCGGCAAATCGTGCGCGAGGCGGAGCAGTACGGGCGGGGGGCACCATACGGCGGGGGACGGGCATGAGGCCGAGTAGTACGGGCACTAGGCCCTACACTACGACGAAGGGCAGGGGCACGGGCCCTGGGTTACGGTTCGGCGCGTAGGTAGGCCTTGACCTTGTCGCGCTGGGCGGCGGTGATGCGGTTGGCGGCCTGGAGGACGTCCAGCATGTCGCCCAGGCGGAGGACGGCGTGGAGGTGGTAGCCGGCGGCGGCCAGCTCTTCGCGGCCGCCCTGCTCGCGGTCGATTAGGACGACGACGTCGCGCACGGCGAGCCCGGCCTCCTCTAGGGGCCGGATCGCCTCGAGCTTGCTGCCGCCGGTGGTGATCAGGTCGTCGAGGACGACGGCCCTGTCGCCGGGCTCAAAGGCGCCTTCGATCTTTTGGCCGGTGCCGTAGGCCTTGACCTCTCGGCGGGGGTAGATCAGGGGGAGGCCCATCTCGAGGGCGACGGCGGTGCCGATCGGGAGGGCGGCGTAGGGGATGCCGGCGAGGCGGACGCCGGCGCTCGCGTCGGCGATGCCGAGCTCGTCGCGCAGCAGCCGTGCGTAGGCATAGGCCACCTGCCGGAGAGTCGCGGGGTGGGAGGCCAGCAGGCGCAGGTCGATGTAGATGGGGGCCGCCTGGCCTGACTTGAGCGTGAAGTGGCCGAACTTGATGGCGCCGACGTCGGCCAGGGCGAGGGTCAGGGCGGCGCGGGGGTCGTAGCCCGGCGCGCGGTCGCGGGCGCGGACGGCGTTGACCTGGTCGCGCAGGGCCGCGGCCGCGGCGCGCGGGTCGGGGGCGGCGATGATGCCGCGCGAGGAGTTGACGACCAGGCCGAGGCCATCGCGGCGGAGGCCGGCGGCGAGGGCTGCCTCGGCATCACCGCCCTGCGCGCCGATGCCCGGCAGGAGGATCCAGGCGTCCGGCACGATCGAGCGGACGCGCGCCAGCGCTTCGGGGTAGGTGGCGCCCACGACCAGGCCGGTGCCCCAGGCGGCTGCCTTGGCGGCGACCACTTCGTAGAGGGGGCGGCTGGGGCTGGGCAGGGTCTGGAGGTCGGTGGCGCCCGGGTTGGAGGTGTGGCAGAGGAGGAAGACGCCGCGTCCGGCGCGGGCGGTGAAGGGGGCGACCGCGTCGCCGCCGAGGTAGGGATTGACCGTCAGCGCGTCGGCGCCCCACACGTCAAAGGCGGCGTGGGCGTAGGCGGAGGCGGTCGAGCCGATGTCGCCGCGCTTGGCGTCGAGGATCACGGGGACGCCTGCCGCCGCGTGGATGTGGTCGATCGTCGCGCGGAGGGCCTGCATGCCCTCGGGCCCGGCCGCCTCGTAGAAGGCCGAGTTGGGCTTGTAGGCGCACACCAGGTCGCGCGTGGCGTCGACGATCCGGCGGTTGAAGTCGAGCAGGGTTTCGCCGGCTGCCAGCATCTCGGGCTGGGTGTCGAGCCCCACGCAGATCAGGCTGTCGTTGCGCCGCGCCGCGTCTTCGAGCCGTTCAAAGAAGCCCATCGCCTGCATGCCTCCTTCTTGCGTCCTCATTTCTTCGCCAGGTCGCTGCTGTCGAGCCAGATGGTAAAGGGCCCGTCGTTGTGGATTTCGACCATCATCATGGCGCCGAAGCGGCCGGTTTCCACGCGCCGCACGCCGCTGCGGCGGAGGGCGTCCGCCAGGCGGTCGACGAGGGGAGCCGCCACGTCGGGCAGTGCGGCGCCGGTGAAGCTGGGGCGCCGGCCCCTGCGGCAGTCGGCGTAGAGGGTGAACTGGGAGATAACGAGCGCCTCGCCGTCGACGTCGAGGAGGGAGAGGTTTGTCTTGCCCTCGGCGTCGGAGAAGATGCGCAGGCCGGCGATCTTGGCGGCCAGCCGCTCGGCGTCGTCCGGCCCGTCGCCCTGCCCGGCGCCGGCGAGGATGACCAACCCGGGGCCGATCTGGCCGAGGAGGGCGCCGTCGACCGATACCCGGCCGCGGGTGACACGCTGGATGACCGCTCGCATAGGGTGAACGCTCCTTCCGTCCCGAACCTGGCCGCATTCTAGCCGCTGCGCGGCCGAAAGTCAAGAGCCGCGCGCAGGGCGCATTTGGCGGGCCGCGCGGGGGTGGCTATAATCGGGGCAAGACCTTGCGGGGAGGAACGGGATGGACGACATCTTGCAGTATATCGATGCGCACCTGGACGAGACGGTGGGGCGGCTCCAGGCGCTGTGCCGGCAGCCGAGCATCGCCGCGCAGGATCAGGGGATGGCCGAGATGGCCGAGCTGGTGCGCGGGATGCTGGCGGAGGCGGGTGCCGAGGCGCAGGTGGTGCCGACGGCGGGCTACCCTTTCGTCGTGGGGCGCCTGGTGGGGGCAGGCAGCAAGACGCTGATGCTCTACAACCACTATGACGTGCAGCCGCCCGAGCCGCTGGAGCTGTGGGAGAGCCCGCCCTTTGCGGCCGAGGTGCGGGAGGGCAGGATCTATGCCCGCGGTGTCGCGGACAACAAGGGCAACCTGATGGCCCGGGTGGCGGCGATCGAGGCGTGGCGCGCGGTGCGCGGGGCGCTGCCGCTGAGCGTGGTGTTCGTGGTCGAGGGGGAGGAGGAGATCGGCAGCCCCAACCTGGGCCCCTTTGCCGCCGAGCACCGTGACCTGCTGCGGGCGGACGGCTGCATCTGGGAGTCGGGCTACAAGGACACGCGCGACCGGCTGGAGATCCTGCTGGGGGTGAAGGGCATCCTGGACGTAGAGCTGCGGGTCCGGTGTGTGAACCGGGACCTGCACTCGGCCAACGCGGCCATCGTGGAGAGTGCGGCGTGGCGGCTGGCGTGGGCGCTGCAGAGCCTGAAGGGGCCGGACGAGCGGATCAGGATCCCCGGCTTTTACGACGCGGTGCGCCCGCCGGACGAGCGGGACCGGGCGATGCTGGCGGCCTGGGCGTATGACGAGGCGGGGGCGCTGGCGGAGTATGGAGCGCGCGGTTTCCTGCTGGGCCTGACGGGCGAGGCGCTGAAGGAAAAGCTCCTCTTCCAGCCCACGTGCAACATCTGCGGCTTTCACACCGGCTACGGCGGGCCGGGCGGCAAGACGGTGCTGCCGGCCGAGGCGCTCGCCAAGCTCGACTTCCGGCTGGTGCCCGACCAGGACCCGTACGATATCCTGTACAAGCTGCGGTGCCACCTGGACGACGGGGGGTTTGCGGACGTGGAGATGCTGGCGTCGGGGCCCGAGTACCCGGCGCGCACCGATCCGTCCGACCCGTTGGTGGGGGCGGTGGTGCGCGCGGCGCGGCGCGTCTATGCGCAGGAGCCGGTGGTGCTGCCGCTGATGGCGGCGACGGGGCCGATGTACGAGATGTGCCAGCGCTGGGGGCTGCCGGGGGTGGGTGCGGGCATCGGCTGGGCCGGCTCGCGCACGCATTCGCCGAACGAGAACGTCCGGATCGAGGACCTGCGGCAGGGCATCCGCCACATCGCGCTGATCGTCGAGGAGTTTGGCCGGTAGGGCGGGCGGAGGCTGAGGGCCGCGGCGGCCTGTGGGGCCTGCCCCGCGGGGTGGTTTGACACGCCCATGCCCTTCTGCTAGAATCCGGCGCGCATGGGCCACCGGCATGCGGGCCATGCTTTTCTTTTGGCCCGCGCCGGGAGGGGCGGGCAAATTCAAGTTCCAGGAGCAAGCTCATGGCCAGAGTCGGCACTATTCCGCCGCACGGCGGGCAGTTGGTGAACCGTTTTCTACAGGGAGAGCTGCGCGCAGCCGCGATCGAGCGGGCGCGCGGCTTTGTTCAGGTCCAGCTCACGCCGATGGCGGTGGCAGACCTCGAGATGATCGGGATCGGCGCCCTGAGCCCCCTCACGGGCTTTATGGGCAAGGCGGACTATGACAGCGTCATCGACACGATGCACATGGCCAATGGGCTGGCGTGGAGCATCCCGGTGACCCTGCCGGTGGACGACGAGACGGCGGAGGGGCTGAGGGAGGGGCAGGAGATTGCCCTGGTCGAGGGCGAGCACCTGATGGCGATCATGACCATCGCGGAAAAGTACCCGGCCGACCAGGAGCGGGAGGCGCGTGAGGTCTACCGGACCACCGACCAGGCGCACCCGGGCGTGGCGCGCATCTACGGATATGGCGCGTGGCGGTTGGCGGGCGACGTGTACGTGGTCAATGGGCCGAAGGCGCCCGAGTTCCCCGAGATCCGATTCGAGCCGGCGCAGACGCGGCGCATCTTTGCCGAGCGTGGCTGGCGGCGGATCGTGGCTTTCCAGACGCGGAACCCGATCCACCGGGCGCACGAGTATATCCAGAAGGTGGCGCTGGAGATTGTCGACGGCCTGATGCTGCACCCGCTGGTGGGCGAGACGAAGGCGGACGACATCCCGGCGGACGTGCGGATCGCGAGCTACCAGGCGATCCTGAGCGATTATTACCCGGCCGACCGGGTGCTCCTCAGCGTCTTTCCGGCGGCGATGCGCTACGCCGGGCCGCGCGAGGCGATCTTTCACGCCATCGCGCGCAAGAACTATGGCTGCACGCACTTTATCGTGGGGCGCGACCACGCGGGCGTGGGCAAGTATTACGGCACCTACGACGCGCACTATATCTTTGACGAGTTTCAGCCGGGCGAGCTGGGCATCACCCCGCTCTTCTTCGACTATACGTTCTACTGCAAAAAGTGCCAGGCGATCGTGAGCGCCAAGACGTGCCCGCACGGCAAGGAGCAGTGGATCAACCTGAGCGGCACGCAGGTGCGGGAGATGCTGGAGCGGGGGGAGATGCTGCCCGAGGAGTTTACGCGGCCGGAGGTCTCGAAGGTGCTGATGGCGGGCGTGCGGGCGAGGAAGGGGCAGTAGCGCTCGGCTGGGAGCTAGACATAGAATGGAGGAATCAGCGTGGAACAGAAGGGTGTGACGGTTTGGTTTACCGGCCTCTCGGGCGCGGGCAAGACTGCCCTGGCGGTGCGGCTGGAAGAGGTGATGCGCCAGCGCGGCCTGCGCGTGGAGCGGCTCGACGGCGACATCGTGCGGCAGGGGCTGACGCGGGACCTGGGCTTTTCGAAAGAGGACCGGGACAAGAACATTGAGCGGGTCACGTTCGTCGCCAAGCTACTGACGCGCAACGGGGTGGCGGTGCTGTGCTCGTTTATTTCGCCCTACCGCGAGGTTCGGGCGCGCTCGCGCAAGGAGATTGGCGAGTTCTGCGAGGTGTATTGCTACGCCACGCTCGATGCGCTGATGGCGCGGGACGTCAAGGGGCTGTACAAGAAGGCGATCGCGGGCGAGATCCCGAACTTTACCGGCATCTCGGATCCGTACGAGCCGCCGGAGAACCCTGAGGTCATGATCGACTCGGGCGTGGAGACGATTGAGGAGAGCTTGGCCAAGATCGTGCGCAGGCTGGAGGAGCTGGGGTACATGCCGGCGGCGGCGCACGAGGAGGCGTATACGGACGAAGAAGAAGCGGCCATCGAGAAGCGGCTCGCGGCGTTGGGGTATTTGTAGGGCGGGGATAGGATGGGGATATTGGGCCGGCTGCGCCGCAGGGAGTCGCGGCGGAAGCGGGTGGTGTTCATCGGGCTGGACGGGACGCCCTTCACGTTCCTGCAGCGGCTGATCGCGGAGGGGCGGGCGCCGAACGCGGCGCGCCTGGCCCGGCAGGGGAGCCTGCTGCGCATGGACTCGGTGTGGCCCTGGGTGTCGTGCGTGGCGTGGAGCACGATGATGACCGGGGTGAATCCGGCCAAGCACAACATCTTTGGCTTCATCGACCGGGACGCCCAGACATACAAGCAGTTCATCCCCACCTCGCGCAACATGCAGGCCAAGACGCTGTGGGAGATGCTGGGCGAGGCGGGCAAGCGGGTGATCGTCGTCAACGTGCCGGTGACCTATCCGCCCCGGCCGGTGAACGGCATCCTGGTGGGCTGTTTCCTGAGCCCCAGCCTGGAGAAGGCGGTCTACCCGCCGTCGTACCTGCCGACGCTGCAGCGGCTCGGCTACATCATCGACGCCGATCCCTGGAAGGCGCGGGAGTCGAAGGAGCTGGCGCTGCGCGAGGTCAATGCCGCGCTCGACGCCCGGATCCGCACGCTGTTCCACCTGCTCGAGAACGAGGAGTGGGACTATTTGCACGTGCACGTGATGGAGACGGACCGGCTTCACCACTTTTTGTGGCAGCAGATGGAGGAGGGGCACCCCACCTACGCGCCGGCGTTCTATGCCTTTTACCAGCGCATCGACGAGATGCTGGGGCAGCTGGCCGCCAAGCTGGACCAGGACACGACGCTGATGTGGATGGCGGACCATGGCTTTTGCACCATCAAGAGAGAGGTGTACGTCAACCGCTGGCTGATGGACCAGGGCTGGCTGAAGCTGCGCAGCGTCCCTCCCGACCGCGCCAAGGGGCTGGACGAGATCGACCCGAGCTCGGCGGCCTACAGCCTGGACCCGGGGCGGGTGGTGATCCGGCTGCGCGGCCGTGAGAAAGAGGGCTGGGTCGCACCGGGGGCCGAGTACGAGGCGCTGCGCGACCAGATCGCGGCGTCCGCCCTGCAGCTGCGGGACCCGGACGACGGGGCGCCGATCTTCCAGGCGGCCTTCCGGCGCGAGGAGCTGTACAAGGGGCCCTACCTGGAGCAGGCGGCGGACCTGATCTTGGCGCCGCACGACGGTTACGATCCGAAGGGGCCGCTCTACAAGGAGACGCTCACCTACAAGGGCGACGAGCTGGTGGGGATGCACACGTTCGACGATGCGATGCTGTACATCGGCGGGCAGGAGATTGCGCCGCGGCGCTTTTCCGTGCTGAGCGTCCTGCCGACGGTCCTGTCGCTGATGGAGGTGCCTCTGCCCGCCGGGCTGGACGGCGGGCCGCTGGTCTAGGGCTCGCCCCCGAGCTGGTAGCCAAAGCCCCGGATGGAGCGGACGTAGCGCGGCTGCGCGGCGCTGTCCCCGAGCTTCTTTCGCAGCCGCCATACGCACGACTTGACGGCATCGGGCGCCTGGCTGGCGACCGGTGGGTCGCCCCAGACTTGGGCCAGGAGCTCCTCTGTCGGAACGGGACAGCCCAAGCAGCCGAGGAGGTAGGCCAGAAGGTCGAACTCGGTCTTGGTCAGGTCCACCTCTGCCCCGTCGACCAGGACCCGGCGGGCGTCCACGTCCACGGTGAGGCCGGCGTAGGAGCGGGCCCCGCGCCACTGACCGCGAGGCTGCTCATCGGGCAGTGCCCGGAGGATGGATGCCCGGAGATGGTGCAGCGTGAAGGGCTTTTCCAGGTAGTCCTTGACGTTGCCGCGCAATGCCCCTATGGCCGTCTCCTTGGAGCCATATCCTGTCATCATGATGACGGCTATGTCCATTGGGATGGCGCGGACCCGGGCCAGCAGGTCCATGCCGGACATGCCGGACATGCGGATGTCTGCCAGCAGCAGGTCAAAGTGCTCCTGTGTGAGGAGCCTGAGGGCTCCCGCGCCGTCGCCGCAGGGGACGGCGTCGTATCCCTCCCGCTCCAGGAACTCGACGAGGAGCTTTCTGAGTCCCCGGTCGTCGTCGACCACCAGGATCCGCCGTGTGTGGCCCATGCGTGGCTCTTCCCCCTGGCCTGATTGTAGAGGCAAAGGGGAGGCGTGTCAAAAGTGGACCCGGCCTTTAATCTTACTGACACTCTATTGTGACGCAGGCCTTGACCGGGCATGGTATAATGGGGTTGAAGCTCAATGCCCGCTGTGAGCTGCGAGGGGAAGGGTGTGCAGGCGTTGTCTGCCCCCTGAGGTTGTCCCGGCGTCACCCTCGGCGTCGTTTGGGTTCCGGCATTATGATTCGGACCGGAGCCGCCGGTGCCGTGTTCAGGTTCCCCCGGAGCACGGCACCGGCCTTTTAACCGAGCGGCAGACTCGCCGTCACCAAGCCTGCGCGGTCGTGGCGTGCCACCAGGCGGAGGGTGCCGCCGGCGGGTGCGCGGACGACCCACTCTGCCTTGACGCGGTCGTCGGTCGGATCTGGGTCCGAGGGGGCGGAGCCCTTGTAGGCGCGGCCTTCCATCTGGCCTGCCTCCTGCCTTGGCTCCCCCGTCTCGAGCGCCGCGCCTTCGGGCAGCTCGATCTCGAACACCACACCGCGGACCACCTTCTTGTCGAGGGCGCGCTTGGTCACGTAGCTGGGCAGCCAGCCGGTGTTTTGGACGACCATGCGGACGCGGTAGCTGCCCTCGCCGAGCGGCTTGGCGGTCGCCTCGTAGAGCTCCATCCGCGGTGAGATCAGGAGGTGCCAGACGAGCCAGCGGGGAAAGGGCGCGATCTCTTTCTCCAGGAATTGGGGCGGCGGGTTGCGCCAGGCAAGCTGGTGGTTCCAGCCGCCCAGCTCGACCGGGCCGAGCTGGGGGTGGTCGAATGGGTACCAGTCGACGTAGCCCTTGCCCTCCAGCACCTCATCGCTCCACTTGAGCATCTTCAGGTCGTCGTCGTGGGGGTGCTCGCGGTACCAGTCGATGAACTTGTACTCGGTGATGCCCGCCTGGCGCTGCGGGCTCCAAATCTCGACGGTCCAGGCAAAGATGCCGACGTGGTCGTAGAGCCAGTCGTCGAAGCCGCCGGTGGTGATCTCTTTGGGATGGTAGAGGAACTCGTGGAAGACGGAGGCGGCCGGATAGCCGGTGAGGGCCGTCCCCTTCTTGCCGATGGCCTGGTAGGTCCAGAGGTCTTCGGCGGGCATCTCCTGGTCGGCGCGGTCGGAGAAGGGCCGCAGGATCACGCCGCTGTAGGTGTGGAAGACCACGCCGCCGGTGATGTTCGGATGGCCGGTGACAAAGGCGGCGAGGGCGCGGGCCTCCGGCTCGGAGGTGGGGTAGGGGCCGGCGCCCGGCTGTTGGTACTCCTGCCGCCAGTTCACGGGAAAGTTGCGGTTCAGGTCGAGGCGCTCCTTGTCGGGCCGCAGCGCGATCAGCGCGCCGTCGTAGTTCTCGATCCGCCCCTCGGGCAGCAGGCGGAAGTAGGCGCCGCCCGTCTCGGTGGGATCGCGGCGCACCAGCAGGCGCGTCTCCTCGGCGCAGACCTTCCACGGGCCGTTGGGATCGGGCACGCGCATGGTCAGCATCCGGCCATCGCCGTCGACGTCCTCCTCCTGCAGCCCGCCGATCGGCTCCTCGTCGAAGGGGTAGGGGCGCGTGCTGGAGCGGATGATCTTGGGCCGGTCGGCCAGTGCCCACTCGGCGCCGTCGGGGTTCACGCGCGGGCAGATGTAGAACGCCCGGGTGTCGAGGCAGCGCGTCACGTCGGGATCGGTGCCGTAGCCGGTGACCAGGTAGTGGATCAGATAGAGGCAGGCGGTCGAGGGGGAGACCTCGCTGGCGTGGATGTTGCCGTCGACGTAGAGGGCGGGCTTGTGCCGGTCGGCGCCGGTCGCGCTGTTGGTCGCGGTGACGAGCCATATGTCGCGCCCCTCGTGGCTCTTGCCGATCGACTCGACGCGCAGGAGGCCGGGATGCTCTTCGGCGTAGGCGTGCAGGATGCGGGTCAGGTCGTCGTAGCGGTAGTAGGTATTGAACTTGACCTCAGGCATGGATGTCTCTCCTTGGTATGGTTGGCCGGCCCGGGGAGCCGGCAGGGCGGGCGGCCTATTCCCAGTGCCAGAATACCAGGGCCGCCACGAAGCGAAGGCCGCCAAAGATCAGCAGCGCGATGCGGACGGAGACGGCCTCGGCGACGAAGGGGCCGACCAGCGAGCCCAGGAGCAGCGCGCCGTTCACGGCCAGGTTGTACCAGGCCAGGTAGGGAGGCCGGTGGTCCACCGGCACCTTTTCCAGGAGGTAGTTGACCAGGGCGCCCCCGACCATCGACCAGCCGAGCCCGCCCATCATCGAGGCGACCAGGAAGAGCTCTTTGCCGCGGCTGAGGGCCATCACGGTCGGGTAGAGGCTCATGAAGACGACGCCGGCGGCGGTGATCTTTTGGTTGCCGAGGCGGCGGGTCAAGGGGTCCAGCTGGGTCGAGCCGAGGAGGACGCTCACGTAGAAGAGGGCCGTGCCGAGGCCGATGATCTGGTCGGTCAGCCGCAGGTCGTTGACCATGTAGAGCGAGAAGAGGGGGATGGCGAGGTAGATCGAGAAGTTGAAGTAGAAGATGACGGCGATGAACTTGCCGTAGGAGCCGCGGAGGAGATCGGTGCGCAGGAGGCCCTTTCCCGAGACGGCACGCAGCGCCCGCAGCCGCCCGGCGAGGGAGCGGAGGCTCGGCCAGGCGAGGCTGCGAGGGCCCTGGGTGTCGGGGCGGCGGGCCTGGCCGGGCGGGACGACGAACTTGAGGTGGAGCGTGGACATGATGGCGCCCAGGAAGCCGAGGGCAAAGACGACCTGGTAGCCTGCCGGGAAGGGAATGCGAACCAGGAGCTGGCCGCAGAGCAAGGACACGGCGATGAAGACGACGGCGAGCAGGGCGTTGCGGATGGCGATCACGTGCCCGCGGTACTCGGGCGGGACCGCCTCGGCGAAGAGGGCGTTGAAGCCGACGGCGAGCGGCGTGCCGGGGATACTCATGAGCAGGGTGAGCCCGACCAGGGCCCAGACCTGGGCCTGGGGCGCCAGCAGCCAGGGGAGGACGACCCACGGCAGGTAGAGGAAGCGGCTGAGCACGGCGGTCGAGAAGACGGCGGCGCTCATCGGCTGCCTCTCGAGCCAGCGGCCGGTCGGGATGGTGAAGAGCAGGTTCATCACCGCCGGGCCCGCGGTCAGGAGCCCGATCTGGAAGCCGTTGGCGCCCTGCCGGGCGGAGTAGACGGCCACGAAGGAGAGCGAGCTGGCTGAGAGGACCGCGTACCAGGCGATGTCCATGTAGAGATGGAAGAAGGTAGAGCGGTACTCCGCGGGTACGGGGCGGGCGGGACGGAAGAGCGAGGCCATGGCAGGATGGGAGCCTGGGACCGGTTAGCCCTGCGCCATGAGGTGCTTGAAGTGGACGACGTCGTCCAGCTCGGTGGGATCGGCGCCGTAGCGGAAGGCGAGGTAGCAGCTCATGTAGTCGCCCAGCTGCACCGCGCTGAGGATCTGGGCGAGGGGCGACTCGCCGGGCAGGGGCACGTCGTGGCAGGGGATGCCGCGCTGCTGAAGGTGCTGCCGGGTCAGATCGACGCGCCGGTCCGCGCGCGAGGGGCTGCCCGGCGCCGGCTCGGGGTGCAGGAAGAGGGCGGTGAACCAGCGCACGGCCTCGGCAGGAAAGTGGACGCCGGCCAGCGTGTTGTGGTCCATCTCGGGCAGGACCTCGAAGCAGGCCCAGCCCTTGCAGTTCTCGTTGACCTGCCCTTTCCAGCGGCGGGCAACGGGGGCGAGGGCGCCGCTGCCGGCGATGAGCGGGACGCGGCCGGCGAGGGAGGCGGCGAGCTGCTTGGCCGGATTGCGGGAGAGGGGGCTCTCGGGCGCCAGGGCAGGGGCGCGCGCCTCGAGGAGACCGAGCGCCTCGTCGAGGCTGGGCGACGGGTCGTCGATGGCGCCGGCGGCGCGGAGGATGCCCAGCATGGAGACGAGGAGGTAGCCGAGCGCCGCGCGCGGCTGCGACTGGTAGGCGACGCGCAGCAGCGGGGCGCCCCACTCGGCGGCCTGCCGGGCGAGGGTCCCGCCGGTGGCCACTGCCACGAGGGGGCAGCCCCGACGGTGCGCCGCTTCGAAGGCGGAGAGCGTCTCCTCCGTCTCGCCCGAGTAGGAGCAGGCGATGACCAGGGTCTGGGGGTCGGCATAGGCCGGGATGCCATAGTCCCGGTGCACCAGGATCGGCGCGCGGCACTGGTTGGCCACCGCGGCCGCCGCGAGGTCGCCCCCGATGGCGGATCCGCCCATGGCAGCGACCAGCACCCGGGTGATGGAGCGGTGGGAGGGCGGTAGGTCGAGCCCGCGGGCGCCTTCCCAGGCATCGCGGCACTGCTCGGGCAGGCGCGCTACGTGCCCCAGCATGTCCTGGGGGTCGAGGCGCCGCATCAGCGCCAGGTCGTCATACTCTGTCATGCTTCGATTCCTCTTGTGGGAGAGGGTCTCCGTGGACCGCCCTGCGGTAGATCTCGCGGCGCGGCCAACCGGACTGCTGGGCCAGCTGCCTGGCCGCCTGGTTGGCGCTCAGCCCCTGCTGCAGGCAGGCCTGGATCTCGGCGCCAAGGCGATCGTCCGTCCAGCGGGCGGGCCGCTCCGGCGCGCCGCCGATCACGAGGGCACAGGGCCCCGGCGGCAGGTCTGGCCCTTCCGCGGCGGGGCCGAGGGTGCCGCGCCAGGGGGGCGCGTGCGCCGCACCGGCGCCCGACGAGAGCACGGCCGGGCGGGCGCCCAGGGCGCCGTACAGCGCCTCCCAGAGGCCCGGCTCGGGGCCGTCTGTGGTGAGGACGAGGGTGCGAGTCTGGGCGGCGACGGAGGCGAGGAGCGCGGACCGGGCGGCCGGCTCCGGCGGCAGTTTGCCGAGATAGTGAAAGCCGTCCGCCGGCAGCCCGGACACCACGAGCGCCGTTACTGGCAGCGAGGGGCCGGGCACCGATTCGACGGCGAAGCCCTGCTCGGCCGCCGCGCGAACGAGCGCCACGGCCGGGCCGGGCGGAGCGGCCCGTGCGCCGTCCAGGAGCAGCAAGACGTCACCCGTTTCGAGGGCTTCCAGCGCGGCCCGGGTGCCGGCCAGCCCCACCAGGGGCGGGGTGGACGGCAGGCCGCGCAGGGCTTCCTGCGCGGCGCAGGAGCTCGCGGCGACGACCAGCGACACCTGGGGCAGCCTGCGCTGCGCCCGGAGGGGCCAGTCGTCCAGGCCGCTCGCCGGAAGCGTGCTCACATAGAGGGTGCCCAAGGCGGCATCTCCTTGGGGCAGGGCGGTGCGGATCTACTTCTCGGGCACCGGTGCGGTCGGAGCGATCCTGCGGATCTTGGCGATCAGGCGCTGGCGCTCCTGGGAATTGGTCGAGGTTGCCAGCCGCCTCTTGAAGGCGCGCACCTTCAGGCGGCGCCGCTGCCGGCGCTTGATGTCATGTTCTGGTAGTCGAGCCACGTGTTATCCTCCTCTGAGAGTGTGAGGACCTTCCAGCCTACCCTTTGGCTGAAAGGCCCCGGACCAGTACCCCTGGCAGGAGTCGAACCTGCGACACAAGGTTTAGGAAACCTCTGCTCTATCCTCTGAGCTACAGGGGCAGAGCGCCATCGCGCAGTATAGCACAGGGGAGGGGCGGGGACAAACGATGCTGGGGGCAGAGTCTCGCAGGCCGGGTTTCGCTACCCGGCTCGCGAGTAGGCCGGGTTTCCATACCCGGCACTGCCCTAGTCGACGGGCTCGCCGTCGAGGTGGCAGGTGTCGTTCAGTAGGGTGAGCCGGGTCCGGCGGCCGCCCGTCTCGACGATGCTGAGCGAAGCATTCGAGAGGCGAAAGGGGAGCGGCCGGTGGGTATCCATGCCGATGAGGTGCGCCAGGAGCATGTTCAGGCTCCCGCCATGGCTGACAATGGCGACCGTGTCGTCCGGATTGTGGCGGTCCTGGATGAAGGACAGGGCCTCCGCCAGGCGGGCATGGAATGCCTCGTGGCCCTCGTCCCCCGGCAAGCGCACATATTCCGTGGATTCGTGCAGCTGCTTCCACAGGTCCGGGTAGAGATGCTCGACCTCGCTCCAGACGACGCCGGTGAGCACCCCGATGTCGAACTCGCGCAGCCGCGTGTCGAGGTGCAGGGGGGCGCCGAGCGCGGCTGCCACGATTTCGGCCGTCTCCGCGGCGCGGCAGAGGTCGCTGGCGTAGACGGCCGAGACGGCACGTGCCTCACGCGTGAGGCGCGCCGCAAGGGCGCGGGCCTGCGCCCGCCCCCGGTCGTTGAGGGGCGAGTCAAAGTGACCCTGCATCCGGCCTTCGGTGTTGGCTATGGATTCTCCGTGGCGAATGAGCAAGAGGTTCATGTTGGGTGCGCGCGATTGTAGCACGGCAGGGGACGGGGACCAACCTGGGGAAGCGGGAAGGATGGGCGAGATTCCTCGGTCGCTGCGCTCCCTCGGAATGACAGTTGGTGGGCGTGCCGGAACGGGGTGGTCGGGAGACCACCCCGGAACGGGAGCTACGGGGTGGTCGGGAGACCACCCCGGAACGGGAGCTACGGGGTGGTCAGGAGACCACCCCGGAACGTAAGCAGGCGGGGTGGTCGGGACCACGCCGGAACAGGGGGTCGGGACCACGCCGGAACGGGATGCCTGTCATTGGTCGGCCGAGGCGACGGTGAACTTGCCTCCGTCGCTGCGGCCAAAGGTCTCCGGGAAGTACATCTGGTAGGCGATGCTGGGCGAGACCTGGAACTTGCCGGGGACGCCGGCGCGCATCAGGTAGGTGTACTCGTATGTGCCGCGCGGCAGGTATTCGGCAAAGAGCACGACCTTTTCGTCGCGCATCTCGCTCGTGGAGAACCACCACCAGCCGTAGCCGTACCAGCCGTAGTAGCGCTCCTGGTCTTTCGCGCTGAGGTTCTGGAGCTCGGGCGCGTCGCCGACGACGCTCGTCGTCTTCAGCCCAACGTCCACCCCCTCGCAGCCGGCCGGCAGCGGGTCCTCGACCACGACGTAGTAGAGGTCGGTGGGGGCGATGATTGTCAGCTTGACCTTGATGACGTCGCCCACCTGGGCGCGGTCCACGTAGGCGCCAGGCGCGTCGCTCGGGCTGTACTGGCGGGCGACGGTGATGCCCCGGTTGAGTGCCTTGACCTGCTCGGCCGGCAGGTAGTACTTGAGGCTGGCCGAGTAGTAGAGCATCCCCTCGCCGCTCTGGCCCGAATGGGGGGCCAGGCGCTCGACGACGAGGCGGTTGCCCTGGTCGACCAGCAGCCGGCCGATCTCGACCTCGATCGTGTGGGTTGCGTCGATGGTCGCCTGCTCGATGTCGCCGCGGGCCGTCTCGACGCCATTGAGGTAGAGCTCCCAGGAGAAGTCGCCCTTGAGCTCGCCGCTGGCGCGCATGTACTCGACCAGCGATAGGAGCGACCAGGCGGTGGCCTGCGTGGTCTCCCAGTGGCCGTCTTCCCGGACTGCCATCAGCCAGCGGACGACGTTGGGCAGGAGTGCGCCCTCTGGCTCCAGCCGCGCCATCGCCCACAGGACGATGGCCGTGGTGCGGATGTCGGTGTTCATGTTCCAGTAGTCGGGCGCGGCCTCCTCCCAGTGGGTGCCGGTGGCGCTGACGACCGCCGAGCCGGCGAGGTCGGAAAGCAGCGTCTGCACGCGCTGCGGCTCCTCCGGCTCGAGCAGGCTGAGGGCGACGGCCAGGTAGGCCTCGCCGTAGCGGCTGAGCAGGGTACGGCGGTCGTAGAGGCCGATCGCCAGGCCGAGGCTGCCGCCCTGCGTGGCTTCGGTGGCGGCGCTGTGCTCGGCTATGACGTAGAGCTGGTACGCAAGCCGGTTGGCCTCCCACTGCGACTTGAGCTTGCCGACGGAGGGCAGGTTGTCCGAGAGGAAGCCGGCGGCGCGCGCCAGCACGTCCTCGTCCACCGTGAAGCCGGCCTTCTTGGCTTCCAGCATTCCCTGCAGGATATAGGCAGTGAGGTAGGCGTTGGACTTGTCGGCCGCCCACCATCCCCAGCCGCCGTCGTAGTGCTGCTCGTTGTAGAGGCGCTGCAGGCCCGAGCCGACCAGCTGGGCGAGCTTTTGCCGCAGGGCCGGCCGCTCGAGGCCCATCTCGTCGAGCGCCTGCCATGTGGCGACGTTGGGCAGGAAGCGGCTGACGGTCTGCTCCACGCACTCGTAGGGATATTCCTCCAGGTAGGTCAGGGCTTCCTGGGTGGAGGCCGTCAATGAGCCGTCGACGTGGAGGGTGAGGGCCCCCTGGGCGGGGTCAAAGGCGCGCGGCAGCTGCACGATTTCCTGCCGGGTCCCGGGCTGCCCGGCGGTCGCCACGACCTCGGGCGTGGAGTAGGGGTAGACCGGCAGGGTGTCCTCGCGGCCGTCGTACAGGTCGCCGGCCTTGGCCCACATGCGCACCTTCACTTCTTGGCCGGGGAGCACCTTGACGGGCCAGGAGACTTTGGCCTGCTCGCCGGCGGCGATGCTGACCGGCTGCGTCGTCGCGCCGTCGACGGCGAGGCCTTCGGCGGTGATGCTGACCTCGGCCTGGAGGGGCTCGCCGGTGTTGTTGTGCACGACCGTGGCGATCTCGGCCTCGTCGTTCACGACGAAGAACCTGGGCAGGACGGGCCGCACCAGCAGGTCGAGTGTGGAGACGATGTCGACGTTGACCTGGCCGACGCGCGTGTCTGCGGTGATGCCGCGGGCCTGCATGCGCCAGGTTGTCAGGTTGTCGGCCAGGGTGGCCTCGACCTGGGCCTTGCCGTCCTTGCCGGTGCGGACCACGGGGTCCCAGAAGGTTGTGTCGGCAAAGTTGCTGCGCACCAGGCCGCCCTCGTCGCCGCCGCCGCCTCCCTTGGCCGCGGCGCGGACCTCGCGGTTGTAGGCTTCCATCGAGACGGCGAGGGGCAGGCTGGTGCGGACGCCCAGCCCCCGGTTCCGCCAGAAGGTCTCCTCGAGGGTATAGCCCGGCTCGTCGGCGAGTGCCAGGACGGCGAGGTCGGCCAGGCGCAGCGAGAGCTCGGCCTCGACCGGCTTGCCGGCGCTGTCGGTGACGAGGACGTCGTAGGTGGCCGTCTGGCGCGGCGCATAGTGCTCGCCCGCCGCCATGTCCTTGTCGGGCGTGAGGGCGATGGTGAGTCGCTTGGACTCGAGCGAGACGGGCAGCTTGACCAGCCCCATCTTGAAGGTCGCCAGGCCGCCGGGCGCCTGCTCGGAGCCCTGGACGAGGAGGACCGAGACAAAGACGTTGGGCACCATCTCTTCCAGGATGGGCACCTTCAGGACGTAGCTGTTGGTGGAGACTTGGCGCACGTCGGCGTCCATGAGGTGGCCGCGCTCGACGGTGTACATCATCTGCACGGTGCCGCTGTAGGGCGAGGCCACCAGGATCTCGGCTGTGTCGCCGACCTCGTACTCCGGCTTGTCGGCGATGAGGGTGATGCGGTTGTTGCTTTCCTGCCGCCAGCTGACGTAGGCATCGCCGCCCCAGACCCAGAGGTAGGTGGAGCTGCGGACCTGATTCTCGTAGCCGTCGCGGGCCAGGGCGCGCACGCGGTAGCTGCCTGCCTTCTTGGGGACAAAAGTTGCGGTCGCGCGGCCGTCGCGCCCGGTGGTGACGGTTGTGGTCAGCACCGGGGTGTCGCGCGTGGTCCAATCCCAGTAGAAGCCGCCATCCTCCGCCTGGCGCTGGACGCTGAACCACTCGTGCTCCATGAAGACCAGGGTGAGCGGCACGCCGGCGACGGGCCGGCCGTCCCAATCGACGGTCAGGAGCTCGACCGGCGCCTCCTCGCCCACCTGGGCCAGGTTCTGGCGCGGGGCGATGCCTACGTAGAACTCGCCCTTGTGGACGATGGCCCCCGTGCGGCTGGAGACCACCTGGCCGGTGAGGTCGGTGACGCTCGCCTCGACGGTAAAGAGCTGGCTCAGGGTCTCTTTTGAGATGTCTGCCGGTACCGGGAAGGTGACCCGGCCCTGGGCATCGGTCACGGCATCGCCTTCGGCAATCAGCTCGCCGTAGCCGCCATAGTCGCGCTCCAGGTCCTCGCTGCCCCATTCGTAGTCGGTCCAGCTGTACCAGGGGCAGGACCCGCCCTGCGGGCAGGTGTAGGAGAAGAAGTGGTTGCTGCTGAGGACGCTCCAGCGCACCTTGGCGCCGGCGACGGGGCCTCCGAAGTAGTAGGTGGCCTCGGCGGTGGCATGGATGGTGTCGCCTCCGAGGTAGGCCAGCTTGTCGGCCGTCACCTCGACCTGGTACTCGGGCTTTTTGTACTCGGCCACGGTGAAGCTGGTGCCGACATAGATCTCGCGGTCGGTGTCCTGGGCCTGCAGCCAGTAGCTGCCGAGCGGCGCCTCGGCGTCGAGGGCGAGCTGGTCGAAGAGGCTTCCCATGTCGCTGAGGGCAAGCTTTTCTTTGTAGATCTCCTTCCCCTGCGGGTCGCTCAGCCGCACTTCCAGCGTCTCGAGGCCGGCGGGAATGCTGTAGTGGGCGTCGTCGTCGTCGCGCAGGATGCCCTTGAAGTAGACCGTCTGTCCGGGGCGATAGATGGGCCGGTCGGTGTAGAGGTACCCCTGGTACTTGTTTGCCCAGAACTCGGACTCGACGTCGAAATCCCAGGGGCTGATGCCGCTGTCCCAGCCGTTGAAGGCGATGGCAAAGCCCTCGTCGCCGGGCGCGCCGGACACGGCAAAGAGCTCGCTCCAGAGGTCGTCCAGCGCCAGGTCCCCGGCCTGGAAGAGGCCATTGCTCCCCGTCGTGCCCTCCGTGACCTCTTTGCCCTGCCGCTTGTAGAGGCTCACCGCAAGCGCCGCCTCCGGCCGGCCGCTCGCCAGGTCGGTGGCCCACACCAGCGCCTCGGTCTGGGTCTGCTTGAGGGCCAGGTTCAGGCGTGTCTTAATGAAGGTCCAGCGCCAGGGTTGGTAGTTCTTGTCCTTCGCTTCGATCTCGGGGGCAGCCATCTGGAGGTAGTAGATGCCGGGAGGCAGGGCCGGGCCATCCTCGCCGTCGAGGTAGACCGGCTGGCGGCCCGCCTTGTTGCGCGGCGTGTCCAGCTCGACGGTCCAGGAGCGCACCAGGTCCTCTGCGGCGGGGCGGAAGGCGTTGCGGGCCTCCCAGTCGCCCTGCAGCCGCATGAAGGTGGCAAGGTCCACCTGGTAGACGTCCAGCTCGATGCGCGAGACGTTGCGATGGGTGGCGTACACCACCGTGTCGGTGTAGGCGCTGTAGACGCCTATCTCGGTGGGATAGTTCAAGGCGGCGTAGGGGGGCAGGTCGCCGGTTGAGAAGCGGACGATGCCCGCCTTGCCCAGCAGGGCCCCGTACCTGTCCGGCGCCCCGGCATCCACCCGGAGGGTGTAGTCGGACACGGGCTCCTGGTCGAAGGAGACCTCTACCTCGGTATCGGATTCGGCCCAGGAGGTATAGACCTTGGTCGCCTCCGGCAGAATGGTCAGGTGCTCCATGAAGCCCTTGCGGTCCATGGGGCCGGCAAAGACAAAGGTGACGCTGGTGCCGGGGTCGATGCCGGTCCGGCCGTCGGCGGGGAAGGTGCGCAGCAGCGCCGGCTCTTTGACGGTGGCAAAGCTCCAGGCCTGCACCCCGGCGAGACCTACCTCGCCGGCCCGGGCCCTGGCGTCCGCCGCCACGCGGGCGTCAAAGTCCGTCCCGCGCGGCAGGGGCCGGTCGGGCACAAAGACCATGGTTTCCGGGGAGCTGGGTTTCTCGCCGCCGCTCCAGCGGAAGGTGCCGCTTACCGGCTGGTCCTGGGCCATCAGCCCAAACGCCGCCTCGACGGACGGGTGGTCCATCGGCTGGTTGAAGGTGACGCTGATGACGTCGGTCGGGCCTACGTAGGGAAAGCCGTCCTTGGGCCTCCAGGAGAGGACCGCGGGGCGGATGGTGGTGAACTCCCAAGTGTAGTCGTCCTCCAGCACGCCGCCCGTCGTGTCGGAGAGGCCGCCCGCCACGCGCGCCTTGTAGTGGGTGGCCGGTAGGAAGCCGCCGTCGGGGCGGAAGAGGTAGATGGAGGTATTCAGCCACTCGCCTTCGCCGGCGACGGGCGGCACGAAGGTGAGCGGGTCGGGCAGGCCAGCCTGCTGGCCGATGGAGGTGAGGGGCACGACAGGCCGGTCGAAGACAACCGTGACGGTCGCGCCGGGATCGAGGTCAACGGTAGCCTGGGCAGGCATGACCTGGCTGACGTGGAGGAACCCGGAGGTTTGGAAGCCAAAGGCGAGCGGCTCGACCAGCGAGAGGCCCTCGTTGTTGGCCGCGGTGGCGGCGACGGTGACCTGGTAGTAGTTGCCTCGCTCCAGAGGACCGGCCGGCCGGAAGGAGAGAGTCCGGTCGTCTGCCCAGTCAAACGCACCCTCGACCGTGGGGGAGATCGCAAAGGCGGCCTCCACGCTGGCGCGGTCCATCGGCTCGTCAAATGTGAGCACGATGGGTGCGTCGAGCGGCTGCTCCTCGCCCGGTGCCGGTTGGCGCGAGGCCAGCTGCGGCTCGGGCAGGGGCATGGGCGTGGCGGTCGGCGGTGCCGGGGTGGGGGGCGGCAGGGTAGCCGAGGGCTGGGCGGCGGTTGTCGCCTCCTCGGTCGCCGCCGGCACGCAGGCGCCGAGCACCATGATGCTGACCAGCAAGAGGCACAGCCACCGGTAGATCCGTAGAGAGGTTTGCTTGGACATCCTTCCTCCTTGTTTGGGCAGGCTGAGCCTGCCTCGATTACTCACGCACTTCCACCCGGACCTGGTTGCTGGTCACCAGCTCCCCTCCGGCGGTGACGCCCTCGGCCGAGAAGAGATGCAGGCCCGGCTCCAGCTGCCACAGCGCCGAAAAGGGCGCCGTCCCCAGGCGGGCCAGGGGCTGCCCGTCGACCAGCAGGCGGACCTCCGACAGACGGACGCCGCCGCCTGCCCAGGCCGAGACCTCGATCTGCTGTGCGCTCAGCGGCAGGGCAGGGTCGAGGCGGTAGATCGCCCCCGAGTCAGGGCTGCTCATCGTGAGCGCGTCGCCGCTTTGCTCCCGGCCGGTCTCCTGACCGGACGATCCCTCTGCCCCTCCGCCCGTGCCTCCGACCATCTCCTGACCGGCCGGCCAAAGGGGCAACCCCTGCTCCTCACCCCAGGCCTGGGCCTCGGGCGGAAGCAGGGTGAGCACGCGGACGACGGTCCGGCCGGCCGGGGTGTCCGCGGTGGCGGGCAGCCCGGTGGCGCGGTCGAGGGCAACGCGGCGGTGCATGGTGCACGTTTCCTGCGGGACGGTGCCCTCCAGGAAGAGCTCTGTCACCCGGTGCGGGCAGTCGGGGCCGGCCAGCATGCCCGAGAGCGAGCAGACCTCGGCCTCCACCAGGCCGGCCGGCCGCGCAAAGGGCCGCTCCGGGCGTCCCCTGAGGGCCGTCTCCATGAAGTCACGCCAGATGGGCGCCGCGCCGCTGACCCCCGATGTCTCGTGCATCGGCTCGTTGTCGGCGTTGCCGACCCAGACGCCGGTGACGAGGTCGGGTGTGTAGCCCACCGTCCAGTTGTCTCGAAAGTCGGTGGTCGTGCCGGTCTTGACCGCCGCCGGCCGGCTCAGCTTGAGGACGCTCTCCTCGCCGAAGGCCGGCGTGCGGGCTGCGTTGTCGCTCAGGATGTCGGTTACCAGGTAGGCGACCCGCGGGTCCAGGGCCTGCGACCCCTCGCCCTGGTGCGCCGAGGAGAGCAGGGCACGGCCCTTCTCGTCCTCCACGCGCAGGATGGCGACCGGCGCAAGGGCCCGCCCGCCGTTGTCCAGTGCCGCGTAGGCCGAGGTGAGCTCGAGCAGGCTCACCTCGCCTCCGCCCAGCGTCACGGCCAGCCCAAAACGGCCGGAGTCACGCAGCGTGGTAATGCCCAGCTGCCCGGCGAGGTTGGTCATCGTCTCGATGCCGGTGGTTTCGAGCACCTTGACGGCGATCAGGTTGTAGGAGGAGGCCAGCGCCTCGCGCAGCCGGACCGGGCCGCGGAAGAGGAGGTCATAGTTCAGGGGCACGTAGGAGTCGCCCTCGCGGGTGACGAACGAGGTGCGCAGGTCGAGCATCATGGTCGCGGGGGTGAGCCGGCGCGTTTCGAAGGCGGCGGCATAGGTAACCGGCTTGATGGAAGAGCCCGGCTGGCGCAGCGAGGTCGTGCCGTTCACGGCACCGTCGATCCGGGCGGAGAAGTAGTCGGGGCTGCCCACCATCGCCAGGATGTGCCCTGTGGCGGGGTCGAGGGCGACCAGGGCTGCGTTCCGTGCGTTGTGCCCGCCCGGCGGGCAGTCGGCGCGCCCGTTGCACTCGGCCAGCCTCTCCAAGCGGTAGCGGACGAGGTCGCGGGCCGTCTCGTTCAGGTCTAGGTCGAGCGTGGTGTAGATGCGCAGCCCACCCTGCTCCAGCCTCGCCAGCCCGAGCTCCTGCTCCAGCTGGGCGCGCACGTACATCACAAAGTGGGGGGCGCGGATGGGGAAGGCAGCGGACGCATAGTAGAGCTTTTCCTGGCGGGCCTGACGGGCCTGCTCAGGGGTGATTGCGCCGTACCTGGTCATCAGCTCGAGGACCACCGACTGCCGCTCCTGCGCGGCGTCCAGGTGCTCCAGCGGGTTGTAGGGCGCCGGAGCCTGGGGCAGCCCGGCGAGCATGGCCGACTCGGCGAGGTCCAGGTCATGCACGTGCTTGTCAAAGTAGGTCTGTGCGGCGGCCTCCACCCCGTAGGCCATGTTGCCGAAGTAGGTCTCGTTCAGGTAGAGCTCCAGGATCTGGTCTTTGGAGTAGTGACGCGCCAGGCGCCAGGCGAGGACCGCTTCGCGCAGCTTGCGGATCAGGGTGCGCTGGGCCCGCTCGTCGGCGCTCATCAGCAGGTTGCGGGCGAGCTGTTGGGTGATGGTGCTGCCCCCTGAGAGCACCTCCCCGCCGCGCAGGTTGATCCAGAGGGCGCGGACGATGGCCCACGGCTCGACGCCGGGGTTCTCATAGAAGCCGGCGTCCTCGGTGGCGATCACGGCCTGGCGGAGGAGAAGGGGGACCTCGTCCAGTGGGACAGGCGAGTGCCTGCCGGTGTCGGGCGGTGGCATCTCGTAGAGCAGGCGGCCGCTGCGGTCATAGATCTTGCTGCTTGGGGCCGAGGCATGGCCGGTGAGATCATCGGTGGAGGGCAGGCCGGACAGCAGACAGCCAAAAGCGGCCGCTCCTGCCACCAGGAGGGCCAGAAAAACGGCCGCCACAGCACGGCGGGCGCGCCTACGCGCCGGCATCGCCGACCTCACCCGCCGGGGCACCGGCCACGGGGGCCGGTGTCCTTGGTCTCTACTCGCCACGCCCCTCTCCCCCGAGGAAGTATAGCACAGCGGGGGCCGGGTGTCTACTGCCCCGAGGCAGACCGGCCCTGCTATCAAGACGTAGGCCGTGCCCGTACGGTTCCAGGCAGGGAGGGGAAGGGCACCAACAGAAGGCAGGGGCCGGTCCAGGCCCGGCCCTCCTGGGCGGCAGAGAGGGTGTTTCTCCCTGCGCCCAGATGGCCAAGACCCGGACCGGCCCCGCGGCCTTGGTCCGAGCAAGCCGTGCTAGATCGTGAACTTGCCGTCCTTGGCGAAGAGCTGACCATCGACCCACACCTCGCCGCCCCGACGCAGGTCGCAGATCATGTCCCAGTGGATGGCCGACCGGTTCAGGCTGCCCGTTTCGGGGTAGCCGGTGCCGACGGCCATGTGTACGGTGCCGCCGATCTTTTCGTCGAAGAGGATGTTCTTGGTAAAGCGCTGCACGCCCTGGTTGGTGCCAAAAGCGAACTCGCCCAGGACCCGCGCCCCTTCGTCGGTGTCGAGCATCGTCAGCAGGTAGGCCTCATTCTTGGCGGCTGTGGCGCGTATGACCCGGCCGTTCTCAAACCAAAGCCGGACGTCCTCGACCTCGCGCCCGTCCTCACAGGCTGGGTAGCTGAAGCGCACGGTGCCGTTCACGGAGGTCTCGACGGGGCCGGTAAAGATCTCCCCGTCGGGGAAGTTCTCGTGCCCGTCGCAGTTCTCCCACGTCCGGCCCTTGACGGAAAGCGTCAGGTCGGTGTCGGGGCCGATCAGGTGGATCTGGTCTTTGGTGTTCAGCCAGTCGACCAACCTCTGCTGGTCGCGGGAGACGGCCTGCCAGCCGGCGATAGGGTCGGGCAGGTGCACCAGGGCGGCCCCATAGACAAAGTCCTCGAACTCGCTCAGGGACATCTCGGCATCCTGGGCAAAGGCGTTCGTCGGATAGGCCGTTCCGGTCCACTTTACTTCCTTCTTGGCCGCGCGCTCCAGGAAGCGCTGCATGAGCGGCCGCCGAGCCGCCCCGGCACGCGCCTGCTTGGCGGGGTCGACGCTGGTCAGGGCCTTGGTGTTCACCTCGGTCCAGACGCTGATGCGGGCGTCCGCATCCTCGATCAGCTGGCGCTCCACGTTGGGCACGTAGTCGAGTTGGGCGTCGCTGGCGACCTTGTAAAAGATCTCTCCCAGTCCTTCCAAGCCGATGGTGGTATAGGGGTGGGCGCCGCGCTCCAGCACGCGCTTGTACACCTCCCGGATGAGGGGAGCCCCTTCGGGAGCGCCGCGTATGACCACCAGCTCGCCGGGCTGGACGTGCACGGAATAGTCCACCAGGATCCGCGCCATCGTTTCAACACGAGGATCTGCCATGTCCCTTGCCTCCTGTCACGAATGGCGCGATTCTAGCACCGGTGGGTGGGCGGGTCAAGCGCCGCGCCGGCCTGCGGGTGAGGGGTGGCTTTGACTTTCGCCTTCTCCTCTGCTACAATCCACGCTGCTGCTGGTGCCCCGGGCGCAGTGGCATGGGTGGCGCGGAAAGGGACAGACACAGGGTGATCCGACCGGCAGGGAAAGGGATATGGCGGACGGTGCTTGCCATCTGTATTGCTGCCTCTTGCGTCCTGTCGCTGGGCGGATGCGGGCAGATCCTGGCGCCGCCGACGCCGACCGGCCGGGCGGAGGTCCCTGCCACCTCCACCGCGACGCCGACGCCGGCGGCGACCCGCCGGGCCACGGCTACCCTGGTCCCGGCGACTCCCTCCAACACGCCCACGCCGACCGTAACGCCGACACCCATCATCTACACGATCAAGAAGGGCGATACCCTCCTCGAGGTTGCGCGTGCCTTTGGGCTGACGGTGAGCGAGCTCCAGGAGGTGAATGGCATTGAGGACCCGCGCCGCCTCTGGATCGGCCAGGAAATCCTGATACCACCCCGCGAGGCGGGCAGCGAGCCGACAGAAGTCCCGACGCCGACACCGGTGGCGCTGCGGATCGAAGGGCTGGCGTTTTATGCTACCCCGGCGGACAGCCTTTGGTGCCTGGGGGAGGTGGTCAACCTCTCGACCGAGCCGGCGGAGGAGGTCCAGGTCCGGGTCACTCTGCACAATGCCCAGGGTGAGCTGCTGGCGACCGGCGCGGCCTTTACCCAGCTGGACGTGCTGGCGGGGAGGGGGCGCTCCCCCTTCTCGATTCTCTTCACGGCACCGCCGTCCGACTTTGCGCAGTACCAGACCCAGGTCTTGAGCGGGGTCCGCTCTACGCACTTGGGGCCGCGCTATCCGAGCCTGGCCCTGTCCGACACGTCGGGCGGATGGCTGGCCGACGGAACGTACCAGGTCAAGGGCCGGGTGGAGAACACCGGGCAGTCCGAGGCGGAGAAGGTTGCCCTCATCGTCACCCTGTACGATGCAGGGGGCCATGTGGCGGGGGCCCGGAGCGTCGGCATCGATGCTGAGCTCTTTCTGCCGGGGGCGATTGCCCCTTTTGACATCACGCTGACCCCGTTGGGGGAAGTGGCGCGCTATTCCGTCGGGGTCCAGGGCTGGCGCGTGGACTATGCGGCGCCAGAGGTCACAGAGCAGCCGCCGGCCACGGCTCGGCCTTAGGCCGGGCTTGACTCGGGGACATACCAGGCATACGGGGAGGGGGTGCAGGCGAGGATTGGCAGCAGGCACGACGGGAAGAGAGGATCCGGTCAGGCAATACCCGGTCGGGAACGTGGGTTGGTACCGGGCCGTGCGCGCGGTGATTGCCACCCTGGTGCGGCTTCTGACGCGGTTCGAGGTCCATGGCCAGGAGTACATCCCCAATCAGGGGCCCTGCCTCTTTGTCACCAATCACCTGCACTTGCTCGACTCGCCGATCATCATGACCGCCATCCCGTACCGGGTGTACGTGTTCGCCGGAGAGAAGTGGGAGAACCACCTCCTGTTTGGCCCCTTGATGCGCTCCCTGGATGCCATCTTTGTCGAGCGGGGCGAGGTGGACCGCAATGCCCTGCGCAAGGCACTGGCCGTGCTGGCGGGAAATGGATTCCTCGGCGTGGCGCCTGAGGGTACCCGCAGCAGGACCGGGGCGCTGCAGCAGGGCCACCGGGGACCGTCCTACATCGCGCTGCGGACCGGCGTGACGCTGGTGCCCCTGGCGGCAACAGGGGGACCGGAGGTATTCTCGGAGCTCAGGCGCCTGCGCCGGGCACGGGTACGGGTGGTGTTTGGCCAGCCTTTCCGTCCACCGGCCCTTGCCTCCGGCCAGAGGCCGAGCGTGCAGCAGCAGCACGAGCTGACCGACGAGATCATGTACCGCATCGCGGCGCTGCTGCCCGCCGAGTACCGGGGTGTGTACGGCGACCTGCCAGAGAAGAGGCCCGACCTGCTCGTGCCCGGCTCTGGCGGGCCCGAGTTCCTATCGACAAGGGGGGATCATGAATCGACGCAGGGGTAGCCCCGGCTGGATCGTGGCCGGGCTTGGCTTGCTGCTCTGCATTTGCCTGCTTCCCTATCTGATCAGCAGCGTCTATTCGGTGACCAGCACGCTGTTCCAGGTAGATGCGGCCACGCGATGGCTGTGGGGGGATTGGCTGAGCACCCTCCTCAACCCGACCGGCACGGCCTACCGGCTCCTGGTCGAAGCGCCGGTCTGCTGCGGGGGGGCCATAGGCCTCCTGCTCGCCATCCTGGGAGGCTTGTGGCTTCTCAACGGGCGGGCGCAGGAGGAGCAGGCGCCCGACGAAGCGCTGGAGACGCTGGAAGAGGTGTGCGACACGGAATTGCCTCCGGAAGACGATTCGCCGGAAGAGCCGATCGTTCCGGACATTGACCGGGCAACCTGGTAGTGGGCCTGCAGTTAATCCTCACGCACGAGAATACCGATTTCGACGGCTTGGCTTCGCAGCTGGCGGCCTCCAAGCTCTACCCGGAGGCCGTCCCTGTGCTGCCGCGGCGGATGAATCGGAACCTGCGCGAGTTCCTGACCATGTACGGGGGGGAGCTGCCGTACGTCGGCTACGATGACCTGCCCCGCCGGCGGCCGGTGGATCGCGTCATTCTCGTGGACACCCAGACGCTGGTCACTCCTTCGGGCATGACCGGTGAGACACAGGTACACGTCATCGATCACCACCTCCTCGACCGCGCGCTGCCGGAGCAGTGGAGCTATTCTGGGGGGGAGTGTGGGGCCACCACAACTCTGCTGCTGGAGCGGATCATCGAGTCGGGCCTGGGGCTCACCCCGGTGGAAGCAACCCTGCTGGCGCTGGGCATCTACGAGGACACGGGCTCGCTCACCTATTCGGCTACCACGGTCCGCGACCTGCGCTGCGCGACCTGGCTGGTCGACCGAGGCGCCAACCTGGCCGTGGTCAGCGATTTCCTGCACCAGCCGCTGAGCGAGCAGCAGAGGCACCTCTACAATGCGCTGATGAGTGGGCTGGAGGCGCTGCAGCTCGCGGGTCACACGGTGGTGATTGCCACAGCCAGCGCTCGGGGCTATGTCGAGGAGATCTCAACCCTGGCGCAAAAGTTCCGCGATCTGTACGACCCGGCAGGGCTGTTCCTCCTCGTGGACTTGGGCGACCACCTGCAGATGGTGGCCCGCTCCACCGACGATGCGATCGACGTCGGCCACGTAGCAAGGCAGATGGGCGGAGGCGGGCACACGCGCGCCGCAGCTGCGCTCATCCGCGGCCCGACCCTACAGGCGGCGCGGGACCAGCTCCTGGGCCTCCTGAAAGGCGCCATCCGCCCGACCGCCACCGTCGCACAGATCATGTCGCATGGCGTCCACACGCTCCCGGCCAGCACCACGGTGGAGCAGGCCGCCGAGGCCATGCAGAAGTATGGCTTTGAGGGCTTCCCCGTCGTGGACGAGGAGGGACGCCTGGTGGGCATCCTGGCGCGCCGGGAGATCGATCGGGCGAGCAGGCTCCAGTTGGGTGACAAACCCATCAGCCAGTTCATGACGATGGGCCAGATCCAGGTGAGCCCGGACGATTCGGTGGAACACCTCCAGCAGCTGATGATCGGGTCCAAGGTGGGCCAGGTGCCGGTGGTGCGCGACGGGGATGTGATCGGCGTCGTCACCCGGACCGACGTGATCAAGCTCTGGACCTCCCCCTCCCGGACCCCGCGCCGCGACACGATCGTGCAAAAGATGGAGGCCGTCCTGCCGGAGCCCTTGCTCGACCTGCTGCGCCGGACCAGCGACCTGGCCCAGGAGATGGGGTATCCCCTCTACGTCGTGGGCGGCTTTCCCCGCGACCTGCTGCTAGGCGAGGCGACCCTCGACACCGATCTCGTCGTCGAGGGGGATGCGACCAGGCTGGCGCGGCGGGTGGCAGAGAAGATAGGGGCACGCACGCGCAGCCACGCGCGGTTCGGCACCGCCAAGATCATCCTCGAAGGGCGCGAAAGCGAGTTCGGCGTGTCCTCAGTCGACCTGGCGACGGCCCGCCTCGAGTTCTATCCTCACTCGGCGGCGCTGCCCGAAGTGGAAGTCAGCTCTATCCGGGCCGACCTTCACCGGCGGGACTTTACCATCAACACGCTGGCCATCCGCCTCGACTCTGGGCACTATGGGGAGCTGTTGGACTTTTACGGGGGAACGCAAGACATCAAGGACAAGTGGGTCCGCGTGCTGCACAGCCTGAGCTTTGTCGAGGATCCGACGCGCATCCTGCGCGCCGCCCGCCTCGAGCAGAGGCTTGGCTTCCGGATCGAACCCCGCTCTGAAGAACTGATCGAGGCGGCACTGCCGATGCTCTCGCGGGTCTCTGGGGAGCGCATTCGCCACGAGCTGTACCTGATCTTGCAGGAGCAGGAGCCGGAGCGCGCCCTGGACAGGCTGGAGGGCCTGAAGGCGCTTCCGCTGATCCACCCCCGGCTGACCGGGCTGAGCGCGACCTGGGAGCGTTTTGCGGCTCTGCGGCAGGCAGTCGCCGAGGGACCGTGGCATGTGCCCAAGCGCCAGGGTGGGCGGCCGGCGGAGGGCCTCTACCTGGCGCTGATGACCTATCCCTTTACGGAAGAGGAGGTTGCGGCGCTCGACAGCCGGCTCAAGATCTTTCATGCCGACCTCATCCTCCTACACCAGGTGTCGGGCCTGCACAAGCACCTGGACGCCCTCGATCGCCCGGGCCTGTCGAACCACGAGATAGCGGCGCTGCTCAAGCAGTCGAGCAGCCCGGCGGTGCTGGTCCACTGGCTGTGTGCAGGCTCGGAGCGCGTCCGCGAGCGCCTCTGGCATCATGAGGCCCACCTGCGCCGGGTGCGCACGACGGTGGACGGTGCCTATCTGAAGAGCCTGGGGCTCAAGCCCTCGCCCCTCTTCCGCCGCCTCCTGCAGGCTGTGCGGGATGCGCGGCTGGACGGCAAGGTCACCACGGAAGAAGAGGAAAAGGCACTGATTGCGCGGCTCCTGGCGGAGAGCGGACGGGCGTGAGCCCTTCAGAGCCTTGCCCGCCTCTGCGCATCACGGTGGTGGGCACGAGCGGATCGGGCAAGACGACCCTCGCGCGCCGGCTGGCAGGCCGGCTGGGCGTTCCCCACGTCGAGCTGGATGCGCTTCACTGGGGGCCGAATTGGACACCCGCCGAGACGGCGGTCTTTGCCGAGCGAACGGTCCAGGCCTTGAGCGGGGCTGCCTGGGTCACCGACGGCAACTACAGCAAGGTCCGGGACTTCGTTTGGCGCCGCGCCGCCACCCTGGTGTGGCTCGACTACTCGCTGCCCGTGATCCTCGGCCGCATGGTGTGGAGGACCGTGCGGCGCGTGGTGACCCGTGAGGAGCTGTGGAACCAGAACCGCGAGGAATTTGCCGCCTCGTTCCTCAGCCGGGAGTCGATCATCCTATGGGCCCTCAAGACCTACCGCCGGAGGCGGCGCGAGTACCCTGTGCTCCTGGCCCACTCCGAGTACGCCCACCTGCGCGTGGTGCACCTCCGCTCGCCGCGGGAGGCGGAGCGCTGGCTGCAGAGCCTGCCCGCCGGAGAGGGCCTGGTCGAAGCGGAGCGCTCGCCCTCGGGGTCCCCATGAAAGTACAGACGCACGCGATCCGTGCCCTCGATGCGCTGGGCCTCCCCTACCGGCTGGTCACGCAGTCGCACCAGACGCGGCACGTGGTGGACACGGCAGCCGAGCGGGGCACGCCCGTGGAGCGGGTGGCAAAGACCCTGCTGGTGCGGCGGCCCGACGGCAAGCACCTGATTGCCCTGGTGCGGGGCGACCAGCGCCTGAGCCTCAAGAAGCTGGCGCGCATCGCCGGCGTCAGGGTGCTCGAGATGGCTCCGCTGGACGACGTGCCACGCGTCACCGGTTACCAGGCCGGTGCGGTGTCCCCTTTCGGGCAGCGGCGCAGCGACCTCCCCTTCTACGTCGACCAACACATCCTGGAAGAGCCGGTGGTGGGCGTGAGCGCCGGCCGTCACGACGCCGGCATCGAGCTGGCGCCGGCCGACTTGGTCCGCGGGGTCAAGGGCCAAGTTGCCGACATAACCGAGTAGGCAGCCCATGAGTGCTTCTGAACCTCTGATGGACCGTTCCCGCTACCTGCGCGTCGTCCGCTTCTATGCCGGTGCCTTTGCCCAGCTGCTGGTCTGGGAGGTGATTCTCCGCCGCCTGCTGGGCAACCGCTTTGTCCAGCGCTCCGCCACCCGGCGCTGGCAGCGGCTGGCCCGGGGGTTCCGCGAGCTCGCGATCGACCTGGGCGGGGTGCTGATCAAGGCGGGGCAGTTCCTGAGCATCCGTGTGGACGTGCTGCCGCGCGCGGTGACGGACGAGCTAGCAGGGCTCCAGGACGCGGTGCCCCCCGAGAGCCCGGCCGACATCGTGGCTGTGATCGAGTCTGAGTACGGCCACCCGATCGAGCAGGTCTTCCGCCACTTTACTCCGCAGCCCCAGGCGGCGGCCTCGCTGGCGCAGGTGCACAAGGCGTGCCTCCTGTCGGGCGAGGAGGTGGTCGTCAAGGTACAGCGCCAGCGCATCGAGACCCTGGTCGAAACCGATCTGCGGGCCATGCAGACGGCGATTGGCTGGCTCAAGCGCTATCGCCCTGTCGCGCGCCGGGTCGATCTCGACCGCCTCTACGAGGAGTTCAGCCAGACCACGCGCAATGAGCTTGACTTTTGTGCGGAGGCGCGGAACATCGAGCGCTTCACCGGCGACTTTCGGGGGGACGAGGGCGTGCGCGTGCCGCATGTGTATTCCGCTGCCTCGACGCGCCGCGTGCTGGTGATGGAGAACGTGGCGTCGATCAAGATCGACCACTTTGAGGCGCTCGAGGCTGCCGGCCTGGACCGAAAGGCGATCGCGCGCCGCCTCTTCGATGCCTACCTGAAGCAGTTCTTTCTGCACAACTTTGTCCACGCCGACCCGCACCCGGGCAATCTCTTCATCGAGCCGTTGGAGACCGTGCCGGGCAGGGAGCGCGGCTTCCGCCTGGTCTTTGTGGATTTTGGCATGGTCGCCACCGTACCCGAGCAGGTGCGCCGGCACCTGCACGACTTTTTGCTCGGCTTCGCCACGCGCGATGCCGCGCGGCTGGTGCGCGCCTACCAGGGAGCCGGCGTGCTCCTGCCCGGCGCGGACCTGGCCCGCATAGAGCAGGTTGAGGCCGAGATCATGGCGCGCTACGGCGGGCTGACCGTGAAACAGGTCCAGGGGATTGCGATCAACGAGTGGCACGGTCTCGCCCACGAGTACCGCGACCTCCTCTACGAGATGCCCTTCCAGATCCCGTCTGGGCTCCTCTTCGTCGGCCGGGCGCTGGCGATCCTCTTTGGCATGGCCACGGCGCTCGATCCCGACTTTGACCCCTGGAAGGCCATCGCCCCATTTGCCGCAGAGATGGCGGGTGGGGAGGCCAAGCGCGGCGTCCAGGATGTGTTGGGCGAAGTGGAGAAGCTCGTGCGCGTTGTCCTCTCCCTCCCGGGGCAGGCCGACCGTGTCCTGCACCAGGCCGCGCGCGGCGAGCTGTCGGTCCGCACGACGTGGGGCCCGGAGGCGCTCCGCTCGGCGCGCCGCGTGGAGGTGGCGGTTGACCGGCTGGCAGGCGCCGTGGTCTTTGGTGCCCTGCTGCTGGCAGGCACGGCTGCCTACCTGGCCGAGGGCGGGGGCGCCCTGAGCTATGCACTCCTGGGGGCCGCCGGCGCTGCCCTGCTGGTGACACTGGCACGCCGGAAGTGAGGCCCCTCACACGATCAGCATCGCATCCCCAAAGGAGAAGAAGCGGTATCCCTCCTGGATGGCCTGGCCGTAGGCTTCCAAGATCAGCTCGTGCCCGGCAAAGGCCGAGACGAGCATCAGCAGTGTGCTGCGAGGCAGGTGGAAGTTGGTGATCATGGCATCCACCGCGCGGAAGCGGTGCCCGGGGTAGATGTAGAGGCCTGTCGGCCCCGAGAAGGCAGACAGGGTTCGCCACGGGCAGGCCGTACCGCCCGGCTCGCAGCCTTCAGCGGCCGACTCGAGGGAGCGGACCACCGTGGTGCCCACTGCGATCACCCGCCGCCCCTCCAGCCGCGCCCGGTTGACCTGCTCCGCCGTGGGGGCCGTCACCTCGACCCACTCCGTGTGGATCTGGTGGTCTTCGATCCTCACCTCTTTCACCGGCCGGAAGGTGTCGAGGCCGATGTGCAGCGTCACGAAGGCCAGCTCGACCCCAAGTCGGTGCAGGTCGACCAGGAGCTCGGGGGTAAAGTGCAGCCCTGCGGTGGAGGCAGCCACCGAGCCCTCGATCCGGCCGTACACCGTCTGGTAGCGCTCCGGGTCGGCGAGGGGCACGTGGATGTAGGGGGGGAGGGGCACTTCGCCCATCTCGTGCAGGAGCGGCTCCACCGGCCGGTCAAAGCGCACAACGCGTGAGCCCGACCCGGTCACCGCCACGATCTCGGCCGAGAGGCCCTGCGGTCCGGCGCCGGCAGCGTCGAAGTGAATCCGGGTGCCTGGCTGCAGGCCCTTGCCGCGGGTCAGCGCTTCCCAGGTGAGCTCATCCCTGCGGCTGAGGAGCAGGAATTCCACCTTGCCGCCTGTCGCGGCCTTTTTGCCGAAGAGGCGGGCAGGAATGACGCGCGTCTGGTTCATGACGAGCAGGTCGCCCGGGCGGAGGTAGCCGGTCACCTCACGGAAGGTGCGGTGCTCGATCTGGCGTGAGGCGCGGTGGACGACCATCAGCCGCGAGGAATCGCGCGGCTCGGCGGGCGTCTGGGCGATCCGCTCCGGGGGCAGGTCGTACTCGAACTGGCTTGTCTCCATGGGGTCCCTGCGCGTGCCAAGCCGCTTACAGCGCGGAAAAGCTCACCAGCTCGATGTCCGGCGCATAGAGGCGCTGCTTGACGCGCGGGTCGAGGAGAGCAAGCAGGTCCTGCTCGCGCCAGCCGCCGCCATACCCTGGGTGCGCCAGCAGCTCGCTGACCCAGCCGTCGCGCAGGCCGTCGAGGATCGAGAGCAGGTACTCCGGCGTCCGGTTCCCTTCCATCGAAAAGTGCTGGATGAATGTGTTGGGGCGGCGGATGCCGGCGCGGTCCACCCGGGCCCGGTAGCGGGTGCCCTGAAACCGGATGAGCCAAGCCGGGAGCTTGTTGTGGCGAGCATAGAGGGGCACCATCTCCTCCAGGTCATCGCCGAAGGGGGCGCGGATGGGCAGGCGGTACTCCCGCGCCAAGTCCAGTGTCACGCCGAACCTGTCGGGGCGGATGTACGACACCGCGCAGTGGTTGTCCAGGTGATCGGGCAGGCGGCCCACGCCGGCGGCAAAGCGCTCGATCTGTGCGCGGAACTCGGCGCGGAGCTGGGCGGTGGTCCCTGGGCGGAGGCTGCGCAGGATCTGCCCGTCGGCCATGAAGCGGCCGTCCTTGCCCAGCAGGGCCGGGACTTCTGCGGGGGGCAGCACCGGCAGCCCGTCGTTGAAGGTCAGGTGCACGCCTGCCCCCAGCTCGGGGTGTGCGCGGAGGTAGGCAGCTGCCTGGGGCCAGGCGGGCTTGTTGGTCATGCACGAGGTGCTGGTGACGAGTCCTGCCTGGTGCAGATCGATGATCCCACGCACCACGCCCTCATCCGTGCCAAAGTCGTCGGCGTTTACGATCAACCGTCTCATTCTTGCCCCATCCTTGCCTTTGGCCCGAAGGCCGCCTATGAGCCGCCGTCCGTGTGGAGGCGCCCCGGACTAGGTGCCAGCCGGCTCGCCCTGGAGCGACCAGGGTCCAGTGCGCGTGATGCGCACCGGCACCAGCTCGCCCTGCCGGCCGGTCTCACCCACGTCAAAGAAGACGAGCTTGTTGGTGCGCGTCCGCCCGCGCCACTTGCCCCTCTGGCGATCCTCGACCAGCACCTCGACCACGGTGCCCAGGAGCGCCGCATTGATCTCGCCGACCACGCGCTCCTGCAGGTCATCCACCGCACGGCGCCGCCGCTCCTTCTCCGCCGCCGGCACGTCGTCCGGCAGGCGCTCTGCCGGTGTGCCCGGCCGCGGCGAGTAGGCGGCGACGTGAACCATGTCAAAGCGCAGCTCCTCGAGCAGGCGGTAGGTCGCTTCGAACTGCGCTGCGGTCTCGCCGGGGAAGCCGGCGATCACATCCGTCGCCAGGCCGGCGCCGGGCATGGCGCTGCGGATGTGCGCCACCAGCTCCCTGTACTGGGCGGCGGTATAGCCGCGGCCCATGCGGCGCAGAACCGTGTCGTCGCCCGACTGGACCGGAAGCTCGATGTGCTCGCACACCTTGGGCAGGTGCGCCGCAGTCTCGATCAGCCGCCCGGTCATGTCGGCCGGGTGCGAGGTCAGGAAGCGGATGCGGGCCAGCCCACCGGCTAGATGGACCGCCTCCAGCAGGCCGGCCAGGTCGACCGGGTTCTGGCCGGGCCCGGCAGGGGGCAGGTCGTGACCGTACGAGTCGACGTTCTGACCCAACAGGGTGACCTCCCTGACGCCCCGCCCGGCCAGCTCGCGGACCTCTGCGGCGATCTCGGCCAGGGGGCGGCTGACCTCGCGGCCGCGGCGCAGGCGCACGATGCAATAGGTGCAGAGGTGATCGCAGCCGTAGCTGATGGGCACGCCGGCTGCGACCGGCACACGTCGAACGGCGGGTGCACGGCTCTCCCCGGCCGGGGCACACCACCCTCCTCCGGCCGTCTGCCTGGCGAACGCGACGGCCGAGTCAATGTCCGAGGGTGCGATGAAGGCGTCGACCCACGGGTAGCGCGCCTGCAGGGCGGCCGTTTCGTGCACGAAGCAGCCCATCAGCGCCAGGCGCACGCCCGGCCGGCGGTGTTTCAGCCCCTTGAGCGAAGTGAGCCGGCCGGCGACCTTGTCTTCTGCGCTCTGGCGGACAACGCAGCTGTTCAGCAGCACCAGGTCGGCCTCTTCGGCGCCCGCGGCCGGGGCAAACCCGAGCCGCTCCAGCTCTTCGGCCACCTGCCTCGAGTCGGCAAAGTTCATCTGGCAGCCGATGGTCCAGAGGTAATACTTCATGCGAGCGCCGGGCTACTCCCACACAAAATCGTGGTCCGCATCCCGCAGGAGCGGCAGCGCGGCATCCTTGGGCGAGAGCAGCGGAGAGGCGACCGGCCACTGCACGCCGATTTCGGGGTCGCACCACAGAATCCCGCGATCGAGGGCAGGCGCGTACTCCTCGGTCACCTTGTAGATGACGTCCGCCGTCTCGCTGAGCACGCAGAACCCGTGGGCAAAGCCGGGCGGCACGTAGAGTGCGTGCCCGCTGCCGGCCGTGAGCACCAGGGACACCCATTGGCCGTAGGTCGGCGAGCCGCGCCGGATATCGACGGCGACGTCAAGCACCTCGCCGCCGGTGACCATCACCAGCTTGCCCTGCGCCTTGGGCTGTTTCTGGTAGTGCAGGCCGCGCAGGGTTCCGCGCCGCGAGTGCGACCAGTTGTCCTGGACAAAGGGGCCGGGGATGCCAAGCTCGGTGAACTCGGAGAGCTTGTAGGTCTCCAGGAAAAAGCCCCGGTCGTCGGGGTAGCGGCGCGCCTCGACCAGGATCACGCCGGGAATGGCTAGGTGCTGGAACTGGAAAGGCATCTGTGCTGTGACCTCATTGGTATGCTCTCCTGTCCGGTGCGCGTCGGGCGCCGGGCAGGCAAAGGCCGGCCTGCCTATGCGAGGCCAAGCCGGCGCAGGATCTCGCGCGCTGCGACCAGGCCCGAGGCCGAAGCCTGCACCAGGCCCCGGGTCAAGCCCGCGCCGTCGCCAGCCGCGAAGAGGTTGTGGACGCCCGTCTCGAGATCGTGGGTCAGGTCCAGTCGCGACGAATAGAACTTGGCTTCAACGCCGTACAGCAGGGTGTGCCGCGATGCCACGCCTGGCGCCACCTGGTCGAGTGCGTCGATCATCTCGAGGATGTTCACCACGTAGCGGTGCGGCAGCACGAGCGCCAGGTCGCCGGGCGTTGCCTCGCGCAGGGTGGGGCGGGTGATGCAGCGCTCCAGGCGTTGGTCCGTCGTGCGCCGCCCGGACCGCAGGTCCCCGAGCCTCTGCACGATGATCCCGCCTGACAGGAGGTTGGCGAGCCGGGCGATGTATTTGCCGTAGGCGATCGGCTCCTTGAAGGGCTCGGTGAAGCTCTTGCTGACCAACAGTGCCAGGTTCGTGTTCTCTGTCCTCTTGGTGGCGTAGGAATGGCCGTTTACGGTCATGACATCGCCGGCCCACTCGGTCACGACCTCCCCATAGGGGCAGACGCAAAAGGTCCGCACACGATCGTCAAAGGCGGACGAAAAGTACTG
Organism: Anaerolineae bacterium; assembly: GCA_035341665.1. Taxonomy (GTDB): domain Bacteria; phylum Chloroflexota; class Anaerolineae; order JAAYZQ01; family JAAYZQ01; genus DAOQVR01. The sequence continues at coordinate 126,838 of DAOQVR010000011.1, forward strand.
GAACTTGGGCTCGTACAGCAGGTCGGTCAGGTTGGCCAAGACGTGCGCGGGCAGCTCCATGCGCACGCCGATATCGACCGGATTGACGCTCAGCCGCAGTTTCAGGTCGCCGGCCAGCTGGCTGAGCCAATCGGCTCCTTCGCGGCCCGGGGCCACGACGACATGGCGCGCGGAGAGCACCTCGCCCTTTGCCGTCTCGACCCCTGTCACCGTGCCGTCGTCCGTGAGGATGTGCGTCACGTCAGTGCGGGTGCGGATCTCCACTCCGCGGCTCACCAGCTCATGGTACATCGCGAGGAGAATGTCGCCGCTGCGCTCCGTTCCGAGGTGGCGGATCGGATAGTGCTGCAGGTGCAGGCCGGCCAACGCCGCCCTGCGGGCCACCTCTTCGATGCGGTCCTGGTCGCCGCTGTAGGGCGTGCCGCTCGCACCAAAGCGCACCCAGAGGCGATCCACTTCCCCGACCAGCCGGTCGGCCTCGGGCTGACCACGGACGTCGGCCAGGAACCCCCCGACCTGGGTGGTGAGGGTGAGCTTGCCGTCGGAGAAGGCGCCCGAGCCTCCCCAGCCCGTCATCAGGTTGCAGGTGGAGCACTTCATGCAGCGTCCCTGCTCGCGTGAGGGGCAGTGGCGCTTGTCCAGCGACGGCCCTTTGTCCAGCATCAGGACGCGGGGGCGCGCCGCTTGAGTCAGCTCCAGGGCGGCGAAGATGCCGGCCGGCCCTGCTCCGACGATGATCACGTCATACAGGCTCATGGTCACTTTCCGTTCTCTCCGTCTGCGACCGGCGGCGGATTGGGCGCTCCCTTCGAGGAAACGCGGACGATCGGCACAAGCCAGGCGGCGTCCAAGCGCACATCCCCAGGAGGCAAGCCAGAGAGCCGGGCCATCTCGCGCAGCTCGGCCCGGCTATACCCCGCCCGCACAGACTCGTAGTACCCACCGTAGCCGCCGTAGCTACCAAAGGGCAAGCTCAGCACAGGGATGCTGGCGTAGGCAAACAGCCTTTGAAACAGGCTCACTTCCCGGCAGACGTCCGCGACATAGTACCGGCCGCCGGGTGCCAGCACGCGCGCAATCTCGTCGAACACGCGGACAGGGTCTGCCCAGTGGTGCAGCGCAAAGGAGCTCATCACGAGATCAAAGCTGCCGGAGTCGAAGGGCAGACGGTGGGCATCGCCCTGGACCCATGCGATGCGGCCGTCCATGCCGGCTCGCACGGCGTTTCGCCGCGCGAGATCTACCATGTGCCCTGCCAGATCGAGCCCAACCACGGACAGATTGGGCGCCCTCCGGGCGACCTCCATCGACACATATCCCGGCCCCGCACCGACGTCCAAGGCGCGGCCCGCGGTTACCCCCACGCCCAGAGCCCCTGCCACGAAGAGCCGGTAGGCGGCGCCCACGAAAGGCGTCCGGGCCGTCAAGTCGTAGAGCACGGTCACTGCTTTGGGCTCAACCGCGCCCGCTTCTGGAACGCGATGCCGCAGATGCAGATATCCCATCTTTTCACACCGGGAGCGCCCGCCCATCCCCACTCCAGCGGGAGGGCAGGGCGACGCAGCGCCATTGTAGCATGCGGGCAGCAAAGACTCAAGTCCCGGCTCCGCAGATTGGTGAATATCGCAAAAAACGCCTCAGAAAACCCAAAAAAGGGCTTGACAGAGAACGCATGTTCTGGTATAATGGCGTCGAACAGATGAGCTAGGGCCTGCCCAGGCGGGCCGAAACGAAGGAGGAAGATGCATGGAAACTGAGCTGACCGAGCGCCAGGGCAAGATCCTGGGCTTTATCCGGGACTTTCTCGAGGAGCGCCACTTTCCGCCCACCATTCGCGAGATTGGCGAGGCTGTGGGCATCTCGTCCACCTCGGTTGTCAAGTACAACCTCGAGGCCCTCAGGCGCAAGAAGCTGATCGAGCGAGACGACGAGATCTCCCGCGGGATCCGCCTCGTGGAAGAGACAGTGCGCCGCGTTGCCAGCACGATCCAGATCCCGGTGCTGGGGCGCATTGCGGCCGGCGTTCCGATCCCCGTCCCCGAGTCGACCTTTTCTCCCTTTGGCTACGACCGGTCGATCGAGCTGACGCGCGACATTGTCAAGGATGACGAAAAGGTCTACGCCCTCGAGGTCCAGGGAGACTCGATGATCGACGCGCTTATCCACGACGGCGACATTGTCATCATGCGCCACCAGGAGCGGGTCGAGAACGGAGAGCTTGCCGCGGTCTGGCTCCGCTCGCGCGAGGAGACGACTCTCAAGCGCTTTTACCTGGAGGGTGACCAAGGGGATCGGGTCCGGCTGCAGCCTGCCAACCCACTGATGAAGCCGATGTACTTTCCGGCGGCCGACGTCCAGGTGATGGGAAAGGTGGTGGTGGTCATCCGCCAGCTCAATTAGCGGCGAGCGCGGCCGAGTCGGGCGGCAAGAGGGGGTCAACCGGGCAGAGAGGCACCCCCTCCGTTGGCATCCCCCTCAGCAGGCACAGCGACGGCATGGAGTAGAACGCCCCGTTAAATATTCCGCAAGAGGCCATTTCCCCCCTTGACACAGAACGCATGTTCTAGTATAATCAGAACATGCGTTCTACATTCACAGGAGGCAGCGATGATACAGACCTTTCCCGTCATTCGAGAGCCGCAGGAAGCCACCGGCACCCAGATGGGCTGCGAGCACCGCACTGTGTCCAGGGATGGACGGATCGTGTGTGCCAAGATCACGCAGGGCGATAACAGCATCTCGCCCGAGGTCTGCCGGAGCTGTCCGGCGCGATCGGTGAACTGCGCGCACCTCAGGTTCTCTCTGAGCCGGGCCGTCCATACGCCGCTCATCGTGCGCTTCAACGGGCGGACCGAGATCTGGTCGGATGACGCTCCGGAGCTTCTCTTCTGCCATGCGGCGTGCGCCGAGCGCGTGCTGCCCATCCTCCAGACGCGGAGCTGCGCGGCCTGTCCCCTGCGGACTCCGTGCCAGGGCGCGGTGCCTGCGGCACGGCCTCCGCGCGCACAGCGCGCAGCCGGCAGGGTTGTGGCCTTCCAGGGCCGTGAGCCGGAGCCGGTGCTCGCCGCAGGGTAGGCGCATGCAAAACCAGGCGCTGCACTTCCAGGCGGACCGGATTGAGCTTGTGCTCGCTGCGCACAGGCTGCCCGCGCGCGTGACGGGGGGACAGGTCACGCCGCGCCTCGTGCGATTCCAGGTTGCCACACCGCTGGGCGTCCGTCTCGACAAGGTCCAGCGCCTGTCGGAGGAGATTGCCCTGTCGCTCGGCTCGCCCTCGTGCCGCGTCTTTCGGCAGAACGACCAGCTCCAGGTCGAAGTGCCGCGCGATGCACCGCAGGCAGTTCCGCTGCTGGGTCTCCTTCGCCGCCTCTCGCAGGAGACGCGGGCGATCCCGGCACACACTGCCCTGCTCGGCCTCGATCAAGATGGGGTGCCGCTGCTGCTCCGCCTTCCCTCTCCGGACGTCGCCCACGTGCTGATCGCAGGCACGACCGGTTCGGGCAAGACGGCCCTGGCGCGCTCCATCATCACGTCTCTGGCCATGCTCAACCCGCCGCAAGCCCTACAGCTCCTCCTGATCGACCCGAAGGCGAGGGGCCTGGCGCCTCTCGCCTCGCTTCCGCACCTGCTCCTTCCGGTGCTCTCCCGCACGGAGGAAGCCCTGGGTGCGCTTCAGCGGCTCGTCGTGGAGATGGAGCATCGTGACCGCAACGCCCGCTGTACCCCGCGCATCGTCGTCGTGCTGGACGAGCTGGCCGACCTGGTGCAGACGGGCGGCAGGCCCATGGAGACGGCGCTCACCCGGCTGACGCAGAGAGGCCGAGAGGCGGGCATCCACCTGATTGCGTGCGCGCAGAAGCCGACAGCGCTCGTGATTGGGTCGCTCGTCAAGTCCAACTTTCCCGTGCGCCTGGTCGGCGCTGTTGCCTCGCCGGAGGACGCCAAGGTCGCCTCGGGCCTGCCCAACACAGGGGCGGAGCGGCTGCTGGGCCAAGGCGACTTTCTTCTCATCGCCAAGGGCCAGGTCATGCGCCTGCAGGCCGCCTACATCGACCCGGCCGGGGTGGCCGCTGTGGCCGCCGGGCTGCGGCCCGGCCCATCCAAGAGATATGACCTGGGGGCTTGAGATCGTGGAGAACAAGGAGCAATTGCCGGGCATCAAGGCGAAGCACGTAGCGGTGGCGTTGGCGCTGACATTCACGGTGGTCCTGGCCGTCATCATCGGCAAGAAGATGTCGACCGAGGCCATGGCCGTGGTCATTGGCATCGTCTGCGGTGTGGCTGCCAGCATTCCCACAACGGCGCTGCTGACACTGGTTCTCACGCGGCGGGACCGCCAGAAGGAGGACGAGCGGCAGGTGGCCCGGCCTGCGTCGTACCCGCCGGTGGTGGTCATCCAGGGCGGTGCGCCCCATTCCCTACAGGCGGCTCCGCAGGCAGGCTACTGGCCTGCCCTGTCCCAGGGGCCATCGGTGCAGCGCCAGTTCCACGTGGTGGGGAGCGAGGACGTGCTGTTGGAGCAATAGATAGAGAGGGCCGGCAGGTGATCCTGCCCGGCCCCCTCGCCCTACGGAGTGAATCCGACTACTTGCTCTTGACGGTGATCACCTTGGGCCGGATCTCCTCGGCCTTCGGGATCGTGAGCGTAAGGATACCCTTCTCAAAGCTCGCCTCAGCGGCCTCTGCCTGGACGGGGATGTTCAGGGTGATCGTCCGGCCGAAGGGGCCAAAGCGCCGCTCCTGGATGTAATAGTCCACATTCTCCAGGGGTGCCTTGCGCTCCCCCTTGATGGTGACGGTCTCACCCTCGATCGTGATCTCGACATCCTCCGGGTTGAGGCCCGGCACAGAGGCCTGGATGATCAACTCGTTCTGCGTCGCGTAGACGTCTACGGGCAGAAGGTGCACCCGCTCGCCGCCGCGCGTGCCCAATCCACGCCGGCCCCAGCCCTCATCTGCCAGCCGGTCCATCAGCTCCCACATCGATACCCACTCAGTCCGCGGGTCCATGATCGCTCGCCTTCCCATTGTTCTCCCTCCTGTCTTTGCTGGTGACCCGGCGGGCCCCTGCGGGCCTGCCGGGCCTGGTTCTTGCTGCTATTCCTTGGTTGTTACCTTGATGGTCTTGGGCTTGACCTCTTCGGCCTTTGGAAAGACCAGGGTCAGCACGCCATCCGAGTAATCGGCTTCGGCCTTGTCGGTTTGCAGCCCGTCAGGCAGGGTCACCGACCGGCAACAGGCGCCGTAGCGGCGTTCCTGGCGCAGGTAGCTTTCGCGCTTGATCTCCTGGTCTTCCTTCACTTCGGCCCTGATGGTCAGCGTGTCGCCGGTGACGGACACCTGGATATCCTCTGCCTTTACGCCCGGGATGGGCGTCTTGACCACGACGGTATTGTCGGTCTCGTACATGTCGACGGACATCATGCTGTCCTGCCACAGCCCAAAGGGCACCGGCGGCCGCAGGCCCTGGTCGGCCATGCGCTCTACGGCATGCCTCAGGGGCACCAGCCCATTGAACGGATCCCAACGCACGATTCTAGCCATAGCTACACCTCCTCAGAGTTGCTGGTTGCTCAATCATCGTTGGCTGGATCGTACAGGCGCCGTGTTAGATGAACATTGGAGGTCTGTTAGAGAAGCATTAGACATGCCCCCCGTGGAGACGGCAGGGTTCTGCCGCGCTTGCCCCCTTGGCTTGTCCGGTCAGCGCCTGGGTGCTACAATGGAGCACTGCGCGATGCGCCGCCGGCCCGGGCGCGCTGCGCTCGGCTACTGAGGCAAACCATGAGCAGCGGCGTCGAGCTATTCCTGCGCACCATCATTGCCCGATCTTACCCGCGGGTGGTCGGAACCAACCGCGAGAAGAGCTGGGTCTTTTTCGACACCTTTCTGCCGCTTCTCTCCACGGCGGCCTACGTCTTTTTCTACCGGGCCATCCACGCGCCGGAGGAGTACATCGGCCTGGTCGTCGTAGGCGGCGCGATGACGGCCTACTGGCTGAACGTACTCTGGTCGATGAGTTCACAGCTCTACTGGGACAAGGACGCTGGCAACCTGGCGCTGTACGTGGCTGCCCCGGCATCGATGATGGCCATCCTCCTGGGCATGGCGGTGGGAGGCATGTTCACGACGACCATCCGAGCGCTGGCGATCATCCTCGCCGGCTGGCTCCTCTTCGGCATCCACTTCTCGCTGGCTGCCTGGCTGCCGCTCATCCTGACGTTTCTGCTCACCATGGCGGCCCTGTATGGCATGGGGATGCTCTTTGCCTCGCTCTTCCTGCTCTTTGGCCGCGAGGCATGGCACGTCTCCAACCTGCTCCAGGAGCCGGTCTACCTTGTGTCGGGCTTTTACTTCCCGGTGAAGGCGCTCGGTTTCTGGGTGGCGGCGGCTGCCTCCATTGTCCCGCTCACGCTGGGGCTGGACGGCATGCGCCAGCTGCTCTTTCCCCAGAACCTTGACTTTGGCTTTATCCCGGTGAACCTCGAGATCGGCATCCTGCTTGGCCTGAGCGTCCTCTTTATCACCGCCAGCAAGTTCGCCCTGGACCGCATGGAGACGCTGGCCCGGCAGCAGGGCCGCATCACGGAGCGGAGGCGCTAGGTGGGCGAGCTGGCCCGCAGTTTCCGCGTCGCCACCTGGCTGGGCTGGCAGATCGAGTCCAACTGGACCGATCCTCTGCTCTTCGCCATCTATTCGATCGTCAAGCCGGTGGCGAGTGTGATGATCCTGGTGGTCATGTATTGGGTGATTGCCCAGACCGACACCACCAGTCCCTACTTTGCCTACATGTACCTGGGCAACGCTGCCTATATCTACGTCGGCAGCGTCCTCACGGGCGTGAGCTGGGCCGTGATCGACGACCGTGAGCACTACCAGACGCTCAAGTACATCTACGCTTCGCCGGTCAACTTTTACTTCTACCTGCTGGGGCGCGGCGTGGCGCGCTTCCTCACCGGCACCCTGTCGGTGGTGATCACGATGGCCTTTGGCCTGCTGGCCCTGGACCTGTCCATCGACGCCTCCCAGGTCCGCTGGCTCTACCTGGGTGCCTCCATGATGCTCGGGCTTGCCGGCATGGCCTTCCTGGGCCTCCTCCTCGGCGGCGCGACACTCCAGATGGCACGCCACTCCTACATGGTCGGCGATGCCGTGGCCGGGGCGCTCTATCTCTTCTGCGGGGCGATCTTTCCGCCGGATGCCCTACCGGCCTGGCTGCGCCCCCTCAGCTTTGCCCTGCCGCTGACCTACTGGATGGAGTCGCTGCGGCGGGCGGTCCTCGGCTCGGAGGCGAGCGGTCTCATCAGCCCCAGCCTGTCGGGCATCGGCGACGGCCAGCTCCTGGCGATCCTTTTGGCGACTACGCTGATCGCCGGAGTCGTCTCGGTCTACTTCTTCCGCTGGTCCGAGTATCGCGCCCGGGAAAAGGGCCGTATCGACATGACGACCCAGTACTAGGGGCAGGCCGCCGATGGCAGACAATCTCCCTCCTCCCCTGAGTGACCGCGAGATGGAGATCCTCCGGCTGGTGACCACTGGGGCTACCAACCAGGAGATTGCTGCCCGGCTCATCATCAGTCCCTATACCGTCAAGACCCACCTTCAGAACATTTTCGCCAAGCTTGGCGTGGCGACGCGGACCGAAGCCACGATGGTGGCAGTCCGGCGGGGCTGGGTTTCTGTGCCCCAGAGCGGTGGACCAGGGGAACCCGACCTTGCCCGCGACCAGGCTCCTGCTCCCGGTGGGGCTCCGGAGGCCGCATCCGGCACTGCCCCGGCGGCGCGGCTCCCCGTCCCGGAGCGCTGGCCTCCTGTGTCGCCCGTCCAGCGTGTGGTGGCCGTCGTTGCGCTGGCCCTCGTCCTGGTGGCGGCGCTTTTGCCGCTGGCGGCAAGAAAGGCCGGCGGCAAGGAACCGGGCGCCATCGGCGGTGTTTTCCCGGCGCCGACGGCCGCTCCGGGCTCGGCAACGGGCCAGTGGAGACCGCGGGCGCAGATGCCGACGCCGCGCAACGGCCTGGCTGCCGCCGTATGGGAGGGGCAGGTGTACGCCATCGGCGGTGTGAGCGACGATGGGGTAACCGGCAAGGTAGAGGTTTACGATCCCAAGGCCGACGCCTGGGCGGCGCGCAGCCCCAAGCCGGTGCCGGCAGGGTTCGTGTCTGCCGTGGCAGCCGGCGACAGGATCTATGTGCCCGGTGGGGTCGGCGCGGGGCAAGAGTTCCTGAGCATCCTCGAGGTCTACGACCCCAAGCAGGACAGTTGGGCCTCGCTGGCCCCTCTGCCCGAAGCGTTGGCTGCCTACGGTTTGGCCTCCTGGAAAGAGCGTCTCTACCTCTTTGGGGGAATTGACCAGGAGGGATACGCCGGCTCCGTCTACTGCTACGACCCGGCGGTCGACCGTTGGGAGGAGCGCCGCCCCATGTGGGCTGCGCGCGGCCTCTTGGCGGCGGCGACGCTGGATGACCGCATCTATGTCGTGGGCGGCTACGACGACGAGAGCGAGTACAACACCTGCGAGGTGTACGATCCTGCCGCAGACACGTGGGCCGATTGCCAGCCGATGGGGGGCCGCCGTGGGGGCCTGGCCCTGGTCGCCGTCCGCAACAATCTGTATGCCCTAGGCGGCGGGCTGGACGGCTACCTTGCCTTCAACGAGCGCTACGACCCCCGCCTCGACGTTTGGACCCGGGTGGAGACGCCCGTCCCGGAGCAGTGGCGCGGGCTGGCGGCCGCCTTTGTCGACCCTTTCCTGTATGCGATTGGGGGATGGAGCGGGGAGAACCTCGCCGTGAACGAGGCGTACCAGGCCCTATTCTACCAGATGATTATCTTGCCCTGATTCGGCGAGCCGCTCCCCGTACCACTGCTTGTAGAAGCGCATATACTCACCGCTCTTGATCCGGCGCCACCACCACTCATTCTCCACATACCAGCGCACCGTCCGTTCTATCGCCTCCGCAAAGGTATGCCGGCTTTGCCAGCCGAGGGTGCGGATCTTGGTTACGTTGAGCGAGTAGCGCCGGTCGTGCCCCGGCCGGTCCGCCACATGGCGGATCAAGCTGTGGGGCTTGCCCAGCAGGTCGAGGATCACGTGCGCCAGGACCATGTTTTCCGTCTCGACCCCGGTTCCCAGGTTGTAGACCTGGCCCAGCTCCCCCCGGTGCAGGACGAGGTCGATCCCCTCGCAGTGGTCGAGCACATACTGGTAGTCACGCATCTGGCGTCCGTCGCCGTACATCGGAAGCGGCAGGTCGTCGATCGCGTTCGTGACAAAGAGCGGCACCACCTTCTCGGGGTATTGGTAGGGGCCGATGTTGTTCGAGCCGCGGGTGAGGGTGATGGGAACGCCAAAGCTGGTGTGGTACGCCAGGCACAGGAGGTCGCCGCCGGCCTTGCTGGCCGAATAGGGGCTGCGCGGCTGGAGGGTATCGGTCTCTACGGAGGAGCCGCCGTGTGGGATATCGCCGTATACTTCGTCGGTGGACACCTGGTGGTAGCGCTCGATGCCGTGCCGCTTGGCCGCTTCCAACAGGGTATAGGTGCCATACACGTCGGTCCTGACAAAGGCATCGGGCTCGACGAGCGATCGGTCGACGTGTGTCTCCGCCGCGAAGTTGACGATGGTGTCGATCGCGTGTGCCTTGATCGTGCCATCTACCGTCGCGGCGTCGCAGATGTCGCCCTGGACAAAGGAGTAGCGGCCAGAAAAGCGCTCGGCGATGTCTTTCAGGTTGTCCGGGTTGCCGGCGTAGGTCAGCTTGTCCAACACCACGATGCAGTACTCCGGGTGTTTTCCCAGCAAGTACCGCACAAAGTTCGAGCCGATGAAGCCGGCACCCCCCGTGACGAGCAGGTTCCTCATGGACGTACCTCCTTCGCCCCCTCCCCGGCGGGCCCTTCCCCCTGATAAGCCAGGGAAACGGGCCTCCGGGGAGGCGGTGCTAGGTTCCTCTTTGCCATAAGCCGGCCGCCGGCTACATCTTCCGCTGCCAGCGTGTCAGCTTGAGCATCTTCCGGTGCTTGTGCTTGGCGATCTTTTTCTTGCGCCATTTCTTTACCGAGCCCACAATCTCACCTCCTCTCCCTGCGATTTGCTTCCGGTTCCCTGATGGGCGAAGGTCTCCGGCCGAGGCCTGCCCCTTACAATATACCTACTTGGCTGTGGTCGCCCAACGTCATCTTGAGAGCCTTGGGCTTGATCGGCGAGCGCACGATTTCGGAATGGCGCCCGATCAAGCTGTCCTCGATCCGGTACGGGATATCCAGGATCCGGCTGTTCTCCAGCACGATGCTGTGCTCAATCTCGCTGCTCTCGATCAGCACATGGTGGTAGATCGACGTAAAGGGCCCCACGTACGAGTTCACGATGCGCGTATCCTCGCCGATGATGGCCGGGCCACGGATGCGGCTGTTGACGATCTCGGCGCCCTTCTCGACGGTTACCTTGCCGTTCACCTGCGATTCTCGGTCAATGTACCCTTCGATGCGGTGGTCAATCTCGTCGAGCACCAGGTCATTGGCCTGGAGCATGTCGCCCGGCGCGCCGGTGTCGATCCACCAGCCGGTGTGCACGTAGGGGTGCACGTTGAGCCCCTTGTCGACCAGGTACTGGATGGCGTCCGTGATCTCCAGCTCCCCCCGCCAGGAGGGCTTGATGGCGTCCACTGCTTCCCAGATATGGTCGTCGAACATGTAGATGCCGACGAGCGCCAGGTTGCTGGGCGGGTTGCGTGGTTTCTCCACCAGCCGGATAATGCGGCCTGTGTCGGAGTCGAGATCCGCCACGCCATACTGAGACGGGTTGTCGACTGCCGTCAGAACGATCTGGCAGTCGTAGCCACTTGACTCAAACTGGCTAATCAGCCCCGAAATCCCGCCCTGGATGACGTTGTCGCCCAGGAACATGACGAATTTGTCGTCGTCGAGGTACTTTTTGCTGACCTTGACGGCATGTGCGAGCCCGCCGGGCCGGTCCTGGTGGATATAGGTGAGCCTCACGCCCCAGCGCTTGCCCGTCCCGGCCGCTTCCTTGATCTCGGCTGCCGTGTCTCCCACGACGATGCCGATGTCGTCGATGCCCGCGTCGCGGATTGACTCGATGACGCGAAAGAGGACCGGCTTGTTGGCGACCGGCACCAGCTGCTTGGCGCTGGTGTAGGTGATCGGGTAAAGGCGGGTCCCCTTTCCGCCGCTCAGGATCAATCCCTTCATGGTCGCTCGCTCCTTGTGTCTAGAACAGAAAGCGCCTGTTTCGGCGCGCCCCCAAGAATACAGGCGCTGCACCCTTCGCACAAGTTACGCCCCTCGCGTTGCAGCATCTCGGCCCGTTTCGCCTCCAGCCTCTGCACCGCCTCAGGCGACAGCGTGTGCACTCGCCCCAGCTGCTGCGCCGCGAGGGTGATCTGGGCGGTCTGCTCCACCTTTTCCAGGAGCAAGTAGGCGTCCCACAGGCTCTTGCCCACCGTCAGGCTGCCGTGGTGGGCCAGCACCAGCGCATCGTAGCAGCGCAGTGCCTGCCGGATCGACTCCGCCACCTCCGGCGTGCCCGGCGTGGCGTACTCCGTCGTGGGGATGCCTCCCAGGGTGACGATTACCTCCGGCAACACGCAGCGTGCCAGCGACACGCCGGCGATCGAAAAGGCGACCGCCACCGGCGGGTGGGCATGGACTACGGCACGCACGTCGGGCCGCTGGCGGTAGACCTCGAGGTGCATCAGGATCTCTGAGGACGGCCGGCCTCCACGCCCTCCTGCAGAGCTGGGCCCGCGTGCCTGTCCTTCCCCCTCGAGGCTCATCACCACGACGTCCCGCTCCGAGAGGAATCCCTTGCTCACGCCGCTCGGCGTCACCAGGAGCCGGTCCGTGCCCAGCCGGGCGGAGAGGTTTCCGTCGGTCGCGGCGACGTAGCCTCGCTCCCAAAGCAGCCGGCCGACGCGCACCATCTCCTGGCGCAGCTCGTACTCGGTCACGTGCCGGCCTGCCGCCGGCTTTCCCTCAGCCATCGCGGCCGTCCCCTGCCTCCGGCCTGCGCGGCGGCTCGTAGGGCTCGAAGGTCGAGCCGGGGATATCGACCCGGTCGATGATGCCCACGATCACGGCCCGGATGGCGCCGCCTGGCTCCCGGCCGACGATCTGCCGGGCCGAGTTCCCCTCGTCGAGCACCAGCACCAGGTCGCCGGCACCGGCCTGGACCATGTCCACGGCGATGTCGTAGCGGCCGGTCGGCTTGCCCTGCAGGTTCAGCCTGTCGACCACCAGCAGCTTCCGGCCCTGGTAGAGCTCATTCTTGATCGTGGCGACGACCGTGCCACTCACGCGCCCGATGTACACTAGCGGATGTCCACCTCGTCCACGATGCCGACGATCGCATGATCGACGGGCACAAAGCCCTCCGGCAGGGCGAGGGCTGCCTCGCGGCTGGCGATCACGAACACCAGCTCGCCGGGCCCGGCCTGCGCCGTGCCGTCGGCGGCGACCACCGGGTCTCCGGCCGGCTTCCGGTTCTTGTCGAGGAGCTGGACGACCAGGAACTTGACCCCTTCCAGCCCCTCCGCCTTGCGTGTGGCGACGAGAGTTCCGATGACGCGACCGAGCTGCATCTTACAGGATCTTGGCCCTCATTTGCTCATGAAGCTGCGGGATCACCACCTGGCGCACCAGAAGGCCTTCGCGCTTTACCCATTCGACGCCGGCAGCCACCGCCGCTTCGACGTCGGCGACGCTGCCCTCCATGAGCACAAAGCTCTTGCCGCCCAGCCCATTGGCCAGGCGAATCTCGAGGAGCTGCACATCGGTCTCCTTCGCCGCTGCGTCTGCCGCCACGATGCACACCGCGGCCGTCACCGTCTCGATGATCCCCAGTGCCTCGTCGCCGCGCGGCGCGGCGGCGCTCATCAGCGCCGGAAAAATCGAGGGGTGCGCGTTGGGCAGCAGCAGCTGATCCACCAATGTGTCTGCCGCCGCGGCAACGCCCACGTGGTACGACTCGCGCACCGGCCCCACCTCGCCGCCGATCAGCACCATGTACTTCCCGGGGCAGATCGAGCGCGCCTCGAGCAGCTGCACCACCGCCTTCTTGACCATCGCGTCACCGGCCAGGATGCCGGCCGCGATGCTGTTGGTCTCCACCAGTGCGATTGCCGGCTCGATCATCGCCCCTCCGCCTCGATCTCGATCCGCTCGCCGCGAACAGCCGTGACCCGCCCGCGTATCGAGGCGTGCACCGCCGCGCCCAGCTTGTCGTCCGGGATGGCGCCGATTGGGTCGCCCGGGGCTACCCGGTCCCCCGGCGCCACCAGCGGCCTGGCCGGCGCGCCCAGGTGCTGCTGCAGCGGGATCGAGACCCTGTCCGGGCCATAGGCTGCCTCGTCCAGCGGGCACTCCTGGCCCTCCCACTCTGCCAGCCCCAGACGCGCGATCAGCCTGTGTGTCGGCACCAGCCGGCAGTCGCGCATCGGGTGGGGCTGCAGGTTGCTGCGCTTGTGCACCTCGTTCACCCAGCCCTGCGCCCTCAGCTCTTTCTTGAGTGCCACATAGTACGACATCGGCGACAGTTCCAGCGGGCAGGCGTACGCCTCGCACAGCCGGCACTCGCAGCAGAGCACGGCTGCCGTCACCTGGGCCGCCGGCCGGTGCAATCCATAGTTGATCGCCCGCATCACCTCGTGCGGTTTCAGGTCGTGCCCCAGCAGGTAGCGTGGGCAGAGGTCTGTGCAGTCGCGGCACTGGTCGCAGGTCGAGATCCCGCGCCGGACCCACGAGGCACGGCTGCGGGAAAGCGAACGCACCACGGCATTGTCGCGGGGCAGCACCAGCAGCCCGCTGGTCGTCTTGGTGACCGGCTCGTCCAGGTCGCGCGCCAGGCGGCCCATCATAGGACCGCCCACCACCACGGCATAATCATCCGCCGTGCGTGTGCTCCACCGCGGCGGCCGGATTCCGCCCGCCCAGCCAATCACGTCCCGGATCGGGGTGCCGACCGGCGCCCACAGCGTCACCGGCCGCGCCACGGCACCCGCGACGCTCAGCAGCCGGTGTGTGACCGGCGCGCCTTCACTCGCCCTGGCGATGTTGAAGAGCGTCTGGACGTTCTGCACGACGCAGCCCACGTGCAGGGGCAGTCCCGTTTCAGGGACGAGGCGGCCTGTCGCCTGGTAGACCAGCACGAACTCGTCGCCGGCCGGGTAGCGGCTCTCCATCCGGCACAGGCTGAGCCCCGCCTGGGGCGACTTCGGCTGCCCTCCCTGACGGGCGCCTACCGCCCTCTCCAGTGCCCCGCAGGCAGCGTGGTACGCATCCTTCAGCGCCAAGATACCCCTGCCGGCCCCCGTCGCTTCCATCACCAGCCGGACGCCGCGCACCACCACTGCCGCGTGGCGCTCCATCAGCCGCTGGTCACACTGCAGGAGCGGGTCGCATTCCAGGCCGTTGGCGATCACCGTGTCGACCCGGGCCGCCAGCTTGGCGTGCGCGGGAAAGCCGGCACCGCCGGCGCCCACGACTCCGGCGGCGCGCACCGCCTCAACGAGAGCCGTTGCCATGGACCGCAGCCGGCGCGTAGCCGGTCATCTCGACAAAGCCCAACCCCTGGACCGTTCCCTCCACCCTCACGCTGCCTTCCCAGTAGATCGGCCCCAGGCGGATCGGCATCTCCTGTTCCGGGAAGGTCGCAGCCACGGTGACGTCCAGCCCGTAGCGCGGCACGGTGACGTGCCAGCGCACCGGGTAGTGGCCTCCGGTGGTCGGGCTGGTCCACCGCTCGAGCACCTGCGCGTCGTACTGCTCCTCCGTGAGGTGTACCGTCGTGCCGTCCGCCCCGATCCACGTCCCGGCCGATCCGGGATAGATGTTGCCCGCCTCGTCGCGGAAGTCGAACAGCATCACCTGCGTGCCGTCATCCAACCGCAGGCTGAGCCAATCCCAGCCCGCAAATGCTCCCATCGACTGCCAGCTGCCCCACTGGTGGTCCATCCAGGCCGTCGCCTGCACTGCCTGGGTCACCCCGTCGAGGGTGAGCTGCCCCGTGCCGGCCATATCTGAGTACGAGTAATAGTACGACGTACCGGCCGGCCCCATGTCGATCACGCCGGACCCTCCCGCGCCATGCAGTGCCGCCGGCTTCCGGGGCTCCAGATCCAGCTGCAGCGCGACCTCCTCCCAGTCCGCCTGGAGGTGATGGAGCCTATCTCCGCTCCAGGCGCGCCAGGTGCCGTTCCACACGTCAAAGCGGTCCTCGCGGGCCCCGGCCGTCCAGAAGCGCGGAAAGTTCGCCTGCTCGGTGAATTGGTGCGCCTGCGCCGCCTCGTCGCTCACCGCCAGGTGGGCGAAGAAGACCGGGTTGGTGAGCCAGCTCAGCGGCAGCAGCTTGCCCACCCGGACTTGCGGCGGCACGTAGGCCTTGAAAAAGACCAGCTCAAAGCCATAGCGCCGGCCGTCTTTGCCGGTCAAGAAACCGGTGTAGTACCACCACTCCGTCGTCGCGCCAAAGTGGGCCGCCTCGTCGCGGGGCAGCTCCACCGGCCGCCCGGCCGCCGCCTGCTCAGGCTGCCCCGGCGTCGGGTGCCGGTAGGCAAGGACGGCCGCGGCCAGACCGGCAACCAGGACCAGCAGCAGACCAAGCAGGATCAGGGCGACTCGTCGGACCAAGTGATGCACCTCTACGGTTCGCCTGCAGGGCAGACCGAGACATAATACCACCCATCGGCAGGCGTAGCAAATGGCTTTGATTTGGCGAATCGGGCAGGCCCGCGGGGGTTCAGGGGCGGGGCCGCGGAGGGACTGCCACATCGCGGGCGGCGCGGGCGAGGGTGGGGAGGTGGAGAAGCATGTTGGCATAGCTCGCATTGGCCATCGGGCAGGCGCACTCGCGCCCCGCGATGCTCGCCCTAATCCGGCGCATGCTGCCGGCCCTGCCTTCCCAGATCGGCCGCAGGTCATAGCCCGTGTCGCGAAGGTTGCCCACCGGCTCCGCGCGGACACAGCACGACCACACGTCCCCGTTCGGCGCGATGTGGCCGCTCGCCCAGCCCGCCCGGCACGGGATCGCCTGTGCCTGCCGCTCGAGCACTTGCCGGGCCAGCTGGTAGTATTGCGCCCGAAGCGCCTGGGTAAGGCGTGCCAGCCCTCGCGCCGGCACAGCCCGAGCCCGCGCCGACAGGTAGTCCGCGACCGGGGCGTACTCGGCCGCCGAAGGCGTGATCTCCCAGCCGACCGTGCCCAGCTCCACCCGCTCTTCGGCCACCTCGGTGATGTACGAGTCGGGCTCGAGGAACTGGAGTCCCTCCACAATCTCCCGGATGCGGCCGATGTTGAACTTGCTGACCACCGTATGGACGCTGAGCACGAGGTTCTTGCGGCGCGCCTGCAGCTCCTTCAGGCCGCGCCACGTCTCCATGGCGCGCTCCCAGGTGCCCGGCACGCCCCGGATCTCGTCGTGCTGCGTGCCGACGCCGTCGAGCGAGAGGTTGAGCCTGACCTGTGTGCGGGGCGCTGCCGCACAGATCCTCTCCGTCTCTTCGACGATGCGCTGCGTGAGCAGGCCGTTTGTCGGGATGGTGATGACGCCCGGCCGGCAGGCCTCCGCGCCGGCGATCACGATCTCTGCCAGCTCCGCCCGCAGGAACGGCTCGCCGCCGGTGAAGGTGAGGTAGAATGGGGTGTGGCCCAGGTGGGAAAAGACATTGCGCCACTCGGCTGCGGTCAGCTCCTCACTCGGAATGCGCCACACGCCGCAGGTCTTGCAGCGGCTGTTGCACCGGTACGAGACACTCACGACCAAGCTGAGGGGCAGCAGGGCCGGCCGGCCCAGCCGGTAGAAGGCGGCATAGAGAGGCAGGCGTGGCAAGAGCTCCCACATGGGGTGCATCTTAGCCCAGGCGGCGGCTTCTGTCAAGGGCGGCGCCAGGGGCTTGCCCCTGGTCAGCCTGCCTGTTCGGAGAGAAAGCGCTCCAGGTCCTCGATGAACCTGACGGTCTCCCGCTCGATCTGCCCGGTCAGGCGGTGCGGGTCACCGAAATCTGGATCGGCAGCCAGGATATGCTCGACGATGGAATCAGCGCCCTTTGTGGTCGGTACGACCCGATACTTGTCCCAGCGACTCTCCCGGAACAGGCTCCAGTACTCGGCCTGAACCCGCTTGTTCGCCGCTGCCAGCCAGGCCTCGAAGCGGAACGCCTCGTGGACAAAGACGACGGCGACCTTGAGCTTGCGGCGCCCGAGCGATTCTGGGCGGGCCTACGCGGGCTTGGCTTCCCGCGCGCGGCACCGCCTGGCGCTCACGATCTCGCCTGCCAGCACGGCGGCAGCCACCTCCAGGCAGAGCCATGCGCCCCACAGCCTGAGGGTTGTCATCCCGTGCCCCCACCAAGACGCCATCACGGCGACCGTCGAAAGCGTGAGAGCGAGCCCCCACGCCACGAGGTGAAGAGACCAGAAAAGAGGGCGCCCGCTGAGGAGGAGCAGGATCGTGCTGAGAAGGAGCAGCCCGGGCAGGAGGAGCAACCAGAAAAGGGAGTCGTTGCCCCACCTCACGCTGACGCCAATCAATGTCCAGAGAGATATTTTGCATGCGCAGCGGCCGTTGCCCAGGTACACGAGGGGAGCAGAGCACGCGTCTTCCTGGTCGGCGTGGCTGTCGAGCGTCCACGGCCCCGCCATCGCCAGCAGGACCAGAATGAGCGCTATCACCCGGGCCCCATTGACCATAGCACTCTCCCGCGACATGTTCCCTCCGTCCCGAGGCGTGGACGCACGAGATCGTGGGCTGCCCACCGGGGGGCGTCGCCTCCCGTCTCAACACGTCCAGCCCTTGTCCGCGCCCCGGCCCCGTAAAAGGACCAGGGCGCACCGGTGGTCGCGCTGGCTGCGACGGCAGCCGATGGCCGGGCCGGTGTTGGGGCGGGCCGTCGCCTTGGTCCATGGGGTAAAGCCATCCTCGTCCCGAATTCGGCCCAGTCGCTGCCGAGTGCACCTCTTGAGAAGCGCTGCCCGCTGTGCCCGGCCGAGCCGGAGCATGCCAGCAGTCAAGGGCAGTATATCGCCGGAGCGGCGGCATGTCAAGGGCGCCGAGGGAACGGCCCCTGCGCGCTGCAGGCCACGAGACGTCCCACCGTGTCACTCCGAACGCCCGATGGGGTGCCTAGCCAGGCCGGGCGCGGGAGACGATTGCCGGTTCGGACTTCGGCTCGGTCTGTGCGAAATCTGGCGGAAGGCCCCGGGGTTGATCATGGCGCCACGCCGTGGTACAATGATGGCCGTCGCAGCCCGCGCCTCGCGGCCGGATGTGGGCCCAAGGCGAAGGCGGGCACAGGGGGCCACGCCGCGGTGGCCCATGCGGTTCACACCTCAGCCTGCCGCCTCCCGGCGCGGCGGGCTCTGCCCTGTAGGCGTACCTATCTACGATACCACAGGAGGGAACCGTGAAAGGCAAGCGATTCATCGGAAGCATCGTGGCAGCAGCAGTAGTCCTCAGCCTGATGGGGGGTCTGTCGATGGCCCAGGCCCCGGCGAGCAGCCCCTTGGGCACCGGCTTCACCTACCAGGGACAGCTCAGGAGCAGCGACTCTCCCTACTCCGGCGCCTGCGACTTCAAGTTTGCCCTCTGGGATGCGCTCTCCGGCGGGCTCCAAGTTGGGAGCACCCTGACCAAGCCCAACGTGTCGCTGGCCGAGGGTCTCTTCACGGTGGCGCTTGACTTTGGCTCGGGCCGGTTCCAGGGGGACGCGCGCTGGCTCGAGGTCTCCGTGCGCTGCCCGGCCGGCTCCGGCACGTACACCCTTCTCTCGCCCCGGCAGGCGCTGACGGCGGCGCCGGCTGCGCTCTCGTTGGCGCTGCCCTTCAGCGCAATTGGGTCGAGCACCGGCGCGCTGGTGTCGGTGACCAACAACGGGACGGGCGACGGGCTGTCAGTGCAATCGGCAGGCGGCGCGGGCATCTACGTGCCCTCGGCGGCGTACAGCGGGCTTTCGGTCTCGTCGGCCGGCCACCATGGGGTGTGGGTGGGCGAGGCGACACTGAACGGACTGAACGTCGAGCATGCGGGCCAGGATGGTGTCTACGTCCACGAGGCGGGCAACCCCAGCGCGTCGAACCCGAGCACCGCCCAGAATGGCTTTGAGGTCGCCGGCGCCCACGGCCTGGGGCTATACATCGGGCGTGCGGACTCCGACGGAGTGGGGATCGTCTCCGCAGGCTACGACGGCCTGCAGATTGACTCGGCGGGCCAGGTCGGTGTGAATGTGCTCTCGGCGGGAACCAAGGGCGTGTACGTGCAGAACGCGGGCACCGATGGCGTGTACGCCAACACGACCCAGGCCGATCACGAGTGGGGGTTCTACACGCCCGACAAGATATACGCCGGCAGCGCCCTCGCCGGCGGCGGCCCCTCGATGGTTGTCGCACAGGCCGGCGAGCGGCTGGAGCCCGGCGACCTCGCCGCTGTGGCCGGCCTCGGTGCCCCCTTTGGCGAGAGCGAGTTCCCCGCGCCGCTGGTGCGCCGCGCCGGGCCGGGCACGGCCCTCGCCGGCGTCGTCTACGCCCGCTTCGTCGCCGAAGAGCGGGTGGAGGAGTTCGAGATCGACGGACGGGTGGAGACGAGCATCACCTTCGAAAGCCACACGGCGGAAGGTCCTGTCGCCGCGGGTGACTACCTGCTGCTCGTCGTGCTGGGCCAGGCCCAGGTCAGGGCCGGCGCGCTGGCAGGCCCCATCGCCGCCGGCGACCTACTCGTGGCCGGCGCCGGAGGGCAGGCAACCGCACTGGGGAGCGCCGGCTACGTGCCCGGCAGCCTCATCGGCACAGCTATGGAGGGGCTCGACGCGGCCCAGGGGAGCCGGCTCATCTGGGTCCTGGTCAACCCGCGGTAGGGAGGAGGGGGAGATGATGCGGAGACGCGGAGACGCGGAGGGGCGGAGAGGTCCCTCGCGGTGGGCCCTCGCCTGCCTGCTGATACTGGTGGCCGTCCCCGTCCTGGCCCAGTCGGGCGGGGGCTATGACCTTTCCTGGAGCACGGTGGACGGTGGGGGTGGGACCTTTTCGACGGGAGGTGTCTATTCCCTGGGCGGCACCGCCGGCCAGGCGGACGCCGGACTGATGACGGGTGGGGTCTACTCGCTGGGGGGCGGCTTCTGGGCCGGCGGAGCAGTCGCCGGGACGGAGTACGTCATCTACCTGCCGCTGGGGATGCGCGGCTACTGAGGGAGGGGGGCGCCGGCACGCGGTCTCCCTGAGGGCCAGGCGGCAGCAGCCGGCGCCGGGGCGCGGTCCGCCTCGCGGTGCGGCGCACCCTCGGGGTGCGCTTCACCTGGCGCGCGGCGGGGCGGGAGCTGTGCCACGAGTGCCCCGTGCGAGCAGCCGAGAGCCCCCGCGCACCGGCCTTTCGCCCCCCTAGGGAGACCGGCCGTTGAGCCCGTCCAAGAAGAGCGTCTCGAAGCCGGCGGCATCGGCGCCCACCGCCACTCGCACCGGCTGCCCGGCATCGCCTGCAGCCGTGCGGCCGCTTTCGGGGCCCTCCTCCTCGATTACCGACAGCCTCACCTCTGCGAACGTCGCCAGGCTGCCGTCCACGGCGACGGCCGCGGCAAAGGGATCCCAGAAGGAATACCCACCGGCCCGGATCTTGGCCTCCTGCTGGGTCAGCACGCGGTACACAAACTCCGCCGCCGGCGTCCCGCGATCGCGTTTGAGCCTCTTGTAGAAGCCAGATGTGACCGGCACATCGCCGGTCGCATCCAGCGGCACCAGCGTAACCGGCGCACCGGAGCCCAGGACGACGGCCAGGGCGTGCGGATCGACGTAGACGTTCCACTCGGCCAGGTCATTGCCCACATCCGCCGACGCCCGGACGTTGCCCGGCACGTTTACCGCCCCGCCCATGATGGTGATCCCCGAGAGGTTGTCCACGAGCTCCGGGTGGGCCTCCAGCGCCTCCGCCACGTTCGTCAGCGGACCCAGGGTGAGGATGTGCACCTTCTCTGGCGACTGCTCGACCACGCCGGCCAGAAGCTCGGCCGCCGATCCCTCGTAGGGCGCTTCGGGACTCCTCGGCAGCGCCAGCCCCAACATGCCGTCCACCGCCTCTCTCCAGTCCGAGGGGAAGGCGTGATCGCCTTGCAGCGGGGTCTCGCGCCCGCAGGCGACCGGGATCGCCCCGCGTCCGGCCAGTGCCGCCAGGTCGAGTGCGTTCTGTACCCCCGGGACGCAGTGGGCCTCGCCCGTGCCTGCGACGGCAATGGCTTTCACGTCCACGCCAGGCTGCTGCAAGAGATAGAGGATCGCCATCCAGTCGTCCGGAGCCATGTCGGTGTCGACGATCACCGGCATCGCGTCGCCGGCAGGGGTCATGGGGGTCCCGGGCGCGAGAGAAGGCTGGGAGGCCGGAGCCGCCGTGGCTCGGACCAGCCGGACCTCGCCCGGCGAGAACACGATGTAGAACGGCAGCTGCACCCCCAACCATGTCAGCAGCGGCCCGGACAGGGCAACCAGGATCAGCAGCACGACGATGCTCACGGCGGCGATCAGAAGCGCTCGTTTCATCTTGGCACCCTCCGCCAGGTATGCTGCGCGCACGGACGGGTTCCCCTCAGGGAATGCTCGCCTGTGGGATCGCCTATCACTGGCTCGTGACCGGCCCCTTGCAGTGCGGAACTCTCAGCGAGGGTTCTACTAAAACCTCACATTCTGCTATCTGTCATTCTGAGCGACCGAAGGGAGCGAAGAATCTCGCCTCAACTGCGAGAGTCCGACTGCGCATGCGGCCGAGACTCTTCGTCGCTCGCTGCACTCGCTTCTCAGAATGACATCTCCGGTTGTGGTACTAAGGCCCGCCATCCTTCCCGGGGCAGGACACCGGTCCGCCGCACAGGCCGCAGAAGCGCGATCCGGCGCTCACCCGGTGGCTGCAGTGCGGGCAGGTCAGCATGCCCCCTGCCGGCTCTGCCCGGCCGGGCTGATCTTGGGCCTGCGGCCCGGCCGGAGCCACCGGCGCCCCGCACGCACCGCAGAACCCTCCCTGTGGCCGAACGGCACTGCCGCATCGCTCGCAGGCGGCCGCCGGCGCCGGCACCGGGGTGCGGACCGCCCCGGGCTGCCGTGCAGGAGCCCGGCGCTTCCTCATGAGCCTGGTGCCCACCACGGCCAGCGCGCCGGCTGCCAGGGCAGACGCCGCGATGGTCGCGCCGGTCACCCAGGGAGTGGCCGGCTTGCCAGGTGCGGGCGCCTCGACGGGTGCCAGGGGCCCTGGGTCCGGCTCATCGGCTGCCCTGATCTCCAGGATCCTTCGCTCGCCGGCAGCCAATGGGCTGTCATCCTGGAGCCCGATCCGCTGCTCTCGCTGCTCTCCCACTACCTGGACAAAGTGGTCTCCGCCCAGGCCCACCAGCTCGACACGCAGAGGTTGAGGCACCTCGCCGAAGGCAAAGCCGATGCCCTCGCTCTCTCCGTACCACAGGCTGTTGGGGATCTCGCTCAGGGCGCCGGTGTCCGGCGTCCAGCCCAGGCGGCGCCCCTGTCCGTCGGCCAGGAGCAAGCCTACCGGATCCGACATCACCACGACCACGTAGGCGTCGGTCCTAGCCAGGCCTGTCGAGATCTCCACTCCCTGGAGGTCGATCCCAAGGATGTCGAGCACGAGGGTCTGCACCCGGCGGTTGGCCATCAGCCCGGTGTGGCTCCCGTCACCCGGAAGCACCTCGACAAGGTCGATCCGGCCGTCTCCCTCGAACTGCCCGGCCGCCGACAGGCTGGGCACCGTTCCATCGCCCCCCAACGGCTCGACAATGTCCTCGTACCAGGTCGTGCCGGCTGCTACGTCCTGCTCGAATCGGGCGTCCATGGGAAAGACGGCGTTTTCGGCTGCGCTGTTCATCTCGCGCATCTGGTGGACCGTGTCGTTGCGCCTGGCCCACATGACGGTCGTGCGGTTGACGGCGCCGGCAAAGGGGCTGGGGTCGGCCGGGGCCGGCCGGTCGGGCAGGTCCAGGCCGTTGTTGAGGTCCAAGACCAGGTCATTGCGGACTTCCGGCAGATTGTTCACGTCGACCAGCCTGCCGTCCTGTTTCACGAGAAAGGGGTAGGTTGCCAGCAGGCTGCGAAAAGTGGGGCAATAGAGGCGGATGAACTTGACGGGGTCGAGGAGACCCGTAGCAGGATCGCGAACCGACTCGGGTGTGATGGGCAGAGGCGGGCCGCCGATTGTGAAGCCCCTCTGCACCTTGAAGTAGCTGCGCGCGATGATCTTGCTCATCACCAGCTTGGAGGCGACGTCCCGCTTAAAGTTGTTGTGCATGGCCTGCCAGGGCAGGGTGGCCCCCCGGTTTGGCACGGCCACCATGATCAGGTTGTTCACCCTCGGCAGCGCTACCGCTGTGCCGTCGGACGACCGGTAATGCTTGCCGTAGGCGGTGCCCTGGATGTACACCCGCGCGACCAGGCCGCCGGTGCTGTGCGAGATGATGTCTACCGAGTCCAAGGCCTCGCCATCGTGGTTCTGTCGCCAGCTTTCGGCCGCCTGCTCCAGATAGTAGCCCAGGTAGTCGATGCCATACTCATAGACGTCGTCCGTGATGGACACCCCCGACAAGCCCTCGATCACCCCATCAACCGCGCCGTCGACCGGTCCGGGCGGCATGCGCCAATCGTACGCGCCGACGAAGAGGTCCTGGCCCTCCACATAGCCCGCGTTCTTGAGCGTCTGGATGAGGTCGTCGTAGGAGTGGGCCAAGGGATCGATCGTGAGCAGCTCCGGCGCTATGCCCCGGCCGTAGAGCCAAGTGCCTTCGCTCCAGACCGAGGCTACGTAGGAGCCGTAGATGCCGGGCAGGACGATCACTGGCCTGCGGGGCTCGGCTTCCAGGGGCGGCTCTTCGCCGTCGTCCGCCTGTTCCGGCTCCGGGCTCGCGGCCGCGCCGCCAGCCGGCCTGGCCTCGTACCTCCAGATGACAAGGCACGGCTCTGCGTTCCAGAAGGAGGCGTATATCTCCAGCTCTTCGCCGCCTGCGGCCCACGGGATTACGGAGGTGTAGGTGACAGAGGAGGTGCCGTCGAAGCCCGAATCCCATGGGGCGTAGCGGAACGGCTCGGCCGGTTGCATTTGCAGCCCCTTGCCGCTGTACCAGAAGAGAACCCCGATCCCCAGGCCGCCGGCACTGACGCTGCCGCTGTGGGCAAAGGTCGCGGTCAGCTCGATGGTCTGCCCCGGGACCATCTCGGCCGGCGGCTCCTGGAGGGCGGCCGAGACGCTGACGTTGTGGTACTCGTACCCATGGTCCACCTCTCGATCCTGGATGCCCAGGCCGCTCTCGGACACGGTGTACTTGGTGAACTTGCCGTCAAACCGCTCCTCCCCGAAGTAGACCGGGTTTCCTCCTCCGCCGTAGAACTCTGTCTGGGCGTTCGACGGATTCGCCACGGTCTCGGTCAGCACCCAAACCATGTCGCCAGACTCGGCGGCCCGTACCGTGCTCGGCCGGACGACGAGGAGCGAAGAGAGCAGGCAAGAGAGAAGGGCAAGCAGGCCGATCCGAGAGGAAGTCCTTGCGTAGAGTAGCTTCATGAGGCTTACCCTTTCCCCATGGTCAGGCCGGGCTGCTCGGCACGCCGAGGCGATCGCACCAGGAGCGCGTCCATGGCTCCAAAGCCGGCAACTGCCGGCTTCGCTCCGGTCTGCAGAACCGGTGTGCAGCGCTCGGGCGATTGTACCACGATCGGGCGCTGCTGCCAACACAGACCTCGGCGGCTGGGCGCGAAGGGCGCTGCTTTGCCAGCTTGCCAGGTGCAGCGCACCGACGGCGAGACCTACGAGACGGGGCTGTCCAAAAAGCACGAGACCTGCCATGCTGAGCGCAGCGAAGCATCTCGTGTCGATTCGTTCTGTGCGAAATCAGAGAATCCCTTCGTACCTCAGGGCGTGCCTCGGTCGCTGCGCTCCCTCGGAATGACAGTTCTTGGACAGCCCCATCTATTGTGGTCTATTGCGGGAGGCAAGCCACCACAGGCCCGTCACCGAGAGACCAACGGCACGAAGACCCGGCAGGGGTACACGATCGTGACGGTTGCCGTGTCGCTGGCGCTGCCGCTGGCGGCCATGACCTCGTCCGGGTAGGTGCCAGCCACGAAACCGGCGGTGAAGAGGCCGGATTCGTCGATCTGGCCGGCGAGCGCGCCAGCCAGGGACCAGGTCGTGACCGGGTTGTTCATCTGGTTGCCGTACGAGTCCCATGCGGTGGCGCGGTACTGGAGCGTGCCTCCGGGGGAGAGGGTGGCAGAGGCGGGCGTAACCTCCAGGCTGACGGCAGCGCCGGGCAGCACCAGGACG
>DAOQVR010000012.1:0-132556 GCA_035341665.1 Anaerolineae bacterium
GCTCACCCAGGTGCAGCGCACTTGGAAAGTGCGCCGCACCCATTCCTGCTGGTGCGCCGCACCTCTGACCTCTGGTGCGCCGGACCTCTTCTCACCAGTGCGCAGCACCGCCCAGTTGCCAACCCACCACCTTCGTGCTATACTATCCCCACATCCCGCTCGCACCGGAGAGGCCATGAAGCTGCGATTCATCCTGCTGGCTGTGATTGTAGCCCTGTTGCTAGCAGCCATCTCACTGCTGGAGGTCTCGGGCCAGGGCTTGGCCGGCCCGCCCAAGGACGAGTGGTCGGCCGCCTCCGAGCGCGTTGTGCTCGATCTGCAGCCGGTGCGCGCCGCGATCCGGACGACCCACGTCTACACCAGCTCCACGCCAATGGCCATCCCTGACGCTTCCTGTCCCGACCTCATCAGCTCAACCCTGACCGTGCCCGACAGCTTCCCCATTGCCGAGGTCAAAGTTGGCCTTTGGGTCGAGCACCCGTGGCGCGGCGACCTTTCCTTCGCCCTTACCGCCCCCGACGGCACGGCCATCGATTTGCTGGTCCACCCTGATGGCAGCGCAGACAACCTCAATGTGATCCTCGACGACTCGGCGCCCGGGGTGCCCGACTCGGTGGACCACGTCGCTCCACCTCCCTACTACCCCCACTGGTGGCAGCCCAGCGAGCCGCTATCCGCCCTTCTGTTCGGCGATGCCCAGGGCACCTGGACGCTCGCCGTATGTGACGATGCAGCCGGCGACGAGGGGACCCTCCGGACTTGGGCCCTCTTCCTGGGCGAGGGCATATCCCTGGCGCCCTCCTACCAGACGGGGGCCGATTGCCCCGGCGAGGTGGTCGCCTACGACGTGGACCTCGTCAATGCCACCGGGCTTGAGCAGAGCTTTGCGCTGGCCCACCAGTCACTGTGGCCCTCTGGCGGCGTCACCCAGACGCTGCCCATCCCCGCATTGACGACCTCGACTCTGACCATCGCCTCGGTCGTGCCCTGGTTCGCGGTCGGCATGGAGACCGACCTGTTGACTGTGACCGCGACGGGGCAGGGCGGCGCGCAGGCCGAGGCTCGCATGCTGACGATGGCCTCGCTCGCCTCCGGCTATGGGGACTTGGCGCCTCTACCCGCCGGCCGCGGCACCAGCGACCATGCGCTTGTCTATGCCGGCGGCAAGCTCTTCAAGATCGGTGGTCGCAACGCGGGCGTCAAAGCCTGGCTCGACGTCTACGACATCGCCACAGGCACCTGGTCGGCCGGCCCCGACATGCCCGGTCCGCGCACTTGGATCGACGCCGTGGCGATCGACGGCAGGGTCTACGTGGCTGGTGGTTGGTCGACCTATGCCCAGCCCACGCTCTACATCTACGACCCTGCCTCGAACAGCTGGTCGACCGGCGCCCCGATGCCGGAGCCCCGCTTTGCCTACGCCGGTGTCGCCCTCGGCGGCAGATACTACGTCATCGGGGGCACCAACGGCCTCTCGTACCAAAAGACACTCTGGGCCTACGACCCCGCGACCAACAGCTGGGACACCGGCCTGCCCTCCATGGCCGCTGCGCGCCGGTATCCCCTCGCCGGTGCAATGGGCGGCAAGCTCTATGTCGCCGGCGGCATGAGCTCCAACATCACCTACGTCAACGCCACCGAGCGATATGACCCGGCTACCGCGGCTTGGTCGGTGGCGGCGCCCTTGCCGGCCGACGGCTGGGTGCGGGCCGCAGACGCGGTGCTCGCTGACCGCTATCTCGTGCTCGCCGGCGGCGCCAGCACCGACGTGACTGCCTCCGCCTCGGCGCTCGCCTACGACTCGGTTCAGGACCTCTGGGGCTGGCTTCCCAAGATGGGTCACCTCCTGTATGCCCTGGAGGGCGACGGCGACGGCAACCGCATTTGGCTGGTATCGGGACGGCTCTACGAGAACGAGGCCTGGAGCTACAGCCTCTACAACACCGAGTCGCTGCCATGCCCGGCCTGCATCCCAGTCTTAGATGCCGCTTTCACCTGGACGCCGACCAGCCCGCTTGCCGGCTCGCCCGCCACCTTCACCGCGACGGCCCAGGGCTCACCGCCCATCGCCTATGCCTGGGACTGGGGCGACGGCACGACAGGGAGCGGCAACCCTGCCCTGCACACCTATGCTGCCGCAGGCACGTACACCATCACGATGACGGCCTCCAACTGCGGGCAGCAGGTCATACAGCACAGCGTGACGGTCGTCGCCGGAAACATGCTCCACCTCAACGCCAACAAGCTCATCTGGCGCCCCGGAGTTGTGCCTGGCACCTACGCCGTCCTCGCCGCGCTGCGAATACACGACCAGAATCATGCGGTCGTTCAGGGCGCGACGCTGTCTGGCACCTGGACTCTCCCGGACGCCACCACCGTCACCCAGACTACAGTGACGAACCCACTTGGCCTGGGCAAGTTCACGGTCGTGAAAGGCCTGACGGGTACCTACCAGTTCTGCCTTACGGCCATGTCCAAAGCTGGGTATGTCTACGACCCGGACGCCAACGAGGCACCTGTCTGCAAGACCATCGTCGTCGGCCCGTAGCGGCAGATCCGGTGCGGTGCACCTGCCCTTGGTGCGCTGCACCTCATCGTCCTGCTCACGCAGGTGCAGCGCACTTAAGTGCGCCGCACCCAGGGCTGCCGGTGCCCTGCACCTGGTAGGTCTCGGTGGCTGCACCTGCGCAGCCGCACGTTCACACGGAGGAGGGGGAGTATGAGACAACTTGCCACATGTCTGCTGCTCGCCGTGGTGGCGCTCTGTGCGCTGCCTGCCGCCGCCGCGCCGCAGGCGGCCGCAATCCTCCTCGTTGACGACGATTGGGACTACGAGTACACCCACCCCGGTAGCCTCGGCGGACGGCCCTACTACACGTCGGCCCTCGAGGCGCTTGGGCTGGCGTACGAGCTCTGGGACGTCCAGGCACAGGGCCAGCCGACAGGCGCTGCCCTCGAGGGCCGCGACGCCGTCCTATGGTTCACGGGCTACGCCTACGAAGATCTGGACGACGACCCCGGCGTCTTTACCCCGCAGAACGAGGCCAAGGTCGCCGCCTACCTCGACGCGGGCGGCCGCTTTCTCCTCTCATCGTCGGAGTACTTTTTTGACGCGGGGACGGTCACCCCCTTCATGCAGAGCTACCTTGGCGTGCAGGCCATCTCCGACGTGTGGGTCTATACCACCCTCGTCGGCTCGACCGGCAACCCGGTCGGCGACGGCATCGGGCCGCTGGTGCTTGCCCGGCCTGATGACTATGGCGTGTACTGGCCGCCTCCTCCCTTCGAGGGGCCGTATGACGACGAGGTCTACCCTCAGGCCGGCACCGGCACGCCCTTTGGCTACAACACAGAGCCCTTCCCGCCCAACTCGACCAACCACGCCGCCGGCTCGTTCCACAGTGTCTTTCTCGGGTGGCCCCTCGAGTGGGTAGATACCGTGAACCAGCGCGCCCAGGTGCTCGGTGCCATCCTCGCCTGGATGGGCTGCTCCTGGCCCCTGCCCGGAGCGCCTCTCCTCTCGCCCATCGACAACGGCGACGGCGACGGTGCCTACCAGGTGGAGTGGAGCGAGGCAACCGGAGCAACGACCTACACGCTGCAGGAGGACGACGATCCCGCTTTCGGGTCGCCGGTCGAGCGCTACCTGGGGCCGGAAAGCGGCATTGCGCTCAGCGGACAGCCGGCGGGCATCTGGTACTACCGCGCGCGGGCGAGCAGCCCTTTCGGAGACGGCCCCTGGAGCGACACGCAGGCCGCCGGAGTAGTGCCCGGCGCTCCCCTGCTGGCGGCTATCTCGAACACTGACGCCAACGGCAGCTACCTGGTCGAGTGGAGCGACGTCGTCGGCGCGGCCGGCTACGCCCTCCAGGAGGATGACAATCCCGGCTTCCTCTCGCCCGTCCTGCGCTATTCCGGGTCCGCCAGCCAGTACGTGGTTGTCGGCCAACCCACCGGCACCTGGTACTACCGGGTGCAGGCCGCCAACCCAGCCGGCGCCGGTCCTTGGTCCAACACCGAGTCAGCGGTCGTCTATCTCACGCTGCACCTCCATCGCCTGACCCCCGCCTGGAGCTCCACCTCACCGCCCGGGACCTACAAGGTCTCCTGCACCGCCTCCGTGCACAACCAGGACCATGGAGCGGCATCCGGTGTGGCGGTGAGCGGCAAGTGGAAGCGGCCCGACGGCAGCGTGGTACCGGGGAGCGCCCTCACCAATCCGAAGGGCATGGCTTCCTTCTCCCTTACCAGCAGCCAGGCCGGCGTGTACCGTTTCTGTGTGATGGGCATGCAGAAACTCGGCTACACGTACGCTCCGGCCGCCAACGAGACGAGCGTCTGCCGCTCCTTTGTCGTCGGCCCGTAGCGGCAGATCCGGTGCGGTGTACCTGCCTTCGGTGCGCTGCACCTATCCGCCCCGAGGACAACGCGCACTCGGGCGATTTGACACGCACCCAAGGGCGTGCTATACTGGCGTTCAGGTATGCGGGCAGGCCGGTCTGCCCGTGGTGGAGGGGGAAGGGGTGATGCGTCGCCCGTCATCCGTGGTCCGATCGCCGGCCGGTTCTCCGGCTGCCTGGTATTGGTGTGGCTGCCAGGCCGGGCTTGGGGCGCCTCTCAGAGGCGCCCCAAGCCCGGCCTTCTTTTTTTCCGCCCGGAGCGACAGGCCCTTGGGCAAGATGCAGGTCTGGATCCGATCGAGGTACCGTACGATAGTGGCCCGGTGGGCGGATCCATCAGAGAGGAGGTGGTGCCGGGACAGGTCATGAGCTAGGCCGTGCCGCGTGCAGCCCGCGGCAAGGGCTGCGCACCGGGAGGGGCGGCGGATGCCCCTCGCATTTCACACTGTAGTGAAAGGAGATCCTCTGAAGTGAAGAAGCTGGTTTATCTGACGCTCTTGGTTGTCTTGGTCCTGGGCACCGTTTCTGTGGCCGCCCAGACTCCTGAGAAGCAGGCGCCCGACCTGTCCCCACAGCTGGGCGCCGCGCCGCGGGCTGGCGTAGAGAGCCTCTCCGGCTCCTACGTAGCCTTTGACCCGTCGGCCGGCGGCGACCCCATGTACTTCTCTGGCACGGCCGGCACC
Organism: Anaerolineae bacterium; assembly: GCA_035341665.1. Classification (GTDB taxonomy): domain Bacteria; phylum Chloroflexota; class Anaerolineae; order JAAYZQ01; family JAAYZQ01; genus DAOQVR01. Next base: position 5,084 of record DAOQVR010000012.1, read on the forward strand.
TTCTGCTTCCTCGCCGAGTCGTATAGCCCCGACTGGGAGTACGTCTACAACGTATGGCTCAAGTTCCCGACCGACTGGACTGTGACCAATGCCTATGTCGTGGGCACGCCCTGGTGCGACAATGGCTCCTGGGGCACCTTCAGCTGGTCGTTCCAGACGAGCCCTTACGAGATCAACATCTCCCACCCCCGCTACCAGGGGAGTGGCGGCGCGAACTGCGAAGCCTACTACTGCGTCGATGCAGTAGCCGGCTTTGGCCCTCCGCCTGCGCCGGTTTCCTGGTTCTGGGACGGCGACGGCTACGGCAGTCCTCCGCACGGGCCCTGCTCCGCCGATGGCTACGCGCCCTCAGGATTCACCTGTGACGAGATGATCAACCCCACGGCTGACATTCCAGGCGTCGCCGGCGAAGGCATCTACCTGAACCCGGCCGAGCAGGAGGGCTCTGTCTGCGAGGGCGAGAACATCGTTTATGCGCTGGGCCTTTACAACAACGCGGGGTACGACGGAACCTTCGACCTGGACTACACCAGCGCCTTCCCGATCAGCGGCCCGCAGAGCATCTATGTCGCCAACGGTACCACCGGGAACTTTGAGGTCACCGTGACCGTCCCCTGTGGCGGCACGAGCGACACCGCGACGGTTGTCGCCAGCGACGCGACCTACAGCGACTCCGCTCTGCTGCACTCCAGCGCTTCCGCCGGTGGCTGGGGCACAATACCCGCCTCGGCGCCGAGCTGGGCTGGCATGGGCTATCCCCGCGACGGCTGCTCCGCGCTGAACGCGGCCGGCGAGTGGGTGACCTACCTCTTCGGCGACACGTCTGGCATCTTTGGCTTCTGGGGCTACAACCATGCCACGAACAGCTGGTTCCAGCCCGGTGCCGCCAACACGCCGGCCGACCGCTGGGCGCCCGACTGGGCCTACGACGAGGCCACCAACCTCTGCTACGTCACCGGCGGGGCCAACACCCCGGGTGGCGGCACCTACAACACCGCGTATGTCTTCGATCCGGTCGCCAATGCCTTCACCGCGCTCCCCAGCTTCACCTCCATCCGCGACTTCCACAACTCCTGGGTCGGCACAATCGACGGCACAAAGTACCTCTGCATCGGCGGCGGGGTCAACGCCTCGAGTGTCTTGATTCAAGCCACACAGTGCTATGACATCGCCGGCGGCTTCTGGAATGCCGAAAACGCCCAGATGGCGGCGTTCCCGACCGATCCCTTTGGCGCGGCCGATGGCGTCCTGCACGCCCCAGGCGGTGACCAGTTCTGGTACATCGGCGGAGCCATCAACAACTTCGCCACCGTCACTGACGAGGCCCGCTACTGGGACGACGCCGACAACGCATGGCACCTCGCCGGAAACACCGGCGTCCCGCGCTACCGCGTCGAGGGTGACTTCCTCGACGGCGCCTTCTACCAGCTCGGCGGCTCGTCCGGCGGCTTTACCTACACCGGGGACATCGTCGTCGGCACGTATGACGGCAGCAACTGGAACTGGGCGACCACGGGCATGCTCGTCAATGCGCGCATGGACAACATCGCGACCATCGCCGATGGGACCATCTGGTCGGTCGACGGCTACGGAGCCACGTCCTCTATGTACGTAGAGACGCTAATCCAGTGCCCGCCGTGTGGTGACTTCACGCTCACCTGCGGTGAGTTCATCGCCCAGCCGGCCTACGACCCCTACGGGCGCCTCTATGTCCGCTGGAATGTCGAGGCGATCGACCAGGGTGGGCTCCCCGTTGCCCTCGTGGCCGTCGACGCCGACCTCTGGGCTCCGCAGGGCGGTCCCTTCAGCCGCACGCGCCTGACCCACTTCGACGGCTTCGCCAAGTTCCCGTGGGGCTCGAGCGTCTCCGGCGACTGGACGATCGACGTGACCAACATGACTCTGCAAGGCTACACCTTCCTCGACGGTGCGAACTGCACCGCGACAGGGTACTGGTAGTCAATCGATTCGGTGCGGCGCACCTTCCAGGTGCGCCGCACCTTGAGACAGAAACAGCCTCCCCGGGGCATCCCCCCGGGGAGGCTCTCTATAGGGCAAGATTCCACTCCCGCTCAAGACCGGGCCGGGTATGGAAACCCGGCCTACACTGTTGGCGCCCGGTCGGGAGACCAGGCGCCAACAGGAATCGCGCCCAAGACCGGGCCGGGAACCGGCGGCTACCGAGGCACCAACAAGCACGTGCACGACTCGGCGCCGCCACGCAGGTGGCCAAAGTACCTGGGTTCCACCCCCAAGAGCAGCCTCAGCAGCTCGCTGTCGATGCCGCACACTTCTCCATGCTCGCGTGCCACCTGCCGGTAGGGGCAGTTCGAGTTGGTCAGCAGATATCCCTCGTCCGTCTCCGTCCACGCCACGCTAAAGCCCAGCCGGCCCAGGTACGCGCACACCTGCTCCAGGCGCTCCTCAAAGCTCTGGCCGGGGACCGCGGGGGGTCCGCCGCGGGCGATACGGGCCGCCGTCCCCAGCAGCACCTTCTCGAGGCGGCCGTGCTCCTCCTGCTCCTTGATCTCTTCGAGCAGATGGCGCGCCAACTCCCCATAGGCTTGCGGGAAGAGCTCGTCGGCCGCGGGCGTCAGCGTGTACACCAGCCGCGGCCGTCCCACCGTCTGCAGCCGGCGCACCTTCGCCGCCTCCACAAGCCCCTGTGCCTGGAGCACATTGAGGTGGTGGCGGACCGTCATTGGGGTCAGCTCGAGCCGCTCGGCCAGGTCTTCCACTGTCGCCTGGCGGCCCTGCCGGAGGATATCCAGAATCTCCTGGCGTGTGCTCTGCATCTCCAACCTTCCCTCTCTGGCTGGACTCTACCACCGACAGGAGAAATTGTCAATTGTTATGATATATATGCACGGCGCCTCAGGCCAGGATCGCCTGCAGCTCCGCCTTGTCGATCGTCTCCACGTCGATCAGGCGCTGCGCCAGCGTGTGAAGCCGATCGACGTACTGCCCCAGGATCTCCTTCGCCCGGGCATAGGCGTCGCGCGTGATCCGGCTCACTTCCTGGTCGATTTCCTCCGCCACCTCGTCGCTGTAGTTCCGCTGCTCCGAGATCTCCCGTCCCAGGAATACCAACTCCTCCCGGTCGCCGAAAGTCAGCGGGCCCAGCCGCGGGCTCATGCCGTACACGGTGACCATCTTGCGCGCCATCTTGGTGGCACGCTCCAGGTCGTCGGAGGCGCCCGTCCACTTCTCGCCAAAGATCATCTCTTCCGACGCCCTCCCGGCCAACATTGCCGCGATCTCGTCCTCGAACTTGTCCTGTGTGTAGAGGTAGCGGTCTTGCTCCGGAAGGCTCAACGTATACCCCAGGTTCATGCCCCGCGCCACGATCGACACTTTGTGCACCGGGTCGCAGTTGGGCAGATGCGACTCGACAAGCGCGTGCCCCGCCTCGTGGTAGGCCAACACACGCTTGTCGTCGGGCGTCATAACCTTGCTCTTCCTCTCCGGCCCGGCGATGACGCGCTCGACAGATTCCTCAAGCTCCTCCATGCCGATCGACGTCCGGTTGCGCCGCGCCGCCAGGATGGCTGCCTCGTTGACCATGTTCTCGATGTCCGCGCCGACAAAGCCGGGCGTCTGCCGCGCCAGCACTTCCAGGTCGACATCCTTGGCCAGCGGCTTGCCCCGCACGTGCACCCCCAAGATCTCCTTGCGCCCCTTGATGTCGGGCCGGTCCAGCACCACTCGCCGGTCGAACCGGCCGGGCCGCAGCAGCGCGGGGTCCAAGATGTCGGGCCGGTTGGTGGCCGCTACCACGATGATGTTCGTGTCGGTGCCAAAACCGTCCATCTCCACCAAGATCTGGTTCAGCGTCTGCTCCCGCTCGTCGTGCGAGCCGCCCAGTCCTGCGCCGCGGTGTCGCCCTACCGCATCCACTTCGTCCACGAAGATGATGCACGGCGACTGCCGCTTCGCCTGCTCAAACAGGTCGCGCACCCGCGCCGCACCTACGCCCACGAACATCTCGACAAACTCCGAGCCCGAGATCGAGAAGAAGGGCACGCCCGCCTCGCCCGACACGGCCTTCGCCAGCAGGGTCTTGCCCGTTCCCGGTGGGCCCATCAAGATGACGCCCTTCGGGATGCGCGCGCCCAGCGAGATGAACTTTTGCGGCTCTTTCAGGAACTCGACGACCTCCGACAACTCCTGCTTCGCCTCGTCTACGCCCGCCACGTCGTCGAATGTGATAGTCGGCTTCTCTCCGGTCACGACGCGTGCACGGCTCTTGCCGAAGGCGATCGCTTGGTTGTTGCTGCCCTGCGCCTGGCGCATCAGGAACAGGAAGAGCACTGCCACCAGCACCAGTGGCAGAATGGAGCCGGCCACCGCCAGCACCTGCCCCCACGCGCTCGTCGGCTTGACCTGCAGGTCGACCCCGTCCAGCGCCGTGGCGTCGACCCCGAGCGCCTTCAGGGTCTTGGTCAGCTCGGTGCCTGCTTCTTTCCGCGACAACACCTCGCTGCCATCCTTGTAAGTGACCGCCAGGTCGTCGCCGCTCACCGCGATCGACTTGACCTGCCCGGCACCAATGTCCTGGACGACCTTGGACAGGGCCACCTGTTCCTGGCCCTGCGACATGGGAAAGACCCTCAGCATCAGCATGCCGACGATCATCAGGATCAGTACATACACCAGCGCTCCGCGCCAGCTCGTTCTCACCACTTGCCTCCCGTCACTGCTCGAAAGCCGCCTTTCACTCCCATCGTGAGAGTATACCAGCAGACAGGTGCGGGGCCAAACGCAGCGAGAGCCAGGGGTGGCCCGGCCCCCTGGCTCTCTCAAAAAGGAGGAGAAGAGATTGTACGAGCATACTTTACCACACTCCCACCTGCACCGCTGGACGCAATCTATACGGTTTCCCTACGTTTTCACGCGGATTGGGGTGCGTGGGACCGCTGCGACCGCCCATGGCTGGCGGATTCCCCCCGCGCCCTGCGATTGGCGGCCTGCGCGGCAGGCGTGGTACAATGCGCGCAGGGGGGATACAATGACTGAATCGATTGTTGCGGTCCGCCTGACGCGGAACCTGCGCTACAAGCTGACCTACGTCAAGTTGTTCGAGACCTACCTGGAGTCTGCCTCAGTGCCTGAGGTCGTCGAGCTCCTGCACACTCTGGTGCAGAGCCAACAGGCGGCGGTGGCCTCTCTTGCGAGCTATCTCCGGCGGCTGGGCCTCCCCACCCAGGACCTGGAGCTGAACGACAAGCTGCTGGATCAGGCGGCCGGAAGGACCGACGTGAAGGCGCAGCTGCGATTTGTCTGTGACGGATTGCAGCGTGCATCGGAGTGGTACCTGACACAGCTCGCCGACAAGCAGATGGCGCAGGACCCCGAGCTGCGCCGCCTGCTCCTCGAGCTCGGCGAAGCCGAGGCAGGCAAGCTCTGGCGCACCCAGGCCGTCATGGCCCTGCTCCACGTGCCGGCCAAGGGCGGAAAGGAAAGAGAGCCCGAAGTCGAGGTGGTGCCGGAGCCGATGGACCTCGATTCGTGGAGGCCGCGCCTGATCGATGACTTTGGGCGGCCCGGCTGGGCGGGCGCTGACAGGCCGCAGCAGCGCCGCGGACCCCAGACACGTCCCCGGCGCAAGGATCGATAGGCACGCTGCGCCGGGGCGCACCCATAGCGATCTAGGAGGGAGCAGAATGGAGATCAAAAAGGTCGGTGTCGTCGGTTGTGGGCTCATGGGCTCCGGTATTGCCGAGGTCTCGGCCCGCGCCGGATACGGCGTCGTGGTCCGCGAGGTGAACGAGGACCTGCTGCAGAAAGGCCTGGCGCGAATCCAAAGGTCGCTGTCGACGGCGGCCGCCAAGGGCAAGATTGCGCCGGATGAGGCGGCTCAAGCCTGGGAGCGCATCCATGGAACCCTGAACCTGGCCGACTTTTCGGGCTGTGACCTGGTCGTCGAGGCGGCTGTGGAGAACATGGCCCTCAAGAAAGCGCTCTTCGCCGAGCTGGACGGCATACTCTCTCCCCATGCCATTCTCGCCAGCAACACATCCTCGCTCTGCGTGACAGAGATGGCCAGCGTCACGCGGCGCGGCGACCAGGTCCTGGGCATCCACTTCTTCAACCCCGTGCCAGTCATGCCGCTCATCGAGTTCGTCCGCACAATCCTCACCAGCGACGAAACGATGGCCGCCGCGCGCCAGTTCGGGGCGTCCCTCGGCAAGACTATGGTCACCGCCAAAGACACGCCCGGCTTCATCGTCAACCGGCTGCTCATTCCCTATCTGCTCGATGCCGTGCGCATCTTTGACGAGGGACTCGCCACCCGCGAGGACATCGACACCGCCATCAAGTTGGGCCTCAACCACCCTATGGGGCCGCTGACGCTGCTCGATTTTGTCGGCCTGGACACGACTCTCTTCATCGCCGACGCTATGTTCGAGGAGTACAAGGATCCCAGATACGCCGCGCCGCCTCTGCTGCGGCGTATGGTGCTGGCGGGGCAGGTAGGCCGCAAGTGCGGCAAGGGCTTCTACGACTACCACTAGGGCAGGCAACGCATGGCGTACGAGAACCTGATCGTCGAGCGTGACGGGCCGGTCGTGCGGATTGTCTTCAATCGTCCGCACGTGTTGAACGCCCTTAGCCGCGCTACAATGTGCGACCTTGATGCCGCCGTTCATGAGGTAGCTGCCGATGCCTCCGCGCGCGTCCTCATCCTGACGGGTGCTGGCAGCAAGGCCTTTGTGGCCGGCGCGGACATCGGTGAGTTCAACCTCCTGACGTCCGCCTCAGACTCGGCAGCCTTCGCCCGCCGCGGGCAGGCCGTCCTTGCCAGGCTGGAGGCTCTGCCCAAGCCGGTGATCGCGGCCATCAACGGCTTTGCCCTGGGCGGGGGCTGCGAGTTGGCCCTTGCCTGCGACATCCGTCTCGCGGCCGATACGGCACGCCTTGGACAACCCGAGATCAACCTGGGCATCATCCCCGGCTACGGAGGGACGCAGCGGCTGGCTCGCCTTGTCGGCGAGGGGTGCGCCAAGTGGCTCTGCATGAGCGGCGAGATGGTGGATGCCGCCGAGGCACTGCGCATTGGCTTGGTCGACCGCGTGGTGGCGGCAGCCGACCTGGACCGCGAGGCCTGGGCGATGGCCGCCAAGCTCGCCTCGAAGGCGCCGTTGGCGCTGGCTCTGGCCAAGCAGGCGATCCACGAAGGGCTGGAAGGCTCGCTAACGGCCGGCCTCGCGCATGAGGCGGCCCTCTTCGGCCAGGTCTGCGATTCGGAGGATCGCGCCGAGGGCGTGAGCGCTTTCTTGGAGAAGCGCAAAGCAGTCTGGCGAGGCCGGTGACCGAGCCCTGCCTCATCCGTGCGCTGGGCGTCACCAAGCGCTACGGGAACGCCCGGGCGCTCGACCGCCTCTCGCTGCAGGTGCCGGAGGGGAGCGTCTTCGGCCTGCTGGGACCCAACGGCGCCGGCAAGACAACCTTCTTGCGCCTGGTGATGGGGTTTCTCTTCCCCGAAGAGGGCACGCTTGATCGCTGCGGCCTGCCGCCCTGCCAGGTCGGCTACGTGCCCGACCGTGCCTTTTACCCGTCCCGCCTGCGCGTGCGGGAGTACCTGTGCCTCGTCGGGCGACTTGCTGGCTTGGGCGGCGGGGCGCTCCAACGGCGGGTGCAGGACCTGCTCACCGCCTTGGACCTCGAGGGCGCCGCCCGTACGCGGCTGAGTGGCTGCTCGCGCGGCATGCTCCAGCGTGTGGGCCTTGCGCAGGCGCTGCTCGGCGACCCGCGCATGCTGCTCCTCGATGAGCCAATGCTCGGGCTCGATCCCTCGGGTCAGAAGCTGATGCGGGCCCGGATCGAGGCCCTTCACCTGTCGGGCAAGACAATCGTGCTCTCCAGCCACAACCTGTCCGACGTCGCCCGTGTTTGCACACACGTGGCGATGCTCAGGCACGGGCGGCTGGCACGCTCCGGACGGCTGGATGCGCTCCTCCCCCTGCGGCCGGAGGTCTCTATCCAAACAGGCCCCATGCCGGCTGGGCTGCCCTCGGCCATCCGCAGCCTCGACCCAGGCATCCTCGTCTCCGAGAACCGTATCACACTTGCCGGCGAGGTCGCCGAGCGCAAAACAGATGTCCTGCGCCTCCTCCTCGGCGCTGGGGTCGACATCCGTGAGCTGATCGAAGCGCGCGCCACCCTCGAGGAGGTCTACCTGGAGGCAACGCAGGGATGAGCCGCATCTGGGTCCTTACAGGGTATCTCGTCCGCGCCCTGTTCGGCTCGCTTGCGGGCGTGGCGCCGCTGGCGGCCGCGGTCACCTTCGGGCTGATCGCCTTCGAGTATGGGATGGACCAGGCACAGCTCTTCACCGTCGGTGGCCTCGGCATTGGCGTCATCGGCTTCCTGGCGACGCTGCTCCTGGCCGGCAAGGCTGACCGGGCGGCCTCCTACCTCTTGGTGGGGCGGCTGCGCAGCCGCACCGAGCTGCTGGCGGCGATCGGGGCCGGCGGTTGGTGCATCACCTGGGCCCTTGCGCTGGGCATCGTCTCGGTCAACCTTCTTGCCGGCCGGCTCACTCTCTCCTGGCCCTCGCTCCTCTGGCTTGTGCCCACTTGGTCGGTTCTCTGGCTCCTCACCTCCGCACTGGCCGTGGCCCTCTCGGGCCTGGTCAGCCGCGGCGCCTCGAACCTGCTGGGATACCTGCTTCTGGTGGTGATCCTGGTCGCCAACGATCGGCAAACAGAGCTGCTGGAGCGGGGCGCGAGCTGGGCCGTCCGCATTGCGGAGAGGGTGACCTGGCCCGTAGGCGCGCTGCTGGCGGAAGCTTCGGCCGGCGTGCACGGCAGGACCTACCTGCTCGCGCTGGCGTTGGTGCTCTTCCTGGCGGCCGCCCTCTTTCTGCTCGCCGCCTACCTCTTCCGTGACAAGGACGTGCTGTGGAGCGAGTGAGCGGCAGCGATGAGCTGATTTGTGCGGTCGAGGTCGCGCAGAAGGCGGCCCGCCTTCTGCGCGACCTCTTCGAGCGTGAGCACTCTGTCCGAACCAAGAGCTCCGCCAGCGACCTGGTGACAGAAGCCGACACGGGCTCGGAGGCACTGATCGTAGAGTCGCTCCGCGCTCGCTTCCCCCGAATCCCCATTCTGTCAGAGGAGGGTCTTGGCGACCTGGCTGCGCTCTCGGAGGATGAGGATGGCGCAGACGGCGCCGTGGCCGGCGCCCCGGCCTCCGGCCTGTGGATCGTGGATCCTTTGGATGGAACCGTGAACTATGCCCATCGCTATCCCAGTTGGGGAGTCTCCATCTCGCTGGCCGTTGGGGGGCGTGTCCAGGTGGCCGCGACCTGCGATCCCATGCGGGGCCAGACCTACTGGGCTGAGCGCGGGCGCGGTGCCTGGTGCGATGGCCGGCGGATGCAGGTGTCCAGGGTGGCGCGCCTGGGTGAGTCGCTGCTGATGACCGGTTTTCCCTACAGCCGCGAGGCCGGTGAGGACAACAACCTGGTCGAGTTCAGCGCTCTGATGCCCCAGGTGCATGCCGTCCGGCGCGCCGGCGCGGCGGTCCTCGACATGGCCCATGTGGCCGACGGCCGCCTGGACGGGTACTGGGAAAAGCACCTGCGCCCCTGGGACTGGGCAGCCGGCTGGCTGCTTGTGGAGGAGGCCGGTGGCACCGTCACCCGGATTGACGGCCTACCCTGGTCGCTTGTCAGCGGCACCCTGGTGGCGAGCAACGGCCTCATTCATGCTGAGCTGCTGCAGGCACTACAGGCCGCCCACCTGCGCCCGTAGCACCGGGTCCGCGCCCGACCCCGGCCGGGTAGTGTAGGGCCTCGTGCCCGACAGAACGCCCACAAGGGGCCATACTACCCCGTGGGACGCCCACAAGGGGCCGTACGACCCCGTGGGACGCCCACAAGGAGCTACACTACCCCTCCAGGTCCAGGAAACCCTTCAGGATACGCGCCGTCGCTCCCCAGATCATGTACTTGCCATAATCCCAGAACAACAACTCCACCTGCCTTCCCTCGAACTCGACTTCTTCGATCCGGAGGTTTGATGGGTCTCGCAGGAACGAGAGCGGGACCTCGATCACTTCTTCGACCTCTGCCGGGTTCAGCAGGCAGGAGTAGGGGTACGGGATCACGCCGACGACCGGTGTGATGGCAAAGTGGCTGCTTGTCCACATGTCGTCGAGCAGGCCCAGCACCTGCACCTGCTCGGGCGGCACGCCGATCTCCTCGAAGGTCTCGCGCAGTGCTGTTGCCAGGATGTCGGCGTCCTCCTGGTCGCATGCCCCGCCCGGGAAAGAGATCTGCCCCCTGTGGTGCTGCACCTCGTTCGTCCTCTGCGTGACCAGCACGTGCCACTCGCCCTCCTTCTGGAGAAGCGGCACCAGGACCGCGGCGCAGCGATACGACGGGTCGCTGCAGGCGCGGCGGGGTCGGCCGGCGAGCAGCGAGCGCAGGCGCTCCATGGTGTCGGCGGGCAGCAGCGACGCCTGTCCCATGGGGCTCGTCACTGGGGCAGCCTGCGGACGATCACCAGTGTCAGGTCGTCCGTCTGGGGCGCACCGGCCGTAAACTGCGCCACGGCTGCCTCGATCGACTCACCCATCTGTGCGGCCGGCTGGTGCCGTGCTGCGCGTGCTGCGTCGGCCAGGCGCACCCGGCCGAACAGCGCGCGTCCCTCGCCCGGCGCCTCGATGATGCCGTCGGTGTAAAGCACAAGAGCGTCGCCAGGCTCCATGCACACCGTGCGCTCCTCGTACTCGAGGTTCGGCAGCACGCCCATCGCCATGCCTCCCGTCCGCAGCTCCACCGAGACCCCGCTCTTCGCCCGCACGAGGATGGGCGGCGGGTGTCCAGCGTTGACGTAGGCTATTTCCCCGCTGGCGGGGTCCAGCACGAGGTAGAAGAGCGTCACAAAGAGCTCGGCGCGGGCGTCGGCCAGGATCAGGTCGTTTGCCGTGGCCACGGTTGCTGCCGGAGGGCGCCCCGCGATCGCCATCGTCCGCAGCAGGGTGCGCGACAGCGCCATATAGAGCGCGGCCGGCACTCCCTTGTCCGCCACGTCTGCGACGGCAATGCCGATTCGTCCCGGTTCCCGGCCCGGTTCCAGCGGCTGCGGGATAAAGTCGTAAAAGTCACCGGCCACTTCCCTCGCCGACCGCCACACAGCCGCGATCTCCCAGCCGGGAATGTCCGGGCAGTGCTCCGGCAAGAAGCTCATCTGGATGCGTTTGGCTACCTCGAGCTCCTGCTTCATGCGCTCCTGCTCGGCCGCCTCCTGCATGAAGCGGTCCGTCTCGATGGCTACCCCTACCTGGTCCGCGATCCCGGCGAGGATTGCGATGCGCCGGTCTGTCACGTGCCGGAATGCGCCCGAGCAGGCCATCTCCATCAGGGCGGCGACTTCGCCCCTGACCGTCACGGGCACCAACAGGGGCGTGCTGGTGCCCAGTGCCGCTTCGAGGGCAGCCAGCGCCGGCACTTGGCCGGCCGTGGAATACCGCTTGTTTGCTGCCTGTGTCCACTCTGGAAGCTCGCCAGGCGGCAGGCGTATTGCCCAGAAGGCCGGCTCTGCCTCATCGGGAAGGCCGTACTGAAGGTGGGGAACGAAGATACCTTCCTCGTCGGGCAGGAAGAGGGCACAGCCGTCCACCCCGACCAGCATGGGGGTGATGCGCAGAACAGACGCCAACGACTCGTGCAGGCTGCCCGAGTGGCTGACGACGTCGGCCACCTGCAGCAGCGCCATGGAGGTGTAGGCCTCATCCTCCTGGGCCTGCAGCAGGCGGGCGCTCAGGATCGCCAACGCGGCCTGATGTGCCAGCCCGTTCAGCATCCCCATCACGCGCTCGTCGACCCTGTGAGGCCGCGTTGCATAATCGGCGATCATGGCCCCCAGCAGCTCTCCCTGGGCGACGAGTGGCAAAGCCACCATCTGTCGGGCCTCGAAGGCCTCGACCAGCTCCGCGGGCAGCAGCGAATCGGGCTCCGATGCATTGACCAAGATGGGTGCCTTTTCCTGCCGCAACTGGTCCAGGGCAGCGAACGAGCTCGCCGGGAAGCGCATCGCAGCAAAGCGCTCGCGCTGCTGCTCAGTCAGGCCGTAGGCCTTGCTGGGCAAGAACTCCTCTTCCTCGTCATCCCATCGCAAGATACCGCAGCGCTCCACGCCCACCAGCATTGCGGTAAGCCGGACAACTGTGGTGAGGATTTCCTCCATGTCAGAGAGAAGGCTGAGCGCATCGGAGACCTGAAGAAGGGCCGTGGATAGCCATACCTGCTCCTTCTCTGCCTCGTACAGCCGAGCCTCCTGGATGGCGATGGCGACCTGTGCCCCGAGCGTCCCCAGGATGAAGAGATCGTCCTCCGAAAAGGCCCCCGCCTCATTGCTCTGCGCGTCGAGAACGCCCACCAGCTCATCTTCGAGGCACAGTGGAACCGCGACCTCGGAGCGCGTCTCCTTCAGCGCGCGCCATGGCCGGTACCGCTCGTCTTCCTCCACGTCGTTGGCGATCGCCGGGCGCCCGTTGGCGGCGACCCAGCCGATCATCCCCTGCCCCCAGTCGACCGCGACCTGGACTTCGCCCTCGACTGCACTGGAGCTTGCCTGGAAGTCGACCCTTTCTGCCTGCCGATCGGCGGTGAACACTCCGACGTAGTAGTACCCAAAGCTCTCGCGCACCAAGCTGACTGTCTGGCGGAACAGCTCCTCCAGGCGCAGCGTCGCCGCGACCTGGCGCGAGACCTGCCCGATAGTCTGCAGCTGCCTCACGCGCTTGCGCTCCAGCTCGTAGGCCTGCGCCTTCTGGATGGCGAGCGCAGCCTGGTTCGCCATCGCAGATAGCACTCGCTCGTCGCTGCTGCTGTAGGCGTCCGGCCGGTAGGACTGCACCGACAGTGTCCCAATGACCTGTTCGCCCGCCATGAGCGGGACAAAGAGCGCAGAGCGGGGCGGTCGCTCCGCTACATAGACTGGGCGCGCCGGAAGCGACTCCATCTCCGTCTCAAAATCGCGCACCCGCAGCGGCTTCCTGGAATCTCGCATCCAGTTTACCAGGCCGACGCCCGGGCTCAGGGGAAATGAGCGTCCAGGCTCCTGTATCCCGTCGCGCACCCACAGCTTGATGGCATAGCTGTCGCGCTCGAACAGGCCCAGGTGAAAGATCGTCGCATCGACGACGCGGCTCGTGTGCTCGTGCAGCAGCCGGCACACCGCGGCGACGTCAAACTGGGCCTGTGCCATCGCGCGCCCCACCTCCTCGAGCGTCGAGAGCTCCGCCACGCGGCGGCTCAGCTCAAGCTGGCCCTCGGACCAGCGCCGCACGAGCTGTCCGGCCGCCAAGAAGGCGACCACCAGAAGCAGGATGCCGGCCGCCAGGAGCGCCGGCCAGGGCATCCGCCCGGCACCCTTGGCCAGTGCAACGGCCGCGAGCAGCGTGCCCGCCAGGCCTGCGACCAGAGGCAGAAGTCCAGCAAACAGGGCCCGAGAGAAGGACGGCGAGCGACCCCTATTCACAGTCGCATTGGGACGAGGGGCAAGGGGTTCGAACGACAAGCGGGGACCTTCAGGGTGCCAGGCGCTTGATGAGCACCAACTCGTTGCCGAGGATCGGGTCGAAGGAGAACTCGGCCCTGTCCATGGTCCTGCGTATCAGATAGAGGCCCAGACCGCCGAGGCTCCGCTCCTCCAGCGGTGCATCGACATCGGGTACCGGGACGCAGTCCGGTTCAAAGCAGCGTCCCCAGTCGCGGATTCGCACCACAAAGTCAAGCCCTTCGCAGGCGCACTCGACTTCCATCTCGCCGGGAAGCATTCCCGCGTACGCATGCTCGATTACGTTGGCGCACGCCTCATCCACCGCCATCTGTATGCGGTGAACCTCTCGCCCGTCAAACCCCATCTTTCGGGCGCACTCGCCCACGCAGTCAAGCGCCTCCGGGATCGAATCCAAGGTGGCGTGCAATCTCAGTGTCCGGCGTGTTCCCATACCGCATCAAGGTCCAGGCAGCCCGGCGGCCTACACCACTGCAGGACTCGGGCTGTCCCAAGCGGTGCAGTGCCTGTCAGCACCTCTTGGACACCGAGCCCGCTCTGTGCGGGATAGCCGCCGGTTTGGCCTAGACACTCCCTACAGCATCGACGTCGCTATCGTAGAACTTGAACAACCGGTCAAAACCGACCAGGTCAAAGCTCTCCTTCAGCTCCGGCCTGACTTCAGACAGCGCCAGGTCTCCCGCCGGCACCGCCTTGCGTACCTTCATGAGGCCGGACAGCAGCGCCTTGAGCCCGGCGCTGGAGATAAAGTCACACTGTGCCAGGTTGACCACCAAGTTCCTTTGCCCGGCAGCGATGAGTCCCAGCAGCACCTTTTCCAGGTCGGGTGCCGTTGAGCTGTCGACGCGACCCGCCACCGTGATCAGCTCGCAGCGCTTCAGAGCCTGGGTCTTGATTTCCATGCTTCCTCCTCCTTCGGTTCGAATCCGTACCGATTCTATCACACCCTGCCCGCTGTGACAAGTGGGCAAGCACGCCGTTCCGCATCCCGTTCGTGATGGGCTTCGTCCCCCAGACGGCGTCCACAGAGGGCCGCAAGGTGCGTGCTCGCCGCACCGCGGTACTTCGAGGCCTGGCGGCCCCGGTAGCCTAGTGTTGTGCCCGTACTACCCGGCCTCGAGCACGGGGACCGTACTCGAGGGCCTCATGCCCGTCGCAGCACAGGTCCTCGTGCCCGCTCCTGCCCCGCGCGTCCCATGCGCGTGGCCGCCATGGTCAGCCCTACATACAGCCAAAACACCGCCACCGAGTGCGGAAAGTCGAGGTTAAAGAAGTAGTGATCAAAGATGCCGCCCACAAGCATTCCGGCCACTGCCGCTGCCAGCCCGAGCAGGATCCCGGCCAGCTCGCTGCCATGGTCGATCGCGGCCCACCCTCGCCGCGCCTCCCGGAAGAACAGGACGAGGACAAGCAAGAAGGCACCCAGCCCGACGAATCCCATCTCCTCGGCGATCAGCAGGTAGACGTTCGAGACCCCGATGTAGAGGCTGGCCTCTGGAGTGGAGATGAATCCCACCCCGATCCAGGGGTGCCGGCCGATCAGCAGCAGCGCGTCCTTGTACTCGCCGAGCCGCATCTGCGTTGCGAGGTCCTGCCGCTGCAGCCCCTCGATGAAGTGCTGGACGTACTCCTGTGTCTGCGGCAGGAGGAGGAGCAGCAGCCCAGCAACGGCCATCGCCGGGATGAGCCTCCGGTAGCGGGCCAACGCCAGGGCCCCGAGCCCAACGGCGAAGCCCGCCATCGAACCGCGGGAAAAAGTCAGGTAAAGACACAGGGCATCAACCAGCGCCATCCCGCCCAACATCCACCGGCGCAGCACAGGCCTGGGCGAGAAGAGCTGCGCTGCAGTGAGTGTCCCAACCAGGATGAGGAGCCCTCCCAGGACGTTGGGGTCGGTCGAGGTCGAGATGGCACGCAGCGCCTGCGCCGGGTCGTCCTCGACGTAGCGCAGGACACCCGCACCGGTAGGATAGCCAAAGCGCCCCAGCGCCGAAAGGAGGCGGATGGACGTGGACTCGGGAAGGTAGTAGAGCGCAACGCCGATGAGCGCTGCGGCGAATCCCGCCAGCATCACCAGCCGGACCAGGGTGCGGAGCTGCTCCGGAGTCCGGACGGTATTCAGCACCACAAAGAGCAGCCCGATGCTCAGCAGCAGCTCGGCAAAGTGGCGCACCACGTACTGGTTGAGCGCCGAGTGGCCCATTCCGGCCACGAACGAGGCGCACGCCAGCAGCATAAAGATGGCCACCGGCAGGCCCAGCGGGCCCGCCAGCAGGTCCGCCTCCTTGCCCGTCGCGATCCGCAGCAGCCACACGACGTAGAGGCAGATCAGCGCAATGTCCAAGAACGTCGGGGTGAAACCGATCTTGAAGGGAAGGGCCCCAAAGGGCAGCAGGCAAGTGAGGCCGATCAGCGCGGCGAACGACCACGCCACGCTGCGGAGCATCAACAGCCCCGCCGTCACGGCCAGCGCTCCTGCCAACGCATAGACCGGCGACAGGATCGCGGCGTAGGCACCGGCAACCAGGCCGGCTGCCACACACAGCGCGGCGAGTGCCACCGCCGCGAATCGGCGGTCGGTATCGAAGAGCACGCGCCGGAGACTGGTCATAGCGGGAGTGGATGGGAGTCGAACCCACCAGGGCCGCCTCTGCAGCACCCCTCAGACGGTTTTGAAGACCGCGGAGCCCACCGGGACTCAACCACCCCCATGCGCTCGCCAGGATAGCCCGAAAACCACGAATCGTCAAGTCCCTCGCCTCGCACTACCTCGACCATGGGGATGTCCGCAACTGCCATTCCGAGGGAGCGCAGCGGCCGAGGCATGCCCTGAGGCACGAAGGGAATCTCGCGTTCCGTCACCCAAGAGATAGGCGAAGGTCTCTGATTGCCCCCCATATGGGCGACGGTTTCTGACCGAGCCCCCCCAGATGGATGAAGACCCTCGACCGAGCGCCTTCCCGGCCGGTTTCCACACCCGCCCCGCCACTTGACGCCCGCTCCGCGCCGCTGTATTGTGTACCGCGCCTGACAGAGGATACGACCGCGCCGGCCAGATCCCTGCCCATCCATTGTTCACGGCTGATCGACCCGGTCGCCAGCCGCTCTTGTAGCCGATTCTCTTCCTGGAGCGACGCCATCGAATGCTAAGACTGCGACGGTTCCTGAAGCCCTATCTCGCGCTGATCCTCATCTCGGTCGTCCTGCTCTTCGTGCAGGCGAACGCCGAGCTCGCCTTGCCTGACTACCTCTCCAAGCTGGTGAACAACGGCATCCAGCAGGGTGGGGTCGAGGGCTCTGTGCCATTGGCCCTCCGTCAGGCCCAGATGGACAGGTGCCTCATCTTCTTGGACGCCCCCGACCGGCAGCGTGTGCTGGGAGCCTACACGCTGGTCGAGCCGTCCTCGGCTGGGGCAGCACAACACCTCGAAGTCTACCCTGCCCTGGCAGAGGACGGGGTCTATCTTCTCCAAGACCTGGACCGTGACGCGATCGATTCCCTCAGCCCAGTCATGGCCCGGGCCATGGTGATTGTCTCGAGCATCGAGCAGATGGTGGCCGATCCAGAGAAGGCTGCGGTCCTGGGGAAGCAGGCAGGCTTTGACCTGAGCCAGATTCCTGCCGGCACGGATGTCTTTGCTCTGCTGAAGCAGATGCCCTCCGCGCAATCTGCCAAGCTCGGCGAGGCGATCGATGCCCAGTTCGCCGCCCTCGGCGAGACAATGATCGCCCAGATGGCGGGTGGTGCGATCAAGGCCGAGTATGAAGCCTTGGGCATGGATATTGCCAAGCTCCAGCGTGACTACATCCTGCGCATCGGCGGACTCATGCTGCTTGTCTCCCTGTTGGCCGGCGCCTGCACCGTCGGCGTCGGCTACCTGGCCTCACGGACTTCGTCCGGTGTCGCTCGTGACGTCAGACAGGCTGTCTTTCGCAAGGTCGAGTCCTTCTCTTCAGTCGAGTTTGACAAGTTCTCGACCGCGTCCCTCATCACCCGCTCGACCAACGACGTGACCCAGGTGCAGATGGTGATCGGCATGATCATGCGCATGGTTCTTTTCGCGCCCATCATCGGCATCGGCGGCATCATTCGCGCCCTGGACAAGTCCCCGAACATGTGGTGGATCATCGCTCTGGCCGTGATTGTGCTGCTCGGGCTTATCCTCATCGTGTTTGCCATCGCGCTCCCCAAGTTCAAGATCATCCAGAGCCTTATCGATCGCCTGAACCTTGTCATGCGCGAGCACCTGTCGGGCATGATGGTCATTCGTGCCTTCAACAAGCAGGAGGACGAGGCAGCACGCTTTGACAAGGCCAATGTCGACCTGACGAGCACCAGCCTGTTTGTCTCGCGTGTCATGGTGACCCTCTTCCCGGTGATGATGGTGGTGATGAACGGGATCTCGCTGCTCATCATCTGGGTCGGTGCGCACCAGGTCGCCGAAGCCACCATCCAGGTCGGCGACATGATGGCCTTTCTGCAGTATGCCATGCAGATCGTCTTTGCCTTCGTGATGCTGTCGATGATGTTCATCTTCCTACCCCGGGCGGCCGTATCAGGTGACCGCATTGCCGACGTGCTGGAAACGGAGGTCTCCATTACCGATCCGGTCGAGCCCAGGGCCTTTCCGGCGCCATTCTCTGGCCAAGTCGAGTTTGACCACGTTGCCTTCCGCTATCCGGGTGCACAAGAGGATGTGCTGCACGATATCACCTTCACCGCGCGTCCCGGCGAGACCACAGCCTTCATCGGCTCCACAGGCTCAGGGAAATCGACCCTGGTCAACTTGATCCCGCGCTTCTATGACGTCACAGGCGGCGCCATCCGCCTCGACGGTGTCGACATCCGGCATGTCCGGCAGGCCGACCTGCGGGACAGGATCGGCTACATCCCGCAAAAGGGTCTGCTCTTCTCCGGCACGATCGAGAGCAACCTGCGCTACGCCGACGAGAACGCAACGCCCGAGACGCTTCAGGAGGCGGCGGATATCGCCCAAGCCAGCGAGTTCATCCTCGGCAAGCCGGAGGGCTTCTCCGCCGAGATCGCACAGGGTGGTGCCAACGTCTCGGGCGGCCAGAAGCAGCGCCTCGCCATCGCACGCGCGCTTGTGAAAAAGCCGCCGGTCTACATCTTTGACGACAGCTTCTCCGCGCTCGACTTTCGGACCGACTCTGCCTTGCGTCAGGCGCTGAGGGAAAAGACGGGCGATGCGACCGTGCTCGTCGTCACCCAGCGTGTCGCGACGATCAAGGGCGCCGAACAGATCGTCGTGCTGGACGAGGGGCGGGTGGTCGGTACCGGGACCCACCGTGAGCTGATGGAGGGCTGCGAGGAGTACCGCGAAATCGCCCTCTCGCAGCTCAGCAAGGAGGAGCTGGCATGAGCGACCGAAATCCCGCCCCGGCTGCACCCAATCGCGCACCTGCTGCCCCCCCGACGCGGGGTCCAAGGAGAGGCCCGGCCGGAGGCCATGGGCCGATGGCTATGATGCGCGGCGAAAAGGCCCGCGACTTTCGCGGGACCATGCGCAGGCTGATCGCCTATCTCGGAGCCTACCGGCTCGCCATCCTCGGCACGATGATACTCGCCATCGGCTCGACGGTCTTTGCCATCATCGGCCCCAAGATCCTGGGCAGGGCGACCACTCGGCTGTTCGAGGGGGTTGTCGCTCAGGTCACGGGCACCGGCACGGGCATCGACTTTGAGTACATCGGCCGGATACTGCTCACCGTGCTGGTTTTGTACACGATTTCCGCCCTCTTCAGCTACGTGCAGGGCTGGATCATGGCCAACATCTCCAACAGTGTGGCCTATCGCTTCCGCAGGGACATAGCGGACAAGGTCAACCGGATGCCGTTCCGCTACTTTGACGGCACCAGCCACGGCGAGGTTCTATCGCGTCTCACCAACGACGTCGATACGGTCAGCCAGACGCTCAGCCAGAGCCTGTCTCAGATCATCACGTCGGTGGTCACAGTGATCGGCGTGCTCGTCATGATGCTCACCATCAGCTGGCAGATGACGTTGGCGGCGCTGCTCATCGTACCCGTCTCGATGGTCTTTATCACCTTCATCGTGAGCCGCTCGCAAAAGTACTTCAAGCAGCAGCAGGACTACCTGGGCCATGTCAACGGCCACGTCGAGGAGATGTACGGTGGACATGTGGTGATGAAGGCCTTCAACGGCGAGGAAGACAGCGTCCGGCGCTTCGACGGCCTCAACAACACCCTGTACGATTCCGCCTGGAAGTCCCAGTTCCTGTCGCTCTTGATGATGCCCATCATGAACTTTATCGGGAACCTGGGCTACGTCGCTATCTGCGTCCTCGGTGCCGCCCTCGCGGCGCGCAACGCGATAACCGTCGGCGACATCCAGGCCTTCATCCAGTACGTCCGCTCCTTCACGCAGCCCATCACACAGATTGCCAACATCTCGAATGTCCTGCAGCAGACGGCCGCAGCGGCCGAGCGTGTCTTTGAGTTCCTGGCCGAGCCAGAAGAAACGCCCGATGTCGTGCACGGCGCGAGCCCTGAGCACATCCAGGGGCACGTCCAGTTCGATAACGTGAGGTTCGGCTACAGCCCGGACAAGGTCGTGATCCGCGGTTTCTCCGCTGAGATCCGGCCTGGGCAGCGCGTGGCCATTGTGGGACGCACCGGGGCCGGCAAGACTACCATGGTCAAGCTGCTGATGCGCTTTTACGATGTGGACGCCGGCACTATCTTGATCGACGGCCACAATGTCAAGGAGTTCACCCGGGGCGACTTGCGCTGCATGTTCGGCATGGTGCTGCAGGATACCTGGCTCTTTAACGGCACGATCATGGAGAACATCCGCTACGGCGCACCCGGCGCGACCGACGAGCAGGTACACGCTGCCGCGCGGGCAGCTCGCGTAGATCACTTTGTCCGCACACTGCCCGAAGGCTATGGCCTCGTGCTGAACGAGGAGGCCAGCAACATCTCACAGGGCCAGAAGCAGCTCCTGACGATCGCCCGCGCCATCCTGGTCGACCCGGCCATGCTCATCTTGGACGAGGCGACGAGCTCGGTCGATACCCGCACCGAGGTTCACATCCAGGAGGCCATGCTGAACCTGATGAAGGACCGCACCAGCTTCATCATCGCGCACCGTCTCTCGACGATCCGCAACGCCGACCTGATCCTGGTCATGGACGAGGGAGACATCGTCGAGCAGGGCACGCACGAGGACCTACTGGAGTGCGGCGGCTTCTACGCCGAGCTCTACAACAGCCAGTTCGAGATGGCCGGCGCCTCCTAGGCAGGGGCGTCGCCGGCCATCACGCCCATTCCAGCTTCTCTCCCAGCAGGTAGTGGGAGAACCATGCCAGGTTCTGATGCATGATGGCATGGTTCTCCCGCGGCTTTGTTATCGGATGCGCCATGCCCGGGAAGGCGAACAGCTCCACCGCCACCCCCATCTCCTTGAGGCCGCGGTACAACTCCATCGCGTTCGTGAAAGGCACCCGCCGGTCTTCGGTTCCATGCTGGATCAGCATGGGTGTGTGGGCGTCGGCCAGGTTGGCGATCGGCGCCGTCTTGACGTAGAGGCTGCGGTCTCGGAAGGGCGAGCCGGAGAGATAGTCGGCTGTGAAGTCGGGGATGTCGTTGCTGATGTGGTATGTGTACCAGTCGGAGACGCCGGCGCCCACCGATACGGCCTTGAAGGCATCCGAGTGTAGCCCCGCAAAGGCAGAGATGTATCCGCCTTGCGACCAGCCCATGCAGCCCACCCGCTCCCTATCGACCCACCCCAGCGCGGCGAGATGATCGATCGCGCTTTCCAGGTCCCACAGGTCGCCGATGCCCAGGTTGTTGACGTTCAGCTCGGCAAAGGCCTGCCCGCGCCCGATGGAGCCGCGATAGTTGGGCTTTAGGACGAGGAACCCCTTCTCGAGAAACTGCACCGTAGGGTAGTAGCCGCGCTCATCGATGCCCACCAGGACCTCCGGCTCGAACCACATCGGGCCGCCGTGCACGACGAACACCAGGGGGTACTGCCGCGTCGGGTCAAAGCCGGCCGGCTTGTACAGGATGCCTTCGATCTCAGTACCGTCGCGGCTGGTCCAGCGGATCGTCTCCAGAGTGCCCATCTCCCAGCCCATCACTGCCCTGCCAAAGCCGGTTAGCCTCTTCATCTCGTACGGCGCTCCGTCGCAACGCGGCTCCGCCAGGTACACTTCGGGAATGCTCCCTGCACTCACGCCCACGAGGGCGATCCGCCCGCCCTCCGACACGTGGAAGCAGTTCCAGATCGGCACCGGGAAGACCCCCTGCAGGTTGAGGCGCAGGAACGTGCCGTCGCCGACCAGGCGGAGCAGCGCCGTGCGTGTGCTCTCTGGGCAGACGGCATACTGGCCTCTTTCCACCCAGTGGGTCTCCAGCAGCTCCTGGTCGACCGCCTCCGAGACGTTGTGCATGGCTGCCAGGAAGGACGCCGGATCGGGTGCTGCCAAGGCAGCGTGCGTGTCCACCAGCCAAAGGTCCGTGCGCGTGAACATCTTGTCGTCGCGTGCCTGGTAGAGCACCGCCAGCCGGCGGCCGTCAGGCGAGATGTCGGTCAGTGATGCGGCTCGGGGTAGCTGCAGGCGCGTGATCTGCCCCAAGTAGGAAGTGTCCTCCTCGGGAGGCTGCGCCTCCGACTTGCCCTTGTCGGCGCCTTCCTTGCCGTCCTTCTTCTTGGCCGCCTCCCGCCGCAGGTGCTCGACCAGCGCCGCTCTCGCGTCAAGACGGATGCAGTAGGCGCGGGTCTCGCGCAGGTACACTAGGTCCTCGCGCGTCCAGGTGTTGAAGTAGACGGCGTCGCCTGTCGGCGAGGGTATCACCTGCCGGATGGCTAGTCGCTCCCCGAGCAGGCGGCTCAGCTCGATGACGGGCGGCACGAGATCCTTGGCTTCGTCCTCACTCGACCTCTTGAGGCGAGCCTGGTGGGCACGCAGCTCTTCGAGCCCTACGTAGTAAAGGGCGGACGTGCTCTCCTCCTTCTCCATATGCGCGTATGTGCCAAAGCGCTCCTTGCGGGCCTTGTCCTCACTGCGCTCGGAGTTGCTCGCCCGGCACACAATCCCGCCGGCGAATGGCGCAAACCACTCTACCCCAGTCTTGTGGTCGGTCACCTGCCATCCATCGCCCGTCAACCCCTCATAGAGCCAGACTTGGGCGGTCTCGCCCTGCTTCAGCAGCAGAGCGAGGGTCTGGTCGTCCAGCCACTCCATCTGCTGTGTGCTGCCGGAGCGGTGGATCGGGCGCGTGGTGCCGGCCTCCAGGTCGTGGACGTGGCAGATTGTCTCGTAGCGATTCTCCCGCCAGTGGGTGGTCCGGATGGCGATGGCTACGCGCTTTCCCCCGGGCGAGATGCGCACGCCGGTGGGCGCCTCGAGCTGGACCATCTCCCTCAGGGTGGGGTGGTAGGGCGTGTCTTGGGTCATAGAATAGTTCTCCCTTGGATGCATGCGGGACGTGAGCCGACCTTTGCCTGTTAGTGCCACAGGCCGGCGGCCGCCGGCTGCGTCTCGCGGGCGACAAGCGTGATGGCGTCATTGGGACAGGCGGCGCGGCACACGCCGCAGCCGAAGCACAGGGCGGGCTCGACGGCCACGCTCTGCTGCTCCGTGGCCGAGAGCCTCGCATGCAGCAGATCCGCGCTGTAGTTCTTCATCTCGAGGTACCACGTCTTGCCCTCGCCGTGCTTGGTGCAGAACTCACACATCGGTCCTCTCCTTGGCCTGGAAGCTCTCCAGGCTCGTCGCGCCAGGGCCCAGGCGGCGCACTTTCTGCAAGTGGGCCACCGTCCTCCGGTCCAGGTCGTGTGGATACGCGTAGCCCAGCCGCTCGCCGACCTCGACGGCAGCTCTTCGGAAGAGCGCTATCGCGCGGAACATGGCTTCCCAGTTCTCCTCAAGGCTGGCCCCTGCGTAGGTGGACTCCAGCTCGGTCCACAGCTCGGGGCGCAGCCAGGACCGCAGCCGGCGGCCGTGGGGCCCCGGCTTGCAGGTCCAGCCACAATCGATCTCCGCCAGCCACACCAATATCGGGATGAGGTTCTCCTGTTTCAGGGTGCCGTCCAGGATGTGTTTGGCCGCGATCAAATCGTCGCGCCACAGGTACTTGGCAACATACGTTGCCTCGTGAAACAGCAGCTCGACTCTTGTCAGGTACTCCCCTTCGGTCGGGGGCACCGGGATGTAGCCCCGGTACGTCGGCGGCTGAAGGGAAGCGGTGAGGCGGTCCTTGTCGAGCAGCACGCGGTACCCCGCGTCGAGCTCAACTGGCAACTCTGGAGTTGCTGCGACTTGCTGGAGGAGTCCCACAGGCCACAGACAGAAGTCAATCTTGAGCCCGCTCTCGTACTGGGTGACATAACACGAGGTCTCGAAGCCGCCCTCATCGCTCAGCGGGTCCCGGTACAGCACCAGCACACGCCCGAACGCCTCCAGCCACTCACGCGACTCGAAGAAGGGACGCACTTCGGTGAGGGCCAGGATTACGTCATAGTCAGAAAGCAAGTCCACCGGGGCGCCGGGGGTCGCCCGCGAGCTGGTCAGCACCATGGCCCGGACACGCGGCTCATGCTCTGCCCAATCGATCAGGCGCTCAATCACCTGCTCTTGGTTGCTCATGCGACTCTGGCTCCCGTGTATGGGACTTGCCCGTACGCACTCCCAAGCAGCGAGATCATACCGCAGGTCCGGTGCCTTGGCAAGGCGGCGCGAGAGTGCCGAGAGTGCGCATTCCGGCAAGGTGGGATAGTCGTTTCTCGGATTCCGGGCATCTCGGATAGTACCCTGAAAATCATGGCAGAGTGTCAGAGCTCGACGACCCGCCGCACGCCGGGACCTGCGTGGTCAAGTCCTGGCCGTGACTGAGTCCCGATCTCAGGTGGCGCAATCCATCGTCATGGGGCGGCTCTCCCTACCCGCCCGAAGCTCCACAGCCGCTGGCGATTGCGCTTGACGACCCTCCGGTTGTGTGCCATACTGGGCACAAGGAGGCGCATTGATCATGATCCACGAGGGACACCACGCCGGGCGATCGTTCCTGAAGGACTCGATCCGCCGGCAAGTCGATTTCTCTCAGACCGAGCAGAGCCGAGGGCTGCCGCCCCCACCCCTTCAGGCCCCGTGCCCGGCGAACGTGCCCCGTGTTGACCTGCCCGAAGGCCGCGCCGCGCTGGCGCACCTTGCCGCTCTGCCTGTGGGAGAGGCAATCGCCCGGCGCGAGAGCGTTCGCGTATTTGGCCCGGCCCCTCTCACGCTGGAGCAGCTCTCGGCGCTGGTCTGGGCCGTGCAGGGGGTGCGCCGTGTGATGGGCCCGGCCGTGGCGCTCCGCAGCGTGCCCTCGGCCGGCGCCCGCCACTCCTTTGAAACCTACCTCGCAGTGAGCCGCGTTGAGGGTCTGCCGCCCGGGCTCTACCGGTACCTGCCCTTTGACGGGCAGCTCGCCCAGATGGCCCTCGATCCCCAGATCGGGCGCCGCGCGGCGGCGGCCTGCCTGGGGCAGGCCTTTGTCACGCGCGCGGCGGTCACCTTCTTCTGGACCGCGATCCCGGCGCGGATGGAGTGGCGCTACGACCTGGCCGCATACAAAGTGATCGCCCTCGATGCCGGTCATGTCTGCCAGAACCTGTACCTCGCCTGCGAGAGCATCGGGCTGGGCACCTGTGCGATTGCCGCGTACGACCAGGAGGCCTGCGATGTCCTGCTCGGCGTGGATGGACAGGACGAGTTCACGCTGTATATCGCTCCGGTGGGAGTGCGCTAGGCGCAGTGGCGCTCGCCTCTCGGTGAATCGCGTCGGTGTCAACAGGCGCGAACGAGCCCTCCTCGTGCGAGGAGGGCTCGCCTTGCTTCATACGGCCGATTCGCCCTGACGGCGGAAGCGCTAGCTCAGGGTGTATCCCAGCTTGCTGCCGGCGACGACGGCGTCCTTGATCTTGCCTGCGCGCTCCGAATCGCCGATGTTGTACACACGCTCAAAGCGCCCCCGGACGGCAGTGTATAGCGCCGGGTTCGGCCTGACGCCGACGGCCAGGATCACGAGGTCCGCCGGCATCGTGGAGGTCTGGCCAGTGGCCACATCCTCGACGAGGATCTCCCCATCCCTTATCTCAAGCAGCTTGCAGCCCATGGCGATCTTGACGCCCTTGTACTGTGCCTTGCCCTGGACGAGCAGCACGTCGTAGGTCAAGGTCAGCGGGTCCGGCGGCGGCAGCATGTCGATGACCGTCACGCTGTTGCCCTTCTCGACATACAGCTCGCCCGCCTCGACGCCCGTCAGGCCGGCCCCGACGACTACGACGCTCTTGCCGGTGAGCGCGGGTGGTCTCCTGAGCAGCTCGCGCACCTCGACGGCGTGCGGCTTCTCGATGCCCGGCACCTTGGGGATGATTGGCTCGGAGCCGGTAGCCGTGATGACGGTATACGGCGCAAGGGCCTCGATCACCTCCACCGTAGCCTCGGTGTTCAGGCGAACCTCGATGCCCAGTCTCTTGATCTGCTTCTGATAGTACTCAAGCGTCCAGTTCAGCTTCTGTTTGTCGGGCGGGTTCTTGCCGAGGCAGATCATGCCGCCAATCTCGGACGCCGCTTCGAACAAGGTCACCTTGAAGCCGCGTTCTGCGAGCGTCACCCCTGCTTCGAGGCCGGCGGGCCCGGCGCCGACGATCGCGATCCGGCGGCCGTTGCCGTCTTTCACCAGGGGCGTCTTCTCCGTCTCGCGAAGTCCCCACGGGTTGACCGTGCAGCCGGCCGTACCGGGCGGGAAGTAGTCGAAGCAGCCGTGGCAGGAGACGCAATAGCGCAGCTCGTCCTCGCGCCCCGAGGCAATCTTGTTGACCCACTCGGGCTCGGCGAAGAGGCCGCGGCCGATCCCGACCATGTCGCACTTGCCATCCCGCAAGAGCTGCTCGGCGAACTCGGGGTGGCGCAGGCTGTCCGTTGCGGCCACCGGGATCGACACCGCGGCCTTGACGGCCTGGGCAAAGGGTACCTTCCATCCTTCGGGCTGCTCGCCGCCGGCTGACATGCCGGTGATCAGCGTGCCTGAGCCGCCACCGCTGACGACAAGCAGCGAAACACCGGCGCGCTCCAGGTAGGGCGCCGCCTCTGCTGCCATCTCAGGCGTAATGCCGCCTTCGACAAAGTCACAGCCCTGGAACTTGCAGGATATGGGCCAGTCATCCCCTCCTGCCTTCCTGTAGAGCGCGACCACTTCGAGTGGGAAGCGCAGCCGATTCTCCAGGCTGCCGCCATACTCGTCGGTCCTCTTGTTGTAGTAGGGGCTGAAGAACTGCGCAAAGATGTAGTTGTGCGCCAGGTGCAGCTCGATGCCATCGGCGCCGGCGGCCTTCACGCGCTTCGCCGCTTCGTAGAAAAGCTCCCGCTGGTGTTGCATCTCTTCACGAGTCAGCTGATGGACGGACTTGGGCGTCTTTCCCGGGTTGTAGGCGATCTCCCCTGGGTTCCATGGCTGGAAAAAGATCTTGGCGCCTTCCTGGTGCACTGCGTCGACGAGCCGTCGCAGGCCTGGGATGAACTTGTCGTCGTACAGGCCGGGCTGAAGCGGGAGTGTGGACGGCCACTCTGGATCGACCACCATGGCCCCGGGGACGATCAGGCCCACACCGCCGGCCGCAAGATTTCGGTAGTAGGCGACCTGCCGGTCTGTGACAAAGCCCTGTGGGTCACTCAGGTACTTGGCCATGGCCAAGTAGACGACCCGATTCCTGATCTCGATGCTGCCGACCTTGATCGGCGTCAGTAGCTTGTACGTCATGCGCTTCCTCTCTTTCGGCTCTTGTTGTGCGGTATGAAGCATGTGCAGTATCCGCCAACCGGACACTATACGGCATCGCCGTGCCGTACACAAGGCCCCAACGGCCACTCCTGCGTGGCCCAACGGGCTATCTTTCGGTAGCTCTTTCGGCCAAGCACCTTGACACCGCTCCGGAGCTGTGCAAGAATGTGCCTGCACCACTGCTGGATGCGGGCAAGTGCGCCGCCAGACTCACAGGGGGAAGGAGAGAGGTTCGTGACGGCGAAGCAGCGCCTCTATTTCTTCGACAATCTCCGTGTCGTTGCCATGTGCCTGGTGATCGCTCATCACGCGGCGCAGCCCTACGGCCCGACCGGCGGCACCTGGCCAATCAAGGAGGCCCAGACCGCAGCAGTGCTGGGTCCCTTCTTTATGGTCAACCGCTCCTTTGGGATGAGTCTCTTCTTCCTGATCGCGGGCTACTTTGCCGCCGCTTCGTGCGACAGGAGTGGACCAAGGACTTTTCTACGGGGGCGCCTTCTTCGGTTGGGGCTTCCGCTCCTCGCGGTGATCGCGGTCATGATGCTGCTGCAGGTCTTTGTCTTCGGCGCGCAGGATGGTGCGCTTGGATCACCGTGGCCTGTGGAGGTGGGCCACATGTGGTTTGTCGAGCATCTGCTCATTATGAGCTTGGCCTACGGCCTCTGGTGCCTCGCCCGCCTGCGCCACCACCCGGTCCAGCGAGAGCCTGCGGCTGTGCCTCCTTGGTGGGCCATCGTGGCCTTTGCGATCATCCTCGCCGTGGTGACGGGCCTGGTGCGAATCTGGTTCCCCATCGACGAATGGCGCAACATCCTGGGTTTTCTGAAGGTCGCGTGGGGCGATGTCCCGCGCGACCTGAGCTTCTTCGTCCTCGGCCTGCTGGCCTACCGGCAGCAGTGGGTCAGCCGCTTCCCTGCCCGGACCGGTTTTGCCTGGCTTGGCGTGGGCCTCTTTCTGGCCGCGCTCTGGTATGCGTACGACCTGTGGCTGCGACAGAGCCTCGGGCTTGGCGATACATTCGCCGATGTATTGACGCTGCTTTGGGAGGCGCTCCTGTGCTGCGGGCTGTGCATCGGGCTCACCGTGCTCTTTCGCGAGAGGGCGAACGTGCAGACCCGGCTCCTGCGCTGGCTGGCAAATGCCCAGTACGCTGCATACGTCGTCCACCTCTTTGTCGTGCTGGCTTTCCAGGCCCTTCTGTCAGGAGTGGAAGCGCCCCCCTTGGCCAAGTTCGCGCTGGTCACGCTGGCGAGCGCCCCCCTGAGTTTCCTGCTCGCCGGCCTCATCCGCAAGCCGCTGCGTCTCTAGGCGGAGGCAAGCAACCCAGCCCGGCGGCCCGAGCCATCAGGCCCAAGGGCCAGGCGACGTTTGCCCTTCCCTCCGGAGGGCCGGTTGCGTCCTGCCGTTCGGGCCTCTCCTCCGAGGCGCTCGGCTGATGCGAAGACTCGTGAGCGGCACCTCCCTCGTCGTCGACAGCGCGGGCTGCCGAACCGGCCTTCCGCCCGGGAGTCCTCCCTGACCCTTCGCCTTCCGCGCGATTTGAACAGCGACCGCGCCGTGTGCTATAATCGATGCACTCGGCCAGGCGCCGAGTCGCCGTGCGGCGCGACCATCCAGGAGGAATGTCCATGAGAAGACGGCCCGGGACGAGAGGATCCATTCTGCTGCTGATGGCAGCCATGGTGGTCCTTCTTCTCACCTTTGCGTCCTGCGGCTCACAAGAGGAGGCCCGGGTCACGGCGACACCGACCAAGACGCTGCGGCCCCTCCCGTCGCTGGCGACGGCGACATGCACAACCGCGCCAGCTTCGCCCACGGCATCTGCCACTGCTACCCTCTCGCCCACCCAGCCGCCGACCGAGACCCCCGTGCCGACGCCGACACTCAGCGTCGAGCCCACCGCGACTCCTCTTCCCACCCTGGCGGCCAACGTTTGCCCGCTGACAGGACTCGAAGTGAGCGACCCGGCACTGCTCGAACGGCGGCCTATGGCCGTGAAGGTCCAGAATGCCGCTCTTTCGCGCCCTCAGTTCGGCCTTCCGCAGGCCGACATCGTGTTCGAGCACCTCACCGAGGCTGCGATTACCCGCTTCACCGCCCTCTACCTCTGCCAGAGCCCGGTTCGCATTGGCTCGACACGCAGCGCGCGATTCATTGACCTGGAGCTGGCTCCCATGTACAAGGCGCTCATGGTCTTTTCTGGGACCAGCCCCGGCCTCTACCCCAAGTTCATCGAGGCGGATTTCAAGGACCGCGAGTTCGTGCAGAACTGGGGATGGCATGCGGACGCTTTCTACCGCGATACGGAGCTGCGGGCCAAGGGCGTGCCGATCGAGCACACCCTCTTCGTCGACCCGGTCAAGGTGTGGAAGATTGCGGATGGCTTGGGTCTGAATGCGCGGCAGGAGCTGGATGGGCTGACTTTCGATAGCCAGCCTCCTGCTTCCGGCGAGGTTGCCCTGCGTATCTCCGTTCCTTTCCCCAGCAGCGACATGAAGGTGGAGTGGCGGTACGATGCAGCGCAAGAGGTATACCTGCGCTTTGTGGCCGGCGAGCCCTTTGTGGATGCGGCCTCGGGCGAGCAGATCACGGCGACGAATATCGTCGTCGCCTACGCGACGCACGTCAACGCCGATTTCTATGAGGACTATCCGCGCACCAATTGGCCCTCGGTGCAAATCCAGCTCTGGGGCACGGGTCCGATGGTTCTCTTCCGCGACGGATTGGCCTTCGAGGGGCTCTGGGCGAGACCGGAGCGTGACGAGATGCTGCTGCTGCGCGATCCGGCCGGCCAAGTGCCCTTGTCGCTCAGGCCGGGCAATACCTGGGTGGAGCTCGTGCCGCTGCCGGGCCATCGTTGGAGCTTTGAGGTGACCTGGGGTGCCGGAGACTAGCGCATGGTCGTGAGCAGGCATCTGCAGGTCTCGACGCGCGGCAGCGGCGATGTTATCGACATAACGCGCGACGTGGCCGGCCAGCTGGACGACTCGGGGGTGCGCAACGGCGTTGTTACGGTCTTCGTGGCTGGCTCGACCAGTGCGCTGACGACCCTCGAGTTTGAGGCCGGCGTGGTCGCCGACCTTCGGCAGCTGATGGACCGCATTGTCCCTCCTGACGCTGACTACAAGCACAACCTCCGCTGGGGCGACGGCAATGGGCACGCGCACATCCGGCATGCTTTGCTGGGGCCTTCGCTGACCATCCCGCTGGTCGACGGTCGACTGACGCTGGGCACGTGGCAGCAGATTGTGCTCCTTGACTTTGACTGCCGGCCGCGGACCCGGTCGGTGGTTGTTCAGGTGATGGGGGAGTAGGCATGCCCGGCAACGGGCAGCGCATCGATCCAGCACTTGCCAACTGGCTGCGTGCACGAGCGCGGCTTCTGCCTGGGTCACTCGATGAGGTATCCGGGTGGGCGCGGGAGGTCTACGAGCACGAATGGGCGCCGGTGCAGATGCTGAGCCGGTGGCTGTCTTGCTTGCCGGCCCGGCTGTGGGACGCCTTGCTCCAGTGGGAAAGCGGCTATGCGCTGCTCTGGGCGGGTGAGTCGACCTATGAACCGGGCGAGGTCGAGTTCCGCGGGCGGCTGCACTACGGCGTGGCCCGCTTGTCCCTGGCGGATTGCGCTGGGAGGGCTCCCAACCGCGTACTGCATGTGATCGGTCACCTGGTGGACCACCATCTGGGGTGCGGGGGTGAGGCAGAGGGCGCCTGGCTCTCGGAGGGCGGCGGGGTGACCGCTGCCTGGCGCGAAGCCGGGCAGCAGGTGCCCCGGCTCTTCGCGCTCGGATACGGGTACGACGAGGTGGCGCAGTCGGGACTGCGTGACTACTTTGCGCAGTCTCTGGTGGCCTATTGTCGCGAGCGGCAGGCCCTGAATGTCGCCGACCCACAGATAGCGAGATGGTTCCGGGCCACGCTCTGGAGCAGCCGATTCTGGAACTAGGAGAGACACATGAACGAAGCGCGGATCCAGGCACTGCAGCGGCTGATGTCCGCAAATGGAGTGGAGTGCGTCGCGTTGGTGCCGGGAGCGAACTTGCGCTACTTCTCCGGGCTGTCCATGCACCTGAGCGAGCGCCCGTCGGTTGCCTTTGTGCCGCAAGAGGGCCGGCCTGCCCTCCTCCTTCCCGTGCTGGAGGCGCCGGCAGCGCGCGCCCTCCTGGGTGACGGCGTGTCTCTCTTCACCTACAGGGATGAGGAAGGCCACGACGGTGCCTTTGCGGAAGTTGCCGAGGTGCTTGGCCTGCCGGGCAAGAAGATCGGGATCGAGTTCTTGGCGATGCGGGCGCTGGAGTTGCGCCGCATCGAGCAGGCGGCGCCTGGCTGCCGGTTGCTCGCCGTCGAGCCGTGGCTGCCGCAGCTTCGGATGCCCAAGGATCCCGGCGAGCTGGAGCAGATGCGCCGCGCCGCACGGATCGCGGAAGCTGCCCTGGAGCGCCTCCTCGCGGCCGGGTCCATCGCACCGGGTCGCACCGAACGCCAGGTGGCAGCCGACCTGCAGATGGCACTTCTCGCCGAAGGAAGCCAGGCCGTCGGCTTTGCCCCGATAGTCGTTGCCGGGCCAAACTCTGCGCAGCCCCACGCAGGACCATCGGGCCGCGCCATGGAGCCGGGAGACTTGGTGGTCATCGACTGGGGCGCCGTCCACGAGGGCTACCAGTCCGATCTGACCCGCACGTTCGTCTTGGGGCAGCCCGGGGCCGATGTTGAGCGGATCTATGATGTCGTTTTGGCGGCGAACCAGGCAGGCCGCATGGCGGCGCGCCCCGGTGTTCCGGCGCAGGAGGTCGATCGGGCGGCGAGGCGCGTGATCGCGTTGTCCGGATTCGGCGAGTACTTTGTGCATCGTACCGGACATGGGCTGGGGCTGGAGACGCACGAGCCACCCTACATGGTGGAGGGGAACCTGGAGATGTTGAGGCCAGGCATGACTTTTACCGTGGAGCCGGGCATCTATCTACCTGGGCTGGGGGGCGTCCGCATTGAGGACGACGTGGTCATCACGGAGAGGGGCAGCGAGACAATCAGCGGCATGCCGAGGGAGTTGAGGATCCTGTAGCGGGCTGCGGCCCTGCCTTGACCCGCTATCCGGGACCCGATGGGGAGAGTAGGTGCATAGGAGGAGCATGGACTGGACGGGATTGACGGTACTGCTGACAGGAGGCACGGGCTCCTTTGGGCGCAAGTTCACAGAGACGATCCTGCGCGAGACGCGCCTCAAGAAGCTGATCATTTTCAGCCGGGATGAGCTGAAACAGCACGAGATGCGGGCGGCATTCGACGATGCCCGCCTGCGCTATTTCATCGGCGATGTGCGCGACCGGGACCGGTTCCACCGGGCCGTCCAGGGAGTCGACGTGATCATCCATGCGGCCGCTCTCAAACAGGTGCCCTCCTGTGAGTACAACCCCTTCGAGGCCGTCAAGACCAATATCCTTGGCGCCTCTAACATCATCGACGTCGCCATCGATGCCGGAGTCAAGCGCGTGCTTGCGCTCAGCACTGACAAGGCGGTCAACCCCATCAACCTCTACGGTGCGACCAAGCTCGTGGCCGAAAAGCTCTTCGTCCAGGGAAATGCCTATTCTGGTGCCGGCGGAACTGCCTTTGCCTGCGTGCGCTACGGCAACGTGGTCGGCAGCCGCGGCAGTGTCATTCCCGTTTTCCGGCAGCAGGCGGCGACGGGCACGATCACCGTCACCGACGAGCGCATGACCCGCTTCTGGATCACCCTGGAGCAAGGTGTGCGTTTCGTCGTCAAGTGCACCGGCCTGATGCAGGGCGGTGAGGTGTTCGTGCCCAAGATCCCGAGCATGCGGATTACCGACCTCGCCGAGGTGGTGGCGCCTGGCTGCCACAGAGAGTCGATCGGGATCCGGCCTGGCGAGAAGCTGCACGAGGTGCTCGTGTCGCGAGACGAGTCGCGCTATGCCCTCGAGTTCCCCGACATGTACCTCATCCAGCCTGTGCACCCCTGGTGGAAGGAGCGTGAGTACCCCGGTGCCCACCCGATGGAGGATGGCACCAAGTACTCCAGCGACGGCAACACCTGGTGGCTCTCGCGCGATGAGCTGCGCGCCATCGTGGAGGACTAGCCCGTGACCGGCAAGTTGGCGATTGAGGGCGGCATCCCCGTTCGGCAGGCGGTCTTGCCCTACGGGCATCAGAGTGTCGATTCCGCGGACATTGCTGCCGTCGTCGAGGTGCTGCGAGGTGATTGGCTGACGACGGGGCCCAAAGTCGGGGAGCTGGAGGCCGCGTGGTGCGATCAGTCGGGCGCGGCGCATGCCGTGGTGGTAAGCTCGGGGACCGCGGCGTTGCATGCCGCTGCCTTCGCAGCGGGGATTCGCCCCGGCGACGAGGTGATCGTTCCTCCCATCACCTTTGCCGCAAGCGCCAACTGCGTGCTCTACCAGGGCGGCATACCCGTCTTTGCCGATGTCCAGCCCGACACACTGAATCTGAACCCGGCCGCGGCGGAGGCCGCCGTCACCCCGCGTACCCGTGCAATAGTGGCAGTCGACTACTCGGGACAGCCGGCAGACCTCGACGACTTGCGCTCCCTCGCCTCGCGGCACGGGCTGATCCTGATCGAGGATGCCGCCCACGCTCTCGGCGCCACCTACCGCGGGCGCCGGGTGGGCTCCATTAGCGACCTCACCACCTTTTCGACGCACCCGGTGAAACACGTGACGACGGGGGAGGGTGGGGTCATCACCACCGGGAGTGGTGAGCTTGCCAAGCTGATGCGCTGGTTTCGCAGCCACGGCATCACCAGCGACCATCGCCAGCGTGCCGAAAAAGGCTCCTGGTTCTACGAGATGGTCGCGCTGGGCTACAACTACCGCCTGCCGGACATCAACTGCGCGCTGGGCCTGAGCCAGCTCGGCAAGCTGGACGGCTGGCTGGTGCGCCGGCGTGCCATCGCCGCCGCCTATACAGCTGCCTTTGCCGAGCTCCCGGCCATACGGCCCTTGGCAGTCCGGCACGACCGAGAGCCGGCCTGGCACATATACCCGGTGCAGCTCGACCTGGAGCGCCTGCGAGTGGGCCGCGCCCAGGTCATGGACGCGCTGCGCGCTGAGAACCTGGGCGTAAATGTGCACTACATCCCGGTCTACTGGCATCCCTACTACCGGGATCTGGGCTACCGGCGTGGCCTGTGCCCGGCTGCGGAGGCGGCCTACGAGCGACTGGTCACCCTGCCCCTCTATGCGGCCATGACCGAGCGCGATGTGTCGGATGTGATCGAGGCCGTTGCGAAGGTTGTCGCCGCCTACGGGCGCTAGTCCGCAACTACACCCGGGTGGGCCTGCCCCCCACCCGTCAGGGGAACAGGAAAGCATGACCCATCAGCTAGAGACCTGGGAAGGCGAGTTTGGCACGGCCTACACCGACCGGAATGTGGTGGATTGGCACGTGAGGCTGCCGGCTTTCCGGCACATGCTTGAGGGCCTGCGCATCGGGTCGGTGCTGGAAGTTGGCTGCAATCGCGGGCACAATCTGCTCGCGCTCGCAAACCTGTTGCCCGACGCGGAAGTAGTCGGGCTCGAGCCGAACCGGCATGCCCTTCAGATCGCTCGGGCATCTGGCACCGGCATTGCGGTCCTGAGTGGCCATGCGCTCGACATCCCATTTCGGGATGCTACCTTTGACCTGGTGCTCACGGCAGGCGTCCTCATCCACATACCCCTCGACAGCCTGGCCGCCGCAATGGGCGAGATCAGGCGCGTGACCCGGCGCTATGTCCTGGCCGTCGAGTACTACGCCGAGGAGGAGACGCTCATCCCCTACCGGGGGCATGAGGATCTTCTCTGGAAGAGGGACTTTCTGAAGCACTACCAGTCGAACTGCCCCGACCTCACCCTCTTGCGGTGCGGCCAATGGGGAGCCGAAGCAGGGTTTGACCGCACCCGATGGTGGCTGCTGCAGAAGAGCGCCGGCTCGGAGGCCGGCTGCTGAGCAGGTTGTCACCCGTGCGCGAAGGTGCAGCGTCCGTCGTAGCCATCATTCAGGCCCGCATGGGCAGCTCTCGGCTGCCCGGCAAGGTGCTGCTCGATCTGGGCGGGCACTCCATGCTGGCGCGCGTCGTGCACCGTGTGCGCCGTGCCCGAAGCGTGGAACACACCATCGTCGCGGCCACCGTGGGTCAGGCCGACGTGCCGATCGTGCGCGAGTGTGAGCGCCTCGGCGTCCCGCTCTTTCGTGGCTCGGAGCTGGATGTCCTCGACCGCTTCTATCAGGCGGCCTCTCATTCTGGTGCGGGGGCCATCGTCCGCATCACGTCGGACTGCCCGCTAGTCGACCCGGACGTCATTGACCGCGTCGTGAGCGGCTACCTCGACTGGCGGCCCGACTATGCCAGCAACGTCTGCCGACGGACCTATCCCCGTGGACTGGACACCGAGGTTGTGTCCAGGGAGGCCCTGGAGCGTGCCTGGCGGGAGGCATCTGAGCCCCATCAGCGCGTGCACGTCACGCCCTACTTATACCAGCATCCGGAGCACTTCCGACTGCTCTCCGTGACCGCCGGGCCGCAGGTAGGGGAAGGCGCAAGCGGCATGCGCTGGACGGTGGACACCGCAGAGGACCTCGCGCTCATCCGCGAGATCTACCGAGCCTTCGGCAATGAAGATGCCTTTGGCTGGACCGATGCGCTTGAGCTCTTCGCACGCCACCCCTCGCTGGCGGAGCTGAACCGAGCGGTGCGTCAGAAGGCACTGGACGAAGGATGAGCGTGCCGCACCGCCGGCCTGCCGATCCTGGCCTGCGTCCGCCGCTCCTGGTCCGCGCCGACGCATCACCGCAGATGGGCACAGGCCATGTGATGCGCTGCATAGCACTGGCACAAGCATGGCTGGCTGAAGGCGGCCGCGTTGTCCTGGCGGCGGCCTCGCTCACCCCTTCACTCGAGGCGTGGCTTCAGGCCGAAGGCATCGCCATGGCGCGCCTCGAGGCGGAGACCGGCTCGCCAGAAGATGTCGCCGGAACCCTGGCCCTGGCGGACCGGGAGGGTGCCGGCTGGCTCGTCGTCGACGGCTACGGTTTTTCGGGAGAGTACCAGCGCGCCATTGTAGAGGCAGGGCTGCCGCTTCTGGCCATCGATGACTATGGCCATGCCGGGCACTATTGGGCCGGGCTGGTTCTGAACCAGAACCTGGACGCTAGGGAAGAGATCTACCGCAGCCGCGAGCCCGCGGCGAGCCTCTTGCTGGGCACGCGATACGCCCTGTTGAGGCGCGAGTTCTTGTCCTCGCGTGACCGAAGGCGGACCATCGCGACGGCTGCACGCCGCGTCCTGGTCACCATGGGCGGCGCTGACCCCGCCAACGCGACGCTGCGCGTGATCGCGGCGCTCGGCGAGCTGGACCTGCCCGGCCTCGAAGCCAAGGTGGTCGTGGGCGGGAGCAATCCGCACCTCGACGCGATCCGTAAGGCGGCACGGCGCTGCCGGCCGTGGCTGGGGCTGGTCGAGAACGTCACGAACATGCCCGAGTTGATGGCCTGGGCGGACCTGGCCGTCTCGTCGGCGGGGACGACCTGCTGGGAGCTCGCCCTCATGCAGCTTCCCGCCCTCTTGCTGGTCTTGGCAGACAACCAACGTCCTAACGCCCAGGAGATGGAGCGCCTGGGTGCGGCTGTGAGCCTGGGTTGGCACGGGGGTGCCGCGCCGGCCGCCGTTGCCGCCACCCTGCGGTCACTCCTCGAGGACCCCGCCGCGCGGGCTGCGATGGCGCAGGCCGGCGCAGCGCTGGTTGATGGGCGTGGGTCCGAGCGCGTTGCATGCCTCTTGGCCCGAGGGATGGTTCTTGTGCGCGCAGCAGGCCAGGAGGATCGCGGGCTCTTGTTCGGCTGGGCGAACGACCCGGTGACGCGCCGCATGAGCTTCCGTATGCAGCCCATCGCGTGGGCGGAGCATGTCGCCTGGTTTGACCGCGTCGTGGGAGACCCGGCGACGCTGTTCTATGTCGGAGAAGCCTGGCAGACAGGCGCCTGGGCACCGTGCGGTCAGGTGCGGGTCGACCCGGATGGGACCGTCTCTATGTCGGTTGCGCCGGGCCTGCGTGGCCGCGGTCTGGCCGTCCCGTTGCTGCGGGCGGCGGTGCTTGCGACCCGTGCGCGGACACCCGGCCGGCCTTTGCTCGCCCACATCAAGCCTGAGAACGATGCCTCGCAGAGGGTCTTCGAGAAGGTTGGTTTCCGGCGCGAGGGCGATTCGCTGGTGCACGGCCAGATGTGCGGCACCTTCACGTACGGTGGTCGTCTCACCTAACCAGGCCCTTGCGGGCTTGGCACCGGTTGCAGAGGGAGTGCGATGTTCACCATAGGTCAACGAGAGATCGGGCCGGGAAAGCCAGTGTACGTCGTGGCCGAAATGTCGGCCAACCATGCACAGGACCTGGCGCAAGCCGAGCGCATCGTTCGCGCGGCGGCTGAAGCCGGCGCGGATGCCGTCAAGCTCCAGACCTACACGCCGGACACGTTGACCATTGACTGCGACCGCGACACCTTCCGGCCAGGGGGCACCATCTGGGAGGGGCAAACGCTCTACGACCTCTACTCCGAGGCGTACACCCCCTGGGAGTGGCACCCGCGTCTGAGCGAGGTGGCAGCCGATTCGGGGCTTGACCTGTTTTCCACCCCCTTTGACTCGACCGCGGTCGACTTCCTGGAGGAGATGCGCGTACCGGCCTACAAAGTCGCCTCTTTCGAGCTCGTGGATCTGCCGCTCATCCGTCGCGTTGCCCGCACGGGCAAGCCTCTCATCCTGTCTACCGGCATGGCCACTTTGGCCGAGATCGACGAGGCGGTGAGAGCGGCACGCGCTGCCGGCGGGGGACCGATCGCACTGCTCAAGTGTACGAGTGCCTACCCGGCTCGTCCTGAGGAAATGAACCTGCGCACGATCCCGCACCTGGCAGAAGCTTTCGGCGCGGTCATTGGACTCTCGGACCACAGCCTCGGCATCGCCGCGCCTGTGGTAGCCGTCGCGCTGGGCGCATGCATTGTGGAGAAGCACCTGACACTCTCCCGCTCGCTGCAGGGACCCGACAGCAGCTTCTCGCTGGAGCCGGACGAGTTCAGGTCGATGGTGGATGCCATCCGCGAGGCGGAAAAGGCCCTCGGTGAGGTCCGATACGACGCGAGCGAGAAGGAATCCGCCAGCCGCGCCTTTCGTCGCTCCCTCTTCGTGGTGCAGGCAGTGCGGGAGGGTGAGCTCTTCACTGAGGAGAATGTGCGCTCTATCCGGCCGGGAATGGGGCTCCACACGCGGTATTTGGCACAGGTTCTGGGGCGGCGCGCTCGCTGCGACATTGAGCGCGGCACGCCGCTTGCCTGGGACCTGGTCTCCTGAGGGCCGCCTTGCTCGGCAAAGTAGCCAGCCTCTCCAGGCAGTCGGCCGTGTACGGGCTGGGCACCTTCCTCAACCAGGGGATTGCCTTCTTCCTGATCCCCCTGTACACCACCTTCCTCGCCCCTGCCGAGTACGGGATCAACGGCTCGGTCACGGCCGTGATGGGTGTGCTCGCCATCCTTCTGGCGCTCAGCCTGGAGAGTGCGGTTGCCCGCTTCTACTACGACTACCACACCAACGAGCAACGCGAGCGCTACTTCTTCACGGCGTGGGCTTTTCTGACCCTGTTCGGCCTTCTCGTGGCGGTGATGCTGGATCTGGCCGGCGACTGGCTATTCCAGCTCGCCTTTCGGGACGTCCCCTTCCGACCCTACGGAAGGCTGGCGTTGTGGGGCTCCTACCTGGGGGTGGCCTCTGCGATACCGAATGTCATGTTCCGGGTACGGGAACAGCCGCGCACCTTTGTCTCCTTCTCGGTCTCGCAGTTCCTCCTCCGAGTCGGGCTCAACATCCTCTTTGTCGTCCACTTCCGCAGGGGAGTCGCCGGCATCTTCGAGGCGACTCTGATCGTCAACGCGATCTACGCCGTGCCCTACACGTGGATCGCCTGGCGGGGCATGAGGCCGGCGTTGGACCGCCCATCACTGCGCGCGTCGATCGCCTACGCCCTGCCCTTTGTTCCGCACCGCCTCTCCAACTGGGTGCTCAATGTCTCGGACCGGATCGTCCTGGAGAATCTCGTCCCTCTTGATGCGCTGGGGTTGTACACAGTCGGCTACCGCTTTGGGCTGACTCTGGCTGCCCTGCTGGATGCGGTGAACCTGGCGTGGATGCCCTTCTACTACAAGACGGCACAGGAAGAAGGCGGCCGGGAGTCACTCGCCCGGCTGGTCACATACTACGTCTACGCGCTCCTATTCGTGACTCTTGGCACCGTACTCCTCTCTCGGGAGGTCGTCTACCTGATGGCTGCGCCGAGGTACCATCCATCGGCTGCGGTTGTGCCGCCGGTCGCCATGGCCTATGGTCTGCACGGTCTCTACCTGGTCATGGTGTCTGGCCCTTCCTACGTCAAGCGGACCGCCAAGATACCGCTCTACACGGGTGTCGCAGCGCTCGTCAACATCGCCATCAACGTACTGCTGATCCCACGCTACGGCATGATGGTGGCCGCCTGGTCTACCCTCGCCGCTTTCCTTGTTCGGGCCCTTCTCATCACCGGTTTCAGCCTGAGCGTCTACCCCCTTCCATATGACTGGAGGCGCATGGCTCTTGCCGGTCTGATCGGCACTGGACTGGGACTGGGCTGGTTCGTGGACACGGGCAGCTGGTGGGGCAACCTCGGCACCAAAACCGCCCTTCTGGCCCTCTTTCCACTGGCCACCTGGATGCTGCTTCTGACGGCCCGCGAGAAGGCCGGTGCGCGGGCGCTCCTGCGACGATTCCATGTGCGACTCCGAAGCGTCGGCAGGGGTTAGCGTGGCAGGCCGGCCGCGGCGCGTCGTCTTTTTCCAGTCTGCTTCGCAGTACGAGGCGCTCCGAGACACCAGCCCCGCGCAGCTGGAGGGTGCCACCCTGGTAGGACTCTCCTCCCTGCTGTCGCCGGGGCAACTTGCCCAGCGTGATGGGCATGACTATCGTCCCTACACCGATTACCTGACCGAGGCCGAGTTTGCGGCAGCTGCGCGCCAAGCGCAGGAGGTGTCGCTGGGCTGGCTCAAGCCGCCCGATGGTGAGCGGGATGATCCCGACCTGCGGGAAGCCGTGCGGCTCGAGGTTCTGCAGCCCCTGCACGAGCTCCTGGTGGCGCAGCGCGTGATCTCGCGGGCCCTGGAGCAGCTCAGGCCGGAAGAGGCAACCTGGGCGCCCGGCATGGACGCCAAGATTCTGGCTGTCCTGCAGTACGAGGCGGAGCAGAGTGGCATTCGGGCTGTCGAGTCTGGCCCGAGGGCGGCTCCTGAGGGCAGGGCCCTTGTCGCCCACCCCCGCGGACTTGGGGCCCAGCTGAGAACGGTGCTGCGCGCGCTCCGGCAGGCAGCCGGCAACGCCCGGCCCCTGGTTGCCCATCGCGCCCGGCAGCGCGCAGACCCAAAACCCTTGGTACTGGCCTTTGGCACGGGCGTGGATTCCATCAACCAGGAGCGATTGCTGCCTGCCGTCGAGGAGGACGGCCGCCTGCGGACGTTGCTGCTGCGCGCTGGGGATATCGACGCGACCATGCAGAATCGCCCAGGATGGGCCAAGGCCTCAGACCGAGCCCGCCCGCTTCCCGTGCTTCACTTTGTTCCCTGGGCCGCCATGCTGAGGACAGGCCGCCATCGTGCGGCATGCCGGAGGAGGTGGCTGGCGTTCCTGGCGACGCAGGAAAGCTACCGCGGCCCCTATCCTTTTCTCTTTGCCAACCCTCGGCTCTCGCCCTTCTTTGCCCGCCTACACTTGCATCTGCTGCCTCATGCGCTCGCGACCCGCCGCGACGCGCGGCGTTGGCTCAACAGGCTCCGGCCCGCGCTTCTGCTCACATCCAACGATGTCTCATTTCCGGTCCGGACGCTGGTTCTGGAGGCGCGCCGTCAGGGGATCCCGACCCTCGGGCTCATCCACAGCGGCCTGAACAACATGCACTATCGCGACTTCCAGTCTGATCGGATGGCCGTCTGGGGTCAGGTGCACGCCCGTGATTTCGAGCGCGTCCTCGACAAAGCCAGCGCTTCTCTGGTGCCCATTGGCAACCCGCAGTACGACACGCTGGGCGTCGACAGAGAGGGCGCCATGCCGTCTGAGCGGCCGGCGTTGCCGGTCGACCGCACCGGCGTTCGTGATACCCGCCCTTGTGCCCGAGGCAGCAGCTTGCCGGGCAACCACGCCGCCGTGGTGGGGCAGGCCTCCACGCCCGCCTGGAGTGGCGAAGCCGGCAGCCAGATGGGGGTTGTCCCGCGTGTGGTCGTGCTCACGGCCGTTGCGCAATGGCACATGCTGTACTACAATCAGCGGGAGCATTTGCGCGCCTGGCGTGAGCTTGAGCGACTGCCAGAGCATGGAATACACGTGACGATCAAGCCCCATCCACGCTTTGATGACTACGCCTTCTATGCCGACCTGCGCCATCCTCTGGCCGGATGGCGCGAGCCTGGGCCGGGTGTTTCTGTGGTGCGTGACGCCTTCCTGGAGGAGGTGGTCCCTGCCTGCGACCTGGTCGTCGTTCCGAACCTGCCCACGACCGGCGGTGTGGAAGCCATGCTCCTGGGCAAGCCTGTCATCTACCTAATGTGTGGATTCGCAGAGGTTGATTGCTGCACCTCGATCGCGGCCGGCTGCCTGGTGGTGCGCGAGGTGGAGCAGATAGTCCCGGCGATCCTCGACGTGCTTGGCAGCCGGGAACACCAGCAGGAGCTTGTGGGGAAGGGGCAGGCCTACCTCGATTATCTACTCGGACCGCGCGACCGGGGGGCGACGCGGAGGCTGGTGCGCCTGATGGCCACGATGGCGCGAACTGACGCAGCGCCGGCTTTGAGGGGATCTGCGACGTGAACGTGCTCTTCTACTCCGCGCTGCCGGCGGCGCGCCACGGGGGCGTGGTCCGCTGGGTGCAGAAGATGGTGGCTACCCTTCGCGACCTGGGGCACCGGGTACACGTGCTGACCTGGAGCATGGCGCCAGGGGAGACGGTCGCGCTGGACCCAGATCTCTGGGGGTCCGATCTACACGCTCTTCAGGTCGAACCGCGCCTCTATCGCGCGCCGGTCGTGCGCTTCTGGGGACCGCTGCTTGCGGCGTCTCGTGCCGCGAGGCACATGATC
Organism: Anaerolineae bacterium; assembly: GCA_035341665.1. GTDB lineage: Bacteria > Chloroflexota > Anaerolineae > JAAYZQ01 > JAAYZQ01 > DAOQVR01. The sequence goes on from DAOQVR010000012.1 coordinate 47,584, forward strand.
GAAGAACACGACATCGACGTTGTGCAGTGTGTAGCGGTGTATGAGGCCCGGTCGGCTCTGCGGGCGCGGGGCTCAGGCCGGGCGGCCGTTGTCCTGTCCGTGCATGGGGATTTCGTGAGCGAAATGGCCGGCCGCCTCAGCAGCCGGCTGCGCCGTCGCCTCTACTTGCCGGCGGAGCGCGGCGCCTTCCGCGGATGCGACGCTGTGACGACCTCTTCAGCCTGGCTGCGGGACCGGCTGGCGTCCCAGATCTCTCGCACACGGGCCGAGATCATTCCCAACGGCATTGACATTCCGCCACCTGGGGCACGGTTTCCGGGCCGGCGGGAACTCGGCCTTCCAGAGAGTGGCCCCATCGTCCTGACGGTCAACAACCTTTACGCGCCTTACCGCCGCACCGGCCTTGAGCTTCTCGCAGCGGCTGCGCCGGCTATCGTCGAGCGTGTGCCAGATGTGCTCTTTGTCGTCGCAGGGGGGGTGAACGAACCTGAGCGGGACGCCGCCTCGCTCGAGTGGGCGCAGCGTCTCACGAGTGGGCTGCCCTTCTTCTTTACCGGCTATCGGCCCGAGCCCCCTGCCGGCCTAATGGCTGCGGCCGATCTCTATCTGCACGCCAGCGCCCTGGACAACTCGCCCACCGCGGTGCTGGAGGCGATGGCGCTTGGCCGGCCGGTGGTCGCGACAAGCATTGGGGGCATCCCTGAGCTGATAGCCGACGACGAAACGGGCCTGCTGGTGCCACTCGAAGCAGGTCCTCTGGCTCGAGCCGCCGTGCGGCTGCTCCAGGACAAACCGCTGGCGGCCCAGCTTGGGGCGGCTGCGCGCCGTCGGGCGCAGGCCGAGTTCTCCTGGCTGCGAACCGGGGAGCGCTTCACCCGCCTGTACACCGACCTCGTGCGTTCGCGCGCCGGGACCGGAGGCGAGAAGACATGAGCGGCCGGCGGCATGCGCTGGTCACGGGTATCCTCGGCTTTTGCGGCCAACACCTCGCCGCGGACCTTCTGGAAGCCGGCTACCGTGTCTCGGGACTTGACGCAGCCGATGCCCCGTCCCCTCACCAGGCAGAGGTCTGTGTCGGCGACATCCGCGACTTGCCGTGGCTCGCGGATGTGCTTGCCAGGCTCAAGCCGACCCACCTATTCCACCTCGCTGCGCTTACGAACCCACAAGCCGGCTGGGATGGCCTCTATGACGTCAATGTGCGCGGGACGGTGCAGCTCCTGGAGGCCGTTCGCATTGCATCGCTCGATCCGGTAATCGTGGTGGCCGGGTCCAGCGCCGTCTACGGTGCAGTGCGAGAAAGCGAGCTGCCAATCGGTGAGGACCAGCCCTTCCGGCCGCGCAACGCCTACGCCGTCTCGAAGGCTGCGCAGGAGCTGCTTGCCTATTCCTACTATGCGCGATTCGGGCAGCGCGTGGTGCGAGCGCGGCCCTTCAACCTGACCGGCCCGGGCGAGGCGCCTGGCTTTGTTGTATCCGCCTTCGCTCAGCAGATCGCACGTATCGAGGCCGGGCTGCAGGCGCCTATCGTTGAGGTCGGCAACCTGGACAGCGTGCGCGACTTTGTCGACGTGCGTGATACGGCTCGAGCCTACCGTCTGCTCGGAGAGCAGGGCCGCCCAGGAGAGGTGTACAACATCTGCTCAGGCAGCGCCACGGTCATTCGGCAGCTGCTCGAGGCTCTTCTCTCGCTATCCCACCTGACGCCCATAGAGGTGCTGCCCGTGGCCTCGCGGATGCAGCCGGCCGACGTGCCGGTGCAGGTGGGATCTGCCGAGCGGCTCCGACGCGCCACCGCCTGGCAGCCGGAGATCGACCTGCACAAGACGTTGTCAGATGCGCTCGAGTCTTGGAGGCGGAAGTTCCCACCGAGGAGCGAAAGATGAACTGGAACGGAAGACAGGTTCTTGTGACGGGCGCGGGTGGCTTCATCGGCAGCCATCTGACAGAGCGCTTGGTGCGCGAGGGGGCTAGGGTGCGTGCCTTTGTGCGTTACAACTCACGCCAAGAGGTTGGGTTGCTCGCCCTCCTCCCGCGCGACCTCCTGGCGGCGCTCGAAGTCGTATCCGGTGATCTGCGCGACGGCGAGGCGATCCGCCGTGCAATGGCCGGCATCGACGTCGTGTTTCATTTGGGTGCCCTCATTGCCATCCCCTACTCGTACGTACACCCCCGCGAGGTGGTTGAGACCAACGTGCTCGGGACTCTCAATGTGCTCATGGCCGCCCGCGATCTGGGCACTGGGCGTGTCGTACACACCTCGACCAGCGAAGTGTACGGCACCGCGCGCTACGCCCCCATCGACGAAGCTCACCCGCTCCAGGGCCAGTCGCCCTACTCGGCGTCCAAGATCGGGGCCGACAAGATAGCCGAGAGCTTCCATCGCTCCTTCGGCATCCCCGTTGCGACCATCCGACCCTTCAACACCTACGGGCCCCGGCAGTCTGCGCGCGCCGTGATACCCACTATCATCACCCAGGCGCTTGTCGGAAGCGAGGTCCGCCTGGGTGCGCTCGACCCTGTGCGGGACTTTACCTTCGTCGAAGACACGGTAGATGGCTTTCTGCGTGGGGGATGGGTGCAGGAGGCCATCGGCCAGGAGATCAATGTCGGCGGAGGCGAATGCATCTCGATCGGAGACCTCGCCGCCAAGATACTGACCCTGGCCGGCCGCGACCTGCCAGTGCTGGGGGATGCGCGGCGCCTGCGCCCGGCACAGAGCGAAGTGATGAAACTGCACGCCGGTGCGGACAAAGCCCGGCAGCTGCTGGGGTGGGAGGCGAAGGTAGGGCTGGAGGAAGGGCTGCGCCGCACCATCGACTGGATCGGCCAGCATATTGGCCTCTACAGGCCGGGCGTGTACGAGGTCTAGTTGACCGGGCTCGGCGGCTCTAGACAGGGGAGGCAACAGCTTCGCCACGAGAGGGGGGTCTGATGCAAGCGATTATCCTCGCGGGAGGTCAGGGGCGACGGCTACAGCCCTACACGGCAGTGCTGCCCAAGCCGCTGATGCCGATTGGCGATGTGCCGATCCTTGAGGTCGTCGTGCGCCAGCTCAAGTGCGCTGGTTTTGTGGACATAACCATGGCCGTCGGTTACCTGGCAGAGCTTCTGATGGCCTACTTCGGCGACGGCGAGAAGCTAGGTGTCGCGATACGCTACTCGCGCGAGGAGCAGCCGCTCGGCACGGCGGGTCCGCTGGGCCTGATCGAGCGGCCCAGCGAGCCGTTCCTGGTCATGAACGGTGACCTCTTGACGACGCTTGACTACCGTGCTCTCTGGATGCATCACCGCGAGCGAGGTGCGATCGCCACGCTTGCCACGTTCCGCCGGGATGTCAAGATCGACCTTGGGGTGATCGAGAGTGACGAGGGAGGATTCGTGACGGGCTATATCGAGAAGCCCACCTACCACTACTCGGTCAGCACTGGCATCTACGTCTTTCAGCCGGATGTGCTCGACTATGTTCCCACCGGCATTCGACTCGACCTTCCCGACCTTGTGCGCACACTCCTGGCCGCTGGCTGTCAGGTCGCGACGTACCCCTTCGAAGGCATCTGGTTGGACATCGGGCGCTGGGATGACTATGAAAGGGCCACGCAGGAGTTTGATCTCCACAAGGCCGAGTTCATGCCGGCTGAGTGACACTTGCGGCTTTGCCTGATCGCCAACCGGTCGATCCATACCCAGCGCTTCACAAGCAAGCTGCTGGAGATGGGGCACGAAGTGAGCCTGGTGGGCTTTGGCCCCGCTCAGGTGCCGCTTCCGCGCGGCGTGCGCCTGCTAGATCTTCCCGGCGCGCTTCCGCCAGCCAATCGTGGCAAGATGCGCTGGCCACTCTGGGCGGTGGCCGTCCGCCGCGCTGTGCGGGACCAGAAGCCCGATGTGCTGCATGCGCACCAGGTGGCGACGGGGGGCTGGCTTGGCGCTGCTGCGGGATACCACCCGTTTCTTGTCACGGCGTGGGGCTCAGATCTGATGGTTGGCGCCCGACGGTCACGGCCACAGCGGTGGCTTGCTCGCTGGGTGCTGCGCAAGGCTGACTACGTCACCTGCGTCTCAGAGGGACTGGCGGAGGTCGCCCTCGGTCTGGGCGCACGTCTGGACCGGCTGGAAGTGGCCCCCTGGGGCGTGGACACGGAAGTCTACCACCCGGCCGAGGATCGCGGGGCGCTTCGCGAGGAACTGGGGTTGGGCGGCAGGCAAGTGGTTCTCAGCGTGCGCTCCGTCAAGCCTGTCTACAACCCACTGGACATCGCCCGAGCCATCCCACTGGTGCTGCAGGCATGTCCTGGAGCGCTGTTCATTATCCGTTCGCATAACAGCGATCCGGCCCTGTTGGCTCAGTTCGCCGAGATCGTGGACGCGGCCGGTGCGAGCGCCTCGGTGAGGTACGTCGGGGACTTGGCCGGCGAGCGGGCGATTGCTGACCTCTATCGGGCGGCCGACGTTGCCCTTTCCGTGCCCTCCTCCGACGGCACACCCTCGTCAGTTCTTGAAGCGCTGGCCTGCGGAGCTGTCCCGGTGGTCAGCGACTTGCCGTCCCTGCGCGAATGGGTGGGGCACGAGGTAGAGGCACTCCGCGTGCCCGTGCATGACGTGGAGGCCCTGGCAGCCAGCGTCATCCGGTTGTTATCCGAAGAAGAAACGCGCCGTGCCTTGGCAGTCGCGGGAGGCCGCCTGGTTCTCCGGCGGGCCGACAGCCGCGTCTGGATGAGGCGCTACGAGGAGATCTATGAAGGCCTGGTTTCGCCAAATCGTCTATCGACTCACGAACCTGCACCGTCTTGACCGGGTGAAGCGGCTACGGGGCTGGTACTACTCCGGCCTGCTGGCTCGCGCGGGCACGAACCTCCGTGTCGCGGAGCACGTCATGATCAACAGCCCCACGCATGTGTCGGTTGGGGACAACTGCTATATCGGCACCGGCGCGCAGCTCTACCCCTGGAGCGCGCCTATCACCATCGGCAGCAACGTTCTCATCGCGGCCGGCGCTCGCTTGATCACGCGCAAGCACGGCTTTGCCACCATGAGCCACCCGATGGCCCTGCAGGGCTACACCAACGCGCCCATCGTCATTGAGGACGATGTCTGGGTCGGCTTCGGCGCGGTGATTCTTCCCGGCGTGACCGTGGGACGCGGTAGCATCGTCGGCTCCAACGCCGTGGTGACCCGCGACGTCGAGCCCTACTCGATCGTGGGCGGTGTACCCGCGCGCCTGATCCGCCGCCGCACGCAGGTCCAGGTGGTCTGATGCCCCACGCCTGCATCCTTTCGAGCGTGCACATTGCCCTGGACAACCGCGTATTCTACCGTGAGGCGCGCAGCCTGCACAAGGCAGGCTACCGGGTAACCATCATCGCCGTCCACCCGCGAGACGAAACCAAGTACGGCATCGATATCGTTGCGCTGCCGAAGATTCAGCGCTGGCTGCGCCCGGTGCTATGGCTGCGCCTGCTGCGCCTGGCCTTCGCCGCCCGCGCCGACATCTATCACTTTCATGATCCCGAGCTGCTCCTCGTTTCGCCCTGGCTGAGGCTGCTCACCGGCAGGCCGGTGATCTACGACGTACACGAGTCCTACCCCGAGTTCGTCGAGGTCAAGGAGTACCTGCCACACTTCCTGCGCGGCGCGCTTGCTGGTCTGCTGCGATGGTTGGAGCCTGCGCTCGCTCGGCTCCAGACTGGTCTCATCTTTTCCGACGCGCAGATAGCTGCCGCATTCTCCGGCGTCCCGCTTCCCAAGCAAACGCTCTACAACTTGCCTGACAGATCATTTGTCGATGAGGGCGCAGCTGCCACGGCTGCCGGTGCGCCGCGTGAACCTGTCGTGCTCTACCTGGGCGGCATGGAGCGCAACCGTGGCTCCCATCTCCTCCTAGAGGCCTTCCACCAGGTCCACGCGGCGATGCCCGAAGCGCGGCTGCTGCTGGTCGGTCACTTTGAGCCCGCTTCGCTCCGGGAGGAGATCCAGACAGATGCTGAGCGCCTCGGCGTGGCTGGTGCCCTGCGAATCGCGGGGAGGGTGCCCTTTGAGGAGATTGGCGGCTACCTGGCGCGCGCATCGGTCGGCTGGGTGCCCTGGCAGGCTGTTGCCAAGAACGACAAGAACGTGCCGACCAAGCTCTTTGAGTACATGGCCTACGGGCTCCCGGTGGTGAGCAGCGACCTGGCCTCTACCCGACCCTTCGTTCGCGATGGCGAGAATGGCTGCCTAGTTGCGGCCGAGGATGCCCAGGCACACGCGAAGGCGATCCTCCACCTCTTGCGCGACCCCGAAGTGGCGCGAGCCATGGGGGAGCGGGGCCAGGCAAAGGTCCAGGCGCAGTGGAACTGGGATGAGATGGGCCGCCTGCTCATCCGCTTCTACGAGCGGCTCATGGTCAGCGGATAGCAGAATCCGGGGCGAACTCCCTACTCCCTATGCCCCAACCGTTCCATCGTCGGACCGATGAGTGCCTCGATGCGGGCAAGAACCTGCGGGTCCTGCTTTCGCCACTTGTCCCGATTGGGTGCCGAGACGGCGTTGATCTGCGGGAGGTGCTCTGCATTGCGCCCCAGGTCCCGCTCAAAGTCGAGCTCCAAGAAGCTGGCCACTTCGTGCAGTACCTGCCCCGGTTGCGCAACAAGGTCCTCGTATCGGATAGTGAGGTAAGGCACCTGCCCGACGGTCTCCTCCCGGTGCGCCAGCACCGCCTCGTTACATCTTATCCACTGCCAGGCGCATACTTCCTCCAGGGGGCTATGCGCCAGCGCACGCCAGCCGGGGATCAACGTGAATGCCCAGCGCTCCCGCGTGTAGCCCGGAATCGCCAACTTCTCCGGGACCCGGTAGCCGGGGAAGAGGTGCGGCTGGGCCCAGCCCTCCATCAGCGAGTGTACGTTGCTGCGCCCGTCGCGGGTGAGGTAGAGCACTCGCGCATCTGGGAAGAGGGCCAGAAGGAAGGGCAAGCGGAGGCAGTTCTCCGGCGTCTTTTCTACCAGGCGCACCGGCCGGTGGGCAGGAAAGAGCCGGTTGCCTGCGCGCACGAAGGCGCGGACCACGTCCAACCCGTGCTGAGGCAGCGCGCTGCTGGCCCCGGCACCAGCAGCCGTGGTCCGTCCGCGCCTCTTTAGCGCCCCGTAGGCCCGGTTGCTGCCTAGCCTCTTGCGCAGCTGCCCGATGCGCCGCCAGAAGCTGCCCGGCGCGGCACCAAGCTCGAACGCGCGCAGCATGTAGGCTCGGGACTCGTCCGTCAGGTCTTCCGTGCCCAGCGCGCCCGACACCCAGCCCTTGGCTGCCGGCGCGTGGTATCGCTCGACAATCTCCTTGCTCTCGTACCCGATCGACCAGAGGCCGGGCACCTCAGACAAGATGTTGAACAACAGGGTCGTGCCGGAGCGAGGGCAGCCGATGATGAGGACGGGCGACTGTATCATGCTTCCTCCAGGTGACGCCATCCTACCTGAGGTGAAGGGTGGTGTCAAAGCGGTTGTTGTGATAGAATCGCTTGATGCGCGTTCTCTATCTCACGTCCCGGCTGCCCTACCCGCCTGACCGTGGGGACCGGCTCCGGGCCTACCATATCATTGAGCGCCTGTCGTCCGAGCACGAGGTGGTCCTTGTGTCCTTCGTCGCCCGCCGCGATGAGGGGGATCACGTCTCGTCCCTGCTCCCCTTCTGCCAGGATGTCAAGCTGGTGCACATGAGCCCTCGGCGGTCTGCCGTGACGGTTGCCGCCAATATCTGGCGGAGCGATCCTTTTCAGACGCTCTACTACCGCTCGCGCTCGATGCGGCACCTCCTTGCGCAGATCGTTGCAGAGGGCGCTCTGCGCGGCAAACCTCTCGATGCAGCAGTCGCACACCTCTTCCGGATGGCGCCCTACTTGGAGTGCTGCCCGCGCGCCTATCGCATCGTCGATCTCACAGACGCGATCTCGGAGGAGGTGAGCCGGTCGCTGCCCTACCGCGGTTTCCTGTGGAGGTCGATCTACCGCCTCGAAGGGCCGCGCATCCGGCGCTATGAGCGCACTGTGGCAGGGGCCTTCGACGAGGCGTGGCTTATCTCGCGGGCAGACCGTGACGTGCTCGCAACCAGCTGCCCGCGGGCGAACCTGCGGGTTGTGCCAAACGGCGTGGATTCCTCCCGCTTTTACCCGACAGGCGAACCTGCACGACCGGACAGCCTGGTCTTTGTCGGGCACATGGGGGTGATGCACAATGTCGACGCCGCGCTCTTCCTGGCGCGAGAGATCCTGCCGCGCGTCCGCACACAGGTGCCCGGCTGCACGCTCGACATAGTAGGAGCTTCGCCGAGCGTGGCCGTCCAGCAGCTCACGGCCTGTCCTGGTGTGGCGGTGACTGGGTACGTCGAGGACCTCAACCACTATCTCAACCGTGCGGTGCTGTTCGTCGCTCCGCTGCGCTTTGCCGCCGGCGTACAGAACAAGGTCCTGGAGGCCATGTCGGCCGGCCGTCCTGTTCTGACGACGTCTCTCGTCAACGCCGGCCTGGGAGCGCAGGCTGGGCGCGACCTCGAGGTCGCGGATGGCGCGGACGACATCGCTCGCGAGGTTGTTGCGCTCCTGCGCGATCGCGAGCGCTGCGAAGCGATCGGGCGCGCCGGCCTTGCCTTCGTGCACCAGGCCTATAGCTGGGATCGGGCGGCGCTGCGGATGCGCGAAGTCGAAGCATCGCGGGGAGTTGCCTGATGTGCTTTGCCCTCCGGTGGTGCAAGTTCTCTAGACCGATTGGGAGGTTGGCCTTCGGATGCGAACGAGGCTGAGTATCTTCTGCGACAAGGTGATCGAGGCTGGCTGGCTGGCGGCGATTATTGTGGTTCCGCTCTTCTTCAACATCTACTCGCAGCGGGTCTTTGAGCCGGACAAGATCTCGCTGCTTCGCTCGCTGGTCCTGGTGATGGCATGCGCCTGGCTCGTGCGGATCCTGGAGGACTGGCGCGGCGGGGCCGGTCCTTTCGCTGGTCTCGCGCCCGGTGGAGAAGAGGGCACCCGGGAAGGGCTGTGGAAGCGGCTCGTGAGCCGGCCCCTGGCGCTGCCGATCCTGCTCTTCGTGCTCGTGTACATACTCAGCACTATCCTGTCAGTTTCTCCTTCGGTCAGCTTCTTGGGATCGTACCAGCGGCTGCAGGGCACGTACACGACCCTGTCCTACATCGTCCTGTTTGCGCTGGTTCTCGACGGTCTGCGCACAAAGCGCCAGCTCGACCGGCTGGTGAGCGCGGCCATCCTTTCCAGCTTTCCTGTCGCCCTGTACGGTCTGGTTCAGCATTTCGGCCTCGACCCTTTGCCGTGGGGCGGGGATGTCACCAACCGTGTCGCCTCCAACATGGGCAACGCGATCTTCGTGGCGGCTTACCTGATCATGGTCCTCCCTCTCACCCTTGTGCGTCTTCTCAAGAACTGGAAGGAGACCACTGGCCCGGTCGACACCCGCGATGGTCTGTGGGGCGTTGGCGCCTTTCTGGTCCTGGCGGCTTGCCTATTGGTGGCCATGCTCGTACGCCAAGGCATGACCTCGGGCTGGATCGTCTGGGCGGCGCTTGCCTTGGGTCTCGGTCTCCAGGTTCCCGTTTATGTCCTGAATGCTCCCGAGCGACGCGTTCGCATCCTGGCCATTTCCCTTCCACTTACCTTTGCCTTCCTGGTTGCCTTTTCGTGGCTTCAGGAGATCATCATCCCGCCTCCCGAGGGAGTTGACGTTCCGGGCCATATGTGGCTGGGCATACTCGCGGCACTCATCTTTGCTGCAGCCATGGTCGCCTTCGCCTATTACCTGCGCAAGCCGGTTGCGCGGCTCCTGCTTCTGTCGACCTACTTCACTGTCTTGATTGCCCAGCTCATCTGCATCTTTTACACGCAGAGCCGCGGCCCTTTGCTCGGACTGCTGGCTGGGCTCTTTGTGTTCGTCGCGGCGCTGGGGATTGTCAAACGCAAAGTGGGGCTCACCTGGGCCGTGACGGCGCTCTTTGTAGCCGTGGCCGCTCTTCTGGTGGTCTTTAACACAGCTGACACGCCCTTGATCGAGAAGCTGCGAGAGACACGCTACATTGGCCGGCTGGGCAAAGTGCTGCAGACCGAAGAGGGGACCGGAAAGGTACGTGTCCTGATCTGGGAAGGGGTGATCGACATGGTCGCGCCCCATGACCCTCTGGTCACGCCGGGAACCGGCGGTGGGCCAGACAAGGTGAACGCCTTGCGACCCTTCGTCGGATACGGTCCCGAGTCGATGTACGTCGCCTACAATCGGTTCTATCCGGCCGACCTTGCCCACTACGAGAAACGCAACGCCTCGCCAGACCGCTCGCACAACGAGACCTTCGACGCTCTGGCTCAGACTGGCATCGTCGGCTTCCTCGTCTACATGTTCGTCTTCGCCTCGGTGTTTTACCTGGCGCTCAGGTACCTCGGCCTGATCCGCACGCGTTGGCAGCGGTGGCTATTCCTGGGGCTCTGGACAGGGGGCGGAATAGCGGGGGCACTGGTAAGTTGGCTCGCAGGGGGGGAGGTCTACCTGGGGGTGGGCATTCCGGGAGGCGTCATCATCCTGGGTGTCGGTGGCTACCTGCTGGTCACCGCGGCCCTGGCCTCATTCACGGGCGGCTTCCGCGAGCCTGCGGAAGGAGGACGGGCGCTTTGGGTGATTGCCCTCCTGGCGGCTTTCACGGCTCACTTTGTGGAGATCCACTTCGGCATCGCCATTGCCTCGACGCGCACCTACTTCTGGGTCTATGCCGCGCTGCTCGTCGCCTTGGGGACTCGCCTTGCCGGCGAGCTGGCCCGGGATCCGCTCGCGCCGGCGAGTGAGGCCCTCCTGCAGCCGGCCAAGCTCCAGCCCGCCGTCAAGGCACCGGCACCAGTCGCCAGGTCGCAGGCTGCCAAGGGCAAGAAGCCGGTGCCGGCAAAGCCGGCGGCCAAGCGCCGGCAATCTCTTCCGCGTTACCATTCTCTGCGCGCCGATGACTGGTGGGGCACACTCGTTCTCTGGATCCTCATCGCGATCCTGATCCTGGGCACGATGCTATTTGACTACATCACGGTCCAGGACAGCGCCGGCGCTTGGGCGACTATCTGGCGCTCCCTCACCCAGAAGGATGGAGAAGCTTCCCCGATCATGTTGGTGCTCTTACTGGTGGTCTGGGCCACGATCGGGCTGGTGGGATTGGCCGACCTAGCCACGCAGGAGCGTCAGGGCGGGGGGGCAGCAACCCGCTGGCTGGCCGGCGCCGGTGTCTATGCAAGTGCCAGTCCCGTGGGGGTCCTCCTCTTGGGTCTGCTTCATGCCGTTCGTATCCGGCCTGTTACGCTGACCTCTACAGATGCGGCCAACCCACTGCCGAACACGATCACCTACTACTACGTCGTCATGCTGCTCACCGTCCTTGCGATTGCGGCAGCCCTGACCTTCCTGTTCCGCCGCCCCTCCAAGCCCTGGCATTGGAGCGGCAGGCCGGCCGACGCGGTGCTGCTCGGTTGCTGCGCAGCGCTGCCGGTTCTGGCTGTTGCGCTGCTCGTTGTCTCGAACCTCGGCATCGTGCGAGCGGACATTCTGTACAAGCAGGGTCTCACGTCCGAAAAGGCCGGCGAGTGGGAGGGTGCAGTCTACTTCTACCAGAAGGCGATCGACGTAGCGCCGGACCAAGACTACTATTACCTCTTCCTTGGCCGAGCGTTGATGGAGAAGGCGCGCGCTGCAGGAACGGAGGACCCCAATGCTTGGTTCCTGCAGAGTGAAGTTGCCCTGCAGGCGGCGCGCGAGATCGCGCCGCTGAACACGGACCACTCTGCCAACTTGGGCCGCCTCTACCGCACTTGGGGCGGGCTGAGCGACGAGCCCAAGCGCGCCCAGATGTTGACACAGGCACTGGCGTACTACGCTGACGCCACGACGCTCAGCCCTCAGAACGTCCAACTGCTCAATGAGTATGGGCAGACCTATTTGGCGCTCGGTGATCGGGAGGCGGCCCTCGCCAAGTTCCAGGACTCGCTCCGGCTGGACAAGAAGTACACGCAGACCTACCTCCTGCTCGGCGAGTACTACCTGGACGCCAGCCAGTGGGCGGAGGCGGTCAAGGCGTACCAGGGTGCGCTGGGAGTGAGCAGCAGGTCGACCGAGGCGCTGAGCTCACTCGGCTATGCGTACAGCCAACAGGGCCTGATGGACGAGGCCCTGGCTGCCTATGAGCGGGCCGTAGAGCTCAGTCCCAGGAACTTTGGCTACCGGAAGAACCTCGCCATCATGTACCAGCAGATGGGTCGGCTGGGTGATGCGCTGCGCGAGGCGGAGGAAGCCCTGGCGCTTGCGCCCGACTCGCAGGCGGCCAGCATGGAATCGTACGTTGCGCAGCTCCGCACGCAGAACCCCAATCTCTCGACCGAGGATGCCGCGGCCGTACAGCGCCTTATCGAACAGGGCAAGGCCCTGATGGAAGATGAGGAGTGGGATGCGGCGATTGAGCTTCTCCTCAAGGCCGTCGACCTGGACCCGGGCAACGTCCCTGCTCACAGCGCACTCGCCTATGCCTACGCCAAGGTGGACCAGGTCGCAGAGGCAATCGCCGAGAACCTGGCGGTTCTGGAGAGGCTGCCCGGCGACTACTCGTCCAACAAGAACCTGGCGCTCCTGTACCAGCGGCAGGGCGAGACGGAAGAGGCAGTCGCCTATGCCAGGGCGGCACTGTCCGAGGCGCCTGAGGAAGACCGGTCAGCGCTTGAGGCCTTCCTTGAGGAGCTGGGCGCCGGACCGGAAGCCAGTCCAACCCCTGTGCCCGGCGGCCCGGTGCGCGCCGGAGACTTGGCACCTGCAGAGAGGAACAACATGTACAAGTCCTATCCCGAGATGACGATTGACCCAGAGAAGAGCTACCATGCCACGATAGTCACTGCGAAGGGCAATATCGTGCTTGAGCTCTACGCGGACAAGGCTCCCCTTGCCGTCAATTCCTTTGTCTTCCTGGCGCGGCAGGGATTCTTCGATCACACTACCTTCCACCGCGTGCTCTCCGGCTTCATGGCGCAGGGCGGTGATCCGCAGGGCACAGGCACCGGGGGCCCGGGCTACCAGTTCGCCAACGAGACGGACGATGGCCTTCGCTTCGATGGCCCCGGTGTACTGGGAATGGCCAACGCCGGACCTGACACCAACGGAAGCCAGTTCTTCATCACCTACGCCGCGGCGTCGTGGCTAGACGGCGGCTACACCATCTTCGGACACCTCACCGCAGGCATGGACGTCTTGCAGTCGCTCACCCCGCGCGATCCGTCCAAGCGGCCGTCCTTTGTGGGCGACGAGATCTTGACCATCGAGATAGAGGAAAAATGACCGGCCCGCACGGCACTGATGTCACCAGCTATATGCTGATCTTTGCGGCGGCCCTGGCGATGGCTGTCGGCGGCACGCCGCTCATCCGCCGGCTGGCGCTCCGGTGGGGTCTCGTCGACCGCCCGGGCGCGCGCAAGCTGCAAACCAGCCCTGTCCCGCTCCTGGGCGGTGTGGTGCTCTTTGGCGCCTTCATTGCCGCCATCCTGATCTTTGGCAACAGGTATGGGCTGCGCGAGATGATCGCCATCCTGATCGGCGCCAGCCTGATGTCTTTTTTGGGGCTGTGGGACGACCGCCGTAGTCTCAGCCCGTGGCTGAAGCTTGTGGGGCAGTTCCTGGCTGCCTCCATCCTGGTCATCGCCGATGTACGAGTCGGTACCTTTCACGTCGAGTGGCTCGACACAGCGCTGACGCTGGGCTGGGTGGTGGTCATCACGAACGCGATGAACCTGCTGGACAACATGGACGGCTTGTCGGGCGGGGTGGGAGCGGTCGGCGCCGTCTTCTTCCTGTTGCTGGCGGCTATGAACGGCCAGTATCTGGTTGGAGCTCTCTCTGCCGCGCTTCTGGGAGCCTGCCTTGGCTTCTTGGCGTACAACTTCAACCCGGCTCGCATCTTCATGGGCGATGCTGGCAGCCTATTCCTCGGCTTTGTGTTGGCAGCCACCGCCATCAAGCTGCGCTTCCCCGACGGCCTCCAGATCGTGACTTGGATGGTTCCCGTGATGATCCTCGGGCTGCCCCTCTTTGACACGGGTCTCGTGGTCGTGTCGCGGCTCCGTAGAGGGCTGAACCCGCTGACAACGCCGGGCAGGGACCACCTCTCGCACCGGCTCGTGGCGCTGGGGTGGACTCGGCGCGAGGCCGTCCTCGTCTGCTACCTCGCTTGCACCGGGCTCGGCGTGCTCGCGCTCTTCGTGACCCAGGCGAGCATCGTCGAAGGGTATGCGGTGGGTGCCAGCCTGCTGCTCGTGGCGCTCTGGGGGATCTGGCGCCTGGAGAAGGTCGACTTTCCCGGCAAGGGGGAACGTGGAAGCCTTCTTCCCTGGCAGCGGTCACTGCGGCACGTGGCATCGCCCGGCGCACCGCAGACAGGGGGCGACAAGGCACGTGAATAGCCTGACCGGTAAGATCGTCGATAGGTCTGCGCGCATCGCCGTCATTGGATTGGGGTATGTTGGGCTGCCGCTGGCCACTGGCTTCTCCAGGGCAGGTTACCGGGTTCTCGGACTCGATGTTGACGAGAGGAAGGTGGCAGCCATCAACGGAGGCGAGAGCTACATACAGGATGTCCCATCGTCAGACATCGCCTCGGCCGTGCGGGACGGCCGCCTTCTGGCCGCAGTCAACTATGACATGCTGCGTGGCGCCGATGCCATCTTCATCTGCGTACAGACGCCGTTCGATGCCATGAAGGCACCCGACCTGGCCTACATCGAGCAGGCAGCGCGCGGCATCGCGGAGCGCCTCAGACAGGGTCAGCTCATCATCCTCCAATCCACCACCTACCCAGGGACGACCGAGGAGTGTGTTCTGCCCATACTCGAAGAGTCTGGGCTCAAAGCCGGCGCCGACTTCGCGTTGGCGTTCTCACCGGAGCGGATCAACCCTGGTGACCAGCAGTACACTGTCGAGAACACGCCCAAAGTCGTCGGCGGGCTGACACCGCGCTGCGCCGAGCTGGCCCGGCTACTGCTCAGCCAGCTCTTTGCCCACGTCCACGTCGTCTCCTCACCCCGCGCTGCCGAAATGTCCAAGCTACTGGAGAACATCTTCCGAAGCGTAAACATCGCCTTGGTGAACGAACTGGCGCTTCTGGCGGAGCGCATGGGTATCGATCTCTGGGAGGTGATCGACGCCGCCCGTACAAAGCCGTTCGGGTTCATGCCGTTCTACCCCGGACCGGGCGTGGGGGGCCACTGCATCCCCGTAGATCCCTACTATTTGAGCTGGAAAGCCCGGCAGTTCGACTTTTACACCAAGTTTATCGAGCTCGCAGCCGAAGTCAACCAGGCTATGCCCTATCACGTCATCGAGCTGGCGGCGCAGGCCCTGGGGCAGGAGGGCAAGCCGCTCGAGGGGGCTCGTGTCCTGGTGCTGGGGGTTGCCTTCAAGCGCGACATCGACGATGCCCGCAACTCGCCTGCCGAGCGGGTCATCGAGCTTCTCCTGCGCCGAGGAGCGCACGTTTCTTACCATGATCCCTACGTTGCGCGCTATCGAGTGGGCCACGACGTCTTCTTCCCCGAGGAACGCTGGCTCGAGTCGGTTCCGCTCGACGACGAGGCTCTACAGGCGGCCGACTGCGTCATCATCCTTGCCGGACACCGCTCCATTCGCTATGACCGCGTCACACAGCAGGCGCGCGTCGTAGTGGATACGGTCAACGCCACGCATGGCCTAACTGGGCTGGCGCGGATTGTGCGTGTCGGCGCGCCACTCGTGGCCGCCCGGCCCAGTCGAGAGGGCTCGCTGTGAGGCAGCGCCGTGGAGCCTGAGGAGGCAGATGCTGCCTCGACAGACTGGGCTGGGGAGGGTGGAGAAACCGTAAGGGACAAACCACCACCAGCGCCCTCCCCGCCTGGCGAGGAGAGCGGTCTCCTCTCACGCCCGGTCGCCCGTGTCGTCGCCGTCCTCGTGGTGGTCGGCCTCAGCATCGCAATCTATCTCTTCCGCGATCGCTTTGCCGCGCTTGCCGCCGTGGGCTATCCGGGCATTTTTCTCGTGAGCCTGTTGGCCAATGCGACGATTGTCCTACCGGCTCCCAGCATCTTCCTGGTGTTCTCGATGGGCGGCGCCCTGCCCTTCTACTGGGTGGGGCTGTCTGCCGGTGTCGGTGAGGCGCTGGGCGAGCTGACGGGCTACACCCTGGGTGTGAGCGGGCGTGCTGTCATCGAGAAGCGCGAAACCTACGAACGGCTCCGACGCTGGATGCAGCGCCGGGGTGCGCTCACGGTCTTTGTGCTGTCGACCATCCCCAACCCGATCGTTGACCTGGCCGGCATCGCCGCCGGAAGCCTCCGCTATCCCCTCTGGCGCTTTCTCCTCTTCTGCTGGCTGGGCAAGACGATCAAGTCACTGGCGATTGCCTGGGCCGGCTCCGAGTCGATCAAGGCCATAGAGCCCTTCTTGCGCTAGCCCTCCCTAGAACTCGATCGTCTCCAGCGGCCGGGTCACAGCCACTACCGAACCGACCCCCTCTCTGTACAGCGCCTCCGAGAGCTTGCGCGGAGTTCCGGGGCAGTACATGAAAGGCATGATATTCATGCCGCTGTAATGGGTCGGCACAACGATGTGCGGCTCCCCCAGCAGCCTCAGGGCCTCCGGCGCCTGCCTGGGTCCAATGTGTCCGAATGACAGGCCCAACGTCCGCAGGTCTCCGATCGGCAGCAGCACGGCATCTAGCTTCCAGCGGCGGCCTATGGCGGCGAACAGGGTCTTTCCCAGCGAAGTGTCGCCGGCGAAGTAGGCCGTTCGGTCGCCATGCACGATCAGGCCCAGCTCGTCTGCTCCGTGCACGGCGGGTACCGCTGTCAGCCTCACGCCGCGGAAGGTCGCTTCCTCCCATGCCCTGATGCCTCGCAGGTCCAGGTGGCTCAGCCCGCTGGCCCTGGAGAGCTGCGGAGACGGCATCCAGACCGGCGTTCCGGCCGGAAGCCGACTGAGTGTCGCCGGCTCGAAGTGGTCGGGGTGTGTGTGCGAGAGGAAAACCAGGTCAGGCTGTGGCATCCGCTCGAATGGGTAGCTTGGCGGGTGCTGCCGAAGCGCTAGCATACGAAAGACCGGGTCGGTGATGATGGTCAGCCCCATCGTCTCGATGATCGTCATGGACCAGCGAATGTAGGTTAATCTCATGAGTCGCCGCTTATTCCTCCACAGTAACGTCGATCCCCGGCAGGGTGCCCACCTTGTCTGCGTCGTACATGTCGTGCACCGTCGCGAAGAGCTTCCCGTGCCCCGGGCGCACGGCGATTGCCTCCACGGCGAGCTCCTGGTGCGTGACGGGAAGGTGGGCTGTCTGGGCGTTGGCGCCTCCCTGCAGGAGTGCCAGGCACCCCGGCAGGTAGAGGCGCACCAGGGGCGCAATGCTCTCCTGCTTCGGCACCACTTTGACCTGGATCCTCTCGCCCAACCGCGGCCTTGTCTTGCTCAACTCCAGCTCAAAGCGTAGGCCCGCCCGAGGCTCCAGGTGGTCGACTTCTATCTGGCGATCCACCCGCACAATCAGGTTGTCCGATAGGGCCGTTACCTCCCGCCCGAAGGCCAGCCCACGTAGCGCAACCTCCTGATCGTCGATCCGTGCCATCTGTGCGGGTTCGTAGCGCAGTGCTGCCAGCAGTTCCACCAGCGCCCGCGTGTCCGCTGTCGAGTAGAGCATGCGGTCCACGATCTTCCCGCACGCGTACCGAAATGCGGGAAGGAAAAGAGGATCGTGAGCATCAAGCATGACCCGAGCTGCGTCGCAGGTGGCCTCCAGCACGCCACCCCAATAGTGTTTCTCCGAGGCCGGCCAGCGGACCGTGCCGTTCAACCGCTCTGTGATGCGACGCAGGTACTGCAGGGCCTCGTCCTTCTTGCCGTTGCCGTGGAAGTAGAGCGACACCGCGTCGGCCGTTGTTCTCATGGGGGCGGCAAACTCGCGCCCCAGCGGCAGGAGCTGGTTGTCGCGATGTTTCTTCTTGCGCAACGCAGCCGTAGCCCTGCTGAGCATCGACAGCGCTCTCTCAAACGGCAAGCCGACGAATCCAGTCAGCCTGTGCGCCACGCGTGCCGTGATGTCGACGCCGGGTGCTCCGCCGCACCAGAGCGCAAACATGCCCTGTTCGTCCTGGAACGTCTGAAGCCGCTTCAGCCCGGCGTCGATTCGCTGGCGGAACTGGCTTAGGTCGCCGGAAAAGCCCCCGAGGCCTATGGCCCTGTAGCCCGTGGCAAGCCCATACAGGGTGCTCGAAGTCTGCTCCGCTCAGCCAAACGGGTAGCGGTTCAATGCCTCGATCGTTTCGGCCAACACGTAGCCCGGACCAGGGAAGACCACCACCCGCTCTCCTCGGACAGACTGCCCGCACATCAGGATGTCGAGCTGAGAGGCCGTCACCCGCTGCCGGCCTGGTGGCGGCAGGCTGCGCACGGTCCAGTCATCACCGGACTCGCCCCAAATGTGGACGCTGATCTCGCCTGGGCCCGTCACGCGGATTCTCTCGGCCCCGTGCCCCATGACCGCCCCGGAAAACGTCTCCCCGCCGGGCAGGGTAATGCACATTGTGGCCGGTCTCTCTGTGTGGTAGCGCACGGCTGCCAGAATGTCGTCGCCCACCGACGCACTGGCCGGCAGATCTAGCTCCGCGTACACTGGCTTGGCTGCCCGCACGTCGGCCGTCAGCTCTTGGACGTCGAGCCCGGCTACCAGGTAGGCGCGGCACCGCCATGTACCAATCTGATCTCCGAGCCGGACGCATCGCTCAGCCACCTGGCTAACTCGGAATAGCTCCAGGTATGCCAGCTCCGGAAACGTCTCCCGGCTGGCGACCTCAACCAAAGCAGGGAGCTCGGGTGCCACGCTCACAGCCCCTGTGGGTGCTCCATCGGAGAAGGACTGGGCGCTCTCAAATAGCAGGGGGCGCGGCCGTGCCGTCGCCGCCCCGGCCCGTGGCCTACCCATCGCCAGCCTGCTGGCCGGCGTGCCCTCGCCCTGCCGCCGCATGAAAGCCGGGAAGTCTAGATCCTCCGCCAGGGCCGAGGCGAGCTCCCGGTGGCGCGGGCGGTAAGAAATCGGCACTGCGTCCTGCTCCGACAGACCCTGCCCGCAGGCGCGTATGGCCTCGATCATCCTCTTGGCCAACTTGGGGATGGGGCTCTCATGCTCAAGCCGCACATCGAAGACAAGGAGTAGGCAGGTGGCAGGAGTCGCTGACTCTATCCGGATGGCAATCTCCTCGCCTGGCATGGCCTCATCTGGCACCGCAAGCTTGGCATCCAGCTCCAGCGGCCGGATCACGATCCCCCACGCCTCGTAAGCCCTTTCCTCGCTGAGCAGGCCCACTGTGAAGAGGGTATAGGGGGCCGCCACGGGAAACTCCAGGATGTCACCCCGGCCCAAAGGACCGAAGTACAGCACGGTCCTGTTGTCCGTCAGCGGTTCGAACAGCACGATCTGCGCGGCGAGCGCCCGGATGTCAACGATCAGGCGACCTGCCTCTGCCACCGCGCTTTCCAGCCGCAGTGGCGTTGTCTGTGCGCCTCCGTAGCCTATGTGCAGCCCACGTATCTCCGTCGTATCCTCGCCCGGCAGGAGCCCGGCACTGGCCTGTCTTCCCAACGTGCAGAGGGTCACGCGCTCGCGATCGGTACGCTCCGTGCCGGGGAAGGCCACGCTGGCCGTCTCGCCAGTGGGCGTGGTCACCTGAACGTGGAATGGTCCACCGTGGCCACTGATGTCAAAGGCGGCTTGCACCAGGCCCTCCGAAGCCGTCGCGTCCTGCGTGGCTACCACTCGTCCACCGCACACACCGCACTGGAGTCCAAGCTCCACGTTTCCCACAAAGGGGACCGAGAGCGCCACCAGGCGGAGCCGGAACTGAAGTGAGCCTGCCTGCAGGCTGTGCGCTTCCAGGATGGCAGTGAGCGGCGACAGTGCGAACTCGGCCACGCTGAAAGTGCATTCGGCGGGGTCTCCGATGGGCTCTCCCTTCTCGCCGCGCCTCCGCACAACCACGCGGTACTCGCCCTCCTCCAGGTCGTGGTAAGGCCGGAGCGCCAGCCCTGTTTCGTCCAGGATCACTTGCTCGGTGGTCACCTGCTGCCCAGCCAGCAGCACTTCCATGTCCACCCTTGCGCTCGGAGCCCCAGGGACGACAACAAGGATGCGCGCTTCCTCCCTGGGTCGGTAGACCCTGCGCTCTGTGATGACCGCCGTCAGGTCCGGCTGGACGGGAGACGGCAGGCGGGGCAGGTCCGGAGCCGGCTCGGGCGGGTGAACGTCGGGGTCCCGGAGGGTCGAGCCAAAATGGCTCTCACCCAATGCCACGCTGTGCAGGTGGCGTGAGACGATCTCAGGCTCTGTGGCCACGTGTGGCGGCGCGCCGTCGACCGCCACGGCGATCGGCCGATGCCCCGCAGCGCGAACGAAGACGAACTGCGCTCCAGCATACACGTGATCGCCCATGCCGTCCATGTCAGCCCGGCAACGGGTGCATCGTGGTGTCCCAGAATCGTTGGGTGCCAGGCACTTGGGGCAGTACACGCTAACCTCCTCTTCTGAGGCGCCCTACACCTAAATCCCAGTGGGCTCGAACCTAGCAGTGAAGTGCCGCAGGAACCGCGTCTCATACACGATTCGCAGCCCCTGTACGGTGTCCCTTCGCCGGTGAAGCTCGATAACCGTGTCGGCCACATAGTCGAGGTGCGATTGGGTGTAAACCCGGCGCGGAATTGCCAACCGGACCAGCTCGAGGTCCGGGAATACCGTGGTGCCGGTCGTTTCGTCGCGGTGCGCGAACATTACGCTTCCGATCTCGACGGACCGGATGCCACCTTCCAGGTAGAGGCTGCTGACGATCGCCTGTGCTGGGAAGCGCTCACGCGGCATATCAGGCAGGAATCGGAGCGCATCAAGGTAGACGGCGTGCCCTCCGGGGGGCTCGACGATCGGCACGCCCGCCTCGAGCAGCCGGTCGGCCAGGTATTGCGTGTGAGCCTGGCGGTACGCCAGATAGCTCTCGTCCAGCCCTTCCCACAGCCCGCGGGCGACCGCCTCCAAATCACGGCCGGCCAGCCCGCCGTAGGTGGGAAAACCCTCTCTCAGGATCAGCTCCTGGCACGCCCGCTCGTAAAGCTCTGCGTCGTTCATGCATAGGAATCCGCCGATGTTGGCGAGCGCATCCTTCTTTGCGCTCATGGTGCAGCCGTCAGCATAGGAGAAAGCCTCGCGCGCGATTTCCAGGGTTGACTTCGCTCCAAAACCGGGCTCGCGCATCTTGATGAAGAAGGCGTTTTCCGCATACCGGCAGGCGTCCAGGAAGAAACGGATTCCGTGCTCGTGCAGGGCATGGGCTGCCTCTCGGATGTTCTGCATCGAGACGGGCTGGCCGCCACCCGAGTTGTTTGTGATGGTTAGCATTCCCAGGGGGATGTTCTGTGCGCCGGCGCTGGTGATGAACGCGCGCAGTTTTGCGACGTCGATGTTGCCCTTGAAAGGATGGCGGCTGGTGGGATCTCTGCCCTCGTCGATGACAAGGTCCGCAGCAGCCGCGCCGCGTGCCTCGATGTTGGCCCTGGTCGTGTCAAAATGCATGTTGCTTGGCACCCGCATCCCGGGGCGCACCAGGATCGAGAACAGCACGTTCTCTGCCGCGCGACCCTGGTGCGTGGGCACAAAGTGGCGGAAGCCAAAGATCTCGCGAATCGCGGCCTCGAGGTGGTAGAAGTTTCGGCAGCCGGCGTACGACTCATCCCCCTGGAGGACCCCGGCCCACTGGTTGTCGCTCATCGCTGCGGTTCCGGAGTCGGTCAGCAGGTCGATGTAGATGTCCCCGGCGCGGATCAGGAAGGGATTGTACCCCGCTTCGGCCAGCAGCCTGGCACGCTCCTCGCGCGTCGTAAGCCGGATGGGCTCGACAGTCTTGATGCGAAAGGGCTCGGGCAGAAACTTGGCCATCGCTCCGACCTCTCGTAAGGGTTCACGTCCTCCGCTAGTATACACGCCAGGGGCCAAAAGGAAAAGCCTGGCCCATGGCCCTCGCGCCCACAGGGCTTGACACCGCCGCGATGACATGGTTAAATGGCTTGCGCGGGCGATGCAGGTGCTGCCTGCCCGCTGAGAAAGGAGTCCTTGTGGTGCACACGCGAATCTCACTTCTTGCCCTCTTGTGCGTGCTTTGCTTCGGTGCATGGGGCTGCAGCGCCGACGAGCCCGGCACGAGCCCTCTCCCGACCCCCATTCCGGAGCCCTCTGACCTGCTGTCGTTGGTGGCCAGCGATCCGGCGGCCTATGTTGGTCAGCAGGTGATTGTCGAAGGCGTGCTGGAGTCGGAGGGGGGCATGCCCAATCCGGCTTTCTACCTTTCCGACGGCCAGGGCCACCGCCTGGCGACCAGCGCCTGGGTCGCTATCGAGGCCGTGCAGCCGCCGCAGGGCGGCGTACAGCCCAAGACCATGTCCGAGTTTGTGGGGAAGCAACTCCGCCTCACTGGCGAAGTGGCACGGGCGGGCGAGCGGTATCTGCTGGAAGTGTCCTCGGCTCTAGAGAAGTAGCCTGATAGGCGAAGAGGTGAACATGAAGCGCGGTGTGGCATGCGTGGCCGTACTGATCTGTCTGTCGTTCCTCTTGATTCCGACTGGCGCCCCAGTGCCTGTGGGCGCAAGCACGATGCCGCCCCACCCCCGGCTCCACGACGCGATTTCGCGTGGCGAGTTGATCCCACCCGGCGCTGGCGGCGCCGTGCGCCTGGGACTGGACGGAGCAGGCCGCACGCCGGCTGCCCTCACCGGCTCGACCAACGCCCTGGCGGTCGTGGTGGATTTCTCCGACAAGGTCAAGACCGTGACGGCCTCCTTCTTCGATACCCTTATCTTTGCCGCCCCCGTGGGTGGCCGGGGCTCGGTGCGCGACTACTACAGCGAGGTTTCCTACGGGACGGTGGACATTGTGACGGTGAATCTGCCGAGCAGCATTGGGTGGAAGCGCGCGCCGCAGACCTACTCCTACTACACCTACGGCAACTACTGCCTGGGCTCCTACCCGCACAATTGCCAGAAATTGGCCGAGGACATCGTCGATGCGGTGAACGGCGTCGTCGACTTCTCGGACTACGACAACGATGACAACGGCTACGCCGAGCCCATCATGCTCATTCACGCCGGACCGGGTGCCGAGTTCACCGGTTACACCGGAGACGCCTGGTCCCACTCTTGGGGGCTGTACAATCCACGCAATTACGATGGGGTGACCATCGCCGACTATGTGATTATGCCCGAGTACTGGACGTTCGTGAGCCCTAGTGCCAGCGACATGACAATCGGCGTCTTTGCGCACGAGATGGGCCACGGCTTCTGGGGCTTGCCCGACGTCTATGACCGCGACAACAGCTCCCAGGGTGTTGGCGCCTGGAGCTTGATGGCTGGCGGTTCGTGGAACGGACCCAACAGCGGCGGATGGGGATCGGACGGCAGCTCACCAGCTTGGCCCGACGCATGGAACCGGACTCAGATGGGCATTGTCAGTGCTACGCCGATCACCAGTAACGTCACGGGCCGCGCCATTCCGCGCGCCTACAACAATGCCCCACCCGCCGCAACCGTGCTCAGGCTGCGCACGAGCGTCCTCGGCACCCAGGAGTACTTCCTCCTGGAGAATCGTCAACAGGTCAGCGGCTCGTACGACGAATACCTGCCCGGCAACGGCCTGCTCGTCTGGCACGTGGACGAGGCTATGAACGACTACAGCAAGCAGAATGACTACGAATGCACGGCAACGCCGCACTGCCAGTGCAGCGACACCTATCACTACCTGCTGGCCCTCGAGCAGGCCGATGGCCTCGCAGACCTGGAGTGGAACAACGACCCGGGCGACACCGGCGATCCTTTCCCTGGCTCCACGACCAACCGCGCCTGGACCATGGTGACCGATCCAGAGAGCAGCTCATGGTACGGGGGCCCCACGTGCGCCAACACCTGCATCGGCGCCACCAACATCGGCAATTCGGGCGCGACGATGACAGCAGATCTACAGGTGAGTTGCGGCGGGCCCAGCAGCGCCTGGATCTACATGCCGTTGGCGCTCAATCACTATCCGCCGCTGCCCTACACGCCCGCTCTGTATGACATCCAGAACCTAGACGGCGACGGCAACTACACCGTCAGCTGGTCGACGGCCGCCCTTGCCGACTACTACCAGCTGCAGGAGGACGACAGCAGTACTTTCGCCAGTCCTGTGGCACGTTACTCAGGAGGCTCCACCTCCTTCGCCGTCGCCGACCAGCCTCTGGGTACCTGGTACTACCGTGTGCGTGGCTGTAACGCCCTGGGATGCGGCGCCTGGAGCGGCATCAAGTCCACGACGGTCAGCCCGCAGGGTGGCTGGCAGACCGTGGTGAGCACCGACTTTGAAGGCTCCTTTCCCGGCCCCTGGCAGGTCTTCGACAATGGTCAGTACGCGGGCGACTACTTCTGGGCGAAGAGGGACTGCCGCGCCTTTGCGGGCAGCTACTCAGGCTGGGCTGTCGGCGCTGGGTTACAGGGCGGCAACCTGGCCTGCGGCAGCTACTACCCCGACGATGCCGAGTCGTGGATGATCTTTGGCCCATTCAGTCTGGAGGGTGCCAGCTACGCAGAGATGACCCTCAAGCTGTGGCTCGATGTCGAGTACGAGTACGACTACGGTTACTGGGGAGCGTCCCTCGATGGGAACCAGTTCTATGGCGTCTGGGCCACGGGCAACAGCGGCGGTTGGTATGATGTGGTCTTTGACCTGACGGACGTCCCCACCTTGGGTGACCTCCGTGGCGAGCCGAATGTCTGGATCGCCCTTGTGCTCGCGACCGACGAGAGCGTTAGCCACCCTGAGGGCTTCTACGTCGACAACATCCTGGCTCGGAGGTACGTCGGCGCGGAGGGCCAGCCTGGTAGGACTGCCGCTGCGGATGTGCCGGTCGGCCTGCATCTCCAACCGGGAAGCCTTTCCCCGTTCGAGGGCAAGACGCCCTCCGGCGGCAGGCTGGGTCCCGAGAACTAGAGGGCGCCTCCAACCTTCTCCCAGAGGGTCTGTCCAGTAACTGCCATTCTGAGTCGTCCATGGCGCGTTCGCGCCACTCGTTCGGCACGAAACAGGTGCTCGCTCCACGTCAGCCTGAGCGAAGCGGACGATCTCGCCTCTGCGCAGCCGAGATACCGCCTGAAAGGCAGTGAAGTGAGACACTTCTCTGCGCTCAGCTAAGTGGGTTTCGTGCTTTGTGGACAGCCCCCTGCCTTCGCCAGGTGGTCTTTATGGCCCAGTTCTGACTGCGCCGGTGCGCTCGGCGCCATGTGCGCCCCGCGCGCCAGGGCCGGCACCGCTGCGTCCTGGAACCTCCCTGCTCAGGCCAGGCACCCCAGTCCCAAGGTGTATGACCTAATGGACGTCCGGGCGGGGCAGAAGCCTGATCCTGATAGGGTCCCGAAGCACCGTGATGGCGTCGCGAGGGCGCGGTAGCCTCAGCAGTCCGCGGCGCCCCGGAGGCCTCGTCCCCGTCCAGCTAGAGCGCCGCGTGTTTCTCCTGGATAGCGTTGGCCAGGGCATCGAGTGCCGCGAAGGCCTCCTCGCCGGGCATGCCCTTGCTCAGCACAGGGCTCAGCACTTCCACCTCCAGGTTCGGGATCAGGGCCGAGATCTGCTCCACTGCCTTGGTCCCCCAGCCAAAGGACCCGATGATTGAGGCGTAGCGCAGCTTCGGCCGCAGCGCGTTGGCCAGGTGCGTCACCGCAAAGACGGTCGGGTGGGGACCGCCGAGGACAGTGGGCGTGCCGATGACCAGTGTCGCGGGGTCTACGAGAGCCATCGCCAGCTCGCCTAGATCCGTGGCCGACAGCTCGAACAGCTTGACTTCCATGCCACGCTCGACCAGCGCCGCAGCCAGGTAGTCGACCATAGCCTCCGTGCTGCCGTGCATGGACACGTAGGGGATCACAACCTGGTTCGCGACCCGGTCCGAAACCCAGTCCTGGTACGCCGACAGAATCTGCGCCGGTTGGTCATAGATTGGGCCGTGCGACGGCGCAATCAGGTCGATCTCCAGCGGTTGGATTTTGTCCATGTTCCGAGCAATGACCTTCCGGAAGGGCATCATGATCTCGGCGTAGTAGCGCTTGGCTCCGGCCAGGACTTGCGGCTCGCGGCTCGCGTACATGTTCGATGTCGCCAGGTGCGACCCGAACAAGTCGCACGTGAAGAGGATGCGGTCCTCCGGCAGGTAGGTCGCCATCGTCTCGGGCCAGTGCACCCAGGGCGTGTGCACAAAGCGGAGCGTCTTGTCTCCCAGCGACAGGGTCTCGCCGTCCGCCACGATCTGTATGCGCTCCGCCGGCACGTCCAGGTGCTCGAGCAACAGCGGCTTGCCTTTCGGGCTGCACAGGACCGCCGCCTCCGGGTAGAGACCCAGGACCTTCGGAATGCTGCCGGAATGGTCCTGCTCGCCGTGATGCGACACGACATAATCGATGTGGTCAACGCCTGCCAGCTGCCCCAGCAGCGTCCCCTCCCAGGCCGGATCGACCGTGTCCAGGAGGGCCGTCTTCTCAGAGCCCTGCACTAGGTAGGCGTTGTAGCTAGTCCCGCCCGGCAGGGGGATCAAAGAGTCGAACAGGCGTCGGTTCCAGTCTACCGCGCCTAGCAAGTGCACTCGATCTCGGATTTCCCTTGGCTTCATCCTATCCTCTGCGTGCTCATTCCGTGCCCTACTCGCCCATCCGCAGCCGGCAGTAGCTGTCGTGCCGCTCTGGGCTGACGGCACCCGCCTCGACTGCGCCGATCACCGCACAGCCAGGCTCGTGCGTGTGCGTGCAGCTCGAGAAGCGGCAGCCGCTCAGAAACGGCCGCATTTCCACAAAGTACCAGGCGAGTTCCTCAGGGTCGATGTCGTAGAAGCCGGCCTCGCGCAGGCCTGGCGTGTCGGCCACATACCCGCCCTCGTCCAGCGGCCAGAGCTGCGCGGAGACCGTCGTGTGCCGCCCCTTGCCCGTCGAGTCGCTGATCTCCTGCGTCGCCAGGTTCAGGTCAGGCTGGATGAGGTTCATCAGGCTGCTCTTCCCCGCCCCCGAGGGGCCGCACAGCACCGACATCTTTCCTCGAAGGTGCGCCTTCAGCTCAGGCGTACCTTCGCCAGTCGCGGCGCTCGTGTATAGCACAGGGTAGCCGATATCCTCATACAGCCCAAAGTGCTCGCGCGCCTCCTCAGCGTTCTCCAGCAGGTCCACTTTGTTTGCGCAGATCAACGCCGGCAGCTCGTTGGCCTCCGCGATCACCAGCAGGCGGTCCAGCATGCGCAGGTTGGGATCCGGCTCGCAGACCGAGAGGATGAGCACCACCTGGTCGGGATTGGCGACAATCACCTGCTCAACCGGAAGCCGCCCTGGCCCCGCCCGCCGGCGGCTCAGCTGGGTGCGGCGCGGCAGCACCTCTTCGAGCTCGCCGGTATCCGGGCCCGTCGGCCGGTAGCGCACCTCGTCCCCGGTGGCGACCAGCGTCGTCATGACGCGGTACTTCTTGAGCCGCCCCCGAGTCCGGCACAGCATCAACCGGTCGCCGTCCAGCACATAGTGCTGGCTGCTCTGCGCCAGCACTACCAGCCCGCTCCTCAGCTCAGCCACAACGCCTCGCACCCTGCCGCGCTGTCGTGGAGCGAGTTACCAGGCCTGCCCCCCCGGCTACATCCGGATGCCATGCTCGACCAGGTAGCGGGTCACATCTTCTGGCTCGCTCAGCCCCTCGTCCAGGAATGCACAGTAGACGTAGTATCCGCTGTACGTGGGGGTGCGCAGCTCAGGGGTCAGGATAGAGTTCTTGTAGCGCAGAATCGCCTCCCGAAGCGCCGGTGTCATCTTCTCCCGGAAACCGTACATCGGCGCCATCCGCTCCTCGATGGCCGTGTCATCCATCGACCAGATGTCAATCTTCCACGGCCGTCCCCAGTCGCCGTAACGGAAGCGGGGCTTCAAGTAGAGCCCGCCGGCCATCGTCTGCAGATAATCCTTCTCCACGACTACCTGGAAGACGAGTGGGGATCGGGCAAGCAGGCCGCCGATGGCAAAGACCTCGCTCAGATCCACCTTGCGCATGTAGAGGTCGATGTCGGGGAAGGCCATCACGTCCAGGAAGTACGATCCCGTCGGCACGAATCCGCCGTAGGGGCGCAGGACCTCGCCAACACCGATCTCGCGCATCACGGTGTCGGCTTCCTCTCTCAGCCTGCGGGCACGTTCCAGTGGGTCCATCTGCCTTGCTCTTTGAGAGCCATTATACGCGCTGTGGGCGGTGCGTCAAGCAGGTGCCACGCGTAAGGGAAGGCACCGACGAATGCTGGGATCGCCTGGCTCCTGCCCGCCCTTTGCGGCATGGAACATGGATGTTCTGTGAAGGGTTCTGTGGTAAGATGGTGACAAGATCTGGCGGGGGCCCGGACGCAACCAACATTAGGAGAGAAGCGGATTCTTGGCAAGCCTGGACGAGTACCTTCAAGATCCATGTGGCACCCTATCCATACCCTACTGGAAAGCCGCGAGAACACCGATTCCGGACCAAGTGCGCATCGTCCATGCGGATGAGTTCGAGGCAGCACACTGGACCGGGTACTCGGATACGCGGTACTTCAGGCTTATCCATCCCCTTGTCTCAATCCCCAGCGGCGTTCTGGACGATCGCTTTGAGATAAGAACCGCGAATCCATGCACAGACGCAGGTGTCATTTCGTCGCTGATCGATGCCTCCTACGACGACATTCGGGTGACTCCTGGTCAGGTGCTCGACTGGGCCGGTCACCCGGTATTCGACGGCCGCCTTTGGGTATTGGTTGCAGAACGCAGCAGCGGCACGGTCGTGGGTGCCGGCATCGCGGAGCTGGACCGGTCCCTCCGCGAGGGCGTGCTGGAATGGATACAGGTCCTGCCGGCGTTCCGGCGCCGTGGGCTGGGGCAGTTCATCGTGACCGAGCTGCTCTCGAGGCTGGTGGGCATCGCCGGCTTTGACGGTATCAGGGCAGGTCGGCGGCCAGTCAGCGCCCGAACGTCTGTATCGCACCTGCGGCTTTGTCGGAGACGACATTTGGCACATTCTGCGCAGGCGCCAATGAGCCCTCCGAAACCCAGCGTAGGCAACCGGATACCCAGAATCCACACTCGCCTTGCCCTCCTCTCCCGCGGGTGCTATGAGCTATCTGTAGAGTCCCGGCCTTGAGAATCCCGCTCCGCGAATACCGTGCCCTTCTCGCCCGCTACCTGGCGCCACAGGCAGGGCAGGTGGTTCTCTTGGCGGTGCTCCTTTTGGGGAGCATCGCCCTCCAGCTGGCAGGTCCCCAGATCCTGCGCCTCTTCCTGGACTCCGCCCAGGCCGGCGGGGCGATGCACGACCTCATCCGGCTGGCTCTCCTCTTCCTCGGCCTCGCGCTCGTCCAGCAGATTTCCTCCGTGGCCGGGGCCTATGTCGGAGAACGTGTTGGGTGGGCCGCCACCAACGCTCTGCGCGCCGACCTAGCCGCCCACTGCCTTCGGCTTGACCTCTCTTTCCACAACGCCCACACACCCGGCGAGATGATTGAGCGCATCGACGGCGATGTCACTGCACTCACCAACTTCTTCTCGCAGTTCGTCGTCCAGGTGGTAGGCAACGTGCTACTCCTGGCTGGGATCCTCGTCGTCCTGTTCCTGGTGGATTGGCGCGTAGGGCTTGCCCTGGCGCTGTTCACACTACTTGCGCTTCTTGTCCTGGCCCGCTTTCGCGACGTTGCTGTGCCTCACTGGAAAGCCGAGCGCCAGGTGAGTGCCGATCTCTTCGGCTTTCTCGAGGAGCGCCTGGCCGGCACTGAGGACATCCGCGCCAACGGCGCCGAGGGTTATGTGATGCGCCGCTTTCACCTGCTCATGCGCGACCTGCTCCGTCGCTCGCTGAAGGCCTCGCTCATGTGGAACATCCTCTTCAACGTCACCCTGTTCCTCTTTGCCTTGGGGACGGCGGCAGCCTTTGGTGTGAGTACCTACCTCTTTGACCGGGAGCTGCTCTCCCTCGGTACTGTCTATGCTGTGTTCTACTACTCCAATATGCTCCAGCACCCGATTGACGCTATCACCGTCGAGATGCAGAGTCTCCAGCGCGCAGGGGCTGCGCTGGTGCGCGTGCGGGAGCTTCTCCAGACCCAAAGCCGGCTTATCGTGGGGATGCAAGGATCCTTGCTGCCCCAGGGTTCACTCTCCGTCGAGCTCCGGAATGTCTCCTTCGGATACACCGACCAGGCCTCCTCGAGCGACTCGACCGGTGACCTCGTGCTTCACGATATCTCCTTTCGGCTGGAGCCGGGCAGTGTGCTGGGGCTCCTGGGGCGCACCGGCAGCGGCAAGACGACCCTCACCCGCCTCCTGCTACGGCTCTACGACCCCGACTCCGGCCAGGTGTTCCTGGGCGACCCGTCTGGCCCCGTGGACATACGGGACCTGCCGCTTGCTCACCTGCGCCGACGCGTTGGCATGGTCACGCAGAACACTCAGCTCTTTCACGGCACCGTG
This sequence comes from Anaerolineae bacterium, assembly GCA_035341665.1. Lineage (GTDB taxonomy): Bacteria > Chloroflexota > Anaerolineae > JAAYZQ01 > JAAYZQ01 > DAOQVR01. The sequence goes on from DAOQVR010000012.1 coordinate 78,147, forward strand.
CGCGACAACCTGACACTCTTTGATCCCCTGGTGCCTGACGAACGGGTGCGCGCGGTGATTGCTGGTCTGGGGCTAGAGGAGTGGCTCCGCTCGCTTCCTCTGGGGTTGGACACTCTCCTCGAATCGGGCGGCGGCCTCTCGGCCGGCGAGGCGCAGCTGCTTGCCTTTGCCCGTATCTTTCTGCGCGACCCCGGACTCGTGATCCTCGACGAGGCCTCATCGCGCCTTGACCCCGCCACGGAGCGCCTCGTCGAGCGGGCCGTAGAACGCCTGGTGCGTGGGCGCACCGCCATCATCATCGCCCACCGGCTCCAGACGGTCCACCGCGCCGATCATATCCTTATCCTGCAGTCAGGGCGCGCCATGGAGTGGGGCGAGCGCGCTGCCTTGGCTGCCGATCCCCTCTCGTGTTTTCATCGCCTTCTCGAAGCCGGTCTGGAGGAGGTGCTCGCTTGAGCGCCGGCGCCGGAGGTGCCGCGTCCGCGGAAGCGCCGTCGACGGGTGCCCGGGCACGCCCCACGTGGTGGTACATGCTGCAGCTGATCCGCTTCCGGCCCTGGCTCTACCTTGCTCTGGCAGTTCTCGAGACGCTCTTCTTTGGCGTACTCCCCCACCTTGTCGGATGGGTCACCTATTCCTTCTTCGATTGGCTGGCCGGGGATGCCGCTGGAGGCCTGGGTCCATGGGCACTCATCGGCCTGCTTGTCGGCCTCGGGCTTGCTCGTGGCGTCGTGGTCTTTCTGGACGTGCTGTGCTACAATCACTTCCGATACGCGCTCGCGGCACTGCTCCGGCGCAATGTCTTCGTGCACATCCTCGGCCAGCCGGCGGCGCGTGCTGTGCCCGAGTCGCCCGGCGAGGCCATTAGCCGCTTCCGCGAGGATGTGGACGAAATCTCGAACTTTATGGCCGAGTCCCTCATCTTGCTCGGCTTCGGCCTCTTTGCTCTTGTTGCTGTTTTGGTCATGCTGCGCATCGACGCTCGCATCACGCTTCTCGTCTTTCTTCCGCTCGCCGTCGTGGCCGTTGTCGTCAACCTCACGCTGAGCCGGATCGAGCGGTACCGGGCAGCCTTCAGGAACGCCACGGGCGCTGTGACCGACTTTGTCGCCGAGGCCTTTGGTGCCGTGCAGGCGATCCAGGTCGCCGCCGCCGAAGAACGTGTCGTAGGCCACTTCCGCCATCTGAACGAGGCCCGGCGCGCTGCCGGCCTCCGCGATCGGCTGCTCACGGAAGTGGTCAACTCGATCTTCCGCAATACGGCGAACATTGGGACTGGCGGCATCCTGCTACTCGCCGCCGGCCGGATGCAGGCTGGTACCTTCGGGGTGGCCGACTTTGCCCTCTTTGTCTACTACCTCGGCTTTGTGACGGACTTTGCGGCGCTTGTCGGCGAGCGTTGGGCCTGGTACAAGCGCACCGGCGTCTCCATCGGGCGCCTGCTGGCGCTCCTGCAGGATGCGCCGCCGGAGAAGCTGGTCGAGCCCCACCCCGTCTACATGCGCGGCGACATGCCCGACGTTCCCTTTCAGACCGGGCCATCGCGGCACCGCCTGGAGCGACTGGAGGCAGCAGGCCTCTCTTACCGCTATCCGGGGTCAGATCACGGCATCTGGGACGTCGACCTGGCGTTGGGGCGGGGGGACCTGGTGGTGATCACAGGGCGGGTCGGCTCGGGCAAGACAACACTGCTCCGCGTGCTCCTCGGCTTGTTGCCACTCGATTCTGGAGAGGTACGCTGGAACGGCGTCCCGGTGGCCAACCCGGCCGAGTTCTTTGTCCCTCCGCGCACCGCCTATACACCTCAGGTGCCCCTCCTCTTCAGCGAGTCCCTGCGCGATAACATCCTGATGGGCCTGCCGGCCGAGAGCGTGGGCCTGGAGGCGGCGCTTCGGGCCGCCGTCCTGGAGCAGGACGTGCCAGATCTCCCCACCGGCCTCGACACCCTGCTCGGCGCCAAGGGCGTCAGGCTCTCAGGTGGGCAGCGCCAGCGGGCGGCCGCCGCGCGCATGTTCGTGCGCCAGCCGGAGCTGCTCGTGTTCGACGACCTTTCTTCCGCCCTGGACGCCGAGACCGAGACGCTCCTTTGGGAGCGCCTATCCGCGGGGGCCGAAGGCGACCCGGTGCGCACCTGCCTGGTGGTCTCGCACCGCAGGCCTGCACTACAACGCGCCACACGGGTGATCCTGATGAAGGACGGCCGCGTCGAGGCCTCCGGCACCCTTCACGAGCTTCTGGAAACCTCGCAGGAGATGCGGCAGCTCTGGCTTCAGACGCCGTAGGGCAAAGCCTCGCCGCGTAGGATTTGGGGTGCAGGAGTCGTGTCCGACCCCCTACTCAACCACCTCGAACCGCACCTCGAGTAGGGGCAGGTTCACCTGGGGCAGCGCCAGCCGCAGCCGCTCGTTCAGCCCTGTGTCGCGGCGCAGGTGGACGGCGGTATCCAGGTCCAGGGACGGTATCAGTGCGATTCCCCGCCTCCCGCGCCTTTCGACAAGGACGCCGTCACCCTCCCAATCGGGATGGTGCATCAGATACACCAGCGTCCAGTGACGGCGCGCCAGGCGCTCGGTAGCGCGCACCGTGCCGGCCACCGCCATCGTTGCCCCTACCCGTTCGGTCATCTCCCGCGCGTCGAGCTGCCCCTGCCCGCCCTTGTGCGCGCGAAGCTGCTGGTGTGTTACCAAATCCAGGTAGCGGCGGAGAGGGCTGGTTGCCTGCACGTAGGACGCCAGCCCCAACCCCGCGTGCGGGCAGGGAGCCGACGCATACTGGCTCGGCCGCAGCCGCTGCCGCATCGCGTACATTCCGGCCAGATCGTCCGGCGGCCACCACGTGGCTGTTTGGCCGCCCGCCTCGTCCTCCGCCGGTGGCTCCTGGGAGGTGAAGGGCAGCGGCAGGCTGTTTGCCTGGGCATAGCCGGCGATGGCCTCTCCTGCCATCAGCATTCCCTCCATCACCAAGTCGCGGCTCTCCAGCGCCGGAAGTGGTCGGATCGTGACCTCGCCGCCGGCCACTTGGATCTGTACTTCTGGTAGCTCGAGGAAGAGGGCGCCCCGCCCGCGCCGGCGCTCCCGGTGTGTATCGGCCGCCGCCATCAGACTGGCTAAAGGCTCGTCGCTCAGCCTCTGTTGTGCCTCCGCGTAGCTAAGCCGCGTCACTCGTATCCAGCTAGGGCCGTACTCCGCCAGACGTGCCCGCCCGGTGCCGTCTACTTCCACGCAGAAGGAAAGCGCGGGCGATACCTCTGCCAGCCCGAGCCCCAACACCTCCACCGCGGGCTTGGGCAGCATGCGTACAGGCCCCTCAGGCAGATAGAGCGTGGCTCCTCTGGCGCGCGCCTCCAGGTCGAGCGCTGACCCGGAAGGTGCCAAAGCAGCCGCATCGGCCACGTGTACCCACAGGCGGTGCCCCTCGAGCCCAACCGCGTCATCTGGCTCCTCGTTTCCTTCGTCGTCGATGGCAAAGGCTGGCAGCCCTGTCAGGTCCAGCCGAGCCTCGTCGGGGAGCACGGGCACCTCCAGGGTCACCTGAGCCGTGGTGACGCCCATTCGCTGAGGATAGGGGTCGATCCACTCGGTCCAGTGCCCCATTTCCATCAGGAGCGCATGGGCGTTCTCTCGGGTTTCGGTACGCCTCATCTCACGCAGCAGCCGGCTCTTCTCACTCCGGCCGAGCGCCATCTCCTCGACCTCGCGAAGGTAGCGAGCATCAACGTTTGAGACGTCTCCCGCCTTGGCGCCGGCCACAAACTGGGACCACGCTTCCGCCTCGGCGGCACGTGCCTGACGGGTGCTTCGCTCACGCTGCACCTCGCCTTCCGATCGGGCAGTGATCTGTTGAGGCGTGCCGCGGAACAGCAGCCCATCCGCGACCAGCTGCCAAGCTGCCCACGCTGTTGCCGGAGTGAAGGCCCCATACGCCAGCTCGGCCAGCTCGGCAAGGGTCGTGGAGCCCTCAGCAAGCAGTTCCCACGCAGTCTCCACGTCGCCACTCACCGGGGTGAGGTCACCCAGCCCGCGAAGTGGACCCGGGTGCAGCACCGTCACATCCTTGCTCCGGACGTTCAGGTGCTCCCCGCCTGTTGACTCAATCTCGATCGTCTTGCCAACATGGCGGACGCGCCCCGGCTTGCCCTTGAAGAGAACCAGGCTATCGGGGTGTGGTGCTAGTTCGGGCATTGGGGGGCCTTGCCTCCGTACGGTTCGTCGCTCACCCTCGCCTCCCTTCAGGCCTGTCGGAATGCCAGCCACAGCTGCCTGAGCCCTGGCCGCTTGCCGTACATCAGGATGCCCATCCGGAATACCTTGGCACCGGCCCACAGGCTGATCACAAGCCCGATGATGAGCAGAACCAGGCTGATCGCGATCTGCATCGGCGGCACCTGCGCAAAACCCAGCCTCAAGATCATCATCACCGGTGCCGTCAGCGGGATGTAGCTCAGCACGATCGCAATCGTGGCATTCGGGTTGCTGAAGACGACGCTGATCAGCATCCAGGGGATGACCGCTATGAGCGAAAAGATGGAGCCCAGCTGCTGGCTCTCGCGCTGCGTGGTGCCGAGCGACCCGGCGGCCGCCATGAGCGTCGCATACAGCAGGTAGCCCAGCAGGTAGTAGACCACGAAGAGGACCAGCGCGCCCAGCGTGAACCTGATCGCGCCCACAAGCGCAAAGGCGGCCGTTGCCAGGGCGACCAATGCGACGGCAGATCCTAGCCAGATGAATACCTGGAGCAGTCCCACGGCTCCCAGCCCGAGGATCTTGCCGGCCAGTAGTTGCGTCGGGCTGATGGACGAGAGCAGAATCTCGACGATCCGGCCCTCCTTCTCCTCGCTCACGCTCTCCAGCAGGTAGCCCGAGGTCGTGAATACAGTGATCAGGAAGAGGAGGGAGAAGGCATAGGGCAGGACAAAGTCGCCCAGCCAGTTGAAGGCGCTCTCACTACTCACTTCGCCGTCCGAAGTCAGCGTCACCGGCTGGATATTGAGCCCACCACTTGCCCGTGCCTGTATCTCAGGATCGATCCTGCCGGTCAGGAGATGGTCCGCCAGGAAGGGCTGGATGCGGTCTCTGTCAGCCGAGGTCATGGTCGAGAAGCCGCCCCGGATGCCATAGACCTGCACGTTGCCGTTCGCCAGAAAGTCGACCGGAACAACGAGGTACGTGTCGATCTTCTCCGCTAGTAGATCGGCTCGAGCGGCACCTTCGCTGGGGTATGCGGCGAACCGGCCCTCGTACTGCGGAAGCTCCGCGCTCAGCAGGCCGCTGAGGTCGACGTACCCTGTCGGCTTGTCGGCACCTCCCAGCTCTCTCTCCAGCGCCTGACCCACGCTTCCGCCAAAGAGCGACCCGATCAGGAGGGCTATCAACCCCAAGGCAGGGAATAGGATGGTCATGACGATGAAACCTGGCCGGCGAACGTTCACGACCACTTCCTGTGCCGCAACGGTCCAGACCGCTTTCATTGGACTCCCTCCACGACGCTGATAAAGATCTGTTCCAGCGGCGGCATAGCGACCTCAAAGCGCCGGATCGAAACGCCCGTCTCCACCAGGGACCGAAGCACTGCCTGTGGCGTCACACTCTCCTCCAGCAGCAGCTCGTACCCGTGATTAACGCTCCGAGTCTGCCGCACCCCGGGCAGTCGCTCGGGCAGCCCGTCACATTCCACCGCGACAGCATGCTCGGCATATCGGGCCTTGATCTCGTCCAGCGCCCCGTACAGGACCACCCGTCCGTGGTTGATCAGCAGGATGCGGTTGCACATCGCCTCTACCTGGTTCATGTCGTGGGTGCTCAGGATGACGGTCTTGCCGCGTGCCTGCTCCTCCAGCAGGATGCTCTTCAGAAGCTCCGTGTTGACAGGATCGAGTCCTTGGAAGGGCTCGTCGAGGATGAGCAGCTCAGGGTCGTGCACGATGGACGCCAGGAACTGGGCTTTCTGGTTCATCCCCTTGCTCAGCTCCTTGGTCTTGCGCTTGGCGTACTCGCCAAGGTCGACCCGCTCCAGCAGGGCCAGCGCGCGTTCCTTCGCCACCGCACGCGGCATACCCTTGAGCACGGCCAGATAGACCAGGCACTCCAGCAGCTGATAGTTCTTGTAGAGACCTCGCTCCTCCGGCAGGTATCCGATGTGTGCCTTGCTGGCTTCGCCGACTGGGTGCCCCTTCAGCAGTATGCGTCCGCCGTCGGGTCGCAGAATGTCCATCATCATCCGGATAGTCGTGGACTTGCCCGCCCCATTGGGGCCTAACAGACCAAAGACCTCTCCCCGTGCAACGTGGAAAGAGACCCCATCCACTGCCCGCACGTGAGCGTATTGCTTCACCAAGTTCTCAGCCTCGATCACATGAGCCTCCACAAAACAAGCGGGCCACGGCCGGTCAGGCATCGCCCGGCATCCGCGACCCCGAGAGCTAGTTCGATGCGCCCGCGCCTGTCGCGGCTGCCTCTTCCCGCTTGCGTTGGAACACCAGGTAGTAGAAGAGCACAATCAGCTCCATTTGCGCGGTGTCGAGGACTTCCAGGTAGGCTCCCCTCCGAAATGCCCCCCTGGGCTGGTACGAGAGAATCTCACTTCCGGCCGCGTCGACCAGGAACCAACCCTGGCGAAAGGCACCTGCCGGCACGGCGGAGTATAGACCGCCGCGGTGCTCGATGTCGATGGGCTGCCGGAACGCTCCCCTGGGCTTGGTCGCCGCCAATACATCCTCTCCAGCGCACAGCTCGTACCGGCTTCCTCGCCAGCTCGTGGAGTGAACGGTCAGCGCCTGCCCGTCTACCGCCTGGAAGGTGGCATCCCGGCTGAACGCCGGAACCGTCAGCTCCCCCAGCACGCTGCTCTCTGCCCGGAAGGTGTGATGCGTGGTGAACACTCCGTCGATGGTGACCTCTATGGTGTCCGCCGCCAGGTTCTCGCCAGACATGTGTGCTACTCGTCTCCTTCTGGGGTCTCGACCTGCGGCTTGGTCAGGGAGGCCAGGCCCATCATCGCTCCCAGGTTCATCGTCTCCACTGCACTCGATGGTACGATGATCATCGCGCCTTTCTCCTTCAGTCCCTCAAACAGCATGTTCATGGCGCGTAGGTGCAGCGCCGTCGGGTTGTCGGAGTAGGCCCTGCTCGCGCGGCTAAAGCTCTGCGCAATCTGTTCCTCACTCTCGCCGAGGATCACGCGCGCCTGGCGTTCGCGCTCGGCCTGCGCCCGACGGCTCATCGTGTCCTCAAGTGCTTCGGGAATGATCACGTCCCTGATCTCCACAGACTGCACCGTCACCCCCCACGGCGTCGTCCTTGCGTCAATCACTTCCTGCAAGTCCTTGTCCATCTTGGCGCGGCCGACCAGGATGTCGGCCAGCTCCATCTGGCCGATGATTTCGCGTAGCGCGGTCTGTGCTGCCCAGGCAATAGCCGAGCGGTAGTCCTCGACCTCCAAGGCGGCCTTCTCGGCATCCCACACGACCCAGAAGAGCACTGCGTCGACGTCCACCGGCACAGTGTCCTTCGTCAGCGTCTTCTCGGCGTTGAAAGGGGTCACCATCACCCGGTGGTCCACCCACTTCGGAATCGTGTCAACAATGGGCACGATCCAGAATTGTCCCGGGCCTTTGAGGCCGGCGAACTTGCCCAGCCGCAGCACCACCGCCTTCTCCCATTGGTCGGCGATTTTGAACGCCAGGAGCAGGTAGGTTGCAGCGATCGCGCCGCTCAGGATGATGACCGCAGCCCATCCTTCTCCCAGACCTGCCCACTCAGACAGCGCGATGCCCACGGCGGATGAGATCGCCAGCACCAAGAAGAAGAGCGCCAGCGATACGCCGTTGGCCACCTTGGCCTGGCTCTTGGCCAGCTCGGGCTGCGATGCCCTTGCTCTCCTCTCTACTGCCTTTCTTGCCGTCGGTGTTACCATCATTCTGTTCTTCCTCCTCGTCCTCATATGAGCCTCGGCTCGAGCCCCTTTCCAAGGCTTCCACACCTATGCGCCACCTGCGCCTTCAGACACTGCGTTGAGCCGGTCCCGGAAGGCTTGCTCGATCTCTGCCGTTTCGTAGCCGAAAGAGGTGGCTTCGTTGAGGAGCTGATCCATCATGCTGTGCAGTCTGGTCTCGCGCAGCCGCCGCACCTCCTCGCCTGTCAGCCTCGACGCGACAAACGTGCCACGTCCTTGCTGCGTCGAGATAATCCTCTCGTGCTCGAGCAGGAGGTAGGCCCGGCCGACGGTGTTGTAGTTGATTCGCAGGTCGGCAGCGAGCTGGCGCATGGTCGGCAGCTGCTGGCCGGGCTGCAGGCTGCCGCGGGCTACCATCTGCCGGATGCGGTCGACGAGCTGCATGTAGATGGGTACACGGCTCTCAGGATCGATCTCTATCTGCATCACAATTGCCCTAGTGTAACTAGGGCAATTATATCATTTCTTGTGGCTTTGTCAAATGGCAGTCCCTCCCAGGCACACCCATTCGCTCAACGACCCTCGTTGCGACTTGCGCTTTTTGCCCATTTGTGGCATAATGTCGTTAACATCGCGGTTGACTTCATAGGCTGTAATCCGGGCTGTAATCCCATCGTGCTACACTCTCCTCAGGTAATGTTAGGGAGCCGACAGCCGTGAGCCTAAGGATTCTCTTTGTCGACAAGAGCGTTGCATCTTCCGACTTGCTTGTTCCCGGTCTGGAACGCAAGGGGCATGAGGTGTCCATCGCCCGCACCCTGGGCCAGGCACTCGGGCGCTTGAGCTCGTTCCACCCCGATTTGCTATTTGTTAATGCCGCCTCGTTTGGGCGCTCGGCTTTCCGGGTCTGCGACGGACTACAGGCCCAGGTACCCGATGTGCCTCGCATCCTGGTCGTGAAAAAGGAATGCGCTGACGTGGGCGGGAAAAACGGCGAGTGTATCGAGCATCCCTGCTCGCCTCGCTCGCTGCTCTACCGTGTGGCAAAGATCGCCAAGACTCTGGTGCCCAATAGGCTTTGTGCGGGCCCGCTAAGCTTTGACCCCGTGACGCGGAGCCTGCAGCGCCCTGAGCGGGCTTCTGTCCTGCGGCCCAAGGAGGCAGCTCTGCTCACATTCCTGATGCAGCATGCCGGACGCGTTCTGACCCGGCAGGAGATCATTCACGGGGTGTGGGACTCGGACTATGTCGGCGATACGCGAACGCTGAGCGTGCACGTCCGCTGGCTCAGGGAAAAGATCGAGCGGGACCCGCACGATCCGAAGCTGCTGCGTACCGTGCGCGGAGTCGGCTACCGATTTGAGGCCAGTGAGCCTGGGGAGCACTCGTAACGGGCGCAGGACAGCAGCGCAGAGGGGGGAGAGCCGGGCAATCCGGCTCTCCCCCCTCTGCGTTGTTCCTGTCTAGTCTCTGGACCGGAGGGGTGGGAAGAGGATCACCTCTCGCAGCGTGTCGGCGCCCGTCAGCAACATGACCAGCCGGTCCACCCCCATTCCAAAGCCGCCCGTCGGTGGCATGCCATAGCTCAGCGCCGCGAGATAGTCCTCATCCAGCGGATGGGCCTCGTCGTCGCCTTCCGCCAGGGCACGACTCGTCGCCAGGAATCTCGCTCTCTGGTCCAGCGGGTCGTTGATCTCGCTGAACGCGTTGCCCATCTCCACACCGCCGATGAAGAACTCAAAGCGCTCCACGACGCCCGGCTGGTCGGGGCTGCGCTTTGCCAGTGGAGAGACCTCCAGTGGGTAGTCATAAAGGAAAGTCGGCTGCACGAGACGTGGCTCCAGGTAGTCGATGAGGGTGGGATCAATGAGCTTGCCCCAGTGCGCCTTCCGCTCCGGTGCGTACCCTCGGTCGACCATGGCCTGGTAGAGGCTGCCGGCGTCCGGGTACATGTCATAATCAATTCCTGTGTACTGCCACACCGCATCACGCAGTCGGACGCGCCTCCAGGGCGGGGCGAGATCGATCTCCTGATCCCCACGCCTGATCTTTGTGGTGCCTAGAGCTGCCTGGGCTGCGTAGGCGACCATCTCCTCCGCCATGCTCATCACCGTCAGGTAGTCGGCATAGGCCATGTAGAACTCGATCTGGGTGAACTCCGGATTGTGCTTGAATGAGACGCCTTCGTTGCGAAAGTCTCGGCCAATCTCGTACACCCGCTCGAGCCCACCGGCGATCAGCCTCTTGAGGTACAGCTCGTCCGAGATGCGCAGGAAAAGATCCTGATCGAGCTGGTTGTGGTGGGTGATGAAGGGACGCGCTGCCGCTCCCCCGTAGACGGGCTGCAGCACAGGCGTCTCCACTTCGATGAATCCTCGCTCATCCAGGAAGCGGCGCAGCGCAGAGACAGCGCGCGCACGGATACGAAAGATCTCCCGGACATCAGCATTCACCGCCAGGTCCACGTAGCGCTGCCTGTACCGCTGCTCCTTGTCGGAGAAGGCGTCAAAGACGCGCCCCTCCTTTTCCTTCACGATGGGCAGGGGGCGCAGCGCCTTGGCAAGCAGCCTCACCCTGGTGACCAGGACCGACGCTTCATGCGTCCGTGTCCAAAACATCTCTCCCGTTGCCTCGACAAAGTCGCCGAGGTCTAGGTCCCGCCGGTAGAGCTCGTACGATTCCTCACCTAGGTTGTCCTGCCTCAGATAGAGCTGCACCCGGCCCGAACCGTCTTCGATGTGGGCAAAGGACGACTTGCCCATCACGCGGCTGCTCACCAGCCGCCCGACTACCGTCACGACGACCGGCGGCTCTCCCTCGGGGAGTGCCTCCAGCGCGCGCACCGCCTCGCACGCCGTGTGCGTGCGGTCGGCACGGGCCGGGTAGGGATCTATGCCGGCATCCAGGATGCGCTGCAGCTTCGCACGTCTCTGCTGCTCCTGTTCGCTCCACTGCTCTTCAAGCATCCGTCTCTCCTCAAGCTGGGATGGCCTGACCGGCCTGCCAGCCAAGCTGGACCTATTCCAGCTGCAAGACCTCCATCTCGACCGGCCCGCCGGGTGACTGGAAGGTCACCTTGTCTCCCTGCTTGTGGCCCAGTAGTGCCTTGCCCAATGGTGACTCGTTCGAGATGCGGCCCTGTCCCGGATTGGCCTCGGCCGAACCGACGATCGTGTATGTCTCAGGGTCGTAGCCGGCTTCCTGGACCGTGACTCTAGTCCCGAGCGTCACTTCGTCCTTGTTTCCGCTCGCATCGATCAGGACAGCGCTCTTCAACAGCCCCTCCACGGTCCTGATTCGGCCTTCCAGGAAAGCCTGCTGGCGCTTGGCCTCCTCATATCCGGCATTCTCCATCACGTCGCCGTCCATTTTGGCTTCACGGATGGCACTCGCGACCTCCACGCGTCGCACAGTCATCAGGTACTCGAGCTCGTCCTCGAGCTTCCTGCGTCCTTCAATCGTCAAGAAAACCTCTTGAAATGACATAACCAATCCTCTGCTTCACTAATACCTGACTCCCGTGGGCTCTGGCACCCGGGGGGAGCGGTTACCTTTCTATAGCAAAAAGAGCACCTGGGGCAGCTAGCCCCAGGGCCCCTCTCTTGCATCGGAACTGAGAGCTTGCCTCTCAGTCAAGAACCTTCACGAATCAGATTATACACAACTCCCCGGCAGTACGCAAGCTCGACCCTTCGCGAGTCACAATCGTCCGTCGACCTTGCCCCGGCAGGTCAGTCTGCGGCGGGAGCGAGCCGGCTTTGTTCAAGATACTCATTCAGCATCTCGATGCTGTACCGCCTATGGCCGCCCGGCGTCCGGTAGGGCACGACCAAGCCCTGCTGCTCGATCTTGCGCAGTGTGAAGAGACTGATGCGCAGGTAAATCGCTGCCTCCTTGGCTGTGAGCAGCTTGCCTGCCGGTTCCGTGGCAGCCTCCCGCGACCCGTCATTCGCGGCTCGGTGCATTCTTTCCATTTCTACCTCACCGAAACTCACTAATCCCAGTTGAAACTCACCAGAACCAGTGTAACATGTCATCAGCTGCGCGGCAATCCGCCGTAGGGAGTATATCAGGTAGGACCTTTTGGGACCTTCCTTCCCTGCCTTGACCACCTTCCGTCTATCAGGTATGATTGCCGTAGTCAAACCGGCCGGCTCTCCGCCGGGCTGGCACACGTGGGAGAGGGAACAACCATGGAGGACTCTGACTCGGGGGCTCGAGTCAAGGCACGGCTTGTGCATAGCCGCTTGCTGGCGGCCTACGGGCAACCGGAGTGGCGGCTCGCCGTCGATCCGGTTTCGGAGCTTGTGAGCACCATCTTGAGCCAGAACACGAACGACACCAACCGTGACGTGGCCTTTCAAAGGTTGCGTGCGCGCTTCGGCACCTGGGAGGAGGTGCGCGATGCCGACCCTGCCGCTGTCGTGGATGCCATCAGACCGGCCGGCTTGGCCAACCAGAAGGGCCCACGGATACAGGAAGCCCTGCGCTTTGTCAGCCGGGAGCGCGGCGAGCTGGCACTCGACTTCCTTGCGGCTTGGCCGGTGGATCGGGCACGCGCCTGGCTCTCGTCCATCAACGGCGTCGGGCCCAAGACCGCCGCAATCGTCCTGCTCTTCTGTTTCGGTATGCCAGCCTTCCCGGTCGATACCCACATCCACCGGGTCTCCCGCCGGCTTGGGCTGATTGGGCCGAGTGTCTCCCGCGAACAGGCCCACGATATCCTGTCTGCCCTCGTCCACCCCGTAGACTACTACGCCTTCCATCTGAACGTCATTCGTCATGGCCGGCAGGTCTGCGATAGCCGGAACCCGCTGTGTGGCGCCTGCGTCCTGCGCGATGTGTGTGCCTATGTGGGCCAGGACCGTGCGGGCTGAGCACACCGCCTGGACGCCCGTAGCGCCGGCTTGGGCTCTTGCCGGTGCAGCCCGCTTGCGCTATACTGGTGCAGGGTTGCTCTGGCGATAATGACCGGTACTGTCTACCTGGCGGACAACTTGTCGGTCCTCCGATCTCTTCCGGACGGCTTCGTCGATCTGATCTACGTCGATCCTCCCTTCAACACCGGCAAGACTCAAGAGCGCTCACGGATTTGCACCGTGCGCTCGGCAGATGGGGATCGCACCGGCTTTCAGGGCAAGCGCTACCGGACTACGCAGCTCTCCAGTAGCGCGTTCGATGATGCCTTCACGGACTATCTGGCCTTCCTCAGCCCCAGGTTGAAGGAGGCACATCGCGTCCTTGCACCGCGAGGCTCACTCTACATCCACCTGGACTACCGCGAGGTCCACTACGTCAAGGTTGAGCTGGACGGCATCTTCGGCCGCTCCTGTTTCGTCAACGAGATCATCTGGGCCTACGACTATGGAGCCCGCACCCGGAAAAGGTGGCCCCCCAAGCACGACAACATCCTGCTCTATGCGAAGCGCCCGGGAAGCTTTGTCTTCAACTACGAGGAGATCGAACGCATCCCCTATATGGCGCCGGGCCTGGTCGGCCCCGAGAAAGCTGCCCGAGGCAAACTGCCCACCGATACCTGGTGGCACACCATCGTGCCCACCCATGGGGCAGAGCGAATGGGCTACCCGACACAGAAGCCCCTAGCCATTCTGAAGCGGGTCGTGCAAGCTTCTTCTCTCCCTGGCGATCTCGTCCTCGATTTCTTTGCAGGCAGCGGCACGACCGGCGCTGCTTGCCTGGCGCTTGGCCGCCAGTTTCTCTTGGTGGACAACAATCCGCAAGCGGTGGAGGTCATGTCTCGTCGATTTGCTGGCGTGGAGGGGATCGAGTGGATCGGCTACACGCCAGACGGCCGCACCTAGGGCTGGCTGCTTCTTCGCCCGGGGCGCGGAAGCCGTGCGCAAAAGCACAAGAAGTGAGGAGGTCGACATGAATCCCAAGATGCTCGCAGAGAAGCTCCACTGGCTCGGTCATGACAGCTTTCGGCTGGATGGGCCGGCAGTGGTCTATTTTGATCCCTGGAAGCTGAGCGGCAGCCAGCCGGCTGCTGATCTGGTGCTCGTGAGCCATGAGCACTTTGACCACCTCTCCCCGGAGGACATCGACAAGGTGCGCGGTCCCCGCACTGTGGTTGTCGCCAGCACAGCGGCTGCCGCCAAGCTGCCGGGTGCCCTGGTCGCGCGCCCTGGGGAAGTGCTCCAGGCCGCGGAACTCTCGATCGAGGCCGTACCCGCCTACAACGTCTCCAAGTTCAGGTCGCCCGGCGTGCCCTTTCACCCCCCAGCAGCGGGCCATGTCGGCTATATCGTCACGGTCGAGGGCGTGCGCCTCTACTTCGCCGGTGACACAGACCATATCCCGGAGATGAGCACCATCCGCTGCGACGTGGCCCTCCTTCCGGTCAGCGGCACCTACGTCATGACGGTGGAGGAGGCCGCGGATGCCGCGCGCACCATCCGGCCCGCGATCGTGGTGCCCATGCACTACGGCTCGGGCATCGGTACCGCCGGCGACGGCGAGCGTTTCCGCAGCCTCTATGCCGGCGAAGTCGTCCTCCTGGAGAGGGAATAGCGCCGCGGGGCCACCTGTGGTACAATGAAAGCACCCGAGTGAGGAGGTCGTTCGAGGTGAGACACCTGCGGCCGCTTGTCATCGCTGCGGTTCTGCTGACCTTCCTGGCAGGCTGCGCCAGGGAGCGTCGCGCTGCGCATACCCCGAGTGTGCCCGAACCACAGGCGACCGGGGCTGTTTCCCCGGCCACTGCCCCTGTCTCGGGGCCGACCGGCTTTGCCGGAATGCCCAACGTCGGCGCGCCCTCCCCTGCCGCTTCGGTCCCGCAGGTCTATACAGTCCAGGGCGGCGACACGCTCAGTGGCATCGCCGCCCGGTTTGGTGTCGGCCTCTCAGCCCTCATCGAGGCCAATGGCATCTCAGATCCGAATGCCCTCCAGGTGGGGCAGCAGCTCCGGATTCCATCATCCCAGATGGCCACCGGTCCGGCCGAGATCCTCCTGCCCGACAGCGAGTTCGTGAACGGTCCCTCCTACATCGAGTTCGACATCAGCGCCTTCTGCGCCCGGCATGGTGGCTATCTCTCTACCTACACGGAGTACGTCGACGGTACCCTCTTGACCGGTCCGGAGATCGTCGCGTTGACCGTCAGCGACTACTCCGTCGGCCCGCGCCTGCTCCTTGCCGTCCTCGAGTCGAAGAGCGGCTGGGTCACCGGCAAGTCTCCCCAGAGCTACTATGCGATGGGGGACGTGCGCACCGGGCGTGAGTCCCTCAGTTTGCAGCTCGCCTGGGCGGCCAACCAACTCAACCAGGGATACTACGATTGGCGAGGTCGCGGTATGGCGCCCATTGACTGGGGTGACGGCACCGTCACCGCTTACGCGCCATCCCTCAACGCAGCCACGGCAGGCCTCCACTACTTCTTCTCCCTAGACTCAACCCACGCATCCTGGCTTCAGGCTATCGGGAACGGGGGCACCTTTGCCTCAGCCTATCGTGCTCTCTTCGGTGACTGGGCCGCGGTCGCTGTCGAGCCACTCATCGCGCCCGGCACCCGGCAGCCGGAGCTGACACTCCCCTGGGCAGAGAGCGAGGAATGGTACCTGACCAGCGGGCCTCACGGCGGCTGGGGCGAGGGTAGCGCATGGTCGGCTGTCGACTTTGTTCCCGGCGAGGGCTATCTGGGCTGCCAGCCGGCTGCCTCATGGACTACGGCCGTGGCCGACGGTCTCATCATCCAGAGCGCAGGCGGCCAGGTCAAGCTTGACCTCGACGGGGACGGCGACGAGCAGACGGGCTGGGTCATTCTCTATCTCCACATCGCCACCGAGGGCCGTGTCCCAGTCCTCAGCAGGGTGGAAAGGGGCGATCCCATCGGCCACCCCTCGTGCGAGGGAGGTTTTGGAGATGCCACCCATCTCCACTTTGCTCGCAAGTACAACGGCGAGTGGATCGCTGCTGACGGACCCCTTCCCATGCTGCTGGGGGGCTGGCAGATGCACTCGACCGGCACCTCCTACGACGGCACCGCCACCCGCGGCCCGGAGACGCGCGAAGCCTGCGTCTGCCAGGACCCCGCGATCAACGGCCTGCACGCATCGCCGTAAGTGCATGGCGTCGGCTCCTGTCTGAAGGCAGACCGACGCCGGGCGGGCTAGGCTCCCCATGGACTTGATCTCCAGCTCCAGAAACCCGCGGGTCAAGCTACTGCGCTCGCTGCGCCTGCGCAAGCACCGCCAGGAGACCGGTCTCTTCCTGGTCGAGGGCATACGCATCGTCGAAGAAGCACTGGAGCTGGGCGCCCGCGTCGAGGCCCTCGTCTACTCGCCTGAGCTGCTGGTGAGCGAGCGCGCCCGGGCATTGGTCGCGCGCGAGGGCATGCCGTCTCGGCTGGCCCTATCTGCGGGGGTGTTCAGAACCCTGTCAGAGAGAGAGGACCCTCAGGGCGTGGCCGCCGTCGTGCGGATCCAAGAGCCAACCCTCGCTGCGATTCCGTTGGCGGACGATTTCTTGGTGCTGGTGGCCCACGAGATCCGCGACCCCGGAAACCTGGGCAGCCTGGTTCGCACAGCGGATGCGGCCGGTGCCTCCGGCTTGGTGATCGTCGGGCCGTCGGCCGATCTCTACGATCCTCACTGCGTGCGCGCAACGATGGGCTCGCTCTTTGCGCTGCCAATCGTTCGGCTCGCCTCCGAGGTACCCCTGGTGGCCTGGTATGCCATGGTCCGGGCAGGAGGCCTTCCCCTGCTCGTAGCGGGCACCTCGGCGCACGCCCAGCACCTCCACTTTGACGTCGACTACCGCCGCCCGGTGGCCCTTCTGCTGGGTAGCGAGCGGCAGGGCCTGCCGCAGTCCATGTGGGCCGCGGCCGACGTCCTGGTGCGTCTGCCGATGCAGGGCCGCGCAACCTCCCTCAATGTCTCGGCTGCAGCAGCTGCCCTAGTCTACGAGATCATCCGCCAGCGTCGGGCACAGCCCTAGCCGCCGCGGCGCAGCCCCTCCGTGATCGGCTCTGCCGCCCAGGGCAGGATCCGCGCAGCCGCGCTGACCAGTCCCCAACAGCCCGCCATCATCATGTCGCCGTAGGGTACGGCCAGGTACGGGTGTACCGGCTCCCTACCGGTCGCCAGCGAAATCAGCACGCCTGCCAGGAGGGATCGCCTTGGACCTGTCACCGCAACCAGCGCTGTCTCCTTTGCCGCCTGACCAAGCACGAGTGCCCCGTGCCCATGCCCGTCAAAGACCTCCTCGAAGGAGATCCGTCCCACGCTGAGCTGCTGGAGCAGGGTGCGGAGACTGCGGCCGTCCAGTTTGCCGGTGTGGTGCTCGAAGAGCCCGGCGATCGATTCGCCGCTGAGCCGGAACGCCAGCGTGTGCATGTTTCCCACATTCACGACCGTAGACTCATGCTCACGGCGGACGACAGGGTCCTCAAGGGCGCCCAGGACGGCCGCTGGGGCCGTGTCCATCGCCAGCACGGGTAAGTCGTCTGGGGCCGATGTAGCCGCCGAGCGCAGGCGCGTCATGCTCGCCGGGATATCCTCGCGCGCAAAGGCAAACGAGCCGAGTCCCAAGCCGCTCCTTATTCGCTCGGCAAGGTAGTCGAACCGGAAACGCCGGTCACTCACGTGTGGCGGCGCCGCACCGTGGTCGAACACGGCAACTGCCACCAGGTCCGTCTCGTCTAGGTTAACACCCAGCGACGCGAACGCGGAACGCAGTGCCGCCCAGTCCAGGTCCACCAGCCGCAGCCGGCGCACTCCGCTCAGGGAGATTGCCTCGTCGTCCGACAAGAGCACCACGCCCTTTGCCGCCAAGGCATCCAGGTCGTCGTCCATGGTGCGCGCAGCATCCGGCGTAGCGAAGACACGCAGGCCGGCCCTCAGATGCTCTTCGATCGCCCAGCCGCTCGGACCACCGCCCATGGTAACGCCGGTGAGCAGAAGGGGCTCGCCGGCGCGCGTCGCACCCTCCACGGCGCGCGCAATCAGCCTCGTGGGCGATGGCACGACCATCTTGAAGGCGTTCTCCGGCTCCCGACGGGTGTCGTAGAGTAGGATGTCTTGCGTGCCCGTTCCGACGTCCACGGCCAGTATCTTCATATCCTGCCTCCGCGCCCGAGTATAGCATACCCCATGCACTCACCCAAGGCCCTCGGGCGGACCGGCCTGAGCGCGCTCCTGATTTGGAAGCTGGGGTACACCCTGGTATAATCGCCGCTTGCACTACCTAGGAAGGACAACGACAACATGAGCAGCGATCTACTGCGATCAGTCGAAGAACAGCAGCTAAAGCAGGATATCGGACTAAAGTCAGACCGGCCCCACCTCGGCGTTGGCGATGATGTACAGGTACACTTCCGGATTATCGAGGGCGACCGCGAGCGCATCCAGTTCGTGCGCGGCACGGTTATCCGCGTCACCCGTGGAAGCGGCGCCAACGCCAAGTTCACCGTTCGGCGTATCGCCTCGCATGGCATCGGCGTCGAGAGAACCTTCCCCCTCCACTCGCCCCGCATCGAAAAGATCGAAGTCCTACGCCATGGCCACATCCGGCGCGCCAGGCTCTACTTCTTGCGCGAGCGCCAAGGCAAAGCGACCCGCCTGAAGGAAAAGCGCTAACTCCCGGCCTTGTCTGCACGGCAGGTCGTACCAACCCTGCACCTTGAGCTGCGTCTCTGGGCGCAGGGTTTTCATGTTGTGGCCGGCCTCGACGAGGCTGGCCGCGGCCCATGGGCCGGCCCCCTGGTTGCCGCTGCCGTCGCTCTCCCCGCAGACGATCCCGACCTCCTCGCGCACCTGGAAGGGGTTCGCGACTCCAAGCAGCTGACGCCCCCGCAGCGCGAGCGGCTTCTTCCCCGCATCCTGGGCTGTGCACTCGCGTCTGCGGTTGGAGTCGTGGAGGCGCTGGACATCGACTGCCTGGGGATCGTGGCTGCCACCCGACTCGCGATGAGCCGGGCCCTGGCAGGCCTCCATCCTCCTCCCGACGCCCTGCTCATCGACCACCTGCGGCTGCCCGATGCGCAGCTGCCTCAAGAAAGCCTGCCCCATGGCGACGCGCTGGTGCTCTCCATCGCAGCAGCTTCCATTCTGGCCAAGGTCCACCGCGACCGCCTGATGGAGGAAGCAGGCCGCCGTTTCCCTGGCTATGGCTTCGCCCGCCACAAGGGCTACGGCACACCCCAACACCGTGACGCGCTTCGTGAGCTGGGCCCCTGCTCCCTGCACCGCCTCAGCTTTGCGCCGCTTCGGGCCATGACCCGGGCTCAGGACGCTAGCACCGGGGGCCTCCCGCCGTCGCCCGCTCCGTACTGACGGTCATCTGTCTGCGCCGGGGGCCTGGAGACCGGCGAGGCTCTTTGGCCCGGTTGGCGGGCGATGCTGGTCCGCAATCAGGCGTGGATCGCTTTGCCAAAAACCCCGTGGGCGGCTTCGGCGACCGCCTCGCTGAGCGTCGGATGTGCGTGCACGCTCCGCGCGATCTCCTCCGGGGTGAGCTCCCATGTGCGCGCCAGCACCAGCTCGGGGAGTAGCTCCGTAACCTCCGGGCCGACCATGTGCGCCCCCAAGATCTCGCTGGACGCCTCATCTGCCACAAGCTTGACGAAGCCGTCGCGCTCGCCAAGGCCCAGCGCCTTGCCGTTGGCCAGGAAGAAGAACTTGCCCGACTTCACCTTGCGGCCGCGTTCTGCCGCCTGCGCCTCGGTCAGGCCAAAGCTCGCTACCTGGGGTTGGCAGTAGGTGCAGCGCGGCATGGCCTCATAGTCCAGCCGATGCGTTTCCGCGCCGGCGACCGCCTCGGCAGCAACGATGCCCTGGGCCGAGGCTACGTGGGCGAGCGCCAGCTTGCCCGTGACGTCGCCGATCGCGTACACCCCCGGAACGTTGGTGCGCATCTGGTCGTCGACAACCACGTTGCCGCGCTCCATCAGTACACCGGCCTCTTCCAGGCCCAGGCCCTCGCTGTTGGGCCGCACGCCGATAGCGATCAGCACCCGCTCGGCCTCCAGGATCTGCTCGCCCTTCTTCTCGCTCGACACCTGCACTCGCACGCCATCCGCAGTCGTCTCAATCCCCTCGACTCTGGTCGAAGTCAGGCACCGTACCTTGCGCCGCTTGAAGGCCCGCTCCACCACCGCGCTCACCTCCTCATCCTCCAGCGGAACAAGTCGCGGCAGCATCTCGACGAGGGTCACCTGTGCGCCGTAGGCCTGCCACACGTGCGCAAACTCCATTCCGATCGGCCCCGCGCCGACGACAACGGCAGAAGCGGGGCGCTCCCGCAGTACGATCGCCTCGCGAGAGGTCAATATCCTCTCGCCGTCGGGCGTGATCCCCGGCAGCGACCGGGAGCGGGCGCCGGTGGCTACAATAACGTTTCGCGTCTGCAGCGTACGGGCGGCGCCTTCAGCTGGCCTCACCTCGACGCTCCCCGGCGCCGTCAGACACCCGCTGCCCGCCACCACGTCGATGCCGTTGCTGCGCATCAACAGCTCGACCCCCTTGACCAGGCGCTCCGAAACCTTCTTGCTTCGATCAACGGCAGCCCCAAAGTCAGCCTCAAAACCGGCCAGCCTAAACCCGAACTCCTCACCCTCGCCCAGGAGCGAGATGACCTCTGCGTTGCGCAGCAGCGACTTGGTCGGGACGCAGCCCCAGTTGAGGCAAACGCCGCCCAACCGCTCCTTCTCTACCAGGGCCACCTTCAGCCCCAGCTGCGCAGCCCGAATGGCTGCCACATAGCCGCCCGGCCCGGCTCCGATGATAGTGACGTCGTAGGGTGCGTCGGTCATGAGGCTTCTCCTTGGTTTCCCGGCCGCATGCGCGTGCCGGAGACTAGATGGCAAGGTCTCTCTTGGAGTAACTCAGGTAGGCTCCTGCCAGGCAGGCCGCGATGATGGCGATCGAGATCCCAACGTACAGCGGGTCAAGCCTCGACTCGCGCAGCATCGCGCCTGCATCAAAGTACTTGAAGGGGGACAGGTATTTCAGCCAGTCCAGCCCCTGGTTGATGCTGATCACGACGGAGAGAAAGAAAGTCACGAGGAGCACAGACACGGCCGCAGAGCCTGCACGCCGGTACTGCTTGAGCCCGCATCCGAGCAGGAGCCCGATCGACAAGAAGACCACCTGCAGGATGAAAAGCGCCACCATGCACAGCGCCAGGAAGCGGTAGAACTCGGCGTCAGGCTGGTACCGTTGCACGCTGAGCACCGAGACTCCCCACGTCACCAAGAGCAGCAGAAGGCTGTTGACCAGCGCTGCCAGCGCTTTCGCGGTCACCACCCTGCTGCGCGTCACCGGGAGCGTCAACGAGAACTCGACGGTCTTGTCGCGTTCCTCTTTCGAGATGATGTCGCTGCCCCACATCGCCGCCGCGATCGCCAGGATCAGCGCATAGTAGGAGAACATCAGCCCGTAGAACCCATTCACCGTTGTGAGGTTGAACGCCTCGAAGCTAAAGGCCGCCAGGACGGCGGGTGGCATCGCATCGAGCAGCTTGAGCATCTCAGGGTTGCCATAGTAGGCCTGGAACTTGCTTATGCCAACCGACACAAAGAGGATGACAATGACACTCCAGATCAGCAGCGACCTGAGGCCAGATTTCAGCTCTCGCAGGAAGATGTTCATGAGACCTCCCTTACACCACCGATGGGATGTCGCGCCGCGTGTAGCGCACGTAGCTGCCGACCAGCGATGCGAGGGACACTGCGGCGCTGATCAACACCAGGGGCGCATCCCAGGCTCCTTGCTGCAGGATCGAGCTCGCCTCAAAGTGCTGAAATGGCGTAATATTTTCCAGGGCGCTCTCGCCGAGCATGTCGCCGAAGGCAGACAGCAGGTACATCCCGAAGGCCAGCCCCATCGCGTAGGGCGTCACGGTCCGGATCCGCTTCACGAACAGCGAGATCACCAGCCCAACACTGCAGAAGAACAGCTGGAACGGGATGATGCTCAGGAGCAGCAGCCCGATGCGCCCGGCGTCGTACGGCCTGCCGCCGCCAAAGAGCTCAATGGACCCGAATGTGCAGGCCCAGACCACGGCATCCGTAATGGCCATCGCCACAAGCGCAGCGGCCAGCTTGCTTGTGAGGATGCTGGCGCGCCCCACCGGCTTGGCCAGCAGGAAATCCGCCGTCCACTCGCGCTCTTCGACCGAAACCAGCCCGAAGCCATAGTTCGCCGCCTGGATCGCCAGGCAGATCTGCACGAAAAGAAAGATCATACCCAGGTAGCCCGGGATCGTCGACAGATCGATCCCAGTCATTCCAAAGGCCGCCAGCAGTTGGGGCGGGAACTTGCCCATCATCTCGCTCAGAAGCTGGGCGTCGCCGGCGAACGCCGGGTAGAGCGATGTGAAGACCACAATCAGCGCAGCGATCGAGAGCGACCAAGTGGCGGTCGACTGCAGGTGCAGGCCGAGCTCTTGCCGGAAGATGTTCCTTCTCATCGCCATCCCCCTACTCGTAGTAGTGCAGGAAGATCTCTTCGAGAGTGGGCTCCTCGATCGTCACGTCGGAGACCGCGATCTCGCCCATCCTGCGCAGGACGGTGTTGATGTCTCCCTTGTAGAAGAATCGGACCGTGCCGTTGGTCAGCTCGAGGTTCGTCACGCCGGGGAGGGCAAAGTGGTCGCCTGCCAGGCCGGCGGCATCCACCCGCACTTTTTTGTAGTTGCTCTGCTGAAGCGTCCGGATGTCTGCAATCTCGACGACGTGGCCTTCCTTGATGATGCCAACACGACTGCACAGGCGCTGTACCTCGCCCAGGATGTGTGAGGAGAAAAAGACCGTCACCCCGCGCTGGTTCTCTTGCCGGATCAGCTCGAAGAAATTGCGCTGCATCAGCGGGTCCAGGCCGGCTGTCGGCTCGTCCAGGAAGAGCAGCTTGGGCTCATGCAGCAGCCCTTGCACGATACCCACCTTTTTGCGGTTTCCATACGACAAGTCCTGGATGCGGCGGTTCATCTCCAGCTCCATCAGGTCCGCGAGCTCTTTCATGCGTTTGGTGCAGTCCCGCCGGTAAAAACTCGCCGAGTACCTGAGCAGGTCAATCACCTTCATCCGCTCGTAGTAAAAGACCTCAGAGGGCAAATACCCGACCTCCCGCCGTATCTCAGGACCATGCCTGATGCAGTCCTTGCCGAAGATCGTCGCACTGCCGCGAGTGGGATAGATCAGGGAGAGCAGCAGGCGGATGGTAGTGGACTTGCCCGCGCCGTTCGGCCCGATGAACCCAAAGATCTCTCCCTCCTCGACCCGGAAGGAGACATCCTCGATGCCCCGAGCCTTGCCGTAGAACTTGGTCAGGTGGTTCGCTTCAATGATGCTCATGATAGCACTCCTCCTGGGATAGCCTGCCAACTCGATGTGGCTCAGAAAAGACCCCAACCCCACAATTCTACCACGAAGGCAGCGCGCGCCAAAACAGAGTACCTGGATTCCATACCGAGCGAATCGTTGCCCATATTGCGCACTCCTGCGTGACATGATATACTAGGGTTTCCTAGTAACCAGTTACCCTGGGGCACATCGTTGCGCATCGTGGAGGCTAACGTGCCGAAAACGACCAGAAAGAGGCAGGAGAGCAAGCCACAGCCTGTCGACCTGGACGACCCCAAGCTCTACATCAACCGAGAGCTGAGCTTTCTCCAGTTCAACGAGCGCGTCCTTGAGGAGGCGCTCGATACGCGCCATCCACTCCTGGAACGGGTCAAGTTCCTCTCCATCTTCGCCAGCAACCTTGACGAGTTCTTCATGATCCGGGTGTCCGGCCTGCGCCGCCAGCTTGCGGCAGAGGCCGTTGACCCACCGGCCGACGGCATGTCACCGGCCGAGCAGTTGAGGGCTATCCGCCAAGCCCTTCCGCCCCTGCTGGAGCGTCACGCCGATTGCTGGCACTCTGACCTGCTCCCCAAGCTCGAGGCCGAGCGCATCCATGTCCTCCACTACGCGCAGCTGAAAAACAAGCAGCGCAAGCTCCTCCGCAAGCACTTCGAGCGCGAGGTCTTCCCGGTTCTGACCCCGCTGGCGCTCGACCCGAGCCACCCTTTTCCCCACATCTCCAACCTCAGCATGAACCTAGCCGTCGTACTCAACGTTCCGCGCCAGGGTGAGCGTTTTGCCCGCATCAAGGTGCCCCCGGTCTTCCCTCGCCTGCTGCGCATTCCCAGCGAAGAGAAGGCCGACAGCTACGAGAGCCTTGGGCTCGTGAACGAATCCTCCGCCAACTTCGTCTGGCTGGAAGAGGTCATCACCGCCAATCTGGACCTGCTCTTTCCCGGCATGGAGGTCGTCGCCGCCTATCCCTTCCGTGTCACGCGCGACGCCGACCCCGAAATCGAGGAAGACGAGGCCGCCGACCTTCTGCCGGCCATTCAGGAGTCCGTTCGCAAGCGCTTCTTCGGCTCGGCCGTTCGCCTGGAAATGGACGATGCCATGCCCGAGGCCCTGCGGGGTATCCTGATCCGCAACCTGTCTCTGGCCCCCTTCCAGGTCTATGCCAAGCAGGCACCCATGGGCATGGCCGACCTGATGCAGCTCACCAAGGTCGAAAGATCCGATCTCAAGGACGTCCCGTTCCAGCCTGCCAAGCCGGCCGTCCTGACCACCGGCGAATCCATCTTCTCCATCCTTCGCCGGCGCGACCTGTTGCTCTACCATCCCTACGACAGCTTCGCGCCGGTCATCGACCTCCTCCGAGAAGCGGCCGAGGACCCTGCCGTGTTGGCCATCAAGCAGACCCTCTACCGGGTCGGCCCCGATGCGCCGGTGGTCGCCGCCCTGATGAGGGCACGCGAGAACGGCAAGCAGGTGGCAGCCCTGGTGGAGCTCAAGGCGCGCTTCGACGAGGAGAACAACATCGTGTGGGCCCGCGCTCTGGAACAGGCAGGAGTTCATGTCGTGTACGGCCTGCTGGGCCTCAAAGTCCATGCCAAGCTCTTGCTCATTGTAAGGCGCGAGCCAGATGGCATCCGCCGCTATGTCCACGTCAGCACCGGCAACTACAACGCCGTCACGGCTCGCCTCTACAGCGACGTGGGCTTCTTTACCAGCGATTCCGACCTGGCGGCCGACGTGTCGGATCTATTCAACGTTCTGACGGGCTACTCCTACAAGCAGGCCTATCGCAAGCTGCTGGTGGCTCCCGACCTGATGCGCGACCAGATCATCGCGCGCATCGAGCGCGAGATAGAGCAGCATCACAGGTCCGGAGACGGCTACCTCGCTTTCAAGATGAACGCCCTGGTCGACCGGAGCTGCATCCAGGCTCTCTACCGCGCATCCCAGGCGGGGGTGAAGGTTGACCTCCAGGTGCGTGGCATCTGCTGCCTGCGTCCCGGCGTCCCGGGAGTCAGCGACAACATCACCGTCACATCCGTGGTGGGCCGGTTCCTGGAGCACCCCCGCCTATACTACTTCCGCAATGGCGGCGAGGAAGAGCTCTTCCTCGGCAGCGCTGATCTGATGCCGCGCAACCTCTATCGCCGCGTCGAGCAGCTGGTCCCCATCGAGGACGCTGACCTGCGCGAGTCCATATACGAGCATATCCTTCGTGTTCACCTGCGCGATAACATGCAGGCCCGGCGCCTGCTTCCCGACGGCCAGTACGAGAGGGTGCGGCCCCAGGAGGGCGAACCCGAGTTGAACTCCCAGCTGTGGATGATCGAGCACCGGGGACTTTGGAACGAGGAGTGAGCGCATGCGCGTAGCAGTGATGGGTGACCTCCATGCCAACTTGCCCGCCCTGGAGGCGCTTCTCGAGCACAGCCGCCAGGAGGGCGCCGAAGCGATCTGGAACCTGGGGGACTTGGTGGGATATGGTGCCTTCCCCGAGGACGTGGTCAAGCGGCTGCGCGCCAGCTATGCGCTCAGCACACTGGGCGCATACGATCGTCAGGTCGTTCGCTTTGAGAAGCGCAAGGAGAAGAGGCCCAAGAAGAAGGGCTACGAGGAGTACCAGGTCCTGGAGTGGACCTGGGGCCAGCTGTCGGGCAAGAGCCGCAAGTACCTCCGCTTCCTATCGCAGGAGATCCGGATGCAGGTGCGCGGCAAGCGTGTGCTGCTCTCGCACGGCGGCCCGGGCGACGAGGGCGGCCTTCACACGACTACTGCGGAGAAGCAGCTCGCCAAGGTGGCCCGCGATGCCAAGGCTGACCTCATCCTGTGTGGCTGCTCGCACGAACCCTTCGCCCGCGTCGTGGACGGTGTCTGGTTTGTGAACCCCGGAAGCGCCGGCCTCCCCACAGACGGCGATCCCCGCGTGTCGTATGCCATCCTCGACCTGGCACCCGACGCCAGCCAGGTCTATCACCACCGGGTCGAGTATGACGTCGAGCGCCTCATCGCCGAGCTTGAAAAGCACAAGCTGCCGGGAGCACTATCGCGGGCCTTTCGCGAAGGCCGAACCCTCGAAGCAATCCTGGACTCGCCCTCCGGCTGATCGGCCCAAACCGCCGCTCCCCAGGATGGGCGGAGGTCCCTTCGGATGGGCGAAGGTCTCTGACTGAGCCCACCCGCGTCTATAGCGCCTTGTGCCCGTCGCACGGGGCCCTGAATCCCTCCCGTCGACCGTAGTGTAGAGCCTTGTGCCCGTCGCCGCGGCCTCCCCGCTAACTCCCCAGGTGCTCGACGAAGAACCGCACCATCTCCTTATAGCACCGCACCTTGTTCTCGAGCTTGATCACGTCGTGCCCCTCGTTCTCAAACACCATCAGCGAGACGTCCTTTCCCTGGGCACTCAGCGCCTCGACCAGGTCGCGCGACTCCGCGGCCCGGACCCGCGGGTCATTCGCCCCCTGGATGACCAGCATCGGGCACGCCAGCTGGTGCAGGTACGTGCTCGGCGACCGCTCGATGTAGAGCTCCCTCTCCTCTTCGGGATGACCAACCTCCAGGTAGAAATAGGTCCTCCATGCCTCGGGCAGCCGTTCCACAAAGGTCAAGAGGTTGTACGGGCCAAAAAGGTCGATGGCGGCCCTCCACAGCTCCGGGTGCCGGCCCGCCAGCATCAGCGTCATGTACCCGCCATAGGAGCGCCCGGTGACGCCGGTTCGCGTGAGATCCAGCCGGGGGTCGCTCCGAAGCTGCCTCCATGCCTCCACATGATCCAGCCGGTCCTGTCCTCCCCAGTCGTGGTCGACCCATTTCATGTAGTCTAGGCCATAGCCGCTGCTGCCCCGGACGTTCGGCGCAAAGACGGCAAAGCCGTTCATCGTCAGGAATTGGATCAGCGGCATCGAGAACCAAGCAAAGTCTGGGCGCTCCTGGCTCTGCGGCCCCCCGTGGATGTAGAAGATGACGGGGCGCGGTCCCTGGTACCCCAGCCCTTCTGCCGGCATGTGCAATCGCGCCGAGATGCGCAGGCCGTCGTGGCTGGTGAACGACGCATCCTCGCCGGGCGACAGCAGCGCCTGGTCGATTCCCAGGACTCTCTCCTGGGTGTGCTGGCGCAGCGCTCCCTCTTCCACGGTGTAGATCTGCGCGGGCGACGTGGCAGTGGAGAAGGCGAGCGCATAGCGGCCGGTCGCCTTCTCGCGGGAGATCGACTGCAGCACGCCGTTGCTCAAACGCCCCTCGCCGCACACCACCCGGTCAACCCGGAGGCGCAGCATTTCCTCGTCGAAGGTGCCTTCGTACACCCACGAGCAGGCGTCAATGTTGTAGGTGACCAGGTAGCGATCCCCCTCGAGGTGCTCGAGGTGCGTGAGCTCACCCATGCCCGAGTGCCGGACTCCTTCGATCGCCACCGGACGTATTCCCGCCGGATCGTCGAGTGGCATGTAGCCCAGCCCATAGCTGTCACTGAACAGCGACGTGAACAGCAGGAGCGCCCGGCCGCTCCCCAGGAAGCTGCAGTAGGCGAACGAGTTCAGCGGCACGCTCTCGCCCGCCAGCCGTTCCTCGAGGGGCTTGCCGAAGAGCAGCCGCCGCTCACCCGTTGCTCTGTCCAGCAGGTACAGCACGCTGTCTCCGGCGGTGTAGGCATCGACCAGCACGATCTGGGTGTAGTCTGCGTTGGCCCCGGCGTAAAAGTTGCCGTACAGGCTCTCGCCCAGGCACTCGATCTCGCCCGTCGCGATGTCTGCCACGAGCGACTGCTGGAGAGGAGTGCTGCGCGGGTCCACTTGGAAGAAGGCCAGGTTCTTGTCGGCGTCCCCGTGCACCAGATTGACCTGTTGCGCGCGAAAGCGCTCACTCAGGCTCTGGGGAATGCCGCCCCCCATTGGTATGAGCATCGGCTGGTAGTTCTCGTCTCCGTCCTGGTCGATCATGACCAGGACCTGGTCCAGGCCCGGGAAGACAAGGAACGAAAGGCCCTCCATCAGGATCGGGTTCTGCAGGGCAATGCCGGGCGGGATGAGTGCCTGTGGCACACTCCCCTCTCTCAACATCGAGTAGAGGCTCATCCGTCCCGAGAGGTCGCTGATGAAAAAGATCCGGTCGCCGGCAATCTGCGGGCTCATGAAAAGGCGGGCTGCCAGCAGAGACTCTACGTGGAATGAGGTGGGCATGTTCTATCACCTTCCTATGATGGTGCACATTGTACCTCAGCTGCGCTGCAACCTCAACGGAGGGCAGTGCCTCGTGCCCGTCGCACCGCGCCTCGCGCCGCCGCTAGTAGTGTAGGGCCTTGTGCCCGTGTCCACCCATCGTAGTGCGCGGCCTCGTGCCCGTGGTGTTGCGCCTCCTCCCCGTCGCACCGTGCCTCGTGCCCGCGTCCGCGGCGTTGGCGTGGCCCCGCAAGCTGCCGGGCGCCTGCTTGCTCCTGCCCCGGCTTTCGGCTACAATGGGTAGGCCAACATGCACATGCAACAGCTCAGGAGGACTGATGGAGCTTCGGGTGAGTGACGTTGAGCAGCTCAAGAAACGCGCGCGCAAGCAGGCCGCTGCCCAGGTCTTTGCCGGAGGCACTGCCGACCTAGCGGTCGAGCTCGGAGCGCTGAGCGGCTGCCGTGCGTCCATTCGGGCTGGCTACGGGCCCCTCAGTGCAGAGCCTGTGGCGGTCCCAGCCGATCGCCTGATCTGGCTGCTGGACGGGCACGCCGAGGTAGAGAGCCCGTCCGGCCTGATAACGCACCTCAGCCAGGGCGAGGCCGCCGTGCTGGCGGGCGGTGCTCCCTACCGGCTCGAGTTCCCCGCGCTGACACTCTACCTCTGCATAGAGGCGCAGGCCTAGTCCCGTGCTCGTCGCCGGCCTCGACATCGGCTCCCGCACCATCGCCCTCGTCGAGTGGGATGGCCTGACCGTCGTGCGCTCTGCCGTGGTCGATACCGGCACCGACCCACTCGGCAGCAGCCGCGCGCTGTTGGCTGGGCGGCGCTATGACTGCCTCGTCGCCACGGGCTACGGCCGCAACCTGGCGGCGGAGCGCGAAGTGGCCGGCGCGGTGATCACCGAGATCAAAGCCTACGGGCTGGGGGTGGCTCACCTCTTTCCCGACGCCGCGACTGTGCTGGACATCGGGGGTCAGGACAGCAAAGCCATCCAGATCGGCCCTGGTGGCCGTGTGCTGCGCTTTGAGATGAACGATCGCTGCGCCGCCGGCACCGGTCGCTTCCTGGAGAACATGGCCGGGGCCCTCGGGATAGACGTAGCCGGCTTCGGGCCCCTTGCGCTGCGCGCGCCCGGACCGGCTATCCGCATCTCTTCGACATGCACCGTCTTTGCCGAGTCCGAGGTGGTCTCGCTCATCGCACGGGGAGAGGACAGCCGGCGCGTCGCGCTGGGGCTGCATGAATCGATCGTCGACCGCGTCGCGGGCATGGTGCGGCGCGTGGGTGTGCGGGAGCGCTTCGTCTTTGCCGGCGGCGTGGCCCTCAACCCCTGCCTTCAACGCCTCTTCTCGCAGGCCCTGGGGGTTCACCTCTCCGTCCCCGAGAACCCTCAGACAGTCGGCGCCCTCGGAGCCGCGCTCTATGCGGCGGCGACGGTAGCGAAGGATCAGCTGCGCTCGGCGAAAGGTGAACAGCCGCCGCCGGCGCGCGAAAGGAGGACATGTAGATGGGCAACACGGTCGTCGCAGCCCTGGACGGGACAGGACCTCTCGTCGCCGTGGTGATCATGCTGGCCGGCCTGGCTGTCTGCTTCTACGGCTTCCGTCTCCTGCGGATCGTCCTTGCCCTGGCCGGCTTCGCCGTTGGGACCTTGCTGGGCTACCTGCTGGCCGGCCTGCTGGGCGTGAGCGAGGACATGGTGTGGATCGTCGTCCTGCTCGGCGGCGTTATCTGCGGCTTTCTTGCCACGGTTGTGTACAAGCTGGGCGTCTTCCTGCTCGGGGCGGCGGCCGGCTACTTGTTGGGCAGCATGATTGGCGCTCACCTGGGGGCGAACCTGCCTCTCCTCGTCCCCATCGGCGCCGCGCTGCTGGGTGGCATCCTTGCCCTGGTCTCCCAGCGAGCCATCGTTGCCCTCGCCACCGCCCTAAGCGGCTCCTGGGTGGCCGTGCGGGCGGGGGCAGCACTGCTGGGAGGAGCCTCCTTGCGGCTCTCGGACCTCTTCGACGGCGCGCTGGCACCGGGGTCCGGTGGAGCGGCTTCGGTGGGCTTCCTCGTGGCGTGGGGCTTGCTCGCCTTGGCCGGCGCCCTTGTGCAGCTGCGCGCTCGGAAGTGAGGGGTATCGGCGCGCGCGACTAGCGGCTCGCAAGAAAGCGCAGGATGCCTCGCGCCACACCCTCGGCCGCTCGATCTGAGAGACGAGTCAGAAGGTCGCGATCGCCGTCCATAAAGCCCAGCTCGATGATGGCACCCGGCGTGCCCGGATCGATCTCCCAGAACGCGTGGTAGTCGGTCATGTCAAAGGTGATGGTGTCCTCGTGCAGCGCGAGCCCGGTTGAGCTCGAGTACTCCTCGACGAGGCAGGCCACCAGCCGGTCCTCTTCGTCGGGAATCGCGCTGCTGGCAACCCGCGCCGCCTTGAAGCCAGACAGGCCACCCGACTCGCAGGAGTCGACGTGGATCGATACAAAGGCCGCGGCCTGGTACCCTGCCAGCTCCTCCGAGAACTCTGGCAGCAGGTCGGCCCTGTATCCCTCCGCCCGGAGGATCCGCACCACCTCCGTCGCCACCTCCAGGTTGATGTCGACTTCCTCAAGCCCATCCGCGCACACGGCTCCCGAGTCATTCTGCCAGTGTCCGGCCACAATTCCCACGCGCAGCGGCTCAGGCGTCGGGGTTGCACTCGGCCGTGGCGTCTTCGAGGGACGGGCCGTGCGCGTCGGCTTGGGCGTCCGGGTGGGCAGCGGCGTCTCGGCAGCCTCTGAGCTTGCCGGAGGTGCGGGGGTGTCTGTTCGGGGAGCGCCCAGGCTCAGCCACAGCACATAGCCAAACCCGAGCAGAAACGCAAACACGAACAGATTTGTGGCCCACGGACGGCGCGCCTTCGGTGTCTGCCTCAATGCTCCCTCCCGGATGCCAGCCCACTATACCCCTCAGTTGCGATTCCGTCAAGAAGGCGGCTCACGCCCTCCCGGAAGTACGCCCCGTCGTCGCCGCACAGGCCCTGGCGCCCGTCACACCCGGCCTTCCCCCCGAGCTCCCATCGCAGCCGCTTGCCCCGGCGCCGTCTCTGTGGTAGAATGCCCCCGCCACAGAAAGGATCGCCAACCATGCTTCGACACCTGATTCGCGCCACGCGGCAGAACCATGCCCTGGAGCACGCGACCCTCCACCTCCTGGCCCGGCGCCGGCCGGGGATCAGGCTCCTGGGCCGCACCTCGCCCTCCGGCTTTGCCGTCATCGGCAAGGTCGATTCTGGCGACCTGCAGCAGGCGGCAGAAGAAGCCCTGTCACGCCTGCAGCGGGGCGAAGCCCACCTCGCCGTCCATCCCAGCTGCGGCACGAACGCCGTCGTGACCGGCGTGCTTGTCGGAGGCACTGCCTTCCTGGCCGGAATGGGCAAGTCACGCGCCGCCTGGGATCGCCTGCCGCTGGTCATCCTCCTCTCCACCCTGGCAGCCATAGTCGCCCAACCCCTGGCCCACCTCACCCAGGAACGTGTCACCACCACGTCCGACCTGGCCGGTGTCTCCATCGGCGGCATGCGCAGGGACGATCAGGCGGGCCTCCCGGTCCACCGCGTGCAGGTGCAGAGGTCGTAGGCCCGATGCCTGCCGCCCCCTCGCCTGGCCCGGCATCGCCGCGCGGCGCACCATCCTCACCGCCGCCTGTCAGCGTCTTCTACATCCTACACGGGGACGACGATCTGGCCCTAGAGGAGGAGCTGGACAAGCTCAAGCGCGACGTGGCCGCGGCGGCGGACCTGAATTCGCACCTCTTCACCGCCGCGCAGATCACCATGAGCGAGCTGCGCCATGCCTGCGACACGATACCCTTCCTCGCTGACTGCCGGCTTGTGATGGTCCGCGGCCTGCTCGAGCGCCTGGAGCCCGCGCGTAAGTCCAGGGACCAG
Organism: Anaerolineae bacterium; assembly: GCA_035341665.1. Lineage (GTDB taxonomy): Bacteria > Chloroflexota > Anaerolineae > JAAYZQ01 > JAAYZQ01 > DAOQVR01. The sequence continues at coordinate 110,423 of DAOQVR010000012.1, forward strand.
CAGCCAGCCGTACAGGAGGATCCGGCCTGGAAGAGCGCCTTCCTCGCGGACCTCCTGGCCTACCTCCCCCATGTCCCGCCCACGACGCGCCTCATCTTCGTGGAGCGCAAGTCTCTCGACGCATCACACCGGGTCCTCAAGCTCGCACGCGAGCTGGGGTTGCGGGAGAAGACCCATCTCATAGAGTGCAAGCGGCCCAAGCTGAGCGATCTGCCCCGCAGGATCACACAGCTCGTAGGTGAGCGCCAGGGTAAGATCACCCCTGAGGCCGCCAGGCTCCTTGCCGACCTCATCGGGCCCGACATGCGGCTGCTCCATGCCGAGCTTGACAAGCTCCTGGCCTATGCCGAGGGCAGGCCGATCTCGGCCCAGGACGTGCAGGCGCTGGTCAGCCAGGCGCGCGAGGCCGTCATCTTCGATCTGACCGATTGCCTGGCGCGCCGGGAGACGGCGAGCGCGCTGCGCATCACCCATCATCTGCTCGATGACGGGGCCGAACCCCTCTACGTCATCTCCATGCTGGCCCGGCAGGTCCGCATCCTCATACAGGTTGGGGGGCTGCGCTCCGAGCGGCTGAGCCGGGATCAGATCGTCGCCCGGCTTGGCCTGCACCCCTATGCCGTGGACAAAGCACTCGCCCAGGCAGGCAGCTTCTCGACGGAGCAGCTCCAAGCCGCGCACCACCGGATCGTCTCGGCCGACTGGGCCATCAAGACGGGCGAGATCGAGCCGCCTTTGGCGCTTGACCTGCTCGTGGTGGACCTGAGCCGCTAGCCCGCGGCGGCCTTGGCGGCCGGTCTCCGGCTCCGATCTGCTCGGCGGGCGGCCAAAGCCTCCTGCAGGCGTCTCCCTTCTTCCGCTCGCTTCAGGCTTGCCGTCGCCCGAGAGCGCTGCGTGACTGCGCCAGCCGGAAGGGTGGCGCTCGACGGGGCCGGACACAGCGTGTCGCCCTCATCCCGCGCGGCCTCGCCCGGCGCTGCCTCCTCCTCGCCGAGCCAGAAGTGACCCGGCGGGATCCGCGAGGTCGGCGACAGCCGGATGAGGACGGCGACACCCTCCTCAACCTCGCACTGCACGTCCACCTGGGCGTCACCGAGCGCAGAGGCGTGTACATAACACACAGTGGGGGCGTGTCCCACCTTCTCCCGGTAGCGGCACGCGGCCCGCTTCACCTTTTCGGGCAGACCCGTTTGACCATCGGCGTCGTACCACAGCAGTCCACTTCGCATGGCTCACCTCCCTGCCTTGACGGAACATCTGTTCTTGCCCTCATTGTACCAGAACATTTGTGCTGTTGTCAATAGCCTGGAGGCTTTTTTTCGCGCTGCTCTTCACCCCGCGGGCTTGCCAGCCCGGCCGGGCGTGCTATACTCGCTTCACCATTCTAGCGTGTCAGGAGGGGCGATGGATCTCGGGTTGCGGGACAGAGTGGCCCTCGTCACAGCCTCGAGCCGGGGCCTGGGCAGGGCGTGTGCGTTCGAGCTCGCTCGCGAAGGCGCCGCTCTGGCGCTCTGTGCGAGGAATGCCGACAGGCTGCTGGAGACCGCCCAGGCGGTGAGGGACCAGGCCGGGGTCGATGTGCTGGCGCTGGCCGTGGACCTCGATGACGCGCCGCAGGTCCGCCACCTGGTGGACGAGACCCTGCGCCACTTTGGGCGCATCGACGTCCTCGTCACCAACAACGGCGGCCCGGCCCCCGGCTACTTTGACGCCTTCGACGATGCAGCCTGGTCGCAGGCCCACGAGCGCACCCTGATGAGCGCGGTGCGCCTGATCCGGGGCGTGCTTCCCGCCATGCGCGCTCAGCAGCGGGGCCGAATAGTGAACATAACCTCGGTCTCGGTCAAGCAGCCGATCGATGATCTCCTGCTCTCGAACGTCTACCGGCTCGGCGTGGTCGGCTTGGCCAAGACGCTCTCTGCCCAGGTGGCCGCAGAGGGGATCACGATCAACAACGTGGCGCCCGGCTACACGCGCACGGACCGCGTGGAAGCGCTGGTCCGGGCAAGCGCCTCTCGCCAAGCCAAGGCCCCCGAGGAAGTGATGGCGGCCATGACGGCTGCCTATCCCATGCGGCGCATGGGCGAGCCGGAGGAGTTGGCAGCGCTTGTGGCCTTCCTTGCTTCGGAGCGGGCTAGTTACATAACAGGACAGACGATCTTGGTCGACGGGGGGTTCGCCAAGGGGAGCCTCTAGTCACTCCTCCAGCGCCTCGCCGCACCGCGGGCAGATGCGGGCAGACGCGCTCACCTCTTGGCCGCACACGGGGCAGAAGAAGGCGATATCGGCCCCGCACGACGGGCACGTCGTGTCCTCGCTGCCGATGGCGGCGCCGCACTCGGGGCAGAGCGCTTGCCCGCACGACGCGCAGCGCCCCCGGCTCGAGCCAGCAGGCGCTCCACAGGCAGGGCATGTCCCGCTCAGATCGAGGCCGCACTCGGGGCAGCGCAGGCTGTCCGCCGCCACTTCGGCATTGCACCGCGGGCAGCAGAGCGCCAGCTCGGTCCCGCACGATCCGCAGGCGACGTCACTCTCGCCGACCGCTGCGCCGCACGCCGGGCAAAGCGCCTGCCCGCAGGCCGGGCACTCCGGGAGCCCCATGCTCACCTGCTGCCCACAGGCCGGGCAGGGCCGCCCTGCGTGGTAGCCGCAGTGCGGGCAATCGAGCTCGTCCCCCGTCAGCAGCAGAAAGCACTCCGGGCATACCCGCTGCCCGCAGTCAGGGCATGCACCCATCTCGGCGGGGAACTTGGCCCCGCACTGCGCGCAGAGCAGCAGCACGATCCCCGGCCCCTGTAGATAGATCGTGGAAAGGCTGCGCCGCTGCAGGTCAATCGCCTTCCCGCAGCTGGGGCAGGCGCTCGGCGCATCCATAATCCGCGTATCGCACGCCGGGCAGCGCCGCACAAAGAGCACGTGGCACTCTGGGCACAGCCGGGCCCCGGCCGCCACGGAGAATCCGCAGCCGGGGCACTCGAACATCAGCGCCAGGCCGCAGGCCGGGCAGCGCTCCAGGTCTGCATCGTCCAGGGCCCCGCCGCACCCAGGACAGAAGACCTGCCCGCAAGCCGAGCAGATCCCGTCCAGGTACGAGACGCCCGTCCCGCAGGAAGGGCACCGGAGCGTGTCCCGATTCTCCACCACCGGGTCACGGGGCTCCCAGATCAGCGGCACCTCTCCCGACTCACTCATGGGCACTCGCCGCGCTGTCCTCCACGGCCGCCCCTATCCTTCCCCACTCCCCTCGCCCGCCTGCTCAAACCGGTACCCGCAGTGAGGGCAGGCCTCGGCATCCGGCATCACATCCTCGTCGCACTGCGGGCAGGCAAAGACGAACTGCGTGCCGCAGGTAGGGCAGGCCGTGTCCTCCGCTCCCAGGGCACCTCCGCAGTCGGGGCACAAGTCCACCCCGCACTTGGGGCACTCTTCGTCGTCCGGGCCGATCGGCCCTCCGCAGATGCCGCAGAACTCGGCCCGCACGACGCCTGCCTCCTCGACGTACCCTGCTTCCAGCTCCGCCCCACAGTGCGGGCAGACGGTGGCCTCTGCCTCGACCTCCTTGTCGCACACCGGGCAAAAGTACCCGTACTCCTCTTCCCCGTCCTCTGCATCGACGAAGCCATCCTCCAGCGCGGCCCCGCAGTGTGGGCAGGTGGTGGCATCCCCCGGTACCTCCTTGTCGCAGGAGGGACAGTAGAAGCCGAATTCTGCACCGCACTTGGGGCAGGCGGTGTCTTCCTCGTTCATCACGGCCCCGCATTCGGGGCACAGGACCTCGTCTGGCTCGTCATTTGAGTTTGTCATTGTCGTCGCTTCCTATGGGTCGAGTTTGTGGCGCCGCGCGCGCAGGGCTCAGGGCCACTCCCACGAGCCGGGCATGGTCCCAGCCGCGTTTCCCTCGGCTACTCGCGCTTGGCGCTGGCAAAGATCAGGCCGCCGAGCGCGCCCAACACCGCCGCTACGACGAGCCCGCCGACCAGGCAGGTTCCGCCCGCGGCCAGTCCGCTGAGCAGCCCTCCGCCGGTGCCCGTCATCCAGGCCGGCACATCCTCCAGTGCACTCTCCAGTGCCGTCGTGTCCAGCCCGGCACTCTGTAGCATCTGGATCATCTCGGCCATCGCCTGTGACATGTCGGTCGTCGCACTCTGGAACATGAGCACGGCGGTGTAGACGATTCCGCCGAGCAGCTGCGCCAGCACGGCGGCCAGCGCTCCCTGGCCCGCGGCGGCGCCCGAGTCGCGCACAGGGGGCACAAAGTAGCCCGCCAGGAGCCCGACCCCCAGGTACACCACCGGCCAGGCGATGCAGCAGCAGGCTGCCGCGAGCGGCACCAGCGTCAGTACGGCCAGCCCCGCCAGGACGGCCGCCCCGATCAATCCGGCCTTCAGCCATGGTCTCATGTCTCGACTCCTCTCTCGATCGCGGATAGGGCCCATACGGCCATGCGGGCATTCTACTCCATCGCCCGGAGGAGTGCAAGCTGCAGCCGCGCGCCTATACCCCCAAATCGTGCCGGCCGGCCTGATCTTGCCAACGCCTGGAATCTTCGGTATAATGAGCCAGAGGCGAGGGCAGCTTGGGCTTATTCATCACGTTGGAGGGTCCCGAAGGGTGTGGCAAGTCCACGCAGATGCGGCTATTGGTGCCCTTTCTCCAACAGCTGGGCCACGACGTGGTCGCCACCCGCGAGCCGGGCGGCACGCGCATCGGAGACCGCGTGCGCGCCATCCTGCTCGACCCCGCCCACACCGAGATGCTGGCCTCGACCGAGTTCCTGCTCTTTTCGGCGGCCCGGGCGCAGCACGTTGGCCAGGTCATCCGGCCTCATCTCGAGCGGGGCGGCGTGGTGCTGTGCGATAGGTTCGCCGACTCGAGCCTGGCCTACCAGGGCTACGGCTATGGTCGTGAGCTCGAAGCGCTGAGGGCAATCAGCCGCTACGCCACGGACGGGCTCCTGCCCGACGTGACACTGCTTCTCGACCTGCCGGTCGAGGTCGGGCTGCAGCGCAAGCAGGGAGGCTCGGGCGACGCCTGGAATCGCATGGAGCAGAAGCTGCTCGACTACCACGACCGCGTGCGCGCCGGCTACCTGTCCATGGCCGCCGCCGAGCCGCAGCGCTGGGTGGTCCTGGACGGTTCGCAGAGCAGGGATCAGGTTCAGAGTGCGATTCGGGAGGCCCTTCTGCCGCGCCTGGGCCAGAGTTCGCTTACGAAAGGGGGCATGGAATGAAGCTTGTTATGAGCATCGTGCACAGCGACGACGCCGGACGTTTGGTGACGGCGCTGACCGATGCCGGGTATCGGGCAACCACGATCAGCACGACCGGGGGCTTTCTGCGCCAGGGCAATGCCACGATCTTTGTCGGCACCGAGGACGACAAGATCGACCACGTCCTCCAGCTCATCCACGACAACTGCCGCACCCGCCGCCAATTCATCAATCCGCTGCCGCCGGTGATGGAGCCTGGGGAGATGTACATGCCCACGCCGGTGGAGGTGCAGCTCGGCGGAGCGACGGTCTTCGTCCTGGATGTAAGCCGCTTTGAGCACTTCTAGCCCGAGTGCGGCCGCGCGCCCTGCAGAGCGCCGTCCGGACCTAGTCCAGCATGTCGCTGCCGGCGTCCATGCCGTCCGCCAGCTCCGGCATCGCTTCCTCGATCTCCTCGGGGCTCTGGCCCGACTCCAGGCGGCCCATGACTTCGTCAAACTCTTCGGGCATCTCTTCGCCTGCCTCGGCGCTCATCTTGCGCATCCAGCGGGCCATGCTCTTGGGGTCGTTCTCGTCGAGGTCCCCAAGCCCTGACGGGTCGGCGAGATCGTCCATGTGGCTGTCTTCGGAGCGCAGGACGGCTACCCGGGACATCAGGCGGGTAAGGTTGGTTCCGCGGCAGCGCGGGCAGGCCGGCTCTTCCGGTACCGCACTCAAAGAGCGGAAGAAGAGGCTCACACGGCGGCGGCAGTCCAGGCATCGATACTCATAGATAGGCATGGCTCTCCTCGATAGGCGCATAGTATACCGATGGGGTAGCCGCAGGCAAGTTCAGCTCGAATCAAGGTGGTAGACAGCCGATGCGCAAGATAAAGCCGTACACTCTCCCGCAACATCCCCTGCTGGTGGTGATCACCGGCCTGTCGGGAGCCGGCAAGGACTCTGTCGTCAAAGAGATGCAGCAGCGCGGCTGCCCCTTCCACTTCATCATCACCGTCGCCGATCGCCCTCCCCGCGCCGGCGAGCTCCACGGCCGGGACTATATCTTCGTCACGCCAGACGAGTTCAAGGCCATGAATGCGCGGGGCGAGTTCCTCGAGAACGCCGTCGTCTATGAGCAGAACAAAGGCATCCCCCGCGCCAGCGTGCAGGCTGCGGTCGATTCCGGCAAAGACGCGGTGGTCCGCGTCGACGTGCAGGGCGCCCTCACCGTCAAGCGCCTTATCCCCGCCGCCGTGACGGTCTTTTTGACGGTCGAGTCGGAAGAGGAGCTGGCCTACCGCCTGCACAGTCGCCGCAGCGAATCCGCCGAGCAGCGGCAGAAGCGGATCGCCACCGCCCGCGAGGAGCTGACCTGCATCCCCAAGTTCGACTACGTGGTGGTCAACCGCCGCGATGCGCTGGAGGCAGCCGTGGACGACGTGGTGGCCATCATGCGCGCCGAGCACTGCCGCTCCGAGCTCCGCGAAATCGTTCTCTAGGAGGGAGGAGGGCGCGGGCTCTTCGGAGCCGGGAGAGAAGCAATGGACGCACCCTCGATTCGGCGCCCGGTCGTTGCCGGCAGCTGGTATCCGGGCAGTGAGCCTGCCGTACGGCAGGACCTGGATGCCTACTTCGCAAGAGTGAAAGGCCCCGCCCTGCCCGGCCGCCTCCTGGGGCTCATCTCTCCCCACGCAGGCTGGCCCTACTCTGGCCCGACGGCCGCCCACGCCTACAACCAGCTCCGCGGGCGGTCCTTTCACACCGTCGCCGTCCTTGCGCCCAGCCACCGCGCCTGGTTTGACGCGTGCGCGATCAGCGCCGAAGACGCCTACGAGACGCCCCTGGGCCGGGTCTCAGTGGACCACGCCCTCGCAGAGGCGCTGGCCGCCCGGGTTCCTGTGCAGCGCATCCGCCGCGACTCGGAGCATGCCGTGGAGATCCAGGTGCCCTTCCTTCAGGCCGTCCTCGGCACCTTCCGGCTGCTGCCCCTGCTCCTCAGCTCGGACGATCCCGGCCTCCCCCTGCGGCTGGCGCAGGCTCTCTCCGAGGCGGCTCGGGAGCCTCCCTGGTCCGCCGGTGGCCTCCTGTTCGTCGCCAGCTCGGACCTTCACCACATCGACGACTACGACGAGGTCGTGCGCCGCGACCGGCGCGTGGTCGATGCCATCGCAGCCTTTGACCTCGACCGCCTCGCCGTTCTGCTCACGCAGCGCGACTGCACCGTCTGCGGGCGGATTCCGATACTGGCGGTGCTGCACGCCTGCCGCATGTTGGGAGCCGACGTGGCCCACGTTCTGCACCACACCAACTCCGGCGACATCACCGGCATTCGGCGGCCGGGGCAATACACCGTCGGCTACCTGTCGGCCGCGGCCCTGCAGGGCACGCCGGACCTGCCCTAGCCTGGCCCACAGCCTCCAGCATGTACGCCACCGTCATCCTCACACGCCCCACCCACCGCCGGCTCCGCCCTGGCTCCGAGCCCGTCCGCGAGCCGGGCTGGCGCACCCAGACATTCAGCTACCGCCTGGCGGGCCCGCTCCAGGAGCTGGCCCTGGTCGGCCACTTGGTCCGCGTGCCTCTCCAGGCCGGCTCTGCCCTGGGCGTCATCGCAGCCGTCGACCCGCTGCCCCCTCCCGGCCTGCCGCCCGAGGGCATCCGTGACCTTCTGGAGATCATCGACCCCCTGCCGGTGGTGACGGAGCAGCAGCTTGACCTGGCCCGCTGGATGGCCGGTGCCTACCTCGCCCCCATCAGCCAGGCCCTCCGGCTGATGCTCCCACCCGGGCTCGAGGATCGGACCTTCGTCCTGGTCCAGAGCACACCCGGCCCGTCCGAGACACTCTCCGCCCAGGAGGCCCGCCTCCTCGACCTGCTGAAGCGGGCTGGAGGCAAGCTCAAGCTCAGCACGCTTCTCCGCCGCCTGCCCGGCGACGAGGGCGAGGCCGCCTTCGACCGCCTCGCCGAGCGAGGGCTGGTCGAGTCGCGCTCGGCTCTCGTCCTGCCGCGCGCCGCACCACCCCGCCTCCAATACGCCAGCCTGCTCGCCGGCGAGCGCACGGTCGAGGCCGCCCTCCCACGCCTCGGCCACGCTTCGAAGCAGGCCGACCTGCTTCTCCTCCTGGCCCGCCAGGCCGACACCCCGCCAACGCTTGACCTGGTCTGCGCCCAGGCCGGATGCACGCCGGCGGCCCTGCAGCCCCTCGTCGAGCGCGGCTGGGTGCGCATCACCCCGCCCCGCACGCTCCTGGTTGCCCTGCCCGGCTCGGACCAAGCCCCACCGGCCCTCGAGCGCGCGCCCAAGCAGGTCGCGCTCCTGGCGGCCCTCCGCGGGCAGCCTGGGCCGGTCGACCTGGCCCTCTTTCTTGCCGAGAACCCGGGCTCTTCCTCCGCCCTTCGCGAGCTGGAGAAGAAGGATCTCGTCCGGCGCATAGCAGAGCCTTCCCTGGTCCTCCTCGACCTGCCCCCGGAGCAGGTGCTCGACAGGGTCGTCGAGCTGCGGGGCGGTGAGAAGGAGCGCGTCCTGCTCGACGCGCTGCGCGGCTCGGCCGGCCGCGTCTGGGTGGGCGGGCTCTATGCCGAGACCGGCGCCGGCCTCGCGGCCCTGCAGCGCCTCGCCGCCCGCGGACTCGTCAGCCTGCACACCGGCGCCTCGGACCGCCCGCAGGCCCTCGCGCCCGCGCCCGCTCCCGACCTCTCCGCGGACCAGGAGGCTGCCTGGGCCGCGCTGCAGGCTCTCCTCGATGCCGAGCCGGGTGCCTCCGAGCCCCGTTCCGTCCTCTTGCGCGGCGCCCCCGGCTCGGGCAAGGGCGAGCTTCTCCTGAGGGCCGTCGAGCAGACCCTCGCCGCGGGCCGGCGTGCCCTGGTTCTCGTCCCCGAAGTCAGCCTCACCGCCCAGGCGCTCCGGCGCTTCGAGGCCCGCTTCCCCCACCGCGTGGCCCTGCTGCACGGCCAACAGACCCTGGGGCAGCGCTACGACGCCTGGGACGCGGTGCGCCGCGGGCAGGCGGACGTCGTGATCGGCTCGCGCGCGGCTCTCTTCGCCCCGATCTCCCGCCTGGGACTTGTCGTCGTCGACGAGGCCCACGATCCCTCCTACAAGCAGCAGGACCCCTTCCCTCCACCCGCCTATCACGCCTGCGACGTGGCGCTTGAGCTTGCCCGAGTCGCCGGCGCGGCGGCCGTCTACGCCACGCCGGTGCCTTCCGTGGAGATGGTGCAGCGCGCCGTAGACGGCGCCCTCCGCCTGGTCGACCTGCCGCCCCCCGTCCAGGCCCCCGCCTCCGGCGCCGCGACACCCGACCCCGGCCCGGCGCCGGTCCGCATCGTCGACCTGCGCCAGGAGCTCTTTGCCGGGAACCGTTCCATCTTCAGCCGCGCCCTCCGGCAGGTACTGTCCGACACGCTGGCCGCGGGCGAGCAGGCGATCCTCTTCCTCAACCGCCGCGGCAGCGCGACCTTCATCCTCTGCCGGGACTGCGGCTATGTGGCCCGCTGCCCCAGGTGCGGAATCCCCCTCGCGCTGCATCGCCCCCACCTCTCCTCTTCCGCCGGCCAACCGGCGGGCGGGCGGGACGCCGGCGCGGCACTCCTCTGTCACCGCTGCAACCACCGCGCACCCGCCCCCGAGACCTGTCCCCAATGCGGGGGGCGGCGCATACGCCACTTCGGCCTGGGCACGGAGCGAGTCGAGGCCGACCTGCGCAGGCTCTTTCCTGCGGCGCGCCTGCTCCGCTGGGACGGCGACACGGCGGCCGGCGCCGATCCCGCGCAGTCCCTACGGCCCTTTCTCGATCACGCCGCCGACCTACTGATCGGCACGCAGGGCATCGCCAGGGGGCTCGACCTGCCCCCCGTCCGGCTGGTAGGCGTGATCTCGGCCGACACGGCCCTCAACCTGCCAGACCTCTATGCCGGCGAGCGCACCTTCCAGCTGCTCGCCCGCCTGGCGGCTCTGGCGGCCCCCGCCGCCCTTGGCGGGCAGGTCATCCTCCAGACCTACGACCCCGACCACCACGCCCTCCGCGCGGTCGCCGAGCACGACCATGCCCTCTTCTACCGCAAAGAGCTCTCCGATCGGGCGCGTCTGGGCTATCCCCCCTTCGGCCGCCTCCTTGCGCTCGGCTTCCAGGACGCCGACCCTCTCCACTGCCGGGACGAGGCGAGCCGCCTGGCGCGCTGGCTGAAGCAAGAGATCCGGAGCAGCCCCCAGCCGGTGGACGTCATCGGCCCCGCCCCCTGCTTCTATGCCCAGGTCGCCGGGCGCTTCCGCTGGCAGATCATCCTCCGCGCTGCCTCTCCGGCCGACCTGCTGCGCGATGCGATCCTGCCTGCCGGCTGGCGCGTGGACGTCGATCCCATCGAGCTCCTCTAGCCGGCCCAGAGTCTGCCCCGCGCTCTCTCTTGCCGCGCACCGTCTGCTGGTGTATAATCGGCCCCGTCCGGAGCTCGCCCGGGCGCACATGACTGCCGTCAAGAAAGGGCAATGCCGTGTTCAGTCTCACGAACTTTATCCTGGGGCTCTTCTCACAGGATGTCGGAATCGACCTGGGTACTGCCAACACCCTGGTCAATGTGCGCCACAAGGGCATTGTCATCAACGAGCCCTCGGTCGTCGCCATCGAGAAAAAGACCAAGAAGGTGCTCGCCATCGGCCTCGACGCCAAGGAAATGATCGGCCGCACACCCGGCGACATCATTGCCATCCGCCCCCTCCGCGACGGAGTCATCTCCGACTTTGACGTCACCGAGCGCATGCTGCACTACTTCATCAAAAAGGTCCACGACCAGGCAATGCTGCCCTTTGCGCGCCCCAGGGTGGTCGTCGGCATCCCCTCCGGCGTCACCGAGGTCGAGAAGCGGGCTGTGCACGACGCCTCGCTCTCTGCCGGAGCCCGCGCCGCTTTCCTGATCGAGGAGCCCATGGCGGCCGCCATCGGCGCCGGCCTGCCCGTCACCGAGTCGCTCGGGAGCATGATCGTCGACATCGGCGGCGGGACGACCGAGGTCGCCGTGATCTCGCTCGGCGGCATCGTCGTCAGCCGCAGCCTGCGCATCGCCGGCGACGAGCTCGACGACGACATCATCCAGTACTGCCGCCAGAAGTACAACCTGCTCATCGGAGAGCGCATGGCTGAGCGCACCAAGGTCACGATCGGCTCGGCCTACCCGCTGCAGAAAGAGCAGACCATGACCGTCAAGGGCCGCAACCTGATCACCGGCCTGCCCGAGTCGATTGAGCTGAGCAGTGTCGAGGTCCGCGAGGCGCTCTCCGGCTCCGTCCAGCTGATCGTCGACATGGTGCGGGAGTCCCTGGACGACACGCCCCCTGAGCTAATCGCCGACCTGATGGAGCAGGGTATCGCGGTCGCCGGGGGCGGTGCGCTGCTGCAGGGGCTCGCCGAGCGCTTCTCCGAGGAGACCAAGATGCGCGTCTTTGTGGCCGACGAGCCGATGACCTGCGTGGCGCGCGGTGCCGGCAAGGTGCTCGAAGACCTGGACCGTCTCCACAAGGTGCTGGCGAGCCTCCAGCGAGGGAGCACCGTCCACTAACGGGCCTGGCCCATGACCCGGAAACGCCTGCGCAGCCTGCTTCCCTTTCTCCTCTTCTTTCTGGCCCTCGCCGGCTTTGTCCTGCACCGCGTCGGCTGGCTCGAGCCGGTGGAGAAGCTGGTCGTCCAGGTCTCGGCGCCCATCCAGGGGGGCATCACCGCGCTGCTCGACCGAGCCGGCGCGCTCACACAGACGGCCCGCGACCTGCAGGACCTGCGCGCGCGCACCGAAGAGCTGGAGGCGGAGAACGCCCGCCTCCTGCTGGAGAACGTCCGCCTGCGAGAGGTGCAGGTTGAGGCGACGCTCTGCCGCGACCTGTTGTCTTTTGCCCAGGAGAGGCAGGCCTTTGACCTGTCTGGCGCCCACGTCACGGCGCGCGTCATCGGCCTTGACCCCAGCAACCTGGAGCGCTACCTCCTCCTGGATGCGGGAGAGGATGCGGGAGTGCAGCGAAACATGCCGGTGGTGACAGAGCGCGGATTGGTGGGTCGCATCGTCGAGGTGGGGCCTCGCTGGTCGAGGGTTCTCCTGATCATCGACGTGAGCAGCTCCGTCAACGCCCTGACCCAGAGCACACGCGCCTCCGGCCTGGTACAGGGCCAGCCCGACGGCTCGCTCTTGATGCGCGATATACCCCAGGCCGACTCGATGAGCGTGGGCGACACGGTCTTTACCTCCGGCCTGGGGGGCAGCTTCCCCCGGCAGATCCTGATCGGGCAGGTCACGGGCGTGCTGCGCAAGGACTCGGACCTCTACCAGACGGCGACCGTCGAGCCCACCGTCGACTTCTCCCACCTCGAGTCCGTGCTGGTCGTGACGGGCTTTGCGCAGTGACTCTCTACCTGGTCGTGCCTGCCCTCTTCCTCGCCGTGGTGCTGCAGGCAAGCGCCATGCCTCACCTGCGCGTCTGGGGGGTCTTCCCCGACCTCCCGCTGGTCCTCGTCGTGACCTGGAGCCTGCTCCAGGGGCCCCGCGGAGGGCTCGTCTGGGGGCTGATCGCCGGCCTCTTCGTCGACCTCCTCTCCGGCACCCCGGCCGGCGCCGCCACGCTCGCCCTTGGGGCGGTCGGCTTCCTCGCCGGCCAGGCCAGGCGGACCGCCATTCGCACGCAGCTGCTGCTCCCCATGCTCGTGGTCGTCGCCTCCACGCTCCTATACGATCTGATCCTGCTCCTCGGGATGCAGCTCTCCGGGCGCACCGTGCTCTGGCTGGAAACCCTGGGGCGGATCGTCCTCCCCTCGGCGCTCCTCAACCTGCTTTTGCTGATCGCCCTCTACTTCCCCCTGCGCGCCCTGCACCGGCGCGTCGCGGCTCAGGCGATAGGGTGGTAGCGTGATCAACCAGCGCAAGGCGCCGCACGACTGGCGGCTCACTGCCTACCGCGGCCTTCTCCTGTTGGCCCTTCTGGTCCTGCTTGGCCAGCTCGGCCGCCTCCAGGTCGTGCAGGGCGCCGAGTATCAGCAGGCCGCCGACGTGAACCGCTTCCGCCTGGCCGCCGATCCCGCCCCTCGAGGAGTGATCTACGACCGGCGCGGATTCCAGCTGGTGCGCAACCTCCCGCTCCTCTCGGTGGCCATCGTTCCCGCCTACCTGCCGGAGGATCCGCAGGAGCGTCTGGGCCTGCTGACCAGGCTGGCCGGCCTGCTCGACCTCCGGCTGCGTCCCCCGCTCCACGAGGGCCGCGACTCCGCCGCCGAGGCCGCCTCCTCCGGCGCCCCCTTGCTCGAGGTCCTGGAGGAGGCCGCGCTCGCTCCCTACAGCCCCGTCAGGATCAAGTCGGAGGTGACCCGCGAGGTGGCCCTTCTCCTGGACGAGCAGCACCTCGACTGGCCGGGCGTGCTGATCCAGGTCGACTCGGAGCGCGAGTACATCCATGGCGCCGTCACCTCCCACGTGCTGGGCTTCACCGGCCCCGTGCCGGCGGACCAGGCCGATTCCTATAAGGAACGGGGCTACAACCCCAACGTCGACTCGGTCGGCCTCACGGGGGTCGAGTACGCCTTCGAGAAGGACCTGCGCGGGCAGAATGGCCAGAAGCTGGTCGAGGTGGATGTCGCCGGCCGCGAGGTGCGCACCGTCGGCGAGCCGCAGCCCGCCCTGCCCGGCTACAACCTGCGGCTCACCCTCGACCTCGACCTTCAGACCAAGATCACGGAATTGCTGAGCCAACAGCTCAAGGCACTCGGCAAGAAACAGGGCGTCGTCATCGCCCTGGACCCCCAGACGGGCCAGGTGCTCGCCATGGTCTCCCTGCCCGCCTACGACAACAACCTCTTCACCGGGGGCATCTCGACCGAAGAGCTGCGCGCCCTCCAGCGCGATCCGGCTCGCCCCCTCGTCAACCATGCCATCTCCAGCATGCTGCCCCCCGGCTCGACCTACAAGCTGGTTGTAGCCTCCGCCGGGCTCGAAGAGGGCGTCGTCAATAGTGGCACCGTCCTCCACTGCGGTGGGATTCTCTGGCTGCCCAATCGCTACTACCCTGAAGATCCCAGCCTGGCCCAGCCTTTCTACTGCTGGATACACACCGAGTACGGGGGGAGCCACGGCTCCTTGAGCATCGTCTCCGCGCTCGGCCAATCGTGCGACAACTTTTTCTACCAGCTGGGAGGTGGCTACCGCACCTACTTCGAGGGCCTGGGCGTCGAGAGGATCGGCCAATATGCGGAGCTCTTTGGCATGGGCGCACTCAGCGGCATCGACCTGCCCGGCGAGACCACCGGCCTGGTCCCCAGTCCCAAGTGGAAGCGCGCCAACTACCGCGAGAGCTGGACCACCGGCGACACCTACAACATGTCGATCGGCCAGGGCTACGTGCTCTCCACGCCGCTCCAGATGGTCAACCTGGCAGCCACGGTCGCCAACGGCGGCACCCTTTACCGCCCGCAGGTCGTGAACGAGGTCCTCGACTCAGAGGGCCAGGTCGTCCGCGCCTTCGCGCCCGACGTGATCCGCACCGTGCCCGTGTCGGCCGACAACCTGGCCATCGTCCGCCAGGGCATGCGCGCCGCCGTCGTCGGGTCCGGCGCAACCGCCTATGAGCTGCGCTCCGTCAAGGTAGCCGCCGCCGGCAAGACCGGCACGGCCGAGTTCTTCGAGGACCGCAACAAGGATGGCCTCCCCGACCGCGACAGCGAGGGGCACCTTCCGACCCACGCCTGGTTCGTCGGTTTCGCCCCCTTCGACGACCCCGAGATAGCGCTGGTTGTTTTCATCTATGGCGGCGGGCAGGGCTCCGCCGCGGCGGTCCCCGTGGGACGTGACATCTTCGCCTACTACTTCGGCCGGGACCGCGTCAAGGAGTCGCCATGATCAAGGAGAACAAGAGGCGCCGGCCTTTGCCGGCCATCATCTGGATACCGCTGCTCGGGGCCATCGCCATCCTCGCCGTCTGCGCCCTGCTCGCCCTCTCTCTCTGGGAGAGGGCCACGCAGGTCGAGGCGCTCGAGGCGCAGGTCGCCTCCCTGCAGACCGAGCGCCTCTCGCTCGAGTCGCGCCTCGGCCTCCTCCAGGACTCGGCCACCGCGGCTGAGCAGAGGCTCGCCGCGCTGGAGGCCAACGATCCCGCCCAGCAACTGGCCGCCCTCCAGCAGGCCGTCGACGCCGCCAACGGCACGCAGCAGGTCGACGACCTGCGCGCCGCCCTCGCCTCCGTCCAGGAGCAGATCGACGGCTTCCAGACTGGCCTGGACAACCTGGCGGCCCGCCTCGATGGCCTGCCGGGCAGCGCCGTGCTGCTTCCCTCCGCGGCACGCATCGAGGTCGCGCCCCAGAAACAGGCGCACAACCTCTCGTGCGAGTCCTCCGCCGCCTCCATGGCGGCGCAGTACCACGGCGTCGACCTGACCGAAGCCGTCATCCTGGCGTCCCTTCCGCCGAACGACAACCCGCACCTCGGCTTTCGCGGCAACGTCGACGGCCCGACCGGCGGCATTGTCGACTATGGCGTCTATGCCGGGCCGGTCAAGGCCGTGCTCGACGCGCGGGGCCTCTCCGCCCTCCCCGTCTCCGGCGGGCTGGACGGCATTCGCGCGGCCATCGCCCGCGGCAACCCGGTCATCGCCTGGGTGACCTACCAGCTGGCCGCCGCGACCCCGGTGGTAGAGACGATCGGCGGCGCGCAGGTAACCCTCGTGCCCAACCAGCACGTCGTCGTCGTCACCGGCTACGACGCCGGTGGCGTCTCGGCCAACGATCCCTGGACCGGTCAGGAGGCCTATTACCTCAACGCCGACTTTGAGCGCGCGATGGGCTACTTCGGTGACATGGCCCTCGAAGTCACCCTGCCCTGACGCCGGAGGTCAATGCCTGTGGACGAGTCGATCCTGATCAAAGGCACCCGCGACGGCCTGATCGTCACCCTTGGCGACGGCCCGCTCGATGCCGTCCTCGCTGCCCTCGAAGAGCGCCTGGCGGCCCGGCCTGCCTTCTTCCTGGGGGGCCGCGCAGCCGTCAAGGTCCTCGACCGCCCTCTGTCGCCCGAGGACCTGCACGCGATCGGGGCCGTCTTTCAGAGGGTCGGCATGAGCATCTGGGCGGTCGACGGCAGCCATCCGGCCACCGTAGAGTCGGCCGGCGAGCTTGGCCTCGAGACCTCCCTGGCTGCGCCCGTCTCCCGGGAGGGCCCTGCCCAGGAGCCGATGAGCCACCGCGAGCTGCCCGGCATTGTCGTGCGCCGCACCCTCCGCGCCGGCCAGGAGATCGAGTATGCCGGGCACGTCACCCTGATCGGCGACGTCAATCCCGGCGCCGAAGTGATCGCCGGCGGCGACGTCGTCGTCTGGGGCAAGCTGCGCGGCGTCGTCTACGCCGGGGCGCTGGGAGACGACTCGGCCGTCGTCTGCGCACTCCAGCTCGCCCCCGGTCAGATCCGCATCGGGTCCTTCATCGCGACTCCCCCCGATCGCGCCCGGCCGCCCAAGGCGCCCGAACAGGCCAGCGTGCAGGGCGGCACCATCGTGGTCGACCGCTGGGATAGGGGAACATGACCGCTACCGTTGTGACTGTGACCTCCGGCAAGGGCGGCGTCGGCAAGACGACCGTCACGGCCAACCTTGGCGCCGCTCTCGCCATGCTCGGCAAGCAGGTCGTCACCATCGATGCCGATATCGGCCTGCGCAACCTCGACATGGTCCTCGGCCTCGAGAACCGCATCGTCTACGACCTCGTCGACGTCGTGGAGGGCCGCTGCCGGCTGCGCCAGGCCCTGATCCGCGACAAGCGGCTGCCCGATCTCCACCTGCTGCCCGCCGCCCAGACGCGCGACAAGAGCGCCGTCACCCCGGCGCAGATGATCGAGATCTGCGACCAGCTCCGCCCAACGGCCGACTTTGTCCTCGTCGATTCCCCGGCCGGCATCGAGCAGGGCTTCCGGAACGCCGTCGCCCCCGCCGACCAGGTCCTGATCGTCACGACGCCCGAGGTCTCGGCCGTCCGCGACGCCGACCGGATCGTCGGCCTGATCGAAGCCGAGGACAAGGGCAGCCCCCTCCTGATCATCAACCGCCTCAACCCCCAGATGGTCCGCCGCGGCCAGATGCTCAGCATGCAGGATGTCCTCGAGATCCTCGCCATTGACCTGCTCGGCATCATCCCCGAGGACAAGCAGGTAACCGTCTCCACCAACCAGGGAGCGCCCGTCGTCCTGGACGGCAAGCACCCTGCCGGCCAGGCCCTGCGCAACATCGCCGGGCGCCTCATGGGCCAGGAGATCCCCTTGATGCGCCTCGAGCCGGACGGGCTCTTTGGGCGCCTGGCCCGCGCCCTTGGACGCTGAGCCCGCGCCCGCCATCGATCAGAGCTACCACGGAGGCAACATGAGTGTCCTGAATCGAATCTTTGGGGAAAGGCAGCCTTCCAGCCGGCAGGTCGCCAAGGAGCGGCTCCAGCTCGTGCTCGTGCACGACCGGATCAAGATCGCACCCGGCGCGCTCGACAGGCTCAAGGACGAGCTGATCACCGTGATCTCGCGCTACGTCGAGATCGACGCCGGCAGCGTGGAGGTGACCTTCACCCAGAGCAAGCGCCAGAGCCGGCTCGTCGCCGACATCCCCCTCATCGGCCCGGCCCGCCGCGCCGGTGGGACACACGCCAGCCCGGCCGGAGTTGAGGGTGATCGATAGGCGCGCCTGGCGCAGCTTCGACCTTGTCCTCTTCCTCACGCTCCTGGCGCTCGTCGCCTTTGGCGTGACGATGATCTACAGCGCCACCGTCAACACGGCCGGCGTCGGCAACCCTGTTCAGCGCCAGTCCATCTACTTCCTCGTCGGCCTGGCCCTCTTCCTGCTCGCGGCGACCTTCGACTACACCCTCCTGTCCATCCCCCAGCACCCGATCGCCCTCCTCACGCCGCTGGTGCTGCTCTTCGCACAGGCCGCCATCCTGGTCAACTGGCGCGCATCCGCCCTCAAGGAGTCAGGCCTCACCCTGGCCGCGGCCGACCTGCGCCCCGACATCCTGCCCCTTCTCCTGGGCGCCCTTCTCGTCGCCGTCGTCTTCCTGGCCGATCGTGCCTGGCTGCGCGCGCTCGACCTCCCGCTCACCAAGGCCCTCGCCCTCGCCGGCGCCCTCGCCGCAGCACTCCTGGTCACCTACCTCTTCACCCGCTTCGAGCCCGGCCGGATTCTGGCGCTGCGCACCTACCTCGCCCCCGTCGCGCTCGCCGCCCTCTACGCGGTCGACTGCCTCACCCTGCGCTTCACCGACGTCCTGCGCAACCCGCTCTACGTCTTGATCCTCGCGCTGCTCGGCCTCACCCTCGAGGTCGGTCAGGTCGCCGGCGGCGCGCAGAGCTGGCTCGGTGCCGGTGCCGTCCAGCCGTCCGAGCTCTCCAAGATCCTGCTCGTCGTCGTCCTCGCGCACTACTTCGCCGAGCACGAGCAGCAGATGGATCGCATCGGCACGGTCCTCACCTCGCTGCTCGTCGTGGCCGTCCCCGCCCTCCTGATCTACTCCCAGCCCGACCTCGGCACCGCCCTCACCCTGGTCCCGCTCTGGGCCGCGATCGCCTGGATGGCCGGGCTGCGCCTGCGACACCTCTTCTTCATGGTCCTCGCCGGCCTCGGCGCCCTACCTATTGCCTGGTTCGGCCTCCAGGACTATATGCGCGACCGCCTCATGCTCTTCATCGACCCCGAGTCCGACCCCGACTCTTACTTCAACGTGCACCAGTCCCTGGTGAGCATTGGCTCGGGCGGCCTGTTCGGCAAAGGCCTGACCAAGGGCAGCCAGAGCCAGCTCCACTTCCTCCGCGTGCGCCACACCGACTTTATCTTCGCCGTGACGGCCGAGGAGCTGGGCTTTGCCGGCGCCGCCGCCCTCATCGCCCTCCTCGGGCTGCTGATCTGGCGCATGCTCAGCGTCGCCGCCCGCTCCCGTGACACCTTCGGCCGCCTCCTCGCCTCAGGCATCGCCGCCATCGTCCTCTTCCAGACGGTTATCAACATCGGCATGAACCTAGGCATCCTGCCCGTCACCGGCCTGCCGCTCCCCTTCGTCAGCTACGGCGGCAGCTCCCTCGTCACCCTGATGTTCGGCGCCGGCCTGGTAGAGTCCGTCGCCATCCGCCACAAGAAGCTAGAGTTCGACTAGGCCATGTCCAGGCTGCTATCAAGATCTTGCCGCAAAGATATCATTCCGATGGAGCGCATCTCTTGCACCTGTCATTCGGAGGGAGCGCAGCGACCGAGGAATCTCGCCTCCATCGTTGAGAGTCTACCATGCACCTAACCTTTAGCATCCGCCCCGCCGAGGCCAACGACCTGCCGGCCCTGCTCGACATGAGCCTCGCCCTCCAGGACCACCTCGAGGCCGCCGGCTCCGACTGCTGGCGCATGACACCCGGGGCGCGCCAGACCCTGGGCGGCCAGCTCGCCGCGCGCCTGGGAGCACCCGGCAGCCTCGCCCTCGTCGCCGAGCACGAACCCGGCGCCGTCGCCGGCATGGCCTTTGGCCGCCTCGTCGCCAACACCCGCTACCTGCCGCCCCTTACGGGCTTCATCGACCAGCTCTACGTCCGGCCGGCCCACCGCCGCTCCGGCGTTGGGTCCCAACTGCTCGCCGAGCTCCTGCGCTTCTTCGCCGACCAGGGCGTGGCCGACGTCTCGTTGCGCACCATGCACCTTAACGCCGAGGCGGCCGCCTTCTGGGCAGCCGCCGGCTTCACGCCCCGCATTGTCACCCTCGGGCGCCGCATCGTGCCCGACACCACGACCCTTCAGCCCCGGAGGCAGCCATGACCGAGAAACCTGTCCGTGTCCGCATCGCCCCGAGCCCCACCGGCTACTTTCACGTCGGCTCGGCGCGCACCGCCCTCTTCAACTGGCTCTTTGCCCATCACCACGGCGGCCACTTCATCGTCCGCATCGAAGACACCGACCGCAACCGCTACAACCCCGACGCCGTCCAGGACTGCATCGACAGCCTGCGCTGGCTCGGGCTCGAATGGGATGAGGGGCCCGAGGCCGGCGGCGACTATGGCCCCTACCACCAGTCAGACCGCCTCGACCTCTACCGCACCTACGCTCTCCAGCTCGTCGCCCAGGGCCAGGCCTACCCCTGCTACTGCTCCCAGGAGCGCGTCGACGCCCTGCGCGAGCAGCAGCGGCTCAACAAGCAGGACGTCGGCTACGATCGCCACTGCCGCCGGCTCACGGCGGCCCAGCGCGCCGAGCAGGAGGCCCAGGGCATCGTGCCCGTCATCCGCCTGGCAGCCCCGCTCGAGGGCCAGACCACCTTCCACGACGTCCTCTACGGCACCATCTCCGTCGACAACCGCACCCTCGACGACCTCGTCCTCCTCAAGAGCGACGGCTTCCCAACCTACCACCTGGCCAACGTCGTCGACGACCACCTCATGGAGATCAGCCACATCATGCGCGGCGACGAGTGGCTCTCCTCCGTTCCCAAGCACGTCCTGCTCTACAACGCCTTCGGCTGGGAGATCCCCGTCTACGCCCACCTACCGCTCATCCTCGCCCCCACCGGCCAGGGCAAGCTCAGCAAGCGCCACGGCGGCGTCGAGATCCGCGAGTTCCGGCGGCAGGGCTACCTCCCCGAGGCCATGATCAACTACCTCGCCCGCGTCGGCTGGAGCTACGACGACAAGACCGAGATCCTCAGCCGCGACGAGCTCGTGCGCGCCTTCGACCTGCCCGGCATCAACCACTCCCCTGCGCGCTTCTCCTACGACCGCCTCGAGTGGATGAACGGCTACTACATCCGCCAGCTCGACCCCGCCGACCTGGCCGCCCGCCTCGTGCCCTACCTCGCCGAGGCCGGCATCGCCGCGACTGCCGAGCAGCTCCTGCCCATCGTCCCCCTCATCCGCGAGCGCCTCAAGACCCTGGGCGACGTCGTGCCCTGGGCCGATTTCTTCTTCGTCGAGCCCAGCCCCGACCCCGGGCTCCTCGCCGGTAAAAAGCTAGACGCCGCGGCCGCCAAGGCCGTGCTCCTGCGTGCGGGCGAGGTGCTCTCCGCCCTGCCTGACCTGCGCCCCGAGACCACCGAGCCGGCCCTGCGCGCGTTGGCCGCGGAGCTGGGGCTAGGGGACGGTCCCCTCTTCGGCGTCCTGCGCGTAGCCCTAACCGGCAAAGCCGTCGCCCCGCCCCTCTTCGACACCATCACCATCCTAGGGCGCGCCCGCGTCCTCTCCCGCCTAGCCAACGCCGCCGGCACCCTATAGCCACTATCGACCTGCCAGGCCCGTCCAGCCTCCTGTTGGGGCCGGTCTCCCGACCGGCCCGCCGGCGTGGTCCGGAGACCACGCCGGAGCAAGAGAGACGAGGTGCAGCGCACCGACGGCAGGGGCACCGCACCGGGAGGGCGGGGGCCGGTTGGGAGACCGGCGCCAACGAGATTGTAGGGCGGGATTCCATTCCCGCCGATTGTTGCCGGGTATGGAAACCCGGCCTACAAGACGGAGAGACGAGGTGCAGCGCACCGACGGCAGGTGCACCGCACCGGGAGGACGGGGGCCGGTCGGGAGACCGGCCCGGAACCTGGAGGCGCGCGAGCTCCCGTTCGCGGCCTGTTCCGGCATGGGCCTGCCGAGCTGTGCCACTGTGCCAAGAATCTGAGGGTACTATCCCGAAATGCCCGAATTCCCAGAAACAATTACCGACCATCGGTTGCCGGGAGCGGGGGGCTGTCCAAAAAGCACGCGGCCTGCCATGTTGAGCGCGGCGATGCATCTGATTTCACTGCGTTTCAAGCGGAATCAGAGATTCCCTTCGTACCTCAGGGCGTGCCTCGGTCGCTGCGCTCCCTCGGAATGACAGTCTTGGGACAGCCCGGAACCTGGCTGGCCTGCCGAGCTGTGCCGCTGTGCCAGGAATCTTGTTCCGGCGTGGTCTCCGGACCACGCCGGCGGGCCGGTCAGGACACGCTTTGTC
>DAOQVR010000013.1:0-130855 GCA_035341665.1 Anaerolineae bacterium
GGGTGATCATGCCCAGGGGGATCCAGGCCGGCCACAGCCAGCGGATGGGCGGCAGCGATCCGGCGATGTCGCGCAGGGAGGGGAAAGCCAGTCGCTCCCCGGGCACGGCTGCCAGGATCGCGCCCAGCACCGCATCCCGGTCGGGCCGGTCGGCCAGGACGGCCAGCACCGCCTGCTTCTCCTGCCCGGCTGGCGATTCCACGACCGCCCGGTACACGCTGCGCCAGGGTTCTTCCAGCTCGTCGAAGGGTGGGTGCCGGCTGCCGTCCCCCAGACCGGCGAGCCGGTCGGCGATGGCCTGGATCTGCATTCGTCGTGTCAGCATGAGTGGTTAGTCGTCCTCCCAATCTCCGGCCCACATGCCGTCCAGCGAGGCGGCGAGGTCGGCGGTCTCTTTGGCAAGTGCTCCTTCCAGGACCTCGACCGGCGCTCCGGCCAGCACCCGGCGGATGCAGGCGCTGCGCCGTCCCCTCGGCAGCCCGGCGAGGCGCTGCAGGATGGCGTCGACCTCCGGGTCACCCTCGCGCAGCCGCAGCGTGACGCGGACGCTCCGCCCCGCCTTCCTGGGGCGGCCCCTTTTTGTCGGACCACAATCGTGCTCACCGCTCACGGCCGATTCCTGTCCGACAGGAATCATCCCTGGTCCGCCCGGAAGATGCGCCGCTGGGCAAAGCGGGCAAAGCCCAAGGCGTTGGCCAGCGCAGGTTGCTCCAGGATCTCGGCGTTGCGCGGAAAGGCAGCCGCCACCGCCTTGCCGACGAGGGCTGCCCCGCCGCCGGTGATCAGCACGCTGTGGAAGCGGTCGGCCTGGCCCCATTGGCGGGTCGCCTCGCCCACGATCTCCTGGGCCAGCGACGAGAGAGCCGACTTCGCCAGCTCGCCCAGGTCCACCCGGTCGCGGTAGACGGTCAGCGGCCGGCCACGGCGCAGGGCGGCCGCCAGCTCCGCCAGCGGCCGGCGCACAACGTAGCGGGCTTCCAGGCCGGCGCTGAGCACTTCGAGTGCATCGCGCACGCCGACGCGCACCCCGCCGCTCCAGCGCGGGATCGGCTGCAGGTTGTGGATCCCCGACAGGTCGGTCGTGTTGAAGCCGATGTCCACGATGCCAAATCCGGCGCGCAGCACTTCCTCGGGCGCATGGGCCGTCCCGTCGCCGGCCAGGAAGCGGGCGTAGAAAGAGCCCAAGGGCTGCCAGACGGGGCGCACCTCGCGCACCGTGATCGTCTGCTGCCCACCGTCCACGGCCAGGCGATGCTCTCCCTGCCAGGAGCGCACCAGGTCCCTGCGCCGCTCCCACCACAGCACCGGCAGGCCGGTAACCACGAGCACGTCGTCGATGCCGGCGCGGGCCAGGGCCGCCAGCAGGAGTACCCGCTCTTCCTCCGAGCCGATCCGCTCCGCGTTCTGCACGGCGCCGCCCATCCGGCTCTCGATCAGGGCACCCTCCCCGACAAAGTAGGCCTGCCCGCCGTACTCGACGGTCTGGATGTGCTGGCGGCGGCCGCCCAGGCCGAGCGTGAGCCGGGCGCGCTCCTCGGCGCGGCCCAGGACGGCCGGGAAGTTGAGGGTATGCGGCTCCGGGTCGTGATACACCAGCTTGACGTCGCCAAAGCCGACGTCGATGCCTACGCGCGTTGGGGTTTGGTTCATGGTCTCTTTCCTTCTCCTCGGTGTGATCTTTCCAGTCCTACGCAGGCGTCGCAACTGGCGCGAAGTCGAACGTCTGTTCTTTGCACGATTCGGCGAACTGTGGTACACTGTACTCGTGGTCGCCAAGATGCCCGTTTCCAGTCACCCGTGCCAGGTACCAGGCCGCCGCCGGCTCGGCGATGCAGGGTTCGAGATTGGCGGCAACGTCGGCAGCGCTTGGAAGGTGCCCATGCGACTCCTGGAAGGAAGCAGCGAACTCGGCCACCTGGGTCTGGCGGTAGTTCTGCCAACCGGCGTACAGCCGCAGCAGGGCAGGGCGGGCGGCCTGCAGGGCGGCGTCGAGAGATGGGTAACGGGGCTCAGCGTCGGGCTGAGTGGTGATGGCGTAGGAGGTGATCCTGTGCCCGTTGTTACCCATATCGCGAGTATATCAGTCCTGGTGGTGCCTGCATAGGTCCTAAAATCGGGACAATTGGCCGACTACATCCCATGGATGCCAGTATATCGGGCCGCAATGGGTTTGCATAGGTTATAAAAAGTGAACATCCCGGTGGTGCACAGACAGGAGTCAGTATATCAGGCGCAGCAGGCCGTGTGAACCCTGGAGAACTCCGGGTGTTTTGCCGGTTCTGTGCTGCGTATCCCACAATGGGCACTATATCAGCCTTACTGGGGCTTGCATAGACTCTAAGAAGGGGTATCTTTTTTGCCGGCGACATGGGAAGCCTGGTTCACAGGGCCAGTATATCAGGCCGGGTGGCCCTTGTCAGCCCTGTAGAATTACAGGTCTTTTGGCCAAGGATGAGGGAGACACTACACACATGGCGGTGAACGATTCGCTGCTCCCGCCCGGCACCCACGTAGCGGCCTACTTCCGCGACTCGGGCGGCGACGAGCAGGAGCGCTCCGTTGATCAGCAGCGGCGCGAGGCCGAGGCGTATTGTGCCCGGCATCACCTGGTGCTCGTGCGGGTGTTTTCCGACGAGGCGCGGCCTGGGGGGACGGTGGTGGGCCGCGAGGCGTTTGAGGAGCTGATCCACTACTGCCGGCAGATGGCGCCCGACCTGCGGCGGCGCTCCCCTGAGGCGCCGGCTGGCATCCTGCTCTGGGACCTCAAGCGCTTTGCGCGCAACACGTTGGACAACGCCTTCTTCAAGGCGGACCTGCGCCGGCGCGGCTACGAGCTGGTCTTCCTCTCTGACAACATCCCCTCGGGCGACATCGGTCACGTGTACGAGGCGATGCTGGAGTGGAAGGCGCAGCAGGACCTCGATGACATCTCCAAGGACGTCAAGCGGGGGCTGAGCGACCTGGTGAGCACGCGGGGACCGGACGGCCAGTACCTGGGGCTGTGTCCCGGCCGGCCGCCGATCGGCTTCCGGGGCGAGCCCTACACCCTGGGGACCAAGCGCGATGGCCGACCGCGCCTGGTCCAGCGCTGGGTGCCGGACCCGGAGACGTGGGAGCTGGCCCGCAGGGCGTGGGAGATGCGCGTCCAAGGGGCATCCTATACCGAGATCCACCAGGCGACGCGCCTGTTCCAGTCGATCGGCTGCTACGCCACCTTCTTCCGCAATCGCATCTATGCCGGCACGCTGGTGCACGGGGATCACGAGTACGAAGGCTTTGTGCCGGCGTTGGTGCCTGAGGCATGGTGGGAGGCGGTGCAGGCGATGCGCAAGCCGCGCTACGAGCACCGGCCTCGGCTCGACAGCAGCGACTATGCCCTGTCGGGGCTGCTGTACTGCGGGCTGTGCGGCCGGGCCATGAAGGCGGACAGCGTCCCGCCTCGCGAGGATGCGGGGGACGGCTATCGGCGGCGGCGCTACCGGCGCTACACCTGCACCGGGTGGAAGCAGAACCGCGACTGCGACATGCACTACCTTCGGGCGGACGTAATCGAGGAGGCGGTGTACCGCGTGCTGCTGGAGGAGGTCCTCCTGCCCGAGAACCTTCTGAGGATCCTGAAGGATGCCCGGCCTGACGATGAGACACGGCAGGCGCTAGAGCACGACGCGGAGCGCTTTGAAGCCAACCTGGCGGATGTGGAGCAGGTGCTCCGCCGATTAGTGGATGCGGTGGAGCGGAGCGGCTACAGCGCCAGCCTGGGGGAGCGACTGGCCGAGCGGGAGAAGGAACGGTCGGCGCTGCGGGTCAAGTTGGCGGAGGTGCGAGGCCGGCTGGATCAGGCAGAAGCCGAAGTCCCCCTTGCCGTAGTCGAGGATTACTGCAGCAATGCTCGTGAAGTCCTGGCACAAGGGACGCTGGACGATGTGCGGGCGCTGCTGCGCTCGATCGTGGTCCGCATTGAGGTAGAACCAGAGCACGGGACGCTGATCTACGGTTTCCCTTGATTGGTGGGGCTTTAGAGAGTAACCCCTTGGGGGCATGATGCCGCAGGACCGTAGAGGGAGCCTCACACTGAGGCTCCCTTCTGCTGTCCGGAGCGGCGATTGGCAGTCTGACTGGCTTGTCACCCGATTCCAGGCAGCGATCAAGGTACTTGCCATCCGCTTGGTCCTGGGCTTGCAGATGGCCGCTTCCTGTGCTAGAATGTTGATGATGCGCGGCACGGCGCGGCAGGAGGAGTTGGCACATGGTGCTCTATGATCTGAGAATTGAGTTGGAAGAACTGGACGACGGGGGCGACTACCGGTTCATGGCCACCAGCCCCGACCTGCCTGGTCTGATCGTGGTGGGCGACACGACAGAAGAGGTTCTTGCTCTGGCGCCCCAAGTTGCGTCCGCCTTGATCGCTTCGCTCAAGGCTTCGGGCGATCCCCTCCCCGAAACTGTGCACGCCGTCACATCTCTACCCTTCACCTCTCGCGTTGCGGTGGCGGCATGAAGTATGCGGAGCTCACGCGCAGACTGCGGAGGCTGGGCTGCCACTTTACGCGGCATGGGGCAGGGAGCCATGAGATCTGGCGGAACCCGGCCACGGGTAGGCAGGCCTCTATCCCATACCACGTAAGCAAGGATATCGGCCCAACCCTCCTCTCTCGGATCCTGCGCCAACTAGGCATCGATCGGAGCGATTTCGACGGAGCCTAGCTCGCGAGGCTGCGTGCACGGAACTCCAGGACCACCTGACAGTCCTCTTGTACGAGCTCCCTTGGGGGCACAGTATACGGTTTTCCGGCACACCTGAAGCTCGATCAGGTGCGCGTCTGCGTCTGCCCACGCAGGCCAACGCCATCGCTCTGACTCAGCCCCATTGCTTTCCCAGGTCAAGCTTCTACACTCGTTTGGCATGCAGCCAGGCGGATTGCATGCTCTCGGCTTGCTCCTTCTTCCGAAAGTGCGGCGGGTTGTCCTGCCCAAAGCAGCTTGCCCAAGACGGCCATGCATGGCACGGTCATACCACTTGTCCCCTCAAGGCGACCCAAACACGCGCTCAGGTCGCAAGGTACCTAGGCTGCGGGGTCTGTCCGGAAGGCAAGTCTGCAAGACCATGGCCGAGCACGGGTTCGAGCAGGTGCGCCAGACGGGAAGCCCTCTCATGATGCCGAAGAGGATGGCCAACATCACCGCCAGCGTACCCGTACCCGGCAGCGATGAGCGGAGGATGGGCCCGCTCCTGGACATCAATAGGCAATCCAGGCCTCAGCGTTCGCTGGGGGAAGTCGTGTGAGGCTGGCGCCGTACCCTGCGAGGTGCAGCGCACCACGGTCCTGCGAGAATAGAGGCGAAGCGCCGGGCAACTGTTTGCCAGCGGCGCTTCGCGCGGGTCGATCGCCTCTACTTCAGATCGTTCGAGATGCACACGGGCCAGTAGTACTCGGCGTCGTGAATGTCGGCGTTGTCGTTGATTCTGGTCTCGTCGCAGGCGTAGAGGTGAATCAGGTAGGCACACCGCTCGCCCCGGTAGAGCTTGGGATAGGGCGGCGCGACATAGGGGTGCGGTAGTGCTCCAGCGTCCAGAGCCGTGACAACGTCCCAGGTGGCGAGCACTCCGACGTCATCCGGGGGCGCCGGCAGCGTCGGCAGCACGTCGGGCACCCGGACCGTCGGGTCGGCGATGGTCAGCTCGTTCGTGACCCAGATGCCGCTGCCGTCCTTCTCGTAGTTGACCAGGTAATGGTCAAAGTTGTCGTTGGGCACCTCAGTCTCCGCGACCGAGTCCAGGATCAGCGGATCCCAGGCGCGTCCCTTGATGTCCAACGTCGTCCCCACCAAGTCGGATAGGCGCAGCTCGGCGCATTCCTTCAGCGTGGCGCCTCCCGTTTTGGCCAGCTCAGTAATCCTCACCTGGATGGTGCGGTTGTCCAGCCACACGGTGGCCGAGTCATACACCTCCTGCACCGGCGTGACGGCAAGGAGGTCCTGGTGCTTCACGCGCAGGCGGACCGTGTAGCGGCCATTGAGCGCCGTCGTGTCCCAGGCAGACTCTGCCGTGCGGCGCACGTTGTGGAACACCGGGGGCCACGGCATCAGCAGGCATTGGCTGGAGATCCACAAGCGGCTGAGCTTGCCGTTCAGCACATAGTTGGGCAGGTTGGTCGGCCAGCAGTAGTACCACCGCGGGTGGGTGGCGTCGCCAAAGGGCAGGGGCGGCTTGATGTCCGTCCAGGGACCCAGATCGTCCTGCTGGGGCGGGTTCGAGCCAAAGGGTGCCCATTGGTGCTGCAGGACATACTCGATCATCTGCCGGCCGCAGCCGTAGAAATCGGCACTGCCGACGATGCTGATGGACCCGCCGACCGAGGTCTCGGGATCGGCCACACCGCCCAACTTGACCAGCTTGAGCAGTTCAGACACGTCGTCGGGGTGCACTCCCATGACAAGCGTCGGTATCGCCCCGATCTGGTCGATGACGACCGGCGATCGACTCAGCGAAAAGTGGGTGTAGGCATAGATCGGCCCGCCTGCGCCGTCGACCTGCAGGCAGACCTCGTACTCGTCGGGCTCCAGGTTTTCCAGGAAGGCCAACGGCTCGCCGAACTTGGGCGTGCTGTGATCTGGCGTGGCGCTCGCCGGCGAGCAGTCGGGATAGACGACCCCTGCCTGCAGCCAGCCGAGGCTGCTTACAGGGCGGTAGCTGATCCGGTAGCTGGCGAAACCGGTGCCGCACGCCCAGCCGGTGATGGTCACACCCGCCAGCCCACAGACTGCCGTGGGGCCGACCGAGACACACTGCGGCGGGCTCGACTCCGCCGGGCCGGTGATGACGGCCACCAGCGTCTCTTCCTCTTCCGGACCGTAGGGACGGATCTGCACGTAGCACTCCACGACATTGCCCCACACCGGCACGAAATCCGGCCCCACCGGCACCTGCTGCCAGGAGAGGATGGCCCGCACCTTCACGATGTAGGGTCTTTCGCACTTTTCGTGCAGTGCCTGGAAGTGCCTGCCCAGCGCATAGCTCAGCGGCAGGTCCCCGGCCACGGGGATGTCGTGGACGTTCACCGTCGCCACCCCCGCGTCCTCGCTGGCGTCGTAAAAGTCCCCGTCCTGGTCAAGGTCGATGAAGAAACGCACGTACTCGTAGCTGCCCGGCCCGCACAAGTCGGTCAGGAAGCCAAAGGGCAGCTTGACTTTCAGCACGGCCTCCAGATAGTCCCGCTCGGGGTAGAGGCCAACACAGCGCAGCTCCTCGTATGTGGTGTCGTACTGCTTGGGCAGCGCCACCTGCAGGTCGGACTTGGGCAGCGTCCCAAAAGAGTTCGGGTTCTCCTTGAGGATCTCCAGGAAGTGCAGCCGTTCTTTCTCAGGCTCCTTGGGCTTGTCCTGTCCGCAGCACTTCTCTTCGGATACGACATTCGTCATCTGCCCGGTGGTGGGGTCGATCTGCACCCAGGCTTCGAGACGGTTGCCCCACGGGGGCACGAAGTCGGGGTCGCCCGGCGGCGGCACAACCTCCCAGGAGAGGATGGCCCTCAGCTTCACGACATAGGGGTTCTTGCAGTCGGACGGGCGCGGCAGGATGAATCGAGGCACGGCGTAGCAGAGCGGCTGCTTCTCCACCTCGGGGATGTCGTGGACGTTGATCCTCGCCACGCCGACGTCTTCATCGGCGTCGTAGAAGTCGCCGTCCCGGTCTCAGTCGAGAAAGAAGCGGACGTACTCGTAGCTGCCACGGCTGCACAGGTCGCCCATGAAACCGAATGGCAGCTTGACCTTCAGCGTGGCCTCCAGCAGGTTGTGCTCCGGCCACAGACCGATGCAGGTCAGCTCCTCGTACTGGGTGTTGAACTGGATTTGCACCTGCGCCTTGAAGTCCGTCTTGGGCGCTGTGCCGAAGAAGTTGGGGTTCTCCTTGAGGAGGTCATGGATGGCCAGGCGCTCTTTCAGGAAGAGCTCCTTGACTCTTTCTCTCTTTGCCTTCACGTTGCACCTTCCTTTCTCTCCCTGATTCCGTGTCATCCCGCCGTCTGCAACCGGCAGTCGGAGGATGGCATACGCAGGCAGGTACTACAGGCGATTCACCTCCTTTCTGGGGGCACTGCCATAGTGTCTGACGAGGCAACGGCGGGGGCTTGCACCACCACCTCTGCTATTATACAACGGTTTTAAGACTCTGTCAACAGCCCGGGCACCAGCCTGCAGGGCCGGGTGCACTTCGGGTTTCTGGGTGAGCGCGATCAGGCCGCCTTCGCGAGCCGTTGGCAGTGTCGCCGCCACCGCCCGCTGTGCGCCTCACCGGGTGGTCCGGCCTAACTCAGCGCGTGCCTGCAGGCAGCCGCAGGCGTTGGAGGAGAAGGCTGACTACACATCGTCGGGGGACGAGAACCAGCTCAAGCTTTTGGAGACCCTGCAGCAGCTGTTCGATCACCCGTAGGGGATGTACGGGGGGCGCGCGACCCTGATCGCGCAGCGGACCGGCGACATCGTCGCCTGGAGACTCGACAGTGCAAGGGGCCCGTCAGGCCCGGTGCGTTCGTCCTACCCGACCACATCGACCAACCGGCCCGGGCTTTGGTCCACTGCAGGGCTCCAGACCCCAGGCGGTGCGGAGACCTCAGACGAAAGTCGCGAACCCGCAGCTCCACAACGAGACGGGCGGTCAGGGCTGTACGCCCACGACCGCCCGCCGTCTAGGGGGAAGCCAGGTTTCCGCGCAGACTCCCTCCGTCTGCGCGTGATGAAGCGCCAGAGGGCATGGACCTCCGCTATGCGGAGATGCCTAGTGCCGCCGAAATCTCCTCAGGCGCCGCAACCTCTGCCTCGCCGACCTTCTTTCCGCCGATACCCAGGAACCCACCTTCCTTGGCCGCCTCCGCAGTGCTCTGGGCAGCCCGGTAGACCCACTGCACGAAGCCATCGGCCTCTGTGGGTGCCTTCTCGGAGAGCAACGCCGCAAGGTCGCGGCAGGCCTGGAGGCACTGAGCTTTGAGCTCGTCTGCATTCCTGCTCAGCTGAGGCATGTCTAGCTTTTGCCTGTTCTCTGCTCGCTCCCGGTACTCGGCCGCCACAGCGTCGATCAGCGCATTGCCGCTGGTTTCCTTGATGGCTTGGACCACCAACTTGCTCGCGGCCATCGTTTCGGCCACGATGCCCACAGGACCGCTGGGGCTGGCAAGTGTGACGTACATCGACGCCATTTGGGGCGCGGTCATGATCTGAAGCCATTCTTCTGATGTGAAATCGGATTGGGTTACCATCGTCTATTGCCTCCTGTAGCTGTTCGAGGTCTCGCTTGCTGCCCGAGGGTGCGAGCTACGCTTGAGCGTACCCCAGGCGAGTTGCGTCCGCCATTACACGTCAGGCTACCCTGGACACCGCTCTCTCAAGGCTGCGAAAGGGATTCGAGCTCCCTTGGGGGCACTGTCCAAGGCCCCACCAAAATCGGCGGGGGTTCCGTGGTGAGCCGGGCAGGGAGCCAGCGGCTGAAACCGCGCCTGGGGGGCGCTGCGGCGCCGGCCGTCCGCCGGCGCGGACGTGGGGAGGGGGCCAGCGAGCAGGATTGTGTCGGCTCGGGCTAGCGGCAGGGATTCGAATGCCCTCGGGGGCATTGTATGCATGCCTAGCGGTTCGAGTACGAGGAAACCGGCGGGTGAGTGTCACCCAGGAACAGAGCACCCCTGTCGTCCCGAGCGAGCGCGTGCCGCAAGAGGAGCCCGTTGCAGGGCTCCTCTTAGCTGCGCTGCTGGCATCGCGATTCGAGGGAGCTGACGCGCAAGCGCGCTTGTGTCAATTTGACCAATGTGCCGCATGGGTGTACAAGGTGAATTGGGCCAGGGGGGATAGGGGAGAGATCGCTCACCGATCTGTTCGCTTCTCAACTTCCCCGGCGGTCAGGAGTTCTTGAATTTGCGGGCGCTGTCCACGACTATCATGCCGCTTGGGCCCGGCGTTCGGGCGTTCGGCTGCGAGAGGAGGTAGCGCCTATCGTCAAGCATGCCCTGCATCTGACGGCCGGCCGGGAGGGTCGCCCGTCCACCGCCAGCCGGGCACTCGGCCGGCCTCCCGTCACCCGGCCGCCGGCGATCCTGGCTGACCGCCTCCGCCGAGGCGCAGCGGCCCGTCAGGGAGGAGAAGGAGGTCTCCTGATGAAATCCAAGTGGTTTCTGTGGGCCAAGGCGGTCATCTCGATCGTGATCGCCTTCTTCATGCTGTTCTTTGCCCGCACGTACCTGAACTGGCTCCTCAAGACGGGCATTCCCACCAACGAGCAACTTGGCCAAATGTCAGGCCTAGGTGACCTGATCAGGCTCGGCTTCGGCTACTTCGGCGCCATACTGGTCGGCAATGCGGTCATCTGCTACTTCGCCGCCAACTCCACAGCCTCCGTGATGCGCAAGAGGGTGATCCTCGGCCTGGCTGTTGCCGACACCATCGGCCTGATCCTGGCGCTCATCGCCCAGTTCAGCGGCAAGTTCAGCGGTCTGGGGTGGATCAACGTGGTCATCTGGCTCATGCTGGCCTTCTTCCTCTGGTTCTTCTTCTTCACTGAAAAGACAGACTAGGCTCGTCCGGCAGGTAGTGCGGCGTCCTCCCCGTCACGGCGGGGAGGACGCTCTTTCATGTGCGCGGGGATACGGGTACTCGCACAGCCCTCCCGGCGCGCTGCCCCGCCTGGCGGGCTGTCCAGGCAGCATCGTCTTCGACACCCCCACCCGGTCTCCCGCCGTGCGGGCCGGATAGCCCCTGAGCTCCGTCTAGACGGGAGGGTCCACGGGATCGGTGGCGGCAGCGGTGGTCCAACGGGCGAGGCCGAGGGACCAGTCGTCGGCGCGAGAGGCGCTGCGCTCCGCGGTGGCAGGGCTCGACCCGCAGGCCGCCATCAGCCCAACGGGCGTCGGCGGGCTTCCGATTGGTGTAGCCAAGAGCTGATGGCTGCTTCTGCGGTGCTCGCGACGAGGTCTTTTCGCATTCGCAGGTTGACGTGAGGCGACAGCGCCCGACGCTATGATCCCGGTTAGTGGCCCCCGGTTGGCTATGACACCATCGCAATGACCAAAGCGTCAACTGACAGTCCTGTCGTACGAGCTCCTTGGGGGCACTCTCTAAAGCCCCACCAAAATCGGTGAGCTTCTCCTGGTGAGCCGGCTCTTCACGGCAGCCTTTTCCCTCGACCGAGACACTGCTTGGTCACATCCAATCCCCATTCTCGGCCGGCAACAGGCGCCTTCCATCACGTGCGTGGGCCTGGCGCCAGCGGTCGACCAGCCCGCTTTGCCCGATCTTGGCGTCTGACGCGTTCTGTGCTACCATTGCACTATGAAACTCGAGGAACGCACAGCACTGTTTGACCGGTGCGACCCTGCCACGCCTCCACCGAAGAGGGGGTTGCCAGAACCGGCGGGGTGCCCACGATGACCACATTGTACACCGATGCCGGCCTGGAGCTCGAGCAGCTCCAGATTGAGGGGCTTCGCCAGATGCCTTCCTGGCGGAAGCTGCAACTTATGGCCGCAATGACCCAGACCGTTCGAACGCTGGCTGTGGCCGGCCTGCGCCAACGCTTCCCCCACGAAACCCCGGCGCAGCGTAGCAGGCGGCTGGCGGACTTGCTGTTGGGTCCGGCCCTGGCAAGCCAGGTCTACGGCCCGGCTTCCGAGGGTGCAGAGTGCTAGCGGAGCAGATTGCCGTCGTAATGCAGGTCACCGACGCTTTGGATCGCCTCGGCGTACAGTACGCCATTGGCGGCTCCTTCGCCAGTGCCGTCCATGGCGTGATGCGGGCTACGATGGACGCCGATTTGGTGGTCGACCTTACCCTGTCAGACACCGAACCGCTGGCACGGGCATTGATCGGCGAGTTCTACGCGGATGTTGAGTCGATGCGAGAGGCTGTTCAGCACCAGAGCTCCTTCAACCTCATTCACCTCGGGACGATGTTCAAGGTCGATCTCTTCGTCGCCAAGGCACGCGCCTTTGATCGTTCTCAGCTGGCGCGGCGCCGGTCGGTTCTCTTGAGCGAGGAGCCGGATCGGCATGCCTATGTGGCCAGCGCCGAGGACACGATCTTGGCCAAGCTCGAATGGTATCGAATGGGCGGCGAGGTTTCCGACCGCCATTGGCGCGATGTACTGGGTGTTCTCTTGGTGCAGGGCGAGCGCCTCGACCTCGGCTATCTGAAAAAGATGGCCGCCGGGATCGACGTCCTGGATCTTCTGGAGCTGGCGCTGCAAGCGGCTCCGGTGCGGCGCTGAACAACAGGAAGCCGCCACCTACCGCGAAAGAGGCAGTTGACAGTCCTGTCGTACGAGCTCCCTTGGGATTCGGATTCCTGTAGTCGGCACCTATGTCCCTACCAGACAGGTTTGCCGCGACCAGGCAGACATGAAGCGACCTGACATCCTAGAAGCGACCTGACGGCGTGGAAACGACCTGATAGCTCCAGAACGACCTGTCGTGGTGGACGGTGAACGGCGGCGGCTCTATGCTTGTCGAGGGCGGGATGCGCAGCGCCAGCGGCGCCTTGTCGCTGAGCGGCACCGCCGGCCAGCCTGATGCCGGGCTGATGGGCGCAGGGGACTGCGAGCTCGAAAGCAGCTTCCTACCCGGCGGGAAGGCGTTTCGTCAGCCGAGTTCCCTCTGCCAGCCGCTGGCCCTGCGCAAGTACTAGCCCGAACCCACGAAGGGCGGGTGATGGAGGCCGGCCCGCACGGTCCTCGGCCGGCTGGCTCAGGCCTGCCGCCAGGCCTATCCTTTGACCTGCTTGGCCAGCTGCTCCAGTCGGCGTTGATCGTGGATGACAAACTCGGTGCGCGTGATATCGATCAACCCCTCGTCCGCAAAGCGGTGGAGGAAGCGGCACACCAGCTCGCGCGTCGTCCCGATGCGCGAGCCAATCTCGTCCAGGGTCAGGCTCCGGGGAATCGGCTCGGCCTCGCGGCCAGACGAGAACTCCACCAGCAGCCGCGCCAGGCGGCCTGCCACGGGCTGAAAGGCCAAACCCTCCACGACGCTGGAGGCCCGCTGCATCCGCTCGGCCATGAGGCCGCAGAAGGCCCACAGGGTATCGCCGTGGGCGCGCAGGAATGGCTCAAGGTCGGGCCGTGACCAGAGGTGGAGGCGCGTGCGGGCGTGCGCCTCCAATGTGGCCGGCAGCACCGCGCCCTCGCGGAATAAGGCCGGGCCCCAGAACAGCTCGCCCGCGCCGAAGGCTGCGATCAGCAGGCTGCGCCCCTCGCTCGACGCCTTGGCCGCGCCGATCTGGCCCTCTTCGACCAGGAATAGGTAGGGCCAGACATCGCCCTGCAGCGCCAGAACTTGGCCCTTCTCCAGGTCGCGCGCCAGCGACTGCCCGACCAGCAGCTCCTGTTCGCGCTTCCCCAGCGAGGAGAACACCGGGTGGACGCGCAACCACTCTTCTAGGGTCTTCATGAGCCTGACCGTCCTCTAGTCGGCCGCGCCGTGGAGAGCAGTCTATCACATCCCTGTACCCTGGGCAAAGACAGTGCCGTACCGCAGCCATCTGCCCTCGGTCCAGGCGTGCGGCCGCGAACCGGGAACATGGCCGGCGGCTTCCGGCAGGCGGGCCGCGCAATCACCGAAAGGGAGGGTCGGCTCTGCACCGGCAGGCGCAGTGCCGTGCGCATCGATGCACCCAGCCCCCGCAGGCGGCTGGCTGTGCGAGGACCTCCGTGGATGCGGCCCTAGAACACTGCCCCCAGCGTGAGGAGTACCATCGAGGCCAACATGTGCAGCGACGCCAGCTTGAAGAGCAGGAGGTTCAGCTGTGCCGACGGTCGCAGGACGGCCCGCACAGACAGGCACACTGTGACCACGCCCGACACAGCCAGCAGACTGAGGCTCCAAGGGCAGATGCCCAGCCACCAGCCGGCTGCGACCAACGACACCGCTCGCAGCGCGTTTGACACGGCAATGAACCGGCGTGTCGAATCAAAGCCGTGGACCGCCGGCCAGGTGGGCACACCCCCCAGCCGGTAGTCATCTGCGTGCTTCATGGCAAAGGTAAGGATGTGCGCCGGGATCCAGAGCAGCACCGACAGGGCAAGAAGCAGCCCCAGGCCGTCCACGCCACCCGTGCCCAGCGTGCGTCCGGCGAGGATGGGCATCCCACCTGAGACACCGCCAAAGACGATGGACCACGGCGTGCGCCGCTTGAGCCACAGCGTATAGACGCACAAGTCCAGCCCGACCCCGGCAGCGATCACCCAGCCAAAGGGCCGGCTCAGCCAGAAGGCCAGTGCCAGCCCTGCGGCGACCAGCACGCCACCAAAGCGTGCTGCCTCACGCGCCGACAGCGTCCCCGAGGGCAGCGGCCGGCGGGCGGTGCGCACCATCCGGGCGTCGATGTCGCGGTCAAAGACCATGTTCAGCGCCGTCGTCCCGCTGACGGCAGAAAACAGCGCCAGGGTCATGAGCCTGGCGCCCAGGCTCGTGCCTGACTCGGGACGGGCGCTCAGGTAGCCTGCCAGCCCAGTGGCCAATAGCAGCAGTGTCTGCTTGCTCTTGATCAGCGACCCGTGGGCCTCCAGCTTGCTCCAGAGACGGCCGAGTGCCCCCTCTGGTACCCTCTGTGAGACGGCTGCATCGCTCATGGCCCGTCCCCTTCTGCCCAGCGACCCTCTGCCCGAAAGAGATCGACCAGCCGGCATCCCAGGAACCCGGCCAGCAGCACCAGCGTCAGGCCCAGGCCGGCGCCCAGGAAGAGGGTTGTCCACCCCCGTCCGGCATCGGGCGAAAGGAACTCGTACACGGCAGCCGCGGCAAAGGCCAGGTTGGCGCCCACCAGGACCCCCCAGCCCAGCACCTGCCGCATCCGGCCGCGCACGTCGAGCCGGTCCGCGACCAAAAAGAGCATCATCACCGCGGTGGTCGTGGCCAGGATGTGCCAGTGCCCGACTAGGATGCGCCGCTCGGCTTCGAGTGGCCAGGTGCGGAACACCTCGTCCAGCTTGACGGCCGTGTACAGCCCGGGGAAGACCATGATCGGCTGGAGCAAGATCATCTGGGCAAAGAGCCCAAAGTGGAGCGGGTTGCGCACCAGGGCCCGAAGCTTTCGTCCTGGGGTGGCCATCCCCTCTGCTGTCTGAGCCAACCCGGTCTTGATCAGCCGGTCGATGCCGGCTATGACCATCAGCAGCGCCGCCAGCAGCACCAGGCTGCTCCCGGCGTAGATGATCCAGTGGGCAATGCTCTCCCACAGCATCACCCCCCAGCAGCCGGCGGCCATGACAAGGGTGCCGGTGATGGACAATGGCATGGCGACTCTGTGCAGTGGCCCCTTCAGGTCAAAGCGGCGCACGACGATGAGCAAGACGGCCACGTCGATGAGGGCAAGCATGATGTGCAGATGGGAGATGACGGCCAGCTCGCCCAGGGTGTGTGCCTGCCGTACAATGTCCTCGGCCAGCACGGCCTCAAAGCCGTTGCCGAAGAAGGAGCCCACCCCCGCGCCGATGAGCGCCGAGATCAGCGTGGTGGCCGTCACGACGAAAAAGGCGACTCGCTCCAGCGAGATAGAGCCCAGATGGGCGTAGGCAGGGTCGGTGTTGCGGTGCCGGCCCGGCCACAGCCCGGCGGCCAGCATCACACCGGAGTAAAACACCAGCGCCTGGCCGAGCAGGAACAAGCCATGGAAGAGCCAGCTGCGGCCCAGGTAGGCGAACACCAGCCCACCGATGCTGACGAGAATGTAGCCGGGGGTGATGGCGCGCCGGACCGACTGGGTCACCTCCTCAGTCGTCGGCACGAGGTCGAGGATCAGGTAGGTGACGGCCGCCACAAAAGGGATGGCGAGGGCGTGATAGACCATCACGATGCGGCCCACGCGCTCCGCCTCGAGCAGGCTCACCGAAAAGCCGAGCAGCTCCTGCATCGGCGCCGACATCAGGCCCAGGAGGGCGACGATGATCGCCTCCCAGGCGGTCGCGGCGAGCAGCAAGCCACGCGTAGACGTCGTCAGATAGTCGAGCCGGCGCAGTAGGGCCTTCATGTCACACCTCCGGTTGCTCTCCTTTGAGCCCAGAAACAGCGGGCGGGGCTTCGCGTTCGGTCATGCGCTCCAGGCAGCCTAGGCCGCCTGCGGCGCGCCAAAAGCTACGCTCAAGCCGGTCAGCAGCAGCACCACGATGCCCAGGGCCAGGTTGAGCAGAAGCAGGCCCATGCTCAATCTCTCCTGCGAAGGTGTCAGCGGCTCATGCCGGCGGCTCAGCACCAGGCTGCGAAGCAGCGTGATGCCGATCATGACCGCCACCGCGATGTGCTTCAGGCTCAGCGTCGTAGAGTAGGCGCTGCCGAAGCGGAACAGCCCCTCAAAGGCCGGGTTGCGGTTGGCCTGCAGGACGCCGGTGACGATCAGCCCGACGATGCTGGCATACACCAGAACGCTCAGGCGCTTTTGGATGGCACTGAGCAGCTTCTTCATCTGCGGCCCCTTGCCCAGCACCTGCCGGGCGGAGGGCAGGACGGTGACGCCAAGGGTGATCAGCCCGCCGATCCAGACGGAGGTGAACAGGTCGTGCAGGAAGACGACGACGGCGAACACGACTGGTTTGGGCATGGTACAAGCTACTCTCCTGGACGCAGTATTCGGACAGGTCTAGACCCCGGCGGGCGCCGGCAAGGCAAACGCGCGTGCCGGGACCGACCCGCTCTCACTATAGCAGCTAGGCGCACGGCTGTCATTGACTTTTGTCAGATCCGGCGAGACCTGACATGCCCTGACGACCTGACATGCCCTGACGACCTGACATGCCCTGACGACCCGACATGCCCTGACGACCCGACATGCCCTGACGACCTGACATGCCCTGACGACCTGACATGCCTGGACGACTCGAACATGCCGCGATGGCATTCCACACCGGTCACGAGCTCGGCAATGTGCGCCTGCGGCCTACCCCTTGACCCGGCTGACCAGCCCGTCGGCGCATGTTGCCAAAAGTTCACGACGACCGAGCTCCCTCGTGCTAGAATGATCAGTAGCGCCGGCCTGCAACCGGCTGACCGGCAGCGACGCATCCCTGGTCAAGATCCGTGATGAGAAGACATCCGCTCTTCTGGCTGGCACTTGTGGTTGTGCTCTGTGCTTCGTGCGGCGAGGCAGCACCGGCCAATGACCCGCCTTTCTGCCCTAGGCCGGAGGGCACGCCCCACTATCTGACCGTTCCGCCCGATCAGCTGCCCGCGCCGCAACCCTCCTCCTCACCTGCCCAGGTCGAGATCGGCGGCAGGAGCCTGCTGGTCGATCGCGTGGTCGAGGGTCCCCTCTGCAACGATGCCTGGAGCGGAACGGTGTATGTCACCTGCAACGTGCAGGTCTATCCCTGGGAGGAGCAGCCCACCTTCCTCCAAGACTGCGATTTGACGGTCGAGCCCGGCACCGTCGTCTACGTGGCCGATCATGGCAATGAGCCCTATTACAAAGGCTGCTCGTGCCATACCGGCAGCGGCGGGCAATGAGATCCAAAGAGGAGACGAGAATGAACAAACGACATCTACTTGGAGCACTACTGGGCATCGCCGGCGCACTGCTGGGGATCATCGGCCACTTCATCCTATTCCAGAAGTGGTACATCGTCGGCATGAACACGCCCTCCGCCGAACCGGGGTGCGAGATCCTGCTCAAGACCATCCACCCTCTCATGGCCGACCTGGGCCTCCTCGGCAGCGTGCTGTTCCTCGTCAGCGCCTATGGATTCCTGACGCGCAGGAATTGGGCGTTCCTCCTCTCGGTGGTGGGCATCGTTTTGGCCCTGCTTGGCAGCTGGTTTGTCAACGTGCCCTTCATGGCAGCTGGCCTGCCGCCCGTCTACTTTCCCCTCTTCTGGCCCTACCTGCTGCTCTACTTCCTGCTCGTCAGGCTCGTGGGAGGCGTGTCGTGGCCTCGTACCCTGCTGGCGCTCCTGGCTGGCATGGCCTACATCACCTGCTGGATGAACGGCGTTGCCAGCACGAGCCGGATCATTACCATAGGCGCACCCCTCTTCAGCCTCGTGCAGAAGCTGCACTGGGTAGCCACGGTCGGCTGGGCGGTGGCTACGGTGGGCATCGTCCTCGGACCCCGCGAGTGGGTCCGTGTCGTCGGCTTGGTCGCCGGCACGGCCGAGCTCGTCGTCGGCATCCCCCTCGCCATCGAGACGGGCGGGGCGCTGGGCAGATTCTCTCTCTTTGCGCTGGCCCCGATCATCTGCCTTGCCCTGGTGGTCATCTTCGCCTGGCCGAGGCTCTGGGACAGGGTCACCAGGTCAGGCGCCGAAGCCCCATGGGCTGCCAATACGTGAGTCCGGCTTTGCGCGGCTCCTGACTCGGACCGGCCGGCGGGCGCTCGGCCACCGGCCCGTCGCCCGCCGTGGCGCCGTCCGCACGACCCAGGCATGACATGGCCGGCCTAGGCGAGGACGAGGTGTTCCTCGGTCGGCAGTTCCTGGGCTAGTCTCTCGGTAGCGCCAGGGCCTCTGCCACTGCCTCTTGCCACGGCCTGGACTCGCCACGCGCCCATGCTTCGGCAAAGGCGCCCTCGCCCAGACGCGTGCGACAGGCCTCGACGACAGACTCGTAGCCGCCGCGATCCACCGGCGGCAGCGGGGCGCCCATAGCCTGGCGCAGGGCGTGTGCCGCGCTCAGACTCATCGCCGCCAGCGCCCAGTCCGCCTGGAGCGCGCTCACGGCGCCCAGCTCCTCGAGAGCGTTGGCGACGCCCAGCTTATCGCCCATCGCCCCGAACAGCTCCCGCCCCTCCAGGAGCAGCTCGGATGCCGGCATGACGAGGCAGAGGCGTCCACAATCTGGGCACGCTCTATGTGACGAACGTCACCTTCTCTGGCAACCGTACGCGGTTTGGCGGAGGGGGCACAATGAACCACGGCGTGCTAGGTGTCGCGAACAGCACCTTCTCTGGGAACCACGTCGACAGCCTTGGCGGCGGCGCCATCTGTAACTGGGACGGCACCCTAGACGTCGCGAACAGCACCTTCTCCAACAACCAGGGTGGGACGAACGCCCAATTCAAAGGTAGCGGCCTGGTGAACGGCGGCCTGGACCCCAACGGCTACCAGTTCAGGTTCATGGTCTGGGCCGGCGACGGCTCGCCCGACACCTTCCGGATCAAGATCTGGTGGGACGACGGCGGCACGGAGGTCGTCGTCTACGACAACGGCGTCCAGCAGGCGATCGGCGCCGGGAATATCGTGATCCACACCCAGTAGACGGGGAGATGGGGTGAGGCGGAGAGGGGAGACCCTCTCCGCGTCATTGGTTCCGCTGATGAGTCACCACTCGATCGTGCTCGTCAACGCTGGGTGATCCGAGTCGGGTCCCGGCAAGTAGGTCGAGTCGGCCACCCGCGTCCCCGGCGACACAAAGATGTGGTCGATGGCGCGGGCCAGCTCCACCCCCTGACGGTCGTTTCCCCCGGGCCACTTTACCACCCACGAGTTGTCCAGCATCGCCGCCGTCAGCCGGTACTGCTCCGTGTCGGGCCGGAAGTTGAAATCCCCCAGTAGGATGACGTTTTCTTTCCCCTCCACCTCGGCCAGAATCGCCTGCTGCTGCACGATCGGCCCGCCGTTCCCCAGGTGGGTCACGAACACCGTGAATCTCTTCCCCCCGACCCTGATCTGGGCCTCGATCGTCGCCGTTTGCTCACCCTCGCTGTACATGTAAAAGACTCTCGGGTTCTCGATCGGGTACTTGGCCAACAGAGCAATACCAAACGTGCCGGCTACCGTCTTTGGACCGTACGCCGAGTAGAGGTCGAGCTCGTCCGCAATGTACCGCACCACATCCGAGTTCCCATTGGCGATTCTTGTGGTGTCGCACTCCTGCAATCCGACGATATCGGCGTCCACCCGCCGGATCAGGTCCAGCTGTCCCTCGTAGTTCTTTCGCCCGTACCGGTCGTAGCCCTGCTGGATGTTGTAGGTCAGAATCTTGAGCGAGGTGGCGGACTGCGGGGCCGTGACCGGCCGGGCGGCCGTGACCGCCACGCCTGCGACGCTGCCCACCGTAGCAAGCGCCACGCCAACGAACAGCGCTCTCCCCGCCTGCCACCCTCGCGCCGCACGGATGGTCTCGCTCGCCCTCTGGCCCACCAGCAGGACCGGCAGCGCCATGACGGCCCATGCGGCCAAGAAGACGAGCCAGAACCTGTCTCGGAACAGGGGGCCCGCGACGGGGATATAGTCGTACACCGTCGTAAAGACCTGCGCAAACACGATCAGCAGCAGGTACAAGCCGGCAAGGCTGAAGCCGGCGCCCACCGCTCGAGGTCGCGGGTGGCCGGTCACCAGTTCCTGGCACAGGAGCATCAGATTGACCAGGACCACAGGATGGAGCAGCAGCATGAGATAGAGAGGAACCTGGTACAGCCAGTGAGCCGCCGGATTGGGGGCGAGCGGATAGGCGGTGGGGTCGGACGGGAACCGCACCTGGTGCCCGGCAATCGTCAACACCAGGCACAGCCCAAAGGCTACGTTCCACAGCACCACGGTGCGCCGCGACAGGCCCGCCAGGAGCCCCGGCTTCGCCCCGACCACCATCGCAAAGAGGCACACGGTCGTGGCTGCGACCGTGACGATCGCCGGGTAGCTGAAGCCGGTCCAGCGTGCAACCACAGCCGGGCTGGAGAAGGCAAAGTAGCAGAGCACCAGCGCACCTGCGATGCCCAGGCTGAGAGCCACGGTCTTTCCCAGCGGGAGACGGTCCCGCGTGGCGGGCGCATTGCACCCCTCCACGGCCAGACGCACCTCACTCTGCCGCCAGACCAGCAGCGCTCCGGCGCCGGCTGCCAACACCCAGCCGATGACCTGCGATCTCCCCGCCGTCGAGATGTCGCTGCCCGACCCGAAGGCGCGCAGCAGGATCGAAAGCGACAGCGCGGCCGCCAGCCCCGCACCCAACCGCACGCCCTTCGCCTCACCCTCGTCCTCCTCATGCTGAGCGAGAAGCGACGGCAAGAAGAGCAGGAAGCAGGCCACGCCCAGCCCCGAGACGAGCA
The DNA here is from genome assembly GCA_035341665.1 of Anaerolineae bacterium. Lineage (GTDB taxonomy): Bacteria > Chloroflexota > Anaerolineae > JAAYZQ01 > JAAYZQ01 > DAOQVR01. Next base: position 21,007 of record DAOQVR010000013.1, read on the forward strand.
TCTTGCCGCGCGGGTCGAGCCCCGCCTCGACGACCCTGCACAGCAGCATCAGCTCGCCCACCGCGACCATCGGCCACCCCGAGAGCCCTCTCGGCAGAAGGAGCAGGATCAGCGGCGAGAGAAAGAGCAGTACGCTGGCAATCTCCACGGGGATGCTGGTGCCCAGTAGGCCAAAGACATAGATCGCCTCGACGAAATCGGTGAGCAGCTGCAGAAAGACCAGAAAGAGGAGCGTGTACAGGAGGACATCCAGGTCCTGCTTCTTGGCCCCGTCCCAAAGCTTCATTCCACTCCCTCCAGTGCGTGCGATACCGGCATTCTCAATCTAGAGTATACCAGCAATCACCCGCCGCACAAGCCCCCTCCCACCCCCGTAGTGAAGGGCCTAGTGCCCGTGCTGTGCCCGTCCGCACCGCCGTAGTATAGGGCCTCGTGCCCGTCGCGTAGTGCAGGCCCTCGTGCCCGCGGTACCATCCCCCGTGCCCGCCCTTGCCATCCGTCTCCCCGGTATGATACACTCCTGCGGTGACGCCATGACCCAGTGCCTGAACCAGCCGATGGAGGACTGTCCCATGACCCAGACTGCGCACACCCTCGAGACGATCGTGCCCAAAGCCGTGCACCTGCCCTACCTCCTCTTCCTGCCTGGCGACTACGGCCGCGACCCCGGCCGCCGCTGGCCGCTCATCCTCTTCCTGCACGGGGCTGGAGAGCGTGGCAGTGACTTCGCCCTGGTCCGAAGGCACGGCATAGCCAAGGTGGTGGAGCAGTGCCCTGATTTGCCATTCATCACCGTATCGCCCCAGTGCCCGGCCGACTCGACCTGGATGACCGAGCTGGACGGCGTGGTGGCGCTGCTCGACGACGTCATCGCCCGCTACGCCGTGGACACCGACCGCCTTTACCTGACCGGCCTCAGCATGGGTGGCTACGGCACCTGGTACATGGCAGCTCTCCACCCAGATCGCTTCGCAGCCATCGTGCCCATCTGCGGGGGCGGCGATTGGTTCTTCGGCTTCCCGGGGCGCGTGCGCGTGCTGAAGCACTTGCCCGTGTGGGCCTTTCATGGAGCGGAGGATCCCTTGGTCCCCCTTGAGGAGTCGCAGCGCCTGGTCAGGGTGCTTGAAGAGTGCGGCGGAGACGTCCGCCTGACCGTCTATCCCGGCGTGGGCCACGACTCGTGGACCAAGACGTACGACAATCCGGAGCTGTACAGCTGGCTCCTATCCCACCGGAGGGCCGGCTGAGCGGACAGAAGCCCACCACCCTCTAGCCTCCCGCCAGCTTGCACGCATAGCCCAGCGCGCGCAGCAGCTCCACCACCTTCTCCCGCTGATCGCCCTGGACCTCGATCGTGCCCTCCTTGACGGTCCCGCCCGTGCCGCAGCCCTGCCGCAGGTGCTTTCCCAACGCCTCCAGCTCTTCCGGCCGCAGCCGGAGGTTGGTGACCACCGTCACTGTCTTCCCACCGCGGCCTTTCTTCTCGCGCCGGATGACAGCCGTCTGCTCCTCAGGCGGCGGGCTGCGCCGCGGGGGACATCGGCACGGAGCTCCCCCACAGCGCGGGCAGCGCTGCGGACGGCTCGGCTCCTTCACATCGCCTCCGCGTCCCCGTCGGTGACCGCCAGCTCGAGCTGCCTCCGGTACAGATGGCTGTAGAGGCCACCCTTCTGCATCAGCTGTGCGTGGCTGCCCATCTCCACGATCCGGCCGTTCTCCAGGGCTATGATCTTGTCCGCGCTGCGCACCGTGCTCAGCCGGTGCGCGATCACCAACGCCGTCCGGTTCCTCAGGACCGACTCCAGCGCTTGCTGGATCAGGTACTCCGCCTCCGCATCCACCGAGGAGGTCGCCTCGTCCAGGATCAGGATGCGCGGGTCGGCCAGGATGGCGCGAGCCAGGGCGAGCCGCTGCTTCTGCCCGCCGCTCAACTTCACCCCGCGCTCCCCCACGTCCGTGTCATACCCCTCCGGCAGCTCCATCACGAACTCGTGCGCGTAGGCTGCCTCGGCCGCCGCCACCAGCTCCTCCTCCGTCGCCCCTGGCTTGCCCAGCAGCAGGTTCTCGCGCACCGAAGCGTTGAACAGGAACGTATCCTGTAGCACCACCGCCACCTGGTTCCGCAGCGTGGAGAGCTGTGCTTGGCGGAGGTCAAAGCCGTCGACTCGGACCCGGCCGTGCGTCGGATCGTAGAAGCGGCACAACAGGTTGGCGATGCTCGTCTTGCCGGCCCCGCTGCGTCCCACCAACGCCACCACTTCCCCGGGTGCCATCCGGAATGTCACGTCCTGCAGCACCTCGGGCGGCTCTCGCTCGGCAGCAGCGTCACTCGCGTTGTAGCGAAAGTGGACGTCGTCGAACTCGACCTCGCCGCGCAGGGCGGGCAGCGGTTGGGCATCTGGCTCATCCTGGATCTCGGAGCTGGCATCCATTACCTCAAAGACCCGCGACCCAGCCGCGATTGCCTGCTGGAAGATGTTGTCCACCTCGGTGAGCCGGTCGATCGGCTCGTAGAACGATACCATGTACGACAGGAATGCGACCAGTGTCCCCAGCGACATCTCGCCCCGTACCACCATCACCGCGCCGGCCGCCAAGACAATCACCGTACCCATCGAAGCGACAAAGCTCATGGCCGGGAAGAAGGTGGACCAGTACCGGATGCCCTGGACGCGGGCGCGGTAGTACCCTGCGCTCTCGGTGGCGAACTTTTCTAGGGCCTGCTCTTCTGCACCGAATGCCTGGATGACCCGCATCCCCGCCAGGTTGTCCTGGAGCTGAGCGTTGATGTCGCCTAGCCGGTCGCGCACCTTGCGGTAGATCGGGCGAACGTGCGTGTTGAAGTAGCGTAGCAGGATGACCAGCGCCGGCACCGGTATGATCACGAGCAGCGCCAACTTCCAGTTGAGGACCAGGAGCACCACGATCGCACCGGTCAGGCGGATGACGTCGACCGCACTCAGGGCCGAGCCGTGGGTCACGAACTGCTCGAGCGCGGCCACGTCGTTGGTCACCCGCGACATCAGCTCACCGGTCGACGTTCGCTCGAAGAAGGACAGCGACAGCCGCTGCAGGTAGGCATAGATCTTGACCCGCAGGTCGAGGATGAAGCGCTCGCCCAGCGCGTGCCGGAGAAAGTTGTCGCCCACGGCAATCAGCTGGATCAGGGCATAGACCCCGACCAGCGCGGCGATGAGACCTCCCAGCCGCGCCAGGTCCTTGCCCCCAATGACCCCGTCGACGATCTCACGCTGGAAGAGGGGCGGCACCAGCTGCGCCATCGCCCGCCCGAGCAGCAGGACGCCGCTCACGATCAGCGTCTTCCAGTATGGCCTCAACAGAGAGAACAACCGCACCAGGACCTTCACCGTCCTTCTCCTTTGCTTGCGTCAGTGGGTGCCCGGCAAGGAGTATACGCCGATTCTGGGACGCGGCAAGCCTCCCGCCCGGAGGGGTATGTCGATAATTGTTTCTGGGATTTCGGGCATTTTGGGATAGTACCCTCAGTTTTCTGGCACAGTGGCACAGCTCGCCAACCCCCCCGTATGGGCAAAGGTCTCTGACCGAGCCCTCGGACCGGATAGGTGCGGTGCACCTCGTCCCGGACGGCCCAAGTAGGGCGGGTTTCCATACCCGCCCTTCCCGGCGAAGGTCCCCGACCGCGCCCCACCCGGACCTTGCCGCTACCTCCCGCTTCCAAGGTGCGCCCCCACCGCCCCTGTGGTATCATGCCCAAAAGCTCGGAGGTGCCGACACGCCATGATCCGCAGGAGCGCTTCTCTTTCTGTCCAATACGACAGCCCCTTCTCCCCTTTTCCCGCCACCCAGTTCCTCGACGGACTTGCGTGGGCACAGGCCGCCGGCTTCCACGGCGTAGAGCTCATCGTCTGCCGCCCCACGCTCCTCGCCCCGATCGCCATAGGTGAGGACCTTGCCCGCTACGGGCTCGCCGCCTCGACGCTCTCCACCGGCCAGGCGGTCGGGATGGACGGCCTTTCGATGACTTCTCCGGACCCCGACATCCGGCTGGGGGCACGCCGGAGGCTCTTTGAGCAGATCGACTTCTCGGCGCAGCTGGACCGGCCTAACGTAACCATCGGCCTTCTCCGCGGCAAAGGCGGCCCTCTCGCGAGGGATCAGGAGCTTGCGCTGCTCAGGAGCGAGCTCTCGGCAGTTGCGGAGTATGCCGCCCGGCGCGGGGTTGTCATAAACCTGGAGCCCATCAACCGCTACGAGTGCGCCCTGCTCAACTCCTCGGAGTCGGCCTACGACCTCATCTGCGAGATTGGCAGTCCCGAGAGCGTGGGCGTGCTCTACGACACCTTCCACTCCAACATCGAGGACGCCGATATGCTGGCGACCATCGCCAAGATCGGTCACAAGATCTCCCACGTCCACTTTGCCGACAGCAACCGGCGCCTGCCGTGCGAGGGCCACACGGACTTCCCTGGCATCGTCCGGGCCCTACAGGCAGCCGGCTTTGCCGGGTACGCCTCGCTCGAGGTGAGCAACATCCCCAACGCCGAGCACATCCGCGATTTTGCCCGGCTCAGGCTGGACGCCATCTTGGACTCCTAGGACTGCCGCGCCGTCCTCCGCGGCGCCTCACCCATACGACCGCAGCCCTGGGTCGGCACACCTCTTCGCCCAGGGCTGCGGTTGTCGGCGGACTTCTGCCTCATCCGATGCCGGCGTCTCCCTGTTGGTCTGCCGGCGCAATGCGCCAGTAGTTACCCCCGTCGCGCTGCATCAGGCCGTGCCCGATCATGTCACGGCGCAGTGTGGCCACGTCGTCGTGATACTCCACCAGCACCTGGATGACCTCGCGCTCGCTGTAGGTGCGCCCAGGCTCAAACTCCTCGGCCAGCTTCTCCAGGACGATCACGCGCTTCTTGAGCTGCGCTGGGATGCTGAGGAGCCGGCCCTGCCGCAGAAAGGTGTTCAACACCTTCTGCCTGTAGGCATCTTCCTCCACCCGGCCTGCGAGTCCAGGCTGCGCCATGAACGCCAGCTCTCCCAGCCGCCGGCCCATGACCTCCCCATGCAGCGAGTAGGTCTGGAAGTACTGGTCCTTCTCTGAGCGGACAAGGCCGGCGCTGCTTAGCTTGGCGAGGTGATGCGACACGGTGGCCGGGCTAAGCTGCAGGATCGCGGCCAGCTCTTCGACGTGCCGTGGCCTGGCCTTGAGCACGTTCAGGATGAGCAGCCGTGCCGGGTGTCCCAGTGCCTTGAAGAGCTCAGCCCGTGCTTCCAGCTCCTGTTCGGCTGTTCGATCACCTGATTTCATCCCAAGGCCTCCTTCCCGCCACGTGCAGGTAGCAGGTCGCAAATACGGCGCGCGCGTGGGCGATCGAGTCCTTCTTGATCTGGACCTTGACCATCTGTTCGCGGTCGCCGGAGGCCCGCGCCAGGTCGGTCTCCGCCTTGGCATACTTGACGATAAACGCCGTGATGCAGCCAAAGCTCAGCGCCACCTTCTCGAGGTCGGGCACATCCGACGCGAAGATGCGCTCCAGCTCCTCAGAACACCCCATCTCTTCTTGTGTCATCGGTTCCCCCAAGGATGAAGTGCAGATCGAATCGGACAATCCAATTCGACACTCGTCGAAGTAGAGTATAGGGGATACTGCAGGGTGTGTCAAATGGGGGAGAGGGTATGGTGAGCGGGAGGTACAGAGCACCTGGGACAGGCTGCACGATGGGGCACTGCCCCATCGTGCAGCCCGCTCCCCCCTAGTACTGTCCGCTGCGGCCCACCCGGGTCACGATTCCTGTGATCGAGAAGCTGCCGATGTCGTCTGCGCCGTCCACTTCTCCATCATCATACAGCCCATCCCGCGACACCGCGCTCGAGCTTCCGCCCAGGTAGACGCGGTAGGTGGTTTCCTCCAGCTCCGGCGAGGAGAGCACCAGCGTCTCGTACTGCTTGGCCGGCGCAAAGGTCAGGACCTCTACTCCGTCCGTACTCTCGATGCGGACTAGGGTGCCTCCCTGGATCCTCGATCCAAAACTCAGGAGGACCGAGTACTGCGTCGACGCCTCACCGGGCGACTGGGCCATCCCGGCGCTGCCCGCCGCCACCAGGAGCCCGCCGGTGATCTTGAAGCTCTGGAAATCGAGCGCGCCGTTCATAGACTCGGTGGGGCCATGTACGATCAGCACGCCATCCGACATCTCGATGGTGCCGTTGGCGTCTATGCCGTCGCCGCCCGCGTCGATCATCGTGTAGCCGCCGGTCACCTCCAGGTACTGATCCCCGGTCGCGAAAGTGTCCTGGCTCGCCCATCCTCCACCCGGCCCGCCGCCGTGGCGCCCGCCGAACCCCGGCCCACCCATCATGCCCGACTCGTCGTTCCCGCCCGAGGCATTGATCCCGTCGTCGCTCGCCGCGAGGCGGATTTCGCCCCCGCGGATGCGGATGACGGCGCTCTCCAGCCCTTCGTAGCACTGACCGACGATGATCTCGCCATCCGTGACTTCCAGTGTCGCGCCGGCGTGCAGGGCATCGTCCCCGGAGGAGAGCGCGAGCGTGCCTCCGCTCACTTCGATGCTGCCGTCTGAGTGGATCGCATCGTCCGCCGAGTCGATGGACAGGGTGCCGCCCTCGATCCGCACCGCCGCCGTACCCTTGATCCCCTTGGCCGACGTGCCTTCCGCGACACGCCCGCTGCTGCCTCCGCCCGAGCTGATGTCAATGCCGCCGCCGGTGACAACCGCCTCACCCTGAGCGTCGATGCCGTCGCCGCCGGCTTGGACGCTGATTGCGCCCCCCGCGACCAGGATCGTGCCCGGCGCCGCTTCTTCCTCGTTGTCCGACTTGAGGCCGTCGCCGCCCGCTGTGATGGCGAGGATGCCACCCTCGATGGCCAGCGAGTCCTTGCCCCGGATCCCATCGTCGGCGGCGCTCACGGTCAGCGTGCCTCCCCGAATCGTGAGGCCGTCCTTGCAGGCAATACCGTCGTTATAGTGACCCAGTACCTCGAGGGTGCCCGTGCCCGAGACGGCAAGGTCATCCTTGCTGAAGAGCGCCGCGTTCGGCTCATCCTCGCCCGTCGCCAGCGTATACTCGCTGCCATCCTCAATCCGGTTGGTGCTTCCCTCCGCCAGGATGACATCCACCTCCTCGGCATTGAGGACGTAGATCGCGGCGCTCGATGCGCTGCGGACATCGGCGCCGTCCAGAACGAGCACAACCGGCCTCTCGTCGCGGCTATCGACCACCACCTGCCCGTCCCGCAGGGTGCCGCGCAGCACGTACGTGCCGCCGGACGTGATCGTCACCACGCTGCCGGTGGAAGAAGCGCCCGTCCCCTCCACCGAAGCCGAGTCACCCTCCAGTGTGATCTCGGTGGCCTCGGCTCTGTCCCAAACAGCGGCCTGCATCGAGTCCGTTGCCGTTTCCGCCGGCCCGGAAGCCGTCTCCACTGTCTCCGTGGCAGACCCGACGGCAGCTGTCGCGGTGCCTGCCTCAGTCTTCTGTCCTGTTCCGGCGGGACCGGCGGCTGCCTCTGCCTCTGCCTCTGTCTGCACGGAGCCCGGGCTGCCCGTGCACGAGAGCAGCACCGAGCCCACGATCAGGGTGGCTGTAAGGAGCAGCAGTGCGACCAGAAGCCCACTGTGCCTCCTGAATGTCAAGCTCATCGACTTCTCCTTGTCACCTTATTCTTTGTCTGTTCTTGCGGACCGCTGCGCCAGTCGCCGTCATCCGCTGCCTCTTCTCTCCGCGCCCGGGCATGGTCAGACGCAGCGCTAGAGATCGGCGCTGTTGTATCCCGCGATGAGAGTCACCTGGTTGTTGCCGTTCAGCTTGCGGACCTCGGCCAGGAACTCCTGTACCTTCCCCTCTCTCTTCAATCCCACGTTGTAGGTTAGCTCGGTCAGCATCCCGCTGCGCACCGAGTCGACGCTGATCAGCTCGGAAGACCTGGTATACTCCAGGAAGACGGCGTCAAACAGGGTGTCAAAGGGTGCATTGTTGGGCACCTGGATCTTGAGGATCTGGCTGACGGCTTTGCGGGCATACCAGTTGAAGCGTGTCATGATCAGGATGATCAAGCAGAGCACGATCGTGGTGATCAATGCCAACAGGTACAACTGGGTGCCGACGGCCATGCCGATCGCCATCGTAAAGAAGATGAAACCCACATCGCGAGTCTCTTTGATCGCATTCCGGAACCGGATGATGGAGAGCGAGCCGACCAGCGCAAATGCCCGGGCAATGTTGGAGCCAATGACGAGCATGACGACCGCGACTACCATCCCGTTTAGGACCAGCGTGTGGACATAACTCTGGCTGTACGATGCCCCTCGATGCGTGGCCTGGTACACCCAGCCGATCGTCGAGCCGAGCAAAAAGCTCATGATCAGCGATAGGACCACGTCGGTGACCGTGAAGGCGGCCGTCAGGTCCTGCACACGCAGCAAGTCTAGCAGTTGGTCCATCTCTCTCCTCCGGTGTGCCGGTTTATGTTGTGACCAGGCGCCAGGAGCCTGTCCCCAGGCCCTGAGCCAGCTCTATGCTGCGGCAGTACTTGCTGACGCGCACCAGGCTCAGGTTGTGCACGGCCACCAGCTCCGACAGCCAATACGGGATCCGCTCGTTCACCTTGATCTCGACTACAGTCCAACCCGGCGGAAAGAGCGGCAGCCCGATCCTGGGATCGTCAAGTTCCAGGTGGTCGGCGCGGTAGGTCAGGTCCGTGTCGAAGGTCACGCGCAGGCCGATGTCGTACTCCGTCCCGATGAGCGCATGCCGGGCATAGCGCACGATGCTAGCAGGCCGCAGGTCATACTGCCACAGCATGCCGGCAATCTCGTCGATGACGGCTCCTACCTGTGGGTCATGCTCCGGCACCTGCCTCTCGTCGCACATGCGCACCGCGTCGCAGTAGGGCAGCACCACGCGCCGCTTCTGGGTCACCTTGTTCACCCTCTGCTTGATCTCTACCAGCACGGGCGTGTCCCCTTCGAGCAACTGCTCACTCTCGTAGTGGCGGATGCGAAGCTTCCGCCTGAATCGGATGCCGTTCACCTTCTCCCAGTAGAACGCAAAGCTTGCCGAGTCGTAATAGAGGCTGGTGAGGTAGTAGCGGCCTGATGGGTCGCCGTGATCGTCCGGCACCAGGTAGGGGCTGAGGGCTGCCCGAAAGCTCTCGGCAACCTGCGAGGGCACCACGTACTTGAGCTCATACCGGTCGAACTTGCGGATGGCGTGGCTCAGGCCAGACGTCTGCGTTCCCTCACTCATCCTGCCGAGCATAGCGCATGGGTGTGGAGATCCTGTGAAGACAGCCGGGAGATGCCGTGGAGACTCACTTCTCTCGCCGTGCGATTGGACATTTGTCATCCTGCCTGCAATGCGGTATAGTGGAATCAAGGTACTGCCCGGAGGTCCAACGCGCAGCCGCATCTCCACCTGGCAGCGGCCCCACCTAGTGCGAACGCAATGAAGCAGAGGCACGCCCGAGCATCGTACCGTTGGTGCCACATGGGGGGCACCCCCACATGCGGCGCGCGGTGGAATTGCCTACCCCTGATCCGGCCGGGTGACTGTCTCCGGCCGGTCCCGATTTCTGGGCCCACGTTCCCGTTTGTGGGCACGGGTCTCGAATACCATGGACGAAAAGGAGGCACCCTATGCGACCGGTCTATGCTGTTTCTGGCGGGGTGAGCAAATTCGCCAAAGCCCGTCCGGACAAGACGTTTCCCGCGCTGGTCAAGGAAGCGTACGACTATGCAATCGCGGACCTTGGCCTCACCCACCGCCAGTTCGTCGAGCTGGTGGACGGCACAGTGTCGTCCTACTTCTCGGATCACTTCGCCCGCCAGTTGATGGCTGCGATCATGATCCAGGACTATCTCGGCCTCTGCCCCAAGCCGAGCCATCGCGTCGAGGGCGGCGGCGCCACAGGTGGCATCTGCTTCCAGGAGGCGTGGAAGGCGATCGCATCGGGCTACATGGACATCTGCCTCGCCTATGGCTTTGAGACGATGAGCCACGTGGCCACCTGGAAGGGCAACGAGTTCATCGCCCTTGCTTCGGACGTAAGCTTCGACTATCCGGTGGGCGGCTTCTACTCCGGCTACTACGCGATGATGGTCACCCGCCACATGAAAGAGTTCGGAACCACGCCCGAGCAGATGGCGCATGTCTCCGTCAAGAACCACATGAACGCCTACCACAACCCCTATGCCCAGAAGCGCGAAAAGCTGACCATTGCCGACGTGCGTGCCGCGCCGATGGTCGCCTGGCCGCTGACCCGGCTCGACATCTGCGTCATGTCAGACGGTGCTGCCGCTTCTATCCTGTGCAGCGAGGACGGCCTTGCCAAGCTGGAGAGTGCCTCTGGGCGGCGAATCCCGCGCGTGCGGGTGACCGGTATTGGCCGCGGCACGGACGCAATGCGCATGGCAGACCGTCCCCACCAGAGCTATGACGATTTCGTCAAGTACAACATGCTGCCTTGCGAGGACACTGCCGAGACGCGTGCCTACTACCAACGCCTGTGGGCACACGGCTTCCGCTACCCGGGTGTGCATTCCTTCCGGGCCGGTCGGATGGCCTCGAAAGAGGCGTACAAGAATGCCGGGGTACAGGACCCGTTGGGCGAGATCGACTTTGTGGAGCTGCACGATGCCTACACCAGCTCCGAGATCCAAACCTACGAGGACATGGGGCTCTGCCGCTATGGAGAAGGAGGGCCTTTCGCCGCCAGCGGCAAGGCTTTCTTGCCCAACGTCGACTACGGGCTGGATCTTCCCGAGAAGCCGGCCTGCGCCGTCAACCCGAGCGGCGGCCTCATTGCGTGCGGACATCCCGTCGGCGCCACCGGCTTGATGCAGGCGGTGTTCGCCATATGGCAGCTCCAGGACCGGATCGGCACGCACTTTGGCGACTCGACCCTGCAGGTGCCCAATGCCCGCCGCGGGGCCATCCACAGCCACGCCGGCACCGGCACCTACGTCACCGTCAGCATCCTGGAGAAGGAGGACTAGCATGGCCAGGCACGATATCGAGGAGACCTTCGGCGGCTATATCCTACACAACGTTCCCTTTCCTACTGAGCTCGACGACGCGGCGCTGAAGCAGCTCAAGAAGATGGCTCCCATCTTGATCGAACAGCCCTACAGCATGACCTATCTCCACTCCTACGGGCAGGACTCGCCTTGGTTCGCCGGCCTATCCAACGGGCACCTGCTGGCGAGTCGGGACCCCGAGACGGGCTATACCTATGCGACGCCGCGCGGACACGACATGTACTCCGGCAAGGAAACCGACTGGGTGGAGATTCCGGCGGAAGGCACTGTGCACGCCTTCACCGTGTGCCACTTTGGCAGCGAAGAGTTCCTGCCGGAGACGCCCTATGTCTTGGCACAGGTCGAGTTCCCCGGGGTCAACACACTCTTCCTTGCGCGGCTGGTCGGCGTCGATCCGGCACAGGCGAGTACGGATTGGATCGGGATGAAGATCAAGGGACGCTTCCGCAGGCTGAGCAAGTTCAAACCCACCGATCTCTACTTCTACCCTGCGGGCTGACCGTTCGGCCTCTCAGCGCCGGGCCGTACCTTTCGGCATTGGCCAGGTTGTCCCGCCCGGTGGCTGAACGGCGCAGCCTGACGCGCGTTATTCTGGAGGGGGAATGACCTCCAGAGGAGGAACCGTTGAGTGAGACCACACTGGCCGCCGAGCCCAAGGCGGCGCTGCCCAAGCAGAGAGCAGGCGGCAGCACTCTCGCAAGGGTAGCCCGGTACGCCACATTCCGGCTTCTGAGCTTGGCGGTCACCGTCGTCGTCGGAGTGTACCTGACCATCCTAATCGCCAACATGGGCGGCTGGGTGGACAAGATCCAGCGCGGTGAGATCCGCGAAAGCGTCGACATGTCGCTGGCGCTGAGCCCGCAGTTCAAGAACCTGTCGGAGGAACAGAGGGCCAAGCTGCGCGACGAGCAAATCGCCATCATGGAGAGGCGTTTTGGGCTTGACAAGCCCTTCATGGTGCGCAGCCTCATCTACCTCAAGAATGCCCTCACCCTGGACCTGGGCCGCGCGCTGCACATGACCAGCGACAGCGGCTCCACCTTGGTCAGGAATATCCTGCTGGAGCGCATGCCGGCCACCCTGATTCTCTTCGGGACGTCGAGCCTCGTCATCTTCTTCGTGTGCCTGGGCATAGCGCTTGCGCTCTCTCGCCGGTATGGCAGCCTTTGGGACAAGGTCTTCGTGCTGTTGGCGCCCACCTCGGCTGCTCCAGGATGGTTCTACGGCATCTTCCTTATCCTGGTCTTTGCCGCCCTCCTGCACTGGCTGCCCTTTGGCCACATGGTGGACGCACCACCGCCCGAGAACGACATCCTGTACGGCTTGAGCATGCTGAAGCACATGATCCTGCCGCTTGTGGCCATTACGATGACCTCCTTGCCTATCCAGACCTACAGCTGGCGGACCTTCTTTCTGATCTACTCTAGCGAAGACTATGTCGAGATGGCCAAGGCGAAGGGGCTAAAGGATAGGGACGTGGAGCGGCGCTACATACTGCGCCCGACACTGCCCACGATCATCACTGACTTTGCGCTCACGATCATCGCCATGTGGACGGGGGCACCTATCTTTGAGACGGTTTTCCAGTGGCCCGGCTTTGGGCGGGCCCTTATTCAGGCGATCAACGCGTTCGATACACCCGTCATCGTCGGCGAGACGGTCATCTATGCGTACCTGCTGGCGATCACGATCTTCTTGCTAGATTTTGCCTATGCGCTCGTTGACCCACGGGTGAAGGTGGGTGGAGGTCAGGGCAGGGCAGGATAGGTCGCACCGGCGCGGGCTCCGGCACCGAAGTACAGGCTCCGGCGGGCGCTGGTAATGGCCCAAGCTCCAGGGCTGCAAGGGGGCAGCTCATAGAAAGCGAGGCACGCATGCAGAGGCGCATCCTCCTTCTTGCCGCGTTGGTCCTCCTCTTCGCGGCTGTCGCCCCAGTCACCGCGGACGATGCGCTGCGCGTCTTCTACGCCGGTCCGGACGATGGCGTCCGAACGGCGCTCGACCTCGGCGCGGACCCTGAGTTGAACCCCGCGGGCACGCTTCTCCTCGTCCCGGAACCCGCACAGGCGGATGTCCTTGTGCTCAACGGGACCGTTCCTAACCAGGACCTCGTTCGTCAGCGCCTCCGTGAGGGAGCAGGCCTGCTGCTCATCCTGGGGCCGGAGCTCTCCGCCGGAGACGTGACCCTGCTCCTGGGTGCGCCGGTCTACCTGGAAGAAACAGAGGGGAACGCGCTCAGCCTCACTCCCGCCAACGTGGAGGGCGAGCCCCTGCTGCAGGAGATCGAGTGGACCAGCGCACCCCAGGTGCGCGAGCGGTTCCTCGTCCGAGGGGAGACGGCGTCGCCGATGCCCCTGGTAGAGGGTTTCGGCGATGGCTCGCTGATCCTGGGCGCCTTGCCGTCCCAGCACGGGTATCTGCTGACCCCGTTCCTGGGGGACGCCAATGCTCAGCTGCAGGGGTGGGCCTACTTCAACTACCTGACCTACCACCTAGTCGCACGGGCCGGCGGAAGATCGCCCGTGAGCTATGCTGACTACGGGGGCTCGCCGGTGCCCCACGCTCGCGAGAGGGCCGTCCTCCTAGGCGCCCTGACCGGAATGCTCCTCCTGGCCGTCCTTGCCTTCTGGTTGGTGCGCCGCTACAGCCGTGCCCACCCGGAGGCGCTCGACACACTTCTGGCCAGCCGCGCCGACTATGCCGAACGCGAAGCGCGGACCGATTGGGAAGAGATCGGCTTTCACCGCCCGTTGGGCGGCTTTCTCTTCGCGCTGATGTTCGGCCTGATCCTCTTCATACCCTACGTGATCTACAACAACCTCGTGCTGCCCTCCTTCATCCTGCCCTCTGCCCAGGCACTCGGCATCTGGGGCCGGGTCACCCAGTTCTTCAGCCTGATATGGCTGCTCCTGGACATGGGCACGAGCGCTGCGTTCATCAAGTTCATGGCGCAGTACCGTGTCGACGACCCAGGCAGGGCCGTGCAGTATGGCCAGATCTTTGTCTGGTGGCAGGCGCTCTCCGGCGCGTTCCAGGTGGCGGTGGTCACGCTCGTAGCTGGGACCTTGGTGCCGCGCACCGGCTACGCCCTGTACGCCTGGAGCGTGATCGTTCACTCGCTCATCCAGCTGCCTGGCTTCTACCAGGTGTGGCGACATGCCTTCATGGGGCTGCAGCGCTCCGACCGTGCTCAGATGCTCGACATGGGCCTGATGATGATCTTTCCCATGATCGCCCAGCCCGTCATCGTCACGGTGATGGTCGCCTGGGGACGCTCGCACCCGGTTCTTGGCCTGTCGATGGGCGGGCTGCTCGGGATGGGGCTGGCTGCCTATGCCAGTGAAGGGCTGGCCTTCCTGCTCGGCCTGTTGCTCTACCGGCGCCTAGGCTTTCGCGCACGCGTCTTCTTTCTGGCGCACTTTGACTGGGCAACGGTGAAGAGCGCTTTCCGGTTCGGAGTCTTTGAGATGCTCGGATCGGTGGCGTGGACGGTCGGTCAGGCGGCCGAAATCCTCATCACGCAGGCACGCCTTGTGAACTACGCGGAGGTGTGGGGCAACTGGGGAATCGCCCAGAACTTTATCTTTGCCTACCAAGTGATCGCCAACCTCTACAACGGCCTGATGCCGGCCATCTCGGAGGCCATCTCACACACCCGCCGGGCCCTGAGCCAGTACTATGCGGCGATGGCCTACAAGTGGGGAGGCATGATCAGCGCCTTCATTGGCTCCATGCTTCTGGCAACGGCCGACCGCTTCATCTTGGGCGCGAGTGGGCCCGAGTTTGTGCGCGCGGCTGCCTATGCCATGCCGCTCATCATCTGGGGTGCCATCCAGTACCCCTCGTGGGTTGGAGACAATGTCCAGCTCGGATCGAATCGGCCTTACCTCAAATCTCTCCTGGTGGCAATGGAGCAGGTGATCCGCATCTTGCTCGCGATGCTCCTGGTGGGACGCTTCCAGATCACCGGCCTCGTGATTGCCTATTTCATCGGGCTGGGGCTCAAGGACATCGTGGCCTACTTTGTGAACCACAGGACCTGCTTCCCGCAGCGCTTCTACTTCTGGCAGTCGCTGGTGGCGCCCCTGCTGGCCGGCGCGGCCAATTACCTGCTCATCCGCCGGGTGGGAGGATTGCTCTGGCGCGGTGACCAACTCACGAGCATTCTGGTCTTCTTCATCGGGATCCTGCCCTCCTATCCCTTCTTCGCCTTCTTCTACGGCCTGGCTGGCGGCTGGGACGACGCCACACTAGGGGAGCTGCGGCGGGCGGTCGACCTCAGTGGCTTCATGAGGCCGCTCGCGTGGGTCTTTTGGCGGGCGACGGCACTCGGCGCGCAGGTGAGCCCGCTCCACGGGCGCTTCCCGATCGACATCTTCGAGGCGGCACAGGACGAGGCAGCGGCGCTTACCAAGGAGCGCGTCACGCTCAAGTAGTGAACGGGCACGGCGCACCGCAGGGCTGCGCCGCGCCTCCTTGCGCCCCGCCTCCCGCGCACCGGCCAAAGGCCGCCTGATGTGCCCGCACGCAGCCGATCCCCCGCAGGGTATGCCTGACTTAGCAAGGTCCCTAGGGTATCCCACAATAGCGCTGAGATGAGACCCATGAACCCTGTCCATGCCTGGTGACAGACACGGTCCGTCGCACGGTCCTGGCTTACACGACCATGATCGAGGAGGTGCATCCGCTTCTCCCCACCGAGGTTTCGCAATACGTGCTCGATCTGTGCTTGCACATCAAGCTCGACGACCCCAAGCGTCCGCTCCAGAAGCCGATCAATGCCTCTGGCGCCGACGCGATTATCCTCGGCTACGGGATGTGAAGCATTGCCGCCATCTGGTCGCCGGCGGGTCCGTGGCCTCAGGGGCGATCGTCGGAGGGGTAAGCCGCGACGCGGGAATGCTCCTGGCCGGCCGCGTGATTGGGGACATTGGCACCAGCCTCATCGCGGCCCTTGCACCGGCGGCGATAGCAGGTGGTTTTCCGAGCGGCCGCGTGGCACTGCCATCGGCACCTAGTCGGCCTGGGTGCCCTCTTGGCTACTGCAGCGTCGGACCATGGCGCTGAACCCAGTGGGCCAACGCGCCGGACACGATCCCCTCGCTCTGCGCGTGGCCCATGGCTCGCGCCTCCGCTCTGAAGTGCAGGTAGAGACTCCCGCTCAGAAGGGCCGCGAAGAAACACCAGACCGACGGAAAGGTCTGGTTTGACGCAGCCAGTGCGGCGGCGCCGGCAGAGAGCGCCACGGCGGCACCGAAGAGCATCAGGCTCCTCCGGCTGGAGGCCAGGAAGGGCAGCGATACCGCGAGAAGATACGGTACGCCTAGCTGCCACGGTGCGCGCACCTGGTAGCTAAGGCCGCAGCAGTTGGCCGCGACGCTCACCGGTCCCCGCACGATGGCTACCAGGTAGCTCAGCCCAACCCCAAGCCCGATCACTTGACAGGCAAGGACGATCCGCCGCCTCCCCTTCTCTGCCTCCAGCAGGAACGCCGAGGCGGGGACCAGCATGGGCCACAGGCTGAAGGCAATGATCGCGTAGAGGTACAGGGCTGCGGAATCGTAGCCGTCAGGCACGACTCCGTCGTGGCCAAGCCACAGGATACCTTCGGTTAGTTGATGCACGGCAAAGATGGCAGGGAAGAGCGCGAGTGGCCTGCTTGCGCGCTCCTTGGGCAGCCTAGCGATTGCCATGCTCGTCGCGCCGAGTACGCCGCTGGCGGCAAAGCTGGCCTCTGCAGAGAAACACATGGCAAGTCCTCCTTTCCCCGGTCCTCGGGCCAAGCCTGCGGACGATCCCATTCTAGCCGGGCGGCCCAACGTGTCAACTCCCACCTGCCCGTGGTACAGCGCCTGCTCGGGACCTGGCTTCTGCCCCGCATCGGAACCACCGAAGAGCAACGCATTGCACCGTCCTCCGCGTTGTGGAGACCTGTGCCTGTTCCTGCGGTCTTGCGGGTGCTTGCCCGGCCGGCCGCCTTGTGCTATAGTAGTGAGCAGAGGAGGACAGCGATGGCACGAAACCGGGTGGCCTTCTTTGCGGCTGCCATGCTTCTGGCCCTGATTTTGCCGTGGGCGCTTGCGCAGTGCAGCCCGGCCCGGCAGGCGCGCATCACGCCGACCCCAACCAAGACGATGCGGCCTACCTTCACCCCAACAAGCGAGGCGACGCCAACGCCGGTTCCATCCTCTACTCCTTACCCTACTGAGCCTCCCACGCCGCTTGCGCCCACCATGCCTCCCGAGGCCGCGACGGCGATGGTGACAGAGGCTCCCCCCGTGCCGACTCTCCAGCCTTCACTCACCCCGACTATCTCGCCGATGCCGGTCACCGCCACTCGCAAGCCGGCTGCGACGCGCACCAAGACGCCCACCCCCAGGCCGACGAACACACCCACGCCGCCCTTCAGGGGGAGTTACGTGCACGGTTGGGCCCGCTGCGATATGGCCGCGGTGACGGGCTCTGTCTACCATGCCAACAAGAGCCCCTATCCGGGTGTGGCGGTCGGGGTCTGGTCGAACCTGTGGGATGGTGAGGTGAGCATCGCGAAAGAGGACGGCAAGTTCGACGTGCTCCTGACCGGCAAGCCCCCGGGTATCTACTACGTGGCGGTGGTCGAGGCAGGAACCTGCCAGACCGGAGCGCGCGGCTGCCAGTTGCGATCCAATGTGCTGAACGCGGCGGTCACGGAGCATTGCTCAGGAAGCGGCGCCAACCAGGTGTCGGAAGTCCGGTTCGACGGGCCCTGATGAGTACATTGATCAGCTCCCATCTCTATCGCGAGATGCGCGAGCAGCCTGAGGTGCTGGCGCGCCTTCTGGAGGCCGAGCAGCCGGCAGCCGAGGCGTTGGCGGCAGAAATCATCCGGCGCCGCGCCCGATATCTGGTCATTGCGGCGCGCGGGTCGAGTGGCAACGCGGCGCGCTATGCCAACTACCTGTTGGGCGCAGTCAACGGCCTCGTCGTGGCGCTGGCGACGCCGAGCCTCTACACCTTGTACGGGAGCCCTCCTTCGCTTGAGGGGGCAGTCGTGCTCGGCATCAGCCAGAGTGGGAAGAGCCCCGATATTGTGGCGGTTGTGGCCGAGGGCCGGCGACAGGGGGCGTTGACTGCTGCCATCACCAACGAGCCTGGATCCGACCTGGGCCGCACCGCCGAGCATGTCCTGGCACTACACGCCGGGGCAGAGCGCTCGGTGGCAGCGACCAAGACCTATACGGCGGAGCTGGCGGCGATTGCCCTGCTGAGCTGCGCCCTGGTGGGCGATTCCCAGCGGTCGGATGAACTCCGCAGGGTGCCGCGGCAGGTTGCCGAGGCGCTGGAGCTGCCCAGCCCCGTGGTGAGCGCTGCTGAGCGCTGCCGTACCGTGTCATCTTCCGTGGTGCTAGGGCGCGGCTACAACAACGCCACGGCCTTTGAGTTGGCACTCAAGCTGAAGGAGCTGACCTACACGCTGGCGGAACCCTACTCCAGCGCCGATTTCCTGCACGGCCCGCTCGCGCTCGTAGGGCAGGGCTTTCCGGCGATAGTGATTGCACCGTCTGGAATCGTGCTTCCAGAAGTGCTCGGGCTTGTCTCCACGCTTCGCCAGCGCGAAGCGGAGCTAATGGTCATCAGCGACAACGCAGACGCGCTGGCGACGGCGGACCTGCCACTCCCGTTGCCTGTGGGCGTGCCCGAGTGGCTCTCGCCGATAACGGCGATCCTCCCCGGTCAGTTGCTTGCGCTCCACCTCGCGGTTGTGCGCGGCATCGATCCCGATCGCCCGCGCGGCCTGCGCAAGGTGACCGAGACCCGGTAGCAGCGCGCCACTACAGCGCAGGAAGCGTGTCGGCTAGCTCGGGATGCCGTGCAAAATACTCCTCGCGCAGCAGGTCCAGCACCAGATTGTCGTGCAGCCCGCCATACTTGATGATCGACTGGCGCATGCGGCCGGACACCTGGAAGCCCGACTTCTCGGCAAGTCTGGCGGCGCGCGGAATGCCCGAGTGGCTGAAGAGCCGGACCACGCGCAGTCCCAGCTCGCAGAAGAGAAAGCGCAGCAGCACTTCCTGCGCATCCAGCGCCACCCCAGTGCCCCAGAACTTGCTTGCCGTGATGATGCCGAGGGCCGCCGACCAGCGGCGCTCCAGCCCGGTGTATTGAATCTGGCCGACCAGCTCGCCCGTCTCTTTGAGGACAATGACAAAGCGTGCTTCGTCCGGGTCATAGGAGAACTCGCGGGCTTCGTACCGCTTCTCGTACATCACGTCCGTAAAGTCGGGCGGCAACGCCAAGCTCCATGCCTGCGTCTGTGGCTCGTTCTGGAGCGACGTCAAGAAAGCCAGGTCGTCCCGCCTCTGTTCGCGGAGTATTACCAGCTGCCCTTCCAGCGGCATGAGAGCCTCCTATTCTTGTGCCTGTTCGGCTGCGCCGCGTTCGGCCATGCGGGCCTGGAACTCGGGCCGCAGGAGATCGGTGATGATCAGGTCAAATGGACGGCCCTCGTACATCCCCACGCGGCGCATCCGGCCCGCCGTCTGGAAGCCGTTGGCCGCTGCAAAGCTGAGCCCTGCCTCGTTCCACTCGGCAATCCAGCAGCTCACATTGTGAGCGGGCGTAAAGGCAAAGAGATGCTCCAGGAGCAAGACGAGCGCCTCGCTGCCATACCCCTTGCGCTGCTGGCTGGGGTCGATGACGACCGACACCGACGGTGCGTGCGGGTCCCAGCCCCAGCTGAACTCAGCGTGGCCAATCAACTGCGAGGCCTGCGACGCCTCGCCGGAGAGGCCCCACCCCTGCCGCTGGACCTGGGCGTCGATCGCAAGCACGACCGTCCGCTCCTCGGTCGCCCACCGCTCGAGCAGGCCGTGCACCTGTGGCTCCGTCAGCGGCAAGAACTCGGGATAGCCCCAAGGGATGTGCCGCCTTCCCATCAGCTCTGGATGGTTCAGGTAGTCGCGCAGGGCCTTGCTGTCGTCTATCTCAAAGGGACGCAGGGTAACGGCCTTGCCCACAAAGGGTGCCTTCGGCATTGGGTATCTCCTGTCCTTAGGTGGGGCTGTGGTGCCCACACTCATGAAGATGACCGGACATCTGCTGCCCAAGTCACCGCTCGCAGGCGGCAGCCGGGTGCAGCCGAACCCCATGAGGTTACTATGATCCGGCCCAATATGCAAATGTCCTCTCGCCGGCTGCGGGGGGAACACCCAAGGTCGCCAGGCCGGCGGCCCTGTGCCGCCGAAGAACGGGGACACTGGGCTCCTGCCGGACGGCCTAAGGAGTCTTCACATGCCCGAGTTGCCAGACCTTGAAGTCATCCGCCGCTACCTTGCGCCGCGCCTCGCCGGCGCGCAGGTCGAGTCCGTGGAGGTGCGGCGCCCCGTAATCCTCCGCAACCTGCTCGGAGGCGACGTGCGCACCCTTCTCGCCGGCCGGTCTTTCTCAGCCGTCGCGCGGCGCGGCAAGTTCCTGCTGCTGCCCTTCTTGGGCGACCCGCTCTGGCTTGTGGTCAATCCCATGCTGGCAGGGCGGCTCCGCTATGGACAGCCGCTGGCGCGAGGTCGGGCGCGCGATGCCCTGGTGCTCTCACTCTGCGGCGGCCTGGAACTGCGCTACCACGACGCACGCGACATGGGCAAGATCTACGTAGCGACCTACCTCGAGGAGGTGCCGGGCTTTGCCAACCTTGGACCGGATGCCGATGACCCCCTTCTCAGCCTGGAGGTCTTTCGCGAGCGGCTCAAACGCCGCACAGGCGAGATCAAGGGAGTTCTGACCGAACAGGGCTGTGTGGCGGGGATCGGGAATGCCTATGCTGACGAGATCTGCTGGCACGCTCAGATCTATCCCTTTCGCAGGCGCGCCAGCCTGACCCTGGACGAAGTGGCGCGCCTGTATGCCTCGATGCGCACCGTACTGTGCAGTGCGGTGGAGACGCTTGAGCAGCGTACCGGCGCCGCCATCGACGTCGAGATTCGCGACTTTCTCGCAGTCCATGGCAAGCCGGGCCAGCCCTGCCCTCGCTGCGGCAGTCCCATCAGCGAAGTCACCCTGCAGAAGCGCTCGACGCACTTCTGCAGGGCATGCCAGCCCGGGCTGATGGTCGGCCGCCGCGACCGGCGCCTCCCATAAAGCGCGGGCCGCGGAGCAGGCAAGATGCCTACCCCGCGGCCCGTTGGTTTCTAGCTCCGGCCGGGATCGCTAGCGCGGATAGATGCGGCTGCGCTCCAGGTAGTCGTTCAGCATATCCAGGCTGTAGCGCCGGTGGCCGCCCGGAGTTCGGTACGGGATGATCAGACCCTGGCGCTCGATCTTGCGCAGGGTGAAGGTGCTGATCCGAAGATAGTCCGCGGACTCCTTTGCTGTCAGAACATGCCTTTCTGCCATTTTCTATCTCCTTTACACGTAATTACACGTTCTCTTGTATAGAAAGGTGTGTTATCCTTTCGAAATCGATAGAAACAGTATACAGCATGCAAGACTCGCTGACTATGCATCGAACGGCGGAAAAAGGGGCTGAAGTTCAGTTACCCCCAAAGGGGGAGGAATAGGAGTAGGCGGCTGCTCCCTAGGGAGTAGCTGCCTACTCCCTAGGGCTGATCAAGGGCAGAACGTGCGGGCCGGGGCTGTCACAGGGCCGCATGATCGACAGCAAGCTGGTCTACCGGGCCTGGCAGCACATCAGAGCTCTGGCCGTGCCCCATCACGGATCCAGCTTCAGGAGCAGGTCGCGCAACGCGCGTGCTGTCGTGCCAAGCTGGGCCACGTCTACCAGCTCGGGGCGGTCCAGCTCAGTGTGCGCGACATTGCTCCACAGTTCGGTGAATGCCTCAGACGTGAAGGCCAGCGCAGGCACGCCCGCGGCCAGAAACAGACTGTGATCACTCTGGTACCAGGGCTGGCCTTCGATCATGGAAGGGTAACCACACAGCACGGAGCGGATGCGCCATGAGAGGCTCTCTGGGCAGCCGTACCGCGAATAGGCCGTCCTCCCGCCGCGGTGGCCCACACCGTCCAGGTTGATCCCCAAGCAGATCTCCTGGAGCAGTCCCCTGTTCTGGCTCAGCCACAGCTTCTCGCCTGGCGCTGCATAGTAGTCTTCTCCGTTCATTGCCACGATCTCAATCCCAAGGTCGCCGGCATACGACTGAGGCAGCTCGGCCAGCAGTAGGAGCACGGCAATGCTGCCGGCGTTGTCTATCGCGCCCGGTGATCCCTCTTTGGCGTCGATGTGGGCAAAGAGGACTGCACGGCTGCCGCTGCCCCCTCCTCGCCGCGCGATGACGTTGCAGCCGGTGGAGCTCCATCGCTCAGCTCGGATGTGGAGCGTGACGGGATGGCTGGATAGCTGCGCCAGATTGTCCCCCTCCACGTCGGTCATGAACACGGAGGGGATATGCACGTCGCCGTCCTCTATGAGAGGAAATGGATAGAGCGCGCCGGCTAGGTCGGGATTCCGGCCGGTCGCGGCGACGATGGCCTGCGGCCGGGCGCTTTCGAGCGCACGCACGATCCGCCGGTGCTCCTCCGGGTTGTAGAAAGTGAACTCCTTCGGCATCAGCTGCTCGCGGGCGATCTCACCTCGCAGGAGCACGATCGCGTCGGAGAGGTCCTGCCCCTCCAGCTCCTCGACGGCAGAGGCGACCGAGAGGGGTCCACTTGCCGTACCTCCCGCAGAGAACGGGCTCACCTGCGCCGGCCACGATCGCCCACCGGCGATCAGATCGGCGCCCCTTTCCTTCCAGTCCATGCAGTCAAACTGCGGGCACTCGGTGCGCCAGCCCATCCTGGACACCCGGTCGGCGAAGAACGCGGTGGCAGCGCGATTCCCGGCCGTGCCGGTTCGCCGCGTGGGGAGTTCCGTGCAGAGTTTAGCCAAGAAGGAGGCAGCCTCTTCCTCCAGGTTCGGGACGCCCATTTGAGTTCCTCCAGAAGTCCGTTGATCGCAACTACGTCCGAGCCCTTGCAGCACTCTCGAGATCGAGTTCTTCTTGTGCTGCGGCAAGCGCTCCCTCCCCCTGCCACAGCCGGAGCGAAGGGGTACGAGCAAGCCCAGCAGAACGCGAGGAGACATGAACGACTACGGGCAATGCGGTCGCTCAGCCCTCCTAGCCGACAGAGGGTAGGCCACATGCTGGGATGGTCTACCCGATCAGCAAGGTGGTGGATGTTCAGCCCAACCAGCCCGATCCTAGCACGCCGCGGGGACGGGGTCAACAGGCCGGAGGTCCCAGAGTGCGCACGAGGTGCCGGACTGGCCGACCAGCGGGCTCGCTCTAGGTCGACGCTCCTAGAGTCCTGAGGTCCAGTATGTTGTCAAGCGTCATGCGTAGCGATTCTTCCCTCGGATCGCGGCCTTGCCCTGCGTTCATCCGGTTCATCACATAGGCGAATCCCAGCTGTCTCTCCGGATCGGCGAAGGCGAACGACCCTCCCCAGCCAGGCGCTCCGAACGCTCCCGGACGGCCAAAGGGGATCGTCGCGTTCGGCTTCTGAAACCCGAGTGACAGCTCCCACTCCGTTAGGACGACCCGGTCTCGAAAGCCCCGAAAAGCCGGCACGGCTGGCGCCATCAGGGCCTGTAGCGTGTCCTGCCTGACCCCAAGCTCCCGCCCCCCCATGGCGAAGGTGCTGTAGGCCCGGGCGAGGGCACGCGCCGTCCCGACGCCGTTGCCCGCCGGCACCTCGATCCCGCGCACGTAGATCCTCTCTCGGTCAAAGAGAGTCGCGGGGCTGGAGTTGCCCAGCAGCGACCGTCGCAGAGGGGAACGCGGGTTGAGCGCTGCCAGGACCTGTCTCATCGACTGCAAGTCCAGCTTAGGCAGGTCCGTGAGGTGCTGCGTGATTGCTGCCAGGCGCGAGTTAGGGATCGACTCCGGCAGGCCGATGTAGAAGTCGATCCCCAGCGGCAAGGCGATCTCTTCGTGGAAGAACTGACCCAGGCTGCGGTGCTGCGGGTCTACCCGGCGAAGTAGCTCGCTCTCGTAGAAGCCGAGCGTGACGGCATGGTAGGCCTGGTAGGTACCCGGCTCCCAGGCCGGGCGCTGCCGGGCAAGCACCTCCGCCAGCGCTTCCGGGTTGGCGATCATGTCCCGTCCCACCGCCGTGTCAAGTGTGTAGAGACCCGCCTGGTGTGAGAGGAGCTGGCGGACCGTGATGCGCTGTTTGCCCTGCTGGGCGAACTCGGGCCAGTAGGCCGCGACCCGCTCCTCATACTCGAGCAGCCCGCGCGAATGCAGCAGCGCCATGGCGAGCCCACACATGCCCTTGGATGACGAAAAGACCAAGGCCATCGTGTCCTCTTCCCATGGCTCGCCTGTGGCCCGGTTTCGGATCCCGCCCCACAGATCCACCACGGGCTCGCCATCCAGGTAGATGCAGAGGGCAGCACCCACCTCACCGCGCTGAGTCCAGTTGGCGGCGAACGCCTCGTGCACTGCCTCGAAGCCGGGCTTGACAAAGCCCGCGATCTCGACCCTCTCTGTGGCGTCCATTCTCTCTCCTTCCGGGCAGCCCAACCGGATCGACTCCCCTGTGTGGTCAGTCCTACCCCCACCGACCGAAAGCCGCGCCAGGCGCCATTCTGCAATACTGCCGGTTCACAGTCAAGAAAAGGCTCGGGGCAGATGAGGGCTCAGAACGCCCTGTCCCACCAGATCGTCACTCAAGGCGCAGTGAAAGGCCTTTCGAGTGACAGAGAGGAGGAGATGCAGCAGACTCACATGCCTGCAGGCTGATGCTTGACATCCGTCGGCCTGCAGTGTAGAATAAGGTGGGTGCTGGGTACAGGAAATGGCCCTCACCGCGTCGCTCTTGACATCGCTCTCACTTCGTCGCTCTTTCAGGGGCAGGCTGGGCAATCCCCGGCACCCGATCTGCAGACGGCTACTGCATCGCAGTCTGCAGAGAGGAGGAACGATGTCAAATCGCAGACCTGGCTGGCGTCTCTTGCCGGTCCTCCTGGTGGTCTTGGGCATTGCACCGCCCTTGACTTCCCAGAGCCTGCTGGCTTCCTCCCTTGCCCCGATCGATGGAGACCTGTTGGCACGCCTGTCTGATGAAGGCACGGCAGATCTCTTCGTCCGGATGTCCGCCCAGTCCAGCTTTGCTTCCTTGAATGGCCTGGACTGGCAGACCCGCGGTGAGGTTGTCTGGGATGCTCTGAATCGGCTTGCAGGCTCATCGCAGGCGCCGGTCCTGGCCTACGCGCGCGATCATGGCCTCAAGGCCCACTCGCTCGCGCTTGGAAATGTCGTCTATGTCCGTGACGCCACGCTCCAGGCAGCCCGCGAGATGGCTGCACTGTCTGGTGTCGCAGAACTGCGGCTGGAGCACAGCATACTCCTCGACTCGGCTGCTCAGCCCATCGCCGTGCCTCTGGCCACGCCCGAGCCTGGGGCTGAGACGGCCTGGGGCGTTGGCGACGTTCATGCGCCGGAGCTGTGGAGCATGGGCATCCGCGGCGCCGGCGTGCGGGTCGCCGCTATCGACACGGGCGTACAGTGGGACCATCCCGCACTGGTGGGCCAATATGGTTGTCCGGAAGACCCTGGAAATGCGGCTTGCTGGTACGACCCAAGCAGTATCTGTGGCGGCCTGCCCTGTGACAACAACGGCCACGGCACTTTCACCCTGGGGCAAATCGCAGCTTCCGACGACCCATCTCAACCATACATCGCCGGGTTGGCCCCCGACACCACCTGGATCGCCTGCAAAGGCTGCGAGTCCAACTCCTGCTCCGAGTTCGCTCTGCAGGCTTGTGCGCAGTGGGCGCTGGCGCCGGGTGGCGACCCCAGCAACCGGCCGCATGTGCTCAACTTCCCGCTGGGCGGGGCAAGCTGCGACGACTACTTCATGCCCTGGGTGCTGGCCTGGCAGGCAGCCGGCATCACGCCCGTCTCCAAGATCGGAAGCGGCGGGCCCGGCTGCGCCACTGCGTCCAGCCCTGGCGACTACCTCGAGGTCATCGGCGCCGGAGCCTACGACATCGATCGGGCCATCGCTTCCTTCACCGCCCGCGGCCCATCCTGCTTCGGCGAGACGGCCAAGCCCAACCTGGTCGCGCCCGGCGTCGAGGTCTGCTCCACTTATCCCGGGAACGGCTGGACCTGCAGCTACAGCGGCACCGCCATGGCCTCATCCTATACGGCGGGCGGAGTGGTCCTCCTCCTGTCCGGCTGCCCCGACCTCGCTGGCGACTTTGCACTCATTCTTCAGACCCTGCAGGAGGGCGCCGACGAGCCGCCTGAGGGCAACTGCGGCATCGCGCCCGGAGGCGGCAACTACACCTTCGGCCACGGGTACCTGAATGCGCTAGCCTCCGTCCTTGCCTGTGCAGAGGTCCCCTCTGGTACACTGGAGGGCCAGGTGGTCGACCAGCAGGGCCTGCCCCTCGATGGCATTGCCGTCAACGCACTGCCCGAGACGGCCGGCGCTGAGGCTGGTGCCGAGGCGATCACCGATCCCGACGGCTTCTACTCCATGCAGCTCGCTCCGGGCACCTACAGCGTCGCCGCTGGAGGCGGAGCCTGCGACGAGCAGAGCGTGCCCGGCGTGGAGATCGTCTCGGGCGAGACCACGGTGCTCGATTTCACCTTGACCTGTGCTGCCTGGCAGGACATCGGCAGGCTCTGCTTTGACTGGACGCGCTTCGATGGCGAGTACATGGAGGTGACCGGCAAGGTCTACTTCCTGGGAGGCCGCTCTGGTACGAGTACGGTGGGCGATATCTACGCGTACGATCCCGCCACTGGCGCGTGCGCAGGCACGGGGGCCAGCATGCCGGTGCCGATTTCGAACTACACCGCTAGCTTCGTCAAGGTTGCCTCGACCGATCTGCTGTGCACCTTCGGCGGGCGCGCCTCTTCCGGAAGCGCGACGCCCGAGGTCCAGTGCTATGACCCGGTTGCCAACTCGGCCCACGTCAGGACGCTCCTTCCGGACGAGTTCGACGGATACACTCCAGGCGGTCAGGCAGTGATCGACAATATGGTCTACGTCTTTGGCGGCCTGCGCACCACATCGGCTCCCTACACGACGGCTGTAGCCTTCCGCTATGACCCGCAGACTGACGCATGGACGCAGCTCGACGACCTCAGCCTCGGGCGTGGCTACATAATGGTGGCCCCTTTGGAGGGTAAGGTTTATGCCTTTGGCGGAGACACCTACGACGGCACGAGCCTGGTGGCACGGGCGCTTGCCGAGGTTCTGGACCCCGCAACCGGCACGTGGGACGATGCGGCCGTGGCGGACTTGCCCGCTGCCTCCGGCGAAGGGCGAGCCTTTGGCTTTGACGCCATCGACGGCTACGCGCTAGCCGGCCAGATCGTCCTTGCGGGTGGCGGGCAGTGGCCCGACGAGACGGCCGAGGTGCTGACCTACGAGTTGGCAACTGACAGCTATGACAGCACTTCTCCCGACCTGAACGTCGCCCGGCGGGACCACGCCGGATTCTTCGTGCCCGGCACGCCGGGCCGGATGTGGGTGGTGGGCGGGCGTTGCCTGGACCCTGGCTGCGGCGGGGACAGCCCGCCCTATGCCCCGGCCGAGCGCTATGAGGTCAATCCGATCGTCCATCCGACCATGCACGTTGCCGCTATCGACGGCTACTTCGCTCTCGATCCGATGGGTCGCACACTCCTCCGCTGCCATGTTCAGGTCGTTGACGAGTCGGGCATCGCGCTGGGCGGGGCGTTGATCAAGGCTGCCGTTACGTCGCCGGATGGTGAGCCAGCGGTTCGCTCGCGCCTGACCAAATCGAGCGGCTACGCACGGTTCCACTGGGGCTGCAACGGCTGCCTCGGCTCGTGGGTGCTGTGCGTGGACCAGGTCGAGAAGGAGGGCTATCAGTACGAGCCCGGCGACAACGTGGTCACCTGTCAAAACTGGGAGAACCGATAGCTGCTCCGCCAGACGGCTCAGGAGCGCCCCTGGGTGTAGAAACTGCACGCCGGTGACAGCTTCATGCTCGCGACCACCGGGGAAGGAGGGTAATGCAATAGAACGATCCCAGCCGCCGATCGCCATCCAACGTAACCATGTATCCAGACAGGAAAGGAGAGTGACGATGAACAGGCCTTTGCGTTTAATGTCTTGCATTGCTGCCCTGCTGCTCATCCCTCTGCTGCTGGTTCCCAGCCTCCCAGTGCAGGCGTCTCTGGAAGACCCGGTCCTTCAGGAGCTTGAGGCTGAGGCCAGCTATGCGCGCCTCGTCGTCGATCCCCAGTCACCGTCCCCGCCGGCCGCCCTACCTGGCGATCTGGTCTACTTCTCTGACTTTGAGGCCGACAATGGAGGGCTGACACCCACGCTCGACTGGACTTGGGGCACCTACTCCTGGAACGGAGCTACGTGCGATTCCACCAACTATCCCCCTCCCAACGCTTACTCTGGGACAGGGATGTGGGGCACTCGACTGAATACCTGCTATCAGAACCTCGGGAACAACGCAGGCTACTCGGATTGCGCCAACACCAATCCGGCCGACGACTCTATCCTCACCCTGGCAGTTGACCTCACAGGCTACACCGCAGCTACCTTGAGTTTCTGGGAGTGGTACGACCTCTTTTCGTACTGGGACTGGGCCGAAGTGTACGCCAACGGAACGCCCATCCTCCAGCACTGCGAGGGAAGCTTCGTGCAGCCGACCGCCTGGGTGCAGCGCGTAGTGGACCTCACGCCGTTTGCCGGTGGCCCAGTTAGCCTCGAGTTTCACATGATGGCCTCCAGCGTGGTCAACCACGCTGGTTGGTTTGTCGATGACCTGGCTGTGTATGCCACGGGTGCGGGCAATACCCTCACCTGCGGCGCGATCCTCGCGCAGCCAACCATCGATCCCTACGGCCGCATTCTGCTACGCTGGAAGGTTGAAGTGCTCGACCAAGGCATGGTGCAGGTGCCGCTGGTGACGGTGGATGCCGACCTCTGGTGGCCGACGGGCGGGCCGGCCAGCAGGACCCGCTTGAGCCATGGCGACGGCTTTGCCCTCTTCCCATGGGGCTCTGCAGTCTCGGGCACCTGGATGATTGACGTAACGAACATGACCCTTGCCGGCTATACCTTTGCCGACGGGGCCAACTGCACGGCGTCCGGCACATGGTAGTTGTGGCGTGGTGGAAGACGCTGAGGCCTGCTGCGGCGCATCTGAGCCCCGGCGGGCGGTCTGCTGCGCAGGAAAGTGGCATCGCTAACCACAGAAAGGAGGCGACAGGGGCGAGGGATCTGACGGTTTCGGGCCAACTATTCTAGCATTCAAGATGTCGGAAGAGAAAGGACAATCAACATGCATTCTCACGCTCGTCAGTCCGTCTTGATCGGCCTGCTGCTCGTTGTGCTGGTTGCGGTCCCGGTAGTCGCCCAGGATCCCTTGCCAGAGACGATAAAAGGCAGTGTGGTTCCCACGACACCCGGCCCGCTGGCGGCGCTGCGTCCGCTGCTGAACGGCGGGCTGCTCTACAAGACCAGCCTGGACTCGTACGACCCAGGCTTTCAGGTGTACGATCCAGCGACCAACTCCTGGACAACGCTGACGCCCTTCGAGACCGGCTGCCAGATGGCCGTTGGGAGCGATGGCACGCTCTTTGCCCATGACTACTACAACGCCGACATCCGTGCCTACGACCCGGCGACAGATACCTGGGCTCCCGTGATCGCAGGGCCGCCAGGGGCTGCCGGTCAGTACTGCAATCTGGAAGTCACAGTCGCGGGCGAGTTTCTCTATACCGAGGTGAACAACCCGACTCTCTGGTACACCGTCGGTGGCGTCTGGAACACGGTTCCACTCCCCTTCACTGCCAACGCGATGGGCGACTACGAGCCCGCTAGCGACCAATACGTGATTGGCCAGTGGGCCACAACCAATGCCCACCTGGTCGATGTACATACCTGGGGCATTACCGACTACAACTCACCGGTGGGCAATGGTGAGTATGCGCGGTTTGGAGTCGTGATGAGCAACCGATACTACTTCGAGGCCGGGGGAAGCAACATTCACTGGTTCGAGCTGGCTAACCCGGCGGCTCCGCCGGTCGACTCTGGCGTGAGCCTTTCCTGGTACGGGAGCGCTGCGGCCGACCGCGCCAACCATCTCATCTACATCGCATCCCTGGACGGCACTCAGCTGTGGGCCTATGACGAGGCCACCAACTCCGCAACGCCGCTGGCCGGTGGGAGTTCCGGCTATCACTCCAGCCTGGCATTTGTCGGCGCGGGCGGGCCGCCACCCAACACCCTGACCTGCGGCGCGATCCTGGCGCAGCCAGCCATCGACCCGTACGGCCGCATCCTGCTTCGCTGGAAGGTCGAGGCGCTTGACCAGAACATGGTGAGCGTACCGCTGGTGGTGGTGGATGCCGATCTCTGGTGGCCGACGGGCGGGCCGGTGAGTCGCACCCGCACGAGTCACAGTGATGGCTTCGCCAGGTTCCCGTGGGGCTCCAATGTCTCCGGCACCTGGACGATCGACGTCACCAACATGGCCTTGGCCGGCTACACCTTCGCCGACGGAGCCAACTGCACGGCCTCGGGCACCTGGTAGTACGCCTGCTGCCCGCTTGCCAAGACCTGGCAGGTCCTTCGGGGCCTGTCAGGTCTTGTGCCGGCACGGCGGGGTATGGTACAATCCGTCGAGCGCGGCCCTAGCGAGGGCTCTGGCTCAGGAGCGATACTATGCCGGTTGATCCGTTCGTGGAGGCAGGGGCACGGCAGTGCATCACGACCTGCCTGGGCCTGGAGCCTGGGCAAGAGCTTGTCATCGTCGCCGACGAGACGACGCTGAGGACTGCCGAGATACTGGCGGGTGCAGCTGTTGCCCTGCGGGTGCCCCATACCATCATCGTCGTGCCTCTGTCGATCCAGCACCAAATCCCGGAGCCGGCCGAGATGAGCCTGCTCGCCCAGGGGGCCATCCGTCAGGCCAGGGCTATCCTCCTGTGCGTGAATGCCCAGCCCGATTGCCTTGCCTTCCGGCGCCATCTGCTTGAGACCCACTGGAGCGCCCGCACACGCATCGGCCATATGCCAGGCGCCGAGCCCGACCTGCTCAAGCTCGCCAACGCGGACATGGAGCGGCTCGTGTCTGATTGCCATTGCGTCGAAGTTGCCTTTGCCCGCGGACGGCGCCTGGAGCTAACCAGCTTCTCGCCCGACGGTGTGCCGCATCACCTGACTGCGGACATCGGGGGCTGGGAGAGGCTTCCCGTTGCGAGTGACGGCCTGATCGACGATGGCGCCTGGGGCAATGTCCCTTCCGGCGAAACCTACATAGCGCCCCTAGAGGGAACCGCTGAGGGAAGCGTCTGCGTGACCGGCTCCGTCCCGGGCCGTGCCCTCACGCCAAGCGAGGCCTTTGTCGTGCGTTTTCAGCAGGGGCGCCTGCGCGCCGTCGAGCCGGAGCGCGGTCCCGCTGTGCAGTGGCTCGAGCATACCCAGTTTCAGCGCGCCAGGGCACAACACGACCGCAACTGGGCCGTACTCGCCGAAGTCGGGGTCGGACTCAACCCGGTGGTAGAGAGCCTCACCGGCAACTCCCTGCACGATGCAAAGGCTGCCGGTACCGTCCACATCGGCCTCGGAAGCAATACCTTCATGGGCGGCCGAACCCGGGCGTCCATACACTGCGACCTTGTCATTCGCCGGCCCATCCTTTCCGTAGACCGGAAGACGCTCCTCGACCGCGGTCGGTTGCGCTATGTGCCTTCCGAGTGGCAGGAGACCGCCGTCCAGGTACCCCTGGAAGATAGCCCGCTCCATGCCGCCCGAGATGTCTCGAGGTCAGGCGTCCAGGGCCAGCGCACGCCAAACGGCCGCCTCCTGCGCGTGCTGCGCCCCGAGCCCGGGCGCGTCTCGTCCTGCCCCGTCGGAGACGACGAGACGGCGTCGCTCGCTGCAACGCTATACGAGGTCATACCTGACGAGGGCGACTGGCTAGCGATATCAGAGCTCGCCACCTACGCTCGGGCAGACGCCGGGCTGGTCCGGCGCGTGCTGCATGTCATGGGCAGCTACGGCCTCGTTCGGCACCGGTAGGAGGAGAGTAACACGATGACCAAAGCCTGGCCACCCATCCTTCGCCGGCTGGCTGAGGAGGTGGGCTACCGCGTCCAGGCAGTCGGGCCCTGCCTCGGACTGCAGCTCTTCGAGATCGATCTGTCGGGCTGGAAACTCAAGCTCTCGAACCGAACTCCCGTCGCCTGGGTGAGGGCCGCCGACCTGGAGGGCAGCTCCACCCAGCATCTCCTCCAGATCCTGGCTGACCTCCGCCGGCAGCGCGACTGGGGCCGCCAAACCGCTGTGGTGCTCATCGAAGGCGACAGCCGCTCTCTGCTCGCCTACACCACCAGCCCACTCTATAACCTCGCCGTTGTGGGTCAGGAAGAACAGGAACGACTCGTGGCGTCGCGCCGGCCCAGCGGCGAGCTCCTCGATCTGATCTCGGCGCAGGTGCCCATATCCACCCTGGCACCCTACGAGACCCGCGCACCAGTGACCGGCAGCCGTTTCTTTGGCCGCGAGTATGAAGTGCAGCGTATCCTCAGCAACCCCGACACCAACCACGCCATCCTTGGCATCCGGCGCATCGGCAAGACAAGTCTGCTGCGCGAAGTGGAGCGCATCTACCGCGAGGGCGGCGAGTCGGGCCACGTCGTCTACCTGGACTGCAGCGACTTGCTCAGCGCTGACGACTACATGCGCGAGGTGGTCCGCAAGCTAAATCCGCGCGAGCTCGTCCGCATGCACCTTCAGCAGACGGTCTTCTGGTTTCCCAACTTTCTTGAGCGGATGGCCCAGGCTCACAAGCCCAAGCTGGTTTTCTTTCTCGACGAGATCGACAACCTCGTGCTGATGCAGCGCGGCGACTGGGAGCTCTTCCGCATGTTGCGCGCTTCGTCAAACAAAGGCGCCTGCCAGTACATTATGGCTGGTTTTCGCGAAGCCATGAAGGAGCAGTACCTCCTCGACTCGCCCTTCTACAACTTCTGCCAGGAAGTACGTCTCAGTGAGTTCACGCGCCGCCAGGCCCACGACCTGATCATCACTCCTATGGAGAACCTTCGTGTTCACATCAAGGACCGTGACGAGGTCGTCGGCCGGGTCTACGAAGAGACCGCCGGCCATCCAAACCTCATGCAATACTACTGCATGATCCTGCTGCGCCGCTTGGACATGACCGGTGAGCGCGAAATCAGCTCCGAAAGCCTCATCGATGTCTATGCCGACGAGGGTTTCAAGGGTCACTTGCTGACCTCCTTCATGCAGAACACGGAGA
This sequence comes from Anaerolineae bacterium, assembly GCA_035341665.1. GTDB lineage: Bacteria > Chloroflexota > Anaerolineae > JAAYZQ01 > JAAYZQ01 > DAOQVR01. The sequence goes on from DAOQVR010000013.1 coordinate 54,290, forward strand.
AGCGCGAGAAGGCGATCGTCTATGCGGTCCTGCTTGCCAACGAGGACACGCCAGTCCGCGGATTCACCCAAGAGTTCATCGATGCCTCTCTGCGCAGGCAGGCGATTGCCTTCTCCGAGCAGACAATCGAGGACGCCTGCGATGTCCTCGTCCTGGCTGGCGTCTTCCACCGCAAGGGCAAGGAGTACTTTCTGACATCGCCTGTCTTCACCAAGGTTCTCAGGCGCACCTATGACCTGGGTTACCTCTTTCGCAAGCTGAAGGAGGAGGGGCTATGAGCGGCGAGCTCGCTTCTCTGCCGGGCGACGAGGCCTGGTCTCCCTCACGCGCCTTGCTCAGCCACCAGAAGGAGGCCGTTCAGCAAATCCTAGAGTCGATCGACGAGGGAAGCTACGTCACGCTGTTGGGCCCCCACTTCTCCGGCAAGACCCTCCTGGTGCAGGCAGTCGCCGAGGCGCTGGAGAAGCGCGCCTATCCACCCTGTGTCTACGTCGACCTGTCGCGGTTGGCCGCCTCCACCGCGCGCGGCTTCTTCGGCGACCTGGCGCGCGTGACAACCCACCGGTTGGCCGAGTCGACCCGCCTCCACCTGGAGGCACCCCACGCTGCCGCTGCCACCAGCGCCGACTATCGCAGTCTCCTCGTCGGCGCGGTCGCCCAGCTGGACGACGACCTGGTCTTGCTGCTCGATCACCTCGAGTCGCTCCCCACAGATCTGGCGCAGGCCCTCCTGACGTCCCTGCGGGCAGCCTACATGGAGCAGTCGACCATGGCATGCCGGCTGCTGGTGGTCGCCTCGGGCGCTCTCTCCTTCGCCGGACTCACAGTGGGCGAGTCGTCGCCCTTTCGCGGAATCGCCCGCCGGGTGTACGTCCGTGATCTGTCCGAGGCGGAAAGCGAAGCCCTTATTGCTGAGGAGATAGCCCGCGAACAGGTGACCTCGACCCCGGGTGCCCGCCGCGAGCTCCTACGCGCCACGCGCGGCGACCCTACACTTATCCGGCACATCACCCGCGATGCCACTCGTGCCGCGCAGGCGACTCATTCCGCCAAGCTCACGGTGCGCACCGTGAATCTGGTGGTGCGCCACTTCTTGGACGGCGAAGTCTCGGTCTATGCTCCACTGCAGGAGGCCGTCCGCCGGATCGAGGATGAACCCGAGCTGCTACGCTGTGTTCTGCTCCTCCTAAGGCACGGCACCCTGCCCCGCTCCGAGTTGCCACTCCCTCTCTCGCCCGACGTCGATCCTCTTTACCTTACCGGTGTCGCCGAGCGCCTCGATGGGGATCGCTACCGCCTGCGCAACGACATCTGCCGGCGCTACCTCGCTGAGCGGCTCGCCCCCGGGCGCGTTGGACACCTCCTGACCATGGCCGGTGAGTGGAACTCGGCTATCGATTACCTGGAATCAAGCCTCGCCCGAGGCACTCAGGACAATCGGGCTGACCTGCTGCTGGCGACAATCCACTCCATGTATGCCTCCGAGGACGTTGGCCAGGCAGCGCACTATGTACTGCGCGGCCTGTTGGCGGGCTTCGGCATTCAGGAAGCCCAGGTGTGGATCGCACTGACCCACGAGCCAAGCCTCCGGCTACTGGAGCGGATTACGCGCGGCCGCGACCCGCAGGCACCCGGTGCCCAGCACGCCGTGTCTCTGGAGACCATCGGAGTGCAGGAGGACCGCCTGGAGGCACGCGCCTACCGCGAGGCAAGCCCGATGCGGGAGTTGGAGGGGACCAGCGGCATGCGGAGGGCCATCCCCTTGCTGGTACCGGGTCAGCGACCCCTGGGCGTTGTCTGCATGGTTGACGTGGCTGGTGAGCGTTTTACGGAGCAGCGCGAGCGCGACCTCCAGTTGCTGGGCTACCTGAACCAGGCCGCACGCGCTTTTCAGCAGGTAGGACGCCGCACCCGCGAGTTGGCTCTCGCCGGCCGCGTGCAGGCCATGATGCTTCCTCAGGTGCCCTCAGTCCCGGGTTGGCAGCTGGCTGCCGTCTTGATGCCCGCCCGCCAGACTGCCGGCGACTTCTATGACCTCATCCCGCTCCGCGACGGGCGACTGGGCATTGCCGTCGCCGACGTCGCGGACAAGGGCATGGGCGCCGCGCTCTACATGGCCCTCAGCCGCACACTGATCCGAACGCACGCCACGCTCAACCCAGGCGACCCGGCTCGTGTCCTATCAGAGGCCAACCGCGGCATGCTCCGCGACGCGCCGGTCGGCCTCTTCGTGACTGTCTTTTACGGTGTGCTTGAGCCTGCTTCCGGGGACCTCGTCTACGCCAATGCGGGCCATCCGCCGCCCCTCCTGCTGCGCGCCACCGGTACTGCCCCCGAGGAGCTGGCCCGCACAGGTATGGCCTTGGGCGCAACCGCCGAGGAGATGTGGCGCACCCAGCACGTGCGCCTTGGCCCGTCGGACCTCCTCGTGTGCTACACCGACGGGTTGCCCGACGCGCACAGCGGGCAGCAGGCGCTCTTCGGAAAGGAGCGAATACTTGAAGTAGTGCGTGCCCATGCCAAGCGCACCGCACCTGAGGTGCAGGAGGCCCTCGTCGAGGCCGTGAACGGCTTCATTGGTGCCGAACCTCAGTTCGACGACCTGACGCTCCTCCTTCTCAAGCGCGAGGAGGCCGGCAGGCCGGTGGAGATACGCCCGCGCCCCCTTCCCGAATACCCGACCTTCCGCGCTCGCGTGATCTAGTCCGCACGCCAGTCGCCACCTCCCCTACACCCTCACCATCACATTCATCTGACTCGGTCCTCGGTTCGCCCACGCGAAGTAGGGGATTAGCGTCACCGGCTTGCCGGCTGCCGTTTGTCCGCGCAGCAGAGTAGGGGAGACACCCATGCCCGCCCAGTTCTCCTCAGCCTCTCCCGCTCCTGCCACTTCAGCCCGTAGGGACTCCGGATCCACTCGCTCGCCGAACAGATCCAGCTCGGGGTTGTCTACGCTCTCTAGGCAGTACACCAGCGGCCCGCGCGTGATACTTGCTCTTCCATGGCTGCCATGCACCAGGCATGACGTCCGCCGCACCACGATCGGCATCGGAAGCTCGAGGGTCACAGAATCTCCTGCTGCCCACCTCCGCCGCAGCGGCAGATAGAATGCTCCGTGTGGCGCATAGCCCGACGCAGTCGACACAGGGGTCCGGCGCACCACCGGCCGCGGTTCCCATGCCTCTCCATTCACCTGGACCGCCCAGCCGCGCGTCCAGCTCGGGATGCGCACCTGCAGCGTCCACACCGCCGCCGTGTGCACCTCGACATCGATGCGAACCCGACCTTCCCACGGCAACTCCGATGCAACCCGCAGCTCGACCCCCGGCGCCGCTTGCGCCCTGCACCCCACATACTGGTGCACCCAGAGGTCATACCCCTTGGCGGAGCCAGGCCCGGGCTCGTTCGCCTCCTCGACTGCCGAGACCAGGTACCTCCCTATCGCAGCCCACGTTCGCGATAGGTTTGATGGGCAGCACGGCACGGCGAACCACGTCCGGCGCTCGATGCCCATCCGGCACGCCAGCGGGTTGTTGTACAGGTACGACCTGCCGTCCAAGCCCATACCTACCGAGACAGCATTGTACATCTGCCACTCAAAGAGGTCCGCGTAGCGGGCCTCGCCTGTGAGCAGGACCATTTCCCAGTTCCAGAAGAGGCTGCCCAGCGCCGCGCACGTCTCCGAATACGAAGCCTCTGGGTCCAGCTCATAGTCGCGGCCGAAGCCCTCGATCGCGGGCAAGGCCCCCAGCCCGCCGGTTACGTACATGCGTCGCCTCACCATCCGCTCCCATGTCGCCTCCAGAGCGGCCTGCAGCCCTGGATCACCCCCTTCGCGGGCGAGCATCGCAGCCGCCGTCGCTAGGTAGCAGAAGCGTACTGCATGCCCCACCGGCACCCGCGTCTCGCGCATGGGGCGATGCTGCTGCAGCATCTTTCCCGACAGGGCACTCAGAAGCCGGCGCTGCCTTCCAAGCAGGACGCTCTTGGAGACGTTGTCGGGCGGCAGGCGAAAGCCGGCGTGCTCTGGGTGGAGTGCCACGTAACTCGCGCGCTGCGCCTCCACCTGGAGCTGGCGCGCGCGCCGGCTTGTCTCTTGCCGGCGGATGAGCCCTGCCCAGTGCGGGATCCGGCCGCGCCGCTCCACCAGTCGACGCGCCAGCTCCAGGTAGGATGCTTCCCCCGTCCGGCGGTAGAGCCTGACAAGCGCAATCTCGATCTCCTCGTGCCCATCCGTATGCTCTGGTCCGGCCTCCATAAGCTCCCGCACCAGCAGGTCAGCCGCTCTGCGCGCGATTCCCATTCCTCCTCCCCGCTCGTTCCGCGAGGGCGGACGGTCGAAACGCTCTGTGCCTTCTCTCATGTCGTCATACGACACGCATGCTTCGACAAGGTGCCCCAGGCAGTAAAGCTCGTGCTCGATCTGCAGGTTCACCCACCGCTGTCCCGGAAAGTGCAGCTGGTTGTAGGTGTAGAGGTAACCGCCTGGCTCCTGTGCACGGGCGAGCAGGCCCACCAGGGTCTCGATTCTCTCGCTGAGGAGGGGTGAAGGGCGTGTCGTGGCGATCCGGCACGCCGCATCCAGCCACTTGTACGCGTCCGAGTCCGCAAAGAACCAACCCTCGCGGAAGCCCTCCTTGTCGCCTGCCGCGACGCGGAAATTGTCGATGCACCCGGTCGCCTCAAGCTGCTCCCACTGGTGGTGGACAGCCCGCACCGCATTGGTTTCCAGCCGCGGTGACCAGAAGCGATCCTCGATCGCGACCTCGCGTAAGCCTAGCTCTTGCATGGGGGCATCCCTTCCAAGACGGATTGACTGCGCGCAGGATAGCACAGAGGGTGAAGGCAGCCAAGAAGCGGCGTCTGGCCGGGCCGAGCAGTTGTGCGCCCAGGATTGCCATGGCACCCAGTCTACGCTATCATGGGTGCGCCGGCACAGCGTCTCGAGTCTTGCGCACGAGGTAGATCAAGCTGCACGAGCCTGGAGCATCAGATGATCCCGCCGGCGATGAACCTCTCTGGGGCTGCAAAGGGGGCGGACAAAGCAAGTGGGCCTCCTCAGCACCCTGGCTTCAACCCGAAGAGGAGGATGCAGTGAGACCCTTCCGCAAGAACGTCGCCCTAGCCGTGGACGGCGGGGGCCTGCGCGGCACAATCGTCACGCGTGCCCTCTCCCTGGTCGAAGAGTCCCTCGACTACCCTCTCCACAAAGTCGTGCATCTTGCCGCCGGAACCTCCACCGGCAGTGCCATAGCTGCCGGGATCGCCATGCGCCTTCCTGCCGCCCGCATCCACGCGCTCTACATGGAAAACGCCCGGGCCATCTTTCGCAAGAGGCTGCGCTACTACTGGCCCTTCGCCCGCTTTCGCTACTCGGCGCGACCTCTTGCCGCCGCGCTCCATTCGGTCTGTGGCGAGCGCTGCATGGGGGACCTTTGGGTGGGTCCCCGCCCTCGCGATCTCGTCATCACCGTCCGTGATCTGCTGGACAGCCGCACGCGGTTCGTCAAGCCGTGGAAGCCCGACTATGCAGATTGGAAAATCTGGTACACGGTGCTCTGCAGCTGCTCGGTCCCAATTCTCTTCCCGCCCGTCGACGACCGTTTCGTGGACGGTGGCTTTGGCTCCTACGTGAACCCCTGCTACCTGGCGGCCTACGAGGCTGTCTATTGTCTCGACTGGGACCCCGGGCAGACGACCCTGCTGAGCCTGGGTACCGGCCGTGGCCCATCTGGCTTCCTGCCCCACGACGTGCGGCGCTTACGCCTTTGGAACTGGGTCACTCCGGCCCTCGACACATTCATGACCGACTCCAGCGATCAACAGGTCCGCCTCGTGCAGCAGTTTTTCCCCAAGCTCGACTTCCGCCGCTTCCAGGTCGAGATGGATACCCAGATCAGCACCAGCGACCCTTCCGCGCTTCCGGCACTGGAGCGTCTTGGTGAGCTGCTCGGGCAGATGATCCTGGACGACAAAGTCGACCCCAAGGTCGAGCGCACGCCCGGCAAGCCTCGCCGGCAACGCCGGTAGCCGGTAGAGTGGCTTCTGGCCTCTCTCTAACACAACTCTAATACTCCTCACACGCTCATCTAACGCCCCCTGGCTATGATCGTTGTGATAAACCAGGGAGAGGTTGGCTATGGACATGAACCGCCTAACCGAAAAGGCGCAGGAGGCCCTCGCCCAAGCGCAGAGCCTGGCTGCCGAGCGCAGCCACGGCCAGATCGAAGGAGAGCACCTGCTCCTGGCCTTGCTACGTCAGCCTGACGGCGTCGTACCCCAGGTCGTGCAAGGGCTCGGCCTGCAGCCGGTGGCTCTTGCTCAGCAGGTGGACGGCGAGTTGGGCAGGAAGCCCAAAGTGTACGGCGCTACCGCGCAGGTCGGCATCTCACGCGACCTTGGCCGCGCCCTCGACCGCGCCGAGGCCCTTGCCCGGCAGATGCATGATGACTATGTCTCCACGGAGCACCTCCTCGTGTCCCTCGCGGAAGAGGGAGGTGGTGCCGGGCGGTTGCTTAACAACGCTGGAATCACACGAGATGCGATCCTGCGCTCGCTCGCGGCCATCCGTGGAAGTCAGCGCGTCACCTCACAATCCCCGGAAGGCACATACCAGGCCCTCGATAGGTACGGGCGGGACTTGACCGAGCTCGCCCGCCGCGGCAAGCTCGATCCTGTCATCGGCCGCGACGAGGAGGTCCGGCGTGTCATCCAGGTACTGAGCCGCCGCACCAAGAACAACCCCGTCCTGATCGGCGAGCCGGGAACTGGCAAGACCGCCATCGTCGAGGGTCTCGCTCAGCGCATTGTGCGCGGAGATGTTCCCGAGGGCCTCAAGGAGAAGCGCGTTGTCCAGCTGGACCTCGGTGCAATGATCGCCGGCTCCAAGTTCCGTGGCGAGTTCGAGGAGCGGCTCAAGGCTGCACTCAAAGAGATCACCGATGCCGAAGGCAAGATCGTCGTCTTCATAGACGAGCTGCACACCGTCGTGGGGGCTGGGGCTGCGCAGGGCGCGATGGACGCAAGCAACATGCTCAAACCCATGCTGGCTCGCGGCGAGCTCCACTGCGTGGGCGCAACGACTCTGGACGAGTACCGAGAGCACATCGAGAAAGACCCCGCGCTGGAGCGCCGCTTCCAGCCTGTGCTGGTCGCCGAGCCAAGCGTTGAGGAGACCATATCCATTCTGCGTGGCCTGAAGGAGCGCTACGAGGTCCACCACGGCGTTCGAATCCAAGACCCGGCGGTCATCGCCGCTGCTGTCCTCTCGCACCGCTACATCAGCGACCGTTTCCTGCCGGACAAGGCGATAGACCTGGTTGACGAGGCGGCCAGCCGGCTCCGGATGGAAATCGACTCCAAGCCGCAGGAGCTTGACCGTGTTGACCGGCAGATTATGCAGTTGGAGATCGAGCGTGAGGCGCTCAGGAAGGAAAAGGACCGTGCCAGCCACGAGCGCCTTGAGAAGCTGGAGAAGGAGCTTGCCGATCTTCAGGAGCAGAGTCGCGCCCTGACCGTCCGCTGGGAGGGCGAGAAGGCGGCGATCCAGGGCTTGCGCGACACCAAGGAACAGGTCGAGGCCGTGCGCCATCAGGTGGAGCAGGCACAGCGCGCGTACGATTACCGCCGCGCCTCAGAGCTGCAGTACGGCGACCTTGTGCGACTGGAGAAGCAGCTCGCTTCGCAGGAGGCGCAGCTCCGTGCCATGCAGCAGGACGGCACGCAGCTTCTCAAAGAAGAGGTCGACAGCGAGGACGTGGCCGAGGTGGTCTCGTCTTGGACCGGAATCCCGGTCAGCAAGCTCCTGGAGGGCGAGATCGAGAAGCTACTGCGCATGGAAGAGCGCTTGCATGACAGAGTGGTCGGCCAAGACGAGGCGATTCGGGTCGTATCCAACGCCGTGCGCCGCAGCCGCGCTGGCCTTCAGGATCCCAAGAGGCCGATTGGCAGCTTCATATTCCTCGGGCCGACTGGCGTGGGCAAGACGGAGCTGGCCCGCGCCTTAGCAGAGTTCCTGTTCGATGACGAAGCCGCCATGGTGCGCATTGACATGAGCGAGTACCAGGAGCGGCACTCCGTCTCGCGGCTGATCGGAGCCCCGCCCGGCTACGTAGGCTACGAGGAAGGTGGTCAGTTGACCGAGGCAGTCCGGCGCAGGCCCTACACCGTCGTTCTCTTTGACGAGATCGAAAAGGCGCATCCCGAAGTCTTCAACACGCTCCTCCAGCTCCTCGACGAAGGGCGCCTGACCGATGGTCACGGCCGCACCGTCGACTTCCGGAACAGCTTGATCATCATGACCAGCAACATCGGAACCGAGCTGCTTGACGGACGCCCGGCAATCGGCGAGGATGCCCGGAAGCTGGTCCTCGGCGCGCTCCGTCAGCATTTCCGGCCCGAGTTTCTCAACCGGATCGACGAGATCATCCTCTTTCACGGCCTAACGCTTGAGCATCTGGAGCAAATCGTCGACATCCAGTTCAAGCACCTGCAGGTGCTGCTCGCCAGCCGGCGCCTCCAGGTCGAGCTCACCGGCCGGGCTCGGGAGCTGCTCGCGCGCGAGGGGTATGACCCTGCCTTTGGCGCACGCCCGCTCAAGCGCGTGATCCAGCGGTTGGTACAGGACCCGCTGGCGCTCAAGCTGCTTCGCGGTGAGTTCATGGAGGGTGACCGGGTGCGTGTGGATGCGGCAGCCGGCAACCTGACATTCGTACGGGTCACGCCGGACTGAGCTGGACTCCTGGGCTGGGACACTGGTCTCTGTCGCACGGGGATGGCTCACCACCACTTGCAGTGCCGGCACAAATCTGGTATAATCGTGTAACTACGGAGTGAAACGGAGAGTGAGCCATGATGCGATTCGATCGCTTCACGGAGCGAGCACAGGAGGCCGCCCGGGGGGCGTATGAGGTTCTCCAGCGCTATGGGCATACCCAGGCCGACACGGAGCACTTTCTTCTGGCTCTGATCGAGCAGCCGTCGGGCGTAGTCCCGGAGCTGCTCAAGGTCCTGAGCGCCGACATTGAGACGATTGGCAAGCGTCTCGACGAGGAGTTGAAGCGCACTTCACGCACCCAGATCTTTGGTGGCGGGGTTGGTCAGATATACATAACGCCGGGCCTCAAGCGTGTCATAGAGAAGGCGAACGAGGAAGCATCCAAGCTCAAGGATGACTATGTCTCGACGGAGCACATCTTCCTAGCGATTGCGGGGGAGCGCAACACACCTTCAGCACGCATCCTGGCGGAGCAGGGGGTCACCCGAGACCGGATCCTGGACGCGGTTCGCGAGGTACGTGGGGGGCAGAAGGTGAGCAGCCCTCAAGCTGAGACACGGTACCGCACGCTGGAGAAGTTCAGCCGAGACCTGACGCAGCTTGCCCGCGAAGGCAAGCTCGACCCGGTGATTGGCCGCGACAGCGAGATCCTTCGGGTGATCCAGGTGCTCAGCCGCCGCACCAAGAACAACCCCGTCCTGATTGGTGGAGCCGGCGTCGGCAAGACGGCAATAGTTGAAGGGCTGGCACGCAAGATCGCTGAAGACGATATCCCGGAGATTCTGGCGGGCAAGCGCGTAGTCCAGATAGACTTGGGAGCAATGGTTGCCGGTACTCGCTTTCGAGGCGAATTCGAGGAGCGTTTGAAGGGTGCCATCGAGGAGATCCAGCGTGCAGAGGGGGAGATCATCCTCTTCATCGACGAGATTCACAGCGTCGTCGGTGCGGGAGGTGCGCAGGGAGCCTTGGATGCATCGAGCATGATGAAACCGGCACTCGCTCGTGGCGAGCTGCGCTGCATCGGCGCAACGACGCCCGACGAATACCGGCGCTACATCGAGAAAGACAGCGCACTGGAGCGCCGCTTTGCGCCGATTTGGGTGGAGGAGCCCTCCATCGAGGACACCATATCGATGCTCCACGGTCTTCGCGATCGGTATGAGGCCCACCACAACGTGCGCTTCACGGATGAGGCATTGACTGCGGCCGCGCGCCTGTCGGCCCGCTATGTGACGGATCGTCGTCTCCCCGACAAAGCGGTTGACCTGATTGACGAGGCAGCCAGCAAGCTTCGAGTGGCCATCTACTCCATGCCGCCCGAGCTCAAGGAGATGAAGGCGCGCCTCACCAAGCTCATCACAGAGGAGGAGGCAGCCTGGGCGAGCCGCGACTACGAGCGGGCAGCCCAGTGCAAGACTGAGAGAATGGCGCTCGAGGCCGACTTCACGGCCCGGCGCGATGCATGGCGCCTCGAAGCCGGCATTGACGAGACCGTGGATGCTGAGGACATCGCTGACGTGGTGCACCGCTGGACAGGCATCCCGGTCAGCAGCTTAATGCAGACTGAAGCGGAGAGACTGCTCACCATGGAGGAGCATCTGCACAGGCGCATAATTGGGCAGGAGGAGGCCATCAACGCGGTCGCCGACGCGATTCGGCGCGCCCGGAGCGGTCTGAAGGATCCGCACCGGCCCATTGGGAGCTTTGTCTTCCTGGGCAGTTCCGGAGTTGGCAAGACTGAGCTCGCCAAGGCGCTGGCCGACTTTCTCTTCGACAGCGACGACGCCATGGTGCGCATAGACATGAGCGAATACAGGGAGCAGCACACTGTGAGCCGACTCTTTGGCGCCCCTCCGGGCTATGTCGGCTACGAGGAAGGGGGGCAACTGACGGAGGCCATCCGGCGCAGGCCCTACCAGATCGTCCTCTTTGACGAGATAGAGAAGGCGCACCCTGATGTCTGGAATGCCCTGCTACAGATCCTGGAGGACGGCCGCCTTACCGACGGTCAGGGTAGGGTAGTGGACTTTCGCAACACAGTGCTGATCATGACCTCCAATATCGGCACCCAGTATGCCAGGCAGGGCGGGACCTTGGGCTTCCGCCGCGCATCTGGGGAGTACGAAGAAGCAGCTGAGAGCCGGCGGGAGATTGAAGAGGGGCTGCGGCACACGTTCCGGCCCGAGTTCCTCAACCGCATTGATGAGATTATCATTTTCCACACACTCAGCCTTGCGCATATGGAGCAGATAGTCGACCTGCAAATGGCCGATATTCGGGACCAGCTCTCTGAGCGGGGCGTAACGATCGAGCTCACGGTGGCTGCCCGCAAGTGGTTGTCCTCGGAGGGGTACGACCCAGCCTTTGGCGCCCGCCCGCTGCGACGCACTCTGCAGCGCTACGTCGAGAGTCCGCTTTCCAGGCGGATCCTACGCGGCGAGTTCATGCCCGGCGACCACGTCGTCGCGGATGTAGGTGCGACAGAGGGTGACGAGAAGGGCCTGGTCTTTCTCAAGATGCAGCCGGTCGCGCTCGATCTGCCCACGGCTTGAGCCGGGCGGAGGGCGACGAGCTGTGCGTACGTTGGCAGCTGCCTATGGTTCCGACCACAGCCCCAGCTGTGGTCTCCATCGGGCTCGCTTGTAGAGTAGGCAATCGAGGTCCTGGGGCCGGTTGTGCAGCCACTCGAGCACGGCTGGCCCGTGCCGGACGATCTGCTCGCACATGCGTCCAAACAAAAAGCCGCCGACAAGAGGGGCTTTGACATGCCAGCGGCGGGCCGCCCTTGCCTTTGCCACGACGAAGACATGGAGATTGGGCGCCCCAGCCACCCGTTCTGCGCTTTCGGCGTCGGTGAGCACCAACTGCTGTACTGCTGCTGGAACATCAAGCGGCAGGGCCAGCGCATCAAGTGCAGGACCCCCCAGTAGGTAGAAAACCAAGTTGGCGTTGCGCACCAGGGCAGTGGTCTTCTCGCGCACCGCTTGCCGGGCTGCCCACAGCTCAAGGGCCGCCGGGTCGCTGTCGAACGCCGCCTCATAGGGTACGATCGTCTCAGTGGCGGCGATCAAGCCGTACCCCGGTGAGAGGATCGACAAGCCCAATGTCTCGGGACCCCACCGTTCCCATACGGCCCACAGTCCATCCATCATCTGTCGGTGCTGAGGACTTGCGTACATAGCCATGGCCGGGCACGCGAAGGCAGCGAGGCGCCGCTCTGCCTCTCGTCTTCCTTCAGGATCGATCAGCTCGTGGACCAGCGCCGGTTCTGAGACCTGGTCGCGCTTCTCCACCGTGCCTGCCGAGATCACAGTGCTGTGCATCGTACACCTCACGTTCCCTGGTCCTCGCCCGCTCAGCGAAGGCACTCAGCTTGGCGTGCGCTACGGGGCACTCCCCAACAGGGCGTTGACCTTGCTCGCCGTCACATCGAGGGCCTCCTGCGTACCGGAGTAGCCCTGCGTCACCGAGACGATCGCCGTGTAAAGGACCTCGCGTACCGCCAAGCTCTCAGGCAGCGACGGTTCTGGCCGGGCGTAAGGCATGATCTCCTCCATCTGGGCACGGACAAAGGGATAAGTGCCCAACGTCTCCGTCATGACGGACTGGGCAGAAACGCGCACCGGCATCGCTTCCATCGATGCAGCCCATCTCGCGGTCTGCTCGGGCAGCGTGAACCAGCGGACCAGCTTCCAGGCTGCCATCTCATGCTCGGGGTCGCTGGGAAGGATAAAGAAGTTGGTGCCCACAAGGCTCGTTGCTGGCAGGTTGGGATCCGCCTGCGGAATGAGCGTCTGCGTCCAGCGGAAGGGTGCCATGCCCCCGCTGACGGCTCCAGCGTAGGCCTCGGCGTAGAGCCGGCTGCTTCCGGTGGAGGAGAAGGCAAAGGCTGCCTCCCCGCTTGTGAATGCGACATAATCACCGTAGGTGTCGGTAGGCCTCCAGGCGAGCCCGACCTCCAGCAGCCGGCGGATCAGCTCTAGGCTCTCGACACCGGGCGGGGCCTGGAAGGTGGCCCGCCGCGCGGTCTCGTCGATCTGCTGGCCGCCCCGGCTGCGGAGCCACGCATCAAAGGTGGTGACGCTCTCCACGACGGGGTAACACGGCCGGCCTGCGTACGCCCAGATGTCGTAGCAGGCCTGCTCGAATTCGCTCCAGGTCTTCGGGGACGAGTCCCATCCGGCCAATTCCAGGAGGCTCTGGTTCACCCACAGACCGAGAGCATTCTGCGCGAAGGGAAAGCTCATCATCTGCCCCCCATACCCCGGAAGCTTCCCAGACTCGATAAGGCCTGGGAAAAAGTCGGCCAACTCCTCCGCGCCGAGTCCGTTCTCGGCATCGACCAGAAACGGATCCAGCGGAATGACCGCTCCCTGGGCGGCATAGGTCGAGATCATGCCTGGGAAGGCAACCGCGAGGTTCGGCAGCTCCCCGTCCGGGAGCGCCGAAAGCAGCGATTCGTGCAGGCCGACTGTGCCGCTCTTGGCCACAATGTCGACCTCGATTTCTGGATTGGCGGCGTGAAAGTCGCGGACCATCTCCCCCAGCAGCAGACCCATGGGCCGGTCGAGCGCATAGGGTTCCCAGAAGAGCAGGACGGTGCCGGTCACAGGCACTGGTGCCTCGCTAGGCGCCGCCTCAATCGGAAAGGCCGCCGTTGGCAGAACTGCCACTTCTGTGGCGGGGGCAACCTCGCAGGCGGTGAGGAAGAAGCTGACCGCCAGACATGCGCAAACCAGTGTCAACCCGATCATCGAGCCGGGTGCGGGCGGTCTCTCCGGCACACGCGCCTCCTTTCCCATGTTGAGCCTCGCCGGGTACGCGGCGTGACGGGCCCATGACTGGCGCAGTGATGGGCCGCAAGCCACCGCGTTGTCAGCTCGCATTGTAGCGCTATTCCAGGCACGGTGCAAACGTGCCTGGTGACTCCTGCACTCGAGGTCGGCTGCCCCCGAAAAGGCCGGCTGCACGGCGTTGACAATTCCCTCGTTCTGTCTATAATGGAGAGGCACAGGCAGACACCTGTCCCCAGTTCCAGCTCGGATGGGTGTGATCAACCCGTGCGGCGGAGAGAAAGATGATCCACAGGGAAGCAGCCAAGAATCCAGGGTGCGTGCGCGTTACCTTCGAGCTACCCTCGACCATGTGGGCCGAGCGGGTCAACCTTGTTGGCGAGTTCAACGGCTGGGACACCACAGCCACACCCATGACCCACAATCGGCAGGATGCCAATTGGCGTGTCACGGTGGAGCTTGCCGCGGGCCGGCGTTACCGCTTCCGCTACCTTGTCGACGGAAGGGAGTGGCTGAACGACTGGCACGCAGACGACCACGTCGACAACCCGTATGGGTCGTACGACTCCGTCGTGGACCTGACCGGCTTTGGGGGCACTTCCGAGCCCTAGGCCTCCTCGAAGGTAGTCGGCACATTGGGCCTTGACATATTGATAGTATCGTGGTATAATACGCTTAACTGAGATGTTTCCGGTAGATAGAATAGTGGAATGTGTGCAAGGGAGTGAAAAAACGATGAAAAGCCAAGGTGTCATCGTCGCAATCGTAGCCGCTCTGGTGCTATCCGGCCTGGTGCTCCCCGCTCCGGTAATTGCCGGCGGCTCCTCGTGCCATACTGTGATGCCGGGAGAGTCGGTGACGACCATCGCGGCCAAATACGGGGTCAGCGTGCAGGCGCTGATTGATGCCAACCACCTGGCAAATCCGAACGTAATCTACGTTGGGCAATGTTTGGCCATTCCTGCCAAGGCACCCGCACCTGCTCCCGCTCCAGTCAAGAGCTGCAAGACGACCTACACGGTCAAGGCCGGCGACTTTCTCAAGCAGGTCGCCGCGCGCTATGGTGTGAGCTGGCAGACGATTGCCCAACTGAATGGCCTTGTCAATCCTAACTACATCTACCCCGGCCAGAAGCTTGTGATCCCGGTCAAGTGCACCACCCCTGCGCCCAAACCGAAGCCGACTCCGGCCCCCGGCCCGTGGACTGCCCGGTACTGGCCAAACGCCTATCTCAGCGGGGACCCGAAGCTCACCAACCGCCCGGCCAGCGTCGCCTTCAACTGGGGCTCCAAGGGACCAGGTGGCGGTGTTCCCGGCACGTACTTCTCGGCTCGCTTCACCCGTGACCAGGCGTTCGAAACGGGCAAGTACATCTTCCGCATCAAGGCGGATGATGGGGTACGGTTCTGGCTTGACGGCATCCTTGTGATCGACGAGTGGAAGGTGACCTCGGCAACCGAGTACTCGGTCGAGCGCCAGCTGGGAGCCGGCGTGCATCACATCCAGATCGACTACTACCAGGCATGGGGCGTGGGAGTCCTGACTTTTGCCAGCGAGAAGGTGAACGGCGCGCCCTCCTGGACCTGCGAGTTCTTCAACAACACGACGCTATCGGGAGCGCCCGTAACCACGCAGTACTACGGCTCGCTCAACTTCGACTGGGGCAACAAGGCACCGGTTGCCGGCATCACGGCTGACTACTTCTCGGTACGCTGCACGGCACCCTACTCCTTTGCCGGTGGCACGTATCAGTTCCAGGCGACTGTGGATGACGGGGTCAAGCTCTATGTCGATGACGCGCTCTTGATCGACCAGTGGCACTTCACGTCTGTCACCACATACACCGCCGACCGCGACCTGGCGGCGGGCACCCACACCGTCAAGGTTGAGTATTTCGAGAACAACGGGCTTGCAGTCCTGAAAACGGTCTGGACGCAGCGCTAGCTCGCCTCACTGTCAACCAAAGAGGGCCCTCTCCCTCGGCTCTGCCTGAGCTGGGGGGAGGGCCCTCCTGCTTTCAGCGCTTGGCTGGCTGCTGTGCCTCGCGCCATCTTCGTCGTGACTACTGCCAGTAAAAGACCTGCTCTTCGCTGGATGTGCTCAGGGGGAGGTAGGAAACCTTGCCTGCTGCGTCCGTGACTTTCAGGACGGCCCTGACGCGCCAGTGGTAGGCGCGGTTGGTTTCCTGGTCGGCCTGTAGGTAGAGGGCTGGATCGACGAACCACTGCGCGACTTGGACATAGACGGGTAGCACAACCTCGCTGCCCTGGCGGGTATAGCGCAGGGTGATCTCAAAGTACTGGTCCGGCCCGAGGGTGTAGGCGGATGTCCAGCTCATCTTGAGAGCCCGCCCAGATTCGGAAGACCCATTCTCTGGCAGCTGCGGGATAGGGGCACCCAACAAGGGGAGCGTCGTTGGCGTGCTCATGGGCGGCGGGCGTGTGGCCGCCGCGCGAGTCCTGGTTGGTGTCGGACTGGGTGCCGTGGTGGCGGTAGGAGTCGCAGTGTGGGTTGGAGAAGGCGTGGAGGTGGGTACGGGGGTCAGGGTCGGTGTCGACGTGGGCGTCGGTGTCCGTGTTGGGGTTGGAGTACTCGTCGGAGTCAGCGAGGGAGTCAGGCTTGGGATCCGCAGCAATAGGCCTGGCACTTCCGTGGCGACCTCGCGCGCAGAGTGCACGACGGCCCGCGGTGGCAAGGTCTCGAAGGCTTGCCGCAGACGGGGGCCTGCCCATAGGCCGAACAGAGTGCCGAGCACGGCGAGGACGGCCAACAAGACTGGGCGAAGCCACTCACGCCGCAGAGGCTCCCCGCACCGCGGGCACAGCACCAGGCCCCGGCTCGCAGTGGCTCCGCAGCTCCGGCACCGGATCCTGCGCGCGCGGCGCTGCGGCTTGCCGCAGGCTGGGCAGACGACTTGGGCCTGCTCTATCTGCGCCCCACACCGCCTACACTTGCGCAGCTTTCCTCCTTGGGCTGCCTAGAACAGGTCGGACCAGTCCAGCGACGGCAGTGGATTGACCAGATCCTGCCAGGTGATGAGCAGCATCAGTCCGATGAGCAGTGCCATGCCGACGAGGTGTACCAGTCCCTCCTTCGCCGGATCGACCCGTCTGCCCCGTATGGCCTCGACGATCACGAACAGGATTCGGCCACCGTCAAGCGCGGGAAGAGGGAGAAGGTTGGTGACCGCCAGCGCTACGCTGAGCGAGCCCAGCATCCTCATCACAGGGTACCACCAGCCTGTCTCAAGCGTATACCGCACCGCATCGCCGATAAGGCTGCCGATTCCCACCGGGCCCACTGGGCGTGCAAGCTCCGCGGGGATCAGGCCCCGTATCAACTGGACGGGCAAGGCCAGGGTGAGGGCTGCCATGGAGACGGCTTCCCGCAAGCCGAGCCAAAGCGACCGGTACCAGGGGTGGTGCACAAGGACCGTGCGCTGCCCGAGCAGAATGCCGGTCGGGCCTTCGCCGTCTGGTGGGTTCTCGCGAGGGACGATGCTGAGGACGATGGTCTCCTCTCCCCGCAGCACCGTGAAGACAATAGGCGCTCCTGCCCGACCTCGGATGTACTCCTGCAAGCCTTCTATCGTCTCTACGGAGTCGTCGTCGACGCGCATCAGCAAGTCCCCGGCCTGCAGCCCTGCTTGCTGTGCAGGGGAGTTGGCCGCCACCTCGGAAACCAGGATATTCGGCGGCTCCGCAACGGCTGGTGCCCCCACAATGAACGCCGTCGCGAAAAAGAGCACAGCGGTCACCAGGTTCATGATCGAGCCGGCGGCCAAGACCCAGATTCGGGTCAGCTTCCGCTTGCTTGCGAAACTCCCGGGGTCGCCCGGATCCTCCTCCCCACGCATCTTCGCGAAGCCGCCAAAGGGAATGGCATTAAGGGAGTAGAGCATGCCCCGGTCGATGAGCTCAACAGACTGCGCCTGGCCGGCCAGAGGATCCTCAGGTGCTACCACGCTCACGTCGGTCAGAACTAGGCGGCCCTTCTGGTCCTCCGCGGCATGGTAGGACACGAGCGATCCTGTCACAATCTCCTGTGGCACGCTCAGTCGGCGCGGGACGACAATAGTCCTTCCACCGATCACGATTCTGCCCTTGCTGCGCCAGAGGGACAGCAGGCGCGGAGGGTACCCGGCGCCGAACTCCTCGACCACGATTCCGGCTGCTCGCGCTGTGAGCATGTGTCCGAGCTCGTGCACCAAGACCATGATGCTGAGCGCGACGAGTAGTGAGACGATGGTTATGAGCATAGAGTCCTGTCCTTCGCTCAGGCTGACTTGATCTCGTGCCAGGCCATCTGGAGCTTTTCCAGCTGGTCCTCATTCACAGCCTCGTGATCGTCGTCGAACCCGGGCAACTGCAGGATCATCCGGAAGATCTGTGTCAGGCTGAGCTCCATCGGCTCCGCGTCGGGGTAAGCACCGAAGAGCGCGCGCACCATGCGCCCAAAGTCGTGCCAGTGAAGGGGCTCTCTAGCCTCGGGCGCGTCTTTCGGCTGGGTGACCTTTTCGTCAAGCAGTTCTGCGGCACGCTCCAGGTCTCCCTGCCTCCGGAAGTAATCGGCAAGCGCAGCGCGCAGTGCGTCGGCTGCGAGCACCGAGCAGTGCATCTTGATCGGCGGCAGACCGTCCAATGCCTCTGCAATGGCTTTGTTCGTAATCTCGAGCGCTTCCTCAATGGTCTTGCCCTTGAGCATCTCGGTCGCCATCGAGCTGGTGGCTATGGCAGCCCCGCAGCCAAAAGTGCGGAACTTGATGTCCGCGATCACGTTTCCCTCGACGCGGATAGACATCTCCATCAAATCGCCGCATCGGGGGTTTCCCATACGCCCCACGCCGTCGGGGTTCTCGATCACCCCCACGTTGCGGGGGTTCATGAAGTGATCCATCACTCTCTGGCTATAGTCCAACGTGCAACCTCACTGATTCTGGGTTCTGAGTGCTGCGATGTTAGCACCCTTTCCATTACGCGGCAAGTTCGCTTGTTTGGCTCTCCCGTAAGTCATGGCACGGTGGCTCACAACCAGCGAATGACCGTGCCGCAGTCGCCTGCTTGCTCCTCCTGGAGGGCAGACGCCAGCGCGCCTGGCCGCTCGGCAGAGAGAATGCGCACTTCCATGCCGGGTACCTCCTCTGCCAGGCGCACCATTTCCCCAACCTTGGCTCGCATTCCACCCGTCACATCGGCCGCCCGCGATGCGCCCAGTCCCCGCTGGACGGACGGCCAGTTGGCCGGCGTGATCTCGGGCACGCGCTGTGCAGTCGGATCGGATCGCGGGTCGCTCGTGAACACCCCGTCTACGTCGCTGATCAGGACCACTCTCCTAGGCTGCAGGCGGCGAGCTAGGAAGGCAAGCACCTGCTCCGTTGATACGATCGTTCCTCCGATGGTCTGATCTATCGCCACGTCCCCATACAGCAGCGGGACCAGCCCGCGAGCCAGCGCCTCCGCCACGACCGCCGTGTCCATCGCCACCAGCTGCCCCGAGTCACAGCGAACCAATGCGGACGGGGCAAGGCACCAGGCTGGCACGCCGGCGGCAAGCAACGAATCGGCCACCCTGCGGTTCAGGCGGCCGGCCGCCGCCGCCACTTCGGCAAAACCGTACCATTGCGCGGGCCCGTGGACACCAGCGCGCGTCCCGGTTCGCCTCGCCACGCTGTGCCCGTACGACCCGCTGCCGTGTCCAAGAACCAGGCGCAGCTCCGGGTGAGCGCGCAGTGCTTCAGCGATCTCCCCGGCCAGGCGCGCCAGGACCTGGGGCCGGGCTGTGTGTGGTCTGGTCTTGACCGTGATCGCCGATCCGCCTAGCTTGCAGAAGACGAGCTCCTTCATCGTTCCACCAGGATCCAGTCGCTCGAAACACGAACCCGGTCGCCGGTCTGGATCTGGGAGATATCCACCTGGTCGACCATGGGGATGCCCCCGATGATCGCACCCACCGCGACAATCGGTTCGCTCTCCGAGTTGATGATGGCGGCCGGAGCCGTGCCTGCGCGCGCCATTCTGTAGAGGGTATAGGAGCCGACGGTACTGCCCTTTCCGGTCGGAAAGACTAGAACCCGCCCAGAGACGCACTGCCCCTCCAGGTCGTGACCCGGCTCAACGACGGTCCCTGTGTCGGGGTCTACCCCGCCCAAGAAGCCCACCGGAGCAGCCGAGACAAGCGCGACTCCGCACGCCTCACCGGGTTGAATGACCCGGCCCTGCAGCTCGATACTCATGGCCGCCACCGTCCCGTGATCGTCGCCTCGACGCACCTCTCCAGAGGGCCGAATCGCACTGAGAGACCCGAGTGGGAGGGTGCGTAGAACGCCATCTTGGCTGAGTTGGTTGCCAGTGACCGGAAGCCGAGGGCGGCTACAGGTGCAACGACCAGGCACGTGTCTGCGACCACCCGGCCGCCAGACTCCTCGATCCGTGACACGAGACCGGCACGAACTGCCCCGTCGCGAATGGGGCGCGCGGTCGTAACCCAGAGCTGGGCTCTCAGTGTCCTGCCCTGCAGAGCGTCGGCAATCAGAGCAATCTCGGCCAGTGAGGCGTGGGGGCAGCCGATGCTGACCAAGTCGATCTCTGCAGCGCTCCCGTCGAGCACGTGGTAGCCGGAGCGCAGGCTGTCGATGGAGCTTGGCTGGAGGCCGGTCGCTTCAACTGTGCCGCCCCTTGCCTCGGCTGTAAGGCCCTCGATGTGGTACAGCCCGATCGCCCCACTGGCTGCCATTGCGGCGCCCAGTGTCTTCAGGTCCGCCCCGGGAGGAAGGCCCGCCGCCAAACGAAGATAGGGTACCCCGTGCCGAACCTGGCTGCCGATCATGATGCCAAGCGCTCCTAGGTCGGCCTCGGACGCGAGGGGGCACCGGACGTCAAAGAGCGCCGTGGGCTGCCGTGCCTCGTCTAGGTGCAGTCCGGCACGCGCCGTCCTGCCGGCGATCGCAGCAGCCAGTGCACTTGGCCCCCCTTCGCGGTTGGTCCGAGCACCCAGCACCGAGTTGGCATAAGTGACGGCGGAAGACTCCGCCCACGCTAGGTGCTGGCCCAGGGCCGGAAGCGTGCCCGTCTGGTACGGAGTGCAGGTCAGGGTGGGCAGCACGCCAAGCGTGGCATAGGCATCCACCACCGCGCGCTGCTTCTTGATGAAGGTCTCCTCAAAGCCCAGCGCACGCCAGGCCTGCATGTCTGCCCCGGCTGGGTTGAGGGTCGCCGGAATGCGCGCGCGCGCGCCCATCGCCGCCCATTCCTGCAGGAACTCAAGGCCAGCCTGGCCCAGGTTCTTGTAGCTGACGCCGGAGATCTGGGCGCTCTCCACCGGCACCAGGTCGGCGGCGCCATAGATCTTGGCAAGGGCGACGACGATGGCCATTGCCTTCTGTTGGCCGGGCCCCTGGTCACCTGCCAGGATGTCCGACTCCTCGTCTGTGAGCCCCAGTGTCTCGGCCATAGACCGGCGCCGGGCGGGCTAGTAGCCCACCTTGAGGAACGCGTCCCGCTCTGCCTGGCTCAGGGCGCGGCCCGAATGATCGACCCAGGGGATAGTGGCGTCCAATCCCATCTTTGCCGAGCGCGCCTTCTGTCCAGGCACGAGCTCGGCCGAAGGATCCAGGCTGCTGCTGGGCTGGTCGGGGAGCACGATCAAGTCGCGATCGGCCTGAAAGCGCGTGGCGATAGCCCACTCCACCACTGCCGGGTCAAAGGGGTCCACGTCCTGGTCCACGACCACCACGTGCTTGAGCGAGCCGTGACCTTGGAACGCCGCCTCTATGGCCCTGCGGCCGTCATTTGGGCTGTGCTTGGAAATCTGCACCACCGCGTGAAGCCAGCACATGCCGCCGGGGGTAATGCTCACCGCCCGGCAATCGACGGCTTCTGCAACCGTCCTGAACAGGTTTGGCTCACGCGGCAGTCCCATGAGCAAGCGATGCTCTGGACCCCCCGGCAGCAGCGCATGGTAGATGGGCTCCCGCCGGTGGGTGAGGCAATCCACTTCAAAGATAGGCTGAGCCCGCACGATATCCCACGTCTCGGTGAGATCGATAAAGGGCCCCTCGTCGGCGAGGCGAGTGGTCAGCCGCCCTTCTAGGATAGCCTCACATAGGGCCGGTACTTCGAGGTCGACCGTGATGCAGCGTGCCACAGGAGTCGGCTGTAGCGCCTGCGCGATGGCGAGCTCGTCGACGCCAGGCGCAGCGTTCATCGAGGCAGCAAGCAGCACGTGGACGGGGGCACCCAGGCAGACGGCCATGGGCAGGTCGCGCCCGGCTGCTGCAGCTTTGCGCCACGCAGTGTCGGTGCCGCGCCCTTCCACGATGCGGCCCACCATGCTGCTGGGTCCGATCTGCATCAGCCGATGGAAGCTGGCGTTGCGCCCTGTATCGGGATCGCGGATGACAGCCACTCCGGCGGTAATGTAGGGCCCCCCGTCTCCGGCAAGGTGCTTCAGGATGGGAAGCCTCCCCAGGTCAGTGGCGGGCTCAACCACTTCCTGGCACGGAGCGTCCTGGACCAAGGGCGGCAAGCTCGGACTGCCCAGTGCCTCCACCATGCGCGGTACAATGCCACCCACTGTCGTACCCAGCGCCCAGGCAAAGTTCTCGCGGCGCGCGCAGACATTGGCTGCGGCTCGCCAGCCCGGCCGGAGGGGGTTGTCGAAGAGCAGCGGGCGGTCTCTCTGCGCATCGATGGCCCGAGCCGCTTCGAGGTGCGGATCGACGGGCACTTCCCACGTGAGTAAGTCTGTTCGTCCAGCCCACTCGAGAAAAGCGCGCAGATCGTTCATTTCCAGGGGTAAGGTCCCTCAGCGGCGTTTGGGACGCCGCCTCACTCGGCCCAACGCCGATATAGCTGGTGTGGAAGGCCCAGCATGTCCAGCACTTTGCCGGCGAAAAAGTCCGTCACATCTTCGATCGTGCGCGGGTTGGGATAGTAGGCCACAATGGGCGGCAGTAGGACGGCTCCCGCCAACCGGGTGAGACGCATGTTCTCGATGTCGGCGAGGGCGAGAGGCGTCTCACGCGGCATGAGGATCAACGGGCGGTTCAGCCTGAGCATCATCGCCGCGACCCGGACGATCAGGTTGTCCGCGTAGCCGTGGGCCACGGCAGACAGGGTCTTCATCGAGCACGGGGCAATGACCATTGCGTCTGGTGCGCGCGATGAGCTCGATATCGGAGCAGCCAGGTCCCCACATTCCCAGTGGGAGGTGGCAGGCAGTGCGACAGTGGCGCCCATCTCTTGTGCGATGACGGCACGCGCGCCGTCGGAGACGATGGCATGCACGTGGTGCTCGCCGCAGCACGCCAGGACCTCCAGCAGTCTCGCGCCGATGGTCACTCCAGAAGCACCGGTAATCGCTACCACAAGCTCCATGGCCACCCCCGTCAGCAGATAGAAAGAGGATCACGCCGCTCTGAGCAGGCGTGATCCTCGGCACCAAACATTACTGCTAGGCTATTCCTTCTCTTCGGCTGCCTCAGCCTCGGGAGCCTCCGCAGCTGCCTCTTCCTCTACCTCTTCCTTGATCGTCATGCGCACCGGTACAAGTGAGGCTACCACCTCGCTCGGGTCGTCGAGCACAGTAATCCCAGCCGGAACTTGCAGATCGCGCACAAAGATCGCATCGCCGACATTCACCAGCCCGGACACATCGACGTCGATCCCCTGGATCAGGTCGGTCGGGAGGCACTCGACTGCCACCTGCGTCATGCTGTGGAGCAAGACGGCCTGCCCTGCCTTGACGAGGGCGGGCTCTCCGTGGAAGTGAATGGGAGGTGTGGTCTTGACCTTTTCGGTCAACCGCACCTGGTAAAAGTCAACGTGAACCAGCCGGCCGTTGAGCGGGTTGCGCTGAACCTCACGAACCAGCACGGCTGTCGCCGCAGGCTCCTCATCAACGAACAGGTCGACCAGAGACGTGCTGCCCGCGCTGCGCAGGACCTGGCCCAAGACCCGCTCGGACGCCTCAATCGAGCGGGCTGCCTGGTCGGGACCGTAGACGACCGCAGGCACCCACTCTTTCGCGCGCATCTGCCTGACTTGCTTGCCGATCACCGTCCGGCTGCGCGTACGAAGCTCTTGTCGTTCCATGCTTGTGTCTCCAAGAATCTCAGGATGGTCACCGCAGGGATCCTAAGGGCCCTGCGAACCGAGCCATTCTACCGGAAAAGAAGCCCCGCGTCAAGAACCGTCCGTCGCATGACCTTGGCCCGCTAGTCGCCGCAGGCTCCGGTGTTGCGCCAATTCAGCACGGTGTCGTCGACGATCATGGTTCCGTCCGCTCCCCACACGACGGTGACCGAGCGGTTGCCGATCTCCTCGCAGGCCGCGCCCTTTTCGACATAATCCCAGGTTCCGCGCGTATACTTGTACTGAAGGGCATCGCCCTCGTAGAAAGTGGTCGTGTAGGTCGCGAAGTAGTCGCCGGTGCGGCTCATGAGTGTGCCGGCTGGGTCCCAGCCGTTGAAGCTGCCGCCCATGTAGATGTCGGCGGTGGGATCGCCGAAGGGAGGCGTGCTGGCGGGCAGCGTGGTACTGAAAGTGACCTGTACCGCCCGGGGTGCAGCCGCGGCCGTCAACTCGGCCGAGAAGCCCGACTTGTTGAAAGAAGTGTCAGTCGCCAGGATGACGTAGTAATACGTCGCTCCGCTCACCACGCCCCAATCCACGTACTCTGCCGCCGGTGCCGGGACGTTCGCCACCTTGCCGTATGGCCCACCGCTCGTGTCGGCGCGGAAGACCTCGTAGCGGTACAGGTCGGCATCGGATACCGCATCCCAGGCGAGGTGGATGAAGCTGGGCGACGCCTCGACGAGATGGAGGTTGGTTGGCGTGCCGGGGGGCGTCGTATCCCCGGATGGGATCACGGTAAGGCTGCCAGCCTGGGCCGGGTCGTAGCCGTTTACCGTTCCATCCAGGTCCGCGTAGAGCCAGTACAGGCCGGCCGTCGTACTGTAGCGGTAGGCATAGTCGTAGGTACCGGTGGCCTCGGGCAGGAGCTGGCCTTTGAACTCGTCATTGTTGCCGGTGTCCGCATTGAACTCGGCATCGACCCAGGTCCAGTCGCCGCTCCCGTCCGGGTTGGAGCCGTCAGGGCCATAGCCAACCTGTGCTAGAAGCCCCTGGGTGGCACCCGGCTGGCTGGTCTCGCCGTCGATCCAGACCTGTCCATAGATGCTCTCCGTCGGGTTGAGGGCGCTGATGGTGTGCGTGATGCTGGCGGGCCACTGAAGGTTCGCCCAGCCGATGAGGAGCGAGGGCAGCGCGGGCGCCTCGTTGGAGCGCGGGCTCTCGTTCGCTGCTTCATCCACTGCCGTCACGACGTAGTAGTACCACTGGCCATTGCCCACTGGGTCGTCGGTGTAGCTGGTCCCTGCAGTGGGAGTGCTGTTCAGACGGGCGTAGCCTCCCCCTGTCACCGGGCTTCGGTAGACGTAGTAGCCGGTTGCGCCGGCCACTGCATCCCAGCCCAGGTCGACCGACCCATTGCCGGCGCTGGCCCAGAGGTTGGCCGGCGCTGCCGGAGGTGTCAGATCGGTGCCCGTAGGCGTCACGAGGATGGCTCCCCACCGCCCGGCGATGCTGAGGGTCACCAGGCCGTCCGATACTGTGTACGAGCCGGCACTGAGGGCGTCTGTCAGGGCTGTGCCTTCTGGGATGTACCCTGAGACATCGACCACCAGCGTGTGCGCCGTGGTGTCCTTGTTGACGGCGACCAGCGCCGCACCCGTCTCATCCTTGCGCCCGTACGCGTAGGTGCCGTCGTCGTTGTGCGCCCAGAGCCGGTCGTAGCTCCCGGTGCGCAGGAAGCTGTGGGCGTTGCGCAAGCCGGCGAGGAGCTTGTAGTGGCCTAGCATGCCCAGGTCCCTGGTGGACCAGGGAGTGGGCCTCCGGTCGTCCGGGTCTGTGTCGCCGGTGGCGCCGATCTCGTCGCCGTAATAGATAGTAGGCGCACCAGGTAGCGTCAGCTGCAGGATCGCGAGCAGCTTCTGCTTGGCTTTGCCCTCGGCCAGATTCTGGGCGTTGAGCTCCTTCTCCTCGCGATTGCGCTCTCCGGGGGTCAGTGCCCACAGGATGCGCTGCGTGTCGTGGCTGTCGACCAGGTTCATGAGCGCCGCGAAGGCCGGTGCCGGGTAGTCCTCCTGGATGGAGTGCAGCGCAGCGTCGAGCTGGTCTGGGCTGAGCTCAGGGATCGTTCCCTGGTTCGGATCGCTGGTGGCGCCGTTGACAAAGCCGATCATGGCACGCCTGAAGCGATAGTTCATGCTTGTGTCCAACTCGTCCCCGAGCACCCACTCGCTGGCGTCATCCCAGAGCTCGCCTATGATGATCGCATCGGAATCGGCATCCTTGACGCGCGGCCGGAACTCCTCCCACCAATCGTGACTCTTTTCGTTGGCGACGTCGAGCCGCCAGCCCGCGGTGCCCATCTCGATCCACCGGCGCGCCACACTCCGGTTGGCGCCATAGACAAAGTTGCGCACCTGGTCAATCTCGGTCAGGACCGGGAGGGTGTCATAGCCCCACCAGGAGTTGTAGCTGTCTGGCCACTCGTAGAAGGTATACCAGTCGTAGGCACCCGAGCTCTGGCTTTCGTAGGCACCCACCCGTGGATAGCGGGAGTACTTGTCAAAGTAGACAGAGTCGGATGACGTGTGGTTGAACACGCCATCAAGGATGACTCTGATTCCCCGCGCCTCGGCCTGGCTCAGAAGCCTCACCAGGACCGGCAGAGACCCCAGGTAGGGGTCGACCTTCATAAAGTCCGTCGTGTCGTACCCGTGATTAGAAGGGGCCATGAACACCGGGTTCAGGTAGAGAGCAGTGACGCCGAGCGCCTGCAAATAGTCCAGCTTGGCGATGATGCCCTGGATATCGCCCCCGAAAAAGTCTCGGCCCAAGGGCTCCTCCCCGCACGTCACGCCTGTGTGCGCCCGGCAGTAGCCTTCAGGGAGGTCACCCCAGCCTTTCTTGAGGACCGCGTTGCCGTACACGTCCGGATCCGACGGCGCAGGGTCGTTTGCCTTGCTGCCGTTGAAGAAGCGGTCTGGAAAGATCTGGTATACGATGGCGTTCTTCATCCACTCGGGAGTCTGGAAGTCGGCCCGGTAGACATCTATCTGGAAGGAGTAGTCGGGCGAGTCGTCGTACACCGCGCCCCATCCGCCGTCCAACAGGCCGTCGTCCTCGTAATAGTCGGTGTCCGTGCCGTCGCGCACAATGAACCGGTACCAGAGTACAGTGGGGGCGAGGCGCGCCGGAACAGTCGCCTGCCAGTAGTCAAAGTCGAAGGGATCACCCTCGGCGGTGGCGACTAGGCTCATTGGGTAGAGGATCTGCCCGCCGGCGGCAGTGTCCCACACACGGACAGTCGCCTGCTCGACGTCGTCGTGATAGGTGCGCAGGCGCAGGATCACATCCGTGCCAGTCGTGACAGCGCCTCCTGGAACGCGGTACAGGTCGTCGCGGCTGTTGTGGGCGAGGCCGTCCCACCAGATGTCATTGTCATGTCCCGGCTCGGGCGGCGACGCGACTACCTCCACCTGGATGCGGCCGGCCAGTGCGTTCACCCGAAACACGACCGTCTGGCCGGCACTGGTGGTCGTGAACGCCGTCGTGTTCGCGTTTCCGCTTCGCCCGTCTGCACCAATCGCGTCCCACGAGCCGGTCTTGACGGCCTTGTACTGGTAGGTGCCGGGTGCTGCCAGCTCTGCGGTCAGCTCATAGATACCCCCACCGGTGGCAGTCATCGATGTGGCGGGGTTGGCGTTGTCCCAGCCCTGCCAGTCCCCCACCGCGGTCCAAGTGCCGGGGTCCTGGTCGACGCCGATGACGCTCGTCTCCGGCAGCCAGCCGTCGGCGTGGGTGGTGGTGTCAAAGGTGATGGTGACGATTTGCCCGTCAAATGCTGCGTTCAGCCAGCTGTTTCCGCTTGGGGGATAGCTGGCCGACCAGTCTGCCGTGGCGATTTTGAACTCAAAGCGCCCGGAACTGGCAAGCACAACCTCGGCTGTGAAGATACCGTCGCCCGGCGTCGCGTCACCGTGGGTTCCGTCGTCATACATCGGGTCGGTGGTTCCCCAGCCGTTCATGTCGCCGCGGGCATACCAGATGGGTTCTTCCGGGGCTGGGTAGAGGGCAAAGCTGGAGAGGGTGGTCGTGTCACCGCCCCAGTCCGGCGTCGTGTAGGCGACATTGGGATCGCTGGGCACGGTGTCCTGGGCGTGGCCGCTTCCTCCCGTTGTGAAGAGCTCGATCGCGATCTGCGCCGGGTTTCCGAGCGCGGCCTTGGGCACCCGGTACTCCACCCAGTCGTTCTCAGGCCCGTAGGCCTGCGCGCCGCCCTGGTCGATGAGGCTGCTGTAGCTCCAGGCACCGGTCCAGTGATTCAGCTGTACGTCCTGGAGGTAGTCGCTCTCGTGCCAGACGTAGAGCGTGTGCTCGGGCAGGTGAGCCGGCACCGCGTTGACGGCGCGTCCCCACGGGTCGCTCGTCGCACCGGAGCCGTCGACCAGGTCAGTGTCCAGATAGATCCCATAGGTCATACCCCAGTCGGAAGCTGTAGCGTCGAAGCCGACATACAGGTTATCGGCGTCCTCGACCACATACAGCCCCTGGACGTCCAGGTTGGGCTCGGACATATCCAGGGTCGGGTCGACGGCCAGCGGCGCGCCCCACTCGGCGTCCTTGATTCCGTCTATCACTATGGTCGTGGTCGGTGTCGGTCCGGCAGTGGCGAAAGGAGCCACGCCGAGAGTGATCGACACGATTACTAGGCAGGTCAATAGGCGAGGGACAGCACCGTTCTTCATGGGAACCTCCGTTGGTTGGATGCTGGAAGGCCGGCACATTGTCGTGCCACACCTTCCATCTTACCACAAAAGGCGTCGCTTCGCAAGACGGGCTTTGCCGGGCTTCGCCCCGAGATTCCCCGCTGCGCAAGTTCACTTGCGACCACTCCTCTTCTCAAGTATAATCCTCCGGAGGCGCGGGAATGCGCTGGCAAAGCGGGGGCCCGGCCCCCGATCTTTTTGGAGTCTTTGAGAGATGCGCTCGAATCGGAACTCGCGCACCCTGCTCGTGGCGCTGGCCATCACGGGATTGCTGCTCGCTGCCTTTGCGGCGGGCGTCGGTGCGTCGTGGCTCTTTTTCGAGCGGGGGGCGTTGGCCTCCGGCACCGGTCAGGAGGGTGAGACCGCCGGTTTCTCGCTTTTCTGGGAAGCGTGGGACAAGGTCAAGACCTACTTCTACGGAGAGCTGCCCGACGCCCAGCACCTGGCCTGGGGCGCGATCCGCGGGGCGCTGGATACGCTCAACGACGCCCACACCACCTTCCTTGAGCCTGAGGTTCGGAGCAAGGAGAAAGAAGACCTGAGCGGCCGCTTCGGCGGCATCGGCGCCAAGGTGTCCAAGGCGGAAGACGGAAGCATTGTCCTGGACCCGATGGTCGACCTGCCCGCCGCCAGGGCGGGCATCCTGACAGGCGACATCCTGGTGGCCGTGGACGGGCGGCCTCTGTCCCCTGACATGAGTGCGGAGGACGTTGTCACTTTGGTCAGGGGCGACTTGGGCACTGTGGTGGCGCTTACCTTGCGTCGCGCGGGTGTGGCCGAGCCGTGGGTTGTCGAGATCGTTCGCGAGGAGATCCCAAGCCCGAGTGTCGAATGGCGGATGCTGGAAGACTCCCAGGGCACCGGCTACGTGCGCATCACCCTCTTCTCCGACCGGACCGACGGCGAGCTGAAGATGGCGCTCGCCGATCTGGAGTCGCAGGGCATGCTTTGCCTGGTGCTCGACCTTCGGGGAAATGGGGGCGGCCTCTTGAATGCAGCCGTCGACGTAGCCAGCGAGTTCCTGGGCGACGGGGTGGTTGCCTACCAACTGAGCAAGAACGCCCAGCCGCAGGAGCTGAAGGCAAAGCGTGGGGGGGCCTACCTGGAAGGGCCGCTTGTCGTGCTGATTGATGGAGGGTCGGCCAGCGCCTCCGAAATCGTCGCCGGTGCGCTTCAGGATCGGGGACGCGCGCGCCTCGTCGGCGAGAAGAGCTACGGCAAAGGGTCGGTTCAGTCGGTGGTCGACCTGAGCGATGGTTCGTCGCTGCACATTACGTCGGCCCAATGGGAGACCCCGAATCGCCACCAGATCAGCGGCCAAGGACTCACGCCAGACATTGACGCTGCGATCACGGAAGACGACCGCGCACAGGGCCTCGACCCGCAGCTGGAGCGCGCGGTCATGTATCTGACAGACGGGCACTAGTCCATCACGGGGGATAGCGGATGTCCAACTCGATCAAGATTCTTCTCACGGCCCTCATAGTGGCCGTTGTCGTCGGGAGCCTAGGCTTTGCCGCCGGGTACGTGGGGCGCGGCCTGCTCACGCGCTCCTCCACGCCTGCTCAACCACCCCTGCCCATCGACGAGGTGGTGGCCGCAACGCCGGCAACGCCCCAGCCTGCGGCTTCTCCGGAGCCTCCGGTGCCGCCTACGGCAGAGCCCACCGAGTTGCTCCCTGTGGCGGAGCCCACCCCGGAGGTCGAGCTTCAGCAGGCTTTCTCGCTCTTTTGGGAAGCGTGGGACAAGGTAGCCGAGCAGTACTACGGGGAGGTGCCCTCCAACGAAGAAATCGTGAACGGTGCCATCCAAGGAGCGTTGGCAACTCTGGGTGACCCCTACACCGGGTTTGTGGACGCGAAGGCCGCCGCGATCGAGGCCGAGGATCAAACCGGCTCCTACGGCGGCATCGGGGCGTATGTCTCACTGGAAGGTGGGTATGTCCAAATCGTCGGCATCATCAAGGGCACGCCGGCGGAAGCAGCCGATCTGCGCAAGGGCGACTATATCCTGGAGGCCGGCGGGACCCTGCTCGAGGGCATGAGCATCTACGAGGCCATCACCTACATACGCGGCCCTGCGGGCTCTACGGTGCATCTCAAGATCCTGCGCGAAGGCGCCGAATCATTCGAGATCGATGTCGTGCGCGCGCAGGTGGAGATCGTGCCCATCAGCTACGAGATGCGGACTGACGGAATCGCCTACATCCAGCTCAGCGACTTTACTACGAACAACCCGAGCTCCCTGGTAGCCGCTGCTATCGAGGAGCTCTCCGCAGAGCAGCCGGCAGCCCTGATCCTTGACTTGCGCTCGAATCCGGGAGGGTACCTGAACGAGGCGATTCTGACCGCTGGGCTGTTCCTCCCTGTGGATTCGCTGGTGGTCACGGAGCGCTGGCGCGATGGCACCGAGGAGAGGCTGACCACCCCCTATGAACCGGTCGCCCCAGACATCCCGTTGGTGGTGTTGGTGGACGCAGCCTCGGCAAGCGCGTCAGAGATCGTCGCCGGTGCCCTGCAGGACTATGGCCGCGCTACGCTCATCGGAGAGACCACCTTTGGCAAAGGATCGGTGTCGCTGGTCAATGATCTGAGCGACGGCTCGCAAATCTGGGTGACGACCGCGCGCTGGTTCACGCCCAACGACCGCGCCATACACGGCACCGGCCTGGCGCCTGACATCGAGGTGCTCTACACACAGGAAGACGTGGAGGCCGGTGTGGACCCACAGCTGGCCCGCGCGGTGGAATTCCTCTCGACGGGAAAGTAGGGCGCCGTGACGATCAAGGTGGTGGCCAGCAATCGCAAGGCCTTTCACGATTTCGAGATACGCGACACGTTTGAGGCGGGCATAGTCCTCGCCGGTAGCGAGATCAAGTCCATTCGCGCGGGACAGGTGAGCCTGCAGGATGGCTTCGTGCAGTTCGAGCGGGGCGAGGCGTGGCTGGTGAACGTTCACATCGCACAGTACGACCCGGCCAGCCGCTCGAACCACGAGCCCCGCAGGCGGCGCAAGCTGCTGCTCCACCGCCGCGAGATAGAGCGCCTAATGGGCAAGGTTCAGGAAAAGGGCTTCACGCTGGTGCCCACGCGGCTCTACCTGAAGGGCAGCCGTGCCAAGGTCGAGATCGGCCTGGCCCGCGGGAAGAGGCTCTACGACAAGCGCCAGGCGATCGCGAAGCGAGACACGGACCGCCAGATCGCTCGGGCGCTGAAGGATGAGGACTGATGGTCGAAGAACCCTACACCATGGAAGCCGGCCGCTACGTGGTAGATGGGGCCAAGCTCTTCTCGATCCGGCAGATCAACGATCTTCCCGACCCCGTCAAAGAGTCGATCTACCGGTTCATGGTCCCAGATGAGCTGCTGAGAGAGCGAGGGATCAGCCCTGCGACTCTGTCAGACGCCTACGGCAACCGGCTGGTCACCTTCAACTGCCCCAAAGGGTGCGCGGTCGTCGAGATCGACATCCGGCCCTCCGCCGGGTTCGTCGACCCACTCCTCTACCTGGAGCTGACCGATACCCGGCTCAACCAGATAGAGGTACTGCTGTTGGTGATCAATGATCCCGACAGCGAGCGGTACGAGACAGACCGGGACTGGCGAGGCGAGCGGACCAAGTTCGGCACCTTCCGCCGAAATGTCGAGGAAGAGGTGCGGGCGATGCAGGCCGGGCTGGCGCCGGGCCAGGTGCGCGCCGGGCTGCGCCTGAGCCGCCACCTGGTTTGGCTCCTGGAAGAGTTCTGCCGGCGGCTGGGTCACGACTACTATTTGATGGAGCCCCTCGCCTACCACAACGCCATCCGCTTCGAGCGCATGGGCGCCAGCTATGTCGAAGGGCTGCGGCGGATGCAGTGGATCAATACGGCATTTCAGCCTGGAGGACCGCTGAACGCAGCCCTCGACGGCTCCACCCCGTTCCGAATGCCCGAGGCGTGGAAGACTATCCGAGGCCGCTCGTGGGCCATCCACGACGGCATCCTGGGCGAGCCATGGCACGGCATCCGCATGTACCAGCAGGTGGGCAGGCACGCAGGTGTCGACACCTTCCCCGGCGGAGAGTGGTAGACCGCCCGGATGAAGGGAACGGCCCTCGTCGCCCTCTGCTTGTTGGCGCTCTTGCTTGCTTCCGGTTGCTCCGGATGGGCGCCGGGTGAGCAACCGGCGCCGACAGGGGACCAGACCGCTGCAGCCACGGCGATATTGGCGAGCGCCGTGGCGTCGTCGCCCACGCCAGGTCGCTCAGCCGTGCCCATCGTGGATAAGCCCACAGTGGCCGTGCCCACAGAGGTGCCGGTGGAGACAGAGGTGCCCGCCCCTACGCCGATGCCGGCCCAAGACCAACTTGTGTTCGACACGCTGCGCGACGGCAACGCGGAGATGTACCTTCTGGACGCATCGTCGGGTGCGCTGACCAACCTGACTCGCCACCCCAAGGAGGACCGCGCACCTGCTTGGAGACCCGACGGCGGTGCGCTCGCCTTCGAGTCGAACCGCGACGGCAACTGGGACATCTACCTCCTTGATCTGGCCTCTGGCACCGTAGATCGGCTGACCGACCATCCAGCCTTCGACGGCGCGCCGTCCTGGAGCCCGGACGGAATGCGACTCGCCTTCGAGTCGTACCGCGATGGCAACCTCGAGCTGTATTCCATGGATGCCGATGGGACCGGCCTTTTGCGGCTGACGGAGGATGCCGCCGGCGACTACGGCCCGGCGTGGAGCCCTGACGGCGAGACGATCGCCTTTACCTCGTGGCGCGACGGAAACAAGGAAGTCTATCTGGTCCCTGCCCAAGGTGGGCAAGCGGTGAATCTGACCAAGTCGCCGGCCGACGACGAGGATCCGGCATGGGCCCCCGGGAGCGACGCGATCGCCTTTGTCTCCTGGCGCGATGTGACCCAGGACGGCAACCGGAACGCCGAGATCTACCAAGTCTCTCGGGATGGCAGCGATCTGCGGCGTGTGACGGACAACCCCTGGCCCGACGCCGATCCCGGATTCGACGTCACCGGCCGGCTCCTGTGGTCCGTCTACGATCCCGGGCCGGCCTTCGAGACCTACGATCCTGTCCGGCCGGGCGACTATCACCTCTACCGTCTGACGTCCGGCGCTCCCGAGCAGCTCACGGGGAGCGAATGGGACGACCGGAGACCGGCTCCCGCGCCCACCCAGCGCCTAGATCTCGGCCGGATACCCGGCGCGCTTCCTGCCGTGCCTGCCACCGCGACGCCGGAGCAGACCCTCTCAGGCGGCACGCTTGCCGCTGTGGTCGAGGTTCCCGGCATTCTCGCGGGCAAGGGAGGCCCGCCCATCCTGGCAAACGAGCTGGTTGTACCCTCCCTTTTGGCGTGGAGGCAGGATGTCCTGGAGGCGAGCGGCTGGGACTTTTTGCACGAGACTCTCGGCTCTTGGCGCAACGTCGACTCTGTGCGCAAGCGAGCCATGTACGCCTACGACTATGGGTTCCTGAGTTGGCACAAGACGGGGCGCGCCCTCGACCTTGCCCTGGAGCACAAGGTGGACGGTGCCGACCAATTGGTGCTGGCCCGCGAGGACGTCGCCGAGGGCATCTTCTGGCGTCTCTACCTGCGCGCCTCAAGGCAGGACGGCAGCCAGGGCGAGCCGTTGAAAGAGAACCCCTGGCTTCGCTGGTGGTGGATCGTTCCGGCCGAAGACCCGGAGGCTTATGAGGCGGGGGGCAGGCGCCTGCCAATCCCGTCGGGCTACTACGTTGATCTCACAGCCTTGGCCAAGCGGCATGGGTGGGAGCGGATCTCATCCTACGCTATTGAGGGTGACTATCACTGGCTGACCGATACGAACGGCACAGAGTACTGGCACTACGAGCGCACGGACGGGCTGACCTGGTGGCAGGCGATGGGTCAGATCTATGATGCGGACACCTTGGAGGATGAGGTAGGCTGGGCGATCGGCCTGGATCGGGCGCAGACGGAGGAGATGATGCGCAGCAAGGGGGTCCCGACCCCTGTGCCCTAGGGAGCCTCAGGGCCGGCCGCCTCGCCCATGTCGAGCCGGTAGCCCAGGCCCCGCTCGGTGATGATCACGCGCGGGTGGCGCGGGTCCACCTCGATGATGTGGCGCAAGTGCGAGATGTGCACATCCAGGGCCCGGGTGCTGTCTCCATCGTCCGTGTCCCAGACCCGCCTGAACAGATCGTCCCGTGCCAGGGTTTGGCCGGGTTGCTCCATGAGCTGGGCGAGGATCTGGCAGCCTATGGGCTTGAGTAGGTGGAACTTGTCTCCGACCTGGAGGCGCCGGGCCTGCGTATCGAGACAGAGGTCGCCGGCGTGAAGGATGCCAGGGGCGGTGCGGTGGATTGCCTCCTTGACCGTCTGTGCCACTGAGGGAAGGGAAGACGAGCGCGGGAGGCAGGCATAGGCACCCTCGGGTGCCTTCTGATCGGGGCGCTGCAGCACCACCAATGGAACATCGAAGCGGCGCCGCAGCCTAGCCATCGCACGTTCACCGCCCGAATCGGGCAGCTCGATGATGACGACCGTCGGGCTCAAATCGACTGCGAGGGCCGCTTCCGTGCTGGGCAGCCAGTATGCACGCCCCTCGCCGACCGCATCCTGCAGGCGGTGTGCCAGAGACTGGGAACGAGCGATAACGAGCAGGCTTGCCGGGTTCATGATTGTGCTCTGGTTTCGTGCAGGCGTCCGCGCATGCGCAGTGGTTCTTGTCGTTCGGCGACCGCAGGGCCATTCTAGCCCGGCTTCTGTGCCCTGTCAATCTGGCTCGATGCGACGCTCGGCCCGGCGCGGAGCCACAACCTCTTGGGGTAATTGCAGCGGGAGGCACAGCTGGTTGTGGTCAGTCGGCGAGGTCCGGTACCTTGCTGGCGGGTGGGCAGAGGTTCCTTCAGAGCGGCTCGCCGCGGCACCCAGCCCACTTGCAGGGTCCGCAGGCGCCAGCACAGGCAATGCGGGCCCGGGGCTGCGCCACAGCGGTACGTCCGGAGTCCATCATGTGGGCGCTCGCCTGCCGAGCCTAGGGCGCGACGCTGGCGAAAGATGCCAGGAGGCACGAAGGGGGTCCTGGCCCGACAACAGGAGTGATGCTTCGCCCTCTGCAGCCGTTGAGTATGACAGACTGAAGAGCGCAGCGGCCCTGCATGGGAGGAGGTGCGGGCTTGAGGAAAACTAGGTACAAGACACAGGTCCTTCCGGCCGGCGCCCCCGGCGCCCTCGACCTTGCCGTGGAGCTTCTGCTCAGCGGGGAGCCGGTGGTTTTCCCAACCGATACCGTCTATGGGCTTGGCGCCGATGCACTGATCCCTGCCGCGGTGGAGCGCCTCTATGCGGTCAAGCAGAGGCCCCTCCAGATAGCCGTGCCGCTCTTGCTTGCCGACGCCTGCTCCCTGTCTGAGGTTTGTGTCGACGTTCCTCCCCTGGCCTGGAAGCTCGCGGGCCGTTTCTGGCCGGGTGCGCTCAGCCTGGTCCTGCGCCGTGCCCCGGCTGTGCCCGACGTGGTCACCGCAGGCGGCTGGACCGTGGCCGTGCGCGTGCCCGATCATGGGCTGGTAAGGGAGTTGTGCCGGCGCCTGGATGCGCCACTGGCCGTCACCAGCGCCAACCGGCACCGGAGGCCCGACCCGGTGACTGCGGCTGCGGCTCTTCATGACCTGAATGGCCGCGTGCCGCTTCTCCTGGATGGTGGCACCTGCCCCGGCGGCGTGCCGTCGACGGTCCTCGACATGACGGCCAGCCCCCCAACCGTGCGGCGAACCGGCCCCATCACGGAAGAGCAGATCGCAGCGGCGCTCGGCCCCGGCTCGTGGATTTCGTCGCCCTAGTGGTGAGGTCTCCCAGACAGGGCGCAACCGATCGGAGAACGGCTCGCGTCCGTGCTCATCGAGCGAGCTTGGGCCACGCTCAGCGCGCAGGGGGGAAGAGGCCAATGCCGCTCCGTTGGGTTGGTGAGCTCTGACACTCTGACACGTTTTTGAGGGTACTATCCCGAAATGCCCGAATTTCCAGAAACGATTATCGACTATCGCTTGCCTGGATCGGGAGGGATGGGGCCGAGGCCGGCGTTTTGATCCAGGCGCAGCGAGGCCGCGCGGCGGTTGACGCTTGCCCCAAGGAGGGCTATAATACCCCCATCTTGTGGAGGAAGGAGAAAGGAAATGAAGTCCAGCAGAAGCGGCGCCCTCGTGGGCGGTGTTGTCCTCGTCATCCTCGGAATCCTTCTGCTCCTGGCCAGGCTCACCCGGTGGGGAGATTGGGGCGGCTGGCAGAGCCTGTGGCCGGTTTTCGTGGTGGGCTTTGGGCTGCTCTTCCTGGTGTCCTACTTTGCCGGGGGCATGAAAGATGGCGGCCTGGCCTTCCTGGCGACTGGCCTGATCTTGACTGGCATCTTCTTCTTTGGCTTCACCCTCCAGCCCGGTCTGTGGCGGTGGGGGGAGATGTCCAGGCTCTGGCCCGTCTTCGTGCTGATCTGGGGCTTGGCGTTCGTGGTCGATTTCTTGGCCGAGCGCCGGAAGCGGCGTGATCTTGGAGGGCTCGGCTTTGGCCTTGTCGCCATGACCTTCGGTGGGCTTGCCCTCGGAGTCACGCAGTTCGGTCTCAGCAGTAGCATTGCCGATTTCTGGCCTTTGCTCATCGTGGCACTGGGCCTGTTCGGGTTGCTGACGGGGGTGGTGCGGACG
The DNA here is from genome assembly GCA_035341665.1 of Anaerolineae bacterium. Lineage (GTDB taxonomy): Bacteria > Chloroflexota > Anaerolineae > JAAYZQ01 > JAAYZQ01 > DAOQVR01. The sequence goes on from DAOQVR010000013.1 coordinate 91,365, forward strand.
GTGCGGCGCAAATAGATGCGGATAGGGGTGGACGCCAGCCGGGCGACCGCGCAGCAGCGCACCGGCACTGAGAACTATTCGCTGCACCTGATCCGTGCGCTGCTGTCGCTCGGCTCGCAGCACCCGATCCGCCTCTATTTCAACCAGCCCCCATCATCTGGGCTGCTGGGCAGCGGGGTGGAGGTTCGGACCATACCCTTCCCCCGTGTGTGGACGCATGCGCGGCTGTCGTGGGAGATGCTCCTCCGGCCGCCCGATGTGCTCTTCGTGCCCTCGCACGTACTGCCCATCATCCATCCGCGCCGCAGCGTCGTGACCATCCATGACCTCGGCTTCCTCTACTACCCGGAGGCGCACACCGCATTCCAGAACGCCTACTTGCGCTGGTCGACTCGGTACAATGGCGGCTCGGCCGCGCTTGTCGTCGCCGATTCCCTGGCGACCCGCCAGGACCTCGTGCGCCATTACCGTACGGATCCTGCCAAGATCCGCGTCATTTATCCCGGGCGCGACGAGTCCCTGGGGCGTGTCGACGATCCGGCCGTCCTGGGCGAGCTACGGGCGCGGTTCGGCCTGCCCGATGACTACCTCCTCTACGTCGGCACCCTCCATCCCCGCAAGAACCTGGTTCGGCTCGTCGAGGCCTTTTGCGCCGCGCTGCCCGCCCTCCGGCCCGGCACCCGGCTCGTGCTCGCGGGCAAGGTAGGGTGGCACCACGACGCCCTGCTGGCGCGCGTCCAGCAGCTCGGCCTGCAGGACCTCGTGCTCCTGCCGGGCTATGTTGCCGAGGCCGACCTGCCCGCGCTTCTCAGCGGCGCATCTGCGTTCCTCTTCCCGTCGCTCCATGAGGGTTTTGGATTTCCCGTGATTGAGGCCATGGCGTGCAGTGTGCCCGTCGTCTGCTCCAATGCCTCCTCGCTTCCCGAGGTCGCCGGAGATGCAGCCCTCCTCGTCGATCCTATGGACACAGCGGCCTGGGCGGCGGCCATCGAGCGGGTATCGAACGACGATCGACTGCGGCGCGAGCTCATGGAGCGTGGCCGCCGGCAGGTCACCCGTTTCTCATGGCAAAGCTGCGCCAGGCAGGTGCTCGAGCTCCTCGAAGAGGTGGGGCGTGGGCTCGCTTGACATTCTCGGCGTCCGGGTCGATGCCACGACCTATGGAGGCCTGCTTGCGTTGGTGGACGCGTTCGTCGCCTCGCGGCAGCCACACCAGGTGGTGACCCTCAACCCCGAGATGCTGGTGGCTGCCCACGGCGACGCTGTGCTGCGCGCGCAGCTCAACGCCGCGGACCTCAACGTCGCCGACGGGATTGGCATTCTCCTTGCTGCGCGCCTGCTTGGGCGCAGGTTGCCGGGCCGGATCACAGGCTCGGACGGGATCCTGCTCCTTGCCGCGCACTGCGCGGAGCGGGGCTACAGGCCCTACCTCTTAGGGGCTGCGCCGGGGATAGCCGAAGCTGCCGCGCGGCGCTTGGTCGCCCTCAACCCCGGACTTGTCGTCGCCGGGACACACTCGGGCTCGCCCCGCCCGGAAGAGGAACCGGCCATCGTCCAGCGAATCCGCGCAGCAGCGCCCGACCTGCTCTTTGTGGCTTACGGCGTGCCGGCCGAGGAGGCCTGGATCGCCCGCAACCGCCGTCGGCTGGGCGTGCCAGTCATGATGGGCGTCGGCGGAAGCCTCGACTTCCTGGCCGGGGTCGTGCGGCGGGCGCCCATCTGGGTCAGGAGGGTGGGTTTGGAGTGGCTCCACCGCTTGGCACGCGAGCCGTGGCGCTGGCGCCGGCAGCTGGCACTGCCGCGCTTCGTGTGGCTCGTCCTTCGCCAGCGGCTGGCACGAGACTAGACTGGGAGGCTTCATGGAACCGTCGATTCGTATACCGAGGTCCGAGTTCGAGCTGCGCGCAGGCAAGCTCCTAAGCGCCATCCGAGAGCAGCGCCTCGCGGGGGCCGTGCTCTTCGACAGTCACTACATAACGTACTACACCGACTTTGCCTTCATTCCGACTGAGCGGCCCATGGCGCTCGCCGTCAGCGCGGAAGGAGAGCGTGTGCTCTTTGTACCAAGGCTGGAGCTCGAGCACGCGCAGGCGGAGGCGGTCGTCGACCGCGTCGAGACCTACCCGGAGTACCCCGACGATCCCCACCCGATGCTCCGGCTGAGCTCAGTGCTGGCAGACATGGGCATCGCCGGCCCTCTGGGCGTGGACGGCGACGGCTACCCCTGGGTCCTGGGATATCAGGGACCGTCCCTGTCGGAGGTCACCGGGCTGGCGGTCCAGCGCATCGGCGCCGCCGTCGAGGATCAGATGAGGATCAAGAGCACGTCCGAGATTGCGCTGATCCGGGAGAGCGCCAAGTGGAGCCATCTGGCCCACCGGCTGCTGCAGCGCTATACGCGGCCGGGAGCCAACGAGACGCAAGTCTCCCTGCGGGCCAGCCAGGAGGCCACTCTAGCTCTCGTAGACACACTCGGTCCGCTCTACCGGGCTCGCGGTTTCTTCTCCGAAGGTGCGTCGGCCGGATACCGGGGGCAGATCGGGCGTCAGGCAGCCATTCCGCACGCGCTCGCGACCAATGCCGCCTTCCAGAGGGGGGATGTCGTGGTCACCGGCGCCTCGGCGATGGTCTGGGGCTACCAGGCCGAGCTGGAGCGGACGCTCGTGCTCGGCGAGCCCAGCCCTGAGCAGCGCCGTCTCTTCGAGCACATGGTCGCCCTGCAACAGACTGCGTTCGATGGGCTGAGGCCCGGTGCGCGCTGCTGTGACGTCGATCGCGCGGTGCGCGACTACTTCAGCAGGCACGACCTGATGCCCTACTGGAGGCACCATTCGGGCCATGGGATCGGGTTGCGCTACCACGAAGGGCCCTTTCTGGACATGGGCGATGGGACTGTCCTTCGGCCTGGGATGGTGCTCACCGTGGAGCCCGGCCTGTACGTGGCCGGACTGGGCGGCTTCCGGCACTCGGATACGGTGGTGATCACCGAGGACGGGATGGACCTCATCACCTACTACCCGCGTGACTTGGACAGCCTCACGCTGCCTGCCTGACTCGGTCTATCGAGCGCAACGATGGTCTCCGACAAGCAGCCCTTGATGACGCGGCGCCTGGCAGCCTTTATGGGCGCCATGATCCTGGCTAACATCTCGGGGAACATGCACATGCCCCTTCTGCCGCTCTACCTCCAGAAACTCGGGGCAGGTGTAGGCCAGGTTGGGCTCTTCTTCACGGTCTCATCCGTCGCCCCGCTGCTCTTCCAGATCTTTGGGGGCTGGTTGTCGGACTCGATCGGTAGGCTCCGGGCGGTCGCCATTGGCAGCCTGGCCGGTGTGGGGGCCTACACCATCTTTGTCTTTTCGCCCGATTGGCGATGGTTGTTGCTGGCAACCGCACTCGGCTCGATGTCAGGCGCCTTTGTGGCCCCCAGCTACCAGGCATTCATTGCCGAGGAGTCGGCTGAGGGCGCCCGTGGGCGAGTGTATGGTCTGTCGAGCGCGCTTTTCTCTGTGGTCGGCGTTGTCGGCCCCCCGATCGGCGGCTACCTCTCTCAGTATCTCGGATTCCGGGCGATGTACATCGTCGCCTGGGCTCTCTACTTCGCGGCGACGGTGATCCGGATCTGGATGGCGCGCGCTGCCCGGCTCCAGGAGGCAGCGACCAGCACCCGGCCCAGCCTCATCGGCCTCAAGACCAGCCTCGCGTCGATGGGTGCCCTGCTCGTGGCGGGTGGGGTGATCACCTGGATCTTTCTCTCCGATGGGGTGCGTGATGTTTCCTTCAGCCTGGCCTTCCAGCTCTTGCCGCTCTACATGCAGAACCTGATGGGCATGACGAACGTGCAGATCGGATGGCTCTCCTCGATCGCATCTCTGGCTACCATGATCCTGCTCACACCGGCCGGTTGGCTCTCAGATCGCAAGGGAGAGCGGCTCGGCATCGTCTCGGGCTTTGCGCTGATCGCACTGGCGCTGGGCATATTCCTGCGCAGCCGTCTTTTTGCCGGCTTTGCCGTGGCGTGGGCGCTGATCGGGGTTGGGCAGGCGCTGATCGACCCGGCGTACTCGTCTCTCATCTCCAAGGTGGTGCCGCAGCGTCTGCGCGGCACGGCCTTCGGGGTCTTTAGCACAAGCATCGGCCTGATCTCGCTTCCCGCTCCGGCCATCGGGGCGATGCTGTGGGAGAGGTTCTCTCCACAGGTTCCCTTCTATGTGCCCCTGGTGACGACCGTGCTCCTCTTGCCGGTCATGTGGCGCAAGTTCAAGCTGCCCAGGGAAGAGCACGTGGAGGAGACCCCTTGACTGGCACGCGCGCTGCACCACCCGCCGTACGGTGCGGCACACCTTCCCTGGTGCGCTGCACCTCACTTGTCTCGGTGCGGCGCACCTTTGCGGGTGCGCTGCACCTTAGGAACAGAACCCGAGGAGACCATCCATGCACCAACTGGAATCGATCATCGAAGGCATCCGGGGCGACCTGGAGGCCAAGAACGCGGCGCGCGACGCCGCGCTGCACCGCTCCAGGGAGTTGATCCGCCACTGCGCCAACGCCATTCGCGCGGCGCACCGCGGAGAGGTTGCCGAGGCACACTCCATCCTGACCCTCGCCGGCGACGTCGCCCGCCTGACGGCATCCGATCTCGCGGCCTATCCGGACCTGTATCACGCGGGCTACACCCAGGATGCCCTGAAGGAGTACGTGGAAGCACGTCTCGTCTTCGCCTTTGAGACCGGAGGCGATGTGCCCAGCGTCGCCGACCTGGGCGTGGAAGGGCCGGCCTTTCTCAACGGGCTGGCCGAAGCGGCCAGCGAGCTGCGCCGGCACTGCCTCGACCTCATGCGCGAAAATCGCCTGGAGCGCGCACGGGTTATCCTGGAGATCATGGACGAGGCCTACACGCGGCTGATGAGCCTCGACTTTCCCGATGCAATCACAGGAGGGCTGCGCCGCCAGACAGACATGCTGCGCGGCGTGGTGGAGCGCACGCGCGGCGACCTGACCACCGCCATCCGCCAGGAGATGATGCGCGAGGCGCTGCGTGGCTTTGAGGAACGCCTCGCGGTAGGCCGTGACCCCATTTCTTAGCGCACTATTGCTGGGCTCCTGAGCCGCGGAGAAGCTGCACAGTGGGCGACGACGTCATCCGTGCCAGCGAAATCGGGCAATATGCCTACTGCGCGCGCGCCTGGTGGCTGGCACGCGTCAAAGGGCTGCCCTCGGCGAATGCGGCTGACATGCGTGCCGGCACAGAGCAGCACCAGGAGCACGGCCGCGCGGTGGAGCGCCTCTATTTCCTGCGCCGCCTTGCCGCTGCCTTCATCTTCCTCGGGGTCCTGCTGTTGCTTGCCTGGCTTGTTATGGGCCTGGTGCGCTGAGATGACCTCGCCCCTCGCCCCTTCGCACTCGTCACTGCCAACTCGCCACCGGCCACTCGCGACTTCTCAGTTGTTCGCTGGTACTTCTCGCCCGTCATGAGATCCTGGCTCCTGGGCATCGCGCTTCTGTTGGCTGCCATGGGCGTGCTGCTCTGGCTCATCTCGCGCCGCGCGCGCAGGGACACCGGCTTGCCCGTCGGCCGAGTCACCTTCGTCGACACAGGCGCCTGGGATCGCTGTGATCGCCCCCTTTTCTCGAATAGCTATCGGCTGACGGGCCGCCCCGACTACCTGGTCGAGGCGCGCAGGACGATTGTCCCGGTGGAGGTCAAGTCGGGTGCGGCTCCGCGCGAGCCATATTCGACCCACGTCCTTCAGCTGGCGGCCTACTGCCTGCTGGTCGAGGAGCAGGAGGGGCACGCGCCGTCGCACGGCATCGTGAAGTATCGGGACCGCGCGTTCGAGGTCGGCTACACCCCCGGCCTCCGTTCGCACCTCATCGAGGTACTGGCTTCCATGCGCTCCGACCTGACGGCGCCGGACGTCGGGCGCAGCCACGAGGAGAGGTCCCGCTGCCGGGCCTGTGGCTACCGGGAGCACTGTGGGCAGTCCCTCGGCTGACCGAGCCTCCGGATCGGCTCGAGTACCGACCTTCAGGGAGGTTGTCCTGGAGAGGACCCTGTTCTATGCCATCAACCAGAAAGACCGATCTGTGAAGCGCGGCATCATCGCCGGGTTCATGGCCTACACCCTGTGGGGTCTGCTGCCCGTCTACTGGAAGTCCATCGAGGCGGTGCCTGCACTGGAGATCCTGTGCCATCGCATGGTCTGGTCACTGGTTTTCCTCTTGCTGGTCCTGGTGGCAAGAGGTCAATGGGCCTGGATCCAGCAGGTCCGCACCACGCCCAGCATTCTTCTCCTGCATTTGGTGAGCGCATGCCTCTTGACCCTGAACTGGTTCATCTACATCTGGGCGACCCTCTCCGGGCACATCGTGGACGCCAGCCTGGGCTACTTCATAACACCCCTCTTCAGCGTGGTGCTGGGGGTGCTTTTCCTCCGAGAGCGGCTACGCCCGGGGCAAAGGGTCGCCATCGGCTTTGCCGCGGTGGGGGTGCTGGTGCTGACTCTGGGCTATGGCTCGTTCCCCTGGATCGCCCTGGCCCTCACCCTCACATTCGGCCTCTATGGCCTCGTGCGCAAGGTATCACCCCTCGGCTCCCTGGAAGGCCTCTCGTTGGAGACGGCGCTCCTTGTCCTTCCGGCGCTTGGCTACCTGCTCTATGTGGGGGCGGGGCACGGCGGAGCCTTCGGGCACGCCGGTGCTTCCACCACGCTGCTCCTGGCAGGCACCGGGCCGGTCACCGCCATCCCGCTGCTGCTCTTCGCCGCGGCCGCACGCCAGGTCAGGCTGGCTACGGTGGGCATCCTGCAGTACATTGCGCCCACCTTCCAGTTCCTCCTCGGCGTTCTCGCCTACGGCGAGCCCTTCACACCGGCGCGCCTGCTGGGCTTTGCCCCGATCTGGCTGGCGCTCGCGATCTACTCCTTTGAGGGTCTCAGGGAGGAGCGGGAGCGCCGGTCGTAGGAGCACTCGTCTCGAACGCCCACTCTGCGGCAGCGATCCCGCTCTCAGGCGCTGTCGAGGGCGTGAGGTCGGACCGGTGGGGGCCGACGAGACTGCCCCGCGGCATGCCTTTGATGACCGGACCTCGGACCAGCAAGTGCTCGAGTTCACGCCCGACCCGCCCGCGCAGAATGTGCGCCTTGTGCGGGTGGTGACGACGCTCAGCCCATCGTGGGTCAGCTGGAGGGAGATCGAGCTACTCGGCCCGTGACGGCAAAGGCCCATGCCCTGGTGGTCCGCGTCGCCGGCAGATCGCGCAGCCCGACTGCCTGCAGAAGCATGACAGAACAGGCAGCAGATGGGCCTACAGCCCGGCTACTCCGCCCTCAGTCGATAGCCCACCCCAACTTCGGTGACAACGTAGGTTGGCCGGGAGGGATCGGGCTCGATCTTGCGCCGGAGATTGCTGATGTTGACCTGCAGCAGATGCGTCTCGAGCTCATAGGCAGTTCCCCACACCTGGCGCAAGAGCTGCCTGTGAGTCAACACTTTGCCGGCATGCTGGACCAGGATTCGCAGCAGGTCATACTCGGTGGGCGTCAGCACGATCGCGCTGCCCGCCATCGAGACCTGCCTCCGGGCGCGGTCTACCCTGAGCTCGCCCACCTCGAAGAGGGGCTGCTCGGTCGGCTGCTCGACGTGCCGGAGGGCCACGCGGATGCGCGCCATCAGCTCGGCCATGCCGAAGGGCTTGGTCAGGTAGTCATCTGCCCCCACGTCCAGGGCCGCGACCTTGGTCGATTCCTCCTCGCGCACGGAAAGGACGAGGATGGGGACCCGGCTCCATTCGCGCAGCTGGCGGACCACCTCGATGCCGTTGATGTCGGGCAGCCCCAGGTCGAGAATGATCAGGTCGGGCCGGTCACTCAGCACGGCCGTCAGCGCTTCGCGGCCGGTGCTGGCCTCGAAAACTGAGTACCCGTGAGCGGTGAGCGAGGCGCGCAGAAAGCGCCGGATCGGCCGCTCGTCGTCGACCACCAGTACGCGCAGGCTACTCTCGCTCAAGTTCCCCCTCCTGCTCTTTTCCGCCGGCCAGCGGAAGGGCGACGGTCACAATGGTCCCACCGCCGGGACGGTTCTTGGCAACGATCTGCCCATGGTGGGCTTCCACCAGGCCCTTGCTGATCGACAGGCCCAGTCCGGTCCCGGTCACGCTTTCCGGCCGCTGTACCCGGTAGAACTTTTCAAAGACGCGCACCAGATCCTCGGACGGAATGCCGGTGCCGTGGTCGGCGACGTCAAGCACGATCTCGTCGCCGGATGTGTGTGCACGGATGAGGATGGGTGCGGCAGGAGCTGAGTACTTGAGCGCGTTGTCGATCAAGTTGACCAGGACGTGCACCATCAGCGCAAAGTCCAGCGGCACCAGGGGGAGGCCGGCCGGAATGTCGATCTCGACCGGGCGCTCGCCCAGCCGCTCACCGACCTGTCGCAGCGCTGCCCCGATCACGTCCTGTACGTCTCGCAGCTCGAGCTTGACCTTGACGGCGCCAGCCTCCAGCCGCGTCATGTCGAGCAGGTTCCCGACCAGCCGGTTGAGGCGTCCTGCCTCTTCTGCCGCGGTTTCCAGCAAAATGCGTCGCGCCTCGTCGTCCGGCTCCACGCCTTTCTCCAGCAGCGTGCTGAGGGCCCCGGTGATCGACACCAAGGGCGTGCGCAGGTCGTGCGAGATCGAGTTGAGAAGCGCGGACTGGAGCTTGTCCGCAGCCTCGAGGAGCTGCACCTGGCCCGCAGCCTCGACCAGGTAGACGCGCTCAATCGCCACGGCCGTCAGGCTGGCAAACGCCTCCAATAGCCGGCGCTGATCGGGTGTGAGATAGCGGGGTGTCTCGGCAGCCCAGACACCCAGCACACCCACTTTCCCTCTCGCCGTGATCAGCGGCAAATAGCGCAGGCCGGCAGCCGGGAGGGTATCGGTCCCTCTGCCGGCCGGCTGACCATGGTCGAAGGCCCAAGTCGCCACGGCCATCTCGTGCTCGTCGAGCGTCGAACCGGGCGCAGGCGTGTGAAGATCGAGGGCAGGCTCTCCCTTTCCCGCCGGCAGGAGGATCGCCACATCCCTGCCCAGCGTCTGGCTGACGTTCGCACTCACGGCCCGGACGATGGACTCCATGTCGGCGGCTACGGCCAGGTCGCGGCTGAATGCGTACAGCGCCGTCGTGTCCCGCTCTCGGCTGCGGGTGGCTTCGAACTGCTCCTGGACGCGCGCCGTCAGGTTGCTGATCAGCAGACCGACAATCAGGAGCCCCATGAAGGTGAAGACGTACTCCACCTGGGATACCGCCAGCGTCAGGTAGGGTGGGACGAAGAAAAAGTCAAAGACCAGCACGCTGAGGATCGCAGCCAACACGGCGGGGCCGCGCCCGAGATAGAGGGCGGCCAGCACGACCACCAGAAGATAAATCATGACGAGGTTGGTCGGTGCGAGAAAGCGATGCATGACACTGCTCAGCAGGCTGCCCAACAGCACAAAGAGCACAGCCTGAAGGTAGCGCTGCCAGGGCGGATGAGGGCGCCACTGCTCGACCCCGGCGGGCCTGTTCAGCGCGTCGTCGCCGCCGATCACATACACATCGAATGGTCCGGCTGCCTCGACGATCTGGTCCACCACCGAGCCGCGCAGCAGCCGGCGCCAGCGCGGTTCCGCGGATCTGCCGACGACGATCTTGGTCACATTGTGCTGCCTGGCATAGTCGACGGCTGTCTCGGCGACCGAGCGGCCGGCCAGGGTCACGGCGTGGCCGCCCAGCTCCTCGGCGACGTGCAGCGTGCGGGCGATCCGATCCTGATCCGCCTCGGCCAGGCGCAGCTGGTCCGGGCTCGTGACGTAGAGCGCGGTGAACCCTGCGTTGAGCTCACCTGCCAGGCGTCGGCCTGAGCGGACCAGCCGTTCACTCTGGGGGCTAGGACTGACGCACACAAGCACATGCTCGCCTGCGGGCCATGGGCCAGGAATGGAACGCACCTGCATGTACGCCCGCATCTGCTCGTCGACCCGCTGGGCCGCACGCCGCATGGCAAGCTCGCGCAGCGCGGTGAGGTTCCCGGTGCGGAAAAAGTGCCGAATGGCGTAGGCAGATTGCTCGGGGACGTAGACTTTGCCTTCCTGAAGCCTGTTCTGCAGCTCGTCAGGCGGCAGGTCCACCAGCTCCAGATCGGTCGCTTCGTCGATCGCCCGGTCGGGGATCGTCTCGCGCACCCGGACGTCGGTGATCTGCGACACGACGTCGTTGAGGCTTTCCACGTGCTGGATGTTGAGCGTGGTGTAGACGTCGATGCCGGCTGCCAGGATCTCTTCCACGTCCTGGTAGCGCTTTGGGTGGCGCAGACCGGGCGCATTGGTGTGGGCCAGCTCGTCGATCAGCGCCAACCCGGGGCGGCGCGCCAGGACGGCATCCAGATCCAGCTCGGGCAGGAGATGTCCGCGATACTCCACCTGCTTGCAGGGCAGCATCTCCAGCCCCACCAATAGGGACTCGGTCTCGGCCCGCCCATGCGTCTCGACGCAGGCTGCGACCACGTCGACCCCCGCGGCCAGGCGCTGGTGGGCGGCTTCCAGCATGGCGTAGGTCTTGCCCACGCCGGCGGCGTAGCCGAGAAAGATCTTGAGCCTCCCGCGGGCTTTCTGCCGCATGTCGGCCTGGACGCGCGACAGCAGTTGGTCTGGATCGGGGCGCTGAGGAGACAGCCGCTCGCTCATCGCCGATCATTGTATCGCATCCAGCGCCAGATTCAAGTGGAGGACGTTGACGCGAGGCTCGCCCAGTATGCCCATCAGCCGGCCGGCGGTGCAGAGGCGGACCAGCGCCTCGACACCCTTCTCGGACAAGCCCCTCTCCCGTGCCACGCGGGGCACCTGGCAGGGAGCAGCGGCGACGCTAATGTGCGGGTCCAGGCCGCTGGCCGAATCCGTGACCAGGTCGATGGGGATCGGCCCGGCGTTGCCCGGATCGGCTGCTCGCGGGGCTGCGTGCCGGGCTATACGCCCCAGGTTGCCGGCTTGACGACTCCTTGACCTGCTCGGTGCAGCTCTTGAGCCCATCTAGAACCTGTCCCGGGTATACTGTCTTCCGTGTCAGGGCCCGACTGAGCAACCAGGCGGACCCTGTCGTTGTTGGAGAGAGCCAGCGGAGAACTTGGTGCCTGATGCCGGGTGCCCGATCGGTGCGAACCGCACCAGGAGTGGTGGGATGTCGACCATTACGGTGGATGGGAAGCGAGGAACTGCGGTAATGACCATGGAGGCGGAGTATACCCCTCCACGCTCATGGCGCACGTGGCTGATCGGGCGCCCATTGGCGACTGCCGACGCGCCAAACCAGGCAATCAGCAAGATTGTCGGCTTGGCGGTATTTGCCTCCGATGCGCTCTCCTCCACAGCCTACGCCACCCAGGAGATCTTGGTCGTCCTCGCCTTTGTCGGAACCTCCGCCCTGGGGCTGTCTCTCCCTATCGCCGTGGCCATCGTGGCGCTCCTGACCATCATTACCCTCTCCTACGAGCAGACCATCCATGCCTATCCCGGAGGAGGCGGCGCCTACATTGTTGCCCGCGACAACCTGGGCGAGCTTCCCGCACAGATGGCCGGCGCTGCGTTGCTTACCGACTATATCCTGACCGTGGCCGTGTCCATCTCGTCGGGCGTGGCCCAGATCACGTCGGCGTTTCCCTCTCTGTATCCATTCCGGGTCTGGATGGCCGTGGGCCTGGTTCTCTTCGTCATGCTCATCAACCTGCGCGGCGTCAAAGAGTCGGGCACATTCTTCGCGCTGCCAACCTACTTCTTCTTGGCGATGATGTTCATGACGGTCGGCACCGGGCTGGTGCAGTACCTGACCGGGGCACTCAGCCTGGTCGTTGACCCACCGGCGATGGAGCGGCTGCATGAAGCCCGGGCCATCTCGCTGTTCCTGATCCTCCGTGCCTTTGCCAGCGGCACAACGGCTCTGACCGGGGTCGAGGCCATCTCCAACGGCATCCCTGCCTTCAAGGAGCCGCGCAGCCGCAACGCTGGCCTCACGCTCATCTGGATGTCGGCCATCTTGGGAGCGCTGTTCCTCGGCATCACGTTGCTGGCCGGGCGCATCGGCGCCATACCCTCGGAACAGGAGACGGTGATCTCGCAATTGGCGCGCACCGCCTTCTCCGGACGGGGTGCGCTCTATCTGGGTGTGATGTCTGCGACGACCCTGATCTTGGTCATGGCTGCCAACACGTCGTTTGCCGACTTTCCAAGGCTGAGTGCTCTGGCTGCAGCCGACGGCTACCTGCCCCGCCAGCTCACCTACCGCGGCAGCCGCCTGGTCTATTCGCGCGGCATCATGGCCCTGGCGGTGATCGCGTCGGGCCTGATCATTGTCTTCCGGGCCAGCGTCACTGCCCTGATCCCGCTGTATGCCATCGGGGTCTTCCTCTCCTTCACCCTGTCGCAGGCTGGAATGGCCCGCCGTTGGCGCAAGATCGGTCGCCTGGAGCCGGGGCAAGAGGTCAAGGAGCGCGGCTCGACTCTCCGCCCGGAGAGTGGGTGGCGCTTGAAGATGGCCATCAACGGCTTCGGTGCCCTGTGCACGGCGGTTGTGATGCTGGTCTTTGCCTCCACCAAGTTCATCGACGGTGCCTGGATCGTCGTTCTGCTCATGCCGACCTTGGTGTTCATCTTCTCGCGCATCCACCGTCACTATCAGAGTCTGGCGGCCGATCTGTCGCTCGAGAGTCACCTAACCCCGCCTCCGTCGGCACCGCGCCACAGGGTGATCCTGCCGATTAGCGGTGTGCACCAAGGCACTCTCAAGGCGCTGGGCTACGCGCGGGCCCTCTCGGACGACGTCACCGCCGTCCACGTATCGATGGATCCGGCCGACGCAGAGAGGATCAAGGACAAATGGGATACGTGGGGTGAGGGGGTCCGCTTGGTGATCCTGGACTCGCCCTACCGACTGGTTCTCGAACCTCTGCTTGGCTACATCGAGAAGCTGGTCGCCCAGGGGCAACCCAACGCGCTCATCACCATCGTGGTTCCGCAGTTCGTACCGCGCCACTGGTGGCACAACCTGCTGCACACCCAGGCCGCCCTCATGCTGCGCATGGCGCTCCTCTCCAAGCCGGGGGTCACGGTCACCGACGTTCCTTATCATGTGCGCTGAACTCCAAACGAACTGAACGCCGATCTCGACCCAGTCCAGGGAACCTTCGGCGCCGCTGGTCGCACTCATGAGTCGGGCCCGCGAGCACGGTATGGCAGCCCAATCGAAGCTTGTTGTGTGCCCTGAGCCTGAACGACCTGCGCCAATTCGTCCCGCCGTCACCCCATGGTTGACCATCATCGGAGTGCTTTGCGAGCAAGGGCTCTCGGGCCGAGTTTGACTTCCTTCTGATCCGCCGCTATAATGCTCTCAACAAGGAGGTGCGTCATGACACCCTTGCCCGACCCGGCCCCGCTCGGGTCCGAACGAATTGTCACGACGCAGGCGGAGGAGGCGGACCCGGTGCGGCGGGAGCGCGACTGGCTCTCGGCCGTGCTCGACGCGGCCGGCGCGTTCGTGGTGGTCCTCGACCGCGAGGGCCGGATCGTCCGCTTCAATCGCGCCTGCGAGGCGGCAACAGGTTTCTCCTTGGAGCACGTGCGCGGCCTCACCCCCTGGAACCTTCTGCTCAGCCCTGAGGAGAGCGGACCGTTGCCCCAGGTCTTCGAGCAGCTTGACGCTGTCCGATTCCCCGTCGAGCACGAAAGCCACTGGCGGACCAGGGAGCGCGAGTCCCTGCTGATCGCTTGGACCTATACAGCGGTCCTGGGAGCCGGTGGTACCGTCGACTTCGTCGTCGGCACCGGAGTAGAGATCACCGAGCGCGCACCTGCCGTGGCCCAAGGGGACGCAGGGCTGGAGTTGCTGCGCGGGGACAACAGGCTCCCGCACGAGGAGATGGCCAAGCGCAGAGTTGCCGAGGAGGCGCTACGGGACACCGAGGGCCACCTGCGTTCACTGATGGAGAGCGCTGAGAGGTATGCCATTTTCCGACTTGCCGTGGATCCCACTCACCCGTATGGGCTGCGGATCCTTCTTGCCAGCCCGTCGCTCAAGGAGCTGCTGGGCCTCACCGAGCTTACGGACGTATCCAGCTGGATTGCCAACATCCACCCCGACGACCTGGAACGCGTTGTGAGAGCCAACACCCGTTCCATCGAGACCGGCACTCTGTTTGACGAGCAGTATCGTGTCCGCCGGCCGCATCCAGGCGAGTGGGGCTGGGTCCACAACCGGTCCATGCCCGTGTTTGATGCGGAAGGCAGGCTCACTCACTACAACGGGCTCATGGTCGACGTTTCCGAGCAGAAGGCCACTGAACGCACCCTGCAGGCCGTCGCCGAGTTCGAAGACGCAATCGCCGAGGTGTCGGGCAGCTTCATCAACCTGACGGCCGAGCAGGTGGACGAGGGGATTCAGCGCGCATTGGAGCTGATAGGCACCGCCTATCATGTCGAACGGGCCTACGTTTTCCAGTTCTCCGGGGACCGGAGCCTCATGGACTGTACCCACGAGTGGTGCGCGCCGGGAATCGAGCCCCAGATCGATAGGCTGAAAGACCTGCCGGCCGATCACTTCGCCTGGACGGTTGGGCAGATCGCGCGGTCGCAGGTTGTGCAAGTGCGCTGCGACTCCGACCTGCCGCCAGAAGCCGACGCCGAGCGCGCAGAGCTCGAGTCGCTCGGCCTTAAGGCACGCATCGTCATTCCCATGGTGTACCACGACGCCCTGGTCGGCTTCGTCGGGTTCGATTCCATGCGGCGTAGGCTGTGGACGGAGCAGAGCCTGAAGCTCCGGGTGATCGGCGACATCCTTGTGAACGCCCTGGAGCGCAAGCGCTCGCAGGAGATCCAGGTCGGCCAGCAACACTTTCTCGAGCTGCTGGCCACCGGCGGCGACTTTTCCGAGACGCTCCAGACGTTGGTTCGCCTCATCGAGGATCAATGGCCGGGGATGCTGGGGCTCATCCTGCTGTTGGATGAGGACGGGAAGCACCTGCACATCGGTGCGTCCGTGAGGCTGCCGGCAGACTATGTCCGGTCGATCGAGGGCTTGGAGATTGGGCCGATGGTGGGCTCATGCGGAACAGCCTGCTATCGGCGCGAGCGCGTGGTCGTCGAGGATACCGCCACCGATCCACGATGGATGGGCCTGCGCGACCTGGCGCTGCAATACGGCCTGCGCGCCTGCTGGTCTGAGCCAGTCTTCTCGCCCGATCGCAAGGTCGTTGGCACCTTTGCCATGTACTACTGCCAGCCACGCGCGCCGACGGAAGCCGAGCTGCGGGCCATCGAGATGTGCGCTCACCTCCTAGGGGTGGCCATCGAGCACAGACGGGCGGAGCAGGCCCTGCAGGAGAGCGAGGTCAAGTTCCGCGGGATCGTTGAGCTGGCCAACGTTGGCATCGCAATCGTCCAGGATGCCCGCTTCCGATTTGTGAATCGGCACTGGGCCGCGATGCTGGGCTACACCGTCGAGGAGCTGCTCGGCACGGAGTTCATGCCCTACTGCACGCCAGAAGAGCGGGACCGCATCGTGGACTATCACACGCGCAGGACAAGGGGCGAGCCGGCTCCTACGCGCTATGAAACGGCCATGGTGCACAAGAGTGGTAGCCACGTCTACGCCGAGGTGAGCGTCGGCATGATCCCCTACGAGGGCCGGCAGGCCACCTTTGTCTTCCTGCGCGACATCACCGAGCAAAAGAACGCCAGCCAGGCGCTTGTCGACGCCTATCGGACGCTGGAGCAGCGAGTCGAGGACCGCACACGCGAGCTAAGCACCCTGTTGGAGGTCTCCCAGAAACTGGCCTCTACGTTGGAGTTGGGACCTCTGCTGGGATCGATCCTTGACGAACTCAAGAGCGTGGTCCGCTGTGAAGGCAGCACAGTCTATGCGCTGGAGGGGGACAAGCTGGTCGCGCGTGCATACCGGGGCCGGATACCCCAGGAGAGAGTGATGAGCCTGCGCTGGGAGGCCGACAACCCTCTCGATGGCCCTCTCCTCACCGGCCGGAAGCCGGTGCTTGTCGCCGATACCCGCGCCGACAGCCCTGAGGCGGAGGCGTACCGGGAGTCCCTGGGGGAGCTTCAGGATACCTTGTTCCCTCACATCCGATCCTGGTTGGGGGTTCCGCTGGTCGCCAAGGGCCAGGTGATCGGCAATCTGACGCTGCACGACAGCCGCCCCAATTTCCTCACCCGAGCTCACGCCGGGTTTTCGATGGCTTTCGCCAACCAGGCTGCCGTTGCCATTGAGAATGCGCGGCTATACGCGGCAGAGCAACAGCGGAAGACAGAATTGGCCGTGCTCAACTCCATCGCGGCGGTGGTGAGCGGCTCGCTGGACCTGAAAGAGATCCTGAGCGCCGCGTTGGGCAAGACCCTGGACGCCACGGCCATGGACTTTGGTACTGCGTACAGCGTGGAGGGCGACGCAGAGCGCACGTTCAGCGGGTCCGAATCCAGCGCGAACGGTCTCGACACAGCAGGTCAAGACCTTGTGAGGGAGGTGGCCGAGGTGTCCCGGGGGACAAAGAGCCACCCCAGTAGTGCGGACCATCTGCAACTGCTGGCGCACCGAGGGGTCTCCGCTGGCTATGCACACCTTGTCCGGCACCTGCCGCTGCCCGGGTCTGCTGCTCTGACCCATATCGGGAAACCGCTTGTGTGGCTGGTCGAAGAGGTAATCCCGGCTGACACCGACCTGAGGCGAGTGCTGGAGCAAGAAGGATGCCGTCAGGTGGTCACGGTCCCCTTGGTCGCGAAAAGCAGCCTCGTCGGTGCGATCAATCTGGGCACCCGCACTCCCCGATCGTTCGCTCCCGAGCAGCTCACTCTGCTGGCCGCCATCGGCCAGCAGGTCGGTCTGGCGGTCGACAATGCGCGCCTGTATGAGGCGCAACAGAGCCGGCGTGAAGAGGCCGAGCGCAGGCGCCGGGTGGCCGAGGGTCTTCGGGATATTCTGGCCATTCTGAATTCAAACCGCCCGCTGGGAGAGATCCTGGACTACATCGTCACTCACGCGAGCGGTCTTCTCGGCAGCGATGGCACCACCCTCTGCCGGCTGGACCGCAAGAGCCAGTTGCTGACCATCCAGGCTTCCCACGGGCTGAGCGCCGAGTTCCTCGAGCACATGGCCTTCCAGGTGGGCCGGGTGAGCATCATCAGCGAGGCCGTCGTGACCCGGAGGCCCACGGCCACGTCGAACTTGGCCGAACGGCTCGCCCACCCCGATATCCCGGTAGAAGCGAGGGAGATGGCAGCGCGTTTTTCCGCGACATACCGGACAGTCCTCGCCGTCCCTATCCTCCTCAGGAGTGAGGTCTATGGTGCCCTTGCCCTTTACTACCAGGCTGAGCGCCAGTTCTCCGATGAGGAAATCAACCTGTCCGTCACCTTCGCCGATCAGGCTGCCCTGGCGATCGAGAATGCCCGCCTGCGAGAGCAAGTCGAACAGGCCGCGGCCATGCAGGAGCGGGGCCGGCTGGCGCGCGAGCTGCACGATTCGGTGACCCAGTCGCTCTACAGCGTGACGATGTACACGGAGGCGGCTGCTAGGCTCCTGCCGCCTAGCCTGGAGGCGGCTGCCGAGCACCTGCGCGACGCGCGCGACACGGCGCAGGAGGCACTTCGCGAGATGCGGCTGATGATTTATCAGCTCCGCCCGCCGGTGCTGGAGAAAGGTGGGCTGGCCGTGGCTCTCCAGGTGCGGCTGGATGCCGTGGAAAGGCGCGGGGGGATGCGGGCCGATCTGATCGTCGAAGGAGAGGATCGGCTTTCTCCTTCTGTCCAGGCCGAGCTTCACCAGATCGCCCACGAGGCGCTGAACAACGCCCTCAAGCACGCCCATGCCCGGCAGGTCAAGGTGCACCTGGAGTTCGGCGATGCCGTGGCGCGGTTGGCGGTCCAGGATGATGGGCTGGGTTTCGATCCCGAGGATGCGAAGGCAGGAGGCGGCCTGGGCCTCCCCGGGATGCGCGAGCGTGCCCAGAAGATCGGCGGCCAGCTCGAGATCGAAAGTGCGCCGGGCCGGGGAGCGCGAATTGTGGTTGAAGTACCTATCGGAGGAAGAGAATGACAGGTACGATCCGTGTCCTGATCGCCGACGATCATGCCATCCTGCGCAAAGGGATCCGCGCACTGTTGAGCACGGAGCCCGACATGGAGGTGGTGGGGGAGGCCGCCGATGGCCTGGAGACGGTGGCCCGGGGCCGGGCGCTGCGCCCCGACGTCATCCTGATGGACCTGGTCATGCCCAAGATGGACGGCATCGAGGCGACTCGCCAGATCGATTCCGAACAACTCGGAGCACGCATCCTGGTGCTGACCAGTTTTGCCGCCGACGATAAGGTCTTTCCCGCCATCAAGGCCGGGGCGCTGGGCTATATCCTCAAGGACTCGGGCCCGGCCGAGCTCGTGCAGGCCATCCGCCAGGTCTATCGCGGGCAGCCTTCGCTCGAGCCTGCGGTTGCACTCAAGCTGCTGCATGAGCTCTCTCATCCGCCCCAGCAGCCCCCAAGCCCTGACCCGCTCAGTGAGCGGGAGCTGGAGGTGCTGCGCCTGCTGGCCCAGGGCAAGAGCAACAAGGAGATAGCGGAATGCCTGGTAATCGCCGAGCTGACGGTGCGCACCCATGTCAGCAATATCTTGGGCAAGCTGCACTTGGCGAGTCGTACCCAGGCAGCGCTGTGGGCACTGAAGGAGGGGTTGGCTTCGCTGGACGATTTTCCGGCTGGGCTCGGCGAGTAGCCGTCCGAGGAGGCATCATCCGATGGAACCGGCTTCTGACAGTGAGCATCCGGGTGGCTCGCTGAGCCACGAGCGATTCCCGCGCTCGAGCCGCTACGATCCCAAGTGGATCCTCGACAACCAGATGGGACTCAACCCACTCTGGCTGACCGAGTGGGTGTGTGAGCGGATTCCTCTTGCCCCAGGCATGCGTGTCCTGGACCTGGGCTGCGGGAAGGGCCTGTCCAGCATCTTCCTGGCCAAGGAGTATGCTGTGCAGGTGTGGGCGGTAGACCTTTGGATCGAGCCAACCGAGAACTATGCTCGGTTCTGCCAGTCTGGTGTTGAAGCTCAGGCTCTCCCGATTCATTCCGATGCCCGCCGCTTACCATTCGCTAGGGAGTACTTTGATGCGGTTATCTGCACGGACGCCTACATCTACTTCGGCACAGACGATCTGTACCTGGACTATGTGCGCCAGTTCGTCAAGCCCGGCGGGTGGATCGGGATTTCCGTGCCAGGCTTCATGCGCGAGCTGCCGGGTGAGCTTCCCGAATACCTCCGGCCCTTTTGGGCGCAAGAGTGCTGGACTTGGCACACGCTCGATTGGTGGCGGTGGCATTGGGAGCGGACAGGTTTGGTGGATCAGCTGTATGCGGACGTGCTTCCAGATGGTTGGAGGTTGTGGTTGCAGTGGAAAAGAGCCAGGGCAGAGCATGAGGGTGGAACCCCTTCCCTGACCTCGGACATTCAAGTTCTGGAGGCCGATCAGGGCCAGCTGATGGGTTTTGTGCGGATGGTGGCACGCTCAAAGTGAACCGATTGGCGTTCACGATGAAGGACCTCGCTCTGGCCCAAACGTTGTAGCCCGCACATACCAAGACCGCAGCAGAGGACCGCGACCGCGCGGTCCTTTTTTGTGAGCCCGGAATCCCCTTCTCACACGATGACGGCGGCGAAGATATCCGCTATGCTTCACTCGGCAACTGGGAAGGAGGCTGAGATGAGAGAGCATCTGAAGGCAGTTGGCTACATCAACCTGATTGCAGGGGCGTTCTACGCAGCCGTGGGCGTGCTGGTGGCGCTTGGGCTCATGCTCAGCCCATGGTTCTACGGCGCGAAGCCCTGGAGCCCTGCAGATGAGGCCATCGTGTATGTCGTCGTGCTGCTCGCGAGCGCGGTGTTCCTGGCCATCGGCATTCCGAACCTCCTGGCCGGCCTGGCGCTCCTCAGGCAAAAGGGTTGGGTCCGCACTCCGGCGATTGTCCTGGCAGTCCTTGCGCTGCCGAGCTTTCCGATTGGGACGGTCGCGGGAGTCTACGCCATCTGGGTGCTGACGCAGAGAGAGACAGAGCAACTGCTGGCTGCGGCGGCATAGGTGGGCTCTGCATGGGCGAACTACTCCGCATTCTCATCGTTGACGATCAACCGCGTGCTCGCCAGAGCGCGAGAGCCTTACTGTCTACCTGGCAGCGGGTAGGCACGATTCACGAGGCGGGAAACGGCCGCGAGGCGATGCGCCTGGTCGAGGAGTTCCGGCCACACTTGGTGCTGATGGATGTTCGAATGCCCGAGATGGATGGGCTGGAGGCCACCAGGCAGATCAGGGCGCGGTGGCCCGAGGTCAAGGTCGTCGTCCTGTCCGTGTATGTCGAGAACCAGGGCGAGGCGCTCGCCGCCGGCGCCGATGCGTTTGTGAGCAAGGGAGAAGCCTCCGATGCGTTGCTGGGCGTTCTGGCAGCCATTCTGGAGAAGCATTAACAAGGGTCAATGATCCTGGATTGGAAAGGAGTGAATCGACATGTCCGCGAAGATCAAAGTCGTGCGCCTGCTCACGGGAACTCTGCTGGTCGTCGCCATCGTCGTCGCGACCTTTGCTATGCTGCCGCGCTGGACCCCCACCTGGGGTGCCACGGATGCCGAGGTGGCGCGTGCGCTGCCCGGCGATGACCTGATTGCGCGCGCCCCGGGCGATACGACCCACGGAGTGACCATCGATGCCCCGCCTGAGGAAGTATGGCCCTGGATCGCCCAGATGGGCGACGTCCGCGGCGGATTCTACAGCTACACCTTCATTGAGAACCTGCTTCAGAAGACTGCGGCGGGCGGCGAGGCGGTCTACCACAACGCAAGCCGCGTCCTGCCCCACTTCCAGAACCCGCAGCCAGGGGATGGCCTGGTCCTGGACTCTTTGCGGGTGCACGCCGTCGAGCCCGGCGAGTGGCTGCTGGCAGCGCAGAAGTCGGAGGAAGGCGACTTCAACTGGGTATGGCTGTGGCACCTGGAGCCGGTCGGGGCGAGTCAAGCCCGCCTGCTCGTCCGCATGGCCATCCGGCTGCCCGGGGTGGGCGACAATCCTGTCGTGTCGAAGGTGACAGACCTGGGTGCCTTTGTCATGGGCCGCCGGATGGTCCATGGGCTCAGGCTGCGCGCCGAAGGGGGGACCGAGCCCGCCGGAATTGAGGCGATCGAGATCCTGCTCTGGGTGGCTGCCCTGGCCGTCGGAATCGGCGCCGCGGCCCTCTTCGTGACGCACCGCGCCTGGCTGGCACCCCTTCTTCTCGGGCTCGCCGCCCTGCTCACTCTCATCTGGTTCACTGCCGGGCAGCCCTCGGTCTGGCTGCGGATCCTGCTGGACATCGCTTTGCTGGCGCTCCTCGGGTGGGTGGCGAGGCGGGCGCCGAAGGCGGCGGGCATGACGTCCCAGGGAGTGCCGAGTGCCGCTTCTTGACGATGACAAGTGGGGTTGGTCATGCTACGGCGGGGCCATGGTCCGGAGGGTGAAAACATGAAGAAGGTCACCGCATTCGTTGGAAGCGCCCGCAGGAAGCACACGTACGAGGCGGTCGTGCAGTTCCTGGGCCACTTGCGGTCGCTGGGCGAGATCGAGGCCGAAACCGTACGCCTGCACGACTACCGGCTCGAGTACCGCCGAGGCTGCAAGGTATGCTTCGCAAAGGGCGAGGAGCACTGTCCCTTGAAGGACGACCGGGATCTGCTCGTCGAGAAGATGACAGACTCGGATGGAGTCGTTTTTGCCTCGCCGAACTATTCGATTCAGTTATCCGGCATGATGAAGACATTTCTCGACAGGTTGGGGTTCGCCATGCACCGCCCGCGCTTTTTCGGAAAGACCTTTACCAGCATCGTCACCCAGGGCGTTGGCTTTGGCGGCAAGATCGTTGACTATCTCGACTTTGCCGCGAAGTGCGTGGGCTATACCACCGTGAAGGGTATCTGCTTCACGGCGCTCGAGCCGATGACTCTGCGGGAGGGGCAGATACTGGATCGGATCCTTGCCGGGCACGCCAGGCGGTACCCTGCCAGCCTGGAAGGGCCTGGCTATCCGGCGCCATCGCTCCTCATGCTCATGGGCTTCCGCATGGCGCGCACGAGCATCAGGCTCGAGCTCGACGACAGCAGCCGCGACTACCAGTACTTTGCAGAGAAAGGCTGGCTCGAATCCGACTACTCCTATCCCACTCACCTCGGGTCGCTGAAGAAGGGATCTGGCAAGGTCTTTGACGCCATGCAGGTGAGGAGGACGAAAGCCAGGCACGCGCAGCCGATGGTGGGTGACGCTCGGGCGCTCGCCGGCCAGGCCCGCACCCGACGGGCAACTCGGAAAAGGGAGGGCTAGGATGTCCCCCGAGAATCGGCCGGCTGCTCAGGTGACCCAGCCCGCGATGGGCACGGTCATGACGCACCGGGCCTTTGGCCCGCGCGGCGAAGACAGCATCGCCGCCGTCTGCAGGGAAGTCGCTCGTATAGAAGGGCTGCTCAGCCGTTTCTTGCCCGGCAGCGAGGTCAACCTGGTGAACCGGTCGGCAGGGAGGGGCAGTGAGAGGGTCGGCCGCGAGACCTTTGACGTCCTGTCGGAGGCGGTGGCGTTCTCAAAGAGCTTTCCAGGCTGCTTTGACGCCACTGTCGGCCCGCTGGTCACCCTGTGGCGCATCGCGAGGGAATCCGCGGCCCTACCTGATGAGCCTGGCATCCAGAGGGCGCTCTCTCTGGTCAACTTCCGTGACTTGATCCTGCATCCGGCGCAGAGAAGTGCCGGGTTGAGGAAAGCCGGGCAGTCCATCGACCTGGGAGGGATCGGGAAGGGATTCGCCGGCGACAGGATCGTGGAGATCTACAGGAGACTCGGCATCTCTTCGGCCTGCTCGAACCTCGGCGGAAATGTGGTCACCGTCGGGGCCAAGCCGGACGGCAGCCCATGGCACATCGGGATCCAGCATCCGCGGCACGAAGACACGGTAATCGGGTCAGTCTCTGTGGTGGGCCAGACGGTGGTGACATCCGGGGACTATCAGCGGTACTTCACGGATGGCCAGGGCAAGAGGCACCACCATATACTGGACCCGCGGACGGGATATCCCGCGCAGTCTGGGCTGGTCAGCGTTACGGTTGTCTCGGATCGGCCGATCGCAGCAGATGCGCTCTCGACGATCCTGTTCGTGGCCGGAATGGACAGAGGGCTCGAGTTTCTGAAGGGCTTTCTTCGCACCGGCGCCGTTTTCGTAGACGCGGACCTGCGCGTCTACATAACGCAAGGGCTGAGAGGCCGCTTTCAGGCGGCCGAGGGCATCGATGCGACAGTTCTGCACTAGCGGAGAAAGGAGAAGAAAAGCATGGTCGGTCTGTGGATTGCGCTTGGCGTTGTGGCCGCCTTGGGTGCGGCCGGCGGGATTGGTTGGTCGCTCCTGATGAAGGAGCACCGAGAGGCCAGAGGCCTACCGCTGGATGCTGTGGATTTCAGCATTCTCAGGGATGGCAGCTATCGCGGGCTGTATGAGGGCGGCATGTACAAGTGGCGCCGTAACGAGTGCGACGTCACGGTGGCAGGCGGCAGGGTGACCGCCATCCAGCTCACGGCAAGTAAGGACCCGGGCCGTGAGAATACGACGGTGCAGCCGCTCTACGACCGGGTCATCCACGCGCAATCGCTGCAGGTGGACACCATCAGCGGCGCGACGCTGACCTCGAAGGCCTACCTTCAGGCAGTGGAAAACGCGCTGCTCCAGGCGCAGGGCGACTAGGAACTCGACCCTGGGAAGAAGGAGAGAAGCGCTATGGCCGAGAACGAGAGCGGAGCGCAGAAAAAGAGAGGACGAAGGCTGTTCAAGGGTTGTGCGATCGTAGTGCTGATCCTTGTGGCCGTGTTGGCCATTGGCGGGACGATCGGCTGGTCGCTTCTGGCCAAGGAGCATCGCGAAGCCAGAAGCCTGCCGCTGAATGCCGTCGATTTCGGCAAGCTGAAGGACGACGGCGTCTATCACGGCGTGTACGCGGGTGGGATGTATGAGTGGCGGTACAACAAGTGCGAGGTCACGCTGAAGGACGGCAGGGTGGCTGCGATCCAGCTTGTGGGGAGCAAGGACCCGGGCCGCGAGAATGCCAAGGTCCAGCCGCTCTACGACCGGGTCATCCAGGTGCAGTCACTCCAGGTGGATACCATCAGCGGCGCAACGCTGACCTCAAAGGCGTATCTCCAGTGCATAGAGAACGCGCTGTCGCAGGCCCAATAGGAAAAGATCAGAAGAGGAGGGAAACCAATGGCTGAGATCAATGACTATGCTGCTCGTCTTCAAATCGACTACCCGGAAAAGCTGGACAGGCTGACATCCTTCTTCCGCCTGCTGTGGATCATTCCCATCGCCGTCATCTTTGGCCTGATCTCGGGGGCCGGCGAGACGGTCACCTACACGGTCATCCTCAACGAAGCCGGCCAAGTCGTGGAAAAGACCCGCGACGCGGCCGGAGGGCTGGTGAGCGGTCTGGCGGCCGCCACGGCTCTGATGATCCTCTTTCGACGGCGTTATCCGCGCTGGTGGTTCGACTTTGCCCGCGAATTGACGCGCTTCGGGTACAGGGTGGGCGCCTACGCCTGCTTGCTCACAGACCAATACCCTTCGACCGTCGAAGAGCAAGCCGTCCACCTCGAGATCGACTACCCGGACGTGGAAAGGGACCTCAACCAGTGGATGCCCCTGGTGAAGTGGTTTCTCGCAATCCCGCATTATATCGTGCTGGCGTTCCTCGCAATCGGCGCATGGTTCGCCGTGGTTGCTTCCTGGTTCGCCATTCTCTTCACTGGGCAGTACCCGAGAGGGCTGTTCGATTATGTCGTCGGAGTGGTCCGCTGGGGCCTGCGCGTCAACGCCTACGTGTCCCTGCTGGTGACGGATCGCTATCCGCCATTCAGCCTGAGCTAGCGTGCATGGCTTGGGCGAGATGTGGATTTGCGCTCAAGGAACCCGGCTGAGAGCGAACCCGTTATCAGCCGGTCCTAGTAGGGAGAGCGGCTCGGCCGTTGCTCTCGACGGATGACCGCAGATGAGAAAGGCATGTTAGTCCGGCCCATTGAGTGCACAGAGGGGGAGGCGGTCTTTCGGTGTTTTGGTTGCGCTGGCGACTTGTATCGCCTTGCAGATGACCGGCTTTGCCATGGTTCTGCCGCTGTTTGGTCGCCGCTTCGAGGGCTTTGGGGCGGGTGTGCAGGCCCTCGCGGCGAGTGACATGGCCTATTCTCTCACCGGCATCCTTGCCGCGCCCCTCACCGGGATGCTGGCCGACCGCTTCGGGCGCCGGTCCATCATCCTGGTTTCGCTTGTGGGCAATGTCCTGGCATTCTGTGGATATCTGCTCGTCCCCTTCGCCTGGTTGCTCATTCTGCTCCGCGGCCTGGCGGGAGTCTCTACTGCCGGGCTGGTCCCAGCCACGATGAGTATCGTCGGCGACCTGGCCCCGGAAGACCGGCGCGCGCAGTGGATTGGCATTATCATAGGCAGCGCCTCAGCCGGGCACGTCGTCGGTCCGTTACTGGGTGGGCAGCTCTACGACCGTTTCGGCTTCGTCGTGCCGTTTGCCGCTTCACTTGCGACGGCCATTGGCGCGCTGCTCCTCGCAGGATTTCTGATCCCCGAGACGTACACCGCTGCCGTCCAGCGCAGTCGCTCGCGCTTGGCCTGGTCGCTTGGACGGCGGGCGCTGCCCGCCCGGTCTACGTTCTTGATGCTGATGCTTATCACCTTTGGTGCAATGTTCGCCTGGGCGTTCATCCTCCCACAGCTCATGTTCTACGGCTACGATGATCTGGCCTGGACCTCGGCCCTGATGGGGCTGGTCTGGAGCGCCTATGGCGTGGCCTTCATGCTCGGCGAGTTTGCCCTTGGCCGGCTCAGCGACCGCCATGGGCGCAAGCCTGTGCTGCTGCTGGGGCTGGTGCTGTTCTTGGCCCCATTCGTTGGCTTGGTCGCTTTCCACAATCTGGCCTGGAACGCGGTGAGCTTTGTACTGGGTGGGCTGGGCAATGCCCTCTACGACCCCGCTCTGAGCGCCAGTATCCTCGACATGGCGCCGCCTGAGTGTACCGCGGCCACGATGGGGCTCAAGGGCCCAGCCGGCTCGCTTGGGAACCTACTTGGTCCCGCGTTGGTGGTGCTGATTACGCCCTTGGCCGGGCCGAGGGTTGTGTTCCTGATTGCCACCGCCCTGGTGGCTGTAGTCACGCTGGCTGCCGGGCTGGCCTTGCGCCTCCCCTGCATGTCCGGCGTTGCTCATCAAATCTCACGGGCCGCCGTCGAGCGGTGAGGAGGAAAGAGTGAAAGCGAAGCGTATGCCGACCTCTGAGGAGACCTTCCGTTGCGAAACCTGCCCCATGCGCCGGAAGGCTGATGCCAATCCCAAGACCTTCATGGCGCGCCTGTGGCGCTGGCACACCGGCTGGTGCCCTGCCTGGAAAGCCTATCGGGCCCATCTGGCCGAACAGCCGGAGCAGCAGCAAAAAGCCGGAGGAGTGTCAGATGGCTGAGACAGTCACCCATGAGGATGCCCAGTATGCCCTGGATATCGTCAGGGCGATTTGTACGGAGGTGGGTCCCGGCCTGCCGGGTAGTTCCCAGGAACGCGAACGAGCGGGGATCATTCAGAAGGAATTTGGGTCACACCTGGGTGCGGGAAATGTCGCCGTTGAGGAGTTCAGCGTCGCGCCGGGCGGCTTCTTGAGCCCCTATCCGGGCATGCTCCCGCTGCTTCTTGCCGCTGCACTGAACATCTCCACCGGCCGCATCGCAGGAGTCTCGCCCTGGCTGACCTCCGTCCCTGCCCTGCTCTTCTCGATCGTTCCGCCTGTGCTGTTCGTCTTCGAGTTCTTACTCGGCTGCGAGATGATCGATCCACTCTTCGAGGGCAAACGGTCGGTGAATGTGATCGGTGCGCTGCGCAAGCCCGGGATCGAGAGGGTGAGGCGGCTGCTCATTCTGAGCGGCCATCATGACAGCGCCCCGGAAAACGCCTGGCTCCGCCTGCTCGGCTACGGTTTCTACTTCATTTCGGCGACCTACTTCATCGGGTTGCTGACGATGCTGCTGATGAGCATCATGCAGCTCACGGGCCTGGTTGCAGGCGATGCCGGCCTGGTTCGGGCCGGCACGCTGGGCTGGGGTCTGGTGGCCTACCCGATCGTGCCTGCCATTCTCTTTCTGCCACTCGCCACGTGGAGAAGGAAAGGCGGAGGGGTCGTGCCCGGCGCGATCGACAACCTCTCCGGCAGCGCCCTGGCGGTGGCCATGTGCCGGTTCCTGGTAAAAAACCCATCCCACATTCCGGCTGATATCGAAATCCGGCTCATCTCCTTCGGCAGCGAAGAAGCAGGGCTGCGTGGCTCACGCCGCTATGTAGAGCGCCACCTGGACGAGTTGAAGCGCCTGGATGCGCGGCTGCTCAACTTTGAGATGGTCGCCCACCCCCAAATGGCCATCCTCACTTCGGACGTCAACGGCACGATGAAGCACTCGCCTGACGCAGTGAAAAGCGCGGTGGCAGCGGCACAGCGCGCCGGGGTGCCCTACAAGGAAAGGTCTGCCTACATCGGAGTGGGAACCGACGCGGCCTCCTTTAGCCGGGCCGGCCTCAGGGCCACGAGCCTGCTGCCCTTCAGGGTGCCGCAGCAGCAAATCGCGTTCTATCACCAAAGGCGGGACACGCCGGAGGCTCTGACCATCGAGCCGCTGTTCAACGCCCTGAGGCTCGCCCTGGAGTGGGTTCGAAGCGGCGGGGAGTAGGCAATACGATATCTCGCACTCTGGAGGATGACTTATGGCAAGAATGCAGATCCGAGGCATCTCGCTGAACGTGAAGGTCATGGGGCAGGGAGCTCCACTGGTGCTCATGCATGGCGGCCCAGGGGCAGACCTCTACACCATGATGGAATTCCGGCGGCTTGCCGACGAGTTCACCCTGGTCTTCTACGACCATCGCTGCAACGGCCGCTCTGGGGGAGAGGTCACCTCCATGACCTGGGAGAACCTCACCGCCGATGCCGACGCACTGCGCCAGGCCCTGGGCTTTGACGAGTGGGCGGTGCTTGGACATTCCTTTGGCGGCCACGTGGCGATCGAGTACGCATTGCGCTATCCCGGCAGCCTGTCTCACCTTGTGCTGGTCAACACCGGCGGCGAGAGCCGTTGGGCGCAGGACAACGCACCGGAGGTCCTGGCGCAACGAGGCTTTAGCCCCGAGATGGTGAGCCTTGCCAGGCGCTGGTTCAACGGGCAGGTGGCCCCCAACCAGTACTTTCGCTCCCTGATGAAGCTTGGGCCCGCCTATGTCTATCACACAAGTTGGCTGCGGACGATACAGATACTTCCCTGGGCCCTGCGGTCGAAGCTCAGTCCCGAAGCGGGCATCTGGTGGTTCGGTCAATACCACAGGGGCTGGACGGCCAGGGACCGCCTGGGCCAGATCCAGGCGCCCACTGTGATCCTGGCCGGCAGTCACGACTTTGTCTTCCCGCCGGAGTGCCAGGAGGCGCTGGCAGCAGGGATACCCGGGGCGCGGCTGGTCCTTGTCGATCGCGCCGGCCATAGCCCCATGGACGAGCAACCCGCCCAGACCCTTGCGGTCGTGAGAAGCTTTCTCCGGGAGAAGAGGTGATGGCTGACCAAGAAACCGGTGAAGAATCAGTCCCCAACAGCGCTTTGTACGATGCGATCGACGCTTACGTCGAAGGGCAGATGCGTCGCCTGAATATGCCCGGCGTGGCCCTGGCGATCGTCGAGGGTGACAAGATCGTGCACCAGCGCGGCTATGGCCGGGCCCGCCCCTACGGAGAGACTCCCTCGCCCCGTACGCCCTTCCCCATCGGCTCTCTCACCAAATCGTTCACCGCCATGGCGGTAATGCAGCTTGTCGAAGCCGGCAGGATCGAGCTGGACGTGCCGGTGCAGCGCTACCTGCCCTGGTTCCGGATAGCCGATCCCCAGGCGTCGGCCCAGATGACCGTGCGCCACCTGCTGAACCAGACCAGCGGCCTGCCGGCCCATTCTGGCGAGCTCGTCGCGTTCGATTTCGACAGCAGCCCGGGCGCCGCCGAGCGCCACGGGCGCTCGCTGGCTGCGCTCAGGCTGACCCACCCACCCGGCTTGGCGTGGGAATACAGCAACTCGAATTACGTCTTGCTCGGGCTGATCATCGAAGCCGCCGGCGGCGAATCGTACGCGGAGTATGTCCAGAGGCACATCTGCACCCCACTGGACATGCGCCGCACCTATACTTCGCAGGCTCGGGCGAAGCAGAACGGCCTGGCGGTGGGCCACCAGTACCGGTTCATGATTCCCTGTGCTGCGCCCAGCATGCCCCTCCCGGAGCCCGAGCTTGCAGGCGGTGGGCTTATCTCCTGTGCTGAGGATTTGGCCCGCTACATGATTGCGCTTCTGAACCGGGGCCGCTACGGGGACGTACAAGTCCTCTCAGGCGCCGGTGTCGACGAGCTGCACCGCGAGGTGGGGCAAGTCGGTGCCTTCGGCCTTTCCTTGGGGCAGTACGGGATGGGATGGTTCGTAGGCAAGCATGGGAAGACAAAGCTGATCTGGCATGGCGGCACCCTCCCCGACTTTGCTGCCCACATGGCGCTGCTGCCGGAGCAAAAGAAGGGCGTGGTCCTACTCTTCAACGCGTGTCACCACTGGATGAACCCCGTCCTCGCGGACCTGGGGAACACCGTGGCCGTCAGGCTTGCCGGAGAACCGCACGCTCCGCTCCCGTTCTTTCACCTGGTCCCCTGGGTACTGCGCGCCCAACTGCTCATCCCGGCCCTCCAAGTGGCGGGGGTCGCCGCCACACTGCGGCGCTTGCGCCGCTGGCGCCTGGATCCTGAGCGCCGCCCAAGCGGCGGGCGCGCGTGGGGGCTGCATGTCCTGCTCCCGCTGATTGCGAATTTGTTGGCCGCCCTCCCCCTGAAGCCCATGTTGGGGAAGAGGCGCGGCTATCAGAGGCTCTACATGTCCGACTGGGCTTGGATCGCCATGGTCTGCGGCAGCTTTGCGCTGGTGTGGAGCTTCTTGCGTACGGGGTTGGCCCTCGCGGCACTGCGAAAGGCCTCGCCGTCCAAACCGCCCGCTGCGCGGCTCGTCCCCAAGCAACGAGGCTGAGCTTTTGCCTGTTGTCATCGGCACTATATGGAGGGTATCCCGCCATGAGGAAGAAGATCGGAGGCTATCAGGTCGTCGATCTCTCACCTGCACGCCGCATGATGATCAACATGCTCGACCTGCCAGGGCCGACGCATCTGATGTACGGGCTGCTGGAAGTGGACGTCACCGCTGCCCGGCAGTTCATCGAGGAACACAGGGCGCGCACCGGCGAGACGCTGTCCTTCACCGGATTCCTCACCCTGTGCCTGGCCCGCGCGGTGAATGAGGACAAGACTGTGCAGGCCTACCTGAAAGGCCGCAAGCAACTAGCTTTGCCTGACGACGTGGACGTTGGGCTGATGATCGAAGGGAAGATGGCCGACAAGCGTGCCTTGATGGGCCACGTCGTCCGCGGCGCCAACCGCAAGACATACCGGGAGATCCATGAGGAGATTCGCTCGGTCCAGGCCCAACCGGTGCCACAGGGCAGAGGAATGCCCGGCTGGTTCCGGTCGGCCATGCTCCTGCCGTGGCCACTGTCCAGGCTGGTCAAGGCCCTGGTTGGTATGGCAGTGCAGCGCGATCCGACGATCGTTACGTCCATGGGCGGCACCGTGGGCGTTACCGCTATTGGCATGTTTGGCGAAGGGCATAGCGGCTGGGGGATCTTTCCCGTAACCCAGGTGCTGGGCCTGGTGGTGGGGAGCATTGCCTGGAAGCCAGGTGTCGTGGAGGGCCGGATCGAGCCGCGCGAGATCCTCCACCTGACTGTGGTGTTTGACCACGACGTGATTGACGGGGCACCGGCGGCCCGGTTCACCCGGAGGTTGGTGGAGCTCATCGAGGCCGGATATGGGCTCGAGCAGGGCTAGAACTATTGGCGGCGCAGCGAGCCGGAGTGGCCCGATCCTGGGATTCCGCCCATCCTCTTGGGTGCCCGATCGCGGCCGGAGGCCCACTCCCTCGCCTTGGCTGGGGCTGCGGACCTCCGGTATGCGAGTGCCGCGAACCACAGGATCGTCTTCTTGGCCTGCATCTTGGCGTCCTGCCTGTCTACTTGCTCTGCAACAGCCCGATCACGGCATCGATGAGCGCCTGGCTCGCCCCGCTGCCGGTTCCGCCGGCGGCCTCCCGCTCCGCCTGGCGTGTGGCGCGCGCCTCCGGCGAGAGGCTCTGGCCCTCGCCCTGCTGCCCCGAGCCCATGCCGCTTCCCGAGCCGGTGCTCAGGCCCTGGCTCTGGGCCCAGGCCTGAAGGTCGGACTGGGTGAGGTGCAGCGCGCCGATAGCGGCCAACTGCTCGGCGGTTAGGGCGCCCTCGAGCTGTGCCAGCAGCGCATCCACCTCGGCCGGGGCCGAGGCGCCGCTGCCCATGGTGCCGCGCAGCGCCTGCCAGACAAGCAGCATCTCGCCTGCCTGCGCCGCCGTCACCGGCTGATCGGTCTCCTCCAGCCGGAGCGTGCCCAGTGCGAGCTGGTTGCGCAGCGGTAGTGCGCCCTCGTAAGAGGTATCCAGGGCGGACGAGGAGTCCGCGGCGGACGTCGGCGGCGCACCCTGGCCTCCACTGCAACCCGTGAGCGCGAGGCTCATCAAGACAATCCCTGCGAACCATGTCATGCGTTTCATCTTGTCTATCTCTCCTGTAGGTCTCTCTTATTCGTGGCGCAGCGCCGCGATGGGGTCGAGCTGTGCGGCCTTGGTGGCCGGATAGTAGCCGAAGAAGATTCCGACGGCGGCCGCCGCTCCAAAGGCCAGCGGCACTGAGGCAGGCACGATCTCTGTGCGCATTGTTCCGAGCCGGCCGAATAGCTCAGCCCCTCCGATGCCCAGCAGCACGCCCACCAGTCCGCCGACCAGGCTGAGGGTGACGGCCTCGATCAGGAACTGGAGCAGCACGTCGCGCGGGCGCGCGCCCAGCGCCTGCCGCAGGCCGATCTCGCGGGTGCGCTCGGTCACCGACACCAGCATGATGTTCATGATGCCTATTCCGCCCACCAGCAGCGACACGCCCGCCACCCATCCCAATAGGTTGCGAAACGCCTCGGTCGTCGCCTGCTGGGTTGAGATGATGTCCTGCTGCGTCTGCACGGTGAAGTCGGGCTGGGACGCGTCCACGCCATGGCGCTCCACCAACAGGGCCGTCACCTGGTTGATGACGCTCTCCATGGCCTCTTGGCTCTCGGCCTTGATGTAGACGGTGCGCACCCGGTCGACGGCCATCCGCGACGGGATGAACTTCTGGTGCATCACCGTGATGGGGATGTAGGCACGCCCGTCATAGTCGACGTCGGCCACCATGCCCTTCTCTTCCATCACCCCCAGCACCTGCATCTTGGTCGATCCAATGGTCACCGTCTGGCCGACCGGGCTCTCGTCGCCGAACAGGTCGCGGGCGATCCCGTGTCCCAACACCACGAGCTTGAGCTTGCGCTCGTTTTCCTCGGCTGAGAAGAAGCGCCCGTCGCCCAGGCCGTAGTCGCGAACGCTTGGGAAATCGGCGGTGACCCCAAGGACGGTGATCCCTTCGAGCCTGGCGGTGCCTCCGCTGATGTCCTGTACCGACTGAAACTCGGCTGCCACGCCGTCGGCGTTGCGCACGGTCTCCATGATCGCGAGGGCGTCGTCATAGAGCAGAGTCTGCGAGGCGCCGGGGACTCCTCGCACCGGGCTGACGATGATCAGGTTGGCGCCAAGGGCATTGATCTGCTCGGCAATGGCCGCCTCGGCACCGGCGCTGACCGCCAGCATCATGATGACCGATGCCACGCCGATGATCACCCCCAGGGTCGTCAGTAGCGAGCGCACCTTGTTGAGCGCCAGCCCTTCCCAGGCCGCGCTGAACGTTTCGGCCAGCTTCATCTCGGCTCCCTCCTGTCCAGGCAGCTCTCGGCACCACCCTGCCCATCGGACACGATCCGGCCGTCGCGCACGCAGACTACCCTCTGGGCATGGGTGGCGATGTCTGGCTCGTGGGTGACCATGACGATGGTTGCTCCCCCGCCGTGCAGCCGGTGAAGAAGATCCATGATCTCGACGCTGGATCGGGTGTCGAGGTTGCCCGTCGGCTCGTCGGCCAGGAGGATTGCAGGCCGGTTGATCACGGCCCGGGCAATGGCTACCCGCTGCTGCTGCCCGCCCGACAGCTCGTTGGGCCGGTGGTGCATCCGGTCGCCGAGGCCCACCGATTCCAGAGCCGTCACTGCGCGGTCGTATCGCTCGTCGGCGTCGGGGTGGTTCTCTACGTTGTAGAGGAGGGGCAGCATCACGTTCTTGACGGCGCTCAGCCGGGGCAGCAGGTTGTACGACTGGAAGACAAAGCCGATGGCCCGGTTGCGGACCTGGGCCAGTTCGGACCGGCTGAGCTGGCTGACGTCTTCGCCGTCCAGGTAGTACGTCCCCCCAGTCGGCCGGTCCAGACAGCCCAAGATGTTCATCAGGGTGGACTTGCCCGAGCCGGAGGGTCCCATCAGTGCCACGAACTCGCCCTTCTGCACCTTCAGGTCTACTTTGTCCAGAGCCCGCACCTCAGCATCCCCGATGCCGTAGATTCGGGTCAGGCCGGTTGTCTCAATCACCGTGTGCATGTCGATCGTCTCCACTGTCTCAAGTCCAGGCCTACTCGCCTTCGACCTCGACCGTACCTGTGCTGACCACTTCGCCCTTCTCCAGGCCTGACAGGACCTCGCCATTCGCAAAGTCTTTGAGCCCGATGGTCACCGGGCGCAGCTCCAGCTTGCCATCGGGCCGGACGACAAAGACCGCGTACTGCCCTGGAGCGGTTTCGCGCAGAGCCTGCACGGGCACCAGCAGGGCACCCTCGGACTCACCGGCCACGACGACGACCTCCGCGGTCAGGCCGGAGAGGAGGGTTACTGGATGGCTGGTGAGGTCGATTCTGGCCCATGCCTGGACGGCCGGCGTGCCGTCTACCGTGACAAGGGCAGGGTCGACGCGCACCACTTGACCGGCGAACACCAGGTCGGGCAGGGCCTCGAAGAGAATCTCCACCGGGTTGCCCGGTGCAACACTGATCAGATCCGTCTCTTCCACCCAGAATCGCACCAGGGGAGCAGTCAAGTCGGCCAGGGTGACGATCGGGGACGCGCTCACCGGCTCCGCTGCGCTGGCCTGCACGGTGAGGACGGTGCCGGCCATGGGCGCCCGCAGCTCGGTCTCGGACAGCCGCCGGAGGGCTGTCTCGAGGTTGTACCCGGCCTGTGCGACACCCAACTCGGCCACTTCCAGGTCCCCGGCGGAGGCACCGGCGAGGAGAGCCTCCACCTGGACCTGTGCCTGGGCCAGTTTGGCCTCGGCCGCGGCCTTGGCATCAGGATCGGGGCCGGCCAACAGGCTCTGCAGCTGCGCGTCAGCCAGCGCGACCTTGGCACGGGCGGCGGCGATGCTTTCGGAGGTGGGTCCGGTCATGGCCTCCTGATACTCCGCCTTGGCCTTCTCATAGTTGGTGGTTGCCTGCCACAGGTCCGCCGCTTCCTTCGTCGCACCCGCATCGCCTCGCCCGGCCACCTTGTCAAAGGCGGCCTGGGCAGCGCGGACGTTGATCTCGGCCAGGGTCAGGCTCGCCTGTGCGACTGCCACCTTCTCGGGGTCTGGACCTGACTGCAGCAGGGCGAGGGCATCCTGGGCACTCGCCAGGTTCTCGCGTGCGGCCAGCAACTCCGGCTCAGTGGCCGGGGCAAGCAGCCTGCTCAAGTCAGCCTGTGCGCCTGCCAGCGTGGACTGCGCAGCCGCCAGGGCCACCGGGTCGGCCGACCCTTTGAGCTCGGTCAGCTTCAGCTCTGCCAGGCGCAGATTGGCTTTGGCCTGGGCCACCTGGGCTTCAGCGTCTGCGTCGTCCAGCCGTGCCAGGAGGTCGCCCGCCATCACCTGGTCGCCGACCTCGACCCCAACCTCGGCAAGGACGCCGCTGGTGCGAAAGCCGAGGGCGAGCTCGCGTGCCGGTAGAAGGGTGCCGCTGCCGCTGGCGGTGATGGTGATGTCGCCCACTCGCACTCTGGCTGTCTGGAGCGCGGGCTCTGCCGGCTCGGCAGAAGCCCTGTATCGGGTGAGGTAGTACCAGGTACCTATCCCCGCCACAACGGTCAGCAACAGCCCAATCAGAATCCAGCGGGTGCGCCGCCTCGCCTGTTTCGGTCCTCGCATCGTCTTTCCTCCCAACACCACTGGATCAGGCGGGCTGGTTGCCGATCCGCAGAGTGGACAAGTGCGCAGCCCGCTAGTCCCCATACTAGGGGGGAGTATACCATAGACTTGTGAAGAGATCATGAAGGAGGTGTGCGCCGGGGGTGAAGGACGGCGCTTCGATTGCCTGATCGCGCCTTGCGGCTGAGGCCAGGACGCGAACCGTACGGTGGCGGTCGCCGTTACTTCGAGACAGGAGCGTTCGCCTCGGCGGCTCAGCTCGGCGATCCGGCGTCCAGCCTGTGCCCGCAATGGAGGACCACAGCAGCGCGCGGCCGCGGATGTACCGGAACGCCAGGCTTCGGACGAACTTGGGCAGCTTGGTCATGAAGCGGAAGCGCGACTGTTGGCGGACCCTCTCCCTTACCCCTGCCTGGGCGGCGCGTAACTCGCGGTGGATCTGCTCGACGCTCATGAGCTGTGCTGCGCGCGCGACATGGTTCACAGAGATCTGACGTCCCTCGATCTCTCCCTCGATCATCAGCCGGCTGCAAGTTGCGCGTGCCCCGGACCGCAGATGCTGCAGGAGGGCGTCGATCTGGCTGCCGCAGGCTGACCGGCCCGGGCCCTCCCAGATGGCCTCCCGCGCTGCGCAGCGCCGAGGGTCGCCGAACTGAGCCTCGTTCCTGTTCCGGGGGATTTGACATGGCCCTCCCGGCCCGAAGCGGCACATTGACGCGCCCCGGCCTCTGTGATACACTGTCCCAATGCCCGAAGTACTGGAGCGCCTGCAAAAACTCCTCGCCGAGGCCGGCGTCGCCTCGCGCCGCAAGGCCGAGCAGCTTATCCAGGAAGGGCGCGTGACGGTCAACGGCCGCATCGTGACCCAGCTCGGCACCAAGGTCAATCCCGCCCTGGACGAAGTGCGCGTGGACGGGCAAAAGGTCAAGTTCTCCGGCCACAACGTCTACCTCATGCTTAACAAGCCTCGCGGTGTCCTCTCCGTGATGGAAGACACCCGCGGCCAAAAGTCACTCGGCGACTTGGTGCAGGTGCCGCAGCGGGTCTTTCCCGTCGGCCGGCTGGACGCCATGAGCGAGGGCCTCATCCTCCTCACCGACGATGGTGAGCTAGCCAACCTCTTGACCCACCCGCGCTATGAGCATGAGAAAGAGTATCGCGCGCTGGTGAACGGCATCCCCTCGGACGAAGCGCTCGAGGCCTGGCGGCGCGGGATCGTGCTGGAAGGGCAGCAAACGGCACCTGCCCAGGTCGAAATCCTGCGCAAGGAGAGGGACTCGGCCTACCTTCGCATTGTCATGCACGAAGGTCGCAAGAGGCAGGTTCGCGAAGTGGCAGCCCTTCTCGGTCACCCGGTGCGCCAGCTTCAGCGGGTGCGGCTGGGTCCGCTGCACCTCGGAACACTCAAGCCGGGCGAGTGGCGCCACCTGACGGGGGCCGAGGTCGAACAGCTGACAAGCATCCAGAAGAAAGCCGGTGGTGCCAAGCCGGGCACAGCTCTTCGCAAAGCGAGGGTCGCGACCGACGGGAAACCATCGGCGGGCGGGACGGAGGGGACCGGGCGCCGGCCTGCTCACGATGGCAAATCCGCCGAACAGAAGACTCCCGGCCCACCGGCTCGGCGCCAGCGGGACGAAAAGCCGGCTGTGCAGGAAGGCAAGAAGCGACGGTCGGTGCCACCCAGCCCAACCCGGCCTGTCAAGCCCCCAGACGATGCGGCTGCGAAGCGGGACAGGAAAAAGCGCCGGGACAAGGCCAAGAAGCGCGGCTAGCGGCCACCGCAGTGGGCACCGTCGGGCCAGCCGCAGCGGCGCACTGCCCAAGGTCGCAGCGGCATGACACGCTATCGTTGTCGAGGAAGCGCAAAGTGAACGCACCATCCACCATCGCAATAGACGGGCCCGCCGCATCCGGCAAGAGCAGGCTGGGAGACTCGCTGGCAGCCGCGCTTGGCTACTGCTACCTCGACACCGGTGCCATGTATCGCGCCGTCGCGTGGGCAGCGCTCGCGGAGGGCCTCGACGTGGGAGATGCTGCGGCGCTAACTGCTTTGGCCGAGAAGCTGCTGATCGAGTCCCTGTCCCCGACCGTCCTAGATGGGCGCCAGTACACGGTGCTCGTGGATGGCAGAGACGTAACCTGGGATATCCGGCAGGAGGCCGTGGAGAAGGCCGTCTCTCCGATCAGCGAGTACCGCGGCGTCCGGCTTGCCCTCACGGAGCAGCAGCGGCGCATCGCCGTGCCGGGGAGGATGGTGATGGTCGGCCGTGACATCGGCACCGTCGTCCTTCCGAACGCCGGCCTGAAGATCTACCTGGACGCGAGCCTAGAGGTCCGGGCAAGCCGCAGGCTCCAGCAGATGCTGGAGCGCGACGCGTCGGCAACCTACCAAGCGGCGCTCGACTCGGTGCTCCAGCGCGACCTGAAGGACAGCCAGCGCGCCGAGGCCCCCCTCAGGCCGGCGGAGGATGCCATCGTACTCGACTCAACCCATCTCAACGCCAAGCAGGTACTCGGGATGGTGTGGGCCATCATCGAGCACGGGCCATGGAACCAGGTCGATGACGGCTAGCACAGGAGGCGCGCTGCGCCTGCTCCCCACGGGCACATTGCCGGTGCCCCGCCCCGCGTAGCACCGTGTGCGCGTCGCGCCTCCCCGAGCGCGCGCCCGGCGGCATCGTGGCTGCGGTGGAGCCCGGCGGCGTGGGCGAGGCCGCAGGACTCCGGGCTGGGGATTGGCTGCTCGCCATCAACGGCCGGCGCCTGCGCGACGTCATCGATGCTCGATTCTACGGGGCGGAACCTCGGCTTGACTTGACCGTCGAGCGTGCCGGGGCGCGTTTCACGGTCCGGGTAGAGCGCGCCTTTGGGCAGGCACTGGGCATCGAGTTCCGGCATCCCACCTTCGACGTCGATATCCGGCGGTGCGCCAATGACTGCGACTTTTGCTTCGTCAAGATGAACGCGCCCGGCATGCGCCCGTCGCTCTCCGTCAAGGATGACGATTACCGTTACTCCTTCCTCTTCGACCACTTTGTAACCCTCACCAACCTGAGCCGGGCCGATTGGGCGCGCCTGGAGGAGCAGCGGCTAGGTCCCCTGTACGTGTCGGTGCACGCGACCGAGCCCGACCTGCGCCGCCGTATGCTCGGCTGCCGGAAGGCGCCCGCGATCCTCGATCAGCTGCAGCGCCTGGGTGAGCTGGGCATCGAGGTCCACACGCAGGTGGTGCTGGTCCCGGGCGTGAACGACGGGGAGCACCTCGAGCGGACCCTCGCCGACCTACTGGCCTTGGCCGGCGAGCCCGTGCAGTCGGTGGGCATCGTGCCGGTGGGCCTGACCCGCTACCACACAGGCGCGTGCCGTCCCTACTCGGCCGCGGAATCGGCCGGCCTTCTCGACCAAGTTGCTCCGTGGCGGCGCAAGACTCGTGTCGAGACAGGGTGTACCTTCCTCTACCCCTCGGATGAGTGGTACCTGGTCGCCGGGCGCGATCTGCCCGAGGCGGAGGAATACGACGACTTTCCGCAGCTCGAGAACGGCGTGGGCATGGTGCGCCGGCTCCTGGACGAATGGGCCGAGCTCAAGGCTTCACTCCCGGCCCGGGTCCGCATGGCTGGCGTTGCGACGCTGGCCTGCGGGGCGCTCATTGCGCCGGTGCTGGCCCCGGTCGTCGAGGAGTGGTCGGCTCGGACCACTGTGCGGCTCCGTCTCGTGTCCGTAGTCAACGAGTTCTTTGGGCCGATGACGACGGTCTCGGGGCTCCTGACGGGGCGCGATGTCGCGGCAGCGCTGCGCGGGCAGGACCTGGGCGACCTGGTGCTGCTTCCGCGAGCCATGTTCACCGGCCGCTACGGCGCCGGCGAGACACCGCCGGGGGTCACCCTGGACGATCTCCGCCTCGAGGAGATCGGCAGGCAGCTCCGCACCCGCACCGAGATGGCGGGTACGCTCGCCGAAGCAGTTGCCTTCCTGGACGGCCTGTCGCCGCGGTACTGAGGGCCTTGTGCGCGGGCTCACCAAGAGTGGTCCGAAACCACCTCTCGTCCACTGTGTTCCCCGCCGCATCCAGAACCACGCTGGTTGTCGCAAGGTGGTCTGCTGGGGACCCACCCGTCTGCATCGCCGTCGCGGAAGTCGTCGATGACCTGGCAGCTCACGAC
>DAOQVR010000014.1:0-124356 GCA_035341665.1 Anaerolineae bacterium
AACCTCCGTAAGGGACTTTCACCCTCGAGTCAGCGCCCATGCTGGGCGCACAGCACAGAGGGGCTGTCCGCGGGCAGCCCCTCTGTCTTGTGTTGAGACGCACTGGAGAACGCTACTTCCCGTCGAGGTTCCACACCTGCTGGCCGGGGCCCAACGCGGCCAGAAGGGCCGACAGCCGCCCCTCATCCAGGGCTCCCGCCCCCGTCTTGACGGTGAGCAGGCCGAACGCCCCCAGAACGTCGGCTGTGTCGAAGGCACAGTGACCGTAGCCCATCGTGGGCGGATAGTTCACATGGAGCAGGGGCCACGCGCCGCTGGCTATGGTCTTTCTGAGGTAGAGGCTCTCGTGCCAGTAGGGCACCTGCTGGTCCAAGGTGGTGTGCAGAGTGACGAGGGGCACGCTCAGGACCCCGCTCGTTTGATAGTGAGCCTCGATCTCCTGGAGCGCCGCCGGGTCAGCCGCAAAGCGCGCCACACCGGCATTCAGCGCCACGTCGTCCAGGGAGCCACTGTACCAACGGCTGAGGTTGCCGAAGGGCTGCCCCGTGAGCACCTCGGCCGCGTTGTTGGTGGCAAGGGTGCTGTACCAGAGCACATCCTCGACGGTGGTCCGCATCGTGCTGGGGTCACCCGGCAGGTAAGGCGCGCCCGTCACACGCAGGAGCTGCCTCAGCGAAGACCGGTTCGCCGGGGCAAACACCACCGGCATCACGTTGCTCTCGTAGAAGCTTTCCCAGATGGGGAGCAGGTCGGGCGGGATCTGCACCGGGCTGCCGGGTATGAGGCCGGGGAAGAAGTAGTCGAACACTGTGCGGAAGTCGCCGAAGTAGTTGATCTGCCTGCGGAAATCGCCAATCGGCCCGCACGTCGCCAGCCCGCCGTCAAAGACGTCCGAATGCTGCTCGACTGATAGGGTGGTAATGAGCCCTCCCTCGGATGCCCCGACGATCAGCACGTGTCCAGGCGCGCCGAACTCCTGCGTGTAGAGGTCGACAAGCTCTATCACGTCCCCGATGGCGGGCAGCACTGCCAGGCCGTTGACGGCATAGCTGGTGGTGGCGAAATTGAAGCCGAGGAAGTTGAGCATGTCGGGGATGCACAGGCCGTTCTCCATGCAGAGCTGGTCCTCAGGGATTGCCACGGGCTGCCGGACATCGACGTAGCCGTGGGCCCAGATCACAAGGTCGCCGTTGTCCCCCCACCAGGAGGGGGGCCGGCAGATCCGATAGACGGCCGGGCTGTTTTGGTGGGGACGGTCGGCCGTGCACTCGCTGAAGATGCCCTGCACGGCCATCGTGGCTGCCTTGTCCGCTGCGGGGGGCCGCGGTGCGGCCGCAGCCGGTGCCCAGGCGACCAGCAAAAGCCCACATACGATCAGAAACAGTGTCGCGCGGACTAGATTCTTCATCGATCGCCTCCTTGACAGATTTCTCAGACATCTCCATTATACGCACTTTGCGCCAAGCGTCAAGTCGGGCGACAGAACCCTGGGCATGGCCCACGTCAGGCGGGCGGCCCACCCCGTTCCTGGAAAGCAGCCCTGCCCGAAGCGAGGGGCCTTGCTCCGCGCAGGGCGAGACGCACCGCTGCGCTCAGCAGGGCTCTGTGGGGGACTTGCATGGCCTACCGGTCCCTCAGGCGGAACCGGCCGGGCCTTGGGTCAGGAAGGCGATGCCGAGAGCCAGCGCCGTGCCGCCTCGGGGATCGACGCCAAAGGGAGCTTGGCAACAGTGCACTCGGGCAGCGAGTTGAGGAACTGAGGACCATAGGACTTGGTCAGAATGCGCTTGTCGAGGACGACCACGACGCCGCGGTCGGTCTTGGTGCGGATCAGCCGGCCAAAGCCCTGCCTGAAGCGCAGGATGGCTTCTGGCACGGCAAACTCAGCGAAAGGGTTCTCAAAGGTCTCGGAACGGGCGGCAAAGACCGG
This sequence comes from Anaerolineae bacterium, assembly GCA_035341665.1. Lineage (GTDB taxonomy): Bacteria > Chloroflexota > Anaerolineae > JAAYZQ01 > JAAYZQ01 > DAOQVR01. Next base: position 1,931 of record DAOQVR010000014.1, read on the forward strand.
ATCGTCGGGCACCGCGAAGGGCAGGCGGCTGATCACCAGTACGCTGAGCGCTGGGCCGACTACGTCCACGCCCTCCCAGAAGCTGCGGGTCCCCAACAGCACAGACCGCTCGGTGGTGCGAAAGCTCTCCAGGAGCTGAACACGGGACACGCCTGCCCCCTGTTGGAAGACGACGATGCCGCTGTCGCCCAGAGGGCGGGTGATGGCTTTGGCCGTGCTCTGGAGCTGCGAGTAGGAGGTAAAGAGGACGAGGGCCCGGCCCTGGCTGGCCCGGCAGAGGGCCACGAGGGTCTGCTCGACCGTCTTTTGGTAGTAGGCCTCGTTGGGCTCCGGGATGTCGGTCGGCAGACAGAGGAGGGCAGAGCCCTTGAAATCGAAGGGCGAACCGACGGCCAGCTCATCGGCCTCCACGGCATCCAGCCGGCCGCGGAGAAAGTCAAAGTGGGTGTCGGTGGTCAAGGTGGCCGAGGTGAGGATGACGACCTCCTTGGGGTGGAACAGGTGCTTTTGGACCAGGCTGCCGACGTGGAGCGGCGCGGCGTGCAGGGTCACGCGCGCATCGCGGGTAGAGACCGTGGCCCAGTAGATCTGCGACGACGTGGGCTGTGAGATGCAGCCGTTGATCTGGCTGTGCGTCTCGCGCAGACGCACCCCATACCCGGCACACTCCTGGGCAAGTCCCTCGATCTCCTCGTCGTCCTCCCCGTCCAGGTCGCCCAAGAAGGCCCGCAGGCCGTCCAGCTCGTCGACGAGCGGAAGGAGCCGGGCGGACAGGTCTTCCCAGGCTATCTCCACCTCGGTCCAGGCTGGCTGGATGCGCAGGCCGCTGGTCAGGCGGAGCCGCTGGTCGTACTCCCCACGCTGAGAGCCGTGCTCGCGCAGAAACGCGGCGAGTACGTCAAAGAATGTGTAGAGGTTGGCCAGGGTTTGCTCCACCTGGCGCTGGAGGCGACGGACCCGATCGTCGAGCTGAGCCCACAGGTGGGGGGGGAGCCTGCCGCGAAAGCGAATGAGCAGGTCGGCGAGGAAACCGATGGAACGGGCGACGCCGAGAGGCCTGGCAAGGTCGTTGAGGATGCGCTCGACGGCGCGCTGGTCCGCCTCAAAGCTCAGCTGGTTGGTGACGTTGGCTTCCAGGTGGTGGGCTTCGTCGACGACGAGGTAGCGGTACTCGGGCAGGACGCGATTGTCGGTGGCGATGTCGGAGAGGAGCAGGGCATGGTTGACGATGATGACGTGTGCCTTTTCGGCGGCCTGCCGCGCGCGGTAGAAGAAGCAGCGGCCGCGCTCGCGGTAGCGGCAGCGCTCGACGGTGCAGGTATCGCTCTCGGCCGAGATCTTGGCCCACAGGGCCTGCTCGGCCGGATCGGGCATGAAGAGCTCGCCCTGCTCGCCGGTCTGCGTGCTGGGAAGCCAGACCAGCACCTTGGCAAGCATCCGCATCTCCTCGGCGGAGGTAACCCCTACCTGGCGGAGAGCCGCCAAGCGGCGCTGGCAGAGGTAGTTGGTGCGCCCCTTGAGCAGTGCCACGCGAAAGTCGAAGGGAAGCAGCTTTTGGAGATCGGGCGTGTCCTTGAGAAAGAGCTGATCCTGCAGGTTGATGGTGGCCGTAGAGACCACGACCCGCTCGCCGTTCTGGTGGGCGAAGACAACGGCAGGCAGGAGGTAAGCGACGCTCTTGCCGGTTCCGGTGCCGGCCTCCACCAGGAGGTGCTTCCCGGCGTTGATGGCACGGACCACGGCGCGGAGCATCTCGACCTGCTGCCGGCGATGCTCAAAGCCGGGAAAGTGCTGTGCAAAGAGCCCACCTTCCTCAAGCATCGCGGCGAGACAGTCCTCGTCGAGCACCCGCGGCTGCGGGGCGCGGACCAACTCATCCTCCCCATCCTGAGACGTCGTGAAGAGAGGGCCGAGGAGGTCCTCCCCCTCGCGGCGCTGCGCCTGCAGCTGCTGGGCAATGGAGCCGCGGAAGGCAGACTGGGCCATGCCGCGCTCCAGGTCGCGGAAGAGGTCTCTCAAGGGCCAATCGAGACGGTCGGCCAGGCGGTTGATCTCGCGCAGGACGGCATGGGGCAGCTCCGCAGCCTGGTCGAGGAGGGCGACAAAGAGGTCCATGACGGTTTTGGCATCGGGCAGCGCGCGGTGCGCGCTCTTGGTCTCCAGACCGAATGCTTCGGCGAGCTTGCGCAGGCTGTAGCGGCTCGAGTGAGGCTTGAGGATGGAGGCCAGCTCGAAGGTGTCCATGCGCGGATTGGAGAGGGGAAGGTCGTTGTTCTGGAGGAAGGCCAGGTCAAAGGCGACGTTGTGGCCGATGATGGGGTAGCTGCCCAGGAACCGGCCTAGTCCCTGGCGTACCTGGGAGAAGCGGGGTGCAGTGTTGACGTCCTCCTGGGTGATGCCGGTGAGCTGCTGGATCTGGATGGGGATGGGCCGCTGCGGGTTGACCAGCGTCTGCATCTCTTCGAGGAGCTCCGCCCGCACCCTGCCTCCGTCGAGGGAGACTCGAAAGCGGACCGCGCCCACCTCGGTGATGGCGTCGCGCTGCGGGTCCAGGCCGGTGGTCTCGAGGTCGAGGGCAACGTAGGTGCGGCTCATCGAGTGTCCATTCCCTTTCGCGAGCGGCACGCCGGGTCAGGCGGGTTGCGCGGCCGCAGGCGAGCCGGCAGGCGCCAGGTCGTAGTCAGCCAGGATAGTCTCTGCATCTCGGATCTGAGGGAAGATGTAGCCGCCGACGCCGGCCACAGCGCCACCGAGACCACCCAAGACGAACAGGAGGGCCATGCCCGCCCCGGGGCCGGTGCCAACCAGGCCGCCGAAGAGGGGCGTGAGGCTCCCCCCTGCCCGCATCGCCGGCTCGAGCACGTTGTCGGCAAGGGGACCGGCCAGCAGCATGGCCAGGGTGGAGAGCGACCAGGCGATCATGCGCCGCACGGAAAAGACGCGTCCCTGGACGTCGGGCGCCACCTTGGCCTGCCAGATGGCCTGGTTGGAGCCGTTGATGATGGGGCCGAGGAAAGCGCCGAGGAAATTGGCCACGGCCCAGACCTGGAGCCCTCGTCCAATGCCCAGGGGCAGGACACACAGCAGGCTGCTGAGGGCCCAACCGGCGAGCACACCATGCACCTTGCGCTTCGTCCCGCCCCAGGCCCCCATGACGGCACCCCCGATCACGCCGCCGATGGCCCCGGCCGACATGACCGTACCGTACACAATCTCGTTGCTGCCGGTGCGGGCCAGGATCATGGCCGCCATGACGGTCCAGGCGAGACCGGAGAAGAAGTTGCCGACCATAAAGACGAGCTGGAGGCCGAGCAGGCTAGGGCGCGCGAGGATATAGCGGAAGCCGTAACCCGATTCCTTCCAGAGGCTGCCTTGGCCCTGGCGTCCGGCCTCGGTGACTTTGGGCTGCGGCACCTGGACGAGGAGAAGGGAGCCGACGGCGACGGCAAAGGAGACGATGTCGATGAGCATGATCCCCTGGAGCTTGATGAGCGGCAGCAGGGCGCCGGCGGCGACGGGGGCAAAGATATTGGAGGCGGAGCCGGCGAGCTCCATCATGCCGTTGGCCCGGCCAAGGTGCTCCTTGGGCAGCATGAGGGTGATGCCGGCCGAGAAGGCAGGCCACTGGAAGGCCTGGGAGGCACCGGTGATGGCGGCGGCCACGTAGAGGTGCCAGATCTCAAGGCGGCCGGTCGCCAGGAGGATGAACTGGGCGATTGTCACGACGCCCGCGACAAGGTCAGATAGCATCATCATGAGCTTGCGGTTGGAGCGGTCGATGATCGCGCCGGCAAAGGGGCTGAGGGCGATCAGTGGAAATACGAAAAAGAAGCCAACCAGGGCCAGGGGGGTGGCCTTGCCGGTCTTCTCGTAGGCCCAGATGGTCAGGCCGAACTCGGTCATGGCCGTGCCGAGCAGGGAGATGATCTGGCCTGCCCAAACGATGAAGAAGGCCCGCATCCCGGACGGGCGAACTTGCTCTGTCATCCTTCCCCCATCATGCACCGATCGAAAAGGCCCCGCCAGAACCTTGACCGCCGGTTCTGCCAGGGCCTGGCTGTTCGACTGCAGCGCCGGCAGGGTGCCGGCCGCCTAGCGGAACGCCTGAAGATAGTCCTGGCCCACGATGACCCGAATGTCGATCTCGCTGCGCAAGTTGGGGCTCGTGCGCACGTTCTCGTCCGTGACGCCGAACTCCTCCACCAGGCGCCCTAGGGTATAGACCTTGCCGGTATAGTCGACGATCACGGTACTGGCATAGTCCACCCGATCGGCGTCGCCGAACTCGACCACCTGGAAGCCCTGCTCGATGAGCCTGGCAGCCACGCGGGCAGCATAGTTCGGCTCGGTGGTGCCATTCTGGACGGCGATGCGTGCCCCTTCACTCGCCAGTTCCTGGAGGCCTTCGATCTCGACCGGCGCAAGGGTGGGCGTGGGAGCCGGCGCCTGTGGGGTGGGCGTGGGCTGGACGACCACGAGCGGGGTCGAGAAGAGATCGGCGAGGACCGGCTCGATCAGGTCCCACTTGGGAAGCTGGATGGAGGCGCCATCGGAGGGGCGCTTGTAGCCATAGACGTAGGGCTTGCCCAGCACGACCTGCTTGAGGCTACCCATGTCGACCTGGGGTGCCAGGGAGGCGAGCTGAATCATGTCCTCGAGGGCCATGTCGGTCTTGAAGTTGCCTCTCATGGAGGCAGCCAGGGCAGGAAGCTTGGTGATAAGGCCCAGACCGAGCGCCTTGTCGCGGATCGCCTTCAGGAGCTCCTGCTGGCGGTCGGCCCGGTCAAAGTCGGTGGTGCTCATGCGTGAGCGGGCGTACTGGAGGGCACGCGCGCCGTCCATGTGTTGCAGCCCTGGGTCGAAGTGAATAGTCGTATAATGATACGGATCTATGGGCAGGGGGTCTGGGTACTTGGTATCGTGCAGCGTCTTTTCCACGTAGATATCGACGCCGCCGACCGCGTCAATGATCTTGGCGAAGCCGTTAAAGTCCACCATGATGTAGTAGTCGATGGGGACACCGAAGTTGGCCTCGATGGTACGCTTGAGGAGCGCCGGCCCTCCTCCCGGGTAGCCGCCGGTCTCGCCGACGACGTTCGCCGTGTTGATGCGGTCCTCCCCATCGCCCGGTATGGGGAGCTGGAGGTCGCGCGGGATTGACAGCATGCCGGCGGTCGTGTTGGCGGGGTCGATGGTAACGATCATGATCGTGTCAGTCAGGTAACCCCACGCCTTGGCGTCCTTCGGCCGGTTGATGCCGAGCAGCAAGATATTGATACGGTCCCCTTCCTCAATCGAGGCCGCCGCAGGCGGAGCCACCGGCAGGTTGTCGACAATGGACCCGGGGTCTAGCGTGCCCATCACCGGCAGTGGCTCGAGGCGATCATCTCCGCTGGCGAGGGCCTTGGGGAGCCTGATGGAGGGCAGGCTCAGGACGGGCAGGGAAGGCAGCTCCGCGTTGGCGACAAAGTCACGCAAGGTAACGTAGAGGGCATAGCCGGAGAAGATGCCACCCGCGAAGAATACCACCAGGAAGAACGGAATCAGGATGCGGAGCCAGAGGGGAGAACTGCGTCGTTTTCCCGGCGGATTCTGTTGGCGAGCAACAGATAGGTTCAACATACCTCCCAAGAATCAGACAGCCCGCACCCAAGCCAAAGCAACCGGCTTGAGCAGGGCCGGGCGAGCGGGGGGATTGTAGCACAGCCAGTGGGCCGCAGCAAACGGGCCATGGACGACGGATCATGGGCGATGGGCGGCGGGCGATGGACTATGGGGCACTCTGCCAGCAGTAAGCCCAGGTGTCACGAGCGGAGTTATGGAAATATCTTGCCTGGGTTCAGGATGTGGTTTGGGTCAAAGGCATCGCGGACATGACGCATGAGGTCGATCTGCGCGACGTCCAGGGCAAGGGGGAGGTAGGCGCGGCGGGTGACGCCGATGCCGTGCTCGCCGGTCAGGGTTCCACCCAGGGAGAGGGCCAGCTGGAAGATTTCCTGGGTGACCACCGGCACGAGCTGCTGCCAAACCTCTTCGGAGAGGCCGTCCCGGAGAACGTTGACGTGCACATTTCCGTCGCCGGCATGCCCGAAGCTGATGATGCGCACGCCGTGGTGCAGCGCCATCTCGCGAAGGCCCTTGAGGAGGAGGTGAATCCGGGCGCGGGGCACGACGACGTCCTCTTTGTGATTGATGGGGCTCTCGTTGTTGATCGCATCCAGGATCTTGCGCCGCGCTTCCCACAGGCGATCGCGGGTGGGCCGGTCCTTGGCGACGAGGGCGTCGCGCGCTCCGTGCTGAAGGCACACGCCGGCCACCGTCTCCATCTCGGCATCCACGGCCTCGGGGCAGGTCCCGTCGAGCTGGAAGAGGAGGTGGGCTGCGGCCTCGTCGTAGGGGACCGTCTTTTTCAGAAGCCGCTCGGCGGCCAGGATCGAGTCGCGCTCCATGAACTCCATGCAGGTAGGCAGGATGCGATGGGAGATCAGGTCCGAGACGGTATCGGCTGCGGCCTGAAAGTCGTCAAAGGGCACCAGAAGGTCGACCTGGATGGGAGGCAGGGGGACGAGGCGCAGGGTGATCTCGGTCACCACGGCCAGGGTTCCCTCGGACCCGGCGATGAGGTGGGTCAGGCTGTAGCCGGTGGCGTTCTTGACCAGCTTGCCGCCGGTGCGGATGGAGTCGCCCGAGGGGAGGACCACCTCCAGGCCGCAAATATAGTCCCTCGTGGTGCCGTATTTTACGGCGCGCGGCCCGCCAGCACCGGAGGCGACGTTGCCGCCGATGGTACACGAGTCGAGGCTGGCGGGATCGGGCGGGTAGAAGAGGCCCTCGGCCTCGACGGCGCGGTGAAGGTCGCCGGTGATGACACCCGGCTGGGTGACAACCATCAGGTTTTGGCGATCGATCTCAAGGATGCGATTCATCTTTTCGGTGGTGAGGACGATGCCGCCATGGAGAGGCACAGCACCGCCGCTGAGGCCGTAGCCGGCGCCGCGGGGTGTGACGGGGATGCGCTCGCGCTGGGCCAGGCGCAAGACCTCGGAGACCTGCGCGGTGGAGGATGCCCGCACAATGACCTCTGGGGAATGATAGAGGCCGACCGTCTCGTCGTGGCTGTAGCGATCGATCGCTTCGGCATCGAAGAGGACGCTGGCCCGGCCCGCGATCCGACAGAGGGACTCGACGGCAGCCGGCGTGACCGGGTTGTACATGGGCCCCTCGCTCATGCAATGAGCTCGCGCTGGGCCGCGGCCAGACCGGCGCCGGGCTCAAAGCGATAGCCAGCACGGGCCAGCCCTTGCTCGACGGCGCCCACGGTGGTCAGAATGTCGGACGGCGTGACGGCGCCCATGTGGCCGACACGGAAGTAGCGGTCCTTGATCTGCGGGTGAAGGCCACCAGCCACCAGGACACCTGCCGCGCTGATGCAGGGGAGCAGCGAGGCGCCTACGCCTTCCGGGTAGCAGGGGGCAGTCAGGGTCGCCGCGGCAAGCTCCTCGCGGACCGGCACCTGCTCCAGGCCAAGGGCGCGCATGCCAGCCCGGAAGGCGCACGCGAGCGCGCGATGTCGTGCGAAACGGGCTTCCATTCCCTCCTCGAGGATCTGGCCCAGGCTGACGTCGAGTGCCCAGATCAGGTTGACGGGCGGCGTACCGAAGTAGCCGGGCTTGCGCGCCTCGTAGGACTGCATGATGGGAAGCCAATGGGACCAGTCGGCGTAGTAGCTGCCCACCGGCGACCGGCGACGGGCAAAGGCTTCCATCGCGCGGGGGCCGGCCACCAGCAGAGCGAGGCCGGGCGGAACGCCGATCGCCTTCTGCGAGGCGGTGAGGGCCAGGTCCACGCCCCACTCCTCCATGCGCAGCTCCTCGCCGGCCACGGAGCAAACGCCGTCGACCAGGAGCAGGGCACCTGCATGGCGAGAGAGTGCCGCAAGGGCGGCGATGTGCGGAAAGCAGATCGCGGTGGAGGTATCCACGTGGGTGACGGTGACGAGTTTATAGCCGCCCGTGGACAGGGCTGCCTCGACGGCCTCCAGGGAGGGGGCGTCGCCGACCTGCGGGGCGGGGACCTGGGTTACGAGCGCCCCGTAATGCTCCAGGATGGAGGTGAAGCGGTCACTGAAATAGCCGGTTTTGACCACCAGGGCGCGGTCTCCCGGCTCCACCAGGTTGGCGGCGGCGCTGTCCATGGCGAGAGTACCGCTGCCGGCGAGGATGAAGGGCTGGCCGCCCGGGCAGAGGAAGACCTGGCGCATCCGCTCCAGTGCGCGGCCAAAGGCCTCAGCGAAATTGGGCGCGACGTGGCTGGTGGTGGGCATGCCTATCGCGCGCAGGACTTCGCTCGTGAACTCGACGGGGCCCGGGATCATGAGGAGCTTTCGGCCTTTCATGGGAGGATCCCTCCTTCGACGAGGATGGTGCGCAGCGCCCCACGCTCGCCGGCGGTGAGGCCGGCCAGGGGCGGCCGGACCGGTCCGCCGTAGTAGCCCAGCATCTCGAGGGCTGCCTTCAGGCCGGCGATGTCGAAGCGGGCCGTGATGGCGGAGTTGACGGGGATCATCCTGCGCTGGAGATCGGCCGCCTGGTCCCAGGCACCCACTTTGAAGAGACGGTAGATCTCCAGGGACTGGAGAGGGGCGATGTTGGCCAGTGCCAGGATGCCGCCCACAGCGCCGAGGGCAAGGGCGGCGAAGAAGAAGCCGGCCGATCCGGCGAGTAGCTGGAACCCTGGTCCGGCCAGGCGTATGGTGTAGGCAAGCTGGGTGATGTCGCCGCTGGTGTCTTTCATGCCGACGATGTTCGGGTGCTGGGCAGCGCGGGCAATGGCTGCAGGATCCACATTCACGTGTGTGAACTTGGGCACGTTGTAGATGAGGATGGGGATCGGCGAGGCATCGGCAACGGCCTGGTAGTGGCGGACCAGGAGGTCGGCCGTCATCTTGGCGGCATAGTAGTGCGGGGTGACGACCAGGGCCGCATCGGCGCCGGCAGCCGCGGCGCGGCACGTCAGGGCGATGGTCTCGCGCGTCGATTCGCAGCCGGTGCCGGCGATGAGGAGGCGGTCGCGTGGGATAGCCGGCCGGGCTGCTTCGAAGAGGGCGATGCGCTCGTCGGCGGTGAGATAGGGGCCTTCGCCGTTGGAGCCGGAGATGACGTAGCCTGCCAGGGCAAAGTGGTGCCAGCGCTCCAGGTTGGCCACGAGGGCGGGAAAGGAGATGTTGCCGTCGTCGTCAAATGGGGTGGGGATGGGGGGGAATACCCCCGCCAGGGAGATAGATGATTTCTCCATGATTCAGTGCCTTTCTTTGGTTTTCAATGAATAGACCACGGGCCTTGGCCGACACAAGTCGACGTCAAGAGCGGTCGATCTGCAGCAGAATCTGCCAGCAAAGGGCGCCGGCCGCGGCCAAGCTGGTGGGATCAATGCGATCGGGCGTGTCGCACATCTGGTGCCAGGCAGCGCTCTGGCCAGAGCCAGGATCGGGCAGCGCGCAGAGGGTCAGGGCGGCGAGGCCGCGCTTGGTGGCCACCAGGGCGTCGGTGTAGGCCAGGCCAACCCGCTCGCGCACGTTCAGGTTGGGGAGCGCGGCTGCAGCCGCGCGTGCAAGGGCAAGGGCGCGGGGATGGGTCGTGTGCTTGCGGACGAGGCCGTCGGCGGTCAGGCAGGTCAGGCGGCCGACTCCGACCTGGTCGAGGATGAGGTAGGCGGCGTCGCTCCCCAGTTGGGCGGCATGTGCGTCGAGGAAGGCCGCCATCCCGTAAGCGCCGACCTCTTCGCAGCCTGTGAAGGCGAACCAGACCTCGGTGCGCTCCAGGGGTTGGGCAGCGAGCCGCGCAGCGAGGTCCAGCACCACGGCGACGCCGGAGGCGTTGTCGTTTGCGCCGGGCGAGAAGGGGGTGAAGCCGGCCGAGAGGCACAATCCGAGGGCAAAGAGCAGGATGGGGGCTACGGCAAGCCCGATCCAGCGCGCGCCTTCCCAGGCGAGCAGGGCCCCGGCCGCAAAGGCGGCGGCCGATAGGGCCATGCCGGCAAAGGCGCCCGGCACCGCGGCGGCGAAGAGCCGGTTCCATGCCAGGGAGGAATAGAAGATGGGCGTGCGGTGGGTGTCGAGGTGGGCGCACAGGACGGCGCGCCGCTGCGCCGTGGCAGCGGGCCGGAGGATGCCCACAGTGTTCTGGCTGCCGGCCCTCGGCAGGAGCAAGCGCATCCAGTTTAGGGCGAGGTCGGTCTCGGCGAGCATGCCCCAGGCTCCGAGCAGGCCGAGCAGTGCGGCTGCGGACAGTGTCCAGCGGCCGCCGGGCAGCCAGGAAAGGAGCGTGCCCAGGAGGGCGGTGAGAAAGGCGAGTGCGTAGGGGGTGTAGGTGGAAGGAGCGCTGCGGAAGGGCTCGACGCGGACATCGGCCAGGCCCAGAGCGCGCAGTTGGCGGGCCGCGTACTCGGCGGCCTGCTGCTCGGCAGGGGTGCAGCTTCCACGCCCGCCGATGGCGGCGGCGAGGTGATGGATGTGGCCGGTGGCCGGCGGCAGGTGGCCGATAGTTGGCATCATTTGGCACACGGCATAGAACGGGCCGGACGGCCGCGCTCCCGTGTGTTCGATTATACCCGCTGCTCGGGGCGGGGGCAAATCACCGCGAAACGAGTTGCCGGGCGGCCTGACCTGTGCTAGACTGGCCCCATGGGAAGAGACCACCGCATCTGCGACTATGAAGGCAGCGACTACCGGGCCGATTTCTGGGAAGGGCGAGGGCGCGACTACGAGGATCTAGCAGAGCGGATTGCACTGCGTCACCTGATGCCGCCGCCCGGAGGGCGGCTGCTGGACATTGGCGCCGGTTTTGGGCGCCTTTCCGAGTTCTATGAGGGCTACGACGAGGTCGTTCTTCTGGACTATTCCAGCACGGGGCTGCGCCAGGCGCGGGAGCGCCTGGGGCACGGCGGGCGGATCAGGTACGTCGCGGCGAGTTTCTACGAGATGCCCTTCGCAGCGGACGCCTTCGACACCGTTTTGATGGTGCGGGTCATGCATCATGCGGAGGATGTGGCGGCGTTGCTCGCAGAGGTGGCCCGTGTCCTGCGGGGCGGGGGGCAGTATGTCGTCGAGTTTGCCAACAAGCGGCACCTCAAGTCGATCGCGCGCTATCTCCTCAGGCGGCAATCGTGGAGCCCCTTTGACCATGCGCCGGTCGAGTTCGCGAAGATGAACTTTGACTTTCACCCGGCATGGTTGGAGGAACAGCTGGGTGGGGCGGGGTTTCACGTGAAACAACGCCGGACGGTCTCCCACTTCCGTCTGCCGCTCCTGAAGCGGGTGGTTCCGGCGCGTTCGCTGGCCGCGCTCGACGGGCTATTCCAGCCGACGGGCCAGCTGTGGCGGCTAACCCCCAGCGTCTTTCTGCGATGCACCGTGGACAAGCCGGCACGCAGCTCAGCGGCGGCGCTCTTCCGGTGCCCGGGGTGCGGCGGCGGGCCGCTGCAAGAGGCGCTGGAGAAGGTGACCTGTGCGGCCTGCGGCCGCCGCTGGCCCAGCGACGAGGGCATCTCCTGCTTCAAGGAGCCGCAACTCCCCACGCAGGTTGCGCAATAGCCGGGCGCGCGGAACTCGCTGCTTGCTGCTGCCTGGGTACCAGAGGGGTTCCGCCAGCGTCGCCAGGCAGGCGCGGGACATGTCCTGCCGTGGCCTGGCCGGCGCTTGAAGTTCTGTCAAATCTGCGGTATAGTACCTCTACCCGATGCCACTGCCCGTTGGGGCGGCATGGCAGGGCAACCGCAATCTGCAGCACTTGGAGGAGATTGCCATGAAGATCAGCTGCCTACAAGAGAACCTGGCCAAGGGGTTGGCCATTGTCGGCCGCGCCGTTTCCACCCGGTCCACCCTCCCGGTCCTGTCCAATATCCTGCTACAGAGCGACGAAGGCAGGCTGCGGCTGGCTGCTACGAACCTCGAGATTGGCATCAACTGCTGGATCGGCGCGCGAGTCATCGAAGAAGGCAGTGTCACAGTGCCGGCACGCCTGCTGGCCGAGTTCGTCAACTCGCTGCCACCAGACCAGATCGACATGGACCTGTCGGAGCGCACCCAGACCCTCAACCTCAAGTGCGCCCGTTTCCAGGCAAACATCAAGGGCATCGAGGCCAGCGAGTTCCCCGATGTGCCCACCGCGCAGTCGATCGGGACAGGGGAGCGCCTCCGGATGAAGCCGGATGTCTTCCGCCGCATGATTGACCAGTCGGCTTTTGCGGCCGCAACGGACGAGAGCCGGCCGATCCTGACAGGCGTGCTCACGCACTTTCACCAGGGTGGGCTGACCCTCGCCGCGGCCGATGGATTCCGGCTGGCGGTTGCTACCGCAGACGTGGGGACCGACCTGGACCAGAGCATTGGTGTGGTGATCCCGGCCCGCGCCTTGGCGGAGCTGAACCGGGTCAGTGTCGATCAGAGCGATCCCATCGAGATGATCATCCCCCAGTCGCGCAGCCAGATTTTGTTTCACCTGGACAGCGTCGACGTCGTGTCGCAGCTCATCGAGGGCAGCTTCCCCGACTATAAGCAGATCGTGCCAAAGGGCCACAACACCCGGACGGTGGTGAGCACGTCGGAACTACTAAAGGCGGTGAAGGTGGCCTTCCTCTTCGCCCGCGACGCGGCCAACATCATCCGCATCAATATCCAGCCGGGTGGAGACCTGACGCCAGGCCAAGTGACCATCTCCGGCAACTCAGCCGAGCTGGGCGACAACGTCAGCGAGTTCGACGCCAGCATAGAAGGGGACCCGATCGAAATTGCCTTCAACGCGAGATACCTGATCGACGCACTGATGGTCATGGGCACCGAAAAGACCGCGCTGGAAACCAGCACGCCCAGCAGCCCTGGCCTGCTGCGCCCGGTCTCGGGCGATGACTACCTGTGCGTGATCATGCCGATGCACATCTCGCGATAGGGCCGCACCCGTCCGAGCGGCGGCCCCCTGCCGACCGCCTGGGTGAGCAGCGCATTGCGGGAAGGCGCCGGTAGATCGGGCCGAGACCTGGCCTATAGGGACGAGATGGAGCAGTTGATCCGGGGCGCCGAGACCTTCGGGCTCCGGCTCGAGCCCGTGCAGGTGGAAGCCTTCCGGGCGTACCGCGACGAGCTGATTGCCTGGAGCGCAAGGTTCAACCTGACCACGGTCACCGACCCCGCGCAGATCGAGGCCCGCCATTTCCTCGACTCGCTCTCGGTGCTGCAGGCGGAGGAGGCGCTGCAGGCGCTAGCAGCGCCCGCCGCTCGTGCCATCGACGTCGGCTCCGGCGCCGGATTCCCCGGCATCCCCCTGGCCATTGCTTTCCCCCAGGTCCAGATGACGCTCCTAGAAGCCACCGGCAAGAAGGTGGACTTCCTGAGGTATGTGACGGGCCGCCTCTCCCTAGAGCGTGTGACAGCGGTGCATGGCCGCGCGGAGGACTTGGGGCACGATCCGGCGCACCGTGAGCAGTACAACCTGGCACTTGCCCGGGCCGTGGCCGCGCTGCCGGTGGTGGCGGAGTATGCGCTGCCCTTCTGCAGGCCCGAGGGCTGGCTGGTGGCGCAGAGAGGGCCAGACGGCGACGCGGAGGCACGCGCGGCAGTCAGGGCAATTGGTTTGCTCGGAGGCGCGCTGCTTCGTGTAGAGAGGGTCCGCGTGCCGGGCCTGCCAACTGGCCCGACACTGGTCGTGATCCGGAAAGAGCGCCCAACGCCCGGCGCCTACCCGCGGCGCGCAGGCATGCCGAGCAAGCGACCTTTGAAATGAGGCGGTTTCCTGCCCGCCGCGGCAGCAGCAGACGCCGAAGAAGGGGCTGTCGCCCCTCCTACCCCACCAAGGCCCGCGCTCGATCGACGATCGACTCCGCTGTGAAGCCCCACTTGGAGGCCAGGACCTTGTAGGGTGCCGAGACCCCGAACCTCGACAGGCCGATTACCTCCCCACCGGACCCCACGTAGCGCTCCCAACCCAACGGCAGCGCAGCCTCCACTGCCAGCCGGGTGGTGAGCGCTGGTGGGAGGACAGAGTCGCGGTAGGTTTGAGGCTGGGCCTCGAACAGCTCCCAGCTGGGCATGGAGACCACGCGCCCGGGGATGCCCTCGTGGGCGAGCAGGTGTGCCGCCCTGACCGTGGGCTCTACCTCGGAGCCCGAAGCCAGCAGGATGAGGCGGGGCTGCGGCGCATCGACCACGATATAGGCTCCGCGGCTCACGCCCTCTTCGCGCGTCCCCTCCGCAACCGGGATGTTCTGCCGGGAAAGGAGCAGCGCCACCGGGCCATCGCGGTACGTCACGATCCAGCGCCAGGCTGCGACCGTCTCCCGGGCATCAGCGGGGCGGATCACTATCAGCCCGGGCATAGCCCGCAGGCTGGCGATCTGCTCCACAGGTTGGTGTGTCGGGCCGTCCTCCCCGACAAAGATGCTGTCGTGGGTGAAGACATAGATGACGGGCAGGCGCATCATCGCCGCCAGGCGAATGCTGGGGCGCATATAGTCGGCAAAGACGAGGAACGTGCTGCCGAATGGCCGCAGGCCCTTGTGCAGTGCCATGCCGCTGAGTATGCTGCCCATAGCGTGTTCCCGGATGCCAAAATGGACGTTGCGGCCCGAAAAGTCGTCCCTCCGGATGGCGGGAAAGGCATCGAGGTACGTCTTGGTCGAGGGATGCAGGTCTGCTGACCCCCCCACCAGCTCGGGCAAGGCCGGAGCCAGGGCGTTCATTATCTTGCCGCCGGCTACCCGGGTCGCGACGGGGACTGCCGGGTCGAACGCCGGCAGGGCCATGTCCCAATCGGGCGGCAGGCGGCCCTCCATGCGCCGTTCCCACTCGGCCGCCAGCTCGGGGTAAGTCTCGGCGTACCGGGAGAAGAGCGCGTCCCAGTCCTGCAACGCCTTTGACCCGCGCCCCATGGCCTCCCGGAAATGGATCAGCACACGGAGCGGGACAAAGAAGGGCTCCGGCGACGGCCAGCCCATCGCTTCTTTCGTGAGCCGGACCTCCTCCGCGCCAAGTGGCTCGCCGTGCGCCTTGGGTGTGTCCTGTTTGTTGGGGCTGCCGTAACCGATGTGGGTGCGGCACATGATCAGGCTGGGCCGGTTCAGGTCCAGCTGAGCACGCTGGATCGCATCCGCCACGGCGGCCCGATCGTGGCCGTCGACCGCCAGGACCTGCCAACCATAGGAGAAGAAGCGGCCCTGTACATCCTCCGAGAAGGTGAGGGAGGTGCTTCCCTCGATCGTGATCTGGTTGTCGTCGTAGAGGTAGATCACCTTGCCCAGCCCTAGATGACCGGCAAGGGAAGCAGCCTCATGGGAGATGCCCTCCATCAGCTCTCCGTCGCTGACGATGGCGTAGGTAAAGTGGTTGACGATCTCAAACCCGGGACGATTGAAGGTCGCAGCGAGGAAGCGCTCGGCCAATGCCATACCGATTCCATTGGCAAAGCCCTGGCCGAGGGGGCCGGCCGTGGCCTCGACTCCGGGTGTCTCTCCATACTCCGGGTGGCCGGGGGTCATGCTGCCCCACTGCCGGAACTGCTTGAGCTCGTCCAGCGGAACGTCGTAGCCAGTGAGGTGAAGCAGGCTATACAGCAGCGTCGAGCCATGGCCGGCCGAAAGGATAAAGCGGTCCCGATCGGGCCAGCTTGGGCGGGATGGGTTGTGCTTCAGGAACTGGGTCCAAAGGACATACGCGGCATCGGCCATGCCCATGGGCATGCCAGGATGGCCCGAGTTGGCTTTCTGTACCGCATCCATAACCAGCGCGCGGACGGTGTTGACGCTGAGCTGTGCGAGATCGAGCTCCATGACTTCCTCCGAGAAAACCAGGCTGGAACAAGCGGACTGATTCTATCGCAGGATGGGTACGCCGGCAAGAGGGAGGTCCACACTTGGCGGGTGGCTGCCGCGCCTGCCAGAGGGAAGGCAGGGGAGAAGGAGCACTCACGAAGCGATGCAAAGTCGTATAATGTTCTCGCTTCAGGTCTTGCGGCTGCTGGTGTGTGTGCTGGCGCTAGGGCCTGGGCGTAGGCGTGGGCGTGGGGATTGGCTCGACGAGTACGGCAACGGTCTCCGGGTCCACCGTCAGCACCCGCAGGCCCTCTGGCACCAGCACATCGGGGGTGATGAGGTGCACTCCCCTGGCACGTCCACGCAGGTCCAGCACAACCAGGATATCGTCTGGCCCGAGCGCAGCAAGCTTGGCATCGGGCCCTTCGAGGGTAACCACAACCCCGCCTGCGGCCGGGGAGGCCCTCATGCCAGCCGGCACGCGGATAAGCTCCAAGGTGCCGGTCAAGGTGCGCGTACCCAGGATGGGCAAGATCTCGACCGTCACCGTGACATAGGTGACTTCCACAACGCCCACGTCGGCCGGCAAGCTGAGCAGTCCCCTGCGAGCCAGGCTCTCTGTGGCCCCCGTGATGGTGATGGGCATCGTCTCGACAAAGTTCGGCAGCGCATCCAGCACCAGCGAGGGGCCCTCCAGGGTGACCGATATCGGCTCCACGGCTACATCTCCCTTGCGATAGCCGGGGGCCGGATCGCCGCGCACGATTGCCTTGACGACAATGTCGGGCTTGAACTGTGCGAGGCTTAGCACCGGTACCTCCGCCTCGACGTCTGGCGGAATGGCCACCACGTCGGGCACTGGCTCACCATTCGCATCCAGGAGCTTAAGGGTTACCGTCCCAGTCACTGCGCGCCGTGCACCGGCGACATCGAGGGAGCCGGTCACAGACACAACCTGCGAAAGGTAGAGGGCAGGGCCCTGGACCTGGACCTGATCCGGCATGAGGACAGGGTCGGACACCTCAAAGCCGGTGGCGACCTGGCCCTGGATCGTGAGCTCCACTGGGCGGGTCACAACCTGGAGCGCCTCCAGGCGGATTTCCAGGGAGGCCGGGTCGACGCCCTCGATGCGCACCTGGGGATTTGTGCAGGTCACCCGGACCGGAATGGTGGCAGCCTCCCCGAGCGAAGCCTGGGACAGGTCCAAGGAGGCCTGGAAGCTGGCTGCCTTGAGATCTGCCAGGACAGACTCGCGTGCCCGAACGGTGACCATGACCTGCTCGATCACCGGCTCCAGCAGGGTTGTCCCATCCGCCTGGCCGGATAGTGCGAGGGAGATGCCGCTGAATCGCCCATCGACGAAGGGATCGGTCTGGAGGCTGGCGGAGATCCAGACCACAAAAGACAGGAGGAGGGCCAAGACGAATGCGCTCAGGCTGCCCCTCAGCTGGCGCAGGACGTTGCCGATCATCTAGCGACCCCCCAGCCGCCTGCGCCACTTGGCGTAGGTCGAGGTCAGATGCATAAGAGGGCTGCTCAGCCTTCCCGCGACTTGGCCCCTGGCAAGGCAGTCGAGGAACGTGGCTCCTGAATCGAAGGAGTCCATCTCGACGTAGGCGCTGCCGACTTCCCATGGGGAGTGGGCGTCGCTGCCGGCTGTACCGGCAAGTCCCCAGCGACGCGCCATTTCGCGGGCAAGGTGATTGTCGTTGGGGAAGATAACGCGCGCGTTGAAGACCTCCACAAAGTCGAGCCGTCCGTGGATGGACTCGAGTGCCTCGCGTCCCATGGCCTCGCTGCGCAAGCGATCGAGGGGGTGGGAGGCCCCCACGACACCCCCTTGGTCGTGGACACGGGCGATTGTCTCTTGGAGGGACAACCCGGGAGGGATCAGCTCCGTGACAAAGAGCGCCAAGAGCTCCCCGTTGGTGGTTTTGATCTCCTCACCGACGAGGAACCGGTCCGGGGCACGCCGGCGGAACTCCAGGGCGCCGTCGATAGCGTTGTGGTCTGTGATAACGACCTTATCCACACCGCGGCGATCCATGCGGCGCAGGAGCGACTCGAAGCTCGTCAGTGCATCGCGCGAGTAGTGCGTGTGGCAGTGAAAGTCTATGCGCATCCCTTGGCCCACATCCCTCCTCCCCCGCCGCGGCGGGGGAGGAGAACAGATCACCGCCCCTGTTTCTTCCGGCTGGCCAACCACCATATCGCCAGGGCGGAAGCCGCCATACCTAGGATGCCGACGGCGGCCGTCTTGGGCTCGTACAGCGGCTTTGTAACCGGGGGCTGGCTCTCGTACTCAGCGAAGAGACGCCCCCAGCGGCTCTTCAGCGCCCCTTTGACTCGCCCGTGCCCGACAAATGGGTACCAGAAGCCATCGTAATAGGCTTCCGAGGCCAGATAGGCCCAGGGGACGATGGGGGTCCGCAGCAGGAGATGTTCCAGCGGCCTGAGGGGGCCATGGTAGATCTGCTTCTGCCCCCAGCTTGCGAAGGTATCGCCAGTGCGCGCATGCCAGCGCATCTCATCGAGGTCAAGGCCTCCCAGTACTTCGATCTGCTTGATGTCGCCGATGCCCAGGCCTCGCTCGTGGGCAAGCCTGATAAACCTGAGCTCCATGGGATCAAACCCCTGGAGGTAGGCCGAGACGGCATCGATGGCGACCTGGTCGGCCGAGGCAAGGATCAGGTCCTTTTCTTGCACCCACATAGCCCGGGGGCCGGGTCCGTCGCCGACGAAGGTGCCATCCATGACTGCAAAGAGGCCGGAGTGGATCTCCTGTTGGATGGCAAGCAAGTCGACGACGGTCTCGTGGATGACGCCATGCGTCCAGTGGCGCTGCTCGCTGAGGAGCCCGCCGAAGGCGTTTTTCATCGCGCCCGTGATGCCTGTGAAGACATGGGTCTTGACCGTTGGCAGCTGGACTATGTTCTTGTCGAAGAAGTAGCGCGGGACCTTGATTCCTTCGGGGTAGACCTTGTCGAGCACAAGCATGGGAGAGCGAGGCTCGTAGCGAACCCACTCGACCTCGGGCTCGTAGAGGTGAACATTTCGCAGCCGGTACTTGTCCACAATCAGCTTGTGCTTGTTGTTGCGCTCGCCAACGTAAGCATCCACCACCACTGTGCGGTTGTGCGCGGCCACCAGATCCTCGTAGCCTCCGGCCTGGAGCGCCCGGACCACGCCCTCCAGCTGCCAGGGAGCGGTGGAGCAGGCGGGGTACCACTGCTGCCAAGAGATGTTGATCTTGAGGAGTGTACAGTGGTCTTTGGGGAGCGCATCTTGATAGCCGGCCAAGCTGAGTAGGCGCTGGTAGTCATCCAGCACGGTCTCTGGCTGCGTTCGCAGGACCGCCACACGCCCCTTGCCAGCGAAATCCTTTTCGATCATGGGTTACCTCCAGCGGGCACATCCGCCCGTCCCTATCAAGCAAGGCAGAACCACTATGCCAATGTGCGAGATGCAGTATAGCGCATGTGAGGCCGGTTGTCCACTCGGCCGGCGAAAAGAGAGCCCCGGCACATGGTGGGAGCCGGGGCTCTTGGGCAGGGCACGATGCGCGCCGGAGCGCGCAGCCCGAGGATTGGGCCTGAGAGAGCTACTCCTCCTCGGCTGCCTCTCGCTGCGAGGTGGCAATGATCTGATCTGCCAGGTGACCTGGCACGGTCTGATAGTACATGTACTCCATGCCAAAGACCCCACGCCCCTGGGTTCTCGACCGCAGGTCGCTGACGTAGCGCTGCATCTCGGCGAGCGGCACCAGGGCGGTGACGATGCTGTTGTCAGCCGCTTGATCCATGCCGAGAACCTGCGCGCGGCGGGTGTTGAGGTCGCTGAGGACATCCCCCATGTACTCGGCAGGTACGGTGATGGTGAACTTGTAGACCGGCTCGAGCAGCACAGGGCCGGCCTCCCGCACGGCCTGCCGGAAGGCCCCACGGCCGGCGATTTGGAACGCAATGTCCTTGGAGTCGACGGGGTGCTCCTTGCCGTCGTAGACGGCCGCCTTGACGTCGACCACCGGATACCCGGCGATTACGCCCTGGGACAAGACAGACCGCACACCCTTCTCGATGGAGGGCCCGAAGGTCCTGGAGACGTTCATACCGACGACTTCCCAGGCAAACTCGAAGCCGCTGTCGCGCTCGAGGGGCTCGACGCGCATGTGCACCTCGGCAAACTGGCCCGCACCGCCCGTCTGCTTCTTGTGGCGGTACTGGGCAGAAGCCTTGCGGGTGATGGTCTCCAGGTACGGGACACGGGGCACGGCGGTCTCCAGGCCAAGGGCGAACACTTCTTCCATCCGCCGGATGGCGACGTTGATATGGGTGTCACCCATGCCGGAGAAAATCGTCTCGCGGGTGCCGGTGTCCTGCCGCCAGGTCAGGGTCGGATCCTGCTCACCCATGCGAGTCAGAGTAGGACTGATCTTGGCGGCGTCCGCCTTGGTTTTGGGGGTAATGGCCACCGAGTAGAGGGAGCTGGGGTAGGCGGGGGGCTCCAGGCGGAGCGGCGCCCCGCGGTCACAGAGGGTGTCTCCCGTTCCGCTGTCACTGAGCTTGGTGACTACGGCGATATCGCCGGCGGGGACCCGAGTAACGGGGATCTGTTCCTTGCCGCGCATAGTATAAAGCTGCCCAATCCGCTCCTCGTTGCCGGAGCGGCTGTTGTGAAGGCGCGAGTCGGATTCGACGGTGCCCGAGTAGACGCGGAAGAAGGACATCCGGCCCACGTAGGGGTCGGCCATGGTCTTGAAGATGAGGGCCGCGAGGGGGCCAGCCGCATCGGCGCGCAGGTCGACCTGAGTGCCAGTGGCAGGGTTGGTTGCCGCGACAGGCGGCAGTTCGACAGGTGAGGGCAGCAACTCGACAATGGCGGCCATTAGCGATCGTACGCCGATGTTCATCGCAGCCGAGCTGAACAGGACCGGCACGAAGTCACCGCGCGCGATCCGTGCCTTGAGCCCGCGTAGAATCTCGGCTCCTTCGAGGGTTCCCTCTTCGAAGTACTTTTCCATGAGGGTGTCGTCCCCCTCCGCGGCAGCTTCGACGAGGGCCGTGCGGGCCTCCTGCGCCTGTCCCGCCATAGCTGGGGGAACGGCAGCTTCCGCGGCGTTCTCCCCAAGGTAGGCTTTCTCGGTCAAGAGATCGACGACGCCCTGAAAGTCCGCCTGCGTGCCGACGGGCAACTGGATCGGCCCAGCAGCGACACCAAACTTGGCCACGATCTGGGCGATCACCCTGGCGTAGTCGGCGTTCTCACGCTCCATCTTGTTGACCACGACGAAGCGGGGCATCTTGTGTGCATCCGCATAGTGCCAGACCTGCTCGGTGCCCACCTCCACGCCGCCGACCGAGTCGATGACAACCACCGCAGCGTCGGCGACGTGGACGCCGCTGATCACCTCGCCCACGAAGTCCATGTAGCCGGGCGTATCGAGGATATTGAGCTTGTGGCCTTGCCATTCACAGGGGATCACCGACAGGTTAACGGACATGCGCCGCCGGCGCTCCTCGTCATCCCAGTCGGAGATTGAGGTACCCTCATCCACGCGGCCCAGTCGATTGACCGCGCCGGTGTCGAAGAGCATGGCCTCGGCAAGTGACGTCTTGCCGGAAGCGTTGTGGCCCAACAGGGCGATGTTTCGCAGTTTCTCAGTCTTGTAGATTGTCATCCTGTACCTCCGTTACTGGCAGGCGCACTAAGGCGCGCAGCGCAAAGCACCGCGCGCCCGGCCTACAATGCGACACTCGATTGTACGGGATAAGGAGCAGGATGTCAAAGCAGACGGTGAGTCAGGCCGGGGGAGCTGCCAGCGCATTTGACTTGCTTCTGAGCGGCCGCTATAATGGCCTGCATGGCGGGGTGCACAGCGGGCCAGCAGCACGCCGGTGAGCCGAATTGCCCGGGGTCTGCTAGCGCACGGGGCGCCCAACAGCCGCACAGCCGGATGAACGAAAATGCTGAGTGACACTTCGGCACGTGGGCAGACGCGACAGGCAGGGCGGATGGATGCCACCGCCGTCCTGAGGGCCATCCTGTATGGCGTCGTGCTGGCGGCAGCCATCAGCGTTGTCCTGCTGGTGGACCTGGCGCCATCCAACCGCGTTCTCCTCAATGAAGGGGACGTCGCCTCCCGCGACATCCTGGCGCCGGCCGATCTCACCTATGAGAGTGCACTCCGAACCCAACAGGCGCAGGAGGCACAGGCCCGTTCAGTCCAGGACATTTACGACCCCCCCAATGCGTCGGTGGCTCGCGAACAGGAGGTCCGGGCGCAGCAGATCCTCGAATATATCGCCACGGTCCGGCTGGATACCTTGGCTACGGCCCAACAGAAGGTGGATTGGCTGGCCGCCATCCCGGATTTGGAGCTGACCGCAGATACGGCCAACCTTATCCTCGCCATGGACGACAACGAGTGGCAGCAGGTGCGCGAGGAGGTGGTTGCGGTCCTGCTGCGGGCGATGCAGGGGGAGATCCGGGAGAGCCAGCTCGACGCGGTGCGCCGAAGGCTTCCGACGCTGATCAGCTACGGACTGACGGTTGAGCAAGCCGGTGTCGTGCAAGCGCTGGCCCAGGGGCTCGTCAAGGCCAATACCCAACTGAACGTGGCCCGGACAGAGGAGGCCCGGCAGCAGGCGCGCGCATCCACACTCCCCGTGACAGCAACCATCCGCCGTGGCGAGGCGATTGTACGGGCAGGCGACCGGGTAACGGCACTCGACGTTGAGGCGCTGGATGCCTTTGGCCTGCGGCAGCATGCCTCGTCATGGCAATCGCTGCTAGGCACGATTCTCCTCGCGATGACTATTGTGCTGCTCTTGGCAGTGCAGATTGCCCGGTTCGAGCCGGCCATCTGGAAAAGCCCGAAGCGGTCCGGGGTAGTAGTGGCGATGGTCATCCTGTTCGTGGTCCTTGGGAAGCTCATGATCCCGAGCGCCGACAGTGTGGTGCCCTACCTGTACCCGCTGCCGGCGCTATCGATGATCCTCACGATCTTGTTTGGGCCGGCCGTTGGGATCGCGGTGGGGGTGGGAGTGGCCGCAGCCGGCGCCTTTGTGGCTGAAGGCTCGGTTGAGATGACCATCTACCTGCTGGCCGGCACGCTGATGGGCGCGCTAACCCTCGGCCGGGCTGAGCGGCTGACGGCGTTTCTGCAGGCAGGCCTGGTCGTCGCCGCGATGAACACGCTGGTGATATCGGTTTTCGGACTGATGGGATCCGACCTGGACATCCTGAAGACGGCGATCGACGCGGTTGCGGGCATGGTCATGGGAGGGCTGGCGGCAAGCCTGACCCTGGCGGCTTTCCTCGCGTTGAGCGCATACCTGGGCGTGATCACGCCTTTTCAACTGGCGGAACTGACACGGCCGACACACCCTCTCTTCCGCCAGCTGCTGCTTAAGGCTCCGGGAACGTACCACCACACGTTGTTGGTGAGCAACATGGCGGAGGAGGCAGCCAACCGGATCGGCGCCGACAGCCTGCTGGCGCGCGTGGGAGCCTATTACCACGACGTCGGCAAGACAGTGCGGCCCTACTTTTTCACAGAGAACCGGACCGGTCAGATGGATCCGCACGAGCAACTGGACCCGCAGAGCAGTGCCGAGATCATCACTCAGCATGTGAAGGATGGGCTGGATCTTGCCGAGAAGTACAAGCTACCGCCCGCCATCCGAGCCTTCATCCCGGAGCACCACGGTACGGGCATCGCCCTCTCTTTCTACCGGCAAGCGGTGAAGGAGGCAGAGGCGAAGGGCGAGAGTGTCCCTGAAGAGGCTTTCCGGTACCCCGGCCCCAAGCCCCAGAGCAGGGAGACGGCCATTGTCATGCTGGCAGACGGCTGCGAGGCACGGGTGCGAAGCTTGAAACCCGGCTCCATGGAGGAGATTGACCAAATCGTGCGGGACACCATCAAGGCCAAGCTGGGCGCGGGAGAGCTGGACGAATGCGACCTATCGCTGCGAGACCTTGAGACAATCAGAATTGCGTTCCTGGACATATTGCAGGGGGTATTCCATCCCCGGGTGCAGTACCCCGAACCGGTAAAGGTGAAAGGAGCCGATGGAAAGGAAGTCGTTCGTTGAGGAGATCCCCGACTGGGACGAGGAGGAGGATGTGCCTGCGGTCGACGTCCAGGTCGCGCCCGACTACTGCGACTTGCTCTCGGAGGAACGGCTGCGGCAGATAGTGGAGAAGGTGCTGGACGCAGAGGGCGTCCCGAGCCAGGTGGCGCTGGTCGTCACGGACGATGAGGGAATCCGGGAGCTAAGCCGGGACTTTCTGGGTATCGACGAGCCAACCGACGTCTTGTCCTTCAGTGCCCAGGAGGAGACTGAGGGGTTTGTGGCCGCGCCCGAGGTCGCCGAGTACCTAGGAGACGTGATCGTCTCCTACCCGCGCGCAGCAGCGCAGGCGAAGGAGGCAGGGCACACGGTGGACGAGGAGATGGCGGTGCTCATCATCCACGGCCTGCTACACCTATTGGGCTACGATCACGCGGACGATGACGGGCGAGCAGCCATGTGGGCGCGCCAGGATGCACTCCTGGCAATGAACCAGCCAGAGTGAGGAATGAGGGCTGTCCAGAAAGCAGGAGACCTGCCATGCTGAGCGCAGCGATGCCCCTGATCTCACTGCGTTCCAGGCGGAATGACAGCTTTTGGACAGTCCCCACTCCGGCCTGCGAGGAGACCTCGCCTTACTCCAGCTCGACGGACAGTGCGACGGCTTCGCCACCCCCCAGGCAGAGAGCGGCCATGCCGCGATTGAGACGGCGTTGGCGCAGCGCATAGAGTAGGGTCACCAGCACGCGTGCCCCGGAGCAGCCGATGGGGTGTCCCAAAGCGATGGCGCCCCCATTGACATTGACACGGGCCCAATCCCAGCCTTCGTCTGCCAATGCCCGGCCGTCGGCCAGGGTCTGGGCAGCAAAGGCTTCGTTGACCTCGTAGAGATCGTAATCGGCGAGCGTCGTACCCGTGCGCTCCAGCACGCGCCGGATGGCGTGCACTGGGGCAATGAAGAGCCACTCGGGAGCTACGGCGGCCTGGCCGTACCCTGTGATGCGCGCAAGCGGCGTGACGCCCAGCTCACGGGCCCTCGCTCGGCTCATCACCACCAGCGCAGCAGCGCCATCGGTGATGCCCGGCGCGTTGCCGGCGGTCACGATGCCATCGGGCTTGAAAGCCGGGCGCAGCTTGGCAAGGGCTTCCGGTGTGGTATCCCGCCGCGGGTTCTCGTCCGTATCAAAGACAATCGGCGGCTTCTTGCCCTGCGGTATTTCGACTGGGACAATCTCGGCCCTGAAGCGCCCGGCGTCAATGGCCTCGACAGCTTTGCGCTGGCTTTGATAGGAATACTCGTCCAGCTCAGCGCGCGTGAGGCAATACTGCTCGGCGATGAACTCGGCCGACAGGCCCATGTGCCGGTCAGTGAAGGCACACCACAGTCCATCGTGGACGACGCCGTCGACGACGGCGCCGTTGCCCAGACGGTAGCCGGCGCGCGCTTGGGGCAGCAGGTAGGGCGCCAAGCTCATATTCTCCATGCCGCCCGAGACGTAGACATCGCCATCACCTGCCCGAATCAGGCCGGCCGCGAGCATCACGGCCTTGAGGCCCGAGCCGCACACCTTGTTGATGGTAAGGGCTCCCACCTCGGCCGGGATGCCTCCATGGATGGCCGCCTGACGGGCAGGTGCCTGCCCGGTACCGCTGGGTACCACGCAGCCCATCAGCGTCTCATCGACGATCGCAGGATCCAAGGAGGCGCGCCTGATCGCCTCACGGATGGCCACTGCGCCCAGGCGGGGGGCCGGTGTAGTGGACAGGGTGCCCATGAACCGGCCGATAGCCGTCCGGCATGCGCTGACAATGACTGCATCGCGTTGATCGCTCACAAGATCCTCCCGTGCAATTTGGAATGCTGAAGGCACAATGCCTCACGCCGCCTTGCTTCAAGCATCATGCTTCGCTTGCGCCTCAGCCCGCGAGCCAGGGGTTGAGGCGCTTTTCGTCGCCGATGGTGGTAGCCGGGCCGTGGCCCGGGTAGACGCGAGTCGAGTCGGGCAGGGCCAGCAGCACGCGTTGGATGCTGTCGAAGAGCTGACGATAGCTGCCCCCCGGTAGATCGGTGCGACCAACCCCGCGGTAGAACAGCACGTCGCCGTCAAACAGGACACCCTGGGTGGGCTCATAGAAGCAGACATGACCGGGCGTGTGGCCGGGGGTGTAGAGCACCCGAAAGCGGAGCGCGCCCACGCTTAGCTCGGCTCCATCCTCGAGGTCCAGGTCAGGCGGAGGGCTTGGCGCTGCCACCATGCCAAACCAAGGCGCGCCACCGGAGGCGAGAAGCAAGGGCTTGTCAAGGGGGTGTAGGGCGAGGGGGGCACCCGTCGCCTTCACGAGGGGCCCGTTGGCGTCCGTATGGTCAAAGTGGCCATGGGTGTTGAGGATGTACTGGACGGCTAGGCCATGGCTCTGAACGGCAGCCAGGATCCGCTGTGCGTGGCCGCCCGGGTCTATGATGACCCCCTGCTTGGTCTCCTCACAACCGACGATGTAGCAATTGGTTTCGATCAGGCCGACAGGCAGACTTACCAGAATCAAGGTTGCCCCCTTGACGGTGCCTGTAAGGCGTGTGCTATGAGCCTGGCTGTGCAGGCACCGGCTGACCACACGCAGGACAGAAGCGAGAGCCTGCGCGCAGCGGGGCGCCGCAATGGACACAGAACGCCGCCGGCTCAGCCGCCACTTTGGTGCCGCAGCTCTGGCAGAAGGCGGCGCCGGCCACAACGGGCCCACCGCAGTGGGAGCAGCGAAGGTCCGAAGGCTGAGGTGGGGGAGGCTGCAGCTGCTGAAGCAGCTCCTCGCACTCCCGGACCTGCTTCCGGACCTCATCCACCCCGCGGCAGAGGCTTACGAGCTCGGGCTGTGCCAGGGTTCCCGCCTCGTGCAGGGCCAACACCTGGGCACTCAGGGCGCTGATCGCCTGTGCTTCCTGGGTATGAAGGTCGCGCAGCTGCTGCTTGACGAGGCTGATCTTGCGCTTGCGGTCGGCCTCTGCCAGGCGCTGCTTCAGCCCTGTGATGGCCGACTGGATCTGCCCTCCCTGATCCACCTGCGCGATAACCTGGCCTGCGCCGTCGACGATTTTGCTCAACCAGTCGCTCATAGGCCCTCCTCCTGCGATGGCTCAGGCATGGCCCGGAAGAGCATGTGATACCCCACCACGGCGAGGGCGATGTGAACGTTGAGCGACTTGCCCTTGCCGTACATGGGCACAAAGACCGCTGCATGGCAAAGGGCGAGGCACGACCGGGTCACGCCGTGGTCCTCATTGCCCAGGACGAGGGCGACCTTCTGCGGGTAATCCATGGCATAATAGGGTACGCTCTCATCTGAGATTTCCAGCGCAGCGATCCAGTAGCCACGCGCCTGAAGCTCCTCGAGGGCAGTCTCTGGCCGATCGATGAAACGCCACGACACGCACCGGTCCTTCTCCCGCCCCACCTTGCTGATGGTGGGATGGGGCGGGGTTGGAGTGATGCCGGTTAGCAGCACCTCCTTCGCGCCCAAGGCGTCTGCCAGCCGAAAGACCGATCCCACGTTCACCGGGTAGCCAACGCTTTGGCAGACTATGACCAGATCCAGTGCCGGTCGGGGCGGCAAGGAACGCAGGAACCGCTTCAGGGGCGTGCCCCGCAGCTGCTTCATCGTCCCCCAAGAGCCGGGCTAACCGGCAATGGCAGCCTCATAGGCCGGCAGCAGGGCCCGAAAGATCTGACCTATCGAGCCGACCATGGCCGCGCCAAGGCCAACCGATTCCTCCACAGGCCAGCTCTTGCAGATGTGAATGGCGCTCCTTTTGCCGGGTGCCAAGGCCTGAAGCGCCGACGCCAGCTCGTCCCAGCCCATGGGCCTGTCCACGCCTTCCTGGGTGGACTCCTCATGCCAAAGGAACTGGCCCTCCTGGAGCGTCACGCGTGCCACCAGCCCATAGCTCGCGTGCATCGCATAGACTTCGAGCGCAAGGCCGTGGGCCCTTATGGCTTCCAGGAGCGTCTCCCGCACAGCCTGCTCTTCGGCCAGCGACGTGACAAACACCGGCCAGGGCCAGATGGGGAGCAACTCGCCGTCAGGCTTGCCCACAGCCAGTCCACAAGAAACGCCGCGCTCGCTCGCTGCCGCAAAGAAGGCAGCATTGCGGCCTGGCGCCTCCGAATCGTAGCTGTCCTTTCGAGCCACATGGACCAAGGATTGATAGGGGACCAGCCAGTGCTCGAAGGCGTTCTTGCTGTGCTGGCTGAGCTCG
Source organism: Anaerolineae bacterium (assembly GCA_035341665.1). Taxonomy (GTDB): domain Bacteria; phylum Chloroflexota; class Anaerolineae; order JAAYZQ01; family JAAYZQ01; genus DAOQVR01. The sequence goes on from DAOQVR010000014.1 coordinate 30,050, forward strand.
AAGGCGAGCGCCTTGCCCAGGTTCTTGCGGGTTGGCCAGGCGACCCCACGCCTCTTGGCCTCAAAGTCGCCCTGTTGGAACCCGGCAAAAGACGGCTTTGCCCTGGACTCCTTGGTCTTGGCTCTAGCGGCCAACCGGGCCTCGAGTGCCTGGCGCCGTCGCTCGTCGGCCCGCGTCTGCTCTTCCTCGAGCTGGATATTCTCCCAGATCCGGCCTTGGATGTTGACGTCGGTCACCAGGGTTCCGCCGCTGACATAGCGGATCTTCATTCGGTTCCCGTCGATGGACACAACTGTGTACTCGCCGATGCGATTTCTGAACGTCTTTCCTACTTCAAACGGATGTGGCATGAATCCTCCGTGCGACTGTTCTCAGCGCCGACAGGTGGCGGCGAGGCGAATGCGCCGGGCGGGCCATCCCCGCCCCAAGGGTGTCACGAGGCCTCGTTGGTTGGGCGCAAGGCACCCGCCCCTGCTGCACGAGGCCAGAACTCGACAAGCAAGGCAAGGGCCAGGCCGGCCAGAGCGCCAGCCACAAGCCCCAGCAATATGGCCGGAAGTGGGCGCGGAAAGGCGGGTTCCTCTGGCAGCTGGGCAGTGGAGGCAACCTGGACCTCCACCCCGGTGGTTTCTGCAGCGATTTGGACCTCGGTCGCTTTGCGCAGCAGGGTCAAATAGCTCTGCTGCGCGACGTCGAGCTCATCCACCAGGTCTTGTTTCGTAATCGTCTCGCGCTCCAACTGGGATTGAAGGTCGTTGATCTCTGACTGTAGGCCGGCGATACGTGTCGCACCCTGCTCGCCTGCCGCGCGAACCAGCAAGTCTTCGCCGCTGAGGAATCCCAGCGACAGCGCTTCCAGACCGTCCTGGGTCGCAGCGCTGCCAGCCTGTAGGGTTTCGGCAAGCCGATCGAGGTGCTGGATCGCCTGGCCTGCGGTGAGGGGTATATCGCCCTGCCATCCGGCTGCCAGCTCAAGGGTGGTGGTAAGCACCTCGCCCTGGGCGTAGGCAAGCCCTTCCACGCTGAAGAGGCCGAACTGCTCGCCCGGCGTGAGAGGATCGGATGGGGCTGCACCGGCCAACTGCATCCTGAGGCTCTGCACATCGAGCAACAGTCTCTGCGTTCGGCCCTGGCGCGCCAGGAGAAGCGCCGCCTGCTCGCGTACCGCGGCGAGGTGGGCTGCCTGAAGCTCTGCCAGGAGCTGCTGTTTCTGCTCAACCTGGCGGAGAAGCTCGTTTTCCTGGCTAGTACGGAGAAACGCCTCGAGGTCCTGCTTGGCTGTACCGTACGTTGCCTGCGCTTGAAGGACCTGAGACTGGATCTCGGCGCCGCTGGGCGATGTGGTGCTGTAGAGGCGGTTGACGGTGTCTTCGTAGACGCCAACCCATGCGTTTGCGATAGCAGCGGCCCTCTCTGGATCACCGGCCCGAGCAGTGACAGAGATCAGATTGCCCTCAGTTCCGATGTCTACCAGCTTCAGCATGGCGCTGCGACTGCGCTCCTGCGTGGGAAGGTCCGGCCCCATGCGCTCGATCACCTGCCGGACGAGATCGTCGCCCGTGGCAAGTGCGACCAGCGTCTGGCGCCGCACCTGCTCTTCCTGCACAGACAGGTTGACGACATTCTCTTCCGCGACGGTCTGGTAACGGGTGTCGAGCGTGACCGAAGGCCGGAGCTTGGTGATCAATAGGAGGGCTTGTGCCTCGTAGCTTGGGGGCCAAACGAAGCTCAAGACGGCCGCGGCGACACCGGCGACGACGGTGCCGGCCAGGATGATCCAATACCGCCTCTGGAGGACTTGAAGGAAGGCTTCGAGTGTCATGACGCCCTCTCGTCCAGGTGGTACTTGCGCAAGCCAAGGCCCTGCGCAAGAAGGCGGGCAAGAAAGGCAGGGTTGCCCAGGAGGTAACGGCGCCACAGCCGGCCCGGCTCGTGCGCCAGCCGGAAGAGCCACTCAAGGCCGAGGTGCTGCATCCAGGTGGGTGCCTGGCGAATTCGTGCGCTGTGGAAATCGAAGGCGGCGCCCACTCCGACCAAGAGTGGAGCTTCGATCCGGTCGCGGTTGAGGGCCATCCACTGCTCCTGGAGTGGCGCCCCCATGCCCACCCAGACCACGTCGGGTTTCAGCGCGTTGATCTCGGCCACTGCTGCCTCGCTCTCGGCTTGGGGAAGAGGGCGCTCGGGCGTGGCGCGCATGCCAACGATAGAGAGCGAGGGAAAGCGGGCCCGGAGCCGCTCGGCGACTGCTTCGGGCTGCCCCGGGGCGCCCCCGAGGAGGTAGCTGGTGTAGCCGCGCAGCGCGGCGAGCTCACAGAATGAAAGCATCAGATCGGGCCCGTAGACCCGCTGGACCTGCTGCTGCCCGGCAAGGCGAGAGACCCAGACAAGCGGCATGCCATCGGGCACAGCCAAGGACGCATGATTGACCATGGCCCGAAGCCGGGCATTCTCCTGGCATTCCATGACGATGTGAACAGCGCAGACACAGACATAGTGCCGCTCACGAGCGGCAACCCACCGGTCCAGGAGATCTAGGGCAGCCGGCGGGTCAATGGCGCTGATGCCGACACCCAGGATATTGACTCGTGGAATCATAACACCCCTGGGCGGGCGAATCCCCGCCCCGTAGTTCTCGCCCCAAGGATACAGGATATTGTACCCGATCCTGTGACCGGTAGCAAAGGACACCGGCTTACCGGCGTACGCGAAGCAGCAGGCCGGCGAAGCTCTGGAGGAAGGCTACCGGACGCGGGGAGAAGAGGAGGCAAGAGCCAAGTACAGGTCTCGGGTTTTCTGAGCGGCTAACCGCGCGGTGAAGCGGTCCTCCGCCACACGACGGGCCCGCTGCCCGAGCTCACTGCACAGGACCGGGTCCTGCAGCAGGTGGAGCAGCGCGCCGGCGAGCCGACCAACATCCCCCGCCGGCACCCGGTAACCTGTGATGCCTTCCTCGACCAAGTGGGTGGTGCTGCCGATGTCGCTCACCACAGAAGGGAGTCCTGCGGTCATGGCTTCGGCCAGCACGACGGGCGAGGCCTCCAAGTAGGAGGGTAGGACGAAGACCTGGCTGGTCCGGTAGGCTTCGACGAGGGTGTTGTGGCCGGCATGCCCGAGGAAATGCACATAGGATCCGGCCCCGGCCTCGGCGACCGTTCGGCGAACGAGATCTCCATACTCGCGGTAGGCAGGCGTGAAGGCACCGGCAAGGTATAGTTCTGCCTGCGGCATAGACCGGCGGACGACGTGCATGGCCTGAATGGCCTCGAGTATGCCCTTTCGCTTCTGGATGGAACCGACAAGAAGAACCTTGCCCGGCACCGGCGCCGGGTTGACCGCGAAGAAGTCGTCGTGCACGGGGTTCTCGACAACGTGCAGGCGAGCCGTGGTGTGAGGGCCAATGACTTCGCGGACAAAGGGGCTGATGACGACGATGTCGGATGCGCGCTGCAGGCAGCGGTGCTCGGCAAGGCCCCATATCCGCGTGCGTAGAACTGCCTTGAGTGCGCCACCCCGCGGGTCCACCTGTGCTTCGAGTGCGTTGATACCGTGCACGGTGACGAGAGCGGGCAAACCGGCATCGAAAGCAGCGAATGGATAGGCTGCGGCCTGCCCGTGGGCGTGGATCACGGCCGGGGCCAGGGCACGGATTTGTCGACGGATGGCCCAGCGGTCGGCAGTCAACATGGTCAGTGTGTGGGGGAGACGGGGTGAGGAGGGCAGGTAGTGCACCGTCCAGCGCTCGCCTTCGACGACACGCGGTCTTTGTGACGCGGGATCGCGCCACTTCTCGCAGGTGATGAGGTGGATGTCGAGGTCGGGAAATTCACTCAGCCGGATAAGGGTGTTGTAGATGACGGCCTGGATTCCACCGACAACGGTGGGTGGATGCTCGGGATAATCGCCCGCGATGACGACACGCATAGGTTCTCCAGGAGGAGCAGCGCACCTCTGCTCGATCAGTGATAGGGCACGGTGGCAAAGGGGACATAGTCCACGGTCGCGCAGGAGACCTCGTCTCCCCCCCCTTGGGGCAGCGGGTCACAGGTCTGAACGCCGTCCCAAGCCGGTCCATCCGGACTACCCCAGTAGTTGTTCTCTGCCACCAGGAGATAGCCCCGCGTGCCTGAGTATACGCCATACTCGGCATTGTTCATAATGTCGTTGCGCGCGAGGAATCCCGTACCCGAGTTCTTCACGCCCGCCGGCGCATTGTCTTTGACGACGCTGTCAAGAAAGACGAGCACGCCACCTGAAGCATTGGCGATGCCCTGATGTGCGCCCTGGGCAATCGGGCTGTTCTCCATTTGTGGCTCGCTAAGAACGAGGCACCAGAGCGGCGATCGCCCACAGGTACCACTGCACGGCCGTGTACCCATGGTAGTTGTCGGCGAGGCTGATGACCATGCCGGCCAGCACCACGGCCATCAGGCTCAGCGCCCGCCAGGAGGCGACCCGGTCCAAGGCAGACCGGTATGCCTTCCAGGCATGGCGGAGCAGCGCCAGAAGCCAGGCAACGAAGGTCAGGAGGCCGAGCCAGCCCATCTCGATGAGCGCTTTCAGGTAGTCGTTGTGGGGAGGGGAGTCCACTTTGGGAAGGAGCTGATTGACAAGCAGGTGTGCAGTGCCGACCCCCTGCCCGAGCACGCTCGGCGGCCACGCGAGGCTCCAGCCGACCTGCCAGAGCTCCAGCCGCCACTCGACGGAGTCTGATGCCGTCAAGCGCTCCCTGAGCAACGGCACGCCGGCCAGCAGGAGCGCGGCCAGAACAAGGGCCAGGAAAGCCAGCCACCATCGTTTCAGGAACCCCACGACCAGGGTGGCCACCATCATACCCAGCCACTGGGCACGGGCTAACGTGAGAACCAGGCAGGCAGCGGCCGCGCCAGACCAAGCGAGGAGCGCAACACGTACCCTGGTGGAGCAGGTCATGATGAGGCCGACGGCCAGCGTAAGCAGGATCAGCAGGTAGGACCCCAGGGCTGCGGGGTGCGCAAAGGTACCCTGCGGACGATAGGCGTATTCCGTGCCGATGAACCCCAGGAAAAAGTACCCTCGTCCTGTCACGCTCTGAAGGCATGCCAGGGCCAGCGGGACAATGGAAGAGGCATATATCACCGTCACGACCCGCCGGGTCCCGCGCTCGTCCCGGGCGACACTGGCGACCATCAGATAAACAGCCAGCCCGCTGGCGAGGCGTGCCCACTCCTTTAGGCTACCCGGAAGATCGATGGACCCCGCCATGGACAGGATTCCCACCAAGAGGAAGAGCGCGTAGACCCGGCCCGGTGCCGCCACGAAGAGGGGCTCCCGGCGCGCAAGCCGGCGAAGAAGAGTCAGGATACCCAGCCCGACCGCAGCGCTGTTGAGTGCCCCCGACAAGTTCATGGACAGCGCCGAGCCGGAGAAAAGCGTGAACAGCTCCATGAAGCCGTCCACGCTGCTTCGGACCAAGAGGAGGGCCAGGATGACCGCATCTGGGACAAAGAGCCAAAGAAGGACCACCACGCCTGCGACGAGCAGCGCCGCAGAAAAGACCGGAGGCAGCAGGACGGCGGCGATGCCGATAAGGACACAGACAGCAAAGCCTGCCAGGAGCCACAAGAGCAGCGACCTTGCCGGTAGAGGGCGGCAATGACCTGCCCCAGCGCCCAGCTCCGGCCGAGAGGATGGGCGGGGGGTCATAGGTAACCTAGCCCTCGCAGGTGGTCCTGGATCTCCTTCTCCTCTTCCGCCGTGAGCACCGCGGCAGGTGGGGCATCGTCGGCCGGCGATGGGCCAGTACCACCGCCTGGCTCCCGGCGGATGGGGTTGGAGGCAAGATACGCAGGCTCGAAGAGGCCAAGCACGCCCCCATCCATCGCGACCGGAACAGACTGCCCCAGCCAGTAGAGGGCGGTGGGCGCCACGGAGACGAGCTCTGCCCCGGTCACCGGGCCGGGTATCACGCCGGGCCCCCAGGCGACCAGGATTCCCTGCAAAGCATGGTCGCCGGATGCCCAGCCGGTGGGCTCCCAAAGCTTCTGCTGTGCCTGGCTGGCGGCGAAGCCGGGGCGCAAGGCAAAGACCAGGTCGGGCATCTGGTCAAAGAAGGGCCCACGGTAGAGCTCCTCGCGCTTCCAGACCCGGTCGACGACGAGCTGCCCTGAAGAGGGTCTCGCAGCTTCGCCCAGGGCGAGCCGGATGGACTCACGCAGGCCCTCATAGTCCTCCATGGGCACGATGCCCGCCGGCTCGCGGCCTGCCACGTTCAGCCGTACGCCCTGCTGCTCGGTCCAGGGACAGAAGGCCACCGTCTTTGACCAATCGATCGTGCCGCCAGGTGAGAAGGTGGAAAAGTGCCGGGAGATGTCGCGGAAGAGGCTCCGCCGGATGTGGCGCACCCAGGGCGTGTCTAGACTGCGGACCAAGCGTTCCAGACGGGAGCGATCAGCCTGCCATGCCAGCCATCCACGGCGGGCGAGCCATTCGTTGACAGAGAACTGCCAGGCGGCGGGCTGAAAACCATGATCCGACAACACAAGGATTCCTGCCCCGTCGCCGGCGGCGGCGACCAACTGCCCGAGGGCATCATCCAGCGTGGCATAGAACCGGCGAATGCCGGGCGCGAGCCTGTGTGCCTGGCGTGGGTCGTGGTACGGGTGGGACGAATCCAGGTGCCTCGACAGGGCGTGCTGGAGGCGGTCGGGCCCGATAAAGGCAACCGCCAGGAGATCGGATGGGTACTGATCTTGCAGGTATCGGGCGGCAGCCGCACGGTGGCGTGTCATTTCGATCAGGTCGCGCAGCAGCGCTTCCTCCCTGCCGGCGTAGAGTTGCCATTCCAGGTCAAGCTGGTAGCCCGGCACAGCAGACAAGATCTCACCACCCAGGGCGGAGGGGTGGGTGAAGGAGCGGCCTTTGGGAGAGAGCATCCCCGAAACGAGAAAGCCATTCACAGGGTCCGGCGGGTAGGTCACCGGGAAATTGAGCACACCGACGCGCAGGCCGGCTTGGCCTGCGTGGTGCCAAAGTGTAGTGGAAGGGCGCGGCTTGGCGTGACGATAGCTTCCGTCCGGCAGGCGCTCCATAAAGTCTACAACGCCGTGCTTTCCGGGGTTTTGCCCGGTGATGAAGGATGCCCACGCAGATGCCGACTGGGTAGGGATCACCGAGGTGAGGGGGCCCCAGGCTCCTTCACTCCTGAGGCGCGCCAGGTTCGGCATGACACCGTCGTGCAGGAAGGGCTCCAGTACCGGCCAGTGCAGCCCGTCAAGACCGACGATCAGGAGTCGATGTGGATGCTCGTAGCTCACGTGCTCACCCTGCGGGCAGGCCCGGGAGCCTGCCCGATCGTTCACCTCGTATAGTGGTAGAACGGCTCGCGAAACAGGTACAGGAGCCGGTGCAATGAGCCGGCCAAGGGCGAAAAGTAGCCCAGGTAGGCCAAGAGAGGGCTACGGAATGCCAAAAGTCCAGGGATGTCGGTCCACTTGCGGCGCAGCACGAACTTTTCCCCAAGGAAGGGGTGCACATCCTGACTCAGGGAGATTGCGTCGAGGCCAGGTATTAGGCCCTGTGCCTGGGCGTAGCGCAGGTGCCGGATCTCCTCCAGGGGCACCTGCATCAACGCACAGGCGACGCGGGCGCCCGCCCCCAGGCTGTCGGCGACCAGCATCCAGTCCAACTCGACCGGATCACCCCGCATGGGACCGTTCCGGTTGAGACCAAAAGTGCCGTCTACAATGGCTACCCGGGCCTTGACGGCGCGGCTCACCTCGAGCACGACCTGATCCAGGTAAGGGTGGAGGCGCAGCCGGTCATCTGGCTCGGGTATACAGCCCCACTGGTTCTTAAAAGTCAGGCTGACGCCCGTGTTGGAATGCACTTTGGGCACGGGCATGGTGACCAGCAGGTCGATGTCGTCGGTGAGGAGGCGCGGCAGTCCCAGCGAGAATCGCCGGCCTCGTGCTTCGAAGGTAATCGTCCTGCGCTCGAGCCGGCTGAGGTTGACGACATGCACGCCGTATCTCTCGGCCATGGCGTGCATGCCCGTCTCTCGATAGACTTGATCCATGGAGAAGCGGTTGTAGCCTCCGCTGTCGGCGTCCCCTACGTAGATATGGGACGTATACTCGCGGATGGCCTGGATCGCTGCCTCAATGGCTGGCAGGCTGGTCATGACCCCGGGGCGATAGGTGGGAAAGGTCAGGTTCGGCTTGACAAAGACCAGGGCGTCCGGAGTCACCGACCGTCCGAAGTCGATATAGCGCAGGCCCTGGCGGACGATGCTCAGGTATCCCGCAGTCGAGATCCGATCCAGGTAGACCCGGTGGTTCATGTGCCGCCTTCTTCGTTGCCAGCGGGAACCCGCCCCGCCTGCAAGACGTGGCGGTAGATCTGTTCCGTGCGCCCGGCCAGTTTCTCCCAGGTGTACCTAGCGTGTACCTTCTGCCTGCCGATCTCACCCATGCGCTCCCGCAGCGCCGGCTCAGCCAGCAGAGCACACACTCTGCCGGCCAACGCCAGAGGGTCCACCGGAACCAGGTAGCCATCGATCCCGTCGGACACCACCTCGCGCGTGGCAGGGATGTCCGCTGCAATCACCGGTTTGCCCATCGCCCACGACTCGGCATAGACGGCGCCAAAGCTCTCCTGTGTAGAAGGAACGCAGAGCAGGTCGCAGGCGGCCAAAGCATCGGTCTTGGTTTGGGAGTCGACCGTGCCGAGCTCGACCACGCGCGCATCTTGGTGCCCGGCAAAGACCCGGCGCGAATGGCGTGTGGGTGCTCCGATGAACAGGAAGCGGGTGTCCGGGAACTGCTCCCAGACCTTGCCGGCCGCGGACAGGATGAGCTCGATCCCCTTGTAGGAATAGTGGGTGCCGACAAAGAGCACAATGGGAGCAGAGCCAAGGTGAAGGCGAGCCCGGAAGCCGCGGCCGTCGGCTGCCGGCGCAAGCACCGGGCCGGTGCCCGTGACATAGACTCGCTCGCTCGCGACCCCAAGGCCCACAAGGGCCTCCTTTTCGGCATGGGTCAGAGCGATCACGGCGTCCGCCGCCCGGTAGAGGGCCTGGTAGTGGCGGTGTAGCCACCCGCCCCAACGCGGGTGATGGACAGGCGTGAAGACAAAGGGGATTCCCAGGCTTCGGGCCAAGTGCCACGAGGCATAGGTCAATGCCTCGCGCCCCTGCCGGACGTTGTGGATTAGCTGCCAGTCCGTTCCTGTCGCCTGCAGCATGGGCTTGACCTGGCGCGCGATGTGACGGATCGCCGGGCCCTGGAGGGGCCAGTAGGCAAGCACGGAGGGCACCAGACCCAGCTTCTCCTGGAGTGATAGTCCCATGCGGTGGACCGGCACTCCATCCAGGGTGTAGTCAAGCCGGTCTTGGTGCGCAGCCAGCGTAGTGCCGAGCAGCCAATCGGTCCGGCTTGCATCCCAATAGGACACGACCTGGACCTGGTGTCCTGCTCGGGCCAGATGCGAGGCAATTTGGTGTGTGTAGAACTGAGTTCCTCCGATGGCCGGTGGGTAACTCGTGATTGTGTACAGGATCTTCATGCCCGCCCTGCGCCTCGGCCGGTCGCTTCCCCGGCGGAATCGTCGTGGCCCCCCGTCCTTGTGGCGCGCCGTGCCCTGACCACCTGCCACAGGGCCAGGACAGGCTCGACGCGCAGATAGCTCCCTGCTGCGAGAAAAGCCACGAGCCCGCACAGGCTGCCGGCAACCAGGGTGACCAGGTGACCCCAGGCACCCCACGTCTGGGTGACCGGCTGAAGCCCGCGGGCAGTGGCGAAAGCCACGCCCGCCAAGGCCACAGAGGCACATCCAAGCCGCCAGAATGAGCCGGCCAGCCGGCGCCAACCCAGGTCACCGGCCTGCCTCGCCAACCAGACGAGCGCCACTGCCGCAATGATAGCAGAGCTTACGGCAAAGGACAAAGCCAGTGCCATTGCCCCCATCCGCCGCACCAGAATCCAGTCCAGGAGAACGGTCAGTGCCGTAAGGCTGCTGTGCAGGGCGATGATGGCACGCATCTCCTTGACTGCGTAGAAAAAGCTCTGGGCAGCACGGAAGGGCCCAAGGCCGAGCAGACTGAGCGAGTAGACGGTGAAGAGGGAAGCCATCAGACGGGCGCCCTGGGGATCGACCTGACCGCGCTCGAAGAAGAGAAAGACGGTGGGAGAGGCCAGCGCAGCCACCACCAGACCGACGGGCAGAGCGACAGAGAGCATGAGCCTGAGAAGGGCGGACATCTCGCTGCGGGCCTCCGGGCTCGGCCCGCGGCTCCACCGCTCTGCCAGCGACGGCAGGGCGGCGGTATTGATGCCATCAAAGCCGATGCCGGCAACCGTCATCGTCAGCCGGCTGGCGTAGCTGAGGGCGGTGACACTTCCGGCCGGCAGGCCCGAGCCGAAGAAACGCTCCGCCAGGACCACCCCCTGCCTCAACAAGAGCCCGGCGAGCGGCGCGGCCAGGAGCCGAGTGGCCTGACCGATGAGCGGCGTGGGGTGCCGCAGGGTAAAGCGGAAGGGGACGTGAAGGGGACCGAGCAGGGCGATTAGCAGAACGGCAGCTTGGAGCAGGCTGCCGGCTACGACGCTGGACGCTACGACAGAGATGTCTGGGGCCGCCAGCGGCCATGCCAAGACGACTGCGGTGACCAGGCTGGGAAAGACGTTGCAGAGAGTCGCCAGGCCAAAGCGCCGCATCGCATAGAGCTTGGCCTTGCAGACCTCGGACACAGCGGTAGCTGGCACGCGGGCGAAGAAGATCCTGCCCAATAGCACGGCTTGGGCTGCTGTCTCTGAGGAGAAGCCGGGCGTCGTTGCCCGCACCAGCAGGCGGGCCGACACCACCCCAATCACCGCCACGACAAGGCCGCTCAGTGCGGCAGCATTCAGGAGAATGGAGAAAGCAGACTCGTCCTCCCGGTATCCGGCGAGGAGAGTAACCAGCACCGGCTCGACGGCCACTAGGCAGGTGACGATCACGAGGGGTACGGTGTAGCCGCCGAAGTAGGCGTCCGTGCTGGCGCCGATGCCGAAGCGGGCAACGAGCAGCACGTCGACCAGAAAGCCCAGGCCGACACCAAGCGCGGAGAAGGCCGAGACGATGGAGGCGCGCTTCAGGAGGCGGCCAGCACCGCCTTCACCCAGTGCCGGACCAGAGCCAGGGGAAGGCGCGCCGCCAGGAGAGTCAGGCCGTGGGCCGGGGACAGCCATGGCCCGTGCTCATTGCCCCAGCTGAACGCTCAGCTCATAGGGGGGGGCGAACTGCCCTGTCTGTTCGACCACCACCAGGCGCAGCCGATAGGTCCCGGCCGGCAGGCCTGCCGTGTTCCAGGTTTCCAGGAGACCGTCGGTCACCGGTTGGTAGTGCAAATCGCCAATCACCTGCCAGTCGCCGTTGGCAGGTCCCAGGATTTCGATCTTGTAGTACCAGAAGCCGTCGACGGCTGCGGAGCCGTGGATGGCTACCGCGCCGCCGACCCGCGCATTGTCTTCCGGCGAGGTGATCACCACGCGGCGAAGGGAATCGCGGTGCTCTTCTGCCTGCGGCGCATACTGGGTGCCTGCCGTCAGCGCCAGGTAGGTGTTCCAGTGGCGCATCGCCGCACGCGCGTCGCCCTGCCTCTCGTAGAGGAGCGCGAGATAGTAGTGGGCATCCGAATAGCGTGGAACAAAAGCCAGTAGACTCTCGTACTCGTGAGTCGCCTCGGCGACAGCATCCAGGGTCCTGTAGACCTGGGCGGCCAGGCCGACATACCAGGGCACATCCGGGAACTGCCGCGCAAGCGTCAGGTAATGGGCAGCCGTGTCATGGGGATCGCCCCATCCACGGTAGATGTCCGCCATGGCCTGATACGACCCGGTCCGGGTTGGCTCCAGAGCCAGCGCTTTGCTGTAGCTCTCGAGTGCCTCATCGAGCATTTGGCGTGAACGGTAGGCATTGCCGATCGCCTCCCAGGTCCACCCGCTGCCGGGATACACGACCAGGGCTCTCCGGTACTCCGCCATTGCAGCTTCATAGTCCTTCTGACGCAGGTAGACATTGCCCAGACTGGTGTTGCCAGTGCCGCTCCCGGGCTCGGAGGCGATCGCCTGGGCAAAGCTCGCCTTTGCCGACTCGAGGTTCCCCTGCGCCGAGCTCATGTTGCCGATCATCACCCACGGCCAGGCCAGCCCGCGGTTGATCTCCACCGCAGCCTGGTACTCGGCCAGCGCATCGCCGTACTGCTTCTGCTGCTGAAGAACCTCACCGAGGGCAATGTGAGCCGCCATGCTGCTGGGATCGGCTGCCTGAGCCTGTCGGTAGGCAGCCTTGGCATCCTCGAGCTGGCCATACACCTCGTAGAGATCACCCAGTGCCAGGTACCCATCGGCGCGACCGCGGCTGAGATCGATCGCGGCCTGGTATTCCTCCGCTGCCGCGGCCGGCTCGCCCAGCGCCAGGTACGCATCACCCACAGCGAGACGGGCTTCCACGTTGCCCGATTCCAGGCCCAGCGCCTGCTGATAGGCTGTGAGGGCATCCTTTTCTCGGCCGAGGAGCTGGTAGAACCAGCCCAAAGAGAACCAGGCGCTCACGTTGCCCGGTTCCACAGACACGGCCTCCTGGTAGGCCTCCAGAGCCTCGTCGGCTTGCGATGCGAGCGCGTACGCGCTGCCTTCGAGCAGGCGGGGCCAGGCCGATGCGGGGTTGGCCCTTGTGGCCGACTGGGCAACCTGGATTGCCTGGTCGAGGTCGGCGAGCGCCTGGTAGTTCGAGACGTGGGCCTGATAGGCAGCTGCGTAGGTTCCGTCCAGGTCAATCGCGCGCTCGAACGATTCCTCCGCCTCTTTCCGATCTCCCTCGTGAAGGGCAGCGTTCCCCAAGGCCACCCAGGCCGCGGGAGAGCTGGGAGCGATCTGTACCGCCTCTTGGTACTTGTTCCAGGCATCTTGCCAGTTCCCTTGGGCGGAATATGTCCCCGCCAGGGCCACAAAGGCGTCTGCGTAACGGGGCTCAATCGCAAGAGCTTGACGAAAGGCATCAGCAGCCCTGTCAAGGTCGATCTCATGCCGGTAGAGGTAACCAAGGGCGAGCGCTGGCCAACCTGAAGTGGGAACGGCCCCGATGGCGCTCTGGTAGGTCGCCCGGGCCCTGGCGATATCCCCCAGCATCATGTAGCTTTGGCCAAGGTTGACATAGGCTCCCACATACCCTGGCTCGGCAGCGATTGCCTCCTGGTATAGGGAGATGGCTCGCGTGCTGTCTCCCCGGCCACGATAGAAAGTCGCCAGGGAGGTGTAGGCCCAGCCAGAGGTAGGGGCGGCGTCCACCGCTGCCTGATACTGGGCCAGGGCCTCCTCGGGTTTTCCCGCAGCCTGGGCCAGCTGAGCCAGGTTGATGTAGCCTCCAGGGTTGGCCGGATCGAGGTCAATGGCCTTCCGCAGGGCTGCTGCGGCCCCGGCAAGGTCGCCTCCCTGCCGCTCCACGGCAGCGAGGGAGAGGTAAGCAGAGGTGTAGGCTGGCGCGGCCGCGGTGGCCTTTTGGTAGCAGTCGGCTGCTTTCTGGCGGTTGCCCTGCGCCTGATATGCGCCACCCAGAGCGGTCCAGAGTTCGGCGGACCCCGGGTTGAGACCAAGGGCCAGAACGAGCCTTTCTGCCGCCTTGGCATACTTGGCCTGGCTCGAGTAGAGAGCGGCCAGGCGCAGATGGGCAGAGGCGTTGCTTGGCTCGATCTGGATGGCTTTCTCGAGGATAGACTCCGCAGCGGAATCGTTGCCGATCTTGGCGTTCAGGTCAGCCAGCTTGACGTAGGCCGATGCCTGGCCAGGTTGTGCCGCGATGGCCTGCTCGTAAGCAGACCGGGCCAAGTCCCGCTGCCCCTTGGCTGCATAGCCGTCGCCGAGTGCTGCATGCGCAGCCCCGAGCCCGGGGCTCTGCGAGACCGCACGCTCGTACAGCTCAATCGCGTCGCCGTACCGGGTGCGCAGCCGGTAGTAGTTGCCCAGGTTGATCAGCGCATAGACCGACTCGTTCGTGGCAGAGATGGCCTGCCGGTAGGCAGCCTCGGCTCGATCGAACTCTCCTCTGAATCGATACAAGCCGGCCAAGGCTGCGTACGCGTCGTTGAAGGCCGGCTGCAGGGCTATCGCTCTCTGGTAGGCAGCCTCTGCACCTTCGGCGTCGCCCCGCTGCTGAAGGTAGGTGCCAAAGGGCACGTAGGCCCAGCTGGCCCCTGGTGCAGCTTGAGTGGCCTTTTGGTACCAGTCGAGGGTTGCCGCCCAGTCGCCCTGCGCTCGTCTTGCGGCCGCCATCCCCAGGTAGCCCGCCGAGTCGCCCGCATTGACCGAGATAGCCTTCTGGTAGATCTCTTCCGCCTTGCCCCATTCTCCCATTCCCTGGTAGAGGCCGCCAAGGTTGGTGTAGCTCTGGATGTAGGAAGGCTCGACCTCGACGGCGCGCTCGTACGAAGCAATGGCTCCCGACAGGTCGCCGCGAAGCAGGGTCTCGGCTGCCAGCGCCCCCCAGGCTTCAGCAGAAGCAGGACTGGCGTCCACGGATGCCTGGAACTCGGCCAGCGCCAGGTCCACCAGTCCTTGCGTGCGGTAGGCAGCACCCAGGCTGGTACGGGCGGTTGGGTACGCAGGCTCGGTCGCCACTGCCTTCTGAAAGTCCAACTGGGCCTCGGGCCAGCGCCCACCCTGGAGGTGGAGGCTGGCAAGGCTCACCAGGGCCTCCGCCTGGCTCTGGTCGAGGGCTGCCGCCCGCCCGTAGGCCGCAAGCGCTTCGCCGGTGCGACCTTGGGCACGATAACTGTCGGCAAGTCCCTGGTAGACGAGGGCATTGCCCGGCTCCAGAGCCGCGGCCCGCTCATACGCCTGCGCGGATTGGTCCATTTGGCCCCAGGTGCGGTAGGCACTACCCAAGCTAAGCCAGGCGGAGACGTTGCCGGGCTCGGCTTGTAGGGCCCGCTGGTAGTCCGCCAGGGCCTCATCCGCCTGCCCACGGGCCAACCTGTATCCACCCAGCGATGTCCAGGCGGCCGCCAATCCCGGCTTGAGCTGTGTGACGGCCTGCAGTTGGGCAAGGGCTTTCTCTGGCTCACCCAGGAGTCGATAGAGTCCCGCTAGGGCCCAGTAGGCGGTGGGCTCGGCAGGCGCCGCGTCGACCGCTGCCTCGAAGGCACCCTGCGCCTCGACCAAGCTTCCCCTGTCACGGAGTTGCCCGCCAAAGGCCAAGAGCGCCGTCACAGAGGAGGGCGCGGCCTCAACAGCTGCCTTGGCCTGCGCGAGCGCCTCGTCAAAGCGGCCTTGGGCTCTGTAGAAGCCGGCCAAGGCGGAGTACACGTCGGCGTAGGTGGGCTGGGCTGCGGCTCCGTCCAGGAAGGCGGCCTCGGCGTCCTGCACATTGCCCCGGGCTTGAAGAAAGGTCCCCAGGGCGACGTATGACCAGCCGGCACCTGGAGCAGCTTCTGTCGCCGCTCGATACCAGTGTAGCGCCGACTCTGGCAGGCCACGCACGGCATTGAGACCTCCCAGACGGATATAGCCTGTTGCGTCCGCGGCATTGGTCGTGACGGCCTGCTGCATTGCGTCTTCGGCATCCTGCAGCCGTCCCAGCGCAAGGTAGGTGCTGCCCAGCTGCGCAAAGGCGGGTGCATAGGTAGGCTCGGCTTCAGTAGCTTTCTGGTAAGCCTGGATGGCATTGTCAGTCTGCCCCTGGCTGCGGTACACGTTGCCGAGCGCTATCCAGCCCTCGGCAGAGGCAGGACTGGTCTCCGTAGCTGCCCGGTACTGCTCCAGGCTCTGCTCGAGTTGCCCCTGCTCGTAGTAGAGATCCCCCAAGCCAACACGAGCGCTCTCGTTGGCCGGCTCGATCTCCAGTGCTTGCCGGAACTCGCCGGCGGCCTGCGTCACTTGGGCTTTTGCCCAGTGCAGGCCGGCAAGGCTCAGGAGAGGCGCGGCCTGCCCGGCGTCGAGGGAGACTGCCTTGGCGTATTCGGCCTCTGCCCGGTCGATCTGGCCCTGGGCGCGATAGGCCGTGCCGAGTGCCAACAGGGCCGACACGTTGCCCGGCTCGAGGCGAACCGCATGCTCGTATGCTTCGAGCGCCAAGCCTGGCTGGTTGGCGGCTAAGTAGCCTCCGCCAAGGCCCACCCAGGCAGACACATTGCCCGGCTCTACCTTGACCGCCTGTTGGTAGGCGGCAAGGGCGAGGCCATGCTCGCCCTGTGACTGGTGGAATGCCCCCAGGGCCGTCCAAGCCGATGCGACGCCCGGCGTGACCTGTGTGGCAGCCTGGTATTGGGCAAACGCCTTGTCTGAGTCTCCCTGCGCCCGCAGCAAGCTGGCTAGGGCCGTATAGGCGAGGGTGTAGGCGGGCTGTACCTCTTGAGCCTGGCTGTACACCAGGGCAGCACGCTCGCGATTCTTCTGCGAGGCGTGCAGATCGCCGAGCGCCACGTACCCCCAGCCCACAGAGGGCACTCTCCCGATGGCTGCCCGGTACACAGGCAGAGCTGAGCCTGCCTCTCCCCGGGAACGGAGAAGGGCTGCCAAACCGGTGTAGGAGTTGATGCTTCCCGGCTCCGCCTCGATTCCCATGCGGTAGGCCCGCTTCGCTTGCTCCCACTCCCCCTCCTGCTGGTGGAGGCCGGCGAGGGCTACGTACAGGTCCGCCTCGCGCGGGTTGGACTCGATCCCCTTCCGGAGCCAGGCGAGCGCCTCGTCCTGCTGCCCGAACGCCCTGGCGAGCGCCGCGAGGGCGATGTGGAGATCTGCCGCAGCCGGAACCAACCGGACGCCCTCCTGCAGAACCCTCATGGCCTCGTCGAGGTCCCCTTGCGCCTGAAGCGCACTGCTCAAGGAGATGTAGGCAGAGGTGTAGCTCGGGTCCAGCTTGATCGCATCGCGATACTGGGGGATCGCTGCGTCCAGGCCCCCCTCACGCCGGTACTGATCGCCCAGGGCCGTCACCTCTTCCGCCGAGCCCGGGGCCATCTCCACCGCCGTCAGGTATGCCTCGCGGGCAGCCTCCAGGTCCCCCAGAGTTTGGTTCACCTGCCCGATCTGAAGGTGGGCATCGGTGTTGGCCGGCTCCAGGTCGACGGCTTGTTGGTAGGCCGCCAGTGCCTCTGTCCACTGGGCCCTGGACTTGTGCACCGAGCCCAACGAGACGAAGGAGTAGGAGTCGCTTGGATCAAGCTTGAGCGCCCATTCGGCCTCCGCCTGTGCCGTCTTCCATTGCCCCAGCGCCAGGTAGACACCGACGAGCGACTGGTGAGGCCATGCCAGGGCCGGTGCTGCACGCGCCACCTGCAGCAACTGCCCTATCTGCTGCCCGTACTCTGCCTCGGTATTGTAGATGGCACCCAGGCCCAGGTGAGCCGAATAGAACGATGGGTTGCTTGCCAGTGCCTGGTCGTAGAGTTCTTCCGCCTGGTCCAGCTGCCCACCCTGCCTAAGGAGGTCGCCGACCATGCCCAAGAGCGTGGCATCTTTGGGCTGAATCGTGAGGCTGAAATCGAGCTCTGCTCGAGCTGCGGCTACATCTCCATTGGCCGTGTAGAGTGGGGCAAGCGCACGGTGTGGGCCAGGCAGCACCCGATTGAGCCTCTGCCACTCCTTCAGACGGTTGACGGCCGGCTCGACGCCCGACTTTTCCTTTATCGCCTGGCCGAGTGAGTAGAGGGCAGAGTAGTTGGTGGGATCCAGGCGGCAGGCCTTCTCGAACTGCTTGATGGCAGAGTCGAGATCACCCATCTGGCTGTAGATGGAGCCGAGCTGCGCGTGGGGAACATCCCACCAGCGGCCCAGGCGGGACGCATCGCGGTTGGCTTCGACTGCGCCCTCCACGTCCCCCACCTTTACCAAGACCTGGGCCAAGCCGGCGTAGTACTCTGCGATCCGGTTGATGGCGATGGCCCGGTCGTAGCTCTCTCTGGCTCGCTCAGGCCAGCTGGCAGACGACATCGCGCTGCCCAGGATCGAGTAGTACACCGCCGTACCCTGTCGCGCCCGGAGTGCCGCCGACTTCTCGAGGCTGGCCTGGGCTTCCTCATCGTTGCCGGCCAGCCGGTAGGCAAAGCCAAGGGCTGCCTGGAGTCCGGAGAACTGGGGCGCAAGGTCGACTGCACGCTCGTACTCGGCAACGGCACCGCCCGGGTCCCTGAGCAAGAGATAGGTCTCGCCCAGCAACGCATGTAGTGCCGGCTCGGAATCGGCCCCTGCTCTGGCTTCTTCGAAGAAGCCAAGAGCTGCCTCCAGGTCTCCCTCGCCCTCGCGCGCCAACCCGAGCCCGACCGAGGCCAACACCTGCGACGATTCGGACTTGCGAGCGTCGAAGAAGGCCTGCCTGGCCTCACCCCAGCGCCTCAGCCTGAGTGCGGCATTTCCGTCCACGATGTCAGAGGCAGGCAGTGGATGTGCGACGCCATAGAGGGCATAGGCTGAATCTGCATAGACGGGAGCAAAGAGGTCTGGCATCTGCCTGAGATGCAGGTCCAGCTCCAGCCGCTCCTTTTCGACCAGGACGTACTCGATGTCGTAGCGGTCGAGCATGGCCACGACGAGATCGTCAACCGCCTCGACGGTGCTGAAGTAGTCAACATCGATGGTCCGTTGAAGTGAGTCCGAGATCAGGTCCGCGGGCAGCCGGTTGATCGTGCCGTAGCCACGGAACGACACGACGTTGGCCAGCGGGGCATAGGCCGGGATGCAGAAGTCGAGCGAGTTGGAGGCCAGCACATTGACTGAGGTTTCGTGGGCGAGGGTATCCAGTTTGTGAAGCACGGTTCGGGCTTGAGAGCAGGTAGAGAAACCGACTTCCCAGTATCGTTCCTGGAAGTCGACCCAACCGCGCTTGATACTGGGGAATGAGATCAGGATCGCGACGAGTACGGCAAGCAGAGGCCCGTACGATCGAAGGGCCGAAAGGGCCTTGAGCAGCAGAGCGGGTGCGCGAAGGCGCACGCAGGTGAGCAGGCGGACGAGAAGAGAAGGCAGGTGCCACGCCGCCAGTCCCACAGAGAACACAGCAAAGGAGAAAAGGGGCCACGCCAGACGCCACATCAGGTAGGGCGTCACGAACTTGCCGACCATGAATGCCAGCGGCGGAACGTACAACAGAAGTGGGAGAAGCAACATTCCGCTTATGAACCAGCGCGCGGCCTGGCTCCTCTTCACGATCGGCAAGAGCAGCAGCAGGGCACCATACCCCACCAGGACAATCGGCGTCTGGATGATCGACGGGTGCAGGATGTATCGGTCGCCGTTCAGCAGCCAGAGACGGTAGCGATCGACAGCCATGTAGATGCGGCCATACTCGACCGCATCCCGCAGCCCAGCCAGATCCAGCGGCATGTCGCCCATGAAGCGAAAGTACTGGATCGCTGGAACGACCAGGCAGAACAGGAGAACCAGGGCGAGCCAGGCAACCCTCGCGAAGATGGGACGCGAACGAACGAACAGCAGAGAGACGAGGCAAAAGCCTGCCCCCAGGATCGCCACCTGCGTCAGAGTGATGGGGTGAAGCAGCGAGGCGCCAAAGGAGCTTAGGCTCACAGCTGCCAGCGTTCGGCGCCTTCCACTCTCCAGCCAGTCCTGGATGAAGACAAGGATGACAGGCACCACAACGAAATATCCGACGAACTTGTCCTGGATGATGCGGGTGATAAAGTCGCTCCCCGTCTGATCCGGCTTGAGGGTAGCGAGAAGGAAGAGCGACCAGAGGGCCATCAGGAAGAGCGCCTGGCGCCGGCCTTTGGTGACCAGCCGGAGAAAGAAGTAGAAGGCAAGAAACGAGAGGACAACGAGCACGGGGCGGCTGTCCACGAAGAAGGTGTCGGCCGGAACGCCTGCGACCTTGCAGAGCAGGACCAGCTGGTAGCTCCAGACGGTCATCTCGTTGCGAGGCGTGACCGGGGAGCCGCTTCCGTGGAACGGCTCCTGACCGGTTATTCTGCCTATCCGCAGCGCTTCCGCAAAGGGAGCAAGGCCGGCAACATCATCACCCGAAGGGGGCCACCGGAAAGCCAGAACGGCAACAATCCCGATCACGGCCAGGATCAGGATCATGCATACAGTGGAAGTCACGTCCAGCCGCCAGTGCGACAGGAGCGACCTCGCCGGAGGGTGATCAGAGGGCCGGCCTGCCACCGGGCTGTGTTCCTGCCGCCTCCCGGCAAACAAGAGAAAGAGCACCACGCTGATCAGGAGCACGCACATGTTGATGCCTAGAAGGGCACTCAGCTGCATGCGCAGGAGGATGGCCACCATGGTGCCGGGAGTACCAAGACCGTTGGCCAGGGCAAAAGAGACCGGGATGCGCTGCAGCCAGGTCAGCCGCGGGCCAGCGACAAAGGACAACAGAAAGCCGGGAAACAGGAACCAGAGCCAGCTCAGCACAACGGCCAGCAGCGGGGACGCATCTGCAAGGCGGGGGGCCAGCAACCAAGCAGAGAACGCGCCCAGAAGCACAAGGAAGGCCACAGCCAGCCTCTTCCGGGCCGCCGACAGATCAGCCATCCAAGCCCAAGTCCATCCCGAAGGCCTCGTACAACCTCTGATTGTGCGGCCGGTAGAAGGCCGCCAGGCGCTCTCGCGTGGCAGGGTTCATGCCGTCGTAGTGCGCCAGGTTGTACTTCTTGTAGGTGCCGGAGGTCCAGGCCGGCAGCCCCAGGAACGCAAAGACCTGTCGGACCACGGCAGCGGGGTCGGCGTAGAAAGACTCGCTCCGGATGATCATGAGGTTGTCGTTGGTCAGGGTGCACCCCCACCCTTGCCGCACAGCATCGGGAGGCGAGGAATGGATCCAGGGCACCAACTGATCGATGTAGATTCCTCGGGCCAGGTAGGAGCCATGGAAGTGGGCAAAGCTTCGGTATCTTCCATCCGCCGTGATCCGCGCCGTCTCTGCCGGAAGAACGGATTCCTCCCTGCTGAGAGCCTCCTCAAACGAGAGGGTCTCGACGCCCATGCTCACCTCGTGGTGATAGTGAGAATAGGCCCGGTCGACGGGGTTCCGGAGGAGGACCATGAGCTTGGCTTCCGGCAAGGCCGCGCGCAGGCGGGGGGCGGCATGGGGATAGAAGAGATAGTAGGGGGTAGCTTCGCCGACCACGGGCCGCGGCGGGCCTGCCACACGACGCCCTGTGGAAACGAGAGGAAAGTGGGCCCGATACCATCCCAGCCCCTTTGAGAAGTGGAGGTCAAAGAAGTGGGTCTCCTTCATGAAGGCCGTAGCCACACCGGGGTGATCGACGAGGTAGTTGTAGAGCGAAGTTGTCCCGCACCTCTGGGCGCCAATGATGACAAAGTCGGGCAGTGTCCGCCACCGGGCAGTCAACCGGCGGAAGAACCGCTGCCCGGCCCACTTGGCCACGAAGGGCAAGTGACGGAGGGCCGACCATGGGCGGCGGGCAATCGCGGAGCGGTTGAAGGTTATGGCCATAGACGAGATCCCTTGACGCGGCGACAGGTGCTAGGCGGCCTACGTAAGGTCATACCCATAGCCCATCTGCTGCATGAGAGGGCTGGAGGTGAGAGCCGGAATCTCCGGCAGGTAGGCAGCAGCATGGCGGTGATTGTCCAGGCGGTCGGAATTGATCCGCCGGCAAGCCACCTCCAGGGCATGAGAGGAACCGGTCCCTGCATCTATGGGATGGCCCGCAAACTCCATGATCCGCCGCAGGTGCGTTACGGGATCGGCAAGGAGATCTTCGTAGCGGACTTCCAAGTAGTGGCCTGGCGGGATATGGCCCTTGTGGGCCAAAATGAAGGTGAGATACTGCTCCCATAGGCGGAAGCTGTAGTCGAAATCGAGCGTCGCAGCGCTAAAGTCTACGGGGAAGACTCGGTTGCGCAGCTTGCGCTGCTGCTTGAGGCTTCTGCGATGGATAGAGATGGCCACATCTATCCCGTTCCGCAGGATATGGAGCCAGCGCGCGTTCGGAAAGATGGGAATCCAGGCAGGGAACGTCAGGCTGGTGCGCGGGTCCTTCCATCCCCAGGCAGGAGATTCGCCGTCCACGATCTTTCGCCACAACTCGGGGCCGAAGAAATGGGCGACCGGCGGCTTGCGAAACGGGATGGAAGTCGTAAAGAGCGCGCGCTGCGCACGGGCTGTCTGCTGCGCCACAAATGCGGGAGATTCCATCTGCTGGAGTAGACCGCCCACGTCGGCCCACTTGCTGCCTGCCGCCCGGAAGATGCGCCGGTTGAGCCTCTGAAAGTGCACTGACTCCGCGTCACGCGAAAGCCAGCTGCCCATGTGGATACCCAGATCGTGGAGCAGCCGCACGGTGAGGCTGGTGCCCGAACGGTGCATGCCCAGCACAATCAGGGGGCAGGATTGCCGGAGTCGAGACACCGTCGTCTCGGTAGGTTGGTTCATAGTATGCCTTCCAGCTACGGATTGAGTGTCCAGGTGCCCAGCCCCAAGAAGCCCGAGTCATTTCCCGCCTGGTCGGTCGCGCGCAGGTGGGCGGTCAGAGCCCATGGAAGAGTGATCGGTTGGCCCCAGCGGCCCTGCAGCGCGAGCTGCAAATCGGCACCGCCGTCGTTGGTGGCGGTGCACAGAGCACAGTCAAGCTGAACAATCCCGTTGCCCAAGATGGTCGCCTCACCCGGTACACAGGGGCCAAGCCAGGCGGTGCCATACCGATCGCGGAGATAGAGATGATTCTCGGCTGGGCGGTATTGGACGTAGAGCCCTTTGACATCCGAACTGCTCCGGCCCAGAAGCATCTCGGCCGTGGAGATATCTGCCCAGCCCGTGGCATCGCGGTAGACATTCGTAAAGAGGTGCCATTCGCCAACCTTGCCACTGGGGGCGTCGGGGGTAAAGGAGACCGGGAAAGGCGCCTGAGCACTCAGGAAAAGGTGCGTGTTGCCGGACTGCGGTCCGTTTTCGTCCGCCCCATACGCGCCAAAGACCAGGTCCACTCTACCGTCACCATCCAGGTCGCCGGCGGCGGAGAGGTCGTAGCCCGCGTGATCAAAGGCTGATTCGCCGACGTAGAAAGCATCCGCCTGGGCGAGGGAGAAGTTGGGCCCCCAGTCGACGGAGGGCCGGCCCAGGAGCAGGTAGGCGGTGCCCGCCTCCTTCGCGGCACGGTTGTTGTGGGGAGCCGCAATGAGAAAGTCGGAGTAGCCATCGGCGTTGACGTCGCCGGCGTCGGAGACCCGGCGCCCTGCCTGGTCGCCCAGGTTCTCGCCGAGAAAGGCGGCATCGGCCTGCGACAGAGGGTAATCCATGCCCCAGCTCGCCGCCGAGCTGCCGAGGAGAAGATAGGCCTTGCCGGCATCGCGCGCCACCTGGTCGTTGTACGAGGCGCCGAGGATGATGTCATCGTAGCCGTCGGCATTCACGTCGCCCGCTCCCGAGACGCGGCGGCCGGCCTGGTTTCCCACTGCCTCACCGAGAAAGGAAGCGTCGGCCTGCGACAGTGGGTAGTTCGCGCCCCAGTCGACGGTAGCGCGACCGAGGAGAAGGTAGGCCTGCCCGGCGTCAAGGGCAACCTCATCGTTGAAGGGAGCGCCGATCATAAAGTCTGCATAGCCGTCGGCGTTGATGTCACCGACGCCGGTGGCGGATCGGCCGGCTGCATCGCCCTCGGCCTCGCCCCGGAAGGAAGCGTCGGCTCCGGAGAGGTAGAAGTTGCGTCCCCAGTCCGCAGCAGCGCGGCCGAGGATCAGGTACGTCTCGCCGGTGCGGAACCCGCCGCCTTCATCATTCCCTACAGCGGTGATCAGGAAATCGTCGTACCCGTCGGCGTTCACGTCTCCGGCGGCCGAGACGTAGTAGCCGGCCCGGTCGCCCTTTTCCTCGCCGAGGAAGGTGGCGTCACCCCGCCTGAGCGGATAGTCCTGGCCCCAATTGACGCTTGCCCGGCCGAGGAAGAGGGCCGTCATGCCCCGCTCGCCGCCGTACTTCCAGCTGCTGATCAAAAAATCGTCGTAGCCATCGCCGTTGACGTCGCCGGCTGTGTAGACCTGGCGCGCCGTCATGCCCACAGGCAAGTCGCCGAGGAAGGACGCATCGGCGGCAGCGAGATCGATATGGGTTGCCGGCCAGCTGGAGCTGTTCCGGCCAAGAATCAGGTAGCCCTTGCCCGGCCCCTTGGTTTCCACCTCGCCCGCATAGGGCGCCCCGATGAGGAGGTCATCGTAGCCATCGGCGTTCACATCACCGGCAGGGGAGACGGAGTATCCAGACCAATCGCCGATGTCCTCCCCGAGGAAGGTGAGGCTGGCATTGGCCATGCTGTGCTCTTCAGACAGAGCCTGCCCCGAGGCCCCCGAGCCAGCGATTCCGAAGGAGACGGCAAGGACGACCACGAGTGCGACTGCAGTATGCCAGCGCTTCATCCCAACCTCCGCAGAATCTGCCCCTGGGCGGGGAGCCCCACCCTTTCATCCGTAGGGGAGAAGTATGCCACAGGGCAGGATGATTGCCAAATAGGTTCGCCAGAATCGCCGTCACCGGCTCACTTGTTGCCGAGTGCGAGGGGAAGGTAGACCCGGCGCCAATGGCTGAGGATGACGTAGGTGGTGCCTGACTGGTCTCCCTTCACGTCTGCGGCGTACGCGCCCAGGACAAGGTCGTCGACGCCATCGCCATTCATGTCTCCCAAGGGCGCCAGGTCGTAGCCGGCATGGTCATCGGCGGCCTCGCCAACGTAGATCCGATCTGCTTCGGCCAACGGCAGGTCCATCCCCCAGCCAGCATCGGCGCGGCCATAGAGCAGGTACGAAGCGCCCGCCTCGGGGGCGGACCGGCTGTTGTGGGGTGCGCTGATGACCAGGTCGCCAATGCCGTCGTGGTTCATGTCGCCGGCCGCGCTCACCCGGCGCCCAGCCTGGTCGGCGGCGCTTTCGCCGAGGAACGAGGCATCGGCCAGCGCGACCGGGTAGGCCTGGCCCCAATCAGCGGCGGGGCGGCCCAGAAAGAGATAGGCCTTGCCTGCGTCGGGCGCGACCTGATCGTTGTACGAAGCGCCGACCATAAAGTCGTCGTACCCGTCGCCATTGGCGTCGCCTGCACCCGATACACGGCGTCCCATCTGGTCGCCTCCAGCCTCTCCCACGAAAGAGGCGTCGGCCCCGGCGAGCGCATAGTCCATGCCCCAATCGGCCGCCTGGCGGCCGCGCACCAGGTACGCCTTCCCAGCATCGGGGGCGGCTTGGTCGTTGAAGGGCGCACCAATCATGAAGTCGGCATAGCCATCGCGGTCAATGTCCCCGACGCCGGAGGCAGAGCGCCCGGCCGCGTCTCCTTCTGCCTCACCGAGAAAGGAAGCATCCGCCTGATCCAGGAAGAACCAGAGCGGCAGAGGGCCCCAGTCCGTCCGGCCCAGGATGAGATAGGTCTGGCCGGCACGAAACCCGCCGCCTTCCTCGTCACCGACGGCCGTGATCAGGAAATCATCGTACCCGTCGCCGTTTACATCGCCGGCCGTTGCCGCGTAGTAGCCGGCCCTGTCATTGTAGTTTTCGCCAATGAAGCGTACGTCGGGCTCCTCCAGCGGGTAGTCCTGCCCCCAGTCAGCGTCTGCCCTTCCCAGGAAGAGGTAAGCGGCTCCCTTGCTGCCCCAGCACATCCAGCAGGTGATGAGAAAATCGTCATATCCGTCCGCATTGACGTCGCCGGCGGTGTAGACTTGCCTGGCTGCCATCGTGGCGGGTTTGAGGCCCAGGAACGAGGCATCGGCATCGGCGAGGTCAATGGGGCCGGTAGGCCATTCCATTGTTGGGCGCCCGAGCAGAAGGTAGGCCTTGCCCTGCCCCTTCCCGACTACGTCACCCGCGTAGGGTGCGCCGATCAGCAGGTCGCGATAGCCGTCGCCGTTGACATCGCCGGCCGGTGCCACAGAATAGCCTGACCAATCGTTCGCCTTCTCCCCCAAGAAGACCAGGCTGGCATCGGCCAAGCTGAACTGTGTTCCTTGGACTTGGCCGGTGGCCCCCGCACCCCCGATCCCCCACAGGAGAAACAGGAGTGCCCCAAGTGCGCCGACGGTGTGCCGATTGCCCATCCACCCCTCCGCTGACGTGTGCGAGACACTCTATGATGGTGAAGGGCAAGTATGCCACGCAGAAGGGCAAACTCCAAATAGGCCGAAAGGCCCTACTGCCACGCCCAGAGTAGGGATCGTGGCCGCAGAGGCACGGTGCGTGCGCCCGGAAGAGGGAACGGAAGGCGACGTGCAGAGGGTAGGTCAGTGCAGCCGGCGGACGTGGGGCAGGCACCAGACGAAGAGCAAGCCAAGAGTCACACTGGCGAGCGCACCGGCGCCGACGGCGACCGGGGCCCCTAGCCCCTCGGCGAGCCCTCCCATCAGCAGGGTGCCGGCCTGCGACATGCCGGTGAAGAGCAAGTTAAAGATGCTCATCACGCGGCCGTGGTACTGCTCCTGGGTGTTGATCTGGATGAGGCTGTTCGACAGCGTCTGGCGCACTGCATTCGCCATCCCCGCCAGGAGTACCACTGCCAGGCTGAGCGGGAAGGACTTGGACAGGCAGAAGAAGAGAACGAAAAGCGGCCCGAGAACATTCGCCCAGGATAACCAACGACCCCGGTGCCCGGTGCCAATGGAGGCTGCAGACAGGGCGCCGAGAATGGCGCCTGTGCCCACGCCTGCCATGAGGAAGCCGTAGCTCCTGGAGTCACCCTGGAGGATGTCCTTGGCAAAGACGGGCATGAGGGATACGTACGGCATGGTCAGCAGGCCAGCCACCGCGACAATAACCAGCACTCCGCGAATTGTGTGGGTGGTCCAGACGTAGCGGAAGCCGTCCATGAGGCTTCCCACAACCCGAAGCCTCTCGCGGGCGGCGGGGCGCGGCGCCAGGCGGATGGCCAGCAGGGCCGCGATGACCGGCAGAAAGGAGAGGCCGTTCAGTAGAAAGCAGCCCGCTTCCCCTATCCAGGCCACGAGCAGCCCGGCGAGTGACGGCCCGACAATCCGGGCAGTGTTGTAGACTGCCGCATTCAGGCCGACCGCGCTGGTGAGGTCCTCCTTGCCGACCGTGTCCACGACAAAGGCGAGCCTGGCCGGCTGCTCCAGCGCGGCAGCTGCGCCATAGACAAAGCTGAGTGCAATCACGTGCCAGACCTGGATCACACCCGACCAGGTCAGGACGGCCATGGTCAGGGCCTGGAGCATGAGCACGCTCTCGGTCACGATGATCAGAGGCCGCCTGGGGAATCGGTCGCTGATCACGCCCGAGAGCAGCGAGACGGGCAGGACGGGCAGCAGGGCAGCAAAGCTCACCAAACCCAGCATGAAGGGGGAGTCGGTGAGCTCATAGACCAGCCAACTCTGTGCCATCAGCTGCATCGAGGTGCCGACCTGGGAGATGATCTGCCCGGACCAGAAGAGGCGGAAGTTGCGATGGCGCAGGGCGCGGAAGGTCCTGCCGCGCCCGGGTGCAGGTCCGGCAGGGGTCGGCTCACGTCCGGGCAAAGGCTCGCCCCTACTCATCGCCGGCCTCGCCGCAGCAGCTCCCGCAGGAGCCAACTGCGCGGATGGTGCAGGTCACGACGAGCCAAGATGCGCCGACGATCGGGCAGATAGCGAGGCATGCGTACGATGGCCGCCGCCAGATAGTAGGCTGTGAATGGAATGAGGCCCACGCCATAGATCAGGCGCTTGACTGGGCTGGCAACCATGGTGCCCATCTTGGCGATTGAGCCCACGAAGAGAAGCGGGAGAGCCAGGAGGAACTCGCCCCAGTGCATGTTCTTCATATAGACCAGGAACCTGTTCCGGGTCGCCAGCGCTGTGCGGCGGAGCGTCGTGCGGGAGGGCTCTGCGCGGCCTTCGCGGTGGTGATAGCAGATAGCCGTGGGCACGAATACCACGCGGTACCCCAATCCATTCAGGCGCAAGCCAAGATCCAGGTCTTCGCCGTAGGCAAAAAGGGTTGCGTCAAAGATGTAGTCGAGATCGTGCAAGACCTGGCGGTCGAGGATCATCGAGCCACCGCCGATATGCAGGGTGGCGATTGGGGTATCGGGCAGATCGATCTCGACCGGCTCCACGGCTCCGAAGCGGGTGATTTCGCTCAGGAACCCACGCGACACACGCCCATCGCGCTCCATGGCACCCGCCTGTAGAGGACAGCCTGCCGCGTGACCGGCCGCGGTCCGCACGGCGGGCTCGGGCATGAAACCCTCGTCAACTTCGGGTCCAGAAGCCAGGGCGCCTACCATCTCGGCCAGCCAATGACGATGGACGACGGTATCCTGGTTCAGAAAGAGGAGGTAGCGGCCACGCGCGTGCGCCGCTGCGCGGTTGTTCCCCTCGGCAAAGCCGAGGTTGCGGTCAAAACACAGAAGCCGGGCCGAGGGAAAGTGCTCCGACACCCATCCGGCGGAACCGTCCTGCGACGCGTTATCGGCATAGATGACCTCGAACTCGTCGGCTGCGAAGCTCTGGTCGAGCGCGGACTCCAGGCACCGCTGCAGCAGGTCCCTGCCGTTGTAGCCCAGGACAATGACACTGGCCGCCAAGGCACAGGGCTCACCGGTACTCATGCGTGGCTCGTGCCTTGCGCATTCTCGGGTGTCGGCGAGGGCGCGAGGTCTTTGATGACCCTGGCCGGGATGCCAACAGCCAGGCTGTAGGGCGGGACGTCCCTCGTCACGACGGCTCCCGCTCCGACCACCGCTCCTTCGTGCAGAGTCACGCCGGGCAGGAGGATACTGCCCACACCACAGGCTGAGTAGCTTCTCATGCGCACCGGCGCCACGTAGCCGTGGCGGGTGACCCTGCCCTCTTCCGCCCGCGCCGCGACGTCGTCGTGACAGACGATGATGACGTAGCGGGAGGGACCGCTATGGTCGTCGAAGAAGATGAGCTCGGGAAACTGATCGTCCAGGTTGCAGTACATCTCGACGACACAATCACGGCCAATGTTGACACCCATCCTGCGGTAGAGCCACAGCCGTGCGCCGGGATGGATCATGTTGTGCGCCAATAAGTTGAGGAGTTTCTGCTTGAAGAGTGTCCAGCGGCCGCGTGGACGGAGCCGCTCATACTCGTCGCGCGGCATCGGCATCCGCGCCAGCATTTCTGGATCAGGCGGTCGTACTGGCATGGGTCTCCCCCATCGGCGCCCCCAAAGGGGCTACCCAAGTGAGTGTCCGGGGGACATTGCCCGCAGAGCTTGTTGGATCCGGGCGAAATCGTCCTCCCGCAGATACGAGTGCGTGGGAAGTGTCAGCAAGCAATTGGCCAGCGTGGCGGCACCCGGAAAGGCGGATGGGTCGATCCGCAATTGCTCGGAATAGAGATCGGGCAGGCTGCGGATATAGGACCGGGATGCGCCGATTCCCTCATTCCAGAGCCTGTCGTAGAGCGCATCGGCCCGCTCGCGACTGCCGGTCACGAACGGAAGTCGCAGGTAGACTGGCTCACTCCCCGGCGCGATTTCGGGCACTTGCACGCCGTCTACCTCGGCCAACATGCCAGACAGGCGCGCTGCGTTGTCCCTCCATACCTGCTGCAGGCGCCCCAGGCGCCCCAGGATCGAGCGGCCGATGGCTGCCTGGACGGCCGGCAGGCGGCACAACCGGATGGGTGGCAGCGCGTGGAGGTCCATGCCCTCGCTGGCCGGGTTCAGGAAGGTACGCACAACAAACCACCAGCCGACAGGGTTTGTGGCCAGGCCATAGCCCAGGAAGAGGGCCAGCGAGCCAAAAGGCGAAGATGCCCCCTGCCCGGAGCCGGGCGTGCGCCGGAGCTCCTCCTCGATCGCCACGCCCAGGCGCTCGCCGGCCGCAATGACGCCCCCGTGGCCGACCGGCAGGCACTTGCCCCTGCCCAGGCTGTAGAAGCCGGCATCGCCGCGGGTTCCCACCATCTTGCCCTGCGACCTTGCGCCAAAGGCCTGTGCCGCATCTTCGACAACAGCAAACCCATGCTCCCGGCCCATCGACAACAGGCCGGTGATGTCGTGGGCCAGGCCATACAAGTGCGTGGGAACGACCGCGAGCAAATCGTCTTTGCGCAGGCGGTCCAGTGCGTCCGGGTCCAAGTCCAGCGTGCGGGGCGAGACGTCGCACAGGACAGGCTCCAGGCCAGCGAACAGGATGGACTGCACGACCGTTGGGCACCCATACGCAGGGACGGCAACCTTGGTCCGCTTGGAAGTGCGCTTCAGGGCAAGGAGGATCGCCGCCAGAGCCGACCGGCCTGAAGAGACGAGGCCGCAATACGAGCTGCCCGTCCATGCCTTCAGGTCGGTGCTGAGCTGCTCAACCGCGCCGGCCCGTCTCAGCAGAGCAGACCAACCGTTGCGCAGGTCGGCGGCGTGGACGGGCACGGCCACGGGTGGCACGTGACGCAAGAAGGTGCGCGCTCGCCGGGTTGGCTGTGCCGATGGCAACGGGTCACCTCCCACGCTCAACCGAAGGGCATCCTCTTGCGCAACTGAGGGCCCAGCGCCTCCGCCAGCCCCAACGGGAGCCGGCTCCAGATGCGGACAAAGAGGCGATAGCTTGCGTCCTCTTCGCGGCCTCCGCCTACGGCCGGCGGCCGGGCGATGCCGTTCAGATAGTACTGCTGGTAGATCTGCCGTGGTTCTCCACCCCAGCTCTTCTTGAAGGTGAAGCTGCCCGAATCCCAGCGGCTGCGGCCAAAGTCCACCCACTGGTAGCCGTTGGCGCTGCCATACTGCATCGTCTCCCAATAGAGGAGATGGCTGGGGCGGAATTCGCGGAACTCGCGCAGCACCCCGGCCCAGGCACAATGGACCGTATCGCGGAAAGGAGCAATGAAGCCGCCGCCTAGTACCTGGCCCTCCCGCTGAACGACGAGCAGCCTCATGTAGTTCGAGAGCTCGTCGAGGATGTTGCGAAAGAAGGGTTTGCCCGGCGTGGGCGTTCCCTTCTCACGCATGGCGCGCGCATAGGCCGGGTAAAAGAGCTCGAGATTCTGCGCCCCGGCCAAGACACCTGCACCAGCGCGCATGCCCTGGTGCGTGAGTTGGCGCTCTTTGCGCTTGATGCCTTTGAGCGTTTCCTCCCAGTCCTGCGACAACCGGGCGACCAGCGTGCAGTGATCCTCGTTTGTAACCAGGTCGGGATCCTCCCACCGCCGGTAGCCGTCGCGCAGGATCAGGTATCGGGCGCCGGCCTGCGAAACGAACTCCTTGGCCCTCCCGAGGAGCACCCCGGCAGCCCGCTCGTCGCGGCAGCAGAGCCCGCCGGACGGCGTAGTCACGTAGTGTCCGGCAAGCCTGCTCCTGATGTGCAACAGGGGCAGTATGCCCAAGACCTCGTTCCCCTCCACGGCGACCAGGTAGTGGGCCTTGTGCCCGAAGGTGCGCTCCATCACCCACTTCCAGCCCGAAAGGTGATAGACCGTGGCCTCCGGCGCGCTCAGAGCGCACTCGTCCCAGCGGCGTGCCAAATCCCGATCCTGCAGCTCGACAATCTTCATGCCGGAGCCCTCGGGTCCAGCAGGGCCGGTTGGTCGGCAAGGGGACCAAACCGAAAGTCGCGCAGCAGGGCGATGAGCTTGCCCTCGGTCTGGGCCAGATTGGCATAGTGTGTCAGACGCTCGCGGGGCGTGGGGTGCGGGCGGGGCTGATCCGGATCGAGCTCCCAGGGGTGAAGATAGAAGATGGCCGGGAAACCTTGTCTGTTCAGACGGCGCAGCGCCCAGCGGAAAAGGAAGTAGGGAAGGATCCTGAAGTAGAAACCACCGGCAACCGGCCAATTGACGCCCGCCAGGCGGAGGGTAGACAGCGGAAACTCGGCGAAACCTGAACCCTGGAAGGGGTGGTAGGGAATGCGAGGGGCACTGGGAAACCCGTAGAGCATGTTGCGCGTGGGGAAAAGGCTGGAATCGTAGCGGAACCCCAGGTCCCGCAGGGTGTCCAGGGCCCACAGTGAGGAGCGGTCGATGGAGAACATCGGAGCGCGATAGCCAAACGCCTGCCGCCCACAGGCCCGCGCGACTGATTCGCGGCCGCGCACGACGTCGTCACGGAATTGCTCAGGGGTAAGGTGGCTGACTCGCCTGTGGTGATATCCATGAAGGGCGATTTCGTGCCCCTCATCGGCCACACGACGTACGAGACCTGGAAACTCGTCGGCCACGTATCCCAAGACAAAGAAGGTGGCCTGGACAGAAGCGCGACCAAGGACAGCAAGAAGCCGCTCCGTGCTCTCGACGACCCGATCCTGGAATTCGGGCCACCGGTCGACCTGGTGTCCGGTGCTGGTCAAGCCCTGGTACCAGTCCTCCAGGTCAATCGAGAGCGCGTTCAGCATTTTCTTGACTCGAGGGGAGCTCGGCTGGGATGGAACCTCCGCGCTCGTTATCAGGGCCGGTGGTGGCAGGGGCCTGTGCCTGGCTCAGCCGCCCTAACTCGCTGTCCAGGATGGCGATCTGCTGAGCCAGATCCTTGTTCTGCTCGGTCAACCGCGAGATTTGGACCGAGAACTGGATCGAGATCAGGAAAAGAAAGACTAGGCCGAGGAACGCGAACACAGAGGTGGGCCGGACCGATCCGATGGCACCGGAGACCCACTCAATCAAACCAGGCACCAGGGCAACCAGCAGGTAGCCGGCCGCGGTTAGGAGCCAGATCCAGGAGTACTCTTCGCGAAGGCGCCGCCGGCGGACCTGCTCCAGGACAAACGCCAACAGCAGAACCGCGCTGATGACAATCAGGATCTGAGGTCTAGACATGGGGACCCTCCCGCCGGAGGCCTCGGTCGTCGCGCAGCAGGGTCATGGCGATCGACATCATCATCTTCATGCCGTAGAAGACCGGCTTCAGGATGCCAGCGTGCATGGACTGGCCGGTCTCACTGCGATACATGATCACCGGGACTTCGGCAACGCGGAACCCGGCGCGCCGGAGCATTATGATCACGTTGGCATCCGGATAATCCACCGGGTAGACGTGCGTGCAGTAGAAATGGACGACTTCCTTGGAGAGGGCCTGAAAGCCCGTGGTGGGGTCAGTGACCTTCAGGTCTGTCAGGAATGTGGCCAACGAGGCAAAGAAGACCTTGCCGAACTTGCGCAGGAACGGGCCCTTGTAGTCCCCGGCGCCCAGCCAGCGAGAGCCGAGTGCGACATCGGCCTGCGATGACTGGATAACGGCCAGGAGGTCAGCGATGCAGCGAGGCTCATGCTGCCCATCGCCATCGATCTGGACGACGATGTCGTATCCGTGGCGCCGGGCGTACTTGAATCCAGTCTGGAGAGCCACACCGTACCCCTGGTTGTAGGGCAGGGAGGCCACAAGGGCTCCCGCCCGGCGGGCCATGATGGCTGTCTCGTCGGGAGAGCCGTCATCGATGACCAGAACATCGGCTTGGGGCACATTCGCGCGGACGCCCGCAATGACGCCCTCGATCTTGGCCTCCTCTCTGTACGCCGGAATCACGACCAGGATTTTTCGCGTCTCCACTTCTCCACCTTGTGCTTGGCCGGATACGGAAACCCGGCTGGCTGCCGGGGTCGGGTCAGAACCTGACTCATCACGGGGCCGGCTCCTCCCCAAAAGACTCATGTTACATAGCCCAGCGCCTGGAGCATATCGCGCATCTCGGCTTGCTCCTCCTCCGAGTACGCGGAGCCGTCGTCGCCCGACGAGGCCCCGCGCGCCTCCAGGTAGGTGACCTCGTGCGACTGCCGGAAGCCAGGCGTAAAGAGGTCGAGCAGGGCGCGCCCGTCCATCTCCTCGGGAACAGGTTGGCCCATCAGGTATAGGATCGTCGGCGCCAGGTCGCAGATGCGCGCCCTCTCGAAAACCTCGCCTTCCCGGATCACCCCTGCTGCATGCCAGAGCATCAGGCCGTCCATGCGGTGATGGCCGGTCGTGCCGTACACAGGGTCAAAGACACGGTGGGAAGAAAAGTCGGAGAGGCCCATGGCCTTGTACTCCATGTCACGCGTGAGGAACATCAGATCGGGCGACTCGTCTGCATGGGGCCCATCGTACAGGTCAGCACGCCGATGAATCTCGCCAATGACTGCGCGGCCGCTTTCGGGGTCAGTCATCGCCCGCAGGCGGCGCTCCAGGTCATCGAGCAGTGCATCATACTCGGCGCCGGGCGAAATGCAGCCTTGCGGCTCACGTCCCTTGAGGTTGACGAACATCTGGCCAAAGTTGCCGACCGAGTAGACTTTTGTGCGCGCCCAGTCGACATCGTCCAGCGAGAGGAAAAGGCGCCGCTGTAGCTCCTCGCGCCGCTGCCGGCCGAGCTCCATGGCCTGTCGGCCAAGGCCTAGCTTGAGTATCCAGTGGGCGGCAGTGTTGTAGTTGATGCCCAGGCGGTAGAGCAGCTTGCGCAGCGCGGTCTTGGGCCCTGACTTGAGGCGCATCAACCCCTGCTGGAGGAGCCATGTATTGAAGTTGACGAACCTGCGCACCGGCCCAAACCCATGATCCGACATGACCAAGATCGCGACCTCGTCGCCAACAACCTCCACGAGCCGGCCTATGCCTTCATCCATCTGCTTGAAAAACTCGAGGAGCACGTTGCCGTATCGGCGCCGCTCGACCGGGTCGTGCTGCGGGTGGGAGGGATCCAGGAGGTGCCAGAACTCGTGCTGCATCCGGTCGGATCCGAGCAGGTGAAGCATGAAGAAATCCCAGGGCTCTTTCTGCATCAGGTAGAGCGCTGCCTGGATGTTGTTCTCGAGGATCTCGTACTGCTCTCGGATGAACGGCTCTGGAGCACCACGCCGGTACTTTTCGTCGTGGCGAAGGCGATAGGTGCCAAGATGTGCCTCCAGCTCATCGAGAAGGCCGGCGGGCGAAGCAAAGTCACGGCGGCCGGCAGGCGTCAGCAGCCCGCTGATCATGTAGCCGTTCACCGACTCGGGGGGATAGGTCATAGGCACGCCGATGACACAGACACGCTTGCCTGCCTCGCTCAAGAGGCGCCAAACGGGCCGGCCGTCGATGTCCCGGTAGCTGTTGAGGACTTGGCGGTAGGACCCGGGCTGGCGGCGGAAGAACTCGAGGACCCCATGGCGAGCGGGCGTCATGCCAGTCATGAAGGACGCCCAGGCTGGGCCGGTCAAGGGTGGGTAGGTGGAACGCAGTGGACCGGAGGTCCCGCCGCGCATGAGGCGACCCAAAACGGGTAGGTGTCCCTGGTCCGCCCAGGGGCGGATCAGGTCCAGCGTGGCTCCGTCCAGGCCGAGGGCCCAAACCCTCCTGGCGCTTTCCATAGCGAGTTCTACCTCTCCTGCTGCCGCCCTGCGGTATGGCAGGCAGGGAGCGAATCAGCGCACCGATTCTACCAGCAATCAGGCACGCCTGCAACCTGAATCACAGAGCGGATGGCAGGGCAGGAGAACGCCAAAGAGAGAGGGTCGAATCTGGGGAGTCCTGGTTAGGGGCCAGGGCCGACGGAACGGACAACACCCTTTGCGCGCATGACCGCGTCCGCATCGAGCGAGGAGAGGCCGATTTGCTTGCGCTCGCGTACCCAATCGACGTACTGCCGCATGATCTCAGCCAGGGGCACAACCGGCTCCCAACCCAGGCTGCGCAGGGCGGACACATCCGAGACCACATGGCGCGTGTCTCCCAGGCGGAATTGGCCTTCGAGAACCGGCCGCTGGTGCTCCCCCACGACCTCCATGAGCATTCGGACATACTCCAGGACAGAGGTTGGGTGACCGCTACCGACGTTGAAGGCCCGATAGTCGGCGCGGGAATCGTGCATGACCAGGAGGTTGGCGCGGGCGACGTCATGGACCGACACATAGTCCCGGAGCTGCATCCCATCCTCGTAGACTATGGGGGGAAGTCCGCTCAGCAGGCGTGTGGTAAAGATGCGGAGGATGCCAGAGTAGGCATTGTGGGGCGACTGGCGTGGCCCCTGCGTGATCGAGTTGCGCAGGGCAACCGTCGGGATGCCATATCGCCTGCCCAGGTTCAGCGAGATCATCTCCTGCGTGTACTTGGAGATGGAATACTGGTTGTGGGGGTTCACGACTTGCTCATTGGTGGGCTTGGACTCCATCACTTCGCCGCAGACAGGGCAGGTCAAGTCCCATTCCGACCTATTGAGATGGGCGAGGGTGCGCTGAGGCGGATACTGGGCGCCGTGGGAGCTACACTCGTACCGGCCTTCGCCATAGACGGCCTGGGAGGAGGTCACGATGACCTTGCGAACGGGATACTGCTTCTCCACGATCATCTCGTAGAGCAACGCCGTCCCGACGCAGTTGACGCCAAAGAACTTGGAAAAGTCCGGCAGATAGTCTTGGTAGGCTGCCAGGTGAAAGACATAGTCGATGCCTTCGAGAGCCCTCTGCCAGGCGAGCCTGTCCTGCACGTCGCCCACAACGAGCTCCACACGGGCATCCAGGTAGTCCGGTACTTGGCCGGCTTGATGGACAGGGGAGGCAAGGCTATCGAGAACTCGCACCTGATAGCCATGCTTGAGCAAGAGATCGGATATGTGCGAGCCGATGAAACCGGCTCCCCCTGTCACAAGTGCTCTCATTGGATCGGATACCTCTTCCACTGCGCGCGAAGGCGCATTTTACCTGTGCCTACTACCCCTGTCAAGGCCCTGGGCGAGGAGAGCCCGATCCTCTATCACGCTCCATTCGCCCCGGCGGGGTCCCCTCGGCGAGATGCGCACTAGCCAGAAGCCAGGAGCATGATTCCGTCGCGTAGGGGATAGGATCGCCTGCACGGGGTGCAGTACAAGCCTGACAAGCCGTGTTCCAGTGTCCCGGCACAGGCCGGGCATCTCAGCAGGGCGATATGGCCCGCAGAGCTCTTCCTGCCTACACCCGGCCGACCTTCCTTGCGCGCCATCACCAGATCGTAGCTGACCTGCCAGCGCCGCGTTTCCACTTCGCGCAGCCCCAGTGCGGCAAGCATCCTCTCCAAGTCCTTCCTCCGAATGGCGTGCCGCGGCAGGAAGATGGCCTCGCGCCCCACTCGGTTGGTGGTAAAGAGCACCCCTCCCGGCGCCAGGACACGCGCCATCTCGACAAGAGACTCGGCCGGATGGGGAAAGAACTCGAGTGCCTCCAGGCAAGTCACGGCGTCAAAGAGGCCATCTCCAAAAGGGAGATGCCCGGCGCCGTGCCAGACCAGATCCACCCGATCTCCATAGGGCAACAGCTTGCTCCGCGCCACGCGGAGCATCTTCAGAGAGAGATCGAGTCCGAGGATTTGCCCGCTGAATGGCGTATGCAGGAGCGCCAAAGGCAGGCGGCCCGTGCCCGTAGCGACGTCCAAGACGAGGGGATTCTCCACGCCAGCCAGCTTACGGAGCAGAGGCTCGGCCAAGTAGCGCTTCTCGTCGCTCGGGTCAAACTGCTTGATGGCATCGTAGCGGCGAGCCACCACGTCATAGGTCCAGGCCACGGCCCGGGGACCAAGATACGCGCCCTCGGCGACGATCATCTGCCAGTAGATGAGCCCTGCCACGAGCAGGGCGCCGGCAAGGCCTACGCCGACCCAGAGCCAGGTCATGGGCTCGCCAGAGATGCCACCAGCATGGCCGCCAGCAACCAGGGCCAGATACGCCGGCTCACACCTGCTGACTTCTCTTCAGAGCCCAGCGTCCGCCCAGACAGGGCCGGGCCAAAGGCCAACAGTGCGGTTCCGCCGGCCGCGAGGGGCTGCCTCAGGATGACCAGCAAGGCCGCTGCACCCAGGAGGCCGCCGTGGAGAAGCCATGTCCCCCCCGCCATTCTCCGCTCGACACGCAGCAGGCCCCACGCGGCCAAGGAGAAGACCAGGGCGATCAGGAGAGCCGGCCACGAGAACCTGGCGACGGCCAAGTAACCGGCCAGCCAGGGCAGGCCAAGGCCGAGGAAGGCTTGTGCAGCCAGCGGCACGAGCCCTCGGCGTCGCTGTATCATGCCCAGCGCGACGAGTGCGACCAGCGCCAGATCCAGCCACCAGACACGGGGAGGCAGGAGCAAGGACAGGATCGCGGCCGACAATGCGGCCAACAGGATCAGGACAAAACTGGGGCCGGCCACAGGCCAGAAGACCTCCACCCACCAGCCGGCCATTGGGCCCAGCCTTCGGGCCAGCCGGCCAGCCGGAGACCCGGGCCGCGTGTAGGGCAACACCGGGAGGGGAGCATGGAGTCGGTCCGGCTTCCTGTGCAGTAGAAACGCCCAATCGATCCCGGAGGCCAAGGTCCAGAGGCCGGCCCAGGATGCAGTGACCAGCAGGAAGGCGATCGCCTGGATAAGGAAGATCTCCCCCCGCCAGTGCAAGGGGTTGGTGGCCAGGGCGCCACACAGAACAGACCAACCTCCGACAAGCGTCCAGAAAGGAAAGGCCTGCAGAGCCGGTTTGATTTCGTAGCGGCCGGTCGCCTCAGTTGGGGCGCTGCCTGTTCCAGGCTTCTCGAGACCAGGGAATGCCTCCATCCAGGCCATTGTATCACAGCCTGGATGGAGACGGTAGCACGCAGAAGGATGGCGCAGGGAGGGCTCATCCCCTCCCTGCGCCCTTGGTCTACTGATTGGCGGGCGGGGGTGGCGGGGGCGGCAGGGGAGAGACGTCGGGTGCCCCCACTTCCTCCTCCATTGCATCAGCCGGCAGAGGGTTGTGCTCAACCGCGACCCTCTCCGGGGTAGGCTCAGCCAGCGCCTGTTTCGGGAGGCGCTCAGGCTCCAAGAAGGGGGTCTCTCTCTGGCAAGCCCGCGTGCCAAAGCGGGTGTGGAACACGGCCCCCAGCCCGATGCTGGTCAGGATGATGACAAAGGGCAGTCCACAGCACCATGGCTGGATCAGCCAGAGGACAACTGCAGGCACAAGGGTAACCAGCAGCCCGAGAAGGACGTGCGCTAGCTGCGACGCGCCACGCGCGTGGAGCCCGTCCAGGAGTTTGCGCCCGATGATCTCTGCGAGGCCGACCCACCCCAAGAGGACTCCGCCGGCGAGCGCCAGAGGAACAGGCAGCAGCACCAACCCGGAGAGGAGGATCAAGAGCAGCCCCACCGGAATCAGGATGATGGTCGCCATCAGAAGCGCGCCGGCGAGGATGACCAGCACCATCACAAAGACCGCGACCACCTCCAATCCCGCGGCAAGCAGGAATGTGAGCAGCCCGAGCCCAAGGGACTGCCCAGGCAACGTTGCGATGCACTCGTCCACTCGCCTTGTTTGACGCGGCCAGACCAGGACGATCAGCACTCCTACACCAATCACCAGCAGGGTGAAAAGGAGAGCAGAGAGCAGTCGGCCCGCGAAGCGGGCAAGGCGATCACCAAAGTCGTGGCGTTCGGTCCATGGCGGCAGGGTATCTACCGGGGGAGTCGGCCTCGGCGACAGCGGAGTTGGCGGAACCACCACAGTCGCCTCGGGCAGCTGCCCCGGTTCTTCCTCCAGGGACTCGGAGGAAGCTGCGCCAAAGCGGGTGACCACCTGGCCGTTGACCTGCGATCCCTCTTCCCGGGTCAGGTCTCCCGGCACGGCCAACAGGTCACCGCGGATGACGGCCGAGTTTCGCAGGACCGTCTCTCCGAACAGTATCGAGACATCGCCTTTCACCTGTCCGGCCAAGTCGTGCTTTCCCCCCAAGATGAAGAGATCGCCGTTGATCTTGCCGCTGTCAGCCAGGCTCACCCGGCCACCCACCACGGTTGCGTTGCCGCTGACGTCGCCGGCGATGGAGGCGTTTCCCTTGGTCACGAAGACATCGCCGAGGACGGAGCTGCCCTCCGCCATGCTGAGATTGCCGTCGATGACACTGAGGTCTCCTTTGAATGTCTCGCCGGCCTCCAAGGAAACATCCTGCTGGGTGAAGACCTGCCCTCCATCGGAGCCCTCTACGGGTCCCTGGGCAATGGCGGAACCCGCCGGCAGGAGCAAGAGAAGAACCAATGCCCCAAGCAACAGCATACTTCGTTTCATCTATTCACCTCCCAACAAGAAGCGCTACGCATACTCATTCTGGTCTGGCCCACCCAGCTTCCGCCTCACGAGCCATGCCCAGATCCCCCCCATCACAGCCAGCGCACCACCGACTGCCAGCACGACTGGTAGTCCATAGCGCAGGACGATATCCTTGAGCAAGATGCTGGCCCCCTTGCCCATTAGCCCAAGGCCGGAAACAACCTGGGACATCGAGAACCCGACCTGCAGCCCGGCCGGCTGCGAGCTGAGCCACAGCAGGGCGGCCAAGCCGAGGCCGAGAGTCAGTACGGCAGCCGCACCCGCGCCGGCGACCGACAAGGAGCTGGTCAGCAACGCCACTCCGCGAAACAGGTGCCGGCGCCGATCGGCGCGCTCGGCCAGGCGTCGCTGGACCCGCAGGGCGAACCCGTATGACGGTCCCACCATAGGCATCTCAGACAAGAGGGTCGATACCCGGTGTAGGGCCGCTGCCTCAGCCTGGCACGCGGGGCAGGATGCCAGGTGCTGCTCCATCTCAAACGCATGGTCTGGAGCAAGCCGGCCGTCGAGGTCCAGGGACACCCAAGAGCCTACTCTCTCCCTCTCTGCGCATGCTACGCGCTTACCCATCTTCTCCTCCACTCAGGCCACCTGGAGCAACCCGGCCATCATCTGCCGCGCCCTATGCAATCGCGATTTGATTGCACTCTCGGTGGAATCCGTGGTAGCCGCGATCTCTTCGTACGACATGTCGTACCAGTAACGCAACACGACGGCTGCCCGGTAGTCAGGGGGCAGCGCATCCAGAGCCTGTCTCACCATTTCCTGCACCTGCTTTCGAGCCACGGCTTGATCGGGCATCTCCTCGTCACTCGCCAGGTATTGGGGAGGGAGATCATCCTCCAACGAGACCTGGGGCGCGCGAGAGTGACGCCGCAGCCGATCGATACAGTAGTGTGACGCAATGGAAAGCAGCCAGTTGACGAACTTGCGCTCGAACTGGTAGGTGGATAACC
This sequence comes from Anaerolineae bacterium, assembly GCA_035341665.1. GTDB lineage: Bacteria > Chloroflexota > Anaerolineae > JAAYZQ01 > JAAYZQ01 > DAOQVR01. The sequence continues at coordinate 70,899 of DAOQVR010000014.1, forward strand.
TGGCATAGGCTCTCAGAAAAGCCTCTTGTGCCGCATCCTCGGCCTCTTCGGCATTTCCCAACATCCGGTAAGCGAGATTGTAGACCGGCCGCTCATAGGCGCGCACCAACTCCCCAAAGGCTGCCTGGTCTCCTCGGGTCGCCCTCTGTATCCAGGTGCGTTCCTGGTCCATCCCTTCCTCCCATAAAGCCTATACGGATTATACGGGCAGAGGTTTCCTGCGTCCAAGTTTGCCAGTACCCCTATTCGGGGTACAATGGGCTGAGGGATGTGCCGGCCCGGCTATGGGAAGGTGACCTCCCGCTGCCGGCATCGGACAGGAGGAAGGGTCAAAGTGGACGACAAAGCATTCACACGCTCCTGGTATGTGATCGTCGAGGGCGCTATCGGCGTCGGCAAGACCACACTGGCCCGGATGCTTAGCGAGCACTTCCGGACAGGCTTGCTGCTCGAGGTGTTCGAAGAAAACCCCTTCCTGTCGCGTTTCTACGAGTCTCGCACTGCCTACGCGTTCCAGACCCAGATGTTCTTCCTGCTCAGTCGCTACAGACAGCAGCAACAGGTCCCCAAATCCCTCCGCCAAGGGGCGTTGATTTCCGACTACATGTTCAACAAGGACAGGCTCTTCGCCCAATTGAACTTGGCCGGCGACGAGTGGGATATCTATCAGCAGCTGCAGAGCGCGCTGGCCTGCCAAATCGTGCCTCCTGACCTGATCGTCTACTTACAGGCGGATACCGAGGTCCTCATGGCGCGCATCGCTCAGCGAGACCGGCCGTATGAGCGTGCCATGGAGCGGGAATACCTCGAAGACCTGCGCAAGGGCTATGAGAGATTCTTCGCATCTACCCAGCCTGCCCCTGTACTGTACGTGAATACCAATCAACTGAACTTTGTTCTCAATCCAGGCGACTTTCATCACATTGTCGAGCGTATCCGGACAGCCCTCCGGGAAGGCATATTCCAGGCGCCCCTGCCGGCGTTGTCTTTCGAAGAAACCAGCATTCACACAGATCAAACCTAGCACAATCTCTTAGATCGTAGTAACCGTAGGGCCTGGGGATATGTGGACGATGGCGTCGCAGCAGAGGCTGCGGCCCCAGGGCTAGGGGTGCGGGCTCCGCAGCCCACAACGGCTGGGTGACAGGGCCGCGACGGGCTGTGGATAAACGGGACGCCCTCCGACTGCTCCGGGAGGGGTTTCCAACAGGGACGCCCGGTGAACTCCGAGAGGGCGAGGAAGGGTGAAACCTCGGGCCGGTTATCCACAGGGAGGGCACGTTATCCACACCAATTTCGATCTTATCCACAGCCTGAGCTTGTGGTCCCGGCGAGGCACAGTCTCCCCGCCCTCAGCGGATAATCTCTCCGGTGGAAGGGATCTGCGGCAGGGACACGATGATGACCCGATGGGTGTTGCCCGGCCACTCGTAGGGCCAGCAGGTGACAAGTGTCAGGCGCTCGCCGTCCGTAGGCATGATCCACTGCGCGTTCTCCTGCCGGACACTCAGGGGCATGCCTGCCTCCTTCAGGATGTGCTTCTCGGCGACGGTGTAGGAATAGGGCGTGTCATCTGCGTAGAGCGTGATCTGGTCCCCCGGCCGGAGGTCTACTACGTAGCGAAACACCTTGCCCTCGATGTTGTGGTGACCCGACAGGACCACGTTGCTGCCATGACCTGGTAGAGCCGAGTTCTGGTGCCACCCGGCGGCGTTCTCAGGCACGGTCCAGACAGACAGGGGGGTGCCGTTGCGATCCACCGTCTTCCACCCCATCGGCACCACCCGGGCGTCCAGGTCGATGGCCGGTGCCACGATACGGGTGGGAGGGTGGCCCGCCGGCGGCATCTTTGCCGGCTCGGGTGTGGGCGAAGGCAGAATGGGTGGGGCAGAGGTGATCGCCGGAGCGGCAGTCAGGGCTGCCTCTGGCTCCCACTCGGGCAGAATCGCGGGGGCGGGGTTTGCCAGCGTGGGCCGGCCAGGGGTCGGTCTGGGCGTATCTGTTAGGGAGGGGAGAAGGGCAGGGGCCGCCTCGGTGAACACCACGGCGCCTGCATCGGTGATGGAGTGTGTCCGTGAGGAAGCAGCCCATGACCAGATGCTCCAGCCCAGGCCTGCCACAAGTAGCAGTCCGCCCACGACGAGCATGGCCCGGGACAGCGCAGACGATTGCTTTCCCAAGTGTCGCTCTGTCCTACCCGACTCTCTCTATCTGAGCTCCCAGTGCCTTCATTTTCGCCTCGATGTGCTCGTAGCCGCGGTCTATCTGCTGGATGTTGTGGATCACGCTCTCGCCTCCGGCGCACAGGGCGGCGATCAGTAGGGCCATGCCGGCTCGGATGTCCGGGCTCTGGAGGGTTTCTCCGTGCAGGGGTGCCGGGCCGACGACGACGGCGCGGTGTGGATCGCAGAGGACGATGCGGGCGCCCATCGCGATGAGGCGGTCCACGAAATAGAGCCGGCTGTCGTACATTTTTTCGTGGATCAAGAGGGTGCCGCGCGCCTGCGTCGCGACCACCAAGGCGATACTGAGCAGGTCCGTCGGAAAGCCGGGCCAGGGAGCATCATCGATCTTGGGGACCGCCCCGCCCATGTCATCCCTTATTTCCATGGATTGCCCGGCCGGCACCACCAAGTCCTCGCCCAGGACCTCGAACTCGACTCCCATCCGCGCAAAGTTCGACCGGATCATGCCCAGGTGCTCCGGCGCGGCTCCTTGGATCCGGATCTCGCCACCGGTTACTGCGGCCAGGCCGATGAAACTGCCGACTTCCATAAAGTCAGGGCCGATGGTGAAATCTCCGCCTCCCAGTTGGTCGACCCCCCGAATGCGCAGGACGTTGGAGCCGATGCCGTCGATGTGCGCACCCATGCAGTTCAGCATCTGGCACAGCTCCTGGACGTGCGGCTCGCAGGCAGCGTTTCGGATCGTGGTCTGGCCCTTCGCCAGGCATGCAGCCATAACAGCATTCTCGGTCCCGGTCACACTGGCCTCGTCGAGCCATATATCCGCCCCGTGGAGCCTCTCCGAGCGCAGGTCGAGCCCTCCATCCTGCTCGATATCGGCCCCGAGGGCGGCAAGCGCCGTCAGGTGCGTGTCGATCCGCCTCCGACCGATCCGGTCGCCGCCAGGTGTCGCAAGGCTGACCGTGCCCGCGCGCGCGAGGATTGGACCCAGCACAGTGAGAGACCCGCGTATCTGGCTGGCCAGGAGAGGGTCAGGGCAGGTTGACTGGAGCCGCTCCACGCGCACCGTCACGGTGTGCGCGTCGTGACGCTCGACGGTGGCTCCCAGCTTTTCCAGCAGGGAGAGCATGGTGCGGACGTCGCCGATGTTTGGGAGGTTGCGCAGAGTGACCGGTTGGTCTGTCAGCAAGGTGGCTGCCAGGATGGGCAGGGCCGCGTTCTTGTTTCCACTGGGCACAACCGTGCCGCTGAGAGGCACCCCTCCTGCGATGATGAATCTGTCCATGGTAGTTCCTCCAGTTTCGCGACCCTGCATCTGCTCGATCTGGCGGCGAAAGGTACCAGATATCGAGTTGGTCAGGCGCCAACCCCATTGTATCGCAGCGGCGAGCGAGCGTCAAGGGCGGCTGTGCGGCGCTCACTCCACGACTCGCGAGAGCGATGGCCCGCGGGCCGTGTCGACTGCTGGTGATCTGCCCCGTTGGAGAGGAAGGGAGGGCTGTGGTATACTCATCGCCAGTCAAAGGAAGATGCGGTCCAAGGAGGATCCCGATGCTTGATCGAGCCAATGCCCTCCAGGAGCAGTTGTCAGCCTGGCGGCGGAAGATCCATCAGAACCCAGAGCTGGGCTTTCGGGAGGAGCACACAGCGTTACTTGCGGCCGAGGTGCTGCAGTCCCTTGGGTACCGCGTGCGGACGGGGGTCGGCCGCACTGGCGTGGTGGGCGAGCGGGGCGAAGGGCACCCAATCGTCGCCATCCGGGCCGACATGGATGCGCTCCCGATCCAGGAAGAGAACGAGGTCCCCTACGCATCGTGTGTCCGGGGGGTAATGCATGCCTGTGGCCACGATGCCCATACCGCCATCCTCATGGGGGTGGCGACGCTGCTGGCGGAGGAGACCTATCCAGGAACGGTGAGGCTCCTCTTCCAGCCGGCCGAGGAGGTCTCGGATGCCGATGGGTTCAGTGGGGCGCCCCGCATGGTGCAGGATGGCGCCATGGATGGGGTTGACGCGGTGCTGGCGCTTCACGTCTACCCGGGAAGTCCAGTCGGCGAGGTCGATGTCGACGCTGGCCCGGCCTCCGCGGGCGTCGATACGTTTTGGGCCACAATCAGCGGCCAGGGGGTGCATGGCGCTTATCCGCACAAAGGAATAGATCCGATTCACATTACGGCTCATGTGATCCTGGCGCTGCATGCCATTGTATCGCGGCGGGTGAGCCCGCTTGACGCTGGTGTCATCAGCCTGGGCTCAGTCCACGCCGGCAGGGCGGCCAACGTCATCCCGGAAAAGGTCGAGATCTCCGGCACGATCCGCTATCTGGAGCCCGGCGTCCAGCGGGTCCTGCATGCCGAAATTGAGAGGGCCCTCGGGGTCGCGCGGGCTCTTGGCGGCGACTACACGCTCAAACTGGAGACGGGCGACCCGCCGATGATCAACAATCCGGATGTGGTAGAGGTCATCCGGCAAGTCGCAGCCGACCTGCTGGGAGAGGCCATGCTCAAGGTGCGGGAGCAGACGATGGGGGCCGAGGACTTTGGTCGCTTCTCGTCGATGGCGCCCGGCGCCATGTTCGGGCTGGGGGCCAAGATCGAGGAGTCGGAACGGCGGGGCCACAGCCCTACCTTTGACCTGGACGAGCGCTGCCTGCCCGTCGGCGCGGCAGTGCTCGCCGAGACCGCGCTCCGGCTCCTGCGCCGGGAATAGTGTCAGGGTTGTAGGAGCAGGCACCATGGCTTGACGGTCATCACACGCATCGCGATTTGACAGCCAAGAACATGTGTTCTATGCTACACACAGAACACATGTTCTTCTGTGCGATGGAGGTGACCGTGAGAGAGGGGTCTGTTCCGCTTCGTGATTTGCTGCGCAGCCGGCTCTTTTGGCTGTGCGTCGTGGCCCTTGGGCAGGGCGCGCTTTTCGTGGTCTTTCCCAGAGTGCCGGCGAGCTTGGAGCTCCTCTTTGGGGTCGTGCTGGTGATGCTGCTGGCAAGCGTGGTCAACCAGAAGGACTCTCCGCAGCAGGGGCCGTAAGGGCAAGCCGGGGCACATCGCGGCCTTCCTGGGCTGTCAGCTCAGGCCATAGACAGGGATGGCTGCGCCGTGGATTGCCCGCGCGGCGTCTGATGCGAGGAAGAGGAACACGTCGGCGATGGCCTCTGGCGTGACCCACCGCTTTGGGTCTGCTTTGGGCAGGGCTGCGCGGTTCTCGGGCGTGTCGATGGTGCTTGGCATGACGCAGTTCACGCGGATGCCGGTCCCCTTCAGCTCAGCAGACATGGCCTCGGTCATGCGCAGGACGGCACTCTTGGCTGCGCTGTAGGGGCCCATCTTGGGGCCAGCCTGGAGTGCTGCTCGGGCGGAGACGTTCACGATCTTTCCGTCGCCCTGGCGCAGCATGGCCGGTATCACGGCGCGGCTGACGACCTGGACAGTTCGGGCATTCATGGTGAAGAGGAGATCCCACTCGTCAAGGGTTGTCTCGTGGAGAGGTGTGCCGCCGCGGTACCCGCCGGCGACGTTGAGCAGCACGTCGATCCGGCCAAAACGGCGCAGGGTTTCGTCCACCATGGCCCGCACCGCGGCTTCATCGGCCAGGTTGACGGACCCTGCCAGGAAGTGGTCCGCCGAGGCGACCAGATCAGGGAAGAGGCTCGGCAGCCTGTTTGGTGCGCGGTCGACCAGGACCAGCCTGGCGCCGGCGCGGAGGAAGGCAAGCGCAGTGGCACGGCCCAGGTTGCCGGCTGCGCCAGTGATCATCACGACCTGCTGGGAAAAGTCGACCATTGGTTCCTCCCGTAGCTCCTGAGACTATATCATCGCTGAGGCGGCTCCGCAAGCAGGGTGGAGTGAGGACATGATCGTATCTTGTGCTTGACACTGCCAGCGCTTTGCAGTACTATGTTTCTGAACGTTCGTTTATATCCGGCCGGAGGGAGGAATGACGGACCAGCCGTCGCTGACGAGAGGCGAGCGCACCCGGCGTGAGATCCTGGACGCAGCTCGGACGCTGTTCCTTGCCCAGGGTTACAGCGCGACCGGCATGCGCCAGATCGCACGGTCTGCCGGCATCACGCCGGCCGCGATCTACAACCACTTTGCCTCCAAGGATGACCTCTTCACCTCCCTGCTGCGCCGTGAGGCGCCGTTCGAGCAGTTGCTCGTGCTGTGGAGCGATAGCCAGGCCGGGACGGCCAAGGAATTGCTCGAGCGAGTCTTTCGCGGCTGCGTCGATCTGTTCTCAGCCCACCAGGGCTACATCCGGCTGGCACTCATCGACGCGCAGGAGCGGGAGGGCGCGGCGATCACCACGTTCGTGCCGCAGCTTGCCCAAGGAGCCATGGGCTTTTACCAGCGCATGGTCGCCCTGGACGAGGCCCAGGGACAGCTTCGTCCGATGCCGCCCTTTGTGTTCCTCCGCGCGTTGGTGAGCCTGATTGGGGGCTATGTTCTCATGGATCGACTAGCCCGCCCGTCGGAAACGCTCCAACTGCCCAGTATTGACTGGGCGCAGGAGTTGACGGACGTTTTCCTTCACGGCGTCTTGAATCCACCCGCTGCGAGTGAGTCTTAGTAGCAGGCGAGCTACCGCGGCTGGAAAGGGGATTTGTCTATGAGTGCAGTTGTCGAGACCCAGGACCTTCACAAGCACTTTGGCCCCATCCGCGCGGTGGATGGGCTAAGCCTATCGGTGCAGGCGGGCGAGGTGTACGGCATGCTGGGGCCAAACGGCTCGGGGAAGACAACGCTGATCCGCCTACTGGTCGGGCTGCTGAAGCCCACGTCGGGTGAGGTCTCGATCCTGGGCCAAAGCATGCCCGCCAAGGAGATCTTGGCCCGCGTGGGTTACATGACCCAGGCCAGCTCGCTGTACGAGGATCTGACGGTGCGTGAGAACGTCGCCTTCTTCGGAGAGATGTGCGGCGGCGTCTCGCGCGGGCAAGTGGACGAAGCGATCGCGCTGGTGGATCTGGCTGACCGGGCGGGGAGCCTCGTGCGCACCGTGTCGGGGGGCATGCGCCAGCGGACATCGCTGGCCTGTGCCGTGGTGCACCGGCCGCAACTCTTGCTGCTCGACGAGCCGACGGTGGGCATTGACCCGCAGTTGCGGGCCACCTTCTGGTCCTACTTCCGGCGCCTGGCGGCGAGTGGTACGACGCTGATCATCTCCAGCCATGCCATAGACGAGGCAGAGCGCTGTGACCGGCTGGGGTTTGTCCGGCAGGGCAAGCTGCTGGCGGAAGGGCCGGCGGAGGAGCTTCGTGTTGGGGCCGGCGCGGCCACACTGGAAGAGGCTTTCCTTCGCTATGCGGAAGGAGGTGTGCGATGAACGTGCGGCGAGTTCTTGTGCTCGCCCGGCGGGTCATCCGCCAGGTCCTGCGCGACAGGCGCACGGTCGGCCTGCTCTTCCTGGCGCCCATGTTGGTGCTCGCGCTGGGCGCGATCCTGTTCCGTGCCGATCCGGTGCGGTTCCCCCTGGGCGTGGTCAATGAGGACCTGGGGAGTCCGACGTTGGCCGGCAAGATGGTTCTTGCGGACGGCATCGTCGAGGAGATGGGCGCTGGCGACACGTTCGACCTGGTCACTCTGGCACCCACAGAGATCGAGGATAGGCTGCGGGACGGCACCGTACAGGCGGTGCTGGTCTTCCCCGAGGGGTTCTCCGCGGGCTTCCTGGCGAACCGCCAGGCAGAGCTCGACCTGCGCCTGGAAGGATCGAACCCCACGCGGAGCATGGCTATCAGGGCGCGTGTCACGGAGGCGGCGATGAAGTCGCTCGCCGGGCTGCTGGCGGGCGGCATGGGAGTGTCCGGCGCCGCGCAGGCCGGCAGCGGCGCCTCCTCCCTTCCGGTGACGGTCAAGGCGAGCTACCTCTTTGCGGGGGAAGAGTTCGACACGATGGATTTCGTGGCGCCGGTGTACATCGGCTTCCTGGCGCTTTTCTTCGTCTTTCTCCTGACGTGTGTCTCCTTCTTGCGCGAGCGCTCGCTGGGCACGATGGAGCGGCTCCTGGCGACACCCGCAAGGCGTGTAGAGATCGTGCTCGGCTACATGGGAGGGCTGGGCCTATTTGCGCTCGTCCAGGTGGGGGTGATCCTCTTTTTCACGGTGTGGGTGCTCAAGATCCACTACCTGGGCAGCCTGGGGCTGGTGTTCCTGGTGATTGCCCTGCTGGCGGTGGTCGGCGTCAGCCTGGGAATCCTGGCTTCGACCTTTGCGCGCAACGAGTTCCAGGTCGTGCAGTTCATCCCGATCATCATCATCCCGCAGGCTTTGCTGGGAGGGCTGTTCTGGGCGGTGGAGGAGATGCCCGGCTATCTGCAGCCCTTTGCCTACATGATGCCCATTACGTATGCCAACTGGGCGCTGCGCGACGTGATGCTGAAGGGATGGGGGCTCGCCGAGATCTGGCCCAACCTGCTGATCCTGCTCGGATTTGCGGCACTCCTGATCGCCCTGGGCTCTCTCACCATGCGGCGAGAGGTGGCTTGATCAGAGCCCCAGGCCGTACGCCGCCGCGCCGAGCAGCGCCGTGTCCGATTTCAGGATGATGTAGACCGGCCACTGCGAGAGCATCCTGCAGAAGCGCCCTTTGTCGACAAAGGCGGACATGAAGGTGCCGTCCTGCAGCAAGGGGAGGATCCGGGGCGGGATTCCGCCGCCCAGGTACGTGCCCCCGCTGGCCATGACTTTGAGCGCCAGGTTGCCCGCTTCGGCCCCCAGGATAGAGACAAAGGCATGCAGCGCCTCTGTGCAGAGGCTGCTCTCACCCGACATGGCCCTCTGGATGATGGCTCGTGTCGGCTCGGGCGCCTTGTGGTATGCCTCGGCCTCCGCCTGTGGCGTGCCGGCCAGGCGCGTCTCCCAGAGATAGGCATACAGGTTCGGGAGGCCGATGCCCGAGCAGACCCTCTCATAGCTGACGTGGTCATACCTCTCCATGAGGAATTGCAGTAGCCCTACCTCGAACGAACTCCTGGGTCCAAAGTCGGTGTGGCCTCCCTCCGAGGCCAGGACATGATACTGCCCGTCGTGATGAAACAGGACCGCCTCACCGAGGCCTGTGCCTGCGGCGATGACGCCCTTGGTGCCGCCGAGAGAAGGGGTGTCATTCAGTGCGTACAGGTCGTCGGGCGACAAGTGGGGCACGCCGTAGGCCGTCGCCTCCAGGTCGTTGAGAAGGGTGGCCCTATTGAGGCCCAACACTTGCACCAACGTGGCTTCTCGGATGACCCAAGGCAGGTTGGTGACGGTGGCCTCTCCCGCAAGCACTGGGCCGGCCACTCCAAAGACGGCCGTCTCAACCGGTGTACCATCCTGCGCCAGGAAGGCAAGGCAGGCAGCCTCCAGGCTGGGGAACTCGGCGCTTTGGAGGGTGGCTTGCCTCAGCGGGAGCAGTCCACGCTCCGGCGAGTAGAGAGCCAAGCTGGTCTTGGTGCCACCGATGTCTCCTGCAAGCAGCATTGCGGTCCTCCTCCTCATGGTGTGTGTCCCCCGTACCCCGGCCGGCCTGCGTCGAGGAACTACGCCGCCGACGGCCCCTTCCTCTGCCCAAGCCCAGGCGCATGGTAGGAGGGGAGCTGCTTCCATTATAGGCGTCAGGGTCTGGGCCGTCAAGACGCCCCATTCCCCTACACGACCGGCGACAAACGGCCCGGTTGGCTCCTCGTTGCATGGCGGATTCCGCTTGCGCCACCAGACGAAGCAGCGTACAATCCGTCACAGGACATCGCAGCCGGCTCCGGCCGGGGAAGCCAGCCCATACCATGGACATCCGCCGCGTGGACACGACCAGGAACTCCGATTCGTGCAACTCCTCTGCGAGACCTACCGCTGCAGCCCCAACAGAGGGGCCTAACCCTTCAGCGAGGAAGAACCAATGCCAGACCAACGCTCAAGAGTCTACCCCTACATCCCCAACTCTGTTCCAGAGGCCAGGCGGCGCATGCTGCAGGAGATTGCTGCCGAGAGCACAGACGAGCTCTACGCCGATGTGCCGGACGAACTCCGCCTCAGTCATCCACTGAACCTGCCGTCTCCCCTTCTCTCCGAGGCGGCCCTGAAACGGCACGTGGAACGGATCTTGGCGCGGAACAGGCCGGCCGGCGAGCTGCTGAGCTTCCTGGGGGCAGGATGCTATCAGCACCACGTCCCGGCTGTGTGCGATGAGGTCAACAGCCGCAGCGAGTTCCTGACGGCGTATGCCGGCGAGCCGTACGACGACCACGGCCGCTTCCAGGCGCTCTTTGAGTATGCCAGCATGATGGGCGAGTTGCTGAACATGGACGTGGTCAACGTGCCCACCTATGACGGCTACCAGGCAGCCGCGACTGCCATCCGCATGGCGTCACGCATCACCGGCCGGCACGAAGCGCTGGTGTGCCGGGCGATCAGCCCCGCCAAGCTCTCCAAGATCCGGGACTATTGCCGGCGATCGGTCTCGATCGGGTTGGTTGGCTACGACCGCCAGACGGGGCAGGTGGACCTCGACGATCTGCTATCGGCCGTTTCCGACCGAACAGCGGCTGTTTTCTTTGAGAACCCGTCGTATCTCGGCACGGTTGAGGGCCGGGGGGATCAAGTCGCCCGAATTGCCCACGAGAAGGGAGCGCTTTGCGTTGTGGCGGTCGATCCTCTCTCACTGGGTGTGCTGGCGCCGCCGGCCGATTACGGTGCCGACATTGCATGTGGCGACATCCAGACCTTGGGTATGCACATGCAGTTTGGTGGTGGGCAGGCGGGCTTTGTGGCCACGCGGGACGAGGAGAGGTATGTCCTCGAGTACCCATCGAGGCTTTTTGGCATCGCGCCCACACGCGTGCCGGGGGAGTTTGGATTCGGCGATGTGGCTTACGAGCGCACGTCCTTTGCCCGTCGGGAGGAGGGCAAGGAGTGGGTGGGCACGGCGGCTGCTCTGTGGGGCATCACCGCCGGCGTCTACCTGGCGCTGATGGGGCCGCAGGGCATGGCTGAGATTGGCGAGGGGATCATGCTCCGGACGCGCTACGCGATGCAGCAGCTGGCCAAGATCCCCGGCGTCAAGGCACCTGCCCTCGGCACCTTGCATTTTCAGGAGTTTGTCGTCGATCTGAACGATTCGGGAAGAACGGTGGCCGAAGTGAACCGAGGGCTGCTCGAGCGTGGCATCCTGGGTGGGGTGGACCTCAGCCTGGAATTCCCGGAATTGGGCCAGAGCGCCCTCTTGGCCGTTAGTGAGCTTCACACCAAAGCGGATATCGACCGGCTGTTCGCGGCCCTGGAGGAGGTAGTGGCATGATGCGAGATATATCTGCCGAGCGGATCGTGGACGGCAAGACCCGGCTGCGACGCTTCCACCAGGCGCGCTGGGATGAGCCTGTCCTTTTCGAGCTGAGCCAGCCGGGCCAGCGCGGCATCTTGGTACCGGAGGTCGAGCCCGAGATCCGACGGGAGGTCGGCGATGTCCTCTCCGATTTGCCGGCGACCATGCGCCGCAAGCAGCCACCGGCCCTTCCTGAGCTGTCGCAGCCGGCCGTCCTGCGCCACTACGTCCGGCTCTCACAGGAGAACCTTGGGGCGGACCTGAACGTCGACGTGGGGCAGGGTACCTGCACCATGAAGTACAGCCCCAAGATCAACGACCAACTTGCCCGCAGCCCCAAGATGGCCGACTTGCACCCTCTGCAGGACGAGTCGACGGTCCAGGGCATCCTGGAGATCCTCTATCGCTTTGAGCAAATCCTCAAAGAGATCTCGGGGATGGATCGATTCTCGCTACAGCCCGGCGCCGGATCGGCGGCAATCTATACCAATGCCTCCATCATCCGCGCCTACCACGCATCCCGCGGCCAACCGCAGCGCGACGAGCTCATCACCACTATCTTTTCCCATCCCTCGAATGCCGCCTGCGCCCGGACGGCCGGCTTCCGGATCATCACACTCTACCCGGACGACGATGGCTACCCTGACCTGGATGCTCTGAAGGCCGCCGTCTCGGAGCGCACCGCCGGCCTGATGATCACCAACCCGGAGGATACCGGCATCTACAATCCACGGATCGTCGACTTTGTGCGCGTCGTGCACGAGGCAGGGGGCGTGTGCGCGTACGACCAGGCGAACCTGAACGGCATCCTGGGTATCACCCGTGCGCGGGAGGCCGGCTTTGACCTGTGTCACTTTAACCTGCACAAGACTTTCAGCACGCCACACGGCTGCGGCGGGCCGGGCGCCGGCGCCGTGGGGGCGACGGCGGAGATGGCCTGCTTCCTGCCCGTTCCGCTCGTCGAGTTTGACGGCACGCGCTATACCCTGAACTATGACCTGCCCGACACGATCGGCAAGATCCGCCCCTTCTACGGCAACGCCCCAGTTGTCCTGAAGGCGTATGCCTGGGTGATGAGCCTGGGCGCCGAAGGGCTGCGCGAGGTCGCCGAAATCGCCGCACTCAACAACAACTACCTTCTGCACAAGATGCGCCAAATCCCGGGAGTGAGCGCGCCCTACGCCAAAGGCAAGCGCCGCATCGAGCAGGTCCGGTATTCTTGGGAGGACCTCACGCGCGAGACCGGCGTGCATAGCGAGGAGATTGGGCTGCGGGCGGCCGATTTCGGCGTGCACTATTGGCTTAGCCACCATCCCTACCTGGTCCCCGAGCCCTGTACGCTGGAGCCGACCGAGTCCTACTCGCAGGCCGAGCTGGACGAGTATGCCGCGATCCTGGCCCACGTGGCCGAGGAGGCGCGGAGCGATCCCGATCTGGTGCATCAGGCGCCGCACAACAGCACGGTGCACACGATCGACCACCACCCGCTCGACGACCCTGCGCAGTGGGCGGTAACCTGGCGGGCGTACCGGCGGAAAGTGGGGCAGCAGGCAGGTGGCTAAGGTCGGCCTGATCGTCAACCCGGTGGCAGGCATCGGTGGCCGCGTGGGGCTAAAGGGCAGCGATGGAGCCGAGGTCCAGAAGCGCGCACAGGCACTGGGGGCGGTGCCACAAGCCCAGGCGCGCGCCGCCCAGGCACTGGAAAGGCTCAGGCGCCTGGCCGATAGGATCGAGCTCCTTACCTATCCCGCGGAAATGGGCGAGAACGTCGCACGGGAGTGCGGATTCAGCCCTCTGATCCTCGGAACCATCCGGCCGGGAAGGACCGGCGCGGAGGATACGCGCCGCGCCGCACAGGAAATGCGGGACAGGGGAGTCGATCTCGTCCTCTTTGCTGGCGGCGACGGCACGGCGCGTGACGTCTACGAAGCCGTGGGGGAGGACTTGGTCGTGCTGGGCATCCCGGCAGGCGTCAAGATCCATTCGGCGGTGTACGCGACGCACCCTGCCGCAGCCGGAGAGGTGGCTGCGCTCTATCTCGAGGGCCGGGCCGATGGGGTACGCGAGGCCGAGGTGATGGACATCGACGAGGAGGCGTTCCGGCAGGGGAGCCTCTCGGCGCGGCTCTATGGGTATCTCCGCATTCCGGTGCGCTCGGGACTGGTGCAGAGCCAAAAGGTGCCCAGCAGCAGCGAGGAGGCATCCGTGGCCGCGATTGCGGTCGACGTGGTGGAAAGGATGGAGCCGGGCGTCCTCTACATCCTTGGTCCAGGTACGACGGTACGGGCCATCGCCGCCGAGCTGGGCGTACGCAAGACGCTGTTGGGAGTGGACGCGGTGCTGGACCGGAAGGTGGTGTTGGCCGACGCCAATGAGGAGCAGCTCTTGGCGCTCCTGGAGGCACACCCGGTCAAGATCGTCGTCACGCCCATTGGTGGGCAGGGATTCATTTTCGGCCGCGGCAACCAGCAGCTCAGCCCGCGCGTCATCACGGCGGTGGGCCGCGAGAACATCGTCGTCGTCAGCACGCCGGACAAGCTGCACGGGCTAGGCAGGCAGCCGCTCCTGGTGGACACGGGCGATCCGGCGGCGGATGCGATGCTGAGCGGCTACCTGCTCGTGATCACCGGCTACAACGAGCGGGCGGTGCGAAAGGTGACCGGAGGCGGGTAGAGGACCACTCGGGAGAAGGAAATGCGCTTCGATGACAAGGTTGTGCTGATCACCGGTGGCACCTCCGGCATCGGACGGGCGACGGCGCTTCTCTTTGCCCGCGAAGGGGCGAAGGTCGCCGTCGCCGGCCGCGATGAAGGCCGGGGACAAGAGGTGGTGGCAGAGATTACATCGGAAGGTGGGATGGCCAACTTTGTCCGGTGCGACGTCCGCCTGGTCGACGACTGCCGCCGTGCCGTGGAGACAACGGTGCGTGCCTTTGGCCGGCTGGATGTGCTGTTCAACAACGCCGGCGTCTACCTGGCCAACACGGTGGTCGATTGTACGGAAGAGGAATGGGATCTGACGGTGGATATCGGGCTCAAAGGAACCTACCTGATGTCCAGGTTTGCCATCCCTGCGATGGTCGCACAAGGCGGCGGCGCGATTGTCAACAATGCGTCGGGATGGGGATTGGTGGGGGGCGACCGGGCAGCGGCGTACTGCGCGGCCAAGGGCGGCGTGGTGGTGCTGACCAAGGCGATGGCTATCGACCACGCCATGCAGGGGATCCGAGTGAACTGCGTATGCCCAGGCGACGTGGACACGCCGATGCTGCCGGAGGATGCCCGTCGGCGGGGCCTGGCCTGGGAGGCGTACCTGGCCGGTGCAGCCCAACGGCCGATGGGCCGCATCGGCCGACCGGAAGAGGTGGCGCGAGCGGTGCTCTTCCTGGCATCAGAGGAGGCATCCTTCATCACAGGCGCGGCCCTGCCGGTGGACGGCGGTGGCGTTGCCGATTGATCGGACCGAGGAGAAAATGGACACACTGATAGGCCGGCAGGCATTGGTCACCGGCGCAGCGTCGGGCATCGGACGGGCCATTGCGGAGCTTGTTGCCCGCGAGGGGGCTGCCGTTGCCGTCGTGGACATCAGCCCTTCGGGCCGGGCAGTGGCCGAGGCCATCACGGCAGCGGGCGGCCGCGCACTCTTTGTACGTGCCGACCTCACCCAGCTGACGGATTGCCAGCGGGCAGTGGACGAGGCACTGCAGCAGCTCGGCGGCCTGGATATCCTGGTCAATTGCGCCGGCATCATCCGGCGCGCCAGCGTGCTTGGGACCACTGAAGAGGAGTGGGATCGGGTGATGGAGGTGAACGTCAAGTCAGTCTTCTTGATGAGCAAGTGCGCCATCCCCGCTATCGCCCGATCCGGAGGAGGATCTATCCTCAACATCGGCTCCGGCTGGGGCTTGAAGGGAGGCCGCGACGCGGTAGCGTACTGCGCATCGAAGGGAGCCGTGGTGAACATGACGCGCGCCATGGCGCTCGACCACGCCGGCCAGGGCATCCGCGTCAACTGCATCTGCCCCGGCGACACCGATACTCCCATGCTGCGCGAGGAGGCCCGCCAGCTTGGCCAGGCTGAGGCTCAATTCCTGGCTTCCTCGGCGGAGCGTCCGCTGCGGCGGATAGGCACCCCCGAGGACATTGCCCAGGCAGCGCTCTATCTGGCGAGCGATGCGGCTGCCTTTGTGACCGGGGCAACCCTCGTCGTCGACGGCGGCGGTCTGGCCGGCTAGGGAACCGGCACCGGCAGCCGCGGTGTGGGTCCCTGTGACCTCGCCCAGCTGCCGAACGTCCGGCAGGAGGGATCGGCTATGCGTGGACTGAAGGGCAAGCGAGTCTTGATCACCGGCGGCGCTGGCGGTATTGGCCGGGCGGCGGCCGTCCGCTTCCTCGAGGAGGGGGCGTTCGTGGCCGTGCTCGACCGCGATGAAAGGGCCTGCCGTGAATTGGAGAGGGAGCTGCGGGACCTGGACGGCTACATCGTGGCGGACGTGTCGAGCCCTGAGGATGTCGCCCAGGCCTTCGAGGAGCTGGACGAGCTCTTCGGCGGACCCGACATCCTCGTCAACAATGCCGGGATCAGCCTGCGGCATGCCTTCCTGGACATCTCACCGGAGGAGTGGCGCCAGGTGTTGGATACCAACCTGACCGGCCTCTTTCTGGTGGCGCAGCAGACGGCTCGGCGCATGCTCGGGGCCGGGGGCGGGGTTATCCTGAACATGGGCTCGACGAACGGCCTGATGGGGTACCCCAACTATGCCGACTACAACGCCTCCAAAGCCGGCGTCATCGAGCTGACGCGCTCTATGGCCCTGGAGCTGGCCCCCAGGATCCGCGTCAACTGCGTCTGCCCAGGCTTTATCCTGACACCCATGCAGGAAGCCGAGTATTGTGCAGAGACGCAGAGCGCGTTTGCCGCCAAGGTCCCGCTCAACCGCCTCGGCCGGCCAGAAGATGTCGCGGCCCTTTTTGCCTTCTTGGCCTCAGACGACGCCTCGTTCATCACCGGCCAGGCATTCGTGATCGACGGAGGCGAGATCGCCGGCGGGCTGGCCAGCCAGCCGTAACAGGGCGCGCCGGTGCGCAAATCGCGCGTCTCCACTTGACAATACAGAACGTTTGTGCTATAGTCCCAGTATCTTTCATGGGATGGAGGGCTTTGTGAAAGAGAGCGGGCGGCTACAGGCGTTGGAGACTACTTTGAGCAGCATCCAGAAGCGGTATGGAGAGGGCGCGATCATGCGCCTGGGACAGGCGGGCCACCTCCAGATCGAGGTGATCCACACCGGCTCGCTGGCGCTCGACCTGGCCCTCGGCGTGGGCGGCATCCCTCGCGGCCGCGTCACCGAGATATACGGCCCCGAGGGTGCGGGCAAGACCACCCTCTGCCAGCACATCGTCGCCGAGGCGCAGGTCGCCGGCGGTGTGGCAGCCTACATCGACATGGAGCATGCCCTCGATCCCGCCTACGCGGCCAAGTGCGGCGTGAACGTGGAGGAGCTGTACATCTCGCAGCCCGATACCGGGGAGCAGGCGCTCGAAATCGCGGAAGCGCTGGTGCGCAGCGGGGCCGTCGACGTCATCATCGTGGATTCTGTGGCTGCGCTGGTGCCCAAGGCCGAGATCGAGGGTGAGATGGGCGACAGCCACCCGGGTCTCCAGGCGCGGTTGATGAGCCAGGCCCTGCGCAAGCTCAGTGGCGCGATCAAGACGAGCAACACGGCGATGGTCTTTACCAACCAGCTCCGCCAAAAGATCGGTGTGATGTATGGAAACCCAGAGACCACCACCGGCGGCATGGCGCTCAAGTTCTACGCGTCGGTGCGCCTCGACATGCGGCACATCCAGTCCATCAAGGATGGGGGCGAGGCGATCGGCAACCGGGTGCTAGTCAAGGTCAAGAAGAACAAGGTCGCGCCCCCCTTCCGCGAGTGCGAATTCGACATCATGTACGACGAGGGGATCAGCAAGGAAGGGGATGTTCTTGACCTCGGCGTGCAGCTGGGGATTATCGAGAAGCGAGGCTCCTTCTATCTCTACAAGGACGGCCGGCTGGGTCAGGGGCGCGAGACGGCCAAGCTGGCGCTCCGGGAGAACCAGGCGCTGTGTCTCGAGATCGAGGGCGAAATCCGCCGCCAGACCGGGTCGACGCAGCTCGAGGAAGCTCCTTCGCTGCAGGATAGCCGCGCAGGAGTCGAGAGTGCAGATACCGGGCCTGCCGAGACGGGCGGCGGCTAGGTCGGCTGCTGGCCGGCAGAACGTTGGCTTGGCCCCGGATTGGGGCATGCTGTAGCATACAGGACAGGCGGCCCGCTTGTCCTGTTTTTGTTGGCACTCCACGCCTCGGGTATAATGCGCAGGGTGGGAACCCCGTCCGGGAACAAGGGCCTGCCCCTTTTGACGACATCGAGGAGGGAGCCTTCATGCGAGTCGAGGCACATTTCGAGAGCGGTGGCTTTGCAGCGCTCAAGCCAGAGTGGAATGCGCTGCTGGGCCGCAGCCGCAATGATGCGCTCTTTCTGACCTGGGAGTGGCAATCCACCTGGTGGAAACACTTGGGCGACGGACAGATGCTGCTCTTGGGCTTCCGCTCCGGCGACGACGGTCGGCTGGTAGGCATCGCGCCGCTCTTCGCATCCAAGGCCGATCAAGGCCAGACCACCCTCTCCGTGATTGGCTGCCGCGACGTATCGGACTATCTCGACCTGATCGTGGAGCGTGGCCAGGAAGAGGCTGTCTACCAGGCACTCCTGGACTATCTCCAGGGCGAGGCGTTCCCCTGGCATGTCCTGGACCTGTGCAACCTTCCTCAGGAGTCACTCGGGCCAGCACTGCTGCGCTCGCTGGCTGCAGAACGCGGCTTCCAGACGCGCGTCGAGACCGAGGATGTGTGCCCGATCATCGACCTGCCGGCGACCTGGGACGAGTACCTGAGCTTGCTGGACAAGAAGCAGCGCCACGAGGTGCGCCGCAAGCTGCGGCGCGCCGACAGCGAGGCCGATACCCGCTTTCTCGTCGTGGGGGATGCGCATGACCTGCATGCGGAAATGGAGGCATTCATCCAGCTCCACCAGAAGTCGACGCCTGAGAAGGACAAGTTCATGGACCCGCAGATGCAGCGCTTTTTCTTCGACGTAGCCCAAGTGCTGCAGGCACAGGGTTGGTTGCAGCTGACCTTCGTCGAGATGGACGGCAGGAAGGCTGCCAGCCTGCTCAACTTTGACTATGGCGACTCCGTGCTGGTCTACAACTCGGGATACGACCCGGGGCAGTTCTCGCACCTTAGCCCCGGCTGGGTGGTGACCGCGCGCTGCATTGAGCATGCGATCGCGCTGGGCCGGCGCAAGTTCGACTTTCTCCGCGGAAACGAAGACTACAAATACCGCTTCGGCGGGCGCGATACCGAGGTGCGCCGGCTGCTCATCGCCAGGCCCGGCGTGGAACTGGAAGCTACTTGCTAGAAAGGACAGACAATGGCCGACACGGTTCTATGCGACAACTGCGGCGCCCCCATGTCTCCCCAGGACGGCTTCTGTGGCGAGTGCGGGGCTCCGCGCCCTACCCTGACGGCGGGAACCCCGCCCGCGGAGCCCGAAACCTCCCTTGATCCTGAGGTGCTGCAGAGCACATCCCCGCTTCCTTCGCCTCCCGCCCTCCCCAAGGGGCCGTCTCAGGGGTGGCGCACCGCGTCCACTGTGATCGCGATCGTGGCAGCGGTGGCTGCCTTGGGGATGTGCGGCCTGGGGGCGGTTGTGTCGCTGATCCCTGTGGAGGGGTACTCCAGGCAGGAGATGCTGCTTGCGTCGACGGTTGCTTGCTTCTGCCCGGGCACTCTGGCTTTGGTCCTGGCGGCCATCCTCTGGTTCCTGGTCGTGCGGCGCAAGTAAGCAGCCCTTGCTGCGCGCAGCTGAGGGGGACCCGCTGCCCTCCTCACAGGGACCGGCTACGGAGGGGAAACACCCCAGAGGGGTCATGGGGGTGGGAGGCTGAGGCTCGGCTCCATCGGTTCCCGCCCTGCCATGCGCCAATCGCCACTCTGAAGCACAAACGTCACCCCAAAGAGCCGGCCATCTTCGAAGTCACTTCCGTCGACCTGGGCGTGGACAACGACCACACCTTGGGCGCCCTGGCCGTCTGGCGCCACATCCAACCGGATGACCTCCTGCCGGTACTCGGAGAAGCGAAGCAGCAGATGCCCGGCCTGCGTGGTCGAAGGGCTGTGGAGGCCTGCCCACGTCCCCTCGTAGGCCTCCACGTCGGCCTCGAGTATCGCCCTATCTTGGCTTTCGACCAGATCCAGGATGCGCAGGCGGGCCTCCAGGGACGGCCGGGCCAATTGACCGCCGGCTTCCAGCGAAGCCTCCACGTCGTCTAGGAGCGAGGATGCCCGGTCCAGGTCGCCGTTCCTCAGGTGGATCTGCGCGGCAATGAGGGCCGTCTCGAGCACCACATTGGCGGGCGCTTGCTCCTGGTGGAGGAAAATCCGTAGGGTGTCGCTGGTCCAATCGGTCGGCGACTGGTTGGGCAGGATCCGGGCATCTGGGTCCATCGCCGTCTCGTAGCGGCGCATCAGGTCGAAGGAGCGGACGACCAGGCTCCACGTCTGGGAGTCTTCGGCCGTCGGGGAAAGCATCTCAAGGTACGCCAGCCAGTCTGCCTCGAGGGACTCGTAGCCCTTGCCATACAGCCGGGAGACCAGCGCCTCGTCGTGCTCTGCCTGGCCGGTGGCTTCTCCGTAGAGGTCCTTCAGCTTGTCCAATCCGTACCTCTCCGCCAGGTACTTGACAAAGGATCCCGCCTCGAGGTAGGAAATCTCGTGCTGGAAGTCGTAGAAAGGCCCGGCGCGCAGGCTGGTCAGGGGGATGTAGCTCTCAGATGCCGCCGTGACGGCTGCCCAGGCATCGATCGGCTCCACGTCATAGTGGCCGCCGGTGGCCCACACCGCCAGGCCTTCCACCAGCACGCCGTCTGGACCCCCCTCTTGCTTGGGCTGGATCAGGTCTTGGGCGAGCGCGTGTGTCCCCTCGTGCGTGAAGTAGGACCACATCTCGATCTCGGTATAGTTCCTGTCCAGGTAGGAGATGAGCTGCACCTTGTCGCCATACGTGGCAGCTCCCTGCCAAAAGACGCGCGGCACAAGATAGATCTTCATCTGCCCATCGAACTCTGTGCCCAGTGCCTGCCGAGTGCGCCGGAAGGCGGCCTCGGCGACTGCCCCAATCTGGGGCAGGTCCCGCTCGGCGGCCGTGCCGGGCGCGTAGTGAAAGGAGTAGTGCTGGGTATTCGATATGGCCCAGGTGAACTCGACCGGCGGCGCCTCGACGGTCGCTGTTTCCGTGGGTGCCTGCGGGTCGGCGCCCCCAGGTGCCGTGACCTGGGCCCCTGTCTGCGTGGCCTCGGGAACAGCCAGGGCCGCCACAGGGGTCGCGGAAGGTAGCGCAGTGAAGGTCGGCACGAGGGTGACCCACGAAGGTGTGCGGCTGGGTGTTGCCCCCCGATTCGGCTGGGTGTCGTGCAGCAGCCATGCCCCACCCAGCAGCGCCGCCAGGAGGGCGGCAACGCATAGGAGCCAGGCGAGGCGCCGGCGGGTTCCGGGCGGTGTCTGGGAGCCTCGTGTCATCTGTACGTGCCTGTGAGCGGGACCCCGGGGACCGGCTTGCGCCTCCGGTCGCCTGTGGTATACTGACCCGCGTGCCTGATTATACCAGCGCCGGACGGCCGCAGCAAGGGCACTTGGGCGCTCCGGAGCTGACTGACCGCGGGGACACAGCCAATGATGCAACCTGAAGAAACGCCGTCTGCCCTCGGATCGGCACACCGCATACAGGCGGCGGTTGCCGGGCTTTTCACGGTGTACGATGTGACGGCAGGCCTGCCTGGGCAGCCGGACGTGATCCGCCTGCGGGGCTTCTTGCAGGCCCCTTCCGAGCAGGCCTTTCCGCAGATATCGGCGCGGCTGCGGGACCTGGGGTACATGGCCTGGCTGCGCCACGACCGCGAAAGCCGCATGCAGGCGCTGCTCGCCGTCCCCGGGGTAGTGCTGCACGAAACGCGCCCACGCTACTGGCTGCAAGCGCTCCTTTTTGGCGCGACGATTCTGACCACGCTCTATGCGGGGGCCGGGATGGCAGAAGGGCGCCCGGCCGACGAGCTCTGGTGGCCTCTCTTCCACCTCTGGAAGGGCTGGCCGTTTTCGCTCTCCCTTCTCTCGGTCTTGCTGGCACACGAGCTCGGGCACTACTTTATGAGCCGGCACCACGGGGTGGCGCGCAGCTTGCCCTACTTCATCCCACTGCCTATCCCCGACTTCCTGGGCAATGTGCTGGGGACCATGGGCGCCGTGATCCTGATGAAGGCACCCGTCACCAACCGGCGGGTCATGCTCGATGTCGGCGCGGCGGGACCAATCGTCGGCACGCTGGTCGCCATCCCGGTGCTACTTATCGGCCTTTCGCTTTCGCATGTCGAGCCGATTGTCACCGATCAGGCCTATATGCTGGAGGGCAGCTCTCTCCTCTACCTGGGGCTCAAGTTCCTGGTCTTTGGCCAGTGGCTCCCCGGCGGCGGACTCGACGTCTTCATTCACCCTGTGGCTTTCGCCGGCTGGGCCGGGCTGCTGGTCACCAGCCTGAACCTGATCCCGGCCGGGCAGTTCGACGGTGGTCACATCGTCTACAGCGTCCTTGGCGAGCGAGCGCAGCGCATCGCCTGGCCACTTGTCTTTCTTCTCTTCGCCCTCGGCGTGATCCTTTGGCAGGGCTGGCTGATTTGGGGCTTCCTGGTCCTGCTGATGGGCCAGCGGCACCCCGGACCGCTCGACAGCGTGACGGAGCTGGATGGCCGCCGCAAGTGGGTGGCGGGCGCGGCCTTGCTGCTGCTCGTGCTTACTTTCACGCCCATCCCTCTCACGATTCTTGACCCGGCTGTGGGACCACAAGGGGCCGAACCTTCTGTATGGATTGCGGCAGGGTTTGCGGCATGCTGGCTCTCGAACAGGCGCCGGCTATAGCTTCTCGCGAGCCGGCGGTGCGTTCCCAGAAGCGACAACTTGTCAAGGTGCGCATCAGGGTGTAGGATGGGCATGCTGGGCGTACGGGGAGCCCGTCATGGGCGGACGGGAAGGACCCTGAGGCCGGAGACGCGCCGGCCGGCTCTGGAGCAAAGGAGGTGATACGCATCTGCAACCTTACTCATCAATGAGACGGCCTCCATTCTGCAGCATCTCGAAAACCACAAATCAGGGAGGAACAATGAAGAAGAGTCTTTGGTTGGTTCTGTTGGTTGTCACCATGGTGTCGCTGGCCCTGGCGGGCTGCGGCAAGCCCGAGCTGGGCACGGCCGAGAACCCCATCATCATGTCCTTCGTTCCATCGGGCGATACCCAGGAGATCATCGCGAGCGGCGACACGCTGGCGAAGATGGTCTCAGACAAGACAGGGCTTGTCGTCACCGCCAACGTCGGCACCGACTTTGCCGCGGTGCGCGAGGCGATGTGCGCCGGCAAGGCCCCCATTGCCTGGCTGAACACCTTCAACTACGTCGTAGCCCACGAGAAGTGCGGGGCGGAGGTGGGCCTGGCGACCGTCAGGTTTGGTACCTCCACCTACAAGGGCATTATCGTCGTCCGGGCAGATAGCGGCATCGCCTCACTCGCCGACCTGAAGGGCAAGACGATGTGCTGGGTGGATCCCAACTCGACTTCCGGCTACATCATTCCCCGCATCTACATGAAGGCCAATGGCCTTGATCCCGACACCGACTTCGCGGAAACGGTCGAAGCCGGCTCTCACAACAACGTCGTCACGGCTGTCTACAACGGGGATTGTGACGCCGGCGCTGTCTATTCCGATGCGCGCAGCTCCATCGAGAAGGACTTTCCCGATGTGAAGGAAAAGGTCGTCATCCTGGCGACTACCACCGACATCCCCAACGACGGCGTGGACTTTGCCAAGGACTTCCCGGCCGAGACCCGCACCAAGATCGTGAATGCGCTGCTTGAGATCGCCGGTTCCGAGGAGGGCGTAGCGGCCCTCAAGACGCTCTACTCGATCGACGGGCTCCAGGCGGTCGACGATACCTTCTACGATGCCTTCCGTGCCGACCTGAGCAAGGCCGGCATCAACATCGAGGACCTGGTCAAGTAGGACCGGTCCGTCGGCACGAGGGAGAGAGGCCCGCCTCTCTCCCTTTCTTGTGTACACAGTCACAGGGTGTAGCGCCCTGCACCC
This sequence comes from Anaerolineae bacterium, assembly GCA_035341665.1. GTDB lineage: Bacteria > Chloroflexota > Anaerolineae > JAAYZQ01 > JAAYZQ01 > DAOQVR01. The sequence goes on from DAOQVR010000014.1 coordinate 94,617, forward strand.
CTTCTCACATACAGGGAGGTAGAACCGCTTGCTGCGAGTCGAACGCCTCACCAAAGTCTTCCCCGATGGCACCGTCGCGCTCAGGAATGTGAGCTTTGCCGTGCAGGACGGCGAGTTTCTAGCCGTTATCGGCCTCTCTGGCTCGGGCAAGTCCACTCTACTGCGCTGCATCAACCGGCTGATCGACCCCACCGAAGGCCGTGTCTTGTGGGACAATGTGGACGTCACCGCCGCTAAGGGGGCCGAGCTGCGCCACATCCGCCGCCAAATCGGCATGATCTTCCAGCAGTTCAACCTTGTCAGGCGCAGCACGGTCATGACCAATGTGCTGTCGGGGCGGCTGGGGTACGCCGATCCCTGGTGGAGCCTGCTCCACCGTTTCCCGCCCGAAGACAGGGAGCGCGCTCAAACTGCCCTGGAGCGCGTGGGCATCCCCGAGAAGGCCGACAACCGGGCCGACCAGCTATCGGGCGGCCAACAGCAGCGCGTCGGCATTGCCCGTGCCCTAATGCAGGAGCCGCGGCTGATGCTCGCCGACGAGCCCGTCGCCAGCCTTGACCCGGTGCTGGCTCACTCGATCCTCCAGTACCTGGAGCTTCTCAACCGCCAGGACGGCATCACGGTCCTCTGCAGCCTCCACTTCCTGGACCTTGTCCACCGGTATGCCACACGCGTGATCGGGCTGAAGGCCGGTGAGTTGGTCTTTGATGGCCTGCCGGCCGAGCTCACGCGCACGCGCTTCAAGGAGGTATATGGAGAGGAGGCCGAGATGGTGACGGTGGGCGGCCTGGATCAGGTCCAGTCGTGAGCGGGCGCAGAGCATGAGCCAGAATCACCAGCCTCCCCACGACGCTTCTTCCCACCCCGGCCTGTCTTCGCTGGGGCCGGCGCTCCTGTCGCTGGTAGTGCCGGGCAGCGGGCAGTTTGTCCTGCGCGAGCGGATGCGAGGGGTCATCCTTCTCGTCGCCATCGCCGTGCTCGCCGCCCTGATCCGCTGGCAGAGTGCCCTTGCACTCATCGCACCCCTGGCCGCCCTCTGGTTGTGGGGGGCCTGGGATGCCTATCGGCTTGCGACAGGGCGCCGAGCCCGCCCGGCCGTTCCACTGCTCCTGGTTGCGCTGATCGTCTATGGTCTTGGGTTCAAGGCGACGGAAGTCCGGCCGGCGCGCCTAGTGACCGGGCTCCCCGGGGTAGTGCCATACTTGAGGGCGCTCACCGAGCCGGAATTGATGGCCCATCCCACCGAGGATGTGCGCGGCACGGTACCCATCCAGGTGCCCTGCATTGATCCGCTGCCTGCGCCTTCCGTCATCCCCTCCAAGCAACCCCTCGTGACCACCAGCGTGCCGTGTGCCGAGGTTGGTGATTCGGTCGTGATTCTGGGTGATGGCTTTGCCCCCAATGCAGAGGGCGCGCTCTGGTGGCAGAACCCCATCGGCGACATGCAACAGCTCACCAGCGAAGGCAAGCAGATTAGATTCGTCGCCGACGCCGCAGGAAGATTCGCAGCTTCCCTCAAAGTGCCGCTTGCCGTGCCGATCAACCAACTGCCCAAAGAGGGGGAGACCCAGACCCACGTCATCTTTGCCGAGCAGCAGGTTGCCCGAGGCGGGTGGGTGCCCACCCAGACGCTGAGCCTGGTGCTCGAGAAGATCGGCGAGACGGTGGCTATGGCTTTCATCGCCACCGTACTCGGCATGTTCTTTGCCATCCCAGTCAGTTTCCTTGCCGCCCGAAACCTGATGAGCGGCAACAGGGCGACACGCATCTTGTACTTCGTCGTTCGGGCGCTCCTCAACATCGTGCGCTCGATCGAGACGCTGATGTGGGCTATCGTCTTTGTTGTGTGGGTTGGGGTTGGCCCCTTTGGCGGCATGTTGGCACTGTTTCTACACACGGTTGCGGCGCTCGGCAAGCTCTATTCCGAGGCGATCGAGTCAATCGACCCAGGGCCCATCGAGGCCCTGCGCGCGACCGGCGCCAATGGCCTCCAGGTGATCGTCTATGCCGTGCTGCCGCAGATCGTGCCTACCTTTCTCTCCTTCACCCTTTACCGGTGGGACATCAACGTCCGCATGTCGACCGTGATTGGCCTGATCAGTGATGCCGGTCTCGGCTTCCTGCTCATCCAATGGATTCGCCTCAACAACCTTCGGGCCATGGCCACGTCGATCATTGCCATCGTGCTCGTGGTGGCCATACTCGACTATACCTCCGCCTGGCTGCGCGAGCGGATCATCGCCGGCACACCCGCCGCGCGGAGGCCCAGCCCACTGCGCCGGGGTGTGGTCACCGGCGTGCTGCTGGTCCTATTTGCCGTCGCTTTCGTCTGGTCCTGGGGTATTGCGCAGATCCGCCTCTTCGACCTTGTGGAGGGCGTGCCCGACGGCGTGCGCATGCTGGGCGACTTTGCCGTGCCACGGCTGTTTACCCGCCCGACCCAAGAGCACTCTGTCGGCGTCACGCTGCCGGTGCCCTGCGGCACCGTCGAGCAGGAAACGGCTCCTGAAGACGGCGCAAGGGTCGACCTGTCCCTCGCCTGTGGAGATGTGGGAGACCCCCTCGTGATCCACGGCTATGGCCTGCCGGCCGATGCTGATGTCTCGGTGCGCTGGGTCCTGTCCGACGGTGCCTTCCTGCGTATCAAGGAGAACTGCTGCACCACGGACGGCTCTGGCAACCTCACCCTGGAGACCAGGGTGAGTCCCCTGATGGCCGTCGACGAGGCCACGAACCGCGCCTCACCGGGCCGCGTCGAGATCGTCTGGAAAGAGGTCATTGGAGGTCCGCGGCTCAGCGATGAGCTTAAGCAGGTGGTCGACCTCTCTCTGGTTACCCTGCTGATGGCGCTGCTGGCGACGACCCTCGGGTCGCTCTTTGCCATCCCGCTGAGCTTTTTTGCCGCCCGCAATATCACCGGCCGGGGGCCGGTTGGCAGGGCCGTCTACTTCGGGTTTCGTACCATCTTCAACCTATGGCGTTCCGTGGAACCGATGATCCTGGCCGTAATCTGTGCCGCATGGGTCGGCCTGGGGCCCTTCGCCGGCGTGCTGGCGCTGGCCCTTAACAACATCCCGAACCTGGGCAAGCTCTTTTCCGAGACCATCGAGGAGATCGACACCGGGCCGGTGGAAGCAATCACCGCCACCGGCGCAAACCGCTTCCAGACGCTCGTCTACGCCATCGTGCCCCAACTCGTGCCCAAGTTCCTGGCCTTTATCCTCTACCAGTGGGACATCAACATCCGCATGTCCACTGTCATCGGCTACGTTGGCGGCGGAGGGATCGGGCAGTTCTTCCGGCAGAACGTCCAGCTGAACCAGTACAGCGCGGCCGGAATGGCGGTGTGGGCGATCGTGATCATGGTCTGGGCCATGGATTACGCCAGCGCCCGCGCACGCGAGCGACTTACGTGAAAGTCATTATCGACTTTGACGGGACGCTGACGGCAGAGGAGACGCAGGCCCGGCCGCTGGCCGCACGCTGCCTGGACACCCTGGCTGGAGAGATCCTGCGCGTGCCTCGCCCCCGGCTGGCGGCTGAGTATGAGGCGACGCGCGCACGGCTGCTGCGCGCGCCCCACCGGCACGGCTGGGTTGTGCGCGGGCTGCTTACCTCCTACTGCGACGAGGGGGCCTTTATCCTCAACACGTCGACGCTCCAGGCCCTGCTGAACGGGCAGCCAAGCTATCTCGAATCGGTGGCCGCTGCCTTTCCCCACGCCGAGTACGATCCCGTGGCCGACTGCATCAACCACCTCTTCCACCGCCACACGGCCGAGCTGCCGCCGGCTTTCCGCCCCGGTGCCCGCGATCTTCTCGAGGCCGTCGTGGCTCGGCCGGCGTGCCAACCACTCATTCTCACCAACTCGCTCGGCGACAAGGTCCGTCGCCTGCTGGAGACGCTTCATCTGGAGGCCGGTGCCCATGTCCTGGGCGACACGCGCCAATACGACATGGACCCCACCTGGCCGCACCACTTTCCGCATCCGCTCCTCGGAGAAATCCAGTCGTGGCCGGTCTCTCCAGAGCGCAGCGTGGACCTGCGGCGCCCGGCCTACCACCAGGCTCTTCTACAGGCCGCAGCCGACGGCTCGTACTTGGCGGTGGTAGCCGATACCTTATCACTGCCCGGCGCGCTCCCGCTGATGATGGGCATCCCCTTCTTCCTGCTGCGCACGCCCTACACGCCCGACTGGTGCGCCCAGGCCGTCTCTGCCCACCCGCTTGGTCACGTTCTGGAGAGCCTGGTCCGTCTGCCGGAGGAGCTCGACCGCCTTGACATACCGGGCGTTCTGCGCTAGGATCGGAAGCGGGATGCCCCATTGCCCATCTGGGCACCTACAGAAAGGAGAAGACCATGTTTCAACGCGTTACCCTTATCGGCCATGTGGGCCAGGACCCGCAGATGCGCTACACACCCGATGGCACACCAGTCGTCTCTTTCAGCCTGGCGACCAAGACCACCGTGAGCAAAGCGAGGAACCCCGAGTGTCCGACTGGCTGGAAGGAATCGTTTAACGGCAAGGCCTGGGAGGTGACGACTTGGTGGCGCGTGACCTGCTGGCGCCAGCTGGCAGAGACCGTCAACCAGTTTGTCAACAAGGGCATGCAGCTCTTTGTCGAGGGCGAGATGGCCGGTGTGGCCGAGAACGGCAGCCTGAACCCCCGCGTGTGGACCGGTAAGGACGGCTCGGCCCGAGCCAGCTTCGAGATCACGGCCCGAACCCTCAAGTTCGTCGGAAGCAGGGGCGAGGGCGCACCCGCCCCGGCCCTCGGCGAGGCGCCTCCTGAGGGATATGAAGACGAAGGGGAGCTGCCCTTCTAGCCTAGTTCTGTAGCTTTTCTGAGGGGGACCAGGCTTTCTGGCCCCAAGGCAGCTTCGTGGGCCGGCCTGACTGTGCGTCGCCGGCAGCCAATTGGGCGCCGTTCGTCCTGGAGATGAGCGGCGTCCCTTCTTCGGAGGAACTGAATGAGCAATCCGCAGCCGCAGCAGCGGCCCATCCAGGCCGAGCTTCCGGCCGACCTGGAAGCAACCTATTCCAACTTTGCCCTGATCACCCACTCGCCGTCAGAGATCATCATCGACTTTGCCCGGGTGCTGCCCAACGTCCCGAAGGCCAAGGTGTATGCCCGGCTCGTCCTAACCCCGATGAATGCCAAGCTTCTCCACCGGGCGCTGGGTGAGAACCTCGGCATCTTCGAGTCCAAGTTCGGGGAGATAAAGACGCCCGACCGCGGCTTTGACGCGCACGCGGAAAAGATGGGCTTTGTCCGGGACTGAGCATGAAACCGATTGTTGCCCTGGTGGGGCGCCCCAATGTGGGCAAGTCCACCCTCTTCAACCGGATCATCGGCGAGCGACGTGCCATCGTCGAGGACATTCCCGGCACGACCCGCGACCGGCTTTACGGAGACTCCGAGTGGAACGGCACCCCCTTTACCGTGGTCGATACCGGAGGGCTGGAGATCCTGGAGAGCCACAAGCAGCGCCCGGGCCGCGACCAGCCGGTTCCGCTCTCTACCTCTTCCTCCGACTACATCGCAGAGATCCGTCGCCAGGCCGAGATTGCCATTACGGAGGCCGATGCCATCGTGCTGGTGGTGGACATCCTTGACGGCCTGACGCCCGCCGATCAAGATGTGGCCGACGTCCTGCGCCGGACCGACAAGCCGGTCTTTGTCGCCGCGAGCAAGGCAGACAATCCGGCGCGCGAGCGCGGCGCGGGCGAGTTCTATGCCCTTGGGCTTGGGGATGTGTTCCCGGTGTCGGGCCTGGGGGGCTATGGCGTGGCGGACCTACTGGACGAGGTTGTGGCCGCGCTACCCGTCACACAGGGTGAGCCGGAGCCAGAGGGACTCAAGATCGCCCTCGTGGGCCGGCCGAACGTGGGCAAGTCCTCTTTGCTCAACAAGCTGCTCGGTGAGGAGCGAGCCATCGTCAGCCCCATTGCCGGAACGACACGGGACACCATCGACACCCCTCTCACCTGGCAGGATCAGCCGGTGCTGCTGATAGACACAGCCGGCATCCGGCGCCGGGGCCGGGTCGAGCGCGGGATCGAGCAGTTCAGTGTCCTCCGGGCCATGAAGGCAATCTCGCGCGCCGATGTCGTCCTGCTGCTGCTCGACGCGCAGGACTTGGTCGCCGCGCAGGATGCCCACGTCGCGGGCTATGTGCTGGAGGAGCACCGAAGCATCATCGTACTGGTGAACAAGTGGGACCTGATCGAGAAGGACACCTACACCATGGACGCCTTCACCCAGCGCATCCGCACCGAGCTGCGCTTTCTCGACTACGTCCCTGTGCTTTTCGTCTCGGCCCTCACAGGGCAGCGCGTCAACAAGGTTCTGCCGCTGGCACTGCAGGTGTACCAGGAACGGAACCGGCGCATCCCCACCGGCGAGCTGAACCGGCTGCTGGAGGATGCGACTGTCCGTCACCCTCCTGCCCACAAGGCGGGCAAGGAGCTCAAATTCCTGTATGTCACCCAGGCAGCCGTCGATCCGCCCACCTTTGTCTTTTTCGTGAACGACCTGCGCCTCCTCCACTTTTCCTACCAGCGCTACCTGGAGAACCAGATCCGCCGCCGCTACGGCTACATCGGCACACCCCTCAAGCTGGTATTTCGCCCGCGAAACAAGGAGAGAGATCAGGAGCCCTAGGGGTTGCTGCCCGCCGTCAGGTCTCAGAACCCCGGACCGAGCCTGGCCTCCAGCCAGGCCCGCACAAGGTTGAGCGCGGCGACTTCGAGAGCACCCATTGCCAGCCCGGCGCTGAGGGGCACGAGGGCCTCTCGCCACGACTGGGCAACCCCTTCCCTCCGCATCACGATCGCCGCGATCATGGCGTTAAGGAGGGTCAGGAGCAGCAGCACCCCCAGGCTGGAGAGGATTGCCACCGGATACAGGAGGGCATCGATTTCTGCCTGGACGACCCAGACGATGCCCGCTCCTGCGACGACGATCGCTCCCAGCTCCCCCACTGTGCGGATGGCCGGCTCCGGGACAACCTCTCTCCAGAGCGTCTGGCGATAGACGGGGTAGACAAGGCTGATCAGGGTGATGCCGTTGAGCATGCCCGTGGCCATGCGTAGCCAGTTGCGCGGCTCATAGAGGTGGGGAGCCTTGGGAAAGAGGGTCAGGTACGAGTTCAGGCCGTCGAACGCCCACGTGCCGCTGAAGGCGACGAGCAGGATCAGCACAGGCGCAGGTGGGAGGCGGCTTGCCCGGCCGCGCCTCAGCAGCAGAATGGCGCCAAGCCCCACCACCGAGCCGAGGAAGGTTCCGGTGCACCGGGCACACAGCGGCAGCTGGTGCCCGCCCAGGAAGAACGACCGTTCCGGGATTTGGTGGCAGATGGCATACCCCACCCTGCCCGCTTTCGCCAGGAGCGCATGGGGTGGCAGCGCCGCCAGGAGCACGGCCACCGCGGCAGAGATCAAGCCGGCCAGCCGGCCCGTCCAGGCCCATCTCGCAGAGGGCACATGGCCCGGGGCCGGTGCTGTGAGCGCACCGGCAGTCGGCTTCTCGCTTTCGATTGGGGGTTTCTCGTCCATATCCAGCCCGATCCTTCTGTTGCCGGCCAGATTATACCCGCCCGCACGGCGATCCGCCAACCGGGGCCGGCTCGCTCGGCCGGCCCTCCGCCTCCGCCAGGGTGACAGGCTGCGGGAGGTATGCTACAATGCGGCCCGAAGAGAAGGGGTCCTATGAGTATCGCTTTGGGCATTGACACGGGCGGCACCTATACCGATGCCGCCCTCGTGGACTATTCCACTGGACAGGTCCTCTGCTCAGCCAAGGCACTGACGACGCGTCGTGACCTTGCACTGGGCATCGGCGAGGTGATCGACCGCGTCTTTCGTGCCTGTGGCGCCCCCGACCCGGCGCAGGTGAGCTTGGTCTCCCTCTCCACGACACTGGCGACGAATGCCATCGTGGAAGGCCAGGGAAGCCCCATCTGCCTGGTGTTGATCGGCTACGACCCTGAGCTGGTGCGCCAGTATGGCTTCCAAGAGGAGCTGGCGACTGACGATGTCGTGTACCTCCGCGGCGGGCACGACATTCGCGGGGATGAGGTGGCTCCCCTGGACGAAGCCTCGCTGCGCCAAGCAGTCCTGGCCCGCAGGGAGCGCGTGGAGGCATTTGGCGTCTCCGGCTACTTTGGTGTGCGCAACCCCGCCCACGAGCGCCGGGCGCGGGACCTGATCCTGGAGCTCACAGGGCTGCCGGTTACCTGCGGTCACGAGCTGACCAGCCGCCTCAACTCGGTGCGCCGCGCGACGACGGTAGCCCTCAATGCGCGGCTGGTGCCGCTGCTGCGTGAGCTGGTCGAGACGCTCGGCCGCACGCTGGCGGAGCGCGCGATTCATGCCCCGCTGATGGTGGTCAAGGGGGACGGTTCGCTGGTGCGCGCCGAGTGGGCCATGCAGCGGCCTATCGAGACGATTCTGTCTGGGCCGGCGGCTAGTGCGGTCGGGGCATGGCACCTGGCCCGCCTGGCCGGCGGGGATCTGAATGATGGGGCACTCTGGGCGGTCGACGTCGGGGGCACCACCACCGACATTGCTGCGCTGCGCGACGGCCACCCGCGGCTGAGCCCGGAAGGTGCCCAGGTTGGGCGCTGGCGGACGATGGTCGAGGCGGTTGACGTCCATACCATCGGACTGGGGGGCGACAGCCACGTCCGACTGACCTCCGATCGCGAGCTTCTGATCGGACCGCAGCGTGTGGTGCCCCTCAGCCTGTTGGCCGATCTCCACCCGGGCGCCGTGGCCGAGCTTCGGCGCCAGGCGGAGGTGCCGTCGCGCGAGGACGTGGCTGCCCAGTTCCTCCTGGCGCGGAGGCCTCCCCGTCGCCCTCTCGACGCCGAGGAGACGGCGCTTCTGCGGCGCTTGTCCAAAGGACCGGCACTTCTCTCTTCGCTGGTGCGCGAGTCCCGCTACGGGGCGCTCCTTCTGCGGCGCATCGACCGGTTGGCGGCCGAGCACTTGGTGATCCGCGCCGGCTTTACGCCGACAGATGCGTTGCATGCCCTGGGGCGGCTTGCCCTCTGGGATGCGGAGGCCTCCCGGCTGGGGGCCCAGATCCTCGCGATGCAGAGACACGGAAGTTCCGCCGGCAGGGCTGCGGCAGACGAGTTCTGCCTGGAGGTGGTGGAAGGAGTATCGAGCCGGGCAGCCGGCGCCCTCGTGACCAAGGTGTTGGGCGACCAGGTGCGCCTGCCCGATTGGAGCCTGGAGCCTACGGCTGCGCTCCTGCTGCGCAACGCCCTGGGCGACGGCCACGACAGCGAGCTGGGCTATGCCCTGACCCTGCGCCGGCCGGTGGTGGCCATCGGTGCCCCCGTGGAAGCGTACATGCCCCGCATGGCCGAGATGCTCCATACGCGCCTCGTGATCCCACCGCATGCTGAGGTGGCCAATGCTGTGGGAGCGGTCGCCGGCGGCGTGATCCAGCGCACGCAGGTCTTGATCACCCTGCACGAGTCGGGAGGCGCGCTGCGCCTGCACTTGCCCGAGGGTGTCCACGATTTCACACTCCTGGAGGAAGCAGTCGCCTGTGCCCAGGAGCGGATGACACCCTGGATGGAGGAGCGCGCCCGCGAGGCCGGGGCAGGCGTGGTCGAGGTCCACATGGCGCGCCGCGACAACGAGGCGGTGGTGCGCGTCGGCTGGGGCGACAAAATCTACCTGGGAACCGAGCTGACCTTTACCGCGGCCGGCCGCCCCAGCCCGGCGCGCGAGGCGTAGGGGCGACCCTTGGGGTTGCCCGTCTTGCTGTGGCCGGTCTCCAGACCGAGCCAACTGGAGGAGGGATGAAAAAGTTCATCGCCGTCGCCGGAAACGTGGGCGTGGGCAAGTCCACCCTGACCCGCATGCTGAGCGAGTACCTCTGCTGGGAGCCCTTCTTCGAGGCAGTGGACGACAACCCCTACCTGGCCGACTTTTACCGCGACATGCGCACCTGGGCCTTCCACTCGCAGGTCTACTTCCTCTCTCGCCGGTTGGGGCACCACCGCCAGATCATAGACCGGCCCGGCACCGTCGTCCAGGACCGCTCGGTGTACGAGGATGCCGAGATCTTTGCCAAGAACCTCTACCTGCAGAACCATATGAGCGAGCGGGACTGGGCCAGCTACTGGGACCTGTACCAGACCGTGATCACCATCCTGCCGCCCCCCGACCTGGTGATCTACCTCCAGGCGTCGGTTCCGGTGCTCCAGGAGCGGATCCGGCAGCGCGGGCGGGACTATGAGCAAAAGATCGCCAGCGAGTACCTGGCGCAGCTCAACGACCTGTACGAGACGTGGTCGCAGAGCTTCCGGCTCTGTCCGGTGCTCACTGTGCCGACCGATAGCCTCAACTTCGTGTCGGACACCTCCCGCCTGCAGCTCATCGCCGACCGGGTGCTGGAAAAGCTGCACGGGAAAGAGGTGGTGGTATTTCAGTAGAGGCAGCGCTGCGCAATGGCTGAAGCTGTATCCGGGCCAGTGTGCCACCCGGTGCCCAGATTTCTGCTTGCCTCTCTGCCTTGCTCCTCTTCCTACCAAGTAGTACAATGCGCTCCGGCAAAGCGGCCCTGCAGGGCCGCTTTTCTTGACGTCTGACGGAGGCAGTATGCAAATCGGTATTATTGGTCTGCCCAACAGCACCAAGACCACCATCTTCAACGCCCTGACGCACAGCCAGGTCCAGACCGCGTCCTACACCACCGGCCTGGTCGAGACCAACACCGCCATGGTGCGAGTGCCCGACCCGCGCATCGACCGGCTGGTCGCCATGTTCCACCCCCGCAAGGTCGGCTACGCTCAGGTTCAGTACAACGACATCGCCGGCCTGCGCGTCGGCCTCGGCAAGGAAGGTGGACTCAGCGGCCCGCTGCTGAACGCCGTCGCTCAGAACGATGCCTTCCTGCACGTCGTGCGCGCCTTCGAGGACGAGGACGTGCCCCACCCCGCCGGCCGTGTCGACCCGACGCGCGACCTGGAGTCGATCGACTTTGAGCTGCTCTTCTCCGACCTGGTGATCATCGAGCGCAGCCTGGAGCGGTTGGCGGAGCGCCTGGGCAAGAAAAAAGCCTACGCCCAGCGAGAGGCCGACGAGGTGATGGATGCCCTGCTGCGCCGCCTGAAGGAGGCACTTGAGGCCGAAATCCCCCTGCGCGACCTGGACCTCACACCGGAGGAGAAAACCTCCATCCGCGGCTACCAGTTCCTCACGGGCAAGCCCGTACTGGTGCTGCTGAACGTCGGCTACGACGGCGTCACCGACCCCTGTGCCTATCTCCTCCCCGAGCACCGCTGCACCGAGGCGATCTGCCTGCGCGGTGGCCTGGAGGCCGAGATCGCGCAGCTCGACGACGAGGACGCCAACCTCTTTCTCGTGGAGTACGGCATCACCGAGCCGGGCCTGCACCGCATGATCCGGCTGAGCTACCGGCTGCTGGGGCTGCATTCCTTCTTTACCGTGGGCGAGGACGAGGTGCGGAGCTGGACCGTCCCGGTGGGCGCCACGGCGCTGGAGGCAGCCGGCGCGATCCACTCGGATCTGGCGCGCGGCTTTATCCGCGCCGAGGTGGTCGCCTACAACGACCTGATGGCCGCAGGGTCGCTCGACGCCGCGCGCAAGCAGGGCACGCTTCGCCTCCAGGGCCGCGACTATGTCGTCCAGGATGGCGATATCCTCTCCATCCGATTCAATGTCTAGGCAAGGAGGCACTCTCATGCACCCACAGAAACGCTGGATGCTCGCGATCAATGTCCTGGGCGGCATGGCCGTCCTCGGCAGCTACGCCCTGGGCCTCGCGGGGAACCCCGCAGCGGGTGACGCTCTGTGGGGGGGTGTGCCCGATTCGCTGCGGCCTGCCTACACCGCCGGCATGCTTCTGGCAGCGCTGGGGTACTTGACCTTTCTCTACTTTCTCCTCTTCCGGCTTGACCCGGACCAGGCTCGCATCGGCGGGCGCTTTGGGTATGGCCTCTTCCTCCTGCTTATTGCCGCCATCCTGATCCCGTCGGCGCTCTGGATGCCGCTGACCGTCCGGATGGTGCAGCAGCCGGCCCCGGCCCTGTGGGCCGCCATCCGGCTGGTATTGGCGGTGGTCGGCCTGGCGGCCGTGGGGTTGCTTCTGGCGCTGGTGTGGCTCCGGCCAAGGCAGCCGCGCGTCGCCTACTGGGCCGCGGTGACAGGGGCTGCGCTCTCTGCGCTGCACACCGGCGTGTTGGATGCCCTCCTCTGGACGGCCCTTTTCCCGGCGTGAGAGGCGGCATGGCCACCATCCCGATCGCATTCTCCACCGGCTCGCTCTACACGTACGGCATCGGCCGCGTCTTTGACTTGGCCGCGCGGGCCGGATTTGACGGCGTTGAGGTGCTGATGGACCACCGCTGGGACGGTCGCCACCCGGCCTACCTGCGCCGGCTGAGCCGGGACACCGGCCTGCCCATCCTCGCCGTGCACAACCCCTTTGTGCCCCACGTGCCCGGTTGGCCCGCCGACCCCCTCAGCCGGCTGCGCGCCTCGGCTGCCGTGGCCCGCGCGGTCGACGCGCCGCTGGTGGTCGCCCATCTGCCGCTGCGCATCATGGCCCTCAAGGTAGAGCTCTTCGGGGTGCACCGGAACCCCCCGCTGCTGCCACTCCCCTTCCCCATGCGCGACGGCGAGTACCGGAGGCTCCTGTTGGAGGGCTTGCCTGCCTTCGAGGCAGAAGAGGGAGTCCGGGTGGGCGTGGAGAACATGCCGGCCAAGCGTTTCCTGGGGTGCCGGTTGGACGTCCATGCTCTCAACGACCTCGAAACCCTGGCAAGCCTTCCTCACCTGACCCTGGATACAACCCACCTGGCGACCTGGGGTCTGGACGTGGTAGAGGTCTACCGGCGCTGGCGGGAGCGCGTGATCCACGTGCACCTCTCCAACTTCTCCGGGGGCAGGGAGCACCTGCTGCCTTCGCAGGGCCAGGTGCCCGTCGCCGGTTTTCTCCGTTTGCTGAGCGAGGACGGGTATTCGGGCTGTGTCTCGGTGGAGCTGCACCCGGAGGCGCTGGAGGCCGAGGATGAGGGGAAGGTGCTCGAACACCTTCGCCGGGAGCTCGCCTTCTGCCGGCAGTAGGTCGCTGCCCGGTCGCCGGGCTGAGAGCTAGAAAAAGCGCTCTCGGCGGGGCCGGCTGCGAAGGTCCCAGGCGAGCGCCGCGGCTGCCAGCAAGGCGCTGGCACCCAACCCGCTCACCGCGGCAACAGGAAAGGCCGCCGTCTGCCCGGCGTTGACCTCGAAGGCATCCACGTTGCAGAACTCGGTCCCGCTGACCGTCAGTCGCAGCACATGCTGGCCGGGGGTGAGCCCTGCGGCGATGGGCAGGTGCACCCTCCAGGCCATGGTGTCTGCGTGTAGATCGATGTAGGATCGGCCCTGGTCGTCCGTCGCCAACCCGTCGACGTTGCGGCCGTCCAGGGTGACGAGCAGCCGCCCACCCCTCGGGTCCTGCCGGGCAATCAAGCCCACCGAGTGCCCTCGAAAGGTGAAAATGACGCTCGCCCCCAGCTCCTCATTCTCCAGCATCGACTGCCCGCTCGCCTCGGCAGCAATCAACTTGCGCCAACCGGCATCGATCGAGACGGCGGGGTTGGTTTCCTCGAAGTAGCCGGATGACGCCACGGTCAGCCCAGGTGTGGCGTCGCGCACACCGTCGTAGGCGCGGCGAGGGGTAAAGTCGACGTCGACCATGCGGAAGTAGTAGGCCGGCTCTTCAGGGCTGTACTGCTGGCCGGTCTGCCGGAAGTACCAGATATTAAAGACCCCCGCCCAAGGCCAGTTCGCGCGGCCGTACTCGATGCCCATCAGCAGGTACTCGGCCTGCTGCTCCTCGCTGACCCGCTTCCAGGTCAGCTCTTCTTCGGTGAAGGTGTCGGGTGCCGCATTCCATCCATACTCGTTCAGCCATACCGCCTTGCCGCTGTCCCCGTGCCGCTCCATAATCGCGCGCTGAAGCTCCACCCTCCGAAAGTTCAGCACCTCTGGGTCGGGTGGGCCATCCGGGGGAAGGTCAAACCCGAATGCGTTCGTCGAGAGGACGTCAAAGTAGCGCCCGGCGCCTGCCTCGTACATCGCCTCCAGGTAGTCGAGATCGGACATCGAACGCCACTTGCCAGGTTCGGGGTGAGGCTCGCCCAGCGTCTCGGCCAGCGGCGCGGACAGCACGTAGACGTCCGGATCTGCCTCCTTGGCTCGCTCGAAGGCAACCGCAAGCATCTCGACGTAGCCCGCCGGGTCTACCGGCTGCTCGCCCCACTCAGGGTAGATATTCGGCTCGTTCCAAATCTGGATGTACTGGACCTGCCCGGAAAAATGCTCGACGAAGGCGTAGACAAAGTCGCCATAGTCTTCCATGTTGGAAGGCGGCGCCTCGGCCCGGCTTCCTTCAGGACGCGCCCAGGCGGGCGCCCTGTCCAGCCGGGCTATAACCTGGATGCCGTGGCTGCGATAGAGGTTGACGATGTCTTCGAACTTGGTCCAGGAGCTCTCGCCTGTGACGGGGTTGACAAAGTCGCCCTTGCGCAGCGGCTCGATCTCGGCCCAGGAGAACTCTTGCTTGGCCCAGCCGATGCCGGCTGCCTGGGCCATCTCGACCGTTCGCTCTCGCTTCCAGGGCTCAACCTCCCGCGCCAGGAAAAAGTTGGCGCCGTAGGGGTTCACGTCGGTGTTGGGGATCGTGCGCGCCGCGGCAAACTCTTTGCCGGCCGGCCGGCTCGACACCACGAAGCGGACCAGGAAGAACGCCAGAAGCCCGACCAGCAACGCCAGTACGGCGATGAGCGCGCCGGTCCGAGATCTCAGCCGCGACATTCTACACGTCTAGGGTGCGGTAGACGACTCGATAGCCATTCCGTTGCTCTGCCAGGCCCCATACCCACCCAGCAGGGCCTTGACATTGGTGACACCCAGGCCGATCAGTTGCGCTGCCACACGGGCACTCTGCTGTTCCTGGCTTCAGGTGCAGTAGAGAACCAGCAGCTTGTCCTTCGGAAGCTGTGCATACTGCTCGGCTATCGTCTCTTCGGGGAAGGAGAGCGCCCCGGCTGCATGCGACTGGTCGTACGCCGCTTGGGACCGGACGTCGATCAGCACTGCTTTGTCCTTGTCCACCTGTTCCTTTGCCTGCTTCACCGAGACCCGCTCAATCTCCGGGAAGGGAATGGACACGGTTGGGTTCGGCTTGGCCGTAACCACCGGCACCGACAGGGTGTTCTGGATAGCCCCAGTGGTGGTCGTGCCCTGCTGCCGCTCGCTCATGACGATGGCAAAGACGATGAACGCCACGACCAGGATGCCGACCAAGATCGGGAGGACAAGCGTCCCGGCGCCTACTGGCTGCTGTGGCTTTGCTTTGCGAGAGGCAGAGCGGGAGTTCAAGCGTTTCTTGTTGCTCATGCAGGCTCCTCATTCTAGGCTGGACGCCCATTATACAGAACAGCCAGCGGCAGTGCAAGAACCGCTCTCAGGAGGTAGGGCAGCCTCTTGCGGGCAGTCCGGTCGTGCCGGCCCGTGGGGCAGTCCCTTGTGCGCGGCCCGACCGCACCGAGCCGCGTGTTAGGTCAGGAAATCGCGCAGCTTCCGGCTGCGGCTGGGGTGGCGCAGCCGCCCCAGCGCCTGGGCCTCGATTTGGCGGATGCGCTCGCGCGTGACGCCGAACTTTTTACCGACCTCCTCGAGAGTGTAGGCATAGCCGTCGACAAGGCCGAAGCGTAGCTGCAGGATTCGCACCTCGCGCGGCGTGAGCGACGAGAAGATAGAGTCGATCTGCTCGCGGAGAAGCTGCTGCGAGGCCTGGTCGGTCGGCGAGGGCGCTTCGCTATCCTCGATGAAATCGCCCAGGAAACTGTCGTCTTCTTCTCCGACCGGCATCTCGAGCGAGAGAGGCCGCTGCGACACCTTGATCGTGCGCTCTACCTTCTTGGCCGTCACGCCCAGCTCGCCCGCGATCTCCTCCATGGTGGGATCGCGCCCCAGCTCCTGGACCAGTTGGCGCGAGACTCGTGCCAGGCGGTTGATCTGCTCGTACATGTGGACGGGCACGCGTATGGTGCGGCCCTGGTCCGCGATCGCCCTCGTCACAGCCTGGCGGATCCACCAAGTGGCATAGGTGGAGAACTTGTACCCCCGGTGGTAGTCGAACTTTTTCACCGCCCGGATCAGGCCGATATTGCCTTCCTGGATCAGATCCAGGAACGGCACGCCTCGCCCCACATACTTCTTGGCAACGCTCACCACTAGGCGCGAGTTCGCCTTGATCAGGTGCTCCTTGGCCGCTTTGCCGTCACGGATTATGTCCCTCAGCCTCTGGCGCTCCTCCTGTGACAGCCTACCATCTTTGGCAAGGCGCTTCTTGGCTTCGCGTGCCGCCTCCATGCGCTTGGCCAGGGACACTTCCTGCTCGCCCGTAAGCAGCGGGATCCGCCCGATTTCCTTCAAGTACAGGCTGATCGAATCGTCGACGTCGATGGCCGATAGATCCAGATCCGCCGGTGAGCTCTGCACGATATCGTCCTCTTTTCTTACTTCTTCCTCTACGATGACCGGCTCGGCAAGTTCTGTATCACTGATTTCGATACCCCGCTCAATAAGCGCAGCCAAGGCATCCTCCAGTTGCTCGATGTTCAGCTCAGCCTCGGGGATCGCCTTCATAAGGTCGTCGTACGTGACGTACCCCTGACTGGTCCCCAGCCCCAGCAGCATGTCGATCGGGCTTGGCTCTTCCTGCATGGTTCCAGGAGTCGCAGAGATCTCCTCTTGCTCCAACTCTACCTCCGCCAACTTTGGCCTCCTCCCGTGCCACCTAAGAGTCGGCGTTGCCGGCACCAAGGGCTCGCCGCCCCCGAGCCGGCGTGTCTGTTCCTAATGCATAGTATACCACGGAATCTGGAGAAGGGAAGACCCCAGTTTTGGGCACTCGGCATCAGGGAAACTCGATGAGCAATCGAAAACTCAGGGAGGATACCACGGCCAGGTTAATAGAACATGAACAAGAGATTAAAAAACGTTCATTTGACAGGGTGTGAAAGCCCTAGTAGAATGGGGAGCTGTCTTGCGCCAAATCTATCTTCGTCGAGGAGGGTACATCGCAATGGGAGACCTCAGTAGCCTTGAGCAAGGTATGCTCTGGGGTGTCATCGTCGTCGCTTTCATCAGCTTGGCCTACGCGTATTGGCTCTGGCGGGACACACTGCGGCGGGACAAGGGCACTCCTGCCATGCAAAAGGTGTGGAGTGCCATCAAGGTCGGCGCCAATGCCTACCTCGGGCGCCAGCTGCGCACGATTCTGCCCATCCTGGTCGTCTTGGCCGTGGCTCTCTTCTTTAGCGTCTATGTTGTGAAGCCAAGCCACGAAGCGCTCCAGATGTTCAACGACAACGTCCAGTCGGCGCGCCTGGGCATCGGCTTCGGGCGGATGCTTGCCTTCATCGCCGGCGCAACCTTCTCCACGCTGGTCGGCCAGCTCGGCATGCGCGTCGCCATCGAGGGCAACATCCGGGTCTCGGCCATGGCGGCCAAAGAGGACTATTACGGGGCGCTTACAGTGGCCTACCGCGCCGGCACCTTTACCGGCATGCTGACCGACGGCCTGGGCCTGCTGGGCGGCACGATCATTTTCATGATCTTTGGCAAGGCAGCCCCCGACGCCCTCTTGGGCTTTGGCTTTGGCGGCACGCTGGTGGCGCTCTTTATGAGGATCGGTGGAGGCATCTATACCAAGGCGGCCGACGTCGGCGCCGACTTGGTCGGCAAGGTGGAGCAGGGCCTGCCGGAGGATGACCCGCGCAACGCGGCCGTGGTGGCCGACCTCGTGGGCGACAATGTCGGCGACTGCGCCGGCATGGCCGCAGACATCTTCGAAAGCTACGAAGTCACCATCGTCTCAACCTTGATCCTGGGCCTCTTCCTGTACGGCATGACCGGCCACATCCAGTGGATTGTCTATCCCCTGATCGTCCGTGCCATTGGCGTCATCTCCTCGATCCTGGGGACCTTTACCGTCCCCATCTGGGAAAAGTTCCCCATCAAGTTCCTGCGGGCCAAGGACGCCGAAGAGGCCATGTTCCGCTCCTACGAGGTGTCGTCGATCAACACCATCGTCTGGGCCTTTGTCTTCTCCATCCTGTACGCCCAGGAGTGGCAGCTGGCCACGCTCAACGCCATCGGCGTGGGCCTGGCCGTCGCCTTCAACCCGCTGACCTCGCTCTTCACCTCCATCCGCAAGAAGCCGGTGCGCGAAATCGCCGAATCGACCCAGACCGGCTCCGCCACCACCATCCTGTCTGGCCTGGCGGTGGGCATGGAGGCCAGCGTCTGGAGCCTGGTGGCCATCGTCGTCGCCCTGGCTTCCAGCTACCTGATCTTTCGCAACGACGGCCTGATCTATATGCTCTACGGCGTGGCCATGGTGGGCATTGGCATGCTCTCCCATACGGGCAACAACGTGGCGATGGATGCCTTTGGGCCGATCTCGGACAATGCCAACGGCATCGGGGAGATGGCCCACGTCGGCAAGAAAGCGTGGAAGATCCTGGCCGACCTGGACGCGGTGGGCAACACCACCAAGGCGATCACCAAGCAGGTCGCCATCGCCTCGGCCGTGGTCGCCGCGACCTCCCTCTTCTTCTCCTTCGTGGCCGACGCCCTGACCCTGGAGCAAGGAGGCTTGGTTGCCATAGGGACCGAAAAGTTCCTGGCGCTCCTTGACCAGGGCATCCCGGTCTCGACGCTGACGGGGACCATCGGCTTCCTGCTGGGCGGCGCACTCCCGTTCATCTTCTCCGCCTTTTCGCTGCGCGCCGTGGCCCGCGGGGCCAACTTGGTCGTGAACGAGGTGCGCAAGCAGTTCAAGGTGAAGGGCGTGCTGGAGGGCACCGTCTCCCCGGACTATGGTAAGGTGGTGAGCATCACCACCGCTGCCGCGCAGAAAGAGCTCATCCCCTTGGTGTCCCTCTCGGTTGCGCTTCCCCTCCTGGTGGGGGTGGTCTTTGACGTCAAGGCGCTGGGGGCCTTCCTGGCCGGCGTGATCCTGTCCGGCCAGCTGCTCGCCGTCTTCATGGCCATCGCCGGCGGCGCGCTCGACAACGCCAAGAAGTACATTGAGGACGGACACTTTGGCGGCAAGGGCTCGCCTGCCCACAAGGCCGGCGTCGAGGGAGACACCGTCGGCGATCCGCTCAAGGACACCGCCGGCCCGGCCCTCAACCCGATGATCAAGGTCGTCAACCTGATCAGCCTGCTGGCTGCCCCGCTGATGGTGGAGAACCAGGGCAAGCCCGGCATGTACGTCGCCATGGCCATCCTGGCCGCCATCATCGTCTGGTCGATCTGGCAGAGCAAGCGGGACACCACCCCCGGCCTGGGCTAGGACCTCGCAAGACACGAAGGGCCTGCCGGCACGTGCCGGCAGGCCCTTCTTCTTATCTCACGACGACGCGGTGGTAGCGCTTCTTGCCGGCGCGCAGCAGGATCGCCCCCTCCTGGAGACTCTCCGCCGTGATCCGCTCGTCCACCCCCGCGACCGGCAGGTCGTTCACGTAGGCCCCGCCCTGCTGGATCAGCCGCCGGGCGTCGGCGCGTGACGTGCACAACCCCACCCGGAAGAAGAGATCGGGCGCCGGGATGCCGGCCGCGAGCTCTGCGGCCTCCACCCCGGTGGAGGGCAGGGCATCGCCCGCTTCGCCTCCGCCAAAGAGCCGGCGCGATGCCTCCCGGGCCTCGACGGCCGCCACCTCCCCATGCAGGATCTTGGTCGCCTCAAAGGCCAGCACCTCCTTGGCCAGCCGGCTGTCGGACCCTGTCAGCCGGCCCAGGTTCCGCACATGGTCCATCGGCAGGAAGGTGAACAGCGCCAGGAAGCGGCCGGTATCGGCGTCCTCCACGTTGATCCAGGACTGGTAGTATTCGAAGGGCGACAGCATCTCCGGATCGAGCCAGACGGCACCTTTCGCCGTCTTGCCCATCTTGGCGCCCGACGCCGCCGTGATCAGCGGGAAGGTAGCCGCAAAGACGGTGGCGCCCTCCTCGCGCCGGATCAGGTCGGCGCCGGCCAGGATGTTGCCCCATTGGTCGTTGCCGCCCATCTGCAGCGTGCAGCCAAAGGTGCGGTACAGGTGCAGGTAATCGTAGGCCTGGAGCAGCATGTAGTTGAACTCGAGAAAGTTCAGACCTCCCTCGCCGTCGTAGCGCACGCGGTACGACTCGGCCGCCAGCATGCGGTTGACCGAAAAGTGCACGCCGATCGTGCGCAGGAAGCCGACGTAGTTGAGCGCTCGCAGCCAGTCGGCGTTGTTGAACAGCAGCCCGTGGCCCTCGGACAGGTCGAGCAAGCCCGCGAGCTGCGCCTTGAGCGACTCGGCATTGGCGTCGACCTTGTCCAGGGGCAGCAGCTTGCGCATCTCGGTCTTGCCGCTGGGGTCGCCCACCATGCCTGTACCACCGCCGACGATCGCAATGATGCGGTGGCCGTGGCGCTGCATGTGGGCCAGGGCCATGATCGGCACCAGGCTGCCGACGTGGAAGCTCGGCCCGCTCGGGTCAAAGCCGACGTAGCAGGTGACGGGCGACTCCAGCGCAGCGCGCAGGCCGACCGCGTCAGACACCTGCTCGATAAAGCCGCGCTCCGACAGGACGTCGAACACATTCTCTTCCATCTGTCTCTCCTCTCCGTCCCACAAAAAAGCAGCCCCGGTCTCGATCACCGGGGCTGTCATGACTCTGCACTGGGCCGGCCAGTGCCCTCTCAAGCCATGGCCGGCTGCCCCGGGGTCCTCGCGTAGCAATAGAACCGCTCGCCGCGGTACGGCGGCCGGCCCCAGGACTTGACTGCGCCCGAAAAGGCAAAAGCTCGAATGGCCATGGACATCTCGTCTCTCACGCCTGCGAGTATACCATACATGCCGCGGCCGCGTCAAGTCCGCTCTTGAGGCGTTGAGCGGCTGCGAGCCCACGCCCACGCGATCATCTCCGGGTCGCGCGCCGCCGGCGTGCAGAGGCGGGCCGGGTTCGGCCGGACGCCGATGCGCCCCAGGTCGAGCCGGTCGGCGTCCCAGCAGGTCTGGACCGTTACGCCGGCTTCTACCAACCCGTCGGCGTGGTAGGTGCAGGCATAAGCCAGGCACTCCAGGTCCTCTCCGGGGAGGTCCAGGAGGCGGCCGTTCAGGCTCCGGACCAGCTTCGCTGCCCGCCGGCCGTGATCCCGGTCCCAGCCGTCCTCCAGCCGGCAGGAGTCGTGCAGATAGGCGAAAAGCGCCACGATGCGGGTGTCGGCCCCGGTCCGCTCGGCCAGGCGAAGGCCGTTGTCGTGCACCCGGTGCCAATGGGCTTCCCCGTGGATGCCGCCCAGGGGCAGCGCAAAGCTATGGCGGACGTGCTCTAGTACAGGAGAAAGCATATACCTTTGACAGAACACAGGGCGTGTTGTATGATGCCCTCAGGCAGCCGGCTTGCTCTTCCCGAAAGGGCGCATAGGCCATTATACGGGAAGGCCCCACAACTGCAAGGAGGTTGGATCATGGAGCTACCAGTCGATTTCGATGTGCCCGAGGGCGAGCAGACCGTGAGGGAGCGCATCGGCCGCCACTTTGAACAGGCAGGCTACTCCCCGGCTTCCACCGGCCTACTCGAGTTCAAGCGCGGCTCGGCATTGGGCTCGATGACTTCCTTCTCGCCCCGAAAGTGGCAGTCGAAAGTACGGGTCCGGGTTACGCCCATCGACGAGACCGCCACGTCCGTGGCCGCCGTCTTCTCCGTCAATACCACGGGCCAGTGGGTGACCGACAAGGAGCGCGCGGCATGGCAGGCCGAGGTGGATGCCTTCCGCGCGTCGGTGTCCTCCGGGGAGGTGTCTACGGAGTCCGTGCAGAAGGCCTCCGCCGCCGTCAAGGGCAACACGGCACGCGCGATCCTGGTCTTCCTCGGGGTCAGCCTGGTGGTGGGCCTCATCGTCGGACTCGGAGGGGCCATTCTCACCGGCAAGAGCTACTTCACCAGCGTAGGCACCGTTGTTGGCCTGCTGGCCGGCTATGCGGTGATCCAGCGCTACTTTGGAGTGAACAGGCAGTAGGGACGGGCACCCGTCCCCACTGCCCCAGGACATGGTTAGCCCTGCGCCAGCTTGGCGTCTTCCTCTTTCGCGACCCGGTGGCCCTCCCTCACGTCGACGGAGAGCAGAAGCACGATGCCGATGATGAAGAAGGCGATCAGGCTGAGCACGGCCGGCCGGCTGCTGTTAAAGATCAGCCCCGCCGCCGCAAACAGCAGCGGCCCCAGCAGCGACGAGAACTTTTCCATGATGGCAAAGAGGCCAAAGAACTCGCCGCTCTTGGCGGCCGGCGACAGGTGCGCGTAGAGGCTGCGGCTCAGCGCCTGGCTGCCGCCCTGCACAACCGCCACCATCCATGCCAGGAACCAGAACTCGACCACCGAGTCCAGGAAAAAGCCCCACACCGCAATGGCGGCGTAGACGACCAGCGACAGGATGATGCTCGACCGCGTGTCCAGCCGGGCCGCCAGCTTGCCGAAGAGCGGCCTGCCCAGCAGCCACGCCAGCGCAAAGCCGATGGCCTCCACGGCAACCACGAGCGCCAGTACCACGCCCAGGTTGCTCTTGCGGATCGGCGGCAGGACGCTGGCCTGGGCGAGCGCCATGACGGTGCCCTGGCTCTTGGCGTCTTTCCGGCCGGTGTTGACCAGGCTCAGGGTGTGGATTCCAGGCGCATCTGCCTGGAGCTTGGTGCGCACGCCGTAGCGCGCCGTCTCGTTGTAGCCGTTGATGGTCAGCGGGCCGCCCGTCTCGTCGTCGACCAAGGGCTTGCCGTCAATCTCTACCGCCCAGATGCCCCGGTCTGGCCCGGTGCTGTACAGCAGCTCGACCTTTTGGCCGTTGAAGGACAGCTCCGCCCGTGCATCCGGCTCTGCCGTCGTGGCATAGAGGACGTCCTCTTTCTCTTTCACCACTTTGGCCGGAATGGTCTCGCTCGTCCATGTGCCGCTGTACGCCAGCGCGTCATCGTCCGCTGCGAAGATGCCTTCGCCCACCGCTGTGGCCGTGGCTTCGTAGGCCGGCAGGGGGGCGCCGGAGAGGGTGCCGGGCAGCAGGTAGCGGCCGCCGATCCCGACCAGCGGCAGGGCGACCAGGCTGAAGAGGATAAAGGCCAGATAGACCGGCCGCCGGCGGGCCGTTTTCCCGGCTGGGTCCTCGCCCTCCCGCACCGGCAGGCTGCCAAAGATCAGCGCATACGGGCCGGCCACCAGCTGCACGAGCAGCAGGGCCAGGATCAGCTCCACAGACCCAAATCCCAGCTCCGCCCCGTAGATGGCCGCCACGCCGATGATCGTCCCGATGCCGTCGTTGTAGATGAGGAAGGCGACCAGGTACTTGAACAGCTCCTTGTAGCGCCGGATGTCGCGCAGCGTCTGTGCGATGCGCCGGAAGCTCGCCGTCAGGACGCTCTCCCCCCGTTTGAGGGTTTCAGTCGCCGTCGGAGGCTCCGGCACGCGCCGGAAGAGGGGGATAGAGAAGATGGCCCACCAAATCGCCACGCTCAGGAACGACAGCCGCGATCCCCAGTTGTTGCCCAGGGTAAAGATCATCACCACGTTGATTGCCAGCAGGATGCCGCCGCCCAGGTAGCCCAACGCATAGCCGCGCGCCGACACGCGGTCCCGGTCGTCTTCCCTCGCGACGTGCGGCAGCAGCGCGTCGTAGAAGGTGATCGAGCCGTTGAATCCCACTCGGCCCAGGATCGCGAGGATGGAGGCCAAGAGCCAGTCGCCCGTGCTGACCAGCACCAGCAGCGCGGTCCCCAGGATGCCGAGGCCGGCGAAGGCAGCCAGGAACTTCTTCTTTCCCCGCATCACGTCGGACACGGTGCCCAGGATCGGCGAAAGGATGGCGACGATCAGGAGGGAAATCGTCAGCCCCAGGCTCCAATAGGCCGTCGCCCGCGCCTCGCTGGGGAGGGTGGCGCCCGCCACCCCGCTGTAATAGACGGGCAGCACGGCTGCCAGCACGGTGGTGGCAAAGGCCGAGTTGGCCCAGTCGTACCAGCACCAAGCGTTGACTACGCGGTTGTAGCTCTTTTGCTCACTACTCGCCATGGAGGCCTCCTTGTTTCTGCGTTGATCTGCCGCCGCCTGCAGCAAGTCCCCTGAGGGCGTCGCCCCCGGTGCGCTGCTTGTGGCGAGCGATATCCCTTCAGATGCCCAGCGAGAGCTGCGGACCGTCCGCCTCGCCCGGCGTCTCTCCTGAGCGCAGCTCGTGCTGCTCCCCGAGGTCCAGGCCTTCCCATCCAAACCGCTTCAGGTCGACGCTCCCGTCGGGGCGGAACACGACCCCCTCCGCTTCGAGCATCGCCTGCTGCACGGTGGCGCCCTGGCTTCCGGGCGGAAAGCTGACCCGGCCCTGGGCGTTGATCACCCGCTGCCAGGGAACGTCCCGGTTGTCGGGCAGGTCGCGCAGCGCCCAGCCCACCTCCCGTGCGCCGCGCGGGCGCCCCAGGATGCGGGCTATCTGGCCGTAGGTCGCCACCTTGCCCTCCGGGATGCGCTGCACCACCACGTACACTTGCTCGGGAAAGGGAAGAGTCGTCATGCGTTCCTCCTTACTGGCACGGGGGCCGGCGCAGGCGGGCCACCTCCGCCTCCAACGCCGCCTCGTCGAGCCTGAGGCGCTCCGTGCCGGCGCGCCACTTGGCCTCGATCTGGCCGTCGGCCATCCAGCGCTTGCCCAGGGTCAGGCGCAGCGGGAGCCCGATCAGGTCCGCGTCGTTGAACTTGACCCCGGCGCTGGCATCCCGGTCGTCCAGGAGCACGGCCAGCCCCTGGGCCGACAGCCTGCCGTAGAGCGCTTCTGCCTGTGCTGCCACCGCCTCCTCGCGCAGGTCGAGGGCCACCAGGTGGATGTCATACGGCGCGCACGGCACCGGCCAGCGGATGCCAAACTCGTCGTGGTGTCCCTCCACCACGGCAGCCAGCAGGCGCACCAGGTCGAGCCGGCCGCAGGCCATCCACAGCGGTTGGCTCTGCCCTGCCTCGTCCTGGTACTCCGCCCCGGCCTGCGCCGCCGGGCAGGCCCGGCCCAGCTCGAACCCCTGCTCGATCTCGAAGGGCGTGCCGCACCCAGGGCAGGGGTCCCCCGCCTCAACCAGGGCCAGGTCCACCCACTCGCCGGGCGCAAAGTCGCGCGGCACGTTGACATTCCGGATGTGGAAGCCGGCCCGGTTGGCGCCGCTCACATAGTTCCTTCCTGTGCGCACCGACAGGTCGGCCACCACCCGCACCCGCCCCGGGTCCAGGCCGATCGGCGACGCGTACCCTCCGACTGCTCCAATGGCCGACAGCTCCTCCTCCAGGCTGGGGTAGTACTTGTCCGTCCCCAGCAGGCGTGCCAGCTTGGCCTCGTCGACCTGCCGGTCGCCGCGGATGACGACGCAGGCAACCCGGCCCTGCACCGAGCAAAAGACCATCTTGAGCGTCCGCGTTGGCGGGATGTCCAGGAAGGCGGCCAGAGAGGCGATCGTGTCGCAGCCGGGCGTAGCCACCCATTCGGTAGGGAGCTCCTCCTCGCCGGGCAGCGGCAGCCATGCGGGCGCGGCCCACGAGCGCTCTGCCGCCCGTCCGCACGAAGGGCAGCGGGCGACGGAGCTGTCGCCGGCGGGGTGAGGCAAGTAGGCCGCGACCGAGCCCGGGCCGGCCTCGGCCCAAAGCGGCGACAGGTCGCAGGCCTCGAACACGGCCCGCAGGGTTGCCTCGACCTGGGCCCGGCACCCTGCTTCGGGCGCACGGCCCAGGGCTGCCACCTCGGCCATGCTGCGCTCGGGCATGGAAAAGAGCCCGGCGCGGGCGGCCGGCTCGGGCTGTACCCGGGAGACCATCCGGAGGAGAAGCAGCGGCAGCTGCCGGTAGGAGTCGACCTCGCGGCCCACGGCCTCCGCCACTGCGGCATCCGCGAGACAGAGCGCAGCGGGGGCACCGACCTCCTGGGCACCCAGAGGGGCGAGTTCGCGGCCCACGAGCGACTCCACCTGCCGCAGCGCCCGCCGGCCGAGGGGCAGCCAGGCGAAGGAGCCTCCCTCCAGGGCACGCACGAAGCCGCCGCGCACCAAGAGCTGGTGGCTGATCAGGTGGGCATCGGCCGGCGGTTGGCGAAAGGTCCGGCCGAGCAGCCTGGACAGGCGCATGCACTTACCCCCACGCAGGATCCCACGGCAAGCCCGGGACCCGGCTCGGCCCCAAGCCGGCGCAGTATAGCATGGGCGATCGCGCTTGTCAAACCCCTTCTGAGCACCTTTGCCGCCCGCCGGGCGTGCTCGTCGTGCCGCCCGAGGTCCGTCGCCGCGGTGCAGCTGCTCTTGAGCGCCGTGGGCGCTGTGAGGCTCCATGCCCCCTTGACAGCCTCCCCTGCCGGTGCTATAGTGCGCCTCAACCTGCCTGGCAGAAGGAGGAACCCGACCGGCCATGCGCGATGCCCTGTCCATCACCTGGCGCAGCTTCAGAGACCTCTGGGACGAGCTCGCCTTCCTGATAGCGCTCAACGTCCTGTGGACCCTGGACCTGCTGCTTGTGGCCGTGCCCCTTTTTGGGCTGCGGAATGCCGGCCCGGGCTGGGTGCTTGGCCTGTCGCTCCTCATCCTTCTCCCGCTGCCGGTGCTCTCGGCGGGGCTCTGCTTCGTCGCCAACCAGGGTACGCGCGGGGTTGCCGTGGGTTGGGGGACCTTTGCCGCCGGCGTGCGGCGCTACTGGGCCAAGGGCCTGGTGGTGGCCCTGACCAACGCCGTCGTCCTCTTCCTGATCGCGGTCAACATCCGCTTCTACCTGGTGGTCATAGAAAGCCAGTGGGGAGTCTTTGCCGTGACGGCATGGGCCGTGGTTGCCCTCTACTGGCTCCTGGCGCAGCTCTTCTGGTTTCCCATGCTCCTGGAGATGAAGGAAGAAAAGCTCTTCCTCGCCCTGCGCCATGCACTGGGGTTGGTGATCGTGACGCCGGGCTTTTCGATCGTGTTGGGCCTCGTCGTCGTCCTGCTCATCGCGGTGTGCGTGGTCCTCACCGTGCCGGCGGTGCTCTTCCTGGCGGTGCTGTTGATGCTCATCGCCAACCACGCCACCCGCAGCCGGATCGCCCACGCCCGCCGGCAGCCGTACGAACCAGGCGGGTCGCCGAGCTGAGCCAGCCGCGACCGGTGTCGCGCCCCTTCGGAGCCCTCTTTCCCGATCGCCGGAGGTCCCCGACGGAGGCGAACCGGGCCGGGTAAGGGGGCTACGCCCCCCAAAGGTCCGTGACCAGGTCAGCGCAGCCTAGGGCGGGGCCGCTGCGTTGGCCGGCTGCAGCTGCGCGGCGCCCCACTTGACCACCCGCGTAGCGCTTCTCCGGCTCAGTGGAACGCCGACCGGCTTCTTGGTGACTGGATCCGTGCCGGTCTGGCGCATCACCTGCACCGACCAGGTAAAGACCCCGTCATCCGTGAGGAACTGGAGGTACTCGTGCTCGCTCAGTGTCCAGGAGAGGGCTTTTGTCCAGGGCGTCTCATCTGTCCAGGTCGCCCCGTGGTGTTTGTAGGTCACGGTAGGCACGTAGTAGGCATTGGACGGCAGCGTCCCCACGGCCTGCCAGGCGAGGGTCACCACCTCCCAGCGGTCAAAGAGCTGCCCGTCGAGCGGAGACACGAGCCTGGGCGGCGGCAGCAGGGTGGGCGTGGGTGACGGCCTTCTGGCCCTGGTTGGCTCAGGTGTCGCGGTCACTGTGGGGCTGGGGGAGGGCGGGGCCGAGGTGGGCGACGCCGGCAGGGGCGTCGCCGTCGTGGTTGGACGGTCCCGCGTTGTTGTGGGCAGGGCCAAGGGCGTGGGCGTCCCGGTGCCGGTAGCAGTCGGGGTTGGCGGGAGTTTTGTGGCGGTGGGCGCCTCGGCCGCGGGCAAGTCTGGCGGTGCCGTCGTGTAGGTCGCGGCTGCCGGGGTCTGCGGGATGGCTTCCGGGGCATCGGTCGGGCTTGCGCTGACCACGGCGAGAGCCATGCCCGGAGGGAAGCGGCCGGCCGCCCCGACGCGGGGCCAGACGAACAGGTAGCACACCAGGAGGGCCGCCAGCAGCCCAACCAGCGCGAGGGCCGAGACGCCGAGCGCGCGCCACGCCCTTCCCCGCCGCCTGGCGGGGCGGCCGGCCCTCTTGTCCGCCTTCGGGGAGAGGGAGTCCAGGTAGCGAGGGCACCTGGCCCAGGCAGGGGTCAGGCAGAACGCCTCCTGGTGATGCCTCTCCACGCGCGACGGCGACTCGCCGGCATGGCAGGCATTTCCTCCGCCGGGCAGGAGATAGTGGACTGTGGAGTCCTCCCACGACCCAACATGCGGACAGAACGGTCGCGTCTGGTGGGCGGCAGCTGGGTCCGAGTCCATTCCCGCGGTCACTCCTGTCGGCTCTCGTGCATGATAGCGTGCGTCGGCAGAAGTGTCAAGTCCCCCCTACTCCTCCCGGCGGTCCGGACGATTGTCCGGGTGCCTGTCCTAGATCATTTCGGTCGCACGACGTTGAAGTCCACCAGCAGCCGGAACCCCTGCCAGTCGTCCTCCGACGCAAAGAACTCGCGCGGCAGGATGGTCGCCATGCTGTTGGACCCCAGCAGGACCACCAGGTCGTCGCGCACACGGGCCCGCAGAAACGAGTCCCACTTTTCGGTCTCGCTGGCGGCCGAGGCATTCGAGAGGATCCCCTCGCCCGACACGACTCCGCGCAGGCTCGGCACGGAGCCGAGCTGGCGCCAGGGCCGGCGCGCCTCGCGCCACGCGCGGACGTAGGGCGTCAGGGCCCAGTAGGCCAGCACGGCAATCGTGATTGCCAGGCGCACGATCCTGGATACCTGGTCCTCCCCTCGCACCAGGGTGAACACGATCAGGGCCAAGCCGGCCAGGGCAATGGCCAAGGCCAGCAGGCGCGTAACGAGCGCCCATCCTGTGGGGTGCATGGCCAGGCGGATGCCGCGCGACCACTGCTGCCGGGTGTAGGTGCCGCCGAACGAGATCATGGTCTCTCCGCCTGGCTAGAGGTAGAGCTCGCGCACGAAGGCGCGCTTGGGCTTGAGGGGATCGATCATCACGGTGACATCTCGCCCGGGCACCATGGACCGGCTGGCGCGGTTGGCCTGGACGGCGTTGCTGCCCTGGAGCTTTTTTCCCTGGTATGTGTAGACATACTCCACCCGTCCGCGGCCGCGGAAGAATCCGGCGCCGGTGATGGCACCCGGAACCTCGGTGCCGCCGCCGACGACCGAGCGGATCAGCCACACCCGCCAGGCGATCACGACGAGACCGGCGGCCGTGACGGCCGGCGCGAAGCGCAGGAAGAAGGCGGCCGCCCCCGGATCGAAGAAGCGGGCGCCCAGGGCCATGGCCCAGGCGACCAGGGGAAAGAGGGCGCTGAGGGACGCCAGATAGTCGGTGCCGATGATGCGCAGCGGCGAAGGGGCTTGTCTCATCTCCATCTCCCGGACAGAATTGGAGGGCTGTAGGCCGCCGGCCCAGGTCTCTCACAACCACCCTCCGTCCGAGATTCTAGCACAACCCGCCCGATCTGTCCACGCGCTGCGCGATCCCTCCCGGTGCCCTCCCTCTCGTGGCTGTGGTCCTGCCGAGCGCAGGGTTGCCGAGCTCTCTTGTTCCGGCGTCATCTCTTGTTCCGGCGTGGTCTCCTATTAGCGATACTTGATGCGGATCACCCGATGG